>NZ_CP025003.1:3770372-5027163 GCF_002812485.1 Dickeya fangzhongdai
TTTGAGCTGTCTGGCACCCCGGAAGATGTAGACAACGTACGCAGAGGAGTGACCCAATTTTGGCTACAGCAGAATTCCTGACCGAAGCGCCTTCCAGCCAGCTGGATTACCATGCGCTCAACGCCATGCTGAACATTTATGACGCCGATGGCCGTATTCAGTTTGAACAGGATCGACAGGCGATTCAGGCCTATTTCCGCGATCACGTGCTGCCGCGCACCCGCCGCTTCCCGTCTCTGGAAGAGAAACTGCGCTGGCTGCAACAGGAAGGGTATTACGAACCCCAGGTGCTGACGCGCTACCAGCCTGACTTCATCGCCGATCTGTTCCAGCGCGCGGCCAAACATCGCTACCAGTTCCAGAGCTTTTTGGGCGCCTTCAAGTTTTACACCAGCTATGCGCTGAAAACCTTCGACGGCAGCCAGTATCTGGAAAGCTATGACGATCGGGTCTGCATGGTGGCGCTGACGCTGGCGCGGGGCGACGTCCAACTGGCGCGCCAACTGGTGGATGAAATGATGAGCGGTCGTTTCCAGCCTGCCACGCCGACCTTCCTCAATTGCGGCAAACAGCAGCGCGGCGAGCTGGTGTCCTGCTTTCTGCTGCGTATTGAGGACAACATGGAGTCCATCGGCCGGGCGGTCAATTCCGCGCTGCAGCTCTCCAAACGCGGCGGCGGCGTAGCCTTTATGCTGACCAACATCCGTGAAACCGGCGCGCCGATAAAACGCATCGAAAACCAGTCATCCGGCATCATCCCCATCATGAAAATGCTGGAAGACGCCTTTTCCTACGCCAATCAGCTCGGCGCCCGGCAAGGGGCCGGAGCGGTTTATCTGCATGCCCATCATCCGGATATCCTGCGCTTTCTTGATACTCGCCGGGAAAACGCCGACGAAAAAATTCGCATCAAAACCCTGTCGCTGGGGGTGGTCATTCCGGATATTACACTGCGTCTGGCCCGCGCCAATCAGGATATGCACCTGTTCTCACCCTATGACGTTGAGCGGGTGTATGGCATGCCGCTGTCGGAAATCAGCGTCAGCGAAAAATACGACGAGTTGGTCAGTCACCCCGGGATTCGCAAGTGGGCCATCAACGCCCGTCAGTTCTTCCAGACGCTGGCCGAGATCCAGTTTGAATCCGGTTATCCCTACCTGATGTTCGAAGATACCGTGAACCGCCACAACCCGGTGGCCGGGCGCATCACCATGAGCAACCTGTGCTCGGAGATTCTGCAGGTCAGCCGCGCCAGCGAGTATCAGGAAGATTTGAATTATCGTCAGGTCGGGAAGGACATTTCCTGTAACCTCGGGTCGCTCAATATTGCCCGGGTGATGGATGGCGGCAACCTGGCCCGTTCAGTGGAAATTGCCGTGCGGGCGCTGACAGCCGTGTCCGATATGAGCCATATCGGCGCGGTGCCGTCTATCGCCAACGGCAATACTGAGTCTCACGCCATCGGGCTCGGGCAGATGAACCTGCACGGCTATCTGGCGCGTGAAGGGCTGTTTTACGGTTCGGAAGAGGCGCTGGATTTTACCAACCTCTATTTTTATGCCGTGACGTATCACGCCCTGCACACCTCCAGCCTGCTGGCACAGGAGCATAACCAAACCTTCGCTGGTTTCGCTGATTCGCAGTACGCCAGCGGCGCGTTTTTTGATCGTTATCTGTCGCAGGAGTGGCAACCGGCCACGGAACGCGTGCGTGACCTGTTCGCTTCCGCCGGCATTGCGCTTCCCTTACGGGAAGACTGGCTGACACTGAAAGCGCAGGTGATGCGCCACGGGCTCTACAATCAAAACCTGCAGGCAGTGCCGCCCACCGGTTCGATTTCCTATATCAATCATGCTACGGCGAGCATCCACCCGATTGTTTCGCGCATCGAAATCCGCAAGGAAGGCAAACTGGGGCGAGTTTATTACCCTGCGCCGTACATGACCAACGACAACCAACGCTTTTATCAGGACGCCTATGAAATCGGCCCGGAGAAAATTATCGACACCTATGCCGTGGCGACCCGTCATGTCGATCAGGGGCTGTCGCTGACGCTATTTTTCCCCGATACCTCCACCACCCGCGATATCAACAAAGCGCAGATCTACGCCTGGAAAAAAGGCATCAAGACCCTGTACTACATTCGCGTGCGCCAAAAAGCGCTGGAAGGCACCGAGATTCAGGGCTGTGTGTCCTGCTCGCTCTAATACACGCTGCTGCACCACATGAACAACGGAGATAACTGCATGAGTCCGCTTTCGCCCCTGAAGGCCATTAACTGGAATCGCCCGCAGGATGACAAGGATCTGGAGGTCTGGAACCGGCTGACCACCAATTTCTGGCTGCCGGAGAAAATCGCGCTGTCCAACGATATGCCGTCCTGGGCGCAATTGAGCGACATCGAACGTCAACTCACGCTGCGCGTGTTTACCGGCCTGACGCTGCTGGATACATTGCAGAATACCCAGGGCGCACCTGCGCTGATGGCCGATGCGTTGACGCCGCATGAGGAGGCCGTGCTCTCCAACATCGGGTTTATGGAAGCGGTCCACGCCCGCTCTTACAGCGCCATCTTTTCCACCCTGTGTCTGACCAGCGAAGTGGACGACGCCTATAGCTGGAGCGAACGCAACCAGCCGTTGCAAAACAAGGCGGCGCTGATCCTCTCGCATTACCAGCATGACGACCCGCTGAAAAAGAAAATCGCCAGCGTCTTTCTGGAGTCCTTTCTGTTTTACTCCGGTTTTTACCTGCCGATGTACTGGGCCAGCCGCGGCCGGCTGACCAATACCGCCGACCTGATTCGCCTCATCATCCGCGACGAAGCGGTGCACGGGTATTATATCGGCTACAAATATCAGCAGGGGTTAAAACACGTGGGTACGCAACAACAACGCGATTTGCAGGCCTTCGCCTACGATTTGCTGCAAACTCTGTACGACAATGAAGTGGATTACACCCACGAACTGTATGACGGCGTCGGCTGGAGCGATGATGTAGTGAAGTTCCTGCACTATAACGCCAACAAAGCGCTGATGAATCTGGGCTATGAAGCGCTATTTCCCGCCAGCATGACCGACGTCAATCCGGCTATTCTGGCCGCCCTGTCGCCGGGCGCAGAGGAAAATCACGATTTCTTCTCCGGGGCCGGCTCATCCTATGTGATTGGCAAAGCGGTGGAAACCGAAGACGAAGACTGGGATTTCTGAAGCCCGGAAACGAAGAAGCCCTGAATCAGATGATTCAGGGCTTCAGAATGGTTGGCGGTGCGGACGGGACTCGAACCCGCGACCCCCGGCGTGACAGGCCGGTATTCTAACCGACTGAACTACCGCACCGCGCTGTGCTCAGTGAGCGAGGTGCATACTACGGGGCGCCATCGGTTGCGTCAATGCTTTTTATCACTAACTGCTTCTGTTTGCTTACATTTTCAGCGCAGCGCCGCCTTTGTGATCAAAGACCATAAACTCAGTTACGCCACAGGCAACTGCCGCCTTTTTTCACAATCAAATCCAGACGTTGCTCATGCGCCACCAGTTCTTCGTCGCTGGCATACAACACCGCCAGAGCCGATGCCGGGCGTGAAATGCGCTGGATGGTTTCCGCTTGCGCCGCCTGCTGCTGGGTATCGCCCTCCATCGAAAAGGCCAGCGACGTTTGACCGCCGGTCATCGCCAGATAAACTTCGGCCAGAATTTCGGCATCGAGTAACGCGCCGTGCAGCGTACGCTTGCTGTTATCTATCTGGTAACGATCGCACAACGCATCCAGGTTATTACGTTTGCCGGGAAATAACCGGCGCGCCATCAGCAGGCTGTCGGTAATGGTGCAGAACGTCTCGGTTTTCGGGATATCGCGCTTCAGTAAGCGAAACTCATAGTCCATAAAGCCGATATCGAACGCCGCGTTATGGATCACCAGCTCGGCGCCGCGGATGAAATCGAGAAAATCATCGACGACATCGCCGTAAGTCGGCTTATCCGCCAGGAATTCATCACTGATGCCATGAATGTTATAGGCCTCCGGATCCACCAACCGGTCCGGTTTGAGGTAGACATGGAAGTGGCGCCCGGTCAGACGACGGTTCACCACCTCGACCGCACCGATCTCAATAATCTTGTGCCCTTCATAATGAACCCCCAGTTTATTCATACCGGTGGTTTCAGTATCAAGAACGATTTGTCGTGTAATTACAGTGCTCATCGGTTTCGTTTATGTCAGACTTGTACTTTTGACCATGAATAAGAGTCTACCAGAGATGCTAAAACAGGTAGAGATTTTCACCGACGGATCCTGTCTCGGCAATCCCGGTCCAGGTGGATACGGGGCACTGCTGCGTTACAAGCAACACGAAAAACCCCTCAGCGCAGGCTACCGGCTCACCACCAATAACCGGATGGAATTGATGGCGGCAATCGTCGCGCTGGAAACCCTGACCACACCTTGCGAGGTAACCATCACTACCGACAGCCAGTATGTCCGCCAGGGCATTACCAGTTGGATCCATAACTGGAAAAAGCGCGGCTGGAAAACCGCGGATAAAAAACCAGTGAAAAACGTCGACCTGTGGCAGCGGCTGGATCAGGCTATTCAGCGCCATACCCTGCACTGGCAATGGGTGAAAGGCCATGCCGGCCATCCGGAAAACGAACGCTGTGATGAACTGGCCCGCCAGGCTGCCAGCGCACCCACGCTTGATGACACCGGCTATCAGCCGGAGTAGCCTTACCGTAACGAGCCCCCCTGACTGACGTTCAATCATGCCGATAACGATAGCTTTTCGTCGCCCCGACCGGGCGATTCAGCGGTGATTTCCTCAGCAGGGTTTTGGACGGCGTCATGGTCAGCGGAATCGTGCGTTTGCGCGCGACAATCAGGTTCAGACATCCCAGCAGCGGCAGCGTATTGTTCCACTTGCCCTGGCCGGGCTGACGCCAGGGCAGCACCTGCAAACTGTTATGATGCACAATCTCGTAATTCAGCAGGCTTAGCCAGTCCATCACACGCATCTGGCTGAACATCCGGCTGCAATACGGCTGACGCCGACGCATACCGGGCACCAGTCGCCCCAGACCAACCAGGCTGACCGGGTTGAACCCGCTGATGATGATCCAGCCATCGTTAATCAAGATCCGGTCCACCTCGCGTACAATCCGGTGAGGATCGGCAGAATAAGCCAGCACATGAGCCAGCAGACAGGCATCCACCGACTTCTCGACAAACGGAAGCTGGTAAGGATCCGCCATGACATGCGCCGCTTGCGGCTCCCGGCTGACGTTGACCTGATGCGGAATCGTACACGTCTGGCTGTCAATCGCCGTACTCAACCGGCCGATTTTCAGCAGGTGGAATCCAAATATCCGACTCCACCACGGGGACAGCGCCGAATTCAGCGTATGAAGATAGTACTCTCCCCAGGGAATCGCCTCCCAACTATCAGGCGCTACGATCTTCTGGGATGTTTGTGCTGGCTTCATGTTTTAGTATCTTCCGCAGGCTAATCGCAAAAAATGAGGATGCAGCATGAATCTTATCAGTGTACCGGCCTTCAAAGACAACTACATCTGGCTACTGGCCAACGATGAAAAGCAATGCGTGATTGTGGATCCGGGCGAAGCCGCACCCGTGCTACAGGCGTTGGAAGATCACAAGCTGTTCCCTGTCGCCATTCTGTTGACCCATCACCATAATGATCATACTGGCGGCGTTCGCCAACTGGCGGAACACTACCCCGGCATACAAATTTACGGCCCACAGGAAACCAAACCGTGTGGCGCGACACATACAGTACAGGAAGGCGACGTAATTACTGCGGCCGGCTCGGAATTTTCTATTTTTTCCGTGCCCGGGCACACCGCAGGACATATCGCGTATCATAGCCGCCCATATCTGTTCTGTGGCGATACATTATTTTCTGCTGGGTGCGGTCGCATTTTTGAAGGTACAGCACAACAAATGTTCGAATCATTGATCAAGTTGGCTGATTTACCCGATGAAACCCAAGTATGTTGTGCACACGAGTACACATTATCCAATCTGGAGTTCGCGCACCACGTTTGGCCAGAAGATGCGGATATCAATGATTACCTACTTAAAATCAGGCAATTACGTGAAAAAGGAGAATCATCCCTCCCTTCCACACTGGGGCGGGAACGAAGAATAAATATTTTTTTACGTTACCATGACATTGATTTGCAAAGAAAATTGTCCATTAATACGGACCACAAGGGTGATTGGCAGATTTTTGCGCACTTACGCGCCATGAAAGACCGATTCTGACGGTTTTTGTTGTACTGAATTGCCAATCAAAGTATCATTGTTTGTCTTTTAAGCAACTATTGACACAGATATGAAGACTAAAGCGATATTTATCGCCTCAGTCGTGCTGACCGGTTGCCAGGTGCCGCCTAATGACACCTCCCAACCCAGACAGCATGCACAGAGTCTGTCTTCGGCAGGTCAAAGTGAAGCAGGAAAGTACACAGATGGTCGAGAGACCGGTGCGCGGTGGCTGGATGATGACAGCATCGCGCAACGAGATCTGTGGAACTTCATTGGCGACGAGCTGAAGATGGAGGTTCCGGAAAACACCCGGATCCGCGAGCAAAAACAGCGTTACTTAAAAAATAAGAGCTATCTCCACGATGTAACATTACGGGCAGAGCCGTACATGTACTGGATAGTCGGGCAGATTAAAGAACGTAAGATGCCGATGGAACTGGTACTGCTACCCATAGTGGAGAGCGCTTTTGACCCAAACGCCAGGTCATCATCCAACGCCGTAGGGCTTTGGCAGATTGTTCCTGGCACCGGGCGCAATTATGGGTTGAAACATACCCAATGGTATGACGGACGTCGTGATGTTGTTGCATCCACGACCGCTGCATTGGATATGATGCAGCGCCTGAACCGCATGTTTGACGGCGATTGGTTACTAACCGTGGCTGCCTACAACGCGGGTGAAGGGCGAATCATGCAAGCGGTGAAAGCGAATAAAGCGAAAGGCCGTCCAACTAATTATTGGGCGCTGGCGTTGCCGTATGAAACGTCAACCTATGTGCCCAAGATGTTGGCGCTGAGCGATATTCTCAAGCACAGCAAAAAATATGGAGTTGAGCTGCCTAAGCCCAATGAAAACCGCGCTCTGGCGCGAGTAGATCTGGGTCAGCAGATGGAGTTGACGCAAGCAGCTGAACTGGCGGGATTATCTGTCACCAAGCTGAAGAGCTACAACACGGGTTACACACGTGATGTTACTGCGCCAAATGGGCCGCATTACATTATGGTACCCAAGTCTCATGTGGGACAGTTGAAAGACTCGCTGGCAGACGGTGACATTGCCGCTGTCCAACCGGCTAAAGCCGCGCAACCGGCGGTCGCGACTCGCTCTGTAGGATACAAAGTTCGCGCAGGTGATACGTTATCAAGCATCGCCAAACGAATGAATGTCCGCACGCAGGATCTGCAAAGCTGGAACCGCCTCAAGGGCAGCGCTCTGAAGGTGGGTCAAACATTGCAGGTTGCCAAAGCAACGGTGCCCGTGACGGCCGGTGTCGTAGCAAGCAACAACAAGTCGAACTCGATTGTTTATCAGGTTCGCAAAGGTGATTCGCTGGCAAGCATTGCCAAACGCCATGGCGTTAACATTGCTGATGTCATGCGCTGGAATACGGTCATCAAAGATGCCAACCTCCAGCCAGGCGACAGGCTGACACTTTATGTCACCAATAGACAATCACCGGACTCCTGATACTAGTAAGTAAAAAACCGCCATTTACGGCGGTTTTTTTATTGGTGCAGCAGGAGCTCAGGAAACATCGAATTCCACCAGCAAAGGGTTATGATCGGATGCGTCGGTAACCAGCACCGACGAATTTGCCACCCCCAGCTCGCGATAAAAGACGAAATCCAACGGACGGCCAAATGCGCGGCGCCGCTGATCGTCAGAAAACACCACCTCTCCAAGTCCCATTCGATGGGCAAACCGATAAAGCGCGCTCACTCTGGGCTGGCTCCAGGCATTAAAGTCCCCCGCCATCACCACTGGTCCGTTATGGCGCTTCAACTGTTCGCCAATAGTTTCCAGCTGTTTTGTATAAGCCTCAACACCCAGGCTAAAATTGACAGCATGAATATTTATGACCATCAATAAACGCCCATCGCTCAGTGAATACACAGTGATCAGCGCTGATTTAGCCAGACGAATCAACGGCTCTCTCTCGCGTAACGGAAAACAATACATAGGTTGTGCAGATGATAACGTCATCACACCCGAAGGATGAGAGGGAAGAACAAAAGCGGGTACCTGTTCGGCAGAAAGATAATGCGTAGTGGCAAAACGAATCAGTTCAGGACTTGATTGTGCTTCCTGCAACAGCATCAACTGGGTGTTCTCGCCAAAACCTTTCAGGACCGAGAGCCAATTCGTACGCTGTTGTTTAAAAATATTCCACACCATCACCCGCAAGCGATTCTCCGTTGGCATCAGAGGACCCGAAGATGCAGGCTGCTGTTTTAAATAATGCATTGCCGCAGGCTGAAAGATACGTTCAACAGGCTGTCCGGCAACGTACCTCATGGCATAGGTTTTCTTACGCACATTGTTCCTGCTTATAACCGATGAACTGTTAATCGTTATAGGGTTTTTATCTTCGAGTTTCAATGGGTATAACTCGTCAGATGAAAAATTCGGTATCAAGATCGAATAGCATGTAATGCGGTAGATGATAGCTTTGAAAAGATCGATTACGAGGTAAAAACGATCGCCAGCGTCAGTCAGAGAATGATGAGCAGGGACAATAGCAAAAAGCCCCGAGCTTATGCTCAGGGCTTTTATATGTTGGCGGTGCGGACGGGACTCGAACCCGCGACCCCCGGCGTGACAGGCCGGTATTCTAACCGACTGAACTACCGCACCACCGATTCTGTACGTTATCAGAGGAGTCAATCCGATAACCGGTGTTTTCTTACACCACAATTTGATGCCTGGCAGTTCCCTACTCTCGCATGGGGAGACCCCACACTACCATCGGCGCTACGGCGTTTCACTTCTGAGTTCGGCATGGGGTCAGGTGGGACCACCGCGCTCTCGCCGCCAGGCAAATTCTTTTCATTCCAACCGTTATGCCCACACTCATGCGCCGCACAACCATCAGAATCCATCCGTCGAACAAGCCAAATTCTTTCTCGTCTCTCTCACCAAAACACCTTCGGTGTTGTAAGGTTAAGCCTCTCGGGTCATTAGTACTGGTTAGCTCAACGTATCGCTACGCTTACACACCCAGCCTATCAACGTCCTCGTCTCGAACGTCCCTTCAGGGGCCTCAAGGGCCCAGGGAAGACTCATCTCGGGGCAAGTTTCCCGCTTAGATGCTTTCAGCGGTTATCTCTTCCGCACTTAGCTACCGGGCAATGCAATTGGCATCACAACCCGAACACCAGTGGTGCGTTCACTCCGGTCCTCTCGTACTAGGAGCAACCCCCCTCAATCTTCCAGCGCCCACGGCAGATAGGGACCGAACTGTCTCACGACGTTCTAAACCCAGCTCGCGTACCACTTTAAATGGCGAACAGCCATACCCTTGGGACCTACTTCAGCCCCAGGATGTGATGAGCCGACATCGAGGTGCCAAACACCGCCGTCGATATGAACTCTTGGGCGGTATCAGCCTGTTATCCCCGGAGTACCTTTTATCCGTTGAGCGATGGCCCTTCCATTCAGAACCACCGGATCACTAAGACCTGCTTTCGCACCTGCTCGAGCCGTCACTCTCGCAGTCAAGCTAGCTTATGCCTTTGCACTAACCTCCTGATGTCCGACCAGGATTAGCTAACCTTCGTGCTCCTCCGTTACTCTTTGGGAGGAGACCGCCCCAGTCAAACTACCCACCAGACACTGTCCGCAACCCGGTTTACGGGTCTACGTTAGAACATCAAACATTAAAGGGTGGTATTTCAAGGTTGGCTCCATGCAGACTGGCGTCCACACTTCAAAGCCTCCCACCTATCCTACACATCAAGGCTCAAGGTTCAGTGTCAAGCTATAGTAAAGGTTCACGGGGTCTTTCCGTCTTGCCGCGGGTACACTGCATCTTCACAGCGAGTTCAATTTCACTGAGTCTCGGGTGGAGACAGCCTGGCCATCATTACGCCATTCGTGCAGGTCGGAACTTACCCGACAAGGAATTTCGCTACCTTAGGACCGTTATAGTTACGGCCGCCGTTTACCGGGGCTTCGATCAAGAGCTTCTCCTTACGGATAACCCCATCAATTAACCTTCCGGCACCGGGCAGGCGTCACACCGTATACGTCCACTTTCGTGTTTGCACAGTGCTGTGTTTTTATTAAACAGTTGCAGCCAGCTGGTATCTGCGACTGGGCTCAGCTCCGTCCGCAAGGGACTTCACCATGCCCAGCGTGCCTTCTCCCGAAGTTACGGCACCATTTTGCCTAGTTCCTTCACCCGAGTTCTCTCAAGCGCCTGAGTATTCTCTACCTGACCACCTGTGTCGGTTTGGGGTACGATTCAATGTTACCTGATGCTTAGAGGCTTTTCCTGGAAGCAGGGCATCTGTCACTTCAGTACCGTAGTACCTCGTCATCACGCCTCAGTGTTGACAGCAGACCGGATTTACCTGGTCCACCCACCTGCACGCTTAAACCGGGACAACCGTCGCCCGGATGACATAGCCTTCTCCGTCCCCCCCTCGCAGTAACACCAAGTACAGGAATATTAACCTGTTTCCCATCGACTACGCTTTTCAGCCTCGCCTTAGGGGTCGACTCACCCTGCCCCGATTAACGTTGGACAGGAACCCTTGGTCTTCCGGCGTGCGGGTTTTTCACCCGCATTATCGTTACTTATGTCAGCATTCGCACTTCTGATACCTCCAGCAGACCTCACAGTCCACCTTCAACGGCTTACAGAACGCTCCCCTACCCAACAACGCCTAAGCGTCGCTGCCGCAGCTTCGGTGCATGGTTTTAGCCCCGTTACATCTTCCGCGCAGGCCGACTCGACCAGTGAGCTATTACGCTTTCTTTAAATGATGGCTGCTTCTAAGCCAACATCCTGGCTGTCTGGGCCTTCCCACATCGTTTCCCACTTAACCATGACTTTGGGACCTTAGCTGGCGGTCTGGGTTGTTTCCCTCTTCACGACGGACGTTAGCACCCGCCGTGTGTCTCCCGTGATAACATTCTCCGGTATTCGCAGTTTGCATCGGGTTGGTAAGCCGGGATGGCCCCCTAGCCGAAACAGTGCTCTACCCCCGGAGATGAATTCACGAGGCGCTACCTAAATAGCTTTCGGGGAGAACCAGCTATCTCCCGGTTTGATTGGCCTTTCACCCCCAGCCACAAGTCATCCGCTAATTTTTCAACATTAGTCGGTTCGGTCCTCCAGTTAGTGTTACCCAACCTTCAACCTGCCCATGGCTAGATCACCGGGTTTCGGGTCTATACCCTGCAACTTAACGCCCAGTTAAGACTCGGTTTCCCTGCGGCTCCCCTATGCGGTTAACCTTGCTACAGAATATAAGTCGCTGACCCATTATACAAAAGGTACGCAGTCACACCCAAAAGGTGCTCCCACTGCTTGTACGTACACGGTTTCAGGTTCTATTTCACTCCCCTCGCCGGGGTTCTTTTCGCCTTTCCCTCACGGTACTGGTTCACTATCGGTCAGTCAGGAGTATTTAGCCTTGGAGGATGGTCCCCCCATGTTCAGACAGGATACCACGTGTCCCGCCCTACTCATCGAACTCACGGCCTGTGCATCTTCGTGTACGGGACTTTCACCCTGTATCGTGCGACTTTCCAGACGCTTCCACTGACACACAAGCCGATTCAGGTTCTGGGCTCCTCCCCGTTCGCTCGCCGCTACTGGGGGAATCTCGGTTGATTTCTTTTCCTCGGGGTACTGAGATGTTTCAGTTCCCCCGGTTCGCCTCATTAACCTATGGATTCAGTTAATGATAGTGTGACGAATCACACTGGGTTTCCCCATTCGGGTATCGTCGGGTATAACGGTTCATATCACCTTGCCGACGCTTTTCGCAGATTAGCACGCCCTTCATCGCCTCTGACTGCCTAGGCATCCACCGTGTACGCTTAGTCGCTTAACCTCACAACCCGAAAATGTCTCGGGATGCGGGTATGTTGAGAGACTCGAACAACATACGAATTCACACTCATATGCCGTCGTTTCAAATTATTCAGCTTGTTCCGGATTGTTAAAGAGCAGATAACATAAACCTGACTATCACTAATCAGTTTTAGGTTAGCGTTGACCGTGCCTTTCACCCACTGTCAGTCATACTGGCGTCCCCTAGGGGATTCGAACCCCTGTTACCGCCGTGAAAGGGCGGTGTCCTGGGCCTCTAGACGAAGGGGACATCACTTGTCAGCTTCGCAAGACGCTTTTGACTCTTTCTTATCATCAGACAATCTGTGTGGACACCACGCAGGCGCTTCAACTCGGTAAGGAGGTGATCCAACCGCAGGTTCCCCTACGGTTACCTTGTTACGACTTCACCCCAGTCATGAATCACAAAGTGGTAAGCGCCCTCCCGAAGGTTAAGCTACCTACTTCTTTTGCAACCCACTCCCATGGTGTGACGGGCGGTGTGTACAAGGCCCGGGAACGTATTCACCGTAGCATTCTGATCTACGATTACTAGCGATTCCGACTTCATGGAGTCGAGTTGCAGACTCCAATCCGGACTACGACGTACTTTATGAGGTCCGCTTGCTCTCGCGAGGTCGCTTCTCTTTGTATACGCCATTGTAGCACGTGTGTAGCCCTACTCGTAAGGGCCATGATGACTTGACGTCATCCCCACCTTCCTCCGGTTTATCACCGGCAGTCTCCCCTGAGTTCCCACCCGTAGTGCTGGCAACAGAGGATAAGGGTTGCGCTCGTTGCGGGACTTAACCCAACATTTCACAACACGAGCTGACGACAGCCATGCAGCACCTGTCTCAGCGTTCCCGAAGGCACGACCGCATCTCTGCAGTCTTCGCTGGATGTCAAGAGTAGGTAAGGTTCTTCGCGTTGCATCGAATTAAACCACATGCTCCACCGCTTGTGCGGGCCCCCGTCAATTCATTTGAGTTTTAACCTTGCGGCCGTACTCCCCAGGCGGTCGATTTAACGCGTTAGCTCCGGAAGCCACGCCTCAAGGGCACAACCTCCAAATCGACATCGTTTACAGCGTGGACTACCAGGGTATCTAATCCTGTTTGCTCCCCACGCTTTCGCACCTGAGCGTCAGTCTTCGTCCAGGGGGCCGCCTTCGCCACCGGTATTCCTCCAGATCTCTACGCATTTCACCGCTACACCTGGAATTCTACCCCCCTCTACGAGACTCTAGCCTGTCAGTTTTGAATGCAGTTCCCAGGTTAAGCCCGGGGATTTCACATCCAACTTAACAGACCGCCTGCGTGCGCTTTACGCCCAGTCATTCCGATTAACGCTTGCACCCTCCGTATTACCGCGGCTGCTGGCACGGAGTTAGCCGGTGCTTCTTCTGCGGGTAACGTCAATCGACAAGGTTATTAACCTTGCCGCCTTCCTCCCCGCTGAAAGTGCTTTACAACCCGAAGGCCTTCTTCACACACGCGGCATGGCTGCATCAGGGTTTCCCCCATTGTGCAATATTCCCCACTGCTGCCTCCCGTAGGAGTCTGGACCGTGTCTCAGTTCCAGTGTGGCTGGTCATCCTCTCAGACCAGCTAGGGATCGTCGCCTAGGTGAGCCGTTACCCCACCTACTAGCTAATCCCATCTGGGTTCATCCGATGGCGTGAGGCCCGAAGGTCCCCCACTTTGGTCTTGCGACGTTATGCGGTATTAGCTACCGTTTCCAGTAGTTATCCCCCTCCATCGGGCAGATCCCCAGACATTACTCACCCGTCCGCCGCTCGCCGGCAGGGAAGCAAGCTTCCCCCCGCTGCCGCTCGACTTGCATGTGTTAGGCCTGCCGCCAGCGTTCAATCTGAGCCATGATCAAACTCTTCAATTTAAAGTTTGATGTGTTTTCCGAAGAAAACGTGCTCAAAGAATTTACTGTTAGTTCGTATGAATTAACTGTTGTCACTCTTCAAGACTTTTCACAAATATTTTAGTGAAGCGTCCTGCGAGTGCCCACACAGATTGTCTGATTGATTGTTAAAGAGCAGTGCGACCGGCTTACAGCCTGCTGTCGCGAGGTGGCGTATACTACGCTTTCCTCATTCAGAGTCAACGACTTTTTCCCCGTTTTCTCCGCCTCACACCGCGCCGGCTCATCGCCGTTGCCGTGTCAGTGGAGGCGCATTATAGGGAGTTCTTCTGGCCTGACAAGACTAATTTTCAAAAAAAAACTCAACCGCTCACATTTTGAACCAAAACCACAATTAATGGCGATTTACCACTCCATTAGGCGATAAATAAAACAAAAGCCCGGCATTAGCCGGGCTTCATCATAAGAATAACGATTACTGGCGAATAACAATCGCCTCGTCATCTGCATCCAGGGTAACCGGTTTACCGGGAACTAAAGCCCCTGACAATATCTGCTGCGCCAGCGGATTCTCAATCATCTGCTGGATGGCGCGTTTCAACGGCCGGGCGCCGTACACCGGGTCAAAACCTGAGTTACCGAGCAATTCCAGCGCCGCATCGGATATTGTGACGGTATAGCCGCGCTCCTCCATCCGTTTGTAGAGCCGCTGCAACTGAATCTGCGCAATTGAAGTAATATGGTTTTTACCCAGCGGATGAAATACCACAACCTCATCAATACGGTTGATGAACTCCGGACGGAAATGATGGCTGACGACACTCAACACCATGTCACGCATCTGGTTGTAATTCATCTCACCGAACCGTTCCTGGATCAGATCCGAACCCAGGTTGGAGGTCATGATCACCACCGTGTTGCGGAAATCCACCGTGCGGCCTTGTCCATCAGTCAGTCGGCCGTCATCCAGCACTTGCAATAGAATGTTGAACACGTCAGGGTGCGCTTTTTCCACTTCATCCAGCAGGATGACGGAATAAGGCCGGCGGCGTACCGCTTCAGTCAGATACCCACCTTCTTCATAACCGACATATCCCGGAGGAGCGCCCACCAGACGGGAAACCGAATGCTTCTCCATGAACTCGGACATATCAATACGGACCATGGCGTCATCGCTATCGAACAGGAACGACGCCAGCGTCTTGCATAATTCGGTTTTACCCACGCCGGTCGGCCCGAGGAACAGAAACGAACCGATGGGACGGTTGGGATCCGACAATCCGGCACGGCTGCGGCGAATAGAATTGGCGACGGCTTCCACCGCTTCGTTCTGTCCAATCACCCGCTGGTGCAACTCCTGCTCCATGCGCAACAGTTTTTCCCGCTCGCTTTCCAGCATCCGTGAAACCGGAATACCGGTCCAGCGGGCAAGTACTTCGGCAATCTCGGCATCCGTTACCCGGTTACGAAGCAAGCGCATAGTTTTGCCTTCAACCTGGGTGGCAGCGGCCAGTTGCTTTTCCAATTCAGGAATTTTGCCGTACTGCAATTCCGACATCTGGCCTAAATCCCCCTGGCGTCTTGCCTGTTCCAGAGAAATTTTTGCCTGCTCCAGTGCCGCCTTAATATTTTGTGTGCCCGTCAGCGATGCTTTCTCGGCTTTCCACTCTTCTTCCAGTTTTGAGTATTCGCGCTCTTTCTGCTCCAGCTCGGCATTCAGAATCTCCAGACGTTTCAGGCTGGCTTCATCAGACTCTTTCTTCAGCGCCTGTTGTTCCAGCTTCAGCTGGATAATTCGGCGATCAAGGCGATCCAGCGGCTCCGGTTTGGAATCGATCTGCATACGGATACTGGATGCGGCTTCATCAATAAGATCGATCGCTTTATCCGGCAATTTCCGATCGGAAATGTACCGGTGCGATAACATGGCCGCCGCGACAATCGCCGGATCGGTGATTTGCACGTGATGATGCAGCTCATAGCGCTCTTTCAGACCGCGCAGAATGGCGATGGTGTCTTCAACGGTCGGTTCGGCGACAAACACTTTCTGGAAACGACGCTCAAGGGCGGCGTCTTTTTCAATGTATTGCCGGTATTCATCCAGCGTCGTCGCCCCTACGCAGTGCAACTCGCCGCGCGCCAGCGCCGGCTTGAGCATGTTGCCGGCATCCATCGCGCCGTCAGCCTTGCCGGCACCGACCATGGTGTGCAGCTCGTCGATAAAGAGGATGACGTTGCCTTCCTGTTTGGACAGGTCGTTCAGCACGCCTTTCAGACGTTCCTCGAACTCACCGCGATATTTGGCTCCCGCCACCAGCGCACCCATATCAAGCGCCAGCACGCGTTTATTCTTCAGCCCCTCAGGGACTTCGCCATTGACGATACGCTGCGCCAACCCTTCAACAATGGCGGTTTTCCCGACGCCAGGCTCGCCGATCAAAACCGGGTTGTTTTTGGTTCTGCGCTGCAGCACCTGGATAGTGCGTCGAATTTCCTCATCACGGCCAATCACCGGGTCCAACTTGCCCTGTTCGGCACGCTCCGTGAGATCAATCGTGAATTTTTTCAGTGCCTGACGCTGATCTTCGGCGCTCTGCTCGTTGACCTGCTGCCCGCCGCGAACCTGCTCGATAGCCTGAGTGACATTCTGTTGAGTGGCGCCTGCATTTTTTAGCAGATCACCCAATGCGCTGCGCGATTCAAACACCGCCAGCACGAATAATTCTGAAGAAATGAATGTGTCGCCCTTTTTCTGCGCCAGCTTGTCGCAGATATTGAGCGTCCGTACCAGCTCGCTGGACGGTTGAACATCGCCACCGGTGCCTTCCACCTGTGGTAATCGGCTGATTGCCTGCTCAATTTCACTTTTAAGACGGCTCACATTTGCCCCAGCTGCTGTCAATAACGGGCCGACGGTGCCCCCTTCCTGATTCAGAAGGGCACTCATCAAATGCAGCGGCTCAATGAATTGATGATCTCGTCCGAGGGCGAGAGATTGGGCATCAGCGAGGGCAAGCTGGAACTTATTGGTAAGACGATCCAGACGCATAACTCCTCCCATACATACTGGTCAAAATTGCTACTGGAGATTAAGTGAGGTCATCCCTCAAAAATTCAAGATGATTTTGCCAGTAATAATAGAAGGAAAAACGTTAATCCTCCGGATCGTCTTAATTCAATAGGTTATATCAGCCAAATCAAAGTTGCCATACGTCCGGTTGTTCCATCGCGTCGATAGGAGAAAAACCGGCCGGCGTCGCTGACCGTACAGTCGTCGCCGCCGAACACCTGGCTGACGCCAGCGGCCTGTAAACGTAAACGGGCCAGTTGGTAAATATCGGCGAGGAATTTACCATTACGGGGGATAAAAGCGCAATCGGCGGCGGGGTCGCCCTGCATAAAAGCCTCACGGACCTCACCCCCGACTTCAAATTGCTGCGGACCGATCGCCGGCCCCATCCATGCCAGAATGTCGGCCGGGCGAGCACGAAAATGACGCAGCGTCTGTTCCAACACGCCGGCCTGCAAGCCACGCCAGCCGGCATGCGCCGCCGCCACTTCGCGTCCATCAACAGAGCAGAACAGAACCGGCAGACAATCGGCGGTCATTACCGCGCATACCCGATCCTTACGGGTGGTATAAGCGGCATCGCCCGTCAGTGACGCAGGCGATGTCTGATCAAGGTTAATCACCTCTGTGCCATGCACCTGTTCCAGCCAGTGCGGCATGACCGGCAATCCGGCCGCGGCGGCCAGACGTTGCCGGTTATCCTGCACATGCAGCGGATCGTCTCCCACATGATTACCCAGATTGAGCGAGTCATACGGCGCGCCGCTGACGCCGCCAAGACGAGTGGTGCTACAGGCCCGTACCGTCGCCGGAGCAGGCCAGTCGGGTATTAACATCATGTTGTCAGACGCCATGCCATCACCAGTCAAGTTGATCTTTAAACGCATCGGTATCCGCTTTCAACGCGGCAATCAGATCCACCATATCCTGCGGCAAGGGAGCATGCCACTCCATCTCGATACCGCTGATAGGATGATAAAGGCGCAACATGGTGGCGTGCAGTGCCTGGCGATCAAAATTGCGCAGCGTCTCGATAAATGCCTCGGAAGCCCCTTTGGGCAGACGCGGACGACCGCCATACAACGGGTCGCCTATCAGCGGATGGTTGATGTGCGCCATGTGGACGCGAATCTGGTGGGTCCGGCCCGTTTCCAGCCGCAGCCGCAGCCGGGTATGTGCACGGAAATGTTCCATGATGCGATAGTGCGTCACGGCCGGTTTCCCCATCGGGTGTACCGCCATGTGCATGCGTTTGGTGGAATGGCGGGCAATCGGCTCCTCTACCGTGCCGCCCGCCGTCATCGTGCCGATCGCCACCGCTTCATATTCGCGGGTGATTTCACGCGCCTGCAATGATTCCACCAGCCGGGTCTGGGCCGGTACAGTCTTGGCCACCACCATCAAGCCGGTGGTGTCCTTATCCAGGCGATGGACAATCCCCGCACGCGGCACATCGACAATCTCCGGATAGTGATGCAACAGCGCGTTCAGCACGGTGCCGTCAGGATTACCGGCGCCAGGGTGTACCACCAGATCGCGCGGTTTATTGATCACCAGAATGTCTTCGTCTTCATAGACGATATCCAGCGAGATCGGCTGCGCTTCCCAGCGGGCGTCTTCCTCGATCAAAGCATCAATAGCGACAGATTCCCCGCCAAGCACTTTCTCTTTTGGTTTATCCACCATCTTGCCGTTAATCTGTACCCGCTGTTCCAGAATCCACGTTTTTATGCGGGAACGTGAATAATCAGGGAACAATTCGGCCAAAGCCTGATCTAAACGTTGTCCAAGTTGGGATTCGGCCACCGTCGCGGTGAGTTGTACTTGTTGGGACATAGTATGCTGCTTCTTATTAACGTTGGGTTTTAACGGCGATGCCGTTTAAAATAATGTACCATTGTAGCTGGTCTTAATCGGGAGCTTAACGGACAGTTTCCCGGAAAAACACTCTGAGGATAATCAAATCGTCATGACGCGTATGAAATACCTGGTGGCTGCTGCCACGTTGAGCCTGACGCTGGCTGGTTGCTCCAATTCCAAAGATGCGGTTCCCGACCGTCCACCTTCAGAACTGTATGCCACCGCCCAGGAGAAACTGCAGGACGGCAACTTTAAAGCCGCCATCACGCAGTTGGAAGCGCTGGATAACCGTTATCCATTCGGCCCTTACTCCCAGCAGGTCCAACTGGACCTGATTTACGCCTATTACAAATCCGCCGAGTTGCCGTTGGCTCAGGCGTCGATTGATCGCTTCATCCGCCTGAACCCGACGCACCCGAACGTGGACTATGTCCTCTATATGCGCGGGCTGACCAACATGGCGCAGGATGACAGCATGTTGCAAGGCTTCTTCGGCGTCGACCGTTCAGACCGCGATCCTCAGTATGCTCGTTCAGCGTTTAAAGCTTTCAGCCAGTTGCTTCAGGGCTACCCGAACAGCCAATACGCCACAGACGGCAGCAAGCGCCTGGCATTCCTGAAAGAACGTTTGGCCAAATATGAGCTTTCTGTCGCACAGTATTACACGAAACGCGGCGCTTATGTCGCAGTGGTTAACCGCGTAGAGCAAATGCTGAAGGACTATCCGGATACGCAGGCAACGCGCACCGCGCTGCCGCTGATGGAAAATGCCTATCGGGAACTGCGATTGACTGCGCAGGCCGACAAGGTGGCTAAAATCATCGCCGCCAACCCTTCTGCCTGAAGAGACGCCTGAAACCCTATTACCACGGCAACTTCGGTTGCCGTTTTTTTCGCCCTGTTTTTTCGATCTATGGCCAGCCATCCTGAATGTAACCGGATAATCCCGCCAATACATCTAATAGATAATGGCACAGCCCTGGCAAGGCGACAAGCGCGCCGCACCGGTTCCCCAAAGCCGCTCACAAATCAATTCACATGACGGAAAAGTGACCAGAAAAGGTGATCAAAATCACCCACTTTGCATCGACTAGGGGTATGCTGAAATCACCCAAGACGGAAAAGGCAGAGAGGTAAGTTTTTATGACTATCAACATTACCAGCAAGCAGATGGATATTACCCCCGCAATACGTCAGCATGTCGAAGACCGTCTCAGCAAACTGGATAAATGGCAGACTCACCTGATCAATCCGCACATTATCCTGTCTAAAGAGCCGCAGGGTTTTGTGGTCGACGCCACCATCAGTACGCCCAATGGCCCGTTGGTGGCCAGCGCCAAACACGAAGATATGTATACCGCTGTCAATGAACTCATCACAAAACTGGAACGACAGCTGAACAAGGTCCAGCACAAAGGCGAAGCCCGCCGTGCGGACAGCTGCATCAAAGATGTCAATCAGCAGGCCCCGGCAGAATAGCAGTACCTGATGACGCGCCCACCGCGTCTCCATTTTTAATGACAGATCCTGTCCGTTGCCTGAAACGCGCCGTAAGGCGCGTTTTTTACGGTTCACGTTTCCTCTTCCCTGATGGAACAACGCTACGCGAGCGCATCGCTCCCGGCGATTTTGTATTGACAGGATGAAAAGGCAACAGTTACCTTAATCAACATTCCCAACAAGGATTTGGTGACATGACGCCACAACCGTTTTTCTTCGTATTCTTCTTTACTCTCCCCGATCCGGGGGGGCGATTTGTCGTGTGAGTAAGAATACGAAGACGAACAAAAAAAGCCTCCTGAATCAGGAGGCTTTTTTATTGGACAGCAAACAGGTACACACCATGACCGATAATCCATTACTGGCGCTGCGCGAGCGCATTACCGCGCTGGATATGCAACTGCTCGAACTGTTGGCACAACGAAGGGAGCTGGCGCTGGATGTAGCGCGAGCCAAACAGCACTCTCATCGCCCTATTCGCGATAAAGAGCGTGAGCGGGATTTACTGTCCCGGCTGGCAGAAGAAGGTAAAAAGCGGCAGCTCGACGGTCACTACATTACCCGTCTGTTCCAGTTGATTATTGAAGATTCGGTACTGACCCAGCAGGCGCTGCTGCAACAGCACCTCAACTCTGGCGCGTCGCATTCCGCCCGCGTCGCTTTTCTCGGCCCCAAAGGCTCTTACTCTCATTTAGCCGCCCGTCAGTATGCCGCGCGCCATTTTGACCAGATTATTGAATGCGGCTGCCAGCGTTTTCAGGACATCATCAGCCTGGTTGAAACCGGCCAGGCCGATTACGCCGTGCTGCCGATAGAAAACACCAGCTCAGGTTCAATCAACGATGTCTACGACCTGCTGCAGCACACCGGGTTATCCATCGTCGGTGAGCTGACCACGCCTATCGACCATTGCGTGCTGGTTGCGGTGGATACGCAATTGGACCAGATCCAGACCGTTTACAGCCACCCGCAGCCTTTCCAGCAGTGCAGCCATTTCATCAACCGTTTTCCGCACTGGAAAATCGAGTACTGCGAAAGCACCGCCGCCGCGATGGCGAAAGTCGCCGAGCTCAATTCCCCGCATGCCGCCGCGCTGGGCAGCGAAGCCGGTGGAATGCTTTATCAGTTACAGGCGCTGGAGCAGAATCTGGCCAATCAGGTGCAAAACATCACCCGATTCATCGTACTGGCCCGCAAGCCGATCGACGTCACCGAACAAGTGCCGGCTAAAACCACCTTAATCATGGCTACCGGACAGCAATCCGGCGCACTGGTGGAAGCGCTGCTGGTGCTGCGCGAACACGGCATCGTGATGACAAAACTGGAATCGCGGCCGATAAACGGCAATCCGTGGGAAGAGATGTTTTATATTGATGTGCAGGCCAATCTGCGCAACGACAATACCCGTAAAGCGCTGCAGGGGCTGGCCGCGATTACCCGCTCGCTCAAGGTTTTGGGCTGCTATCCCAGCGAAAATGTGGTGCCGGTGGAACCGGCATAACCCACTCCGCATCAGTATCCGCCAGGAGCTATGGACTACCCCGTCAATAAAAAAACCACCCTCTCAACGAGGGTGGTTTTTCAGGAAACCATCAAGGCCCTTTGCGCTACTGGCGGATATCGTTCGCCTGACGCAGCAGAGTACGGCTTTCGGCCATGAATCGCCGCGAATAATCACCGAACCAGTGTTCGACTTTCTTGAAGCTGCTGACAAACGCAGCTTTATCTCCCGCTTCCAGCAATGAAATCGCCTCACCAAAACGCTGGTAGTAACGTTTTATCAATGCCAGATTGTTGCCGGAAGACATGATGATGTCGGCATAGAGTTGCGGATCCTGCGCGAACAGCCGCCCCACCATCGCCAGTTCAAGCCGGTATATCGGCGAAGAAAGCGCCAGCAATTGTTCCAGCTGCACATTTTCTTCCGCCAGATGCACGCCATAGGCAAATGTCGCGAAATGGCGCAACGCCTGAATGAACGCCATGTTTTGGTCGTGTTCCACCGCACTGGTGCGATGAAGCCGGGCGCCCCACACCTGGATCTGCTCCAGCAACCACTGATAGGCCTCCGGCTGGCGTCCGTCACAATACACGACAACCTGTTTGGCCAGGCTGCCGATATCCGGGCCGAACATCGGGTGCAGCCCCAGCACCGGCCCCTGATGCGCCGCCAGCATCGCCTGCAGCGGACCATTCTTAACCGACGCCAAATCCACCAAAATACAGTCATCCGGCAGTTGGGGCAGACGGGCAATAACCTGTTCGGTGACATGGATTGGCACACTGACGATCACCATGCCAGCATCCGCCAGCAGCATCTCCGCCTGCGGCCAGTCCTCCTGCTCCAGGATACGTACCTGATAGCCGGACAGCGTCAGCATTCTGTCAAACAGGCGCCCCATCTGACCACGCCCTCCCACGATCACAATCGGGCGCAGCGACGGAGACAACGTTTTAAACCCTTTGTCATTCTCGCTGGCGTAGGACTCCCGCATCACCCGACGCAGAACATCCTCAATCAAATCCGGGGGAACACCCAGCGTTTCCGCTTCCTTACGTCGTGAACTCAGCATCGCTGCTTCCCGATCAGGCGCATAAATTGGCAAACCATAACGGCTCTTTACCTCGCCGACTTCCGCCACCAGACGTAGCCGACGCGACAACAACGCCAATAATGCTTTATCTACCTCATCTATCTGATCACGCAATGCGGTCAGTTCAGCGACCATCTGTTCTTCTCCTTACTGATTGGCGCTTCGCGCACTCAGCTCTTTATGAACCGAGCGCAACAATGTCTCTGTACTTTCCCAACTGATGCAGGCATCCGTCACCGATACCCCGTAACGCATGTCGGCGCGCGGTTGCTCGGAAGACTGATTGCCTTCGTGGATATGGCTCTCCAGCATCAGCCCGATAATAGAACGGTTACCGGATTTGATCTGCTCGATCACCGACTCCACCACCAGCGGCTGCCGACGGTAGTCTTTGCTGGAGTTACCGTGGCTACAATCTATCATCAGCGCCGGATTCAGTCCTGCATCGCGCATCTGTTTTTCACACTCAGCCACGTCTTCCGCGCTGTAATTCGGCTTTTTGCCGCCACGCAGGATCACGTGTCCATCCGGATTTCCCTGCGTCTGCAATAAGCAAACCTGACCGCTCTGATTGATACCGACAAAACGATGCGGCATTGATGCGGCTTTCATGGCATTAATGGCGGTGCCGAGACTACCGTCAGTGCCGTTCTTGAAACCCACCGGCATTGATAACCCGGAAGCCATCTCGCGGTGAGTCTGGGATTCGGTGGTTCTGGCGCCAATCGCCGACCAGCTGAACAAGTCCCCCAGGTACTGCGGGCTATTCGGGTCCAGCGCTTCGGTCGCCAGCGGCAACCCCATGTTTACCAGCTTAAGCAGCAAATCGCGGGCGATATGCAGCCCCGCCTCCATATCAAAGGAACCATCCATGTAGGGATCATTGATCAACCCTTTCCAGCCGACAGTGGTACGGGGTTTCTCAAAATAGACACGCATGACGATATACAGCCGATCGCTCAATTCGGCTGACAGGGATTGCAGACGACGCGCGTAATCCAGCGCGGCATCCGTATCATGAATGGAACAGGGACCACACACCACCAGCAGACGTTTGTCGTTGCCATGAATAATGTCAGCAATGGTTTTACGCGACAAAGCAATCGCCTGCTGCTCCGGCTCATTGAGCGGGAATTTGGCTTTCAGTTCGTCGGGAGTAATAAGAACCTGTTCGGCGCTGATATTAATATTATTGAGCGTGTCTTTTTGCATGATGATGATCCTGTGTGTTCCTTTGGTATAAGGGGAGCGATTTCGTCATTGTCAGTAACAGGTTTACACCTTAACACACAGGTCGTAAATTTTTCAAGCCATAGGTGTAAAGTTAAAATTACTCCCGTAAAACCGGTTAGAAATCACAAAACTGGCTAACGCCTATCGGGCGCGTCTCACCATCGAATACAGTAATTCATTGAAAGCGCTGGACGTTATCAACCTGCCGCCGTTTCTCAGGTATTCAGAGGCAGAGAATCAGCAGATCTGAAATGATTTCACAGCCTGATGATGTTACTGGTGATATTTGGCGAATGCTGATTACGGGCCTTCGCAGGATAGATGCTGGCGACCTGCTTAAACCGCGGTAAACCACGTGACTGACGAAAATGCCGACCATCGGTGACGCTACAACCGTAAACAAAATTATACACCGTATTATTCAGCATCATGCCAGCACGTCCCAGCCGCAGCTATCACCGTATGTTGTTGTGTTCGGGAAAGCGGAAACGTATCGTCGCTGAACTGAGTGAAGAACGCCAATCAAGCACAGGGCACTGAAATCATTAAAGGAAAAACAGGAAATTGCGTAATATTAGGCCGTATCTCTCCATTCTGATGCTGTAAAAACAGGTTCAATCATGAGAAACGGTATAGTGTTGATAGGGTTGTTGCTCCTCACCGGCTGCCAGTCCGTTCCGTCGGTATCGCCGACTAAAGGCGAGTCCGATTTCTGGTATGACGCGGGATATAAGGACGCCACCAGCGGTATGGTTGTCAGGGATAACGAGACACTGTCGGAATGGTTTGGCAATCCGGATGTAGATCGTCATGCCTATCTGAATGGGTATCGAGCCGGACAGACGGAATGGTGCCACCCCGATAATGTCGCAGCCTGGGGGCGAGCGGGAAAATCCTTCCCGGCTGGCTGTGATGGCGTCAATGACGCAGAAAAGTTGAAAAAAGTATGGCAAAACACGGTGGATAAATAGACTGGTCATAACAGGCCAGCCTGCTGTTTCGCCCCCCACTCTTTGCCCCTCTCCCTGCAAATGACCTCTATTAAGCTCCTGGGTAGATCTGTATGAACCGGCCAGCGTGTCGCTGGCAGGCATCCATCATACTCACGCTCGCCAGCTATTTCAGGCACGCCCATCGGCAGTCGGTCTGAGTATCCAGCCTGTTTTGTTACCTGCTGAGATGGCTTTCGGATAAATCATCTACCGTTGGTGATAAATCAAACTTATAATAACCTAACTAAATCATAACAATCCGCAACAAACCACTGGTGCCAAATGGAATTGAACGCACACATTCGTTTTGCATTGCCATCATTGCCCTGGTCAGACATTCACCTCATCTATCCACGCAATAAGCTGGCAAACAGGACTTCATTATGAAAAGTACGTCATCGCATTCCGGACAAGGACAACTACTGTCTCATCACCCAAGTTCACCTGATGATCATTACGCTACTCTCGATGCTGTCAGATCAAGAATTCGCCAGGCCGGCGATCTCCCCGGAGCGACGGTGGAAGAGCAAATCGCGATTGCCGAAGAACTGGCGACATTCGACCTCGGGAAATTCCTTCTGGTACACCGGGGGTTGAATGCCTATTGGACCCACCACCTGGTCACTAATCCTTCCGCTTTCGCGACGCGGTCATCCTACAGTGATCTGGAAAAATTGATTTACGAGCGATTACCCGCCGTGCTTGCCACCCGTGAGCGGTTTGGTATTTTCCGCCAGCAGTTACAATCACGCCTACGCGACGGAATGGTATTTGCCTCTGTTCCCTGCGGGCTGATGGGAGATTTGCTGTTGCTGGATTACTCGCATCATCAGGATGTGCGGTTAATCGGCGTAGACCTGGATCTGCAGGCGCTGGAAGCCGCGAATTCGCTGGCTAAACAACAGCATTGCGACGATCGCATCACGTTGCTGCAGTGCGATGCCTGGTCATTACAATTGCCTGAACCCGTGGATGTCCTGACCAGTAATGGGCTCAACGTTTATGAACACGATGATGAAAAAGTGACGGACCTCTATCGGGCATTTAATCAGGCACTAAAACCCGGGGGTACGCTGATCACCAGTTTTCTGACGCCGCCCCCGGTGCTATCGGCAGAATCGACCTGGCAGGTCACCGAGGAAGAGCAGCGCTTACTCCCCTTACAGCATTTGCTGTTCTCACGTATTCTGGAAGCCAGATGGACCGCATTCCGCACCTATGCCCAGACACAGCGCCAGTTGGAGCAAGCAGGATTCAGCGACATACATTTTATTGATGATCGCATGCGGATGTACCCTACCGTGATCGCCCGGAAAATGGAAAACGCCGCATAACGCAAGTAAGGCGCCAAAGAAAAAGGGGTGGCAAATGCCACCCCTTATCGCTTTCGGATGTTGCGAAAGCGTATGCTTAGTTAAGACGCTCTTTGATACGAGCAGACTTACCAGCACGCTCACGCAGGTAGTACAGTTTGGCTTTACGCACAGCACCACGGCGCTTAACGGTAATGCTGTCCACTACCGGAGAGTGCGTCTGGAATACGCGCTCTACGCCTTCGCCGTTGGAAATCTTGCGAACAGTGAATGCAGAGTGCAGACCGCGGTTACGAATTGCGATAACCACGCCCTCGAATGCCTGCAGACGTTTTTTGGAACCTTCAACGACCCATACCTTAACTTCCACGGAGTCACCCGGACGGAACGCAGGTACGTCTTGCTTCATCTGCTCTTGTTCAAGCTGCTTGATAATATTGCTCATAATATGTCTCTTACCCTAGGTAAACTGATATATGGGTTCGTCCGGCGCTGCCGCAACGGCCCCCTAATACTCATGTTGTTCGGACTGATATTCCAGTTGGAATTCAGCCAACAACGCTGCTTGCTCGTCAGTCAGAGCTAGGCTTTTCAGAAGTTCAGGTCTTCTAAGCCAGGTTCGGCCCAGCGACTGCTTCAAACGCCAGCGGCGTATTTCCGCATGGTTGCCCGACAGCAATACCGCCGGCACATCCATACCTTCCAACACTTCAGGCCGGGTATAGTGAGGACAATCCAGCAACCCATCGGCAAAAGAGTCTTCTTGTGCCGAAGCCTCATGACCCAGTACGCCGGGAATAAACCGGGCGACAGAATCAATCAGCGTCATTGCTGGTAGTTCGCCACCACTGAGAACGTAATCGCCGATTGACCATTCTTCGTCAATTTCGGTTTTGATGACACGCTCATCAATGCCCTCGTACCTTCCGCAAACCAGAATCATCTTCTGATGTGCGGCGAGTTGACGTACGCCTTGCTGATCCAGTTTGCGACCCTGCGGTGACAGATAAATCACCCGAGCCCCTTCGCCTGCCGCTGCTTTTGCTGCATGGATAGCATCCCGCAAGGGTTGCACCATCATCAGCATACCGGGACCGCCGCCGTAAGGGCGATCGTCCACCGTGCGATGCCGATCGTAAGTGAAGTCGCGAGGACTCCAGTACTGTACGCTCAGCAGGCCATTTTTAACTGCCCGGCCTGTGACTCCATAATCAGTAATGGCGCGGAACATCTCAGGAAACAGGCTAATTACCCCAATCCACATAGCGCCGTTCCACTCATTGACTGCAGACTCTACAGAGTTCAAAAACCAGGATCCCAGTCTACTTCAATACGATGCGTAGACAGGTCAACGTGCTTGATAACCTGTTCATTCAGAAACGGAATCAACCGTTCCTTGACTCCGTAAGCATCTTTCAGATTAGCTCTTACCACCAGAACGTCATTAGAACCGGTTTCCATCATGTCGATGACTTTTCCCAGTTCATAGCCACCTACGGTGACGACGTCGCAGCCAATAAGATCTTTCCAGTAATAATCACCCTCACCCAGCTCAGGCAGTTGGGCAGAATCCACGACAATTTCGCAATTGGTCAGTAAATTCGCCGCATCCCGATCGTCAATATCTTTGATCTTGATGACCAGGTCCTGATTATGGTGCCGCCAGCTCTCGATTTCGATCGGTTGCCACAGCCCTTTATTCCGGATGAACCAGGGTTGATAATCAAAAATGCTTTCGGCGTCTTCGGTGGATGAAAATACCCTGAGCCAACCTTTGATGCCGTACGTCGACCCCATTTTCCCCAATGTAATCGGGTTGACCGGGGCTTTCGGGCTGAGTTGCTTGCTCATTACCACCACCGCAACAGATTACGCTGCTTTTTTCGCGTCTTTGATCAGCGCGGAAACGCGATCAGAAACGGTTGCGCCCTGACCAACCCAGTGCTCGATACGGTCAAGATCCAGGCGCAGGCCTTCAGCTTTACCGGTAGCGATCGGGTTGAAGAAGCCTACGCGCTCAATGAAACGACCGTCGCGCGCATTGCGGCTATCGGTCACAACGACTTGATAGAACGGGCGTTTTTTAGCGCCGCCACGTGCCAAACGAATTGTTACCATAACATCCTCTTTAGTTAATAAAACAACCGGGCCCCATCGAGGAACGGGGCCCAGTGTCATATAAAAAGCCCGAAGATTTTACTCATTTTGGTGCAAAAAGCAATCTAAAACCATGCATTCACACCACCGACTTTTCTGTTGGGGTCACATTTCCCCGACTTAGCGGCCTGGAAAACCCGGCGGCATCATCCCTTTCATGCCGCGCATCATCTTGGCCAGGCCACCATTCTTCATCTTTTTCATCATGCGCTGCATATCATCAAACTGTTTCAGCAGTCGGTTGACATCCTGCACCTGCATGCCGGACCCCATCGCGATACGTCGCTTACGCGAACCTTTGATGATCTCCGGCTTGGCGCGCTCCTGTTGCGTCATGGAATTGATGATCGCCTCCATTCGCACCAATACCTTGTCATCCATCTGCGATTTCACGTTATCCGGAATCTGCCCCATACCCGGCAGCTTGCTCATCATGCTGGCCATACCGCCCATATTGCGCATCTGCTTTAGCTGATCCAGGAAATCGGTCAGATCAAACCCATCGCCTTTCTTCAGCTTTTTAGCCAGTTTCTCGGCTTGAGAACGGTCGACCTTGCTTTCCAGTTCCTCAATCAGCGAGAGCACATCGCCCATACCGAGAATGCGCGAAGCGATACGGTCCGGGTAGAACGGCTCCAGGGCGTCGGTTTTTTCGCCGACGCCCAGGAATTTGATTGGTTTACCGGTAATATGGCGGATAGACAGCGCCGCACCGCCACGGGCATCACCATCAATCTTGGTCAGAATCACCCCGGTCAACGGCAGCGCCTCGTTAAAGGCTTTGGCGGTATTCGCCGCATCCTGACCGGTCATGGCGTCAACCACAAACAGCGTTTCCACCGGATTAATCGACGCATGCACCTGCTTGATTTCATCCATCATGGCGTCATCGACATGCAGACGACCGGCGGTATCCACCAGCAGAACATCGTAGAATTTCAGTTTGGCGTGCTGCAGCGCACGGTTAACGATGTCGATAGGTTTTTCATGCGCTTCCGAGGGGAAGAAATCGACGCCGACGGTCTGCGCCAGCGTTTCCAACTGCTTGATCGCCGCCGGGCGGTACACGTCCGCCGACACCACCAGCACTTTCTTCTTCTGTTTTTCACGCAGGAATTTGCCCAGCTTACCGACGCTGGTGGTTTTACCCGCCCCTTGCAGGCCCGCCATCAGTACTACCGCCGGCGGCTGAGCAGCCAGATTGAGCGCCTGGTTGACCTCGCCCATGGCGGTCACCAGCTCGTTCTGCACAATCTTGACGAACTCTTGTCCCGGCGTCAGGCTCTTGTTGACTTCGTGACCAACCGCCTGCTCTTTTACACGGTTGATGAAGTCACGTACCACCGGCAGCGCCACGTCCGCTTCCAGCAGCGCCATACGGACTTCACGCAGCGTATCCTTGATATTGTCTTCCGTCAGCCGCCCACGGCCGCTGATATTGCGCAGAGTGCGCGATAGTCGATCGGTTAAATTTTCAAACATATCTCATGCTCAATGTGAAACTGGCCGCTACCGCGACGCGAACAGCGAGGAGTATAACACGAAAGCCAGACCAATCTGCGTGCGCCGGCACGGATAACTGGTTGGTGGCGGTGACGACTAAGGCTATACTGACCCTTCATTTTACTCAGTTGATATTGAATAACCTATCGCTATGTCTGTCTTCGCCATTGTAGCTTTAGCGGCCTATTTCCTCAGTCTGGGGCTGATTATTCCCAGTCTGGTGCGAAAAAACGGAACCTACCGCCGTCTGGCAGTGGTATCCGCTACGATCGCCCTGGTCTGCCATGCAGTGGCCTTGTATCAGCGTATTTTCGATGTCCAGGTCGGGCAAAACCTGAGTCTGTTGAACATCGGGTCCCTCATCAGCCTGATTATCTGCACGGTGATGACCATTGTGGCGTCGCGCAATCGCGGCTGGTTTCTGCTGCCCATCGTCTATACCTTTGCGTTCATTAATCTGGCGTTCGCCAGTTTCATGCCGGGTGAGTTTATTACCCACCTCGAAGCGATGCCCGGTCTGATGGTGCACATCGGTCTGGCGCTGTTTGCCTACGCTACGCTGATGATTGCCGCGTTGTATGCGCTGCAACTGGCGTTGCTGGATTACATGCTGAAAACCAAGAAACTGGGATTTACCGCCGACATGCCGCCGCTGCTGGGCATCGAGCGCAAGATGTTCCACATTACCCAGATTGGCGTCATTCTGCTGACGCTGACGTTATGCACCGGCCTTATCTACATGAACGATTTGCTCAGCAACAAAGAGAACCTGCATAAGGCGCTGTTCTCCCTGCTGGCATGGTTTGTCTACATTCTGCTGCTCTGGGGGCACTATCACGAAGGCTGGCGTGGGCGCCGGGTAGTGTGGTTCAACCTGATCGGCGCACTGTTGCTGACGCTCTCCTACTTCGGCAGCCGGGTAATCCAGAACTTCCTGGCGCATTGACCGCTTCCGCGACTGACTTTATCCAGCACATAAAAAAAGAGAGCCGCGGCTCTCTTTTTGCTGCACATACGCTGAACGCAATCAGATGTGCAATTCCGCCAGTTTGTCTTTCGGCAATGCCAGATCGTCGTTTTTGTTGACGAGCACGTCGTGATCCAGAATATGGCGTGCAATGTCCTGCGCTTCGGTCAGGGAATGCATTTCATAGGTGCCGCACTGATATTCGTTCAGTTCCGGAATCTTACGCTGATCGGTGACCTTAAGCACATCAGTCATGGCCGCTTTCCAGGCGTCAGCCACGCGCTGCTCTTCCGGCGTACCAATCAAGCTCATGTAGAAGCCGGTACGGCAACCCATAGGAGAGATATCGATGATTTCCACGCCATCGCCGTTAAGGTGATCGCGCATGAAACCAGCGAACAGATGCTCCAGAGTGTGGATACCGCGCTCCGGCATGATCTCCTGGTTAGGACGACAGAAACGCAGATCAAACACGGTAATCGTATCACCATGAGGGGTTGTCATGGTTTTGGCCACCCGAACGGCTGGCGCAGCCATACGAGTATGATCGACAGTAAAACTATCCAGTAATGGCATGTTGCCACCTCCTCATGAAAAATTTATTTCTCGTTTCCAGGAAACTTTTCTTACCGGTACCGGTCATAACAAATGAAAGACGCGCATTTATTATCATCATCCCTATTATCAGAGATGTTTCTTTGGCCACCCGATGACAATCGAGTGGCCTTTTCTTTTACCGGCTACGTCACCGGCTACCGGCGTTACTGTCTGGACAGATATGCATCAAAGCTCAGCGTATCTTCCGACTCCAGTTGACGCTGGTGCTGCCATGAACGCTCGCACTCCGAAGTAAACTGGGCTTCAGACAAAATCTCCAGCGGCTCCTGCAACAGTTGCTCGCGGTATTGTCCGGCTAGTTGAAGACCAACGCCGCCGCTGCCATTTTCCAGCATCATCGCCAGAATCCGTGCGGAGAACGTTTTGTCCGGGTCGTCGAACCCTTCCACCAGTTGGTCGCAGACCTGTCGATAGTACGGCTTAGCGTGCCCTTGATCCAACAATTCCGCAACACGCCGCAGATCCGCAAACAGCGAGCGCCCAACCTCAGCAATCGTCTGACGCGTCGTATCGCAGCCCATGCCTACCGTCTGCCCTGGCTTACGGCCTTCCAGAATCACCTGGTTCCAGTTTTTACGTGTGCAGAGCAGTTCCGCTTCGCTCATTTCCGGCGCATCCGCCAACGCGCACCAAATCAGGAACAGGTCGAGGAATCGAGCCTGTTCGGCGCTGACGCCGGTTGCCGAGAACGGATTGATGTCCAGCGAACGCACTTCGATATACTCGATCCCGCCGCGCAGCAGCGCATCGGAAGGCGACTCGCCCGGACGGGTGACGCGTTTAGGCCGGATCGGCGCATACAATTCGTTTTCAATCTGCAACACATTGGTATTCAGTTGCAGATAACTCCCCTCTTTTTTGAGACCAATCCCCGCATACTCTTCAGACGGCGTGTGAATCGCCTTTTTCAGCGCTGAAACATAGGTTTCCAGGCTGTTGAAGGTAATTCCAAGGTTGCTCTGCGATTTGTTGGTATAGCCCAAATCGCTTAAACGCAACGATGTAGCATACGGCAAATAGAGCATTCCTTTTTCCGAACGCTCAAACGGCAGGTGGGTTTCTTTGCCCTGCAGGAAAGAGGAGCAAATCGCCGGCGAGGCGCCAAACAGATACGGAATTACCCAGCCGAAACGATAGTAATTGCGAATCAGTTGAAAATATCCGGCGGAAATCGCTTCCTTGCCGCTGATGGCGTCGGTAATGCCATCACGAGCCTGCCAGAATGCCAAAGGCAGCGAAAAATTATAATGCACGCCGGAAATGGTCTGCATCAACGCGCCATACCGGTTTTTCAGTCCTTCACGATATAGCGTTTTGAAACGACCAATATTCGAGGAACCATACTGTGCCAGTTCAATATCCTGCCCTGCTTCAATAAAGCAAGGCATACTTAACGGCCACATGCGCTCATCACCCAGATGACGCGCCACATAACGATGAATATCACGCAAAAAGGCGAGAAGGTGATCAATATCCTTGTCAACCGGCGTAATGAATTCCAGCAATGCTTCAGCAAAATCCGTGGTAATCCAGGGGTGAGTCAGCGCCGCCCCCAGCTTCTCCGGATGTCCTGTTTTCGCCAGATGTCCATTTGCCATCACGCGCAGTGTTTCACGCTCAATACCACGCTGGATCCCTTTTATCGACTGAGGATGTTTTTCCAGCCAGGACAGCGCTTTTGATACGTCCGGGATCAAATTGACCTCCCGCTATGAAGATTTAGTCATGTTAATAAGAATAATGGATGGTATATGGGGACAACAATCGTTATTACAACTCACCCGGTTCCCATCGTCCATTTCAGCGCCACGCCGGCCACTACCAGATAGCGCAACGTTTTTCCGATAAAAATACATATTACGGAACTTCCCCAGGGCATCCTTAGCCACCCTGACAATACGCACAATATATCGCCGACTACCGGCACCCAGCTAAATAATAATGCTGCGGTGCCGTAACGCTGCAACCAGCGTCGGGCGGTATTCAATCCTTTTTGCGGCTTAAGTTCGGGTACCAGGCGCCCGACAACAATATTGGTGATCCCGCCCAAGGTATTACCAATGGAAGCGATAACAATCAGCAGCAATGGGCTGGTGCTGTGAGTTAACAACAACGAGACCAGTACGACTTCCGAACTGCCCGGCAACAGCGTCGCACTCAGGAAGCTGCTCCAGAACAGGGAAAAGGCCGCCCAAAACTCGCTCACAGCGTTCTTACGTCAATCACATCCATACCTGCACTGGCGGCAGCCTGAAGACCAAAATCGGCATCTTCAAACACGACGCAGTGCTCAGGGGCAACCTGGATTAATGTTGCGCAACGCAGAAAGGTATCCGGGAACGGTTTATGCCGCTGCACATCATCAGCACCGACCAGCGCAGAAAAATAATCCCGCAGGCCAAGATGGCGCAGCAGACGATCGGCCAAACCATGCGTACTCCCGGTGCCAACAGCCATCGGGCGACGGCCATGATACGCTTTGACGACGTCAATCAACGGCAGTGGCTGTACGGTGTCCATCAGCATGGTTTCGGTCAGGGACGCTTTCTCCGCCGCCAGCTTATGCGGATCAAGATCCGACTGATGCTGGTTGATAATCACTTCGGCAATACGCCAGGTCGGCGCGCCGTTCAGCGCCGTCATGGCATCGTTGTCATAGCTCATACCATGCTTTGCCAGTACTTGTTGCCATGCACGGCAATGGGTTGGCTCCGTATCGAGGATGGTGCCATCCATGTCAAAGATGAGGCCCTGATAGCGATCGTACATCATGACTCCGTACCCACCGAAAAGAGACGATTACTTTAACGCAAAGTCAAAACATTGTCGCTTACTCAATAACCTTAGTAAAAACAGTGAAATAGATATATCAGACAGGAAAAATACCAGGAGATTCGATAAAAGAAAAACGATAACGTTGGAAGTAAGCCGGGGTAGATTTGAAGAAGATGGTGCATCCGGGAGGATTCGAACCTCCGACCGCTCGGTTCGTAGCCGAGTACTCTATCCAGCTGAGCTACGGATGCATTTTAGAAATCTTTCTGACTATGATTTTACAACAAGAGGAAACAGCATCAGGAGAATGGTGCATCCGGGAGGATTCGAACCTCCGACCGCTCGGTTCGTAGCCGAGTACTCTATCCAGCTGAGCTACGGATGCATTTCAAGACTTACTGCAAACTTCTCTTAAATTGTATAACTGACAGTGCTTTTGTCAGATAACACGTCACATTAAATGGTGCATCCGGGAGGATTCGAACCTCCGACCGCTCGGTTCGTAGCCGAGTACTCTATCCAGCTGAGCTACGGATGCATCTTAATGGCGGTGAGGGAGGGATTCGAACCCTCGATGCAGCTTTTGACCGCATACTCCCTTAGCAGGGGAGCGCCTTCAGCCTCTCGGCCACCTCACCGTACCGACTGGTAATCACTGAATTTCGTTTTCATTCAGCGCTCACCTGTCTGCGTGGCGCACATATTACTTTCCCGGACTTATAAGTCAAACAATTTTTCCGATATCAGTTCCGTTTGAACACTTCGCACCCAACAAGAACAGATTAACGACAAAAAGCATGCTTTATCGCCAATAAAACAACCAGTTATTTGCATTCACAACTGCAAATGCCTGGGAGACTATTCATTGGCAAAAAAGGAAAATACAGGGAGCAAACAGAAACACGTGAACAACAGCGCCTCGCCAACACGAGACGCTATTCAATCAATAGGAGGTAGGCTGAGACTTCTCTGCCTGAATACGCTGGTAAATCTCTTCTCGGTGTACAGAGACTTCTTTCGGCGCGTTAACACCGATACGAACCTGATTGCCCTTTACTCCTAGTACGGTAACCGTAACCTCATCGCCGATCATGAGGGTTTCGCCAACTCGACGAGTTAAAATAAGCATTCTTTGCTCCTTGAAAGATTATAAAGAGTCAGGTCTCTCCGTTCTCCCGTCATTATCCATCATGGTTGGGGAAAACGTAAACCTGGATGACGAAAATGTCTCATCATCTCACTCATTGTCTGTTACTAATGTTCAGTTTAGTCGATATAAGACAGCTTGCGCTTTTTGTTATCACAACCAGACCTCACCTCATAGGCCGTCTCTGGAGCCCCACAGACGACCTATGAACAGTCTTGTTTACGGCCATCCTTACCGCAAGCTAAAAACGCCAAAACCACTCATAGTCATGGCGTTTTTGCCGGGATAACACGTATTTAATATTTATAGCTTATCAACCACCCAGGCTTCAATGCTGGTCAACGCCGATGGCAACGCATCGACATCATTTCCGCCTGCTTGCGCCATATCCGGACGACCACCACCCTTACCGCCGACCTGGTTTGCCACAAAGCCAATCAACTCGCCCGCTTTAACGCGATCGGTCAATTCTTTGGTCACGCCGGCGATCAGGCTGACTTTGCCATCCGCCACCGTCGACAGCACAATCACCGCAGAACCCAACTGGTTCTTCAGATCATCGACCATCGTCCGCAACAGCTTGGGCTCAACATTGTTTAACTGCGTCACCAGCAGCTTCACGCCGTTGATATCTTTCGCCTTGCTGGACAGCGAAGAGCTCTCCTGCGCGGCTTGCTGCTCTTTCAACTGCTGCAATTCTTTTTCCAGCCCGCGGGTACGTTCCAGCAAAGAACGCACTTTGTCTGCCAGATTGTTGCTGTCGCCTTTCACCAGTTGCGTTACTTCATGCAACAAATCATTCTGATGGTGCAGAGCGACAATTGCATTCTCGCCAGTAACCGCTTCAATACGGCGAATACCCGCAGCCGTACCCGATTCAGATACGATCCGGAACAAGCCGATATCACCGGTGCGGCGAGCATGGGTACCACCACACAGTTCGATGGAAAAATCCCCCATCGACAGCACGCGGACATTCTCTTCGTACTTTTCACCAAAGAGCGCCATCGCGCCTTTCGCTCTGGCCGCATCCAGCGCCATCACGTCCGTTTCTACCGGCAGATTACGACGAATCTGGGTATTGACGATATCTTCCACCTGACGAATCTGCTCTGGTTTCATCGCTTCCGGATGAGAGAAGTCAAAACGCAGGTAGCTGTCATTGACCAGCGAACCTTTCTGAGCCACATGTTCGCCCAATACCTGACGCAAGGCCGCATGCAGCAAGTGGGTCGCTGAGTGGTTCAGACGAATACGGTCACGGCGGACATGATCCACCACGGCATCCACCTTATCGCTCACCCGCAGAGAGCCCTGAGTCAGTTTGCCGATATGGCCGATAGCCTGACCATATTTCTGGGCATCAGTGACAGAGAAGCGGGCCGTCGTTGACGTCAATTCGCCCTGATCGCCAACCTGACCGCCGGATTCGCCGTAGAATGGGGTTTCGCTCAGAACCACGACCGCCTCGTCGCCCGCCTGGATTTCCTGCACGGACTCGCCCTGACGATAAATCGCCACAACCTTCGACTGCTGTTCAGTACGTTCGTAACCGCAGAACGTTGTAGACTCATCCACACGGATCAGACTGTTGTAATCAGCGCCGAAGCCGCTGGCGTCGCGCGCGCGCTGACGTTGCGCTTCCATTGCACGTTCAAAACCCGCCTCATCCACCTTCAGATTACGCTCACGGCAAACATCCGCGGTCAAATCGACCGGGAAGCCATAAGTGTCATAAAGACGGAAAGCCGCTTCGCCGCTCAGGGTATCGCCCTTAAGCTGTTTGATTTCTTCGTCCAGCAACAACAGCCCGCGCTCCAGCGTACGGGCAAACTGCTCTTCTTCATTCTTAAGCGCCTGTTCCACCAGGCTCTGCTGGCGTTTAAGCTCTTCAGCAGCTGGCCCCATCACCTTAATCAGGGTACCAACCAGCTTATAGAAGAAGGTCTCCTTCGCACCCAGCATATTACCGTGGCGGATAGCACGACGAATGATTCGACGCAGCACATAGCCGCGGTTTTCATTCGACGGCATGACGCCATCGGCAATCAGGAATGCACAGGAACGAATGTGGTCGGCAATAACGCGCAGCGACTTGTTGTTCAGATCATCGGTTCCCACCACGCTGGCAGCTTCCGCGATCAGTGTCTTGAACAGATCGATCTCGTAGTTGGAATTCACATGCTGCAGGACGGCGGAAACACGCTCCAGTCCCATACCGGTATCAACCGATGGTTTCGGCAACGGCAGCATGGTGCCATCGGCCTGACGGTTGAACTGCATGAATACCAGGTTCCAGATCTCGATATAGCGATCGCCATCTTCTTCCGGGCTTCCCGGCGGTCCACCCCAGATGTGATCGCCATGATCGTAGAAAATTTCAGAACAAGGGCCGCAAGGACCGGTATCGCCCATCTGCCAGAAGTTATCCGACGCGTACGGCGCGCCTTTGTTGTCGCCGATGCGGATAATGCGCTCGCGAGGTACGCCAACCTCATTCGCCCAAATGTCATAGGCTTCATCATCAGTGGCGTAAACCGTAACCCACAGTTTTTCCTTGGGCAGACCAAACCACTGCGGGCTGGTCAACAGTTCCCAGGCATAAGTGATGGCGTCGCGTTTGAAATAATCACCGAAGCTGAAGTTACCCAGCATTTCGAAGAAGGTATGGTGACGCGCAGTGTAACCCACGTTTTCCAGATCGTTATGCTTGCCGCCGGCGCGCACGCAACGCTGAGAGGTTGTGGCTCGCACATAATTACGTTTGTCCAACCCCAGGAAAACATCCTTGAACTGGTTCATCCCGGCATTGGTAAACAGCAACGTAGGATCATTGTTTGGCACCAGGGAACTACTGGCGACAACCTGATGTCCTTTACTATGGAAAAAGTCGAGAAACGCTTGACGGATCTCAGCGGTGCTCTTGCTCATAATTGTCCTGAAATCAAGCTAAAAGAACAGTCGCGGGCAAGGTAGATGCAGCATGCTGATGTGACCGAGCCAAACGCGAACAAAAAAGTGGGAATAAGATAAATTTTCTTAGGGGGGAAGTAAAATCCCGTATGCGTTCAATCGGAAAAATTCATATATACCGACTGAATTTCGTCGTGGGAAAAACCGCGGTAAAGCAAGTAACGCTGAACTTTGGCACGTTCCTGCCAGTTCATTGGCAACGGTGAGCCGAATTTACGGATCGCCACTGCTTCCGCCTGTAGATACCAGTCAATGTCGCAAGATTGTAGCGCCATGCGCTGGGTAGACTTATCGATGCCCCGCTGGCTGAGCTCGGCACAAATACGCTGAGTACCGTACCCTTTACGACAGCGACTACTAATATAACGCAGGGCATAGCGTGCATCATCCAACCAGCCCTGTTGCCGACAACTGTCCACCGCCTGCTCGATTTGGGTATTGAGCTCGGACAACACAGAGCAGTCGTCTGCATTGTCGCATTCGCGGTTTGTCTGCAAATACGCCGCAATTTTGCGGCGCAATTCCATCTCGCTATGATCTCGCACAGCCAGCACATTCATCGCATAACGGAGTACTTTCGACATACCTGTCATCCCGAGAATGTGCTGCTCATGCTACGACGTTTCATTAAAAATCGTCGTTGAGTTCGCCAGCGGCTTCTGCATCGTACTCGGCGCTTTCACTGCTAACACTCGGCACGGCTTCATTATCCTTATGCAGCAACATTTCGCGCAGTTTCTTGTCGAGTTCAGCGGAGATAGCCGGATTTTCCTTCAGGAAATTGCAAGCGTTAGCCTTGCCTTGACCGATTTTGTCGCCGTTGTAACTGTACCAGGCGCCTGCTTTCTCAATCAGTTTGTATTTCACGCCCAGATCAACCAGCTCACCATAGGTGTTGATCCCTTCGCCATACAGAATCTGGAATTCGGCCTGTTTGAACGGTGCGGCAACCTTGTTCTTCACAACTTTGACGCGGGTTTCGCTCCCAACAACTTCTTCGCCTTCTTTAATCGAGCCGATGCGGCGGATATCCAAGCGGACGGAAGCATAGAACTTCAACGCGTTACCACCGGTCGTGGTTTCCGGGTTACCGAACATGACGCCAATCTTCATACGAATCTGGTTGATAAAAATCAGCAGCGTATTGGATTGTTTCAGGTTACCGGCCAGTTTGCGCATGGCCTGGCTCATCATGCGCGCCGCCAGTCCCATATGCGAATCACCGATTTCCCCTTCAATCTCTGCTTTCGGCGTCAACGCCGCCACGGAGTCAACGATAATCACGTCCACCGCACCGGAGCGAGCCAGCGCATCACAGATCTCCAGCGCCTGCTCACCGGTGTCCGGCTGGGAACACAGCAGATTATCGATATCAACGCCCAGTTTCTTTGCGTAGATCGGGTCCAGCGCGTGCTCAGCATCGATGAACGCACAGGTTTTGCCTCCGCGCTGTGCGGCCGCAATAACCTGCAACGTCAGCGTGGTTTTACCGGAGGATTCCGGACCGTAGATTTCGACAATCCGCCCCATCGGCAAACCACCGACACCCAGTGCGATATCGAGCGACAGGGAGCCCGTGGAGATCGTTTCAACATCCATTGAGCGATCTTCGCCCAAACGCATGATAGAACCTTTACCGAATTGCTTTTCGATCTGGCCCAGCGCCGCCGCCAGTGCCTTTTGTTTGTTCTCATCAATAGCCATTTCTGCTCCTGTCGCGCAGCCTGCCGCTGCCTCTACGCTGTTGCTTATTCATGATTCACCGAACCGATGGCCGCATTATACTGTATACTCATACAGCATCAAGCCTATTTTATAAAAATCTCTCCAGCAGCGTCTGCAGGGCAAACGCCACCGCCTGCAAACGAACATCATGGCGATCGCCGTCAAACTGCATTCTTTGAGCCACGCTGTTGCCGTTTTTATCGCTAAAACCAAACCATACGGTGCCCACCGGTTTGTCTGGCGTTCCACCGTCCGGCCCGGCAATACCGCTGATCGATACGGCGATATCCGCACCGGAGCGGCTCAGCGCCCCTGTCGCCATTTCGTTCACGACGTCGCGGCTAACCGCGCCAAACTGCGTCAGTGTATTTTCCTGCACGCCGATCAGCGCCTGCTTGGCCTGATTGCTGTAAGTTACAAAGCCGTAGTCAAACCATGCCGAACTACCGGGCACATCCGTAATCGCCTTGGCCAGCCATCCGCCGGTACAGGACTCGGCACAGGTCATTTTCGCCTGACGCGCCTTCAGACGTTCTCCCACCAGCGCGCTCAGTCGCAAGATTTCAGTTTCTGTCATCGCAGCACCCTGTTTTATCCATTGCGGCTCAATAGTAATGAACACATTCTCCCTCAGGGTAGCACTTTTCCTCGTGCAGCCCCGTTGCTTAACAGGAATGCGAGACGGCACGCAACATAGCGCGGCCCTTTGTCTTATTATTGTCAACCAGCCTGTATATGATTGACACACAATAATAACGGCGATAGCGTTTTTAAGACATGCATGCCCCGCCTCGGGGCTTTTTTTATTGGCGTAACAAGACACGGCCGATGGATCCCGGCAGACGTGGTTTCTGGACCTGAAATAATGCTGGCCTGCCGGTTGACAGGCCAGTTGGGTAGGAAACCCAAGAAAGGCGTGGCGCCGTGTTGCGAAATACCACTGGCTACATGGTGGATTAACACATCAGGCGAATCGACTTCACGACATACCTGTTATCTTCAAGCTGCTGACGCATTGGCTGCTTCGTTTCCCCGTCACTGTTTGCCAAGCGACTGAGGGTTCAGTTGTTCGCCTGCGTCCTGCAAACTCGAAATTCCCTGGGTATAAAAGCCTTGTTATCGGTGTTTCATCCCTGGCGGGTCATTAGCGCGACACTCTCCCATTTAGTTTTCGCATCTTGTTCTGCTTTAAGTGCGTTTTGCAATGATATCTTATTTTCTGGAGTGCTCTTTTTCTCTTTTATTTATCGGCGAGAAAATCAATAACCTTATCCCATAAAGAAAATATTTTTTATTTTCCGATATGATTATCCCCTACTGAACTATTGTCATGTTGGAATACGGCGACAGCTGACAGACATAAAAAAAAGCCCACCAAAAGGTGGGCAAAGCTATTGGGTTTTTCAACAGCAAAGATTTGTTAGTACTGGCACGACAGTTATCCACTGTCTGAAAATGAATTTACCAGCCATTCCTTAAAATAACCTTAGTTTTATCTCACCACTCATAATATTGATAAAAAAAACCACCATAAAAATCAAAATAAACCACTGTACTAAAAGCAAAAAAAAGCCCACCAAAAGGTGGGCGAAAATGACACTATTCTCTGGCATGAAGCATCCTGAAGACACAGGTTGGCAGCGTTCCGCTGCCTGATAAGAATTCTATGATATGAATATTAAGCCAACATTAGGAAAAAAGAAAAAAACAACTTTTAACGTAGCCGTTCACTAAAAATAAAAAAAGACAAAAAACAAAGCCCACCGAGAGGTGGGCGAATACTATCTAATAATTATAAAAAAACCTGGTGTTGTGGCGCGGTAAAATCATTACCTGCTGATAAAATTACACCAGAGAGATTAAACCAACCTTAAAAAAATAATTTATCTCATTTATTTTCGTGACCATCACAGCAGAAAAAAACAGAAAACCAAACACACAAAAATAATCCCTATCGTCATTATCATCAGAAAACAAAAAGCCCATCAAAAGATGGGCCAAATAAAAATGAAAATCGAAAAAAAATTCCTTACTCTATAACATGGCACGGCAGTCAATTAACACTAAGTAAAAGTGTAACAGATATCCGCCAACCTGCTCTGGCAGCGGTCATTATTCTTCTGTTTTTGTGAGAATGCGCATCCTCCCCAGCCCGATATCGGTAACGGCGGTCTGGCAATCAGCTAAAGTAGGCTTTTACTTCCTGTAGGTTTGCAGGTTTCCCCAGGCATCACGTACACTCGCCAGAAGACACGATTACGTCCGGTACAAGACAGGGTTCACTCGCCTATTTCGAGCGGTTATGACAATAAGCGCTTATAGCAATAGCAGAACAGAGTCTGTCTCAGGCAAATCAGGAGGGGAAGACAACGTGCCACCCACATTCTTACGTCGATCTGGCATAACGGATAATCACGCCGACCGACTCAGTAGTTCATTGGTCATTTGCCGCCCGGCGGATGTGCTGTTCGATTTGTGGCGCGATCCCAAAACGCTACCGGTGCTGATGAACCATGTCGCCCACATCGATATCATCAACCGCACGGATTCTCTGTGGCGGATGAAAGCGCCGCTCGGCCAGTATATCGAATGGCAGGCGCGTATCGTGGATGAACAACCCGGCCAGTTTATTCACTGGCGTTCGCTGCCGGGCGCCAGAATCCCGAATGAAGGACGCCTCTCGTTTCGTCCCGCTCCGCACAGTGACGGCACCGAAGTAACCCTCAGCATTCGTTTCGATCCTCCGGGCGGTTTTTTGGGACGCACCCTCAGCCAGGTGTTTCAACTGCTGCCTAAAGAGATGTTGCACAAAACGCTGTTGCGCTTCAAACAGATGGCGGAACAGCCTGGCTCCGGCGCCATGCCGCCTGATGGGCATTAAGCCCCACATTTATTATCCAGACATTCATAAAAAAACAGACGGCGGGAAAACCCGCCGTCTGTCGTATTAACAACCCTCGGTATTATTTCTTGTCGGGCATCATCCGCAGCAGCGTATCGTCGCGTACCACATAGTGATGATACAGGGCGGCTAACGCATGGAGCCCCACCAGGAAATACCCGGCGTTGGCAATCAGTTCGTGAATGTTCAGCAATGTCTGTTTGATATCTTCATCCGATTCGGCAGCGAACGGCATCGCAATACCGAACACCGACCAGTCGGCGCCGCGATAGTACATGCCCAGCACGCCCAGCACCGGCAACGCCAAAAACATCAGATAAATAAAACCATGCACGGAATGGGACGCAATCACCAGTAGCCGCCCCGGCTGTGGGGTGATAGGCGGAGTAGGATAACGAAAGCGTTGCACAACCCGCAGGATCATCAGCACCCACACGGACACGCCGCAGCTGTAATGAATAGTCGACATCAGCGCTCGCGCACTACTCCCGCGCGGAGCGAAACCACGCAGCTCCATAGCGGCATAAGTGACGATCACCAGTAGCAATACCAGCCAGTGCAACACAATCTGAGATGAATGATACTTGGTCTTCATGGAATTCCTTCTCTGTATGAGCATACAATCTGTGTGAGTATAAAACGCATACAGCCTAGCTTCACTTTATTAAGCTAGCATTAGTTTTTGGCTGACAGCAGCGAAACGTTCTTTTGGACAAAAAAATCCCGCCTTAATGGGAAGGCGGGAAAATGACTACTCTCTGACAGGGATGAATAACACAACATCAACAAGGGTTGAGACAAACATTACCAGTTGCAGTGTATAGAACTGTCATCTGTCGGTAAGGTTGGTTGGCAGGATGTAAGTCGAATTTGACAGGGATAACATTGTCGAACGGGGGCTATCGGATAGGGAAAGAAACGGTAAAAAGCGCGCCCGTGCATACAGAGAGGGCGGTCAACGCTGACCGCCATCGCACCGATCAGCGCCGGCTATCCACCAGCATTCTTACCGCCAGCCCGGCCAACACCGTTCCCATCAGCCAGCGCTGCACGCGTTGCCACAACGGGCGCTCCGCCAGAAAGGCGGCGATGTACCCCGCCGCCATCACCAGCGACGCATTGACCGTCATGCTGATAGCTATCTGGGTGATGCCCAGCGTCAGCGACTGCCCCAGTACGCTCCCCTGCTCCGGGCGAATAAATTGCGGCAGCAGCGAAAGATAAAGTATTGCGGCTTTAGGATTCAGCAAGTTAGTGACAAGCCCCATGACAAACAGGCGGCGATTGCTGTCCGGCTTCAGTTCGCGCAGTTGAAAAGGCGATGCGCCGCCGCGCACAGCCTGCCAGGCCAGCCACAGCAAATAGCACGCGCCGGCGATTCGCAGCACATCGTAGGCCAGCGGTACGGCCATCATGATAGCGGTAATACCGAGCGCCGCAGCGCTCATATAAATCAAGAACCCCAACGCAACGCCAGACAGCGACACCAGACCGGCTCGCCGCCCCTGACAGACGGTACGCGAGAGCAGGTAAATCATATTCGGACCGGGCGTCAACACCAGCCCTAACGCAATGGCGGCAAACGGTAACAACTGGGACGAACTGACCATCATCAAACCTCGGCAAACAGCAGACAATCCTCAGATGTAACTGTTTTTGGAAGCCGCCTCAATCTCATTTCGTGCCGGCCGCCATCACGCCCCACCGGCGCCGCCGATTACTCTTCCGGTGGATAGCGGTAATCCCAGCGGAAAAAACCGTGATCCTGAAATGAGCCAGACAGTAACGACTGCTTTCGTGTTTTGACATAGTTTGGCGGCGGACAGGTAACATTGCACATCCAGTAACCGGGAAACCAGCTTCCCATGCCGGGCAGCCGCGCTATTTTGGCATCGAGCGGGTTAAGCTCCGGTAACGAATAATAAACGAACTCGCCGATAGAGTGCTCCACCCACTCCTCGGCAACCCCCAATTCCGATAACGGGTTGGGATGCAACGGCGAACGAGCCAGATCGACAAACTCCTTAACATGGTTCATCGACCAGCCGCAAAACTCCAGCGAGCGCTGCCGCTCCGCCATTTCGTACAGCCGATCTACCGAGATTGCCGGCAGCGGATCAGGCTGTTCGGGAAAAAATTCATTGTGTTTTTGCAGACACAGCAACAGATAAGATGCCACCAACGCCCCCAACTGGTGGATGACCAGCGCCGGATGCTCGCCTGCGCCGCCACCGATAATCAGATTGTCTGGCGTGCAGGAAAAGTCATCCGCGCCCCAGGGCGAATCCGTCACCTCTTCAAGCGGATGATAGATTGGCAATCCGTTAAGGAAACCAACCAGTTCGTGTTTGATGGTATCGATGTAGCTCATGGTTACCGGCTTTTAAACAGTCATCAAGACAGATATCGGCGGGACATGACCCGGATGATGTTCTTCGCAGGGTACACTGTGTGCTCCGCCTTCTCCAGACCAATCTTTTCCAGACCTCGCTTTACCGCGCGCGACAAGTCGTTCCCTTAGCTTCTGGCTCATCGCTCAGAATAAAGCTGCATAAAGACCAACAGGTAATAGTGGTAATTAACAGGTTTATTTTCAAATAAAAAAAGTTAATCCATTAAAATGATAGTTTTCGATATTTACTATAAGTTTTCATTCCTGTTATCGCGCGCTAGCCTGCCTGCAGTGGCTATTCTTTCATTCACAACACAGGAAAAGACCATGAAACAGAAGGTAGCATTGGTCACTGGCGCAGGCCAGGGAATCGGTAAGGCCATCGCTCTTCGTCTGGCGAAAGACGGTTTTGCCGTAGCGGTCGTGGACTACAACAGCGATACCGCAGGTCAGGTGGCGCAGGAAATCAGACACCACGGCGGTAACGCCATCGCGCTTACCGCGGATGTCTCAAACCGCGATCAGGTGTTCGATGCGGTACGCACCGCGCACAAACAACTGGGCGGTTTCCACGTCATCGTCAATAACGCCGGTATCGCCCCCACCACACTGATTGAAGATATCACGCCGGAAATCGTCGATAAGGTTTACAACATCAACGTAAAAGGCGTTATCTGGGGAATCCAGGCCGCGGTGGAAGCCTTCAAGGCTCAGGGTCAGGGCGGTAAGATCATCAATGCCGCGTCTCAGGCCGGTCACGTCGGCAACCCGGAACTGGCGGTTTACAGCTCCAGCAAATTCGCCGTGCGCGGCCTGACCCAGACCGCCGCCCGCGATTTGGCGCCGCTTGGCATCACCGTCAACGCCTATTGCCCCGGCATCGTCAAAACCCCGATGTGGGAAGAGATTGACCGCCAGATTTCCGAAGCCGCCGGCAAACCGCTCGGCTACGGTACGGCGGAATTCGCCAAACGCATCACGCTGGGCCGGCTGTCCGAACCGGAAGACGTCGCCGCCTGCGTTTCCTACCTCGCCGGCCCGGATTCCGACTACATGACCGGTCAGGCCCTGTTGATCGACGGCGGCATGGTATTCAACTGATACCGTATTCAGTTGATATGTTATTCAACTGAATCTGCACGATTGCGCGACCTTGCTATCTGCATGTCGCGCCCTCTTACATCCTCACGCGTCTTAACGTGCGCTGAGGATGTTTCCTGTCTGAATCCTGTTCCGATACACAGAAGAAAAATTAACCAGAGTTGTGTTATGGTGGCAACCCGGTTGGCAGGCTATGACCAGAGCGTCGCCTCATGCTGGCAACATCATGCACGACGCCACATGTATCTATGCCCCTGAATATCCAGATCACCCCGAATAAGAACGCATGGCATCGTGCGCACAGGGACATTGATGTAGGCTGACGGTCGCCGTCATACCGTCTCCATCATGCAGCCGCCGTCATACAAAGGAGTCAGGATGATGCAAGACGATGAAATCAACACCGACGATTTGTGGGAACGCCCCGGTTTCCTTATTCGTCGCCTAAACCAGATTCACCATACGGTATTCTTTGAAGCGCTCAGGGGCGACATCACCCCGCTGCAATACGGCCTGCTGACGGTAGTCGGCGCCCGCGGCGGCCTGGACCAGACCACGCTCGGCGCCGAACTGGGGACCGACCGCACCACGCTGGCCGGCACGATTGAACAACTGGAACTCAAGGGTTATGTCCGGCGCGAAATCCACTATTCCGATCGCCGTCGCAAAACGGTGGAAATCACGCTCAGGGGTAAAAAAATTCTGAACAAAACCGCCGCCGACATGCATCAGGCGCAGATGAAATTACTGGCGCCGTTACCGCCGGCGTCAAGAAAGACCTTTATTCAGATGATGAAAACGTTGGTTGAAGGCAACAACCATCGTGGCAGCGTGCCGATCAAGCGCTTCAGTTCGCAAACAGAATCGTTCGACTGAACCATCGTACCGGAAAGCCCGTTTCCAGCAGCACCGCGGGCTTTCCGGTATGACGCTTTACTCACCTCCTTCATCCCCATGCGCAATTCCCTTTTCCTGCGTTGTCCGTGGTTGTCTTCACCGTTTTTCCTATTCCCTATTCAGGGCATGCCTATTAATTCGATAGAAACAACTGCCGTTATCCGTTGTGTCAAAAACGGTAAAGTACCTGCTGTTGCTGTGGGCCTTTGCGACTCTCCAGTAACACCGGTGGCAACCACGCCGCCGCCCATAAGCGAAAAACCGTTGCCGGTCATGACGACAGGTAAACCACATTCACCACTTTGTTTCCGCGTTCCTGATGGTGAATTTTCTCTGCTTATAGCTTCGAGCAGTGCAATGGACTCACAGCAATAACCAAACCCTATTGTTGATAATAATCATACGGAAGATGAGGAAAGTTATGAGCAATCACACCGCCACACATCGTGTCCCCAGTTGGAAAAAGCCGCTGGTGATCGTGTCTTCACTGTTAATGACCTATCCGGCGATGGCCGATACCCTGACTCGTGACAACGGCGCGCCGGTCGGCGACAACCAGAACTCACAGGTCGCCGGCCCCAACGGTCCGGTTCTGTTGCAGGATGTTCAGCTGCTGCAAAAACTGCAACGTTTTGATCGTGAACGCATTCCGGAACGCGTGGTACACGCACGCGGCACCGGCGCACACGGGGAGTTCACCGCTACCGAAGATATTTCGGACCTGACCATCGCCGAGGTGTTCAAAAAAGGCAGCGAAACGCCGGTATTCGTACGTTTCTCCAGCGTAGTACACGGCAACCATTCTCCGGAAACCCTGCGCGACCCGCGCGGCTTCGCCACCAAGTTCTATACCACGCAAGGCAACTGGGATCTGGTCGGCAATAACTTTCCCACCTTCTTCATCCGCGACGCCATCAAGTTCCCGGACATGGTGCATGCGTTCAAACCCGACCCTCGCACCAATCAGGATAATGACGGACGCCGGTTCGATTTCTTCTCTCACGTTCCGGAATCCATCCGTACCCTGACCCTGCTCTACTCCAACGAAGGCACGCCGGCAAGCTATCGCAACATGGACGGCAACGGCGTCCATGCCTACAAGCTGGTTAATGCCAAAGGCGAAGTGCATTACGTCAAATTCCACTGGAAAACCCTGCAGGGCGTGAAAAATCTCGACCCGAAACAGGTAGAGGACGTTCAGGGTAAGGATTACAGCCACATGACCAACGATCTGGTGGCAGCCATCAACCGCGGCGATTATCCGAAATGGGATCTCTACATTCAGGTACTGACGCCGGAAGATTTGGCTAAGTTCGATTTCAACCCGCTGGACGCCACCAAAATCTGGCCGGACGTGCCCGAACGTAAAATCGGTCAGATGGTGCTGAACAAGAACCCGGACAACTTCTTCCAGGAAACCGAGCAGGTCGCCATGGCGCCCGCGAATCTGGTGCCGGGAATCGAACCGTCTGAAGACCGACTGCTGCAGGGCCGCCTGTTCTCCTATGCCGATACCCAGATGTACCGGCTGGGCGCTAACGGCCTGAGCCTGCCGATCAATGCCCCGCTGAAAAAAGCCAACAACATCAATCAGGATGGCAGCCTGAACAGCGGTCACACGCAAGATAAAGGGGTGAACTACCAGCCGAGCCGTCTGTATCCGCGTGAAGAACTGGTCTCCGCGCGCTATAGCCAGACGCCGCTCAACGGCACCACCCAGCAGCGCAAGATCCAGAAGGAGCAGAACTTCAAGCAGACCGGCGAACTGTATCGCTCCTACAGCAAGAAAGATCAGGACGATCTGGTGCAAAGCCTGGGTTCCGCGCTGGCGATGGCCGATACCGAAAGCAAAACCATCATGCTTTCCTATTTCTACAAGGCTGACGCGACCTACGGTACCCGTCTGACCGGCGTCGCCAAAGGCGACCTGAGCAAAGTGCAGTCACTGGCCAGCAAACTGGCTGACTAACTGAACGTCGCCGTCCGGACATCACATCCGGGCGGCGCCAACGACCAGGGAACTGTCATCATGAAACCATTTCGTCCCTTGCTCTGCCTGCTGGCGTTGACGCTGACAACGGCGCAGGCGCAGCAACCCGCGGCGCCGGTCACCCCACCGGCATCAGTCTCCAGCGCGCCCGCCGCGCCGTCGCTAAACGAGCGCCAGGTTCAGAATCAGCTTAATCAGTATTTGTGGGATGCCGCCCGCACTGGCAACGACGCCGTGATCCGGGAATTCATCAGCGCTGGTTATAACCTCAATACGCGTGATGAAAAGGGCTACAGCGCGGTCATTCTGGCTGCTTACCACGGCCATTACGACACGGTTTCGCTGCTGCTCGACCACGGCGCAGACCCTTGCCAGCAGGATAATCGCGGCAATACCGCCCTGATGGGCGCGGCGTTCAAAGGTGAGCTGAAAATTGCCCATCTGCTGCTGGCGGCCAAATGCAATCCGGATACCCGCAACAATGCCGGGCAGACCGCCGCGATGTATGCATCGTTATTTCAGCGTGCGGAAATTCTCAAGGCGTTACAGGAACAGGGCGCGGATATGAATGCCACCGACGCGATGGGCAATAGCGTGCAGGCGTTGGGAAAAGGGGAAGTAAAAGGGCAATAAGCGAAGTGCATCACCTAAAATAGCACGCCCCGCATGAATCAATAACCTTCAGGCGGGGCGTGTGATATCAGGCTGGGTTAGCATTATTCAGTCATCCCATTTGGGGCTCAGAAAAGCGGCCAGAAATCCCGGAACAACGATAACGGCCAGTATCGCTAAATAAACAGTGACCTGTTCAATCATAACAACCTCCTACATCTGCATGTAAAACGACCTCATGGTTTAACTACGCTTTCACTCACTACACGATGATTTTATCGGCCGAAAGTTAAGCAAACATTAATATCTCGTTTATTGATAAAAAATCAGAGCAGGACGAAAAACGCCAAACAACAGGTCCTCACTCTCTTTTGCCAGCGTCATGTCGGACTCACCGCCGCCGACTCACCCAATAACTCTCACCGTAACCACTTATTTCAAAAGCAGTTATCAGTCATCCACCAGGCATTGCTCACGGATAAAACTATACGCCTAAATATATATTTAATTGTAATGCAGCTTATTGATAATAATAAAAACCTATATTTATTGTCAGCAACACCATTTCTTGTCAGCAACACCATTTCTTGTCAGCAACACAATAAAACACAGAAAAAATGTAATGCTTTTTGAAAACGCTGACCGACAGCCTGTCATTACAAAAAATCGAATAAAAATACCAACCTTAAAAAAACAGTTATAAGCCAGGCTGACATACGACAACACCTGTCACTTGAAGTATGAAGGATATATAACCTGCCGCACCGCAATTGCAGGGAGAAGACCGGTGAAAATAAGGATTGCCGGATACAACAGCTACGCCCTGTGGTGATGTGCGGCGAAACCGCCCTGCCGCCATAAGAATGCGGGCAATGAAAACGCGGGCTGCTCTGACAGCCCGCGTGCGACAACCGGCGTCGACGAAAACGATACGCCGTTACGGTTGCTGATAGGCCAGCTTGTAGTTACCCACAGCGACGGTTTTGAACGTCACTTTGTCGGGATACCAGCGGATTTCCACTTCAGCCTCGGTCTGTTTCTTCCAGGCTGAGGCCTGATTGCCGCTCAGAACCAGCGAATCGACCGTGGCGCCATCACCGGCGATGTTCGGCACATCCAGCGCCAGCGCAAAGGCTAGATTGGCGGTTTCAGACTGACTCACCCCCGGCAACAGCGTCGCCCACGCGGAGCTGGTAATCGCAGCCAGATTATCGGCTGACATTCCCTGAGCCAGCAGTTTGCCAGCGCCGGCCACATCCGCAGTCAACGCACCGATGTTCACCCACTCAGCGCCATTCCATGCACGCCAGTCGATCAGATCCGTACTTACCGCGACCCGAACCTTACCATTGCCTCGTTCTGTAGCGGTCAGTTTCACCGAATTGATTTGGTTGAAGAGCTTCAGGTCGGTCGGCGCATTCGGGATCGCAATCTGGGTATAAGGCTGATAGGAAACCGCTACCGTCGCGTCCACAGCGCCGACCACCGTGATCGGCAATTTGTTGGCCAATTCTGAAGCCGCAATAGTGCCGGAATTAATAAAGCCGTTCAGGTTGATGGCATCCGTATTGAGTTCGGCCAGTTCGATCTTCGCCAGCTTGCCGTCCTCAACGGTATATACGTCATCACCGCTTTTCAATACTACGCCGGGAGCGTGAATCAGAGTGAAGAACGACAGCACGGCATGCTCGACCGGCGAACTGTCCACTTTGGTAATAAAGATACGGTATTTGGCATAAACACGCTTTTTGGTCAGCAGAAAGGTTTTGATTTCCTGTTGATCGTTCCAGACAATCCCTGATTGCGAGTCCAGCGTTGCCCAGTCGTTGCCGTCGCTCGATCCCTGCAACTCGAAATCCACCGGCCGGTTGTAGTGCGGCGGCATCACATCATTACGACCCGCCAACTGATATCCCGACACCGCGGTCGCCTGCGGTAAATCAACCCGCAGCCAGCACGGCAAAGAGGAGTTGGATGACCAGCTTTGCCCGGCGCCGGTCACTTTTTTCCGGAATGCATAATAGGGCTGGGTGCCGGTATAACTTGACGACGCAGAGACGACATAACCATCCGGCGCGTTATTAGCCGTCATCAACGGCAGCAAATCGCTGTAATTAGATGCGGTTTTAACAGTCAGCGATTTTCCATCTGCCGGAATGGTTACGGAGTAGAGATCGCCGTCTTTGACTAATTGACCGTCGTTGACTAATTGACCGTCGTTGACTAATTGATCATAATTGATAATCTCCGCCGGTAAAAGGTTTTAGCGTGCCATTCCAGACCAGCGCTGAGGTCTGGCTGTATTTGTCACGGTTTTCCGCGTCGAAAGACTCCAGCGTCAGAGACAGATTGCCCTGACCGGCCTCTTCTTTCAGAGCAAAGGCATCGAAGCTGTAATCCATATCGCCATTGGGCGATAGCGGAAAGGTAAACACCTGACCGGCAGCAGCGCCAACCTGCGTCACCACGGTATACCCCAGACCACCGCCATTACCACCTGACCCGGTGGCGCTGATGGTCAGTTGATGGCGGGTATTGTCGTAATCCAGCATGATCCCCCGGCCGGCCGCCAGCGTACTCACCAGCACTTTGCGCACCGCATCGGTAAAATCAGTGATCTGGGAGGCGATATGGGTGTGATTGACCAGGTCCGACTGACGCACCACATCGCTCAGCCCCAGGTTCGCCACAAACTGCGCCTTATCCGGAATATCCGCGCCGTTCAGCGTTTTGTCCATCATCCGGTCGATCGCATCGGTCAGATCCGGCAGGGTTTTCACCACCACGCTCTGGCCGTTGCTGTCCGTCAGGGTCACCTGACCGCGTTCGGTCAGCACCGTTTTCCACTGCGCCAGTTGCGCCTGATAACCGGCCAGCATTGCCGCAATCTGGGCCACATAAGCGGCGTGATCAAAGGTATCGCTGCTGCCCAATACCGGAATAGCGTAACGCACGTGGCTTTCGGTACAGCCGATATATTCGCTGACCAGCACCAGTTCGGTATCCGAAACCACCGACTCGATTTCATAAATCCGGATTTTGCCGTCGGCAAAGATCAATAGCATGCCGCCCGCGGCCACGCCGTTATTTTTATTTGCCCAGGCGGTGTTATTTCCCAGTACCACTTTACTGCCGGAAAAAAGAGACAAGCGCCCCGCTTTATACCACATAAAGACTTCCTTTATTTTCAGAAAAAACTCCAATAACTTTCGCTATGGAATTTACTTCACAGAATGTTCAGCGATAAAAAATTAAGCAACAGAGGGGAAATAAACTCAACGGGAAACATTGACCTCCAGCGTCATACGAAACTGCTCGTACTCTACGTCAAAGTCGTTATATTCAACGGTCTGATACGGTTTTAATACGGCCAGCGCCGTGTGTACCTGCTCACGCAAAGCACGGGCCGCCGCCACGGTGTGGGCATAGCAATCAACGCTGACGGTAATTTGCTGATTCGACAGTTGCTGCGCGCTGCCATAATTATTTTCCTGGCTCAGGGAAAAAAGAATGAATGCGCATTGCTGATATGGCGAATGGTATGAACAACAAGGTACGGCATAGGAATAAACACGACCATCAGCCAGCTTGCCCAGCAACGGATAAATATCTTCTTCAGTCATTTCTGTCAGCCTTATTTTAAAATACGCCTATCGCAAACCTGTTTTTATCAGCAAACAGCCGTTAAAAAGGTTAAGCCATGAATGAAACATCGCGTCGTTTCGATGGTTATAATAAAGAGAAATTACCCGATGTTCACATGGTTCATGTTGTGCCATGCGCCGGCAACAAGCCAAAAGGCAGAATGCCCCAAATATCCATATGCCGGCCCCACACACGGTAAAAAAATCAGGTCAACGAGAAATACGCCGGCTGTCCACAACACATCACCCGGCGTGATAAATACCGCTATTTAAAAAAAACATGACGTCGCTAGCAGAATACGGCGCTCATCCGTTCAATACCGAAAAAATGACCTAAAACAATATTTGCGTGGAGTCACAGATTCCCCGCTGATGGCTATTTTATCCATAAGATCAGCGAATACGCCCTGACCCTCTCCTCGTGGCAAAAACTACTGTTTTGTCATGACGGTTTGACGGAGGAAAAATAACGCCGCCTGACGCATCCCGAATACGGGCGACAATTCTGAATACCGAATAATACCGCTGTCCCCAAGAACGAAGACCGATAGCCAATGATTACCAGAGAGGACACTTTTATGTGGAAACGCGTCATTTTAGCTTCAGCTGTGTGTGCGTCCCTGTCATCCGTCGCGCTGGCAGCGCCATTAACGGTGGGGTTTTCTCAAGTCGGCTCGGAATCAGGCTGGCGCGCGGCTGAAACCACCGTCGCAAAAGAGCAGGCGAAAACACGCGGCATTAACCTGAAAATTGCCGATGCCCAGCAAAAACAGGAAAACCAGATCAAGGCGGTACGCTCCTTCATCGCGCAAGGGGTGGACGCCATTTTCATCGCGCCAGTGGTGGCGACCGGCTGGGAACCGGTGCTGAAAGAAGCCAAAGAAGCCAAGATTCCGGTGATCCTGCTGGACCGCGGCATTGACGTCAAAGACGAGTCGCTCTATCTCACCACCGTACGCGCCGACAATATCAAAGAAGGGGCATTGATTGGCGACTGGTTGATTAAAAACGAAAACGGCAAAACCTGTAATGTGGTTCAACTGGAAGGCACCGTCGGCGCCAGCGTCGCCATTGACCGTAAAAAAGGATTTGAAGAGGCCATCGCCAAAACGCCGACGATTAAAATCATCCGTTCTCAGTCCGGCGATTTCACTCGTAGCGGCGGCAAGCAGGTGATGGAAAGTTTTATCAAGTCGGAAAACAACGGCAAAAATATCTGCATGGTCTTCGCCCATAACGACGATATGGTCATTGGCGCCATTCAGGCTATTAAGGAAGCCGGATTAAAGCCGGGCAAAGATATTCTGACCGGCTCGATTGACGGCGTACCGGATATTTTCCGCGCCATGCTGGCGGGCGAAGCCAATGTCTCGGTCGAACTGACGCCGAATATGGCCGGACCGGCGTTTGACGCGCTGGAAAAATATAAAAAGGATGGCACGCTGCCGCCCAAATTGATTCTGACGCCGTCCACGTTGTTCAAACCCGACAGCGCACAGGCCGAGCTCGATAAGAAAAAGAACATGGGATATTGATCGTTTATCGTCATCCCCGTCCTGCCGCCGCCGTGGCAGGACATCGCCTGTTTTGTGAGGGAGAATCGCATGAACGGTTTCGACAATCAGGACATCCTGCGTACGGAAGGGCTGAGCAAACACTTTCCCGGGGTAAAAGCGCTGGATAAGGTGGACTTCAGCCTGCGGCGCGGGGAAATCATGGCGTTGCTGGGGGAAAACGGCGCCGGGAAATCCACGCTGATTAAAACCCTCACCGGGGTGTACCAGCGCGATACGGGCGCCATCTACCTCGAAGGCCAGCCCATCTCGCCCAAAAACACCGCTCACGCCCAGCAGTTGGGAATCGGTACGGTGTATCAGGAGGTGAACCTGCTGCCCAACCTGTCGGTGGCGGATAACCTGTTTATCGGCCGCGAACCCAGGCGCTTTGGATTACTGCAGCGCAAAGAGATGGAAACACGCGCCGCCGCGCTGATGTCCTCCTACGGTTTCGAACTGGATGTCCGCGAACCGCTGAACCGCTTTTCAGTGGCGATGCAGCAAATCGTCGCCATCTGCCGCGCGATCGACCTTTCCGCCAAGGTATTGATCCTCGACGAACCCACCGCCAGCCTCGACACTCAGGAAGTGGAGATGCTGTTCACCCTGATGCGTCAGCTACGCGATCAGGGCGTCAGCCTGATTTTCGTCACGCATTTTCTCGACCAGGTGTATCAGGTAACCGACCGCATCACGGTGCTGCGCAACGGCGCGTTCGTCGGCACCCGCGATACCGCCTCGCTGCCGCAGATAGAACTGGTGAAGATGATGCTGGGACGCGAGCTGGAGCAGAACGCGCTGCAACGCGCCGGCCGCACGCTGCTGAGCGACAAGCCGGTGGTGGAATTCAAAGGCTACGGCAAAAAAGGCGTTATTGAGCCGTTCGAACTGGCGGTGCGCCCCGGCGAAATCGTCGGCCTTGCCGGGCTGCTGGGATCCGGTCGTACGGAAACCGCCGAAGTGATTTTCGGCATCAAACCGGCCGATCGCGGCGACGCGGTGATCAAAGGCAAGCCGCAGACGCTGCGCTCGCCGCATCAGGCCTCCTGCCTTGGCATCGGCTTTTGCCCGGAAGATCGCAAAACCGACGGCATCATCGCCGCCGCCTCGGTGCGGGAAAATATCATTCTGGCACTGCAAGCCCAGCGCGGCTGGCTACGCCCGATCCCCCGCAAGGAGCAGCAGGCCATCGCCGAGCGCTTCATCCGCCAGCTTGGCATTCGCACGCCGAGCGCCGAACAGCCCATCGAATTGCTGTCCGGCGGCAATCAACAGAAAGTGTTGCTGTCCCGCTGGCTGTTGACCAAGCCGCAATTCCTGATCCTCGATGAACCGACGCGCGGTATCGACGTCGGCGCCCACGCCGAGATCATCCGTCTGATCGAAAGTCTGTGCGCCAACGGGCTGGCGCTGCTGGTGATCTCATCCGAGCTGGAGGAACTGGTGGGATACGCCGATCGGGTACTGATTATGCGTGACCGGCGGCAGGTGGCGGAAATCCCGCTCGACCAGCTGTCCGTTTCCGCCATCATGAATGCCATCGCGGCATAAGGAGGGCATGGTGATGCCTCGATCACTGCTCACACCGGGCTCCGACAAACGCCCGTTTCGCTGGCCGCCGTTACGGTTGCCGCAAGGTATGCCGCAGATCGTCGCGCTGGCGCTGGTGCTGCTGGTGGACAGCCTGGTCGCCAGCCACTTTTTCCAGATCGTAGTACAGGATGGCCGCCTGTTCGGCAGCCCGATCGATATCCTCAACCGGGCGGCGCCGGTGGCGCTGCTGGCTATCGGCATGACGCTGGTGATCGCCACCGGCGGCATCGACCTGTCGGTCGGCGCCATCATGGCGATCGCCGGCGCGGTGGCCGCGTCGCTTACCGTGCAGGGCTACAGCCTGCCGGTGGTGCTGCTGGCGGCGCTCGGCGTCGGCATACTGGCCGGGCTGTGGAACGGGATTCTGGTCGCGGTGCTGAAGATCCAGCCGTTCGTCGCCACCCTGATCCTGATGGTGGCCGGGCGCGGCATCGCCCAGTTGATCACCGCCGGGCAGATCGTCACCTTCAACTCGCCGCCGCTGGCGTGGCTCGGCAGCGGCGCGCTGTTCTGGTTCCCGACGCCGGTGATCATCGCGCTGGTCACATTGATGCTGTTCTGGCTGCTGGTGCGGCGAACCGCGCTGGGGCTGTTCATTGAATCGGTGGGGATCAACATCCGGGCGGCGAAAAACGCCGGGGTCAGCACCCGCGCGATGGTCACGATGACGTACATGCTGAGCGGGCTATGCGCCGCCATCGCCGGGGTGATCGTCACCGCCGACATTCGCGGCGCCGACGCCAACAACGCCGGGCTGTGGCTGGAGCTGGACGCCATTCTCGCGGTCGTCATCGGCGGCGGCTCGCTGATGGGCGGGCGCTTCAATCTGGCGCTCTCGGTGGTGGGCGCGCTGATCATTCAGGGCATGAACACCGGCATTCTGCTGTCCGGCTTTCCGCCGGAACTGAATCAGGTGGTGAAAGCCATCGTGGTGCTGTGCGTGTTGATCGTCCAGTCGCCCCGTTTCATGACCTTGCTGAAAGGAGCTGGCCATCATGATAAAGCGTAATCTGCCGTTGATGATCACCCTGGCGGTATTCGTGCTGGGTTACCTGTACTGCCTGACCCAGTTTCCCGGCTTCGCCTCCACCCGGGTGATCTGCAACATCCTCACCGACAACGCCTTTCTCGGCATCATCGCCGTCGGCATGACCTTTGTGATCCTCTCCGGCGGCATCGACCTGTCCGTCGGGTCGGTGATCGCCTTCACCGGCGTGTTTCTTGCCAAAGCCATCGGCGTCTGGGGGCTGTCGCCGCTGGCGGCGTTCCCGCTGATCCTGCTGATGGGCTGCGCCTTCGGCGCGTTCATGGGCCTGCTTATCGACGCGCTGAAAATCCCGGCGTTCATTATCACGCTGGCGGGGATGTTCTTCCTGCGCGGCGCCAGCTATCTGGTGTCGAAAGAATCCCTGCCGATCAACCACCCGATCTATGAGACGCTTTCCAGTCTGGCGTGGATCATCCCCGGCGGCGGTCGGCTCAGCGCGATGGGGTTGCTGATGCTGCTGGTGGTCGCCGTCGGCATCGTGCTGGCGCGCCATACCCGTTTCGGTAATCAGGTCTACGCCATCGGCGGCAACAGCACCTCCGCTAACCTGATGGGCATCTCCACCCGCAGCACCACCATCCGCATTTACATGCTGTCCACCGGGCTGGCGACCCTCGCCGGCATCGTGTTTTCCATTTACACCTCGGCGGGTTATGCGCTGGCCGGGGTCGGCGTCGAACTGGACGCCATCGCCTCGGTGGTGATCGGCGGCACCCTGCTGAGCGGCGGCGTCGGCACCGTGCTCGGCACGCTGTTCGGCGTGGCGATTCAGGGGTTGATTCAAACCTATATCAATTTCGACGGCACCCTGAGCTCCTGGTGGACCAAGATCGCCATCGGCGTGCTGCTGTTTGTGTTCATCGCCCTGCAACGCGGGCTGACCGCGCTGTGGGAAAACCGCCAAAACGCACCGGTGCGCCGTATCGCCCCACACTGATGACGGCAGACCCGGTAATCCCGCCCCAAACGTAGGTGTGAGATTCATCTTCCCAGACCTCACCCTACGTTTGCGCGCTCTGCATTAATCCCCCACAGCAGGTCGCCCATGTTTTCAGCCAATGTCCACGCCGGCGGCAAACTTGCCATCGCCCGGAGTCCGCCTATGCTTGAATACAGAGATAGCGCATGTGGCCACCGGGCAACGACCCGGCATATATAGCCATAGCGCTTTTCGCCCTTGCCACCCTTCGCTTTCCTTTCTTCACCCCACCAGGTCGTACGCGGTTAAAACATAACGATAGGCTGCCGTCAGCCCGGCGGTTGGCCTGCGTAACGATTTTTTCGGGTGGCTGTACGTTCATTTTTCGACGCACGTCCATTTTTCGACGCACATTCATTTTCGACACTGACACGTTCTATCGAGAGGAAATGCCATGAATCGCGCCAAAAGCCACACAGCAAGTACATCTGCAGCAGAACAGCAGCCGCATTACGAAAGCAGCGGACACAACCTGCTGACCCTTGATAACGCCGGGCCGATCCAGATGGGATTTTGGGTACCCAATCGGGTATGGGCCACAGCCAGATTTTTGACGCCGCTGCGCGAACATATCGCCAAAAGAAAACAGGACAATACCCTGACGCCGATGCAGCCGGTGCTCCAGAACTTTAAAAACTGGGTGACTAACCACAGCGTCTACCGCATGTGGCTCAATAGCATGATCGAACAGTCCAACGCCTATGTCGCCTCCCTGCCCGAATCCACCCGTAAGGAAATCAGCGACGACGGCGACGCCACCTGGATCGACAGCTATGACAGCTTCTTCGAGATCCTCAACGAAATCATCACCACCTCACCGTCATTCAACACCACCGCGCAGGTCGGGACGCCGATGAATGCGTTTCTGGCGGTGGCGATGGGAACGGAAGCGGGCGTGGCGCTGTTCCACGACGCCACCTTCAATCAGCAGTTCCGCCAGGTGCTGGACGCCTGGAACAGCTTCCTGAAAAGCAGCGCCTCGCTCGACAAACTCGATATCGCACAGCCGGAAAAAGCGGGTTCCTGGATCTCCAAAGCCGCGCACCAGGCCGGCGTCTGGCACCAGATGCAGCACGATCCCAAACTGCCGGGCTACGGTTTCGCCAGTTGGAACGATTTCTTTATCCGCCAGTTCGTGCCCGGCGCTCGCCCATTCCAGGGCGATCCGAAAACGCAGATCGACATCGGCTGCGAAACCACGCCGTGGCGCTATGCCGACAAGCTACAGTTGGAGAGCCGATTCTGGGTCAAAGACATACCCTATTCGCTGCTCGATCTGTTCGGCGGGCAGCGGCAATGGGCCAAACTGTTCGAGGGAGGACAGCTCTATCAGGGATTCCTCTCCGCCACCCACTACCATCGCTGGAACGCGCCGCTGGACGGTTTTCTGGTGCGCTCCTGGGTCGAACCAGGCACTTACTTCGCCCAGCGTCCGGGGCAGGGCGAAGATCAGGGCACCTGGGAAGGCACCGAGTCGCAACCTTACCTCGGCCATGTGGCCGCGCGCGCGGTGTTTATCTTCCGGCACAAGACCTGCGGTTACGTGGCGCTGATCTGCATCGGCATGGTGGAGGTATCCAGTTGCGTAATCGAACCCAGCACCTTTATCGTTGAAGAGAGCGCCGAGCCGGTCAGCATCACCCGCGGCGTCGAAATCGGTCACTTCGAGTTCGGCGGTTCGACCCACATGATGATCTTCCAGAAAGATCGGGTGGCGCTGGAAAAATGGGCCATCGACGCCGCCCGTCACCGCAACGATAAAAATCCCACCCCGCTGGGCAGCGTGATCGCCACCGCGTTGGATCACCAAGGCCAATAAGCGCCCGCATCGGGCTCCGGCTGCGGCCGGGCCCGTTTATCCGGAGCAGCGCCGTTCCCGTCACCTGCTGCCCGGGCCGGGCCCCCCACCTCATCACCAGCGTTTCCTTTATCTGCTCATCCGGCGTTTCTTTTTTCGTGATCCCTTTCACCTTTTGCCGCCGGATGCCGATTTTTGTTATTCGCTTTGGCGCACCGTTGCCACAATGACCACAAGTCAACACAGGAGACATCAGACCGGCCCGTCAGAGGGCCTGGCCTGAATAATGGAAGGGTTCTCTCAGGGATGAGATTCCCCCCGAGCGCGGCGAAATGACGCAGGCCGCCCATCGGCACCCGTTTTCCATGCCGGTAAAGCGTGGTCTGCAGCTGCCGAACCGGACGCTGTCCGACCTGAACCAGACACCGAATTCGCATCCGTACTTTTGCCGCATCAGCACTTTTACCTCATCCGTACTTTTGGCTGACGTGGTTTAAACAGGTGACATAACAAGAGGATAGACCCTATGGAATACCCCGTGATTGAACCGATGGTACCGATGCCCACCCCGGTGATATTTGACGCGCCGAGCGGTATTTTCGACTCGCTTGACGATGCGGTTCAGGCCGCGGCGCAGGCCCAGCAACAGTTGACCAGCGTTGAACTGCGCCAGCAGGTGATAAAGGCGATTCGCGTCGCCGGCGAGCGCTACGCGCAGGTGCTGGCGGAAATGGCGGTGGCCGAAACCGGCATGGGCCGCGTGGTCGATAAATACATCAAAAACGTGTCTCAGGCGCGCCATACACCGGGAATCGAATGCCTGTCGGCGGAAGTGCTGACCGGCGATAACGGCCTGACGCTAATCGAAAACGCGCCCTGGGGCGTCGTCGCCTCGGTTACCCCGTCCACCAACCCGGCGGCTACGGTGATCAATAACGCCATCAGTATGATCGCGGCGGGCAACAGCGTGGTGTTCGCGCCCCATCCGTCGGCGAAAAAGGTGTCGCTGCGCACCATCAGCCTGCTCAATAAAGCGATTGTCGCGACGGGCGGCCCGGAGAACCTGCTGGTCAGCGTCGCCGACCCGAATATCGAAACCGCGCAACGCCTGTTCCGCTATCCCGGCATCGGCCTGCTGGTGGTTACCGGCGGCGAAGCGGTGGTAGAAGCGGCGCGCAAGCACACCGACAAACGGCTGATCGCCGCCGGGGCGGGCAACCCGCCGGTGGTGGTGGATGAAACCGCCGATATCCCGAAAGCCGCCCGCGCTATCGTCAAAGGCGCCTCGTTCGACAACAACATCATCTGTGCCGACGAGAAGGTGCTGATCGTGGTGGACAGCGTGGCCGATGCGCTGCTGGCGGAAATGCAGCGCAACCATGCGGTGTTGCTCACGCCCGAACAGACTGAACGCTTGCTGCCGGTGCTGCTAAGCGATATCGACGCGCAGGGTAAAGGCCGCGTCAACCGCGACTATGTCGGCCGCGACGCCACTAAACTCGCCGCCGCCATCGGGCTGGAGGTCAACGAGTATACCCGTCTGCTGTTGGCGGAAACCGATGCCAGCCACCCGTTCGCCGTCACCGAACTGATGATGCCGGTGCTGCCGGTGGTGCGGGTGAAGAACGTGGACGACGCGATCGCGCTGGCGATTACGCTGGAAAACGGCTGTCGCCACACCGCGGCGATGCACTCCACCAACATCCGGAACCTGAATCGAATGGCTAACGCCATCAACACCAGCATCTTTGTGAAAAACGGCCCCTGTATCGCCGGGCTGGGGCTGGGCGGCGAAGGCTGGACCTCGATGACCATCTCGACCCCGACCGGCGAAGGCGTCACCTCGGCCCGCACCTTTGTCCGTCTGCGCCGTTGCGTACTGGTGGACATGTTCCGTATCGCCTGACCGCACGTTCGCCGCCGACAACAGCCGGCGGCGACACGACACAGCAACAGGGAGCAAGGGGGAAACAGGGGATGGAATAAAGTGTGCCGCAGCGCCTGTTCCTCCCCAACCGAATGCCGTATAACGGGTAATGCGCAGGTCTGCATAAGCCCTGTCGCCGGCAAAGCCCGGCCATCATGCCTTGCGGACCTCGCCCGATATTGTCACGGAGGGGAGCTGACGATGAAACACAATCCGGTCAACCTGCATCATCTGGATGCGTTGCGCCGTCTTCCGGCAACAGCAGCGGTGTCGCCGGGCGATAACGTGCATCAGCGCCAGACGCAGGACGTCTACGCCCAGTCCCGCACCATTACCGCCTGGCAGCAGATTTACGATCAGGTTTCGCCGGGGCATTTCAACGGCGAACTGCAAGAAATCCTGCTCGACGGCATCCAGCTTTGTCACGAATACACCAGTCTGGCGCTGCGCCAGTCCTGCATGGTGTGGCCGGACTCCTTCTGGTTCGGCATCCCGGCCCGTCATGTCGGGACGGGGTTCATCGGCTCCCATCCCATCAGCAACAGCGCGATTGCCGTCAGCCCCGGCGGTAAAGAGTTCGAACTGAACACGCCGGATGACTACGCCATTCTGGGGGTGGTGGTCTCCCGCGACGAACTGCTGCAATACACCGACGTACTGGAAGAGCCGGAACACCTGACCCGCCTGCTGTCGCAAAGCGCCACGCTGCTGGTGGAGCCGCGCCGGCGCGAGATCTTCTGGTCGTTTGTGCGCGAAGCGCTCTGGTATGGCGGTCATGAACCGCAACGCCTGCGCCATAGCAATGCGGTCAAGGTATTGAAGCACAACCTGCTGACCACGGTGATCTCGTTTCTGGAAAGCGCCCAGCCTGCCGTCGCCAGCAGCGCGCACACCGACAAACGCATCGGTTACCGCAGCCTGATCGGCCGCGCCAGAGAATACGTCCTCAGCCAGCAGTCGGAACCGGTCACCGTGCTCGACCTGTGCCGCCGCCTGCACGTCAGCCGCCGCACGCTGCAAAACGCGTTCTGCGATGTGATGGGGTGCGGCCCTAACGCCTGGCTGAAGATGATCCGCCTCAACGCGGTACGCCGCGAGCTGGTCAGCCCTTATTCCCACCACCGCACCGTGCAGGATGCCGCCATGCAGTGGGGGTTTTGGCATCTGAGCCAGTTCGCCTGCGACTACCAGCGGCTGTTTGATGAAAAACCATCGGTAACGCTAAAAGCACGATTAGCCGGATAGGATAGAAAGAAGGGAAAGCGGTGGTCTGGAGGACATAGGTATCGGGCGGTGTATGACAACGAGCCGGCCGAAATCGGCTCGTCATCTCAGGCGATTATCAGGCGATCAATCCTGCCATTTTTCAATGATGACTTTCACCGTGCCCGAATTGTCCACGCGCTGCCAGTCCTGGAGGTACAAGTCGAAGCCCCCGGTTTGCGGGAACGCATGGATGATGGCGGCGGCATGCATCCCGTCGTCATTCAGGCCGTAATAGCTGACAGCGGCGGTCTTGTCAGTGGTGCTGGTGCGGTCATACACCATCAGCGCCGCCGATTTTGAACGCGTATTACCGGCCTGCCCTGTGGCATAGTCAATCCCAGCCGACGTCGGGTCGATGCGAAAACGATAAACCCCCGATGCAATCGTGGTTTCATTGTAGGCGCTTCCTCCCGGAACGGTATTGTTATACCCATCCAGCGTCACGGTTTTATACGGCTGCCAGCCGGCCATCGCCGAGTAAGACGCCAGCAGCGAAGCCGTAGCCACTAAAATTTTGGTAACCTTTTTCATGATTCAATATCCTTCTGAATAAATTGATTAGCCGTCAGATAATCATACAAATATCTTTAAAAATCAATTTATTGACTATAATAAGCGGTTTAAAATAGAAGTGATGGACCACCAGCCCGGCGGTGTGGGTGTTGACGATTGATGCCAGAACGGTGATAGGTTCGTGCCTGATGAGGTCGGTTATCCCTTTGCGGCATCACCGCACGCGCGGCAAGGAGAAGATCAGACAGGCGGTGTGCTGAAACAGGGAAAGAGCAGCAGGAGCATTGCCGGATGCGTTTTCATCCGGCAAGCGTCAGGTCATGCACTCAGCGCATCAAACGCGCGGCGAATGTCGTCCTCCGGCAACCGGATGCCGATAAACACCATCACGCTTTCGCGCGGTTCATCGGCGCGCCATTCCCGGTCCCAGTCGGCGCTGTAGAGCCGCTGCACCCCCTGAAACAACAGGCGACGGTCATCGCCGTCGATCGCCAGCACGCCTTTATAACGCAGCAGGTTGTCGGCGCAGTTCAGCAACAACTGCTCCATCACCGCCGATACCGCCGCCATGTCTACCGGGCGCGTCAGCCGCACCACCAGCGAGGTGATGGCGTTATCCTGTTCGATCAACGGCCGAAAACGCGGCAGAGACACCGACAGGCGATCGTTGAGCATGAAACCGTCGACGCCGAAGATCTGGCGGTGGTCGATCTGACCGTTGACCACCCGATGCAGGCCGGCGCGCGCATTGATGCGCGTCAGTCTCGCCTCCAGTTCCGACGTATCGCCCGCCAGGTCGGTCTTGGTCAGCAACAAACGGTCGGCATAGCCCACTTGAGCCTGCGCCACGGTATGCCGGCTCAACTGCTCGTCGGCGTGCACCGCGTCCACCAGCGCAATCACGCCGTCCAGCAGGAAACGCTGGCTCAGGCGTTCATCGGAAAAAAAGGTCTGAATCACCGGCCCCGGGTCGGCCATACCGGTGCATTCGATCACCAGCCGGTCGAAGAGCAGTTCGCCGCGGTCAATACCGTCCAGCAGGTCATGCAGCGCATCGGACAGCTCGTTGGCGCTGCTGCAGCAGATACAGCCGTTGCTCAGCGTGGTGATGCGGGTCGCCCGGTCGCCCAGCAAGGCGTCGTCAATGGCGACCGCGCCGAATTCATTTTCAATGACGGCGATTTTCTCACCGTGGTCGGCATACAGCAGATGCCGCAACAGCGTGGTTTTACCGGCGCCGAGAAAACCGGTGAGAATAGTCGCGGGTAATACGTTGGTCATAATAGGAAAAAGCTCCTTGTCGCGCCTGCGCGCTTAACAGCACCGGAAACCGCCTTTGCCGCTGCCGCCGTAGCGTGCCTGCTGGCGTTCACGGAAAAACTCCTCATAGCTCATGATGTCCTTGCCCGGGTGGTTGGTCTGCATGTGCTGCACATAGTTATCGTAATCCGGGATGCCCACCAGCATTCTGGCGGCCTGCCCCAGATATTTTCCCGCTTGCCCAAGGTTTCCGAACATATCGCCCTCTCTTTGTATCCGCTGGTCTGCGCGCCGGCAGGACATGAACGCCGGCAGGCCCGTACAGGCGCCTGCCGGCGACGTCATCCCCGTAGTCTATCAGTGATGGGATGAGATCTTCACGCCGCCTTCCGGCACCGGCACATACGGTGTTTCCCGGTCGGAGCGTTCCGACGAGTTGCGCACATTCATCGCGGTGCGGATGCCATAGAAAATTATGCTATACACCACCACCAGGAACAAAACGCTCAGCGCAGCATTAGTATAGTTGTTGACGACAATGTGATGCATGTTGCTGATCTGCTGTGCGCTCAGGTCGGTGCCTTCGGCAATACGCTGTTTGTAAGCGCGAGCCAGATACAGGAAGCCTTCCAGTTGCGGATCATTGCTGAACAGCTTCAGACCCAGCGCCCAGGTGGTACAAATCAGCAGCCAGACCGCCGGCAACAGCGTTACCCAGATATAACGGGTGCGTTTCATCTTGATCAGCACTACGGTGCCCAGCACCAGCGCCACGGCAGCCAGCATCTGGTTGGAGATGCCGAACAGCGGCCACAGGCTCTTGACGCCGCCCAGCGGATCCACCACGCCCTGATACAACAGGTAACCCCACAGGCCGACGCAACCGGCGGTACCGACGATACCCGCCACCAGCGAATCGGTCTTTTTCAGGAACGGCGCGAAGTTGCCCAGCAGATCCTGCAGCATAAAGCGGCCGGAACGGGTGCCCGCATCCAGCGCGGTCAGGATGAACAGCGCTTCGAACAGGATACCGAAGTGGTACCAGAAGCCCATGTTGGCGCTCGGGATAATCTGATGGAACACATGTGCGATACCTACCGCCAGCGTCGGTGCGCCGCCGGCGCGGTTGAGCACGGACGGTTCGCCGATGTCTTTCGCGGTCTGCAGAATCTGCTCCGGCGAAATCACAAAGCCCCAGGAGCTGACGGTGGCCGCCGCATGCGCGGTGACGTCTTGCAGTTGCGCCATGATGGCCGGCGCGTTGGCGCCGCCCAACTCATGCAGGTTAGGCATGGTGATGCCCAGCCCCACCGGCGGGGTGTTCATGGCAAAGTACAGACCCGGTTCGATGATCGACGCGGCGACCAGCGCCATGATGGCGACAAAGGACTCCATCAGCATCGCGCCGTAGCCGATAAAGCGGGCGTCGGTTTCGTTAGCCAGCAGCTTCGGCGTAGTGCCGGAAGCGATCAACGCATGGAAACCCGATACCGCGCCGCAGGCGATGGTAATAAACAGGAATGGGAACAGCGCGCCTTTCCACACCGGCCCGGTGCCATCGACAAACTGCGTCATGGACGGCATTTTCAGCTCAGGGTTGATGATCACGATGCCGATAGCCAGACCGACAATCACCCCGATTTTCAGGAAAGTCGCCAGATAGTCGCGCGGCGCCAGAATCAGCCACACCGGCAACAGCGCGGAGATAAAGGCATAGCCGATCAGCGCGAAGGTGATGGTGGTGTCTTTGAAGGTCAGCGCCGGGCCCCAGTACGGGTCGTGGGCGATAACGCCGCCGAACCAGATCGCCAGCAGCAGCAACACGATGCCGATCACCGACACTTCCCCTACCCGACCGGGGCGCAGGAAGCGCATATAAATGCCCATAAACAGCGCGATCGGCACGGTAGAGCAGACGGTGAATACGCCCCACGGGCTTTCCGCCAGCGCTTTCACCACGATCAGCGCCAATACCGCCAGAATGATGATCATAATCAGGAAGCAGCCGAACAGCGCGATGGTGCCGGGCACCGGCCCCATTTCCTCTTTGATCATTTCACCCAACGATACGCCATTGCGGCGGGTCGACATGAACAGCACCATGAAGTCCTGCACCGCGCCCGCCAGCACCACCCCGGCCAGCAGCCACAGCGTGCCGGGCAGGTAGCCCATCTGGGCCGCCAGTACCGGACCTACCAGCGGACCGGCGCCGGCGATGGCCGCGAAGTGGTGGCCGAACAACACATTGCGGTTGGTCGGCACATAGTTGAGCCCGTCGTTGTTGACCACCGCCGGTGTGGCGCGGTTGGCGTCAAGCTCCATCACCTTGCGGGCGATGTACAGACTGTAGTAACGGTAAGCGACCAGGTAGACCGCTACCGAGGCCACCACGATCCACATGGCGCTGACGTGCTCGCCGCGACGCAGCGCGACCACGCCGAGACAACAGGCCCCGATGAACCCCAGCAATACCCAGGGAAGATGCTTGAGAAGTTTATCTTTCATCTCTTTACTCTTCTTATGTAGTAGTAACGTTTCGTGACTTTATTCAGCCAACAAGTCGGGTAAAAGCGGAATTTAGGTTAGCGGTCGGATAAGCCGACGACCGGTCGCATACCGGAATAAGCGGTGACGGATTTTTACCTAAACTGACGAAAATTCACGCTTCGACGGGCAGGAAAAACCGGACAAGAGATACGCCGACGCCAGCCAACGCGTCGGTCGAAAATACGGTGACAGAAAAGCGGAAAAACAGCAGGTCAGCCGGCCTGTACCAATACGGACCCGGCTTTCAGCCTTTAAGGCCGAGCAGTTGCTTGAGGGTTTTCAGGTAGCGGCGACTGACCGGCAACGGCTGGCCGCTTTTCAGCACAATTTCCGCCTGACCGCTCTCCTCCAGCCGGATTTCGCGCAGATGGTCCATATTGACCAGATACTGCCGATGACAGCGTACCAACGGAGTGCGGCTTTCCAGCGTTTTCAGGGTCAGTTCGGTAAAGCACTCCTCCCCTTGCGGGCCGGTCACATACACCCCGCTCTGCCGCGAACTGGCAAACTGCACTTCGCTGCTTTTCATCAGATAGATACGGCTGTGCCCGGTACAAGGGATGTAGTCGAGGCCGGCCTGATGGTCGGGCAGTTTATCGACATTCTGCACGGGGCGCTCCCGGTGCAGATTACGCAGGGTTTTCGCCAGCCGCGGCGGGTCGATCGGCTTGAGCAGATAGTCGAACGCCTGTTCCTCAAACGCCTTGATGGCATATTCATCGTAGGCGGTAATGAACACGATGTAGGGCATGTTGTCCGGATCGATCATGCCGATCATCTCCAGCCCGCTGATACGCGGCATCTGAATATCCAGAAACACCACGTCGGGATGAAACCGGTGGATGGCGCTGATCGCTTCCACCGCATTCGCGCACTCCCCCACCAGCTCAAGGCCGTCATCCTGCTCCAGCAGGCAACGCAGGTTGTCCCGCGCCAGCGGTTCATCGTCAACAATCAGCACGCTCAGCATGAGTGGCGTTCCTCGCAAGGCAGGGTTAGATGGATATGGGTGTAGCGATCGGGCTCGCATTCCACGCTCAGGCCATAGTCGTTGCCGTAACGGCTGCGGATGCGCTTATCAACCAGATTCATCCCCAGCCCGGTGCAGTTGGTACGCGGCTGGTACAGACCGGCGTTATCCTCAATGCTCAACAGCAGACGATCGCCCTGCTGGCTGGCGCTGATGGTGATCACGCCGGTACCCAGCAGATGCGCGGTACCGTGCTTAATGGCGTTTTCCACCAGCGGCTGTAACGAGAACGCCGGCAATCGCATCGACATCAGCGCCGGCGGCAGATTGAAGCGGATCTGCAATCGCTCCTGAAAACGCGCTTTCTCGATTTGCAGATAGGCGTTCACATGCTCAATTTCATCGGCCAGCGTGACGATCTCTTCAGAGCGTTTGAGGTTTTTGCGAAAGAACGTCGACAATGATTGCACCAGTTGACCGGCCTGTTCGCTGTCGCGGCGGATCACCGCCAGCAGCGTGTTGAGCGCGTTAAACAGGAAATGCGGGTTGACCTGGGCATGCAGCAGCTTGATTTCCGATTGCGTCAGCAACTGCTTGCTGCGCTCATACTGACCAGCCAGGATCTGTGCGGCCAGCAGGCTGGCGATGCCTTCGCCGAAGGTACGGTTGATCGAACTGAACAGCCGGTTTTTGGCTTCATACAGTTTGATGGTGCCGATCACCTGCTGATTCTCGCCGCACAGCGGGATCACCAGCGTCGACCCCAACCGGCAGGTGGACTGCAACGAACACTGGTAAGGCGTTTCGTTGCCGTCGGCGTACACCACTTCGTTGTGCTCGATGGCGCGCCGGGTATGGCCCGAGGCGATAGGCGTTCCCGGCAGATGGTGATCGTCGCCGATGCCAATAAAGGCCAGCAGCTTTTCGCGATCGGTGATCGCCACCGCGCCGATATCCATCTCCTGATAGATCACCTGCGCCACCCGCATACTGTTTTCTTCGTTAAACCCTTGGTGCAGGATACCTTCGGTACAGGCGGCGATTTTCAACGCCCGGGCCGAAAACGCCGAGGTGTACTTTTCGAACATGGCGCGCCGGTCCAGCAGGATGCGCATGAACATCGCCGCGCCAATGCTGTTGGTGACAATCATCGGCGCGGCAATGTCCTTGACCAGTTTCAGCGCATCATCAAACGGCCGCGCCAGCGACAGAATAATCGCCATTTGCAGCAATTCGGCGATAAACGTCACCCCCGCCACGGTAAAGGGATTGAACAGCCGGTCGACCCGCCCGCGACGCATCAGCAAACGGTGCGCCATGCCGCCCAGCAACCCTTCGACGATGGTCGACACCATACAGCTGAACGCGGTCATGCCGCCGAGCGAATAACGGTGTAGCCCGCCGGTCATCCCCACCAGCATGCCCACGCCCGGCCCGCCGAGCAGGCCGCCCAGCACCGCGCCGATCGCGCGCGTATTGGCGATGGAGTCCTGCACATGCAGCCCGAAATAGGTGCCCATGATGCAGAACATAGAAAACATGGCGTAGCACAACAGCTTATGCGGCAACCGAACCGTCACCTGCATCAACGGGATAAACAGCGGCGTTTTACTGAGCAGATAGGCGATCACCAGGTAGACGCACATCTGCTGGAGCAACAGTAAAACCAGTTTGAACTCATACATGATAAAAACTCGGACGGGGCAAAAAAACCGGAAATCTGGCGATGCTCAGGGAAGCATACCCTAACACAAAAGCGCGGCGTTACTTTGACGAGATTCACTTATTTGCATCCCCGCCGGTTTTGTATCTCCGTCACAGTCCTCGTTAAGAACGAGTCGGCTGTTTTGCCCGGCCCACTTCCTGGGCCTTTCCCCTTCGGGAGTGCAGCAAACGGTGTTCAGACTGGCCCCGGCAATGCTCCCCAACCACAGACTCAGGTCCGTGGTTGGGGATATACGGTATTACCGCCCCCCGAATGATTTAGGGTATGTACGGTATTAAACTAAAAATATTATATTTAACTAAAACCCCGACATTGAATTAAACATGATGCAGCGAGTAAAAAACCAACCCGACACCATATATTGCATTGAAAACAGACTGTATTACACGTCAATACAGAATTGACTTCCGGATGATATTATCGTTTCGCCAGCACAGAAATCATTCATTGGGGGATTTAGATTATTACAACGATTTTGCGTTCCCGGCCCATTCGGAATAAAAGTGCCCAGAGCAAATTGCCGGTTCAATCGCTTTTATATCCACCTTAACCAAACCCAGGTTGACGAACGGGTCGTCTGACAACGAGGCATGCACTGCCGCGTTATCCGTGGCATAAGCCAGAATAAACCCGCCGGTTCCGTCTTCTAATGGACCAGCAAAAATCACGGCCCCTTGTTTGATATTATCAGCCAGCCATTTTTTATGTGAATCAATATGCTTTTCAAGTTCGTTTTTGGGGCTGGCATACTCAAGCGTAATTGCATATAACATAGCTACCACCTTAATTAAGTAAATTAGACGGCAAGGGAGTCGATGATTGTCTGGATGGACGCCTTCGCATTTTGGATTTCATGATTTTTTATTTCATCGCCTTTTGATGCGCCTTCCGCACGAATGAAATAAATATCGTTAATACCGAGAAACCGGAAAAAGGCCTGGAGATAGCGTTCCTGAAAGTCCATACCAGCAAAAGGCTGCTCGGTATAAAATCCGCCGCGCGCAGATACCACAATGATGGTTCTGCCGCCGGACAAGCCTACCGGCCCTTTTTCGGTATATTTAAATGTCCTTCCTGCCTGTGCAATTCTATCCAGCCACGATTTCAGCTGACTGGGTACTGAAAAATTGTACATCGGCGCGCCGATGACAATTACGTCATTGGTCAGAAACTCTGACACCAGCTGTTCAGAGATCATATGCTCCTGCAACGTCGAACTGTCCACCGACGCTGACGCTATCTGGCGAAAACCAGCGGCGATAGCACCGGTCAGATGGCGTATTTCATGTTTAACGACATCACGGTAAGACACGGTGGCCTGCGGATAGTGTTTGATCAACTGCGCAATAACATCAGCGGAAATCTGCCGTGTTACTGAACCGTCGTCAAGAATACTGGAGTCTATATGTAAGATTTTCACAATAACTTCTCCTTTATTTTAACGTTACCGTTTATACCCTAAATAATTCGAGTTGCAGGACAAAACGTGTTGCGTTTTGAACAACGCAAAGCGTTGGCCCTTCAGGGCAAGACTCATAATGAGTCTTGTAACGCGGCGACGCAGCGAATCCCCAGGAGCTTACATTAGTAAGTGACTGGGGTGAGCGAGGAAAGCCAACGCATCTGCAACTTGAAGTATGACGGGTATAATCATTTAATTGCTTTGGCGGCACTATCAATAAAATTCGCGACAGCATCAGGGTGCGACACCAGAGACATGTGACTGGATGAAATCGACATGACTTTTGCGCCGATGTGGTCGGATATTTTTTTCTGAACCGATGAATGTAATGCGTGGTCATTCTCCGTCAGCAAATACCACGTGGGTTTATCTTTCCACGCAGCGTGCTGAACCTTATCGCCAAACGCTTTGGCTGCGATCGGCTGTTGTACCGCGGTTAATTCCAGTACTTTTTTTAACGGCACGTCCCCTGCCATCACCGCACGATACTGTTCCGGATTATCCAGCCAGATTAACCCATTGGCATCCGGCGCCATCCCTTCCATCGGCGCGCCCAGCCGTTGCAATAAGTCAGCGGCGGATTCTCCGCTGTCTGGAACCAGCGCCGATAAATAGGCGATGCCGCGAACGTTCGGCGCATTCCCCGCCTGGGTGACGACGGCTCCCGCCCATGAATGCCCCACCAGCAAGACGTCTCCCTGCTGTCTTTGCAACACGCGCTCTGTCGCCGCGACATCGTCGGCCAAAGAGGTAAGAGGGTTTTGCACGGCGGTGACATGGTATCCCATGCCTTGTAATTTGGCCGTTACGGACGACCAACTGGAGCCGTCCGCGAATGCGCCATGCACCAACACGATATTCTTGATATTCATATTATTAATTTTCGCAGCCTCCGCAGCCTGTTGAACACTGAAGCAGAGCGTCAGAACCACGGCGATAACCAGATTGTGCAGCCATGTCATGCGGGAATCGGTCATATGCTCTCCTTTGGCGGATTAATCTTGATCGCCGGGTTTTCCCTGGTGCCGGTATTCCCCTGACGATACGGAATGGTTGAAGTTTAGCCGGCCCAAACGCTTGTGGTAAGATGGCAAACTTGACATAGTTCATGCAAAATTCGCCAAATTGTATGACGGGAGAAAATCACCATGCGTATTTCAATTCTGGCGCTGCCGGGCAGTATGCTGTCGGCCATAGCGGGACTGGCCGATATGTTCTGGATTGTGAATCAGGCGCTGATGGCACGGCCCGAGAAGAACCCGTTATCCTCTCCCCCTGACCTGTCTTTTGAAACAGCCATTGTCAGCGTCGACGGAAAACCAGTACGCGACGCACAGGGAAGGCTTATTCATGTCGACAGTTCGTTTGAGGCAATCGGCAAATCCGACGTGGTTCTGGCAACGGGAATGGTGCTCGGCCCCGATAAATTGCCGGTAGCAACGTCATCGGTCAGCGAATCGGCAAGCTGGCTAAGAGAGCAATACCAGCGTGGCTCGCTGATAGGCGGCGCATGCGCAGGGAGTTTCATTCTGGGGGATGCCGGGCTGCTGGATGGACGGTTTTGCAGCACGACCTGGTGGCTCTACCATACTTTCAAGCAAAAATACCCAAAGGCAAAACCGGTATGGGGCAAAGCGCTGGAAGAACAGGATGGCATCATAACCACCGGCGGCCCCTTATCCTGGGTTGAGCTTGCCCTGCATATTATTCGGCATAAAGCCGGGCCCAACGTCGCCAAGTTGGCGGCAGATATCGCCGTTGCCGACAGCCAGCCCTTGTCGCAACGTATTTATGCTCCGCAAGGATTTATGAATACGGTTGATCCTTTACTGCTGCGCGCTGAACACCTGATCCGATACGAAAACCCGTCCATGACCGCGGAGGAATTAGCCAGCGCCCTGAACTTTAGCGATCGGACGCTTCACAGAAAGCTTAAGGAGCTGACTAACGAAAGCCCCAAAAATTTTATTACACGCGTTAGGATCGAAACGGCCTGTCTGCTTCTCGAAAACCCGGCAGCCAACATCAAACAGGTGGCCCGGGAATGTGGTTACAGTGAAGACACCGCCTTCAGGCGCGCCTTTTCACAATTGATGGGAATGGCGCCAATCCAGTATCGAAAGTGGGCGCTATTAAGAAATGATAATTTGCTGAGAAACGATAAAAACATAATATCGGATAACCACGACCAATCCTGAGCGGCGTGATGCTCGCACCGTTTCTATATGGTGGCCGGGAAAAATAGGGTTGCCAGAAAAATAGGGTTGCCGGGCAAAATCGCGCTACCCGGTGGTTCGTGCTCATGTCATCCATCCCTTTATTAACCGGGTGGATCACATCGGATATATGGATAACCGGTGAGGCAGGCTTTCAAGATTGAACCAGTGATAGATGTCGGCAAAAGCCATAGCGGCGGGACAGCCTGGAGGCTGATGCTTCTGCTGCTTTTCTTATCCGCGTCACCTGAAAAAAAGACCCTGAATGATGACATCCAGGGTCTTGAAAGTACGAAAGCCTTCGCCGGTTAAGGGTTAGCCGCGATTCTCTTCAATGTAACGAGCCAAATCCGCCGGAGTCTTCAGAACGTTGGCGACTTCGGTCGGTGGGATCATGCAGCCGTAAACGTCCTGTACTTCCAGCACCAGATCTACCGCCAGAATAGAGTCGAGAATATCGGACTCAATCAGCTCATCGTTAAAGCCTACTTTGCGGGATAAGACCTTTTCAAACAGGGCGAGTATTTCTTGTTCCATCATTTTTTCCTGGTGTGATCAGTTAGTGCGGGCATGGGTATCCAGCAGCTTACGGTCGATTTTGCCGTTAGGATTAAGCGGCAGCGCGTCTTTAATTATAATTTGAGAAGGCACCATATAGGGTGGAATCACCTTCGAAAGCGAGGTTTTAATCGCTTCAGGGGCTAAGTTCGTCACGCAAAACGCCGCAATACGCAGAACGCCGCCGCCCGATTTCATCAGCGGCAGGACCACCGCTTCGCTGATATCGGACATCGCCAGCAGGCGATTTTCAATCTCGTTGATTTCGATACGGTAGCCATTCAGCTTGATCTGGCTGTCATTTCGGCCCTGGCAGTACAGGATACCATCGTCTTCATAGCCCAGATCGCCGGTTCTGTAACCCCGGAACGCTTCACTCTCCCGATGCAGCAACTTCTCTGCGTTCTCCTTCGAGAGCCCGAGGTAGCCACGCATCACATGTTTGCCCCAGATCACCAGCTCACCGTCTGCGGTGATTTCCATTCTGGTGTCCGGCATCATCACGCCGATCGGCAACAGGTCGTTTTCGCTGTGCAGGATTTCATCGGTGATTTCAATGACGGTTGTCGCAATGGTGGCTTCCGTTGGGCCATACGAGTTAAGAATTTTGGCGTGCGGGAAGCGACGGCGTAACTGTTTTACCAGCGCTTTGTTTAACACTTCGCCGATGAACACGAAGACGCTGAGTTCAGGTAAATATTCACTGTTGAACTGCGGAGAGAGCAGCCTCTGGTAGGCAAACGAAGGCGTTGAAACCCAGACGGAAACGCCGTTGTTTTTCAGTCGCTCAAGCCAGTTTTCCGCGGCGATATCCTCTTTCGCATTCAGAACGATATGCCCCCCGGTTGCCAGATTCGCCAGCAGCGGGATCAACGAGAGATCGAAGCTGAACACCGCATGGTTCATCAGCACCGGCACTTCAGGCAGTGAAAAGTCCTGACGTACCCACTTCATGAAGTGCCACAGGCTTTCACGCCCGATCTGCACCCCTTTAGGCTTTCCGGTGCTTCCGGAGGTGAACATGATATAGGCGAGATCCTGTTCGACCAGCACCTGACCAAGCTCACCGGTTGCAACGAACTGCTTTGTCGCCACATCGTAATAGTAAGGGGCACTCGCCAGCTGGCAAATCTCTTTAAGCCGCTCCTGAGGATAGATGCAGTCCACCGGGATATACGGAATGTTATGCAATAGGCAGCTATAGATAGCCACGGCAAATTCAGCCTGCTGATGTCCGTATAAAACTACCGGTGTCCCGGCAGGCTGCCGGCACTGCTGATAGCGCTGCGACCAGTCGGTAACGGCTACGGATAGCTGTTGCCAGGTCATCGCTTCGTCGCTACCGCTAATCGCCAACTGATGTGGATTCGCGGGCTCAAGTAATGCCGTACGCAAGAAATCTTGCAGTTCCTGAAGCTCGGAGTGAAGGTTCATAGAGGTGACATTCCGCTAAAGATGTAAAGGGAGACAGCGGCGCTTGCCAGCGTCAGAATTCGTCCCAAAAACACAATAACTGGATAATGTAACCAGTTGCTGAGCGTCGGACTGCGTTTGGCTGACCACTGTAGCATGTTGTGTGCAACGGAAATGGCGCCAAACAGCGCGCCGCTAATGATATAGTGTCGTTCGAGTCCGTTCCATGCCCCCATACAAAACAGGGTGCAAAAAATGCCGATATTCTGCGCCAGCGTTTTGTTCTGGCGGAAAAAGTCGAGCTTCATCAAATTCATATAAATCGGCATAAAGACCACGTCCCTCAACCATTCAGACAGGCTGATATGGAAGCGACGCCAGAAATCCTGTGGATTTTTCGCCAGAATGGGCATATTGAAGTTCGCCGGGATATTCAGGCCAAACAAGCGCCCGGCCCCAATCGCCATATTACTGTACCCAGCAAAGTCAAAATAAAGATACGCGCTGTAGGCCAGCGACATAACGACGCCAACGCTTAACGTAAATGGACGATGACTCCATGACTGAATAACCAGGTTGTCGATAAGCATGGCTAATAAGAACTTCTGGATAATACCGACAAAAATTTGCTCCATGGCGGGTAAAAACTGCTCACGGGTGATAGTAAAAACCTGTTTATTAATATCATTAGTCCATGTCCGCCAGCGATACATCGGACCGGCCGTGATAATAAATGGCAGGAAAAGATAGCAAAAGTAATGCAGGAAATTCTGACTATCTTTTTTGGTGCGATAAAGTAATACATCAATAGCGCGGAAAGTCATAAAAGACAAGCCGAGCATACCCAGATGGTTGTTGAGGTGCAATTTCACCAAAAACAACGGGAGCAACGTCAGGCAGACCGCCTGCCAGGTTTTTAACCACCCTTTCTCTTTCAGCGTGATCAGAATATAAAATCCCAGGAAAACTGCCACGGGCACAATATAATCACCCTGGAAAATATATCCCCAGCCTAATATTGTCAGCACCGAAAAAGCGGATAAATAAGTCAGTCGGTAATTAAATAGCCGATTAACCAGCGCAAACAGCAGTGCTGATAAAAACAGAAAGAAAAAAAATGTTCCGGAGCTATACATCATTCATCCTTCAGAACTTTTGATATTCAAAATGTACTTTTAAACTCATGCTGTCATCAACAGAGGTCCACGCGACGATGGTAACCGCCAGAAAGAGATAAAGAAAAAAGAGGCGAATAGCGTATTTCATCGTTTAAAACTCTCAGCAATAAAACGGTCCATGACAACCCATGCCGGGTCTGTCGGGTGCAGGCGATCCCAATTCCAGCCGTTCTGATAAGGTTGCGCGTACATATCCAGATAAGGCACCTGATTCGCCTCCAGCTCCGACCTGATTTGCTTATCAATAGACTGGAATTTCTCAGAGTTTTTAATCGCCCACGGATTAATCGCATCGACAATCACCACAACCTGAACGTGACGCTCTTTCAGCAGTTTGATGGTCGCCTGGAAGGCTTCCATTTGTGTGGGATATAGCGGTGCGTCATCCCACACATCCTGCGTGGGATCCTCATCGAATACAGACTTATCCATCCACAATGTCTCCGCGCTTTGCTGGCGAGACTTATTCAGTTCATGGGCGTGAGCCAGTTCGTTATCCCAATCGGGAACGATTTCAGTAGCAGGCGGAGTGGGCCACGGTTGTGAAGGCTGAGCGACAATTCCCAACATTGCCAGCCAGTCGTTCTTTACCATCTCGCAGAAGATCGCAAACTGATAGCTTATTTCCTGCCAGACAATATTCAGGTTCCAGCCATAAATGCCCATTTGAGCAAAAGTTAAATGGCTGATCTCTTCCTCATTAATATGATGCTGCAAATAATCAACCAGAAAATTTCGTGCCTGAGCATCTTCCATCAGGGGATTAAAAACGGATGCCGGAAAATTGTCGGCAAAAACTGCCGGTGGGAGGCCATCGCCGTAAAAACTATCCGGCGCCAGTTGTAAAACCACCTTGCTGTTCGCATTCAGGTCATTTTTAAAACGTGAGAGCAGTAAAAAATGCGCGACGTTATCGATATAAGCATCACCATAGGCGACTACCGGTCGTTTTAACTGATTATTAAAGTAATTATATACCGCGTAATGTTCATCTTCAGATGTGGATACTTCCGAAGCACCGATGAAAAAAATCGCATTTCCCTGCAACGCATGGGAAATGGTGGCCGTTTTCTCCTTCAGCTCTTTTGGCGTTCCTTCCAGAGTTTTAATCAGCGGCTGGAATGTTAGCGGCGGATCAAAGCTCGTCACCAGCGGGGGAACGCTCAGAAACAGGATGGCCAGGGTAGCCATCAGGATATGTAGGCAGATAGTATTTTTAATTTTTATCATAAAAGTAAAACCACATCGTATCAAATTGTTTAAAAATTGTTAATTTTTTATCTTCACAGTGAATCGACTACTGTTTTTTTCGACACTATATACCAAGCTAATATTCGATGATGAGTACTGCTGTGTAACGGTATGTACAGGGTTTAGCCCGTCTTAAGTATAAGCCCCATACCGGTACTGGGATGAGCGGAAAAAGGGGTAATGCAGGAGATGGTGCCATTGCCAGGCGACACCGTTATACACTTTCCGTCCGGTACGCCGGTTTCAGGGCATGAAGGGGTTTTGGGGGGTAAATCGAACTTTTGGCAGATTACAGGATCGGATCATGCATCATTCTGATAAAACCGGGTATGCCGTGGCAAAGCAGGAGTGCAACATCGCCAACTGACGAGCCAGCGCTTATCAATCGTGGTTCTCTTCCTTTCTGACTTGGTGAGTCAACCATCCAGACCCGGTTCGGATTGCCGGGAAACTTACACGAGCCTCTCCGTTACCTAAAAATATTTATGGTACGCGCGTAATTTTCGTTGTTCCTTTTATGGTGGAAAGATCGTGATACTGACCATTCGAGTAAATAATCATAACTCTAACCGTGCCGGCATAAGCACCAAATCCATTTTTAGCATTGACCGATACAGGGATAATCCAGCCAAACATTAACTGTTCTTTATCGGCTGGAACATTCATGACCCACGAATAACCTTTATAAGGTTCAAAAAATTTATAATGGGCACTGTAGGGATCTTTTAAGCGATAATAAAAATGATTTTTAATGCTTTGCTTATAGTCGCCGGGTAGCGTTCCATAATTAGCAAGCTGAACCTGTAACGGATCGGGTGCCTGTGATTTTGCTATACACCCTGTCAACAGGATTGTCATGGCAAAAAAAAGAATATATTTTCGCATGGATTGCATCTCAGCCTGAATGAAGGACACAAAAGCTTTTCTTGTCATAGGGGTACGCTAGCACCTCACACTAAGTGTGGTCTATATACCATTGATAAACGGATTGTTTATCGTAGGAAAGGAATCACCACGTCGCTCGCTACATAGCGGACTTTTGAATAAACCACATCGATTTTCTGCGCTCTTAATCAGAAAAACCGAAATGATATTCTGCGGTACCATCGGGAAAAAAGTAGGCTGACGCCGCCGAGGCGACTGTGACGGGGCCCGACTGTAGAAGGCTTCAATGCAATCGAAGATATCGGCACGGGCCAGATCGCGGGTTTTGTCGATCCGTTTTCTGATGCGCTCTTTTTTCAGTGAACTGAAGAACGATTCGATAATAGGAACGAAATATAAAAACTAATTTATTGATAATATTAAAAAATAATCCATTCCATCTTTACTGATACCCCAACGGCTTTTGCGCCCCGGTTATTCGGGTGTTTTTTGAACAACTTAATACTTCATTCTGAATGCTTCGGCCATCACGCCTATTTTGTGCATGTGGTTATTATTTCGGGCCATCTTATGCGCTTCGGGTTTCAGAATGATAATCAGCAGGTAGGCATCAGGCTCACTGGCACCCTGGCAGTACACCAAGTGGGCCTGATCGCTGGTTCGCTTGAACTGGCGTAAAAACTTAGGAAAAGGGGCATCCGTATCAGCAAGATGAATGTGCGCTACCTGCTCTTCTTTCACCAGGGGGATAGGTACGGTCATCATCGTAAGGGGCGTCACGGCCAAAGGTATCCGGCAACACGCCCTCTTTTTTATACGACAGAAAATCCGCCACCAAATCATCCAGCTATTGCTGGCGGATAAGCGTTGATTTGAAAATCCTGATGCTCATTCAGAGAACTCGGTCAGATCCTTGTCAGAGGCATTTTGCAGCAGTGTCTGCCCGTTCTGCGCAATCTCGCTTAACCGTTCAGCGGTTGGCCGAAAACGCGCGGCGGTATGCACCCTACCCTGTTTCTCTTCCAACAGGTCGATCAGTTCTTCAAACACCTTAGCGCTAACCATATAGCCAGCCGGGCGGTTGTTGGAGAGAACTGCAACAGGTTCATCAATAAAATATTTCGCCGGGTTTTTTCTTAACTCTGTGATGTTGATAGATTTTTCAGCAAGAATGCGTTCCATAAATCACCTGTAAAATGTCTGTTATAGTGATCATTTTAATGTACATGATAATAAACATCCAGTTGTACGCTTAAAAAACAGACAATGCTAATACCACGGCCCGGTGTTTAACAGGCCGCTTTTCTGGCTTCCCGTTCTGCCTTTTCTACCTTCCTAATCAGCCGTCCGGTCATTCTTGTCATTTTCGCATCTGACACCCGCCAATATGCGGCCTCGGTTTTTATCAGCCTGGCTAACTTTCTTTCAAAGGTTTCCCAGCGCATACGGGCTGGCTTTTACAGCCCACCGCCATCCGAGAGTTTATAGGGCTTGTCTTTAGGTTTGGCGGTGTCTACCTGCCTGGCATTGAGTTTCATTGGGGGTATCTCCACAAGACCGAACAGCATATACCCCTAGATATACCCCATCTGACTGTAGATTTTGGGGTATCTCAGTAGACGTCAGGACACAAAAAAGGGCTTAAACCCCGCATTACAAGGGCTTCGAGTGGATTTTAGTAGACTTAGGGAAACGTGTAAGTGGTGCCGATAATAGGAGTCGAACCTACGACCTTCGCATTACGAATGCGCTGCTCTACCAACTGAGCTATATCGGCGAGGGAATCATCCTGCGAACGCATGACGATGAACTACGGGGTGACAAACTAGTAAAATCGTTCTGGCAAGTCAAGACTTCAAGGTACCGTCTGACGATTTTATAAACGACTGGCCCGACAGGTGTGAAAACACGGCCGCCGGGCCTTGATGTGGATCAAGCGCGAACCAAATCGTCGCCGTAACCGATCCATTTGTACGTGGTCAGCGCTTCCAACCCCATCGGGCCACGCGCGTGCAGTTTCTGGGTGCTGACCGCCACTTCCGCACCCAGTCCGAACTGACCGCCGTCGGTAAAACGGGTGGTGGCGTTGACGTACACCGCCGAGGAATCGACCTCGCGCACGAACTGTTCGGCACGGCTCAGAGAACGGGTCAGGATAGCGTCGGAGTGTTGGGTGCCGTGCTCACGGATGTGATCGATGGCGTCGTCAATGTCTGCGACCAGCTTCACGTTCAGATCCAGCGACAGCCACTCGTCGTCATAATTCGCGGCAGCTACCGCAGTGACGTCCGCCGGGCCGCTAGTCAGCAACGGCAACGATGCCGGGCAGGCATGCAGGCTCACACCCACCTGTTTCATCCGCTCGCTCAACGCCGGCAGGAAAGCGTCGGCAATGCCCTGGTGCACCAGCAGCGTTTCCACCGTGTTGCAGGTGCTGGGACGCTGGGTTTTCGCGTTAACAATCACCTTCAGCGCCGGTTCGAATTCCATCGACTCGTCGACATAGATATGGCACACGCCAATGCCGCCGGTGATCACCGGAATGGTGGACTGCTCGCGGCACAGCTTGTGCAAGCCGGCGCCGCCGCGAGGGATCAGCATGTCGACGTAGCGATCAAGTTTCAGCAGTTGGTTGACCAGCTCACGATCCGGGCTTTCAATCGCCTGAATCGCGGCGGCGGGTAAGCCGCATTCGGTGAGCGCCTGCTGAATCACTTTTACCGTGGCGGCGTTGGTGCGATAGGTCTCTTTGCCGCCGCGCAGAATCACCGCGTTGCCGGTTTTCAGGCACAGGCTGGCGACATCCACCGTGACATTCGGACGGGCTTCATAGATTACGCCGACCACGCCCAGCGGCACGCGGCGTCGTTCCAGTTTTAAACCGTTATCCAGAATGCGACCGTCGATGATTTCGCCTACCGGGTCGTTCAGACGGCAAACCTGACGCACATCATCGGCAATCGCCTTCAGGCGCGCCGGGGTCAGTTGCAGACGGTCCAGCAACGCTTCGCTCATGCCGTTTGCTCTGGCTTGCGCCAGATCCTGCTCGTTAGCGGCCAGAATGACGTCATGCTGCGCTTCCAGCAGATCCGCTATCGTCATCAGCGCCCGATTTTTCTGGCTGGTGCTGAGCGCCGCCAGCTGATAAGAGGCTTTTTTGGCCGCTTTACCCATTTGCTCAAGCATCGCCTGCTCCTTAAATAATGATCATGTCGTCGCGGTGGACGGCCACCGGGCCGTATTCGTAACCCAGAATCTCCGCAATCTGCTGAGAGTGATGCCCGGCGATCATACGCAGCGCATCGCTGTTATAACGGGTGACGGCATGTGCCAGGTCACGCCCGTTCAGGCTGCGGATGCGAATCACCTCGCCGCGGGAGAAATTGCCCGCCACGTCGCGGATGCCTTTCGGCAGCAACGAACTGCCGCGTTCCAGCATGGCGGACAGCGCGCCGTCGTCAACGGTGATTTCACCGGCGGGCGGCGCGCCAAAAATCCAGCGTTTACGGCTTTCCAGCGGGGTTTCCAGCGCGTGGAAACGGGTACCGACCGATACATCGTTAATCACATCGGCAATCACGCCGACCCGGTTGCCGGCGGCGATGATCACATCGATGCCGGAACGACAGGCGACATCCGCCGCCTGCAGTTTGGTGGACATCCCGCCCGTACCGAGGCCGGACACGCTGCCGCCGGCAATCTGGCGCAGTTCGTCGGTCACGCCCTGCACTTCACGAATCAGCTCCGCATCGGGATTGGAACGCGGGTCGGCGGTGAACAACCCGGCCTGATCGGTCAGCAGCAGCAGTTTGTCGGCATCCGCCAGCATAGCGGCCAGCGCCGACAGGTTATCGTTGTCGCCGACTTTGATTTCAGCGGTGGCAACCGCATCATTCTCGTTAATGACCGGTACGATATGGTTGTCGAGCAAGGCGCGCATGGTGTCGCGGGCGTTGAGGAAGCGTTCGCGATCTTCCAGATCGGCACGGGTCAGCAGCATCTGGCCGACGTGAATGCCGTAGATGGAAAACAGCTGTTCCCACAGTTGAATCAACCGGCTCTGCCCTACGGCGGCCAGCAACTGCTTGGTGGCGATGGTCGGTGGCAGTTCCGGGTACCCCAGATGCTCGCGGCCGGCGGCAATCGCCCCGGAAGTCACAATCACGATGCGATGCCCTGCGGCATGCTGCTGGGCGCACTGGCGCACCAGTTCGACAATATGGGCACGGTTGAGACGGCGCGAACCGCCGGTCAGCACGCTGGTGCCCAGTTTTACAACCAAGGTCTGGCTGCCACTCATAATTTTTCTGCCGTTGCGTTGAACAATAAATAATTAAGGATGAAAAAAACGTTGTAACAGGAGAGACGCGCTATGCCAACCGGCACAACGCGAAAACCCCAGGCTCCGGCGCGATGCCGGACAGCATCACGGTCGTGCGGAGAGGGAAAAAGGTGGGTCGAGTTGTTCTACCAGCGCCTGCAGGCGGGTGTGGAAATCTTCACGGGTAGCCAGCACTTTCTCATGTACCTCAGTATCTTTGATGTTTTCTTCGCGCCAGTTGCCAGCCTTGTCAAACAGACCGATGCGGTAGGCATAGAACAGGGTTTGCTCCTGCCACTCCAGATTAAGCCACCAGCCCCAAAACTCTCGCTTTTCCGGCGCAGGTTTTACATTGACACAAACCGCCAGGCAATCAAAGAAAAAACGGTTTTCTTCGCACTGACCTTCACGCAAATAAGGCCCTAACGAAGCAAAGCGCTTCATAAGCCTGCTTTTCACTGCCATGACACCCTCCTTAAAATCAGAAGACTTCCAAGCATTCACAGCGATCGAAGATGGGTCAACCCTGCCGGACTTCCAACATGGGTTCAAGTTTTTTCGCATCCGACGTTTCAGGGCGCGAGCCGTGTCACACCAATGTGCATCATATTGATAAGCAACACTACTGATTCACCGTCGCGTCTTCATCAAAGTAGCGTAAAACGCGTTCAAAATCATGACGACGCTGACGCTGTTTATCCTGATACATCGCCTTGTCAGCCAGTTCGATCAGCATTTCCGGCGTCATCGACGGCAACGCCTGCGCCACGCCGATGCTGAGCGACATCACGACTTCCTGCCCGTCCGGCAGAATAACCGGCTCAAGCATGATCTGCCGGATCGCCTCCACCCGTTGCTGCGCATCCTGCATATCGTGTACTCCCACCAGAATCAACGCGAACTCGTCGCCCGCCAACCTGGCCGGTAAATCCTGGTTGCACGCGCAGTGCGTCAGCCGGTTGGCTACCGCCAGCAGCACCTGATCGCCCGCGCCATGACCGTAAGTGTCATTGATTTTCTTGAAACGGTAGCCATCCATAAACAGCAGCGCAGTGTTGGTTTGGTATTGCGGATCCTGCAGCACGCCGGCAAGCGCGCTGAGAAAAGCGGTGCGATTCGCCAGCCCGGTCAGCGAGTCGTGCAGTGAATGTCTGAGCAGCGAATCGTTCTCGTGCTGCATCTGGCGCTGCCAGGATTCAACTTCATCCAGCAAGCTGTTGAGGTCACGCCCAAAACCATCCAGCTCGGCGAGTTTGACCGTCGGCACCCGGCGGGAAAAATGGCGATTTTCGCGGATATCATGCACCACTTCGGCAATATGATGCAGCGACAGGATCAACCCGCGGTGCAGGCGGCGGGAAATCACGATGGCGAGCAACGACGCCAGCAACATGCATAAGGTCAGCGAACCCAACGAGAAGAACACGAAATTTCTGGCGGGCGTGTCCGCGCCGCTGATTTCCAGATACCCGATCCGCTGGCCGCGGTGGGTGATGGGCTGTATCACGCTACCGGGAAACAGCCACTTTGACGTCAGATGACTGAGCCAATCCGGCGTTGCTGCTTCTCCTGCGCTCCATTGCGCCAGCGGCTTGCCTTTGGCATCCGTCAGCAGCGCGCTGCTGAACTGTCCCTGCCGCCCCAAACTGCTCAAGGTTTCGTTTGCCGCCGTCACATCGCGAAACACCACCGCCGCTTCGACGTTGCGACTCAGGGTATAACCCAGCAGTTGCAGGTTTTTCTCAGCATATTGCTTGAAACAGAACATGGAGGCGACGGTAATCAACAGCCATGAAAACACCATGGCGATCACCACCCCCAGCGTATTGATGCGGGTCAGCGCCTGCCTGAAGGTTTTCTGTCGATAAGCGTGCGGTACAGGTATCGCCATCGGTTCAGTTCCGGACCCGGGCCAGCATTAACACGTCCGGATTCACCCTGACCCCGGTACGGGACAGCGCCTCCATGTTGATGGAGAACCCGACGCTCTTCCCGGCGAACACCAGGCAGAACGCGCTGCCTTCATGGCAGTCGGGCGACTGCTCGGCAATGGTCATCAGCGGATGGCCGACGGCGTAACTGGCGATATCCACCTGCTCAGAGACCGTTTCTTCACCGAAGTACACCGCGTCACAATCGGAAGCAAACAGCTCCTGAGTGTCTTTGACGGTCACCGTGTTAAAGAGCCGCTTTTCCTGTGCCTCCGCCGGCATGGTCAACCCCGACAAAAAATGCGCGGAAGAGAACACGCACAGCGTGGGAAGCCCGTTCAGACGCGGCCAGTGGGAATAACTGATGATACCGGATACCGTGCGGCGCACATCGACATCCGAAACCTGCGTCAGGTCATCATGCGGCGCCTGCGCCCTTAACGAGGGGCAAATCAGCATGGATGCCAGTACCATCACGGCAAATAATGTCGCTTTTCCTACCATGTTAGTTCTGGTCGTCCGTTGAAACGAAGTTGCCATACAGTAGCTGACACCGCGGCGGCGAACCAGACGCCACGGCATAATTTTTTCACACGATGCAAAGGCTACCGCAACTGGCGACGCAACCAGTCGGTCATCTGTTGCAGCGCCAGATGAAACGTCTGGTACACCGGCGAAAAATTCAGCGATAGTAATTTACCCTGCAGCGACGAATTGACGATCAGCATCGACTCCTCTTTAGGGCTGATCAGGTCGTCTTTCCAGTAGCCGGAGAACATCGGCGTTGGGCAACGTCGCCCCAGCAATCCCTGCGTTTTCAGGGAATAGCGCCCTACTTCCACCAGCAACGCGGCGTCCGAGGAATAGGTCATGCCGAGGCGGCTCGCCAGCACATCCATAAACATGTCCGGCACCTGCTGCTGGCGCCGGGCGTCCGAGAGCAGATGATGGACGATCGGCCCCAGACAGGCGACCGCCCGCAACCGGTTTGCCTCCAGATAAGCCAGCCGCACCGCGATATTGGCGCCGAAACGGAAACCGAAAGCGCCGACGCGGGTGTGCTCAACCCACGGCACATCCGGTAAAGCCCGCAGCACCTGCTGATGCAGAAAGCTGGAATCCTGATCCAGTTTCCAGCGCGAAGACAATCCCACCGACGGCATATCCACCGTCAGCATCGCGAACCCCGCCGGGGCCAGATAGTCCTGAAACAAGCGATGATAATCGCATTGCAGCGTATCCAGACTGCCGCACATCAATACGGTCGGGAACGGCGCCTGCCCCTGAGCCGGCAGATGCAAAAACGCCGTCACCTGTCCCCCGCCTTCCACCGGCAGGGTCAGGGTTTTCAGTTCGTAAGACAAGTGACTGGCGGCTTCTTCATAAGCGCGATTGGCCAGTGCCTGAGCCTGTTCCGCCAGTTCGTCGCCTTTGAGATGAGGATAGGCGGCGATACTGTACAGGTTAGCGGCGTTCAGCCAGCACTGCCCGGCCTGCTCGCCTTGCGGATACTGCCCAGCCTGCTGTTGCCAGCGCATGCCTTGCGATACCCATTCGTATATCCAGTTGCCGCCCCGGTAGCCAATGACCGTATCCAGTAATTGATCGTCGCTGCGTTCCGCTTCGCTGGCGGCAATCCGCGCCAATACTTCTTCAATCTCCCACGGATGCACGCCGCGCCAAATCCATAACAACCGGTTGATCATCCGATACCAGTTGCGGGTGTTTTCCCCCTCCAGCGCCGACTGCATGGCAGCCACGCCGGCCGCATTGCGCGAACGTTGGATCAGCGTAGAGGTTTCCTGATGTTTTACCGACGGTTTAAACAACGTTTCGGACAGGTTGGCCTTAATCACAGCAGCCTCCGTGGACGAATCAAAACAAGAAAGATAATGGTATGAGGGAAAAGTGTACCGAACCGCAGCGGTGAAAAACAAATACGGCGCGCCAATCCCGGTCACAGAAACAAACACGCCCGGCATAACCGGGCGCGTAAAAAGCGATGTGGCGGGATTAACGGCCGGCCAGAGGCGGTACAAACACCACGCCCATGTCCCACGGCTGTTCAATCCAGGTATCCTGCGGGATATCCACTTCGTAGTCATCTACCAGCGGTTTGCCGGCCGGTTTGGCGAAGATGGTGATAAAGTGAGCTTTCGGATACATGTCGCGGATAGCTTTGGCGGTGCCGCCGGTATCCACCAGGTCATCGATCACGATGTAGCCTTCGCCATCGCCTTCAGCCCGTTTCAGCACTTTCAGCTCGCGCTGGTTGTCATGATCGTAGCTGGAGATGCACACGGTATCCACATTGCGGATACCCAGCTCGCGGGCCAGCAGGGCCCCCGGCACCAGACCACCACGGCTCACGGCAATAATGCCTTTCCACTGTTCGGCCGGCAGCAAACGCTGAGCCAGTTTACGGGCGTGGATTTGCAACATATCCCAGGTGACGATGTACTTTTCACTCATAAAACATATCCCAGCCAACGGTGAAGTCGGCTTAATCAGAGTCGGAAGGGGAAAATAAGGTTGCGCGAGATTATAGATAGCTGATCGGACAAAAACCAGTATTTATACAATATGTGCGCCATACGCTAATCAAATGGTAACGCTGCGTAATCAATCAAGCCGCTATAATGTAAAAAAGTTATTAGACTAGATGTTGCCTATACGTTAAAAACAGGTTGAATAACCACAGCCAGGAGAACACTCATGACTATTTTCGACAGCTTCCTCCTTGCACAACTGGACGTGTTCATCCCCGTATCCGGCCTCGCGTTGATGATACTGTTTTGTTTTGAGCTGAGCATCAGCTTGCGTCTGTTAATGCGGCGCCAGCCCGCCCTGATCCCCGTCGAGATTCGCCGGGACGAACAGCCCTCCAGCGCACGCCGTCGCAACGACTACGATTAAGGCCGAATGATGGGAAGAGCGCGCGTTCTCTTCCCCCGTCTTCCCTCTCCCTGATCCTTTACGTTCGTTCATCGTTTATCCTCTCTTACTATTCATAATCCTTATGCCGCGGACATTCTCCCCGATCGTGGGAAAGTGTTATTCTGTCTTAGCGTGCCTGCGTTTTCAGGCGATCAATAACGGTTTTTCGGCATCGCACGCCATCCGTCGCGTGGATGCTTAACTGGAGAGGTTAAATAGTGTCAGCCTTGTCTCAACTCTCCCCACAGCCGCTGTGGGACATTTTTGCCAAAATCTGTTCTATTCCGCACCCGTCCTATCATGAAGAAGCGCTGGCCGCTTACATTCTGTCCTGGGCGCAGGAGCGAGGCCTTCATACGGAGCGCGATCAGGTGGGCAATATTCTGCTGCGCAAACCGGCGACGCCCGGCATGGAAAACCGCAAACCGGTGGTGATTCAGGCGCATCTGGACATGGTGCCGCAAAAAAACAACGACACAGTACACGACTTCACCACAGACCCAATCCAACCTTACATCGATGGCGAATGGATCAAGGCCCGCGGCACTACGCTGGGCGCTGACAACGGCATCGGCATGGCCTCGGCGCTGGCAGTGCTGTCTGACGACAGCGTGGAGCACGGGCCGCTGGAAGTGCTGCTGACCATGACGGAAGAAGCCGGCATGGACGGCGCATTCGGCTTGCAACCCAACTGGCTGCGGGGCGACATTCTGATCAATACCGATTCCGAAGAGGAAGGCGAAATTTACATGGGTTGCGCCGGCGGTATTGATTTCCTGACCCGTCTGCCGCTGCAACGCGAAGCGGTTCCAGTCGGTTATCAGACGCTGAAACTGGTCATCAAAGGGCTGAAAGGCGGCCACTCCGGTTGCGACATCCACCTGGGACTGGGCAACGTCAACAAACTGCTGGCGCGCTTTCTGGCCCAGCACGCCGCAGAACTGGACCTGCGGGTCATCGACCTGCACGGCGGCACGCTGCGCAACGCCATTCCGCGCGAAGGCGCCGTCACTCTGGCGGTATCAGCCGACAAAGCGGACGCGCTGAAAGCCGCGGCGCAAGCCTACCTGGCCGTGCTGAAGCACGAACTCGCGGCGGTGGAAAAGAACATCACCCTGCTGCTGGAAGCCACAGACGGCACGGCGGCAGCGCTGACCACCGCCAGCCGTGATCGTTTCATCGCCCTGCTGAACAGCACGCCGAACGGCGTGATCCGCATGAGCGACGACGTGAAAGGCGTGGTGGAAACGTCGCTGAACGTCGGCGTGGTCGGCATGACCGACACGCAGGCGGAAATTCACTGCCTGATTCGTTCGCTGGTCGACAGCGGCAAAGACTACGTAGTGAGCATGCTCACTTCACTGGGTCAACTGGCGGGCGCCGACACCCAGGCCAAAGGCGGTTACCCCGGCTGGCAGCCGGATGCCCAGTCGCCGGTGATGCATCTGGTGCGTGAAACCTACCAGAAGCTGTTCGACAAAACGCCTAACATCATGGTGATCCACGCCGGGCTGGAGTGTGGTCTGTTCAAGAAACCGTATCCAGACATGGATATGGTTTCCATTGGGCCGACCATCACCGGTCCGCACTCGCCGGATGAACAGGTTCACATCGCCAGCGTCGGCCAGTACTGGAAACTGCTGACCGCACTGCTGAAAGCCATTCCGGAACGCGCGTAACCCGCGCCGGTGATGCCCGATCCGTCGGGCATCACCGCCAAATGCCGATGCCCTCGCCGCAGGGCGTCAATCCCACTGGAATACCAGTTGCCGTTCAAGTTGCGGGTCGATCAACGAAACATGCAACCCTACCAGCCGCACGCCCCGCGCTTCACGCCGCTGTTCCCAACTCTCCCGTGCCAGCCTTAGCAAATCCGGTTTATTCAGCACCGGCCAGACATGTTCCTGCGTCGTCTGGCGAAAATCGTCGAATTTCAGCTTTACCCCTTGTCGGGCAATATGCAGGTCCGGGCGAACACGCCGCAGGCGTAGTTCCAGCTCGTCATACAATCGCTCAATCAACGCTTCGCAGGCGGTCCAGTCGTGAATATCCTGCGCCAGCGTTTTCTCAACGCCGACCGACTTACGCAGACGATCCGGCGACACCTGACGCTCGTCAATACCGTGGCAGCGTTCCCACAGCACCCGACCGAATTTACCGAATTCCCGCAGCAGTTCGGTCAGCGCATAGCGGCGAACATCGGCGCAGGTGAGCAGCCCGCACTCCGCCAGCCGTTTGGCGGTCACTTTGCCGACGCCGGGGATTTTTTCCAGCGGCAGCGCCAGCAGGAATGCCTCCATTTGCGCCGGTGAAATCACATACTGCCCGTTGGGTTTGTTCTGTTCGGAGGCGACTTTGGCGAGAAACTTGATTGGCGCGACGCCGGCCGAAGCGGTCAGGTGCAGTTCGTCGGAAATCGTCTGGCGGATTTCCTGGGCCATCAGGGTGGCGGAACCGCCGCAATGCAGGCTGTCGGTCACATCGAGATAAGCTTCATCCAGCGAAAGCGGCTCAATCAGCGAGGTGTAACGGGAAAAGATCTCCCGAATCTGGTAGGAGGCGGCTTTGTAAACTTCCATTCGACCGGGCAATAGCGTCAGATGAGGGCAAAGCCGCAACGCGGTGGCGGTCGCCATAGCGCTGCGTACGCCATAACGGCGGGCCGGGTAGTTGGCGGTGCAGATCACGCCGCGCCGATCGGCGCTGCCGCCGATCGCCAGCGGAATATCACGCAGGCGCGGATTATCCCGCATCTCTATCGCGGCGTAAAAGCAATCCATATCGACATGAATGATCTTGCGCATCGCCCCTCCAAATTACTGTATAAATATACAGATCAATATTACAACAGGCAACACCTTCGCTTAACGGTTCCACTGCATCAGATGAGCGGCGGGCGCTATTGGCCGGAATAGTCCGATTTTTTATTCTTTTTTCCTTCCTGAATAAAACGGATACGGTGATAATGTGGTTGCGCGACTTGACATCAGGCTATCCCTCGCTATGGGGCATAGCCTAATGGCAGGACAAAGCCTGACAGATAAGAGATGCGGGGCGGCACCGCCACACACCGTATCAGATATACCCAAGATTATTCGATTTACCGGACAATACGCTCGCGTGTTGAATAACGCACCGGCAACTTGAAGTATGACGGGTATAAAATAACAGCTCCAATAATCAGGATTAACAATGCACAAAGTCGCGCTTTCGCTTGCGATGTTGTTTATTTTGCCTTCCGTCGCCATCAGCAACAGTTACGCCAATCAGGTGTCGCCGGCGACGACAGAAATGAAACAGCAGGTGGCAGGATCACCGGTTTATATTCAGATCTTCAAGGAAGAACGGGTACTGGAGCTTTACACCAGAACAGGCGACGAGTACAAGCTGGTGCAGAGTTACCCGATCTGTAAATATTCCGGCGGCCTCGGCCCCAAAATGACCGAGGGCGATTTTAAAAGTCCGGAAGGGTTTTATCAGGTTGATCTGAAGCAACTGAAACCCGACAGCCATTATTATCGCGCCATCAACGTCGGCTTCCCGAACGAGTACGATCGCGCGCACGGCTATTCCGGCCGTTACCTGATGATCCACGGCGAGTGCGTGTCTATCGGCTGCTATGCCATGACCAACAAATATATTGAAGAGATTTACACTTATGTGGAGAAAGCGCTGCGCAACGGGCAGCAGAAAGTAGAGCTGGCGATTTACCCGTTCCGCATGAACGAGCAGAACATGAAGCGCCACAGCCGCTCCAGCTACTACAAATTCTGGAGTCAGCTGCAGCCGGGTTACGCCTACTTCAACCGGACCCACCAGCCGCCGGCGGTGTCGGTGCTCAACGGGCAGTACGTGGTTAACCAGTCCGCGCCCGTCGGTCAGCCTGAGTCAAATTACACGCTCGCCAAAACAAAATAACACGAACTCGCCTGGCGCAATCGGGTGCCAGGTTTCGTTGCCGGTCAACGGCTGAGTCGCCAGCACCGTGACCACATCGTTGGGTGTGGTCTGCTGCTGGAAGTCGATTTCCACATCATCATCCAGCAAGGTCGCCTTGCCAAATGGCGCCCGTCGGGTGATCCAGTGCAGTTTGGTCGAACTGAACCCCATCACGAACTGCCCATCCGACAGCAGCATATTGAACACGCCCTTTTTACGCAGTTGATCGGCCAGCGTGGCGATGTAACGGAACACCGCCGGCCAGTTGGACGGCGTGCGCGGATAACGCTGCGACAGCTGATACAGCAGCCAGCAAAAGGCGTATTCGCTGTCGGTTTCTCCAACCGGACGAAAATGGCCGGTTTTCAAACGGCGATACCCTTTGAGCTGGCCGTTATGGGCAAAGGTCCAGTTTCGGCCCCATAGCTCGCGGGTAAACGGGTGAGTGTTTTCCAGCGCCACCGCGCCGCGGTTGGCCTGGCGGATGTGAGACACCACCGCGCAGGACTTGATGGGATAGTTCTGCACCAGTTCGGCAATCGGCGAGTTGAAGCTGGGCAGCGGGTCTTTGAAGGTACGGCAGCCGTTGCCTTCGTAGAAGGTAATTCCCCAACCATCGCGGTGCGGCCCGGTACGGCCGCCCCGCTGCATCAGGCCGGTAAAACTGAAACAGATATCCGTTGGGACGTTGGCGCTCATCCCAAGCAGTTCACACATGTCCGATTCCTTTAATTAACGGCGTCTGATCCCTTTAGCTGCTGTGTGCGATGACCGGCGATCAGTTGCCGGCCATTTCCTTTTCAATCAATTGAATCAGAATGTGGATCGCCTTGATGTGCACTTCCTGAATGCGGTCAGCGTAACCAAAGTGCGGCACGCGAATTTCCACATCCGCGGTGCCCGCCATCTTGCCGCCGTCTTTACCGGTCAGCGTAATCACTTTCATACGCTTGGCGCGTGCGGCGCTGATCGCTTTGATGATGTTGCCGGAATTGCCGGAGGTGGAGATGCCGAGCAGTACGTCCCCTTCACGCCCCAGCGATTCCACATAGCGGGAGAACACGAAATCATAGCCGAAATCGTTGCTGACGCAGGACAGGTGGCTCGGGTCGGAAATGGCGATAGCCGGATAACCGGGGCGGTTTTCGCGATAACGGCCAGTCAGTTCTTCCGCGAAATGCATGGCATCACAGTGAGAGCCGCCGTTACCGCAGGAGATCACCTTTCCACCCGCCTTAAAGGCATCCGCCAGCAAAACGGCCGCATCCTGAATCGCCTGAATATTGGCATCATCACTTAAAAATGTGTTCAGCGTGGACGCCGCCTCTTTCAGCTCATTACGGATTAAGTCCTGGTACATGGAATCCTCTCATTCAATGACATCATGATATTTAGGCTGTGTCCCTTGATGATGCACGGGCCGCGGCAGCGCAATGTAGTCAGGCTGCGCCGGCGATACCCGGCATGAAGGGACATAACCTGTGCTGCCGTGCAGTGTAGCGGATCGCCCAAACCACGAGAAGCAGACAATTGCCAAACGGCGGCATCGCGCGTCAGCGGTGTCGTTCGGATGTGACTTTGTGAGTCAAGTTGTAATTGCGTTGTAAAAGAATTGATAAAAACATTTCACTGAACTAAAACCACATTATACCAACAGGTCAGACCACCAAGCGTGAACTGATTATACGGACTGGAGAATAAAACCATGGTTGCAGTCAGTGTCCTGATCGTTTTGATGCTTATCGGCGCCCTGTTCTACCACCGGCTGTCGCTGTGGCTGAGCAGTGCGTTGATTGTACTTTGGGTCGTCGCTATGGCGGCGCTGAATCTGTGGTCGGCCTGGCTGCTGATTCCGCTGGGCTTGTTGCTCTTGCCGCTGCTGGCGACGCCGCTGCGGCAACGGTTTCTCTCCGCACCGGCGCTGACGGCGTTCCGGCGCGTGATGCCGCCCATGTCCAAAACGGAAAAAGAAGCCATTGACGCCGGCACCACCTGGTGGGAAGGCGAACTGTTTCGCGGCGCGCCCGACTGGCATACCCTGCACGCCTATCCCCGCCCGGCGTTGACGCCGGAAGAACAGGCGTTTCTGGACGGGCCGGTGGAAGAGGCTTGCCGTCTGGCGAATGACTTTGAAATCACCCACGAACGCGCCGACCTGCCGCCGGAGCTGTGGGGTTTCCTGAAACAGCACCGTTTCTTCGCGCTGATCATCAAAAAAGAGTACGGCGGACTGGAGTTTTCCGCTTATGCACAAGCGATGGTGCTGCAAAAACTGGCCGGGGTATCCAGCATTCTGGCGATCACCGTCGGGGTGCCCAACTCGCTCGGCCCCGGAGAGCTGCTGCAGCACTACGGCACCGACGAACAGAAGGATCACTACCTGCCGCGGCTGGCGCGCGGCGACGAAATCCCCTGTTTCGCGTTGACCAGCCCGGAAGCCGGGTCCGACGCCAGCGCCATCCCTGATTTGGGGGTGGTGTGCTACGGCCAGTGGCAAGGCCAGCAGATGCTGGGGATGCGGCTAACCTGGAACAAACGCTACATTACGCTGGCTCCCGTCGCCACCGTGTTGGGTCTGGCGTTCCGTTTGTACGACCCGGACCATTTGCTGGGCGACCGCGACGACATCGGCATCACCTGCGCGCTGATCCCCACCCGTACCGAAGGCGTGAAAATCGGCCGCCGTCACTTTCCGATTAATATCCCGTTCCAGAACGGCCCGACGCAGGGCGAAAACATTTTTGTTCCGCTGGACTACATCATCGGCGGGCCGCAGATGGCGGGCCAGGGCTGGCGTATGCTGATGGAATGTCTGTCGGTCGGTCGCGGCATCACCCTGCCGTCCAACGCCACCGGCGGCCTGAAAAGCGTAGCGCTGGCGACCGGCGCTTACGCCCGCATCCGCCGCCAGTTCAAACTGCCGATCGGCAAAATGGAAGGCATTGAAGAGCCGCTGGCCCGCATGGCCGGCAACGCTTACGTGATGGACGCCGCCGCTACGCTTATCACCAGCGGCATCATGCAAGGCGCACGGCCGTCGGTGCTGTCCGCCATCGTCAAATATCACTGCACCCATCGCGGTCAGCGCGGCATCATCGACGCGATGGACGTCACCGGCGGCAAAGGCATCTGCCTTGGTCCGTCCAACTTTGTCGCCCGTCACTATCAGGGCGCGCCGATCGCCATCACCGTCGAAGGCGCCAATATCCTGACCCGCAGCATGATCATCTTCGGGCAAGGCGCCATCCGCTGCCATCCGTACGTGTTGAAAGAGATGGGCGCGGCGCAGGACAACGACCTGAAAGCCTTTGACCGGGCGCTGTTCGGCCACCTGGGACATATCGGCGGCAATACCATGCGCAGCCTGTGGCTGGGCTTGACCAACGGGCGCACCAGCCGTGCGCCCGTCAGCGACGCCACCCGCCGTTACTATCAGCGCCTGAACCGGCTAAGCGCCAATCTGGCGCTGCTGGCGGATGTGTCGATGGGCGTGCTGGGCGGCAGCCTGAAACGCCGCGAGCGCCTTTCCGCCCGGCTGGGCGACGTACTGAGTCAACTGTATCTGGCGTCCGCCACGCTAAAACGCTACGACGAGGAAGGCCGTCAGCAGGCCGATCTGCCGCTGGTGCACTGGGGCGTGCAGGATTGTCTGCATCAGGCGGAACAGGCGATGACCGAGCTACTGCGTAACTTCCCCAACCGGTTGGTAGCCGGGCTGCTGCGGGCGGTCATCTTCCCGCTGGGCCGTACCAGCCCGGCCCCCACCGACCAGTTGGACCATCAACTGGCGCGGTTGTTGCAGGCGCCGTCGGCGACCCGCAGCCGACTGGGGCGCGGTCTGTACCTGAAAGCAGGGGCTCACCACCCGGCCGCGCAGTTGGAGCAATCGTTGCAGGATATTCTGGCTGCCGAGCCGATCCATCAACGGCTGTCGCAGTCGGCTGGTTACCCGTTGCCTTTCATGCAACTGGATAAACTGGCGGAACATGGGCTGGCGGAAGGGGTGATTACGCCGGAAGAAGCCAGCGTATTGATGCAGGCGGAAGCCAGTCGGCTGCGTTCCATCAACGTTGACGACTTCGCACCGGACGCGCTGAGCGCGCACAAGGCGGCGGCAGAGCGACGACTGCCTGCCGATACGGCCGCCTGAAACAATAACGGCGCCTTTCCTGTCTGCACAGAGGCGCCATTTTTCTGCTATGCGCTATCCGAATCAGGCGCCGCTTTGACGCACTCGTGCCAGTAAAGCCTCCGGGCCGTCGATGTGCGCGGCGGCCAGAATCAGCGTCTTGCCAAGCTGAATGGCATGACGCTGGCAGGATTGACGGGCGGCGTCATCGGCAATGGTATCGAGGTCAGCGACATGCGCCAGCCCGATAGTGCGACGAATCAGTTCGGTGCCGCAGTACCCCACCGTATCCTGCCACACCTGCTGCAGGAATCGCTCAACGTAGCCTTCCACCGCCAGCGCTGGATCCCGGCTCTTCTCGCGGCCTAATGCCGCAAAACGGCTGGCGAAGGTCTGCCACAGCGTCACGATATCCTCCAGACGCCGTTCGCGTGCGGCGCTAGCCTCGCGCGGCGGCAGCAATCCCGGCAACCCGCAGTAGTTCAGCAGCAGGTTGCCCAGCGCCGTACCGATATCAAACCCAATCGGGCCGTAGAAACCGAACTCGGCGTCGATCACTTTCAGGCGGTTTTCCGCCACGAAAATCGAGCCGCTGTGAATATCGCCGTGCAGCAGCGTTTCCGCTTTGCTCAGAAAGGCATGCTTGAGCGCGGCGACGGCGCATTTCAGCGGCTGATCATCGCGTAACGCCAGCACATCAGGCAGCAGCGCCGGGTCAAACTGGTTGCGTTCATGATCGATGTAGGGATCGGTGAAAAACAGATCTTCGGTGATCTGGCACAGTTCCGGGTTGGTAAAACGACTCACCGCCGCCTTCTTATCATGGGGCGACTGGTAGAAATCCGTGTGGTGGAATAGCGCTTGCGCCAGGTATTCCCCCAGTTGCGCCGCCGCCTGCGGATAGTCACGCCCTTTCACCAGTTCACGCCGCCAGATTTCATGGTCAGACAGATCTTCCTGCACCATCACCGCCAGTTCCGGATCATGATGCAGCACCGTTACCGTGTGCTGCGGGCAATACTGCGCGTGCGCCAGCAGCGTTTCCGCTTCGATGCGGGCGCGATCCAGCGTCAGCGGCCAGGATTCGCCGACGCACCGGACATACGGCAACGCCTGCTTGACGATCACCCGGCTAACGCCCTGCGTATCACGAATCTTGAACACCAGATTCAGGTTACCGTCGCCGATTTCATCGGCGGTAACCAACGACTGCGGATCGGTAACCCCGCCATACTGACGGGCGTACTGCACGGCATCGTCCGCGTTAAAAGTACGGTAAAGCGACATGACCCACCTCATTGATGTGCGTTTGTGTTTGCTGTTATGCGCGCCCTACTTTTAGACATAAAAGCGTTTGGACGTCTATACTTCTGTATCGCATATTGGCAGAATAAGAATCCTGATGCAATAACGCAACACGGATTTAACCACCCATGCAGACCGTTAACACCACCAGCCTCAACGTCGTTGATAATCAGCTCTGGATCCTTGATCAACAGGCGTTGCCGCAGGAAAAAATCTGGTGCCCTTGCCCGGATACCGATGCGTTGGTCGACCATATCCGCACCCTGCGGGTACGCGGCGCGCCGCTGATCGGGCTGTCCGCCAGCCTGCTGCTGGCGCTGCTGGCGGAACAGGGTCTGCCGCAGCCGCAACTGGCGCAGGCGCTGGATACGTTGCGCGCTTCCCGCCCGACCGCCGTCAACCTGATGAACAATCTGGATCGCATGAAGCAGGCGCTGGCCGCCGATGATTTCATCAGCGCCATGACGCAGGAAGCACTGCGGCTGATTGAGGAAGATAAAGCGCTGTGCGAGCGTATTGCCAACAACGGCGCCGCGCTGGTGAAACCGGGTAGTCGCCTGTTGACCCACTGCAACACCGGTGGGCTGGCGACGGCGGGCGTCGGCACCGCGATTGGCGTCATACTGCGCGCTCACCAACAGGGCAAGGTGGAAAACGTCTGGGTGGATGAAACCCGTCCGCTGCTGCAGGGCGGCCGCCTGACCGCCTGGGAGCTGGGCGAACTGGGGATTCCGTATCATCTGATCTGCGACTCGATGGCCGCCTCGCTGATGGCGCAGGGCCGGGTCGACGCCATCTGGGTCGGTGCGGATCGCATCGCCGCCAACGGCGACGTCGCCAACAAGATCGGCACTTACAGCCTGGCGGTGCTGGCGCACTACCACGGTATTCCGTTTTACGTCGCCGCGCCGCATACCACCCACGATCCGCACTGCCCGGACGGCAATGCCATTCCGATCGAGCAGCGCGCCGCCAGCGAAGTCACCGGCGTGTCCGGCAGTTTTGGTCAGTGTCAGTGGGCGCCGCATAACGCGCCGGTTTACAACCCGGCGTTCGACGTCACGCCGGCAGCGCTTATCAGCGGCTGGGTTCTGGATTGCGGCGTGATCACCCCGGAACACGTACGCAACGGCGTTTTTCAGCGCTCGCTGGCTGGATGAGAGTAAAGGAATAGGAACCAAAAGCCGTGTCTGGCACAGGCAGACACGGCTTAATGCGGGGTTACGCCAGTTTCGGATAGGCATCGGCGATGGCATCGCCGGTGAAGTGGGCAATCCAACCATCCGGATTGTCGAACAGGCGAATGGCGGTGAAATGCGGCTCGGATCCCATGTCGAACCAGTGCGGAATACCGGCGGGCACCGACAGCAGGTCATTCTTTTCGCACAGGATCTGGAAAATCCGGCCGTCTACGTGCAGGCAAAACAGCCCGGCGCCTTCGACAAAGAAACGCACTTCATCTTCGCCGTGGGTGTGTTCCGACAGAAACTTGGTGCGCAGCGCCGCTTTCTGCGGGTTGTCGGCACGCATGCTGATTACATCCCAGCTCTGGTAACCTTTTTCCGCCACCAGTTTGTCAATCTCATGCTGATAGGCGGACAGCACCTCTTCGGCGGCGGGACTGGCGCTCAGTTCACGATCCGCCTGCCAGCGTTCAAAACGCACATTGATGGCGCTCAGTTGCTGTTTAATCGCCTCCGCATCGCGGCTTTGCCAGACCGGCTGACGGGCATCCGTATCGCTGAAAATGGTTAAAGCACTCATGACGGGTTCTCCTGTTAGTTGGCCTGATAGGCATTCAGATCGATCTGATCAAAACGGTTTACCTGACGATGACGACTGTCGGTATCCGCGTCGTCACGGATCAACTGGCAGGTATGCCAGCCCGCCTGTTCGGCGGCGTCCAGTTCCTGACGAATATCGGACAGGAACAGCAACGCACCGGCGGGCAACCCGATAGCGCGGGCGATGTTCTGGTACGACGCCGTCTCGCGCTTGGCGCCGACGCGGGTGTCGAAATAGTCGCTGAACAGCGGCCGCAAATCGCCGGCGTCGCTGTGACCAAACAACAGATGCTGTGCTTCCACCGAACCGGACGAGTAGACATACAGCGCGATGCCCTGCTCGCGCCAGCCGCGCAGTTGCGGCGCTACGTCGTCATAGACATGGCCGCGAAAATCGCCGTTACGGTAGCCGCTGCGCCAGATGATGCCCTGTAACAACTTCAGCGCCGGCGATTTGCGATCTTCATCCATAAACTGGTTGAGTGCGGCCAGCAGTTGCGCGGGCGAAGCGTCCGGCTGCTCCAGTTCCTGACGCAGCACCGTCAGCGCGCCCGTAATCTCCGGGTCACGGTCCGCCAGCGCTACCACATCGGCCAGCCTTGCGCGGGCGTACGGGAACAGCACGTTGTGGACAAAGCGAATATCGCTGGTGGTGCCTTCAATATCGGTGACAATCGCTTTGATCATTTAGCCTCCAGTAAACGTCGTTGCAGTTCGCACTGGAACAGGAATTCCAGCCCTTCCAGATGACGACGAGCCTCTTTAACGTCATTGCCCCAGCAATAAAGGCCGTGCCCGCGCACCAGAAAACCGTAGCGCAGCGGCGCCGCCTCATGACGGGCCGCCACCCGCTCCGCCAACGCCGGAATATCCTGATCGTTGTCGAAAATCGGGATCGCCACCTGATCCAGATGGGTACGCTGACCGCTCAGCGATTTCTGCATTTCATACCCTTGCAGCACCAGCGCGTCGCTTTTTTCCACCCGCGACAATACCGTGGCGTTGACCGAATGGGTATGCAACACCGCGCCTGTTGCCGGAGATAAGCGGTAGAGCAGCGTATGCAGCCCGGTCTCCGCCGATGGCGTACGGCCGCTCGGCACATGATTAGTGGCGATATCGACCAGCAGAAAATCGTCTTCGCGCAGGCTGCCTTTATCCTTGCCGGATTCGGTAATCAGACACTGCCGTTCATCAAGGCGAACGGACATGTTGCCGCCCGTCGCCGGGCACCAGCCTTTCTCGCCGATCCAGTGGCAGGCCGCCACCAGCGCGGCCAGTTGTGAAGTATCACTCATAAATCATCCTGTGCAGGTGAAGCTGTCATGCAATTGTCAAACCAATTAATTAGTCTGCTTATCATATTTGATTATGGCTTAGAGAATTATGGAATTTAGCCGTTTAAACGTCCAAGCGTCTTGATTGCCAAATACTAGCATCCTGTATATAGTGGCAGCAATACAGGCTTGCAGGAGTCCTTTTCAGCCATGAGCGCCGCACTGATCCCCGACAGTAAACTCCCTTCCCTCGGCACCACCATTTTTACCCAGATGAGCGCGTTGGCGCAGCAGCATCGGGCGATCAACCTGTCGCAAGGCTTCCCGGATTTTGACGGCCCGGACTACCTGAAACAGCGTCTGGCTTATCACGTCAGTCAGGGCGCCAATCAGTACGCGCCGATGACCGGCGTAGCGCCGTTGCGCCACGCGATTGCGGAAAAGACCGCGACGCTGTATGGCTGGCAGCCGGACGCCGATAGCGAGGTCACGGTCACCGCCGGCGCCACCGAGGCGTTGTTCGCCGCCATCAGCGCGCTGGTGCGGCCCGGCGACGAAGTTGTCTGCTTCGATCCCAGCTACGACAGTTACGCCCCGGCGGTGCAACTGGCCGGCGGCGTACTGAAGCGGATCGCCCTGCAGCCGCCGGCGTTTCGCGTCGACTGGGCCGCTTTCGGCGCTTTGCTGAGCGATCGCACCCGGCTGGTGATCGTCAACACGCCGCACAATCCATCCGCCACCGTCTGGCAGCAGGAGGATTTCCGCCAGCTCTGGCAGGCCATCGCCAGTCGCCACATCTATGTGCTGAGCGATGAAGTGTACGAGCACATTTGTTTCGCCGCCGACGGGCACGCCAGCGTACTGGCGCATCCGGAACTGCGCCAGCGGGCGATTGCCGTGTCCTCCTTCGGCAAAACGTATCATATGACCGGCTGGAAAGTAGGTTATTGCGTCGCGCCGGCGGCGCTCAGCGCCGAGGTGCGCAAGGTTCATCAGTACCTGACGTTTTCCGTCAATACGCCGGCGCAGTTGGCGATTGCCGATATGCTGCAACACCAGCCGCAGCACTGGCGCGAACTGCCCGACTTCTATCGCGCCAAACGCGACCGGTTCGTTAACGCGCTGGCCGCCAGCCGGCTGGATATTCTGCCCTGCGAAGGCACCTACTTCCTGCTGGCGGACTACCGCGCCATTTCCAGCCAGGATGACGTCAGTTTCTGCCGCTGGCTGACCGAGCACGTCGGCGTGGCGGCGATTCCGCTGTCCGTTTTCTGCGCAGCCCCCTTCCCTCATACGCTGATTCGGTTATGCTTTGCCAAACAGGAATCAACCCTGGATGCTGCCGCGGAGCGCTTATGTCAACTTTAAAGGTCACCCTGTTACAACAACCGCTGGTCTGGATGGACGGCCCCGCCAACCTTAGCCATTTCGACGGTCTGTTAGGCGAGATTACCGACCGCGATCTGATCGTGCTGCCGGAAATGTTCACCACCGGTTTCGCGATGGAAGCGGCCAAAAACAGTCTGGAACAGTCGGTGGTGGAAGCCTGGCTGAAACAGTGGGCGCAGCGCAGCAATGCGCTGGTGGGCGGCAGCGTGGCGGTGCAAACCGGCAAAGGCGCGGTCAACCGCTTTCTGTTGGCCGACCCGCAGGGTCGGGTGTACCAGTACGACAAGCGCCACCTGTTCCGCATGGCGGGCGAGCACGAGTATTACCAGTCCGGCCAGACGCGGGAAATCGTGGAGTGGCGCGGCTGGCGTATTCTGCCGCTGATCTGCTACGACCTGCGTTTCCCGGTGTGGTCCCGCAACCGTCAGGATTACGATCTGGCGTTGTACGTCGCCAACTGGCCGGCGCCGCGCGCGCTGCACTGGAAAACGCTGCTGGCGGCGCGGGCGATTGAAAATCAGGCTTATGTGGCAGGCTGCAACCGCGTCGGCATCGACGGCAACGGCCACAGCTATCAGGGCGACAGCCTGATTATCGACGCACAGGGCGCGATTCTGGCTTCCGCGCCGGAACATCAACCCGCGCGTCTTGACGCCGAACTGTCGCTGGAAACGCTGCAAAGCTACCGTGAAGCCTTCCCGGCCTGGCGCGACGCCGATAAGTTCGGTTTGTAATATCAAGCGCGCTCAGGCGCGCTTGATTATCGGTATCCCAACACCGTCAGCAGCAGCGCCTGCACCGCCAGCGCTACATCGTCCGTCAGCACCGACTCGTCAGGATGGTGGCTGACGCCGCCCTTGCAACGCATAAACAGCATCCCTACCGGCCAGCATTCGGCGATGGCGATGGCGTCATGGCCGGCGCCGCTAGGCAGATGCAAATTATCGCCCTGCACCTGCGTCACCGCAGCGGACAGCCGCTGTTGCAGATCGTCGTCGCAACGAGTGGCGGCGATGCGGTAATACTCTTCGGCGCTGAAAGCGCAGCCGCGCTGCATGGCGATGTCGTGCGCCAGCGTCAGCAACCGTTGCAACAACGCATCCAGCGGTTTGTCGTCCGGGCCGCGGATATCCAGCGTCAGCCTGACTTCACCGGGAATCACGTTGGCGGCGCCCGGCAGGCACTGCAAGGTGCCGAAGGTCGCCACCAGATAGGGATCGCTGTCGCGCGTCACCTGCTCGGCCTGGGTCATCCACGCCGCCGCTGCCGCCAGCGCGTCCTGCCGCTGCGACATCGGCACCGTACCGGCATGGCCGGCATGACCGATAAAGGTGCAGTTCAGCCGCCGCGCGCCGTTGATCGCCGTCACCACGCCCAGCGCCAGCCCGGCCTGTTCCAGACACGGCCCCTGCTCGATGTGCAACTCCAGATAGGCCAGAATATCCGCTGCCGGACGGGCCGCCTGTGCGATGGCGTCCGGATCCAGCCCGGCCTGCGCCAGCGCCTGCGCGACGGTAATGCCGTTGGCGTCCGGGCGCGACAGCCAGCCATCGGGCCAGGTGCCGGTCAGTCCGCGACTGCCGAGCAGCGTGACGTCAAAGCGGGTGCCCTCCTCGTCGCCAAAACCGATCACCTCCAGTGCCACCGGCAAACGAACGCCACGCTGATTCAGAAATGACACGGTTTCAATCGCCGCCAGCACCCCCAGCATACCGTCGTAACGGCCGGCGTTGCGTACGGTGTCGAGGTGCGATCCCAGCAACAGCGCCGGCGCGCCCGGCGCACAGCCTTCATAGCGGCCGCAAATATTGCCGACGCTGTCCTGCCACACACGCATGCCCGCTTCCCGCATCCACTCGCCCGCCTGCTGGTTGGCCTGCAGATGCTGGGGAGACAGATAAACCCGGGTAAGCTGGCCGGCGGTTTCACTGATGGCCGCCAGCCGATCACAGCGCGCCATCACCCGGCGGGCCGCCGTCTGCGCGTCGAGGTCCGTCATTACGCTTTCCATCAGCACCTCGCTCATGCCGGCGCCCGTGCGGCGGCGTACACATCCCAGGCGGCCTGCAACGCCGCACCCTGCGCGGAACGGAAGCCAAGGTGGTTCAACACCGCTTCCAGCGCGGTCAGCGTCTGCATCACGCAGTCTTTGCGGGCGTTGTAGCCCATGGTGCCGATGCGCCAGATCTTGCCCTGCAACGGCCCGAACGAGGTACCGATCTCAATGGCGAAATCCTCCAGCAGCAGCTTGCGCACCTGCTCGCCGTGGACCCCCTGCGGGATCACCACGCCCAGCACGTTGTTCATCTTGTTGGCGATATCGCCGTACGGCTGCAACCCCATGCCTTCGATGCCGGCCAGCAGCGCATTACCGTGCAACTGGTGGCGGGCGATACTGGCGTCCAGCCCCTCTTCCAGAATAACGCGGGCGCATTCGCGGGCGGCGAACAGCATGCTGGTGGCCTCGGTATGGTGGTTCAGCCGCTCCGGCCCCCAGTAATCCATGATCATGCCGAGGTCGAAGTAGTTGGAATAAATCATTTCGTCGTCGCCGTCCTGATGATCGACGGTGCGGATGCCCTGCTCCACACATTTGCGCTGACGAATCACCGCCTCCATACGCGGGCTGAGGGTCACCGGCGAACTGCCGGACGGCCCGCCCAGGCATTTCTGCAACCCGGCGGAGACCGCATCCAGCCCCCAGGCGTCGGTTTCCAGCGGGTTGCCGCCGAACGACGCGGTGGCATCGGTGTAAAACAGCACGTCATGACGACGGCAGATAGCGCCCAGCTCCGCCAGCGGCTGCAACATGGTGGTGGAGGTATCGCCCTGTACGGTGAGCAGCAGACGCGGTTTCACCCGTTTAATGGCGTCTTCGATCTGGTCCGGCGTGAACACCTCGCCCCACGGCGCTTCGATGGTGTGCACATCGGCGCGGCAGCGGCGGGCAATCTCGCACAGCAGATGGCCGAAGCGGCCGAACACCGGCACCAATACGCGATCGCCGGGGCGGATCGCCGAGACCAGAATCGCCTCGATACCGGCGCGGGACGTGCCGTCCACCAGCATCGTCCAGCGGTTGTCGGTGCGGAACAGCTGGCGATACAACGCCATCACCTGATTCATGTACTCGGTCATCGCCGGGTCATACTGCCCGACCAGTTGGCTGGCCATCGCGCGCAGTACGCGCGGGTCGGCATTGATCGGGCCGGGCCCCATCAGCAGGCGATGGGGCGGATTGATCTGCGCAAACAGGTCGTTATGCATGTGATGAACTCCTGATGTCCTTGATAACATTAAAATCGTAATCGCTCATACGGCTCACGGCGTTACAGCCGCACCGAGGCGATAAACTGTTTCAGTTCAGCGGTCTGCGGGTTGGCGAACAGTTCATCGCCTTTGCCTTGTTCCCACACCTTGCCCTGATGCATGAACACCACCCGATCGCCGACCTCACGGGCAAAATTCATTTCGTGGGTGACCAGAATCAGCGTCATGCCTTCGGCCGCCAGCTGTTCCAGCACTTTCAGCACTTCGCCGACCAGTTCCGGGTCCAGCGCGGAGGTGATCTCGTCGCACAGCAGCACCTTCGGGTTCATCGCCAGCGCACGGGCGATCGCCACGCGTTGTTGTTGGCCGCCGGACAGGCTGGACGGGTAGTAATCGATGCGCTCGCCCAGCCCGACCTTCTCCAGCATCTTCACGCCCAGTTCACGGCACTCGGCGGCGCTTTTACCCAGCACCAGTTTGGGCGCCAGCATCACGTTTTCCAGCGCGGTCATGTGCGGGAACAGGTTGAAGTTCTGAAAAATCATGCCGACCGAACGGCTAATTTCCCGCGCCTGCGAGTCGCGGTCGGTAATGGTCATGCCGCCGAGCTTGATGCTGCCGTCCTGATAGCCCTCCAGCCCGTTGATGCACCGCAGCAGGGTGCTTTTGCCGGAGCCGCTACGGCCGATGATGGAGATCACCTCGCCCACGTCGATATCCAGATCCACCCCTTTCAGCACGTGGTTCTGGCCGTAATATTTATGGACCTGATTAATGGTGATGAGCGGCATTGAATTTCTTCTCCAGATAACGGCTGTAGTACGACAGTGGGTAACACAGCAGGAAATAGCCCAGCGCCACCAGCCCGAACACCTTGAACGGCTGGAAGGTAACGTTATTGAGCATGGTGCCGGCCTTGGTCAGTTCGACGAAACCGATGATCGACGCCAGCGCGGTGCCCTTGATCACCTGCACCGAAAAGCCGACCGTCGGCGCGATGGCGATACGCATCGCCTGAGGGGCGATCACCCGGGTCAGCGTCTGCGTGAAGCTCATCCCCAGACAGCGGCAGGCTTCCCACTGTCCTTTCGGCAGCGCCTGCACGCTGCCGTGCCAGATATCCAGCAGAAATGCGCTGGTAAACAGCGTCAGCGCCAGCGCAGCGGCGGTCCACGGGCTGACGTCGATGCCGAACAGTCCCAGCCCGAAAAACGCCAGAAACAATTGCATCAGCAGCGGCGTGCCCTGAAACACATCGGCGTACAGCCGGGTCAGACGCAGCGGCCACGGACGTTTGGTCAGGCGCAGCAGCAACAACGGCAGCGTGACCAGCACGCCGCCGAAAAACGCCGCCAGCGACAGCAGTACCGTCCAGCGCCCGGCCAGCAGCAGGTTGCGCACAATATCCCAGTCAGTAAACGTCATCATCAGCGCGGCGTCCCCAAAAAGCGTCGCCCGGCCAGCAACAGCAGCTGACGCATCAGCATCGACAGCGCCAGATAGCAGAGCGTGGTCACCAGATACACCTCGAAACTGAGGAAGGTCCGGGACTGAATTAAATTGGCGGCGAAGGTCAGCTCTTCGTACGACACCTGTGATACCACGGACGAACCGAGCATCACGATGATGCACTGGCTAACCAGCGCCGGATAAATCCGTTGCAGCGCGGGCGGCAGAATCACCCGTGTAAATGTCTGGGCGCGCGACAGCCCCAGCACCCGCGCGGCTTCCCACTGGCCTTTCGGCGTCACCTGGATGCCGGCGCGGATAATCTCCGTGCTGTAAGCCCCCAGATTGACCAGCATCGCCAGCAGGGCGGCCTGCCCGGCGGTGAGTTTGAGCCCCAGCCCCGGCAGACCGAACACGATGAAAAACAGTTGCACCACAAACGGCGTATTGCGGATCGCCTCGACGTACAGGCCCCACAGGCGGCTGACCACGGTCGGCTTACCGCTGCGCAATGCCGCGCCGCAGATGCCGATGGCGATCCCGCCGATCGTCGCCATCGTCGTCAGTTGCACGGTGACCCACAGGCCGGCCAATAACTCCGGCCAGTAAGGCCATAGCGCCGCGAAATGAAGCTGGTAGGTCATGGCTTATCCTTACGCGCCCAGATTGGCCGGCAGCGGCGCTTTCAGCCATTTCTCGGACAGGCCGTTGAGCGTGTTGTCCTTGACGGCTTTTTCAATCAGCTCGTTGATTTTTGCCTTCAGCGCCGGCTCGTCCTTCTTCAGGCCGATGTAACAGGGCGAGTCTTTCAGCATGAATTTCGCCACCGGCGCGTTGGCCGGGTTCTTCTCGGCAATCGCCGCCACCACCAGGTTGCCGGTGGCGATATATTGCACCTGACCGGACAGGTAGGCAGACAGCGTCGTGTTGTTGTCTTCGTAGCGCTTGATGTCGGCAGCCTTGGGCGCGATCTCGGTCAGCACCATGTCTTCTACCGCGCCGCGGGTCACGCCGACGGTTTTGCCCTGCAACGCCTCGGGCGCGCCGACAGCGGTGTCTTTCGGACCAAATACGCCGAGGAAGAACGGCGCATAGGCGCGGCTGAAATCGATCACTTTTTCACGTTCGGCGTTTTTACCCAGGCTGGAAATCACCAGATCCACCTTGTCGGTTTGCAGATAGGGCACGCGGTTGGCGCTGGTTACCGGCACCAGCTGCAACTTTAGTTTCATCTCACTGGCCAGATAGCGCGCCATGTCGATGTCATAGCCTTGCGGCTGCAGATCGGTGCCGACCGAGCCGAACGGCGGGAAATCCTGCGGCACGGCGACACGCAGCACGCCGCGTTTCTGGATATCCTGCAACTGATCCGCCATCGCCTGTCCGGCCTGAACCATCAACAGCGCTGCGCCAACTACCGCCAAAAAACGTTTTCCGATCTTCATTGCTGTGCCCCCGGTTAAGTTAGTTTGAAACCAAAGATTCTTCAATAAAAATATTGAAACCTTCGTTGCAGAAAGAAAAGCAAGATGCATGCCAGATATCACACCGCGACATCACCACTAATAGCAAAGGCAGAGACAGGCTGAGCAGCGCGAGCAACGCTATCGTTCAGTGAGCGAATGCGTCCGGACCCGCCGTCCGCAACGCACAATGGCAGGGCATAAAAACGGGAAAGGGTTGCACCAAAACAGAACAATCGCACCAGCAAGGCGCGCGTTTATCGCTGTTCCAGTTCGTCGAGTTGCAGGTAAAGGTCGGCAATATCGTGGATGCGCTGACGGCCCTCCGCCAGCATCTGATGCAGCAGCGCGTTGCTGATCAGGTTAACCAGACTCATGGCGCTGGCGTAGCTGTCAAAGGCCGATACGCTATCCAGCGGCGCGGTCAACGCCCAGGAAGCCAGCGGCGGCAGCGTATGCGCCTGCGGTTCGCACAGCAACAACACCGGAATCTGCCGGGCGCGCAATTGCTGCAACAGCGGCAGGATCAGGCGCGGACGGCGGCGGAACGCCACCACCGCCACCACATCCCGTTCATCCAGATCCGCCAGCTCTTCCGCCAGTGTCTGGCCGGGTTGCGCCAGCAGCGGCACCTGCGGGCGGATTTGCAGCAATTGTTGGCGCAGGTGCAGCGCCACCGGGTAGCTGTTGCGCAGCCCGAGAACACAGACGCGCCGCGCCTGCTGCAACGCGGCGATCAGCGCGCCGAACTGCTGCGGATCGATCTGGTTGACCCACTGCGTCAGGTTAGCCATTTCCTGTTTGTAATGGCGCGCCAGCAGCGTGTTGCCCTGCACCGCGTCCCGGTTATCGGTCAGCGGCATACCGCTCTGGCGCAGGGTGCGCAGCTCATCGCGCATCTCCCGGTAGCTGGGGTAACCGAGGCGGCGGAACAGGCGGCTGACCGTGGCTTTGGACACGCCGCTCAGCCGCGCCAGTTCGGCGCTGTTATAGCTGATCAGGTCATCCAGATGATCGAAGATAAACTCCGCCACCCGCTGTTCCTGCGGCGACAATTCGCTGTACTGACTGCGTAGCCGTTCATCAATCTGTTTCATGCCTGTCTCTGCCATTTTTTTGAATCCTGTAACTTTTGTTTCATCCTTTCGGCGCTATGCTGAACATAGCATACAACCGTCGGTCGGCAGCAAGCAGAAAAGGTGGAACGGCTTTTGCTTAGCATCGACCACCCTACAGTCCAACAAGAGCCTTATCCCTCATGATGCAAAGCAATATCGCCCCGTCGGGCATGGCGGTCACGCCGCATCATCTTGCCAGCGCCAGCGCGCAACGTATTCTGCGCGCCGGGGGCAACGCCATCGAAGCGATGGTCGCCGCCGCGGCCGCGATTGCGGTGGTTTACCCGCATATGAACAGTCTGGGCGGCGATGGTTTCTGGCTGATTGTGCCGCCGCAGGGCGACCCGATTGCCATCGACGCCAGCGGCGCGGCCGGTTCGCTGGCGACCCGCGATCGGTACGCCGGCGCCAGCCGCATTCCACACCGCGGCCCAACGGCGGCACTGACCGTAGCCGGCACCGTGGGCGGCTGGCAGGAAGCGCTGACGTATGCCGCCGAGCTGGACATCAGCCGCCCGTTGCCGCTCGCCAGCCTGCTGGAAGACGCCATCGGCTATGCCCGCAACGGCATTCCGGTCACCCAGTCGCAGGAAGACGCGCTGATCAGCCGTCATCACGAACTGAGCGATTTCGCCGAATTCTGCCGCGTGTTCATACCGCAGGGCGTCATCCCGCGCACCGGCAGTCGTTTTACCCAGCCGGATCTGGCCGACACGCTGCAGCAACTGGCGCAGGACGGGCTGGACAGCTTTTACCGCGGCGCGCTGGCGGCGCGCATGACGGCACAAATGGCGGAGCTGGGTATGCCGGTCACCGCTGACGATCTGGCGAACTACCGTGCCCGACGCGCCACGCCGCTGGTGCTGAAACACAGCAAAGGCGAGGTGTTCAATCTGGCGCCGCCGACGCAGGGGCTGGTGTCGCTGGCGATTCTGGGCATCGCCGACCGACTGGGGATGGCAGACCTCAGCGACAGCCAGACCATACACCGCGTGGTGGAAGCCACGAAGCTGGCTTTCAGGCTGCGCGACAAATACATCACCGACCCGAAACGGATTACGCAGGATATTCAGGCGCTGCTATCCGCCAGCCATCTGGATACGTTGAGCAAGCACGTCGACACCCGCTCCGCCGCGCCCTGGGGACAAGGCAAGGGCCCGGGCGACACCGTCTGGCTGGGCGTATGCGATCGCCACGGCCTGTCGGTGTCGTTTATCCAGAGCATTTATCACGAATTCGGCAGCGGCATGGTGTTGCCGGGCACCGGCGTGCTGTGGCAAAACCGCGGCGCTTCCTTCAGTCTGGATCCGAATCACCTGCTGGCGCTGGAACCGGGCAAGCAGCCGTTTCACACCCTTAATCCGGCGGCGGCGCGACTGTCTGACGGACGCACCATGGTCTACGGCTCGATGGGCGGCGACGGCCAGCCGCAGACGCAGGCGGCGTTGTTCATCCGCCACGTGATGCAGGGCGTGCCGCTGCAACAGGCGATTACCGCGCCGCGCTGGTTGCTGGGCCGCACCTGGGGCCAATCTTCCGACACGCTGAAACTGGAAGACCGCTTCACCCCGGCCACCGTCGAGGCGCTGCGCACGCTGGGCCACGACGTGGAACTGCTCACCGGATTTAGCGAAACCGTCGGCCATGCCGGCGCCATCGTCCGTCATGCCAACGGCATGCTGGAAGGCGCCAGCGATCCGCGCAGCAACGGCAGCGCCGCCGGATTTTAATCTCGCTACCTGGCTAATCTCACCCCCTGATAAGGTCTTTGCTCATGGAAAAAAAGGATATCGATCAGGACGCGCTGGCCGCGTACCTGCAACAGATGGAAACCCTGCTGCAACTGGAGCTGGATGATGCCCGTCGCCAGGAACTGCAGGTGCAATTCACACGCATCGCCGCGATGGCGCAGCCGCTGATGGCGTTCCCGCTGGACGAGCGCCAGGAAGTGGCGGGAGTGTACCGGCCATGAACCCCGCTCAATTGTCTATCCGCGCGCTACGGGCCGAATTGACGGGCGGTCACCTTTCCGCCACCGACATCGCCCGCGACACGCTGGCGCAAATCGAACGGCGCAATCCGGCGGTCAACGCTTATACCGGCGTCACCGCGCAACGTATGCTGGCGGAAGCCGCCGACATCGACGGCAAGCGTCATCAGGGGAAGGCGCTGCCCGCGCTGGCGGCGGTCCCCTACGCGGTGAAGAACCTGTTTGACGTCGCCGGTGAAACCACGCTGGCCGGCGCCAGACTGTTCAGCCAGCGCGCGCCGGCAACGCAGGACGCGTTTGCGGTGCGTCAGTTACAGTCCTGCGGCGCGCTGCTGTCCGGGCTGCTGAATATGGATGCCTACGCCTACGGTTTTACCACCGAAAACAGTCACTACGGCGCCACCCGCAATCCACACGATCTGACGCGTATCGCCGGCGGATCTTCCGGTGGATCGGCGGCGGCGGTGGCGGCCGGACTGGTGAATTTCTCGCTCGGCAGCGACACCAACGGGTCGATCCGCGTTCCCGCTTCACTCTGCGGGATCTTCGGGCTGAAGCCCACCTTCGGCCGGCTGTCGCGCCACGGCACCCAGCCGTTTGTCGGCAGCCTCGATCATATCGGCCCGCTGACGCGCAGCGCTGAAGATCTGGCGCTGGTGTATGACGAGCTGCAAGGGTTCGATCCGGCGGATCGATTTCAGGCGATTCAACCGCTGCGCTCGACCGTACCGTCGCTGACGGACGAGACGCCGCTGCGCAGCCGGGTGCTGGGCGGTTACTTCGCGCAATGGTGCGATGAACAGGCCGCCGCCGCGGTACGACAGGTGGCGAATGCGTTAAACGCCGCTGATGACGTGGCGCTGGATAATGCCGCGCTGGCGCGTACGGCGGCGTTTATTCTCTCCGCCAGCGAAGGCGGCAACCAGTATCTGCCCGCCCTGCGCGCCACGCCGGATCTGTTTGAACCACTCTCCCGCGAACGGCTACTGGCCGGGGCGATGATCCCCGCGGCCTGGTACGTGCAGGCGCAGCGTTTCCGCGATCATTTCCGCCGCGACATGCTGGCGCTGTTCGCCGATACCGATCTGCTGATCGCGCCGGCCACGCCATGCCCGGCAACGCTCATTGGTCAGGAAACCATGCGCATCAATCACACCGATTTGCCGATCCGCGCCAGCATGGGAATGCTGACCCAGCCGATTTCGTTCGTCGGCCTGCCGGTGGTGACGGTACCGCTGGCAACCGCCGGCGGGCTGCCGATCGGCGTCCAGTTGATCGCCGCGCCGTGGCGGGAAGATGTCGCGCTGCGCGCCGCCTGGCGTCTGGAACAACAAGGCATTGCCCGGGTTTTACCGCCCGTGTCCCTTCATTCACAAGGAGCTTCCGTATGACACCCGAGATCAATCTGCCCGACGTTCTGGCCGAGATCACCACCGCGTTTTATCGTTATGAAAAGGCGCTCACCGGCAACGACATCGAGGTACTGGACGAGCTGTTCTGGCACGATGAACGCACCGTGCGCTACGGCGCGTCGGAAAACCTGTACGGCATCGAACAGATCCGCGAGTTTCGCGCCGCTCGCCCGTCGGCCGGGCTGGATCGCCGGTTGCAAAACACGGTGATCACGAGCTACGGCCGCGATATGGCGGTCGCCAGCACCGAATTTCGTCGTGAAGGCAGTGAGAAAATCGGCCGCCAGATGCAAACCTGGCTGCGCACCGCGCAGGGCTGGCGTATTGTCGCCGCCCACGTCAGCCTGATGGCGTAACCCGATACGGCTTATCAGGCCGGCAGATTGCCGTATCAGGCCGGTGGCGCCTCATCACCCCTGATACGGATGTGCCCGATACCAGTGTTCGGCGATATCCTGACGGCGGCAAACCCACACCCGCTCGTGCTGCTGGATGTAATCGAGGAAGCGCTGCAACGCCCGGAAACGTCCCGGCCGCCCCAGCAGGCGGCAGTGCATGCCGATAGACATCATCTTCGGCGCCTCATCCCCTTCGGCATACAACACGTCAAAGCTGTCCTTCAGATAGCTGAAAAACTGCTCGCCGCTGTTGAAACCCTGTGGTGAGGCGAAGCGCATGTCGTTGGCGTCCAGCGTATAGGGAACGATCAGATGCGGCTGCACCCCGCCGTCCGCTCGCCGCACCGGCAGCCAGAATGGCAGGTCGTCGCCGTAGTAGTCGCTGTCGTACAGGAAACCGCCCTGCTCCAGCACCAGTTGCCGGGTGTGGGGGCTGTCGCGCCCGGTGTACCAGCCCAGCGGCGGCCGGCCGAACAATTCCGTGTGCACCGCGATCGCCTGTTGCAAATGCGCGCGCTCGGCGTCGATATCCATATTCTGGTAGTGAATCCAGCGCCAGCCGTGGCTGACCACGTCATAGTCCGCCGCCCTGATGGCCTCGACCACCGCCGGATTACGCGCCAGCGCCATCGCTACGCCGAACACCGTCAGCGGCAGGCCGCGGCGCTGAAATTCCTGATGAATACGCCAGAAACCGGCGCGGGAACCGTACTCATAGAGCGAATCCATCGACATGTGCCGCGCCGGGTAGCTGGCCGCGCCGATGATATCGGACAGGAACTGCTCGGAACCGGCGTCGCCGTGCAGCACATGGTTTTCCGCCCCTTCTTCGTAATTGAGCACAAACTGCACCGCGATGTGCGCCTGTCCGGGCCAGCGGGCGTGCGGCGGTTTACCGGCATAGCCGATCAGGTCGCGCGGGTAGTCAGGGTCAGAGCCCCATTGCTGAGAGAGTGTCATGGTTTCTTTCCTTATTGTGGTGACCGCAACGTCGTACGCCGCCGATTAACGCAAAGCCCCGAAGGCGCCGGTCAACGGCTTGTCCAGCGGATAGTCAAGATCGCCGTGTTTACTGGTGGTCAGCCCCAGCCCGATCAGCGACTCCACCATTTTCACCGCCGCGCCCACGCCGTCGATAACCGGGATCCCCAGTTCCTGCGTCAGCGCCTGCGCCAGATCGGCCATACCGCCGCAGCCAAGCACAATGGCGCCGGATCCATCCTGTCGCTTAGCTTGTATACACATTTCCCGCACCTTGTGCTGCGCCAGCCCCTGGCCGTCTTCCAGCGCCAGTACCGGCAGCTCGATGGCGTGCAGCGCGGCGCAGTGATGCTCGAAACCGTAACGCTGCAACAGATGACGGGCGATGATCAGCGTGCGCGGCAGCGTGGTGACGATGGAAAAGCGCGTCGCCACCAGCGTCGCCAGGTGCATCGCCGCTTCAGCGATGCCCACCACCGGCGCGCGCGCCAGTTCCCGCGCCGCCAGCAGGCCGGGGTCGCCAAAACAGGCGATGACATGGCCGCTGACGCCCTGCTCGCGGCCCAGCCGAATTTGCTCCAGCACCCCGAGCGTCGCCACCGCTTCGTCAAAATGTCCTTCTATCGACGGCACGCCCTGCGACGGGCATACCGCCAGAATGTCGGTGCCGGGAGCAGCCACTCGCCGCGCCGCCTCGCCGATGGTTTCGGTCATCGCCAGGCTGGTGTTGGGGTTGATCACCTGAATTACGCATTGGCTCATTCGGCTTGCTCCTCTTTATTACGACCGAACGGCTTCAGATGGCTGAACAACCGCGAGAAATCCGGCGTGGTCGCGCCGTCGCCGTCAAAACGCAGGCTGGCGACGATATCGTCGAAATGTTGCTGCATGGCGCTGGTCAGCGCCGCCAGATCCCGGTTACGCAACAACGCCAGCAGATCGTGATGATCGTGACAGCGGCATCCCTGCTGCCAGGGCGCGCCGTAGGCGGCGATCACCAGCGACGATCGCAACGTCAGTTGCGACACCATGCTGGTCAGCACGCTGTTGCCGGAAATCGCCTGTAACTGGATGTGAAACGCCGCCGACAGGCGGATCGCCTCCGGCCCGTTGCGATCCTGATGCGCCTTCTCTTCCGCCGCCATCAGTTTCTCCAGCGCCGCCAGATGCGGCGGCTGGCAGTGCGCGATCACCGCGGGCAGGTTGGCGCACTCCATCAGGCTACGGGTCTGAAAGATCTCACGCGCTTCTTCCACCGTCGGCGTCGCCACCTGTGCACCACGTTTGGGCAACAGTGTGATCATTTGCACCGTCGCCAAACGCTGCAGCACTTTGCGGATCCCGGTACGGCTGACGCCGAACACCTCCGCCAGCGCCTCCTCCGGCAGGCGAGCGCCGGGCAACAATTGATGCTCGACGATCGCGTTTAACAGTGCCTGATAGATAACTTCATCTTTTTGCTCGAAAAATGTCTCATTTCCAAGACCGTAAATATCGCTCATCGGTTTCTTCCGTCATCACGTTCATCGCCAAATCGTACACACAAAATAAATTTATTGTATACAAAATTCACTGATCTGGCCCAAATCCTGCAACACCCCACTGCCTGATTTTTTCACCTTTATTTTTATCGTCACCAAAAGGAGCAGATTCCATGCCAGAAAACATGACGTCCGCCGGAAACACCCCGGCGCATTACAGCCCGAGACTGTGCAATGAAGATTTGGCCCCGACGCGTGTACAAAGCTGGTCCTGGTACAACATCTTTTCATTCTGGATGTCGGATGTACACAGCATGGGCGGCTACGTGGTGGCGGCCAGCTTCTTTACGCTGGGTCTGGCCAGCTGGCAGGTGCTGCTGTGCCTGCTGGCGGGTATCTGCATCGTGCAACTGTGCGCCAATCTGGTGGCCAAACCCAGCCAGCTCAGCGGCGTACCCTATGCGGTGATTTGCCGTCAGTCCTTCGGCGTGTTCGGCGCCAACATTCCGGCGGTGATCCGCGGGCTGATCGCTTTCGCCTGGTACGGCATCCAGACTTATCTGGCCGCCAACGCGCTGATGCTGGTGCTGTTGAAATTCGTACCGTCGCTCACGCCGCTGACCACCAGCCACTGGCTCGGTCTGTCGGCGCTGGGCTGGCTGTGCTTCGGCGTGATGTGGCTGCTGCAGGCGATGGTGTTCTGGCACGGCATGAGCGCCATCAAGCGCTTTATTGATATCGCCGGCCCGGCGGTCTACATAGTGATGCTGGCGCTGGCCGGATGGATTGTATACAAAACCGGGCTGGAGAATATCTCCTTCACGCTGGGCAGCAAATCCCTCAGCAGCGGCGAGCAGGTCTGGCAGATGATCACCGCCACGGCGCTGGTGGTGTCCTATTTCTCCGGTCCGTTGCTCAACTTCGGCGATTTCTCCCGTTACGGTAAAAGCATGCAGGAAATCCGTCGCGGCAACCGCTGGGGTTTGCCGTTCAACTTCCTGCTGTTCTCCATCGTGACGGTGGTGATCGTCTCCGGCACCCAGTCGCTGTTCGGCCAGATGATCACCGACCCGATCGAAACCGTCAGCCGCGTCGGCAACAGCGTGGCGGTGGCGTTAGGCCTGCTGACCATGATTGTCGCTACCATCGGCATCAACATTGTCGCCAACTTCGTTTCTCCGGCGTTCGACTTCTCCAACTGCGCGCCGCAGCGCATCAGTTTCCGTACCGGCGGGATGATCGCCGCGGTCGGCTCGGTGCTGCTGACTCCCTGGAACCTGTTCAACTCGCCGGAACTGATTCACTACACGCTCGACGTGCTGGGCGCGTTTATCGGCCCGCTGTTCGGCATCCTGCTGGCGGATTTCTACCTGATCAAAGGCGGCAAGATCGACGTAGATGCGCTGTTCAACGACACCCCCAGCGGGCGCTACTGGTATCGCAACGGCATCAACCCGAACGCGGTGCTGGCGCTGCTGCCCTCGGTGGCTATCGGGCTGGTGATAAGCTTTGTGCCGGCCTGGCATGAGGTCGCCAATTTCAGTTGGTTTATCGGCGTGGCGCTGGGCGCCGGCAGCTACCGCTATCTGGCGCGCCGCGAAAAGGCCGTCATGCCGGCCGCCAGCAACATGTCTGGCTTCGTGTTGGGTAAAGAATAAATCACACCGGGATCGCGGCGCGGCGTCGCGATCCGTCTTTGCTCCTTTCCATATGCCCGTATGCCCTGTTTTCGAGCCCGCACCGGATGCGGCTGTGCCATCGCGGTGCGTTCTTCTGCTGCCAGACCGGGCTCGACTGACCATAAAGCAAGTAAAAACAGTGCATTAAAAAACTGGCATAAGGTTTGAATGTTGCATTCCATCTTGTATACCAACTGGAATGCATTTCATGACATCGCAGACTGTTTATACCGGCTTCACGTTGCCTCAGTGGCAGCGCCACCACCAGCAGCACCCGGACCGCCTGACTGAAACCCTGCTGACCGTCTGGAGATCGCTGCGCGCTGACGACCCGGCGTGGATTTATCTGCCCGACGAAGCCCGACTGCATGAGCAAATCACCCACCTGCTCAGCCAGCCTGACGCCCAACGCCTGCCGCTTTACGGCATTCCGTTTGCGGTCAAAGACAATATTGATGTCGCCGGTTGGCCCACCAGCGCCGCCTGTCCGGCTTTTACTTACACCGCGGCGCAAGACGCCACGGTGGTCGCACGACTGAAAGCCGCCGGCGCCATCGTGCTCGGCAAAACCAACCTTGACCAGTTCGCCACCGGGTTGGTGGGCACCCGCTCACCGTTTGGCGCGGTTCCCAACAGCGTTAATCCGCAGTACGTCAGCGGCGGCTCCAGCTCCGGTTCCGCCTCGGTAGTCGCACGCGGGCTGGTGCCGTTCGCGCTGGGCACCGACACGGCTGGCTCCGGCCGCGTTCCGGCCGGATTCAACAATATCGTCGGTCTGAAACCCACCAAAGGCTGGCTGTCGACGCAGGGAGTCGTGCCCGCCTGCCGTCTGAACGATTGCGTGTCGGTGTTCGCACTGACGGTGCCCGATGCCTGGCTCGTCGCTATGCAGGCCGGCGGCTATGACGAAGGCGACGCTTATTCGCGTCATCATCCCCGCACCACGCCGGCGACGATGTCGGCCCGGTTACGGCTGGCGGTGCCGCATCCGCTGGAATTCTTTGGCGATCGGCAGGCGGAGCAAGCGTTTCAGCAGGCACTGTCGCACTTGCAGTCAATGGGCGCGACGCTGGAACCACTGGATTTCAGCCCGTTCGAACAGCTGGCGCGTCAATTATATGAAGGGCCGTGGGTAGCGGAACGCACCGTGGCGGTCGGCGACCTGCTGCACGAACAGCCGGAAGCGATGGACCCGACCGTACGCAGCATCATCGCCAAAGGCGCCGATTACAGCGCCTGCGAGGTGTTTGAAGCGGAATACCTGCGAGCGGGGCTGGCCCGGCACATTGCCGCCCGGTTAAGCGGGTTTGACGCGCTGGTGGTGCCCACCGCGCCGACCATTCATACGCTGGAAGAGATGAAACAACAGCCGGTGGCCTACAACTCGCAGTTCGGCTTCTACACCAACTTCACCAATCTGGCGGATTTGTGCGGGCTGGCGCTGCCGGCGCCGTTTCGCGACGACGGCCTGCCCGCCGGCATCACGCTGATTGCGCCGGCCTGGCACGACGCCGCGCTGGCGGCGTTCGGTCAGCGCTGGCAGTCAGTCACGGCGCTGCCGCTGGGCGCTACCGGCAATACCCTGCCGCCGGTTCCGCCGCAGGAAACAGCCTCTCCTCATCATGTACGACTCGCCGTAGTAGGCGCTCACTTAAGCGGTATGCCGCTCAATTTTCAGCTGCTGACCCGCAACGCCGTCAAAGTGGAAGAAACCGTCACATCAGCCGACTACCGCCTGTACGCGCTGGCGAATACCCAGCCGCCCAAGCCAGGACTGGTCAACACCGGTCAGGGACAGCCGATTACAGTGGAGCTGTGGGATGTCCCGCTGGCGCGCTTCGGCGAGTTGGTGGCGGAAGTCCCGGCACCGCTCGGCATCGGCACGCTGACGCTGGCGGATGGCCGTCAGGTCAAAGGTTTCATCTGTGAACCGGCGGCGCTTAACGGCGCGCGGGACATTACCGAATTCGGCGGTTGGCGCGCCTTTGTAACCCAACGCTCACCAGCCTGACAACGGGAGGAAACAGGATGCAATTCTCTGCGCCCGACGACCGGAACGCGCGTCATAAAAGCAAACCGCCGGTACTGGCGGAACAGGTTTACCAACGGCTCAAGCAGGATATTTTCGATTTTCGGTTGCTGCCGGGAGATCGCTTTACCGAGAACGAACTGGCGGAACGCCTGTCGGTCAGCCGCACGCCGATCCGTCAGGCGCTGTTCCGGCTGGAAACCGAGGGGTTTGTGAGCGTGTACTACCGCAGCGGCTGGCAGGTCAAACCGTTCGATTTCGCTTACTTCGAGGAACTGTATGACCTGCGCATCGTACTGGAGCGGGAAGCGGTGCAGCGGCTGTGCCTGCTGTCGCCTGACGCCTGCGCCGCGCTGCTCCAGCCGTTGCATCAGTACTGGATAGACGACCCGCGGCAGGATGACGGCCAGCAGGTTTCCCGGCAGGATGAAGCCTTTCACCTGGCGCTGGTCGCGGCCGCCGGCAACCGGGAAATGGCGCGCGTGCACCGGGACGTCACCGAAAAAATTCGCATTATCCGCCGGCTAGATTTCACCCGTCAGGATCGCATTCAGGCCACTTATCAGGAACATGCCGCCATCCTGCAAGCCATCCTCGCTCAGAATAGCGGGCAAGCCTGCCGGTTGCTTGCCGAACATATCGCCGGCAGCAAAGCCGAGGTTCGCAACATTACTCTGCATCTGTTGCAGCAAGCCAGAAATCAGGCCAACGATTGACATCGATACTGCCGGCCGAGCCCGGCAGTATTTCCTGATTACATTCCGCGATTATTCGCGCCGCTGGCGCGGTGTCTGCTCCGTTCACTCCCGTCGCTGACCAACGTAAGCCACCGGGGATTCACCCGGTGGCCGCCTTTCTGTCCCCTTACATTATTTCGGGGATAAACACTCAGAATCATCCGATTATTTCATCGTGATAATACGGCATATCACACCGCATTATCCCCGTCAAAATCGCCGCTCAAACCAGACTATTTTTTAGCGCCAAAACTCATTTCAAAACGACCACTCAAACCATAAATATCCCATTTCAACCACTGACGCAATCCGTTCAATCCATATGAATTTCGCATTAAATGACATTATTATTTCACTCATCTTACACCTTGCAAAAATCATTGTTTTCCTGATGAAATCCCTTTTCAAAAATTCAATTAAACCCCAGACAACAAAAACAATAACGATATGAATTTAAAACAAAAATAAACAATTTTACCCACAGAAAATTTCTCTTTCACTTTTCATACAGAAAGAATTAATTCGAATAAATATTGCCATCCAGTCGCCAAAAATGGACATCAATCCTCACCAAAGGGTTGTCAGAGCGTCGGTTTATGGTAGGGTATAAAAAGTGTCACCCACCATGAGGCAGCGAGAAAAAACAATTAAACCACACAGGAAACCCCTAATTACATGGCAATTAAACTTGAAGTAACACATCTATATAAAATATTTGGCGAGCATCCCGATAGGGCATTCAGGCTCCTGGAACAGGGGCTGAATAAGGATCAGATTTTTGAGAAAACCGGTCTGACGGTGGGGGTAAAAGACACCAGTCTGGCCATTGAAGAAGGCGAGATTTTTGTGATCATGGGATTGTCCGGTTCCGGCAAATCCACTCTGGTACGCCTTCTCAATCGCCTGATAGAACCCACTCGCGGTCAGGTACTGATCGACGGCGAGGATATCTCTCGCCTGCCGGACGGCGCGCTGCGTGCGATCCGCCGCAAGAAGATCAGCATGGTGTTTCAGTCTTTCGCGCTGATGCCCCACCTGAATATTCTCGACAACACCGCATTCGGCATGGATCTGGCCGGGGTGCCCCGCGTGGAACGCGAGCAGAAAGCGCTGAGCGCCTTGCAGCAGGTCGGCCTGGAGGCGTACGCCAACGCCTACCCGGACGAACTCTCCGGCGGGATGCGCCAGCGTGTCGGCCTGGCCCGCGCGCTGGCCAACGACCCCGATATCCTGCTGATGGATGAGGCATTTTCGGCGCTCGACCCGTTGATCCGCACCGAGATGCAGGATGAATTGATCAAGCTGCAGGCGCGCCAGCAACGCACCATCGTGTTCATTTCGCACGATCTGGACGAAGCGATGCGCATCGGCGATCGCATCGCCATCATGCACAGCGGCGAGGTGATTCAGGTCGGCACGCCGGATGAGATTCTCAATAACCCGGCTAACGACTATGTGCGCACCTTCTTCCGCGGCGTGGATATCAGCCACGTATTCAGCGCCAAAGACATCGCCCGCCGCCGCCCGGTCGCGGTGATCCGCAAAACGCCGGGCGTTGGCCCGCGATCCGCGCTCAAGATCCTGCAAGAGGAGGATCGCGAGTACGGGTATGTGCTGGAGCGGGGGCGCAAGTTCATCGGCGTAGTCTCCATCGACTCCCTCAAACAGGCGCTGCGCGAGCAGCAACCGCTGGAGCAGGCATTATTGCCCGCCCCGACGCCGGTCCCCGCGGAGATGTCGCTCAACGAGCTGATATCTCAGGTGGCGCAAGCCCCCTGCGCGGTACCTGTTGTGGACGAAAACCATGAATATCTCGGCATTATCTCCAAAGGGATGCTGCTGCAGGCGCTGGATAAGGAGAGTACGCTGAATGACTGACACCACGCAAAACCCCTGGGACGACACCCAAACGCCGGATTCGGCGACCAACGCCGGCCACAACCACGCCGCCGCCACACCGGGCGGGCATGCCGCTACGGCGGGCTCCTCGGGTACCCCAGCGCAGGCCGACCCCTGGGCGGCATCATCAGCGCCGGCAGGCAACGCCCCGCCGACGGATAACGCCGCCGACGCCTGGAGCAATGCGCCGCCGCCCGCCGCCAGCGACGTACACCAGAGCGGCAGCGACTGGCTGAACAGCGCGCCAACACCGACACAGGAACACATCAACCTGATGGATCCGTTCCGCCATACGCTGGTGCCGCTCGACCGCTGGGTGACCGAAGGCATCGATTGGCTGGTACTGCATTTTCGCCCGCTGTTTCAGGGCATTCGCGTACCGGTCGACGTGATCCTCACCAGCTTTCAGCAACTGCTGACCGGCCTGCCCGCGCCGATCGCCATTCTGGTGTTCTCGCTGCTGGCCTGGCAGGCGTCCAGTTTCGGCATGGGCGTGGCGACACTGCTGTCGCTCGTCGCCATCGGCGCTATCGGGGCCTGGTCGCAGGCAATGGTCACGTTGGCGCTGGTGCTGACCGCGCTGTTCTTCTGCGTGATCATCGGCCTGCCGCTGGGGATCTGGCTGGCGCACAGCGATCGCGCGGCCCGTATCGTGCGCCCGCTGCTGGACGCCATGCAGACTACGCCGGCGTTCGTCTATCTGGTGCCGATCGTGATGCTGTTCGGCATCGGTAACGTGCCGGGCGTGGTGGTGACCATCATTTTCGCCCTGCCGCCGATTGTTCGCCTGACCATCCTCGGCATCCGTCAGGTGCCGGCGGACCTGGTGGAAGCAGCGCAATCTTTTGGCGCCAGCCCGCGCCAGATGCTGTTTAAGGTGCAGTTGCCGCTGGCGATGCCGACCATCATGGCCGGCATCAACCAGACGCTGATGCTGGCGCTGTCGATGGTGGTGATCGCCTCGATGATCGCCGTCGGCGGGCTGGGACAGATGGTGCTGCGCGGCATCGGCCGCCTCGACATGGGGCTGGCGTCCATCGGCGGAGTCGGCATCGTAATTCTGGCCATTATTCTGGATCGTTTGACCCAGTCGCTGGGGCGCGACGCCCGCAGCCGCGGCAACCGTCACTGGTACCACCACGGCCCGCTGGGACTGCTGGTTCGCCCCTTCATCAAATCCCGGGCCTAACCGCGCCCGGACCGCACCACCTGACCCTGCGGCCGGCGCCGGCTGGCCGCACGCTCTGACACAGGTGTCTGTGCGTCGTTCACGACTGCTTATTGAATAAGACAATATGAGGACTATCCGTATGCGTAACATCAGCATGGCAACGCTTGCCCTGACTACCGTACTCAGTACCAGCCTGTTTGCCGCCGACGACCTTCCCGGCAAAGGCATCACCGTCAAACCGGTGCAAAGCACCATTTCCGAAGAAACGTTCCAGACCCTGCTGGTCAGCAAAGCGCTGGAAAAACTGGGGTATACCGTCGATAAGCCCAGCGAAGTGGACTACAACGTCGGTTACACCTCAATTGCCGCCGGTGACGCCACCTTTACCGCCGTCAACTGGCAACCGCTGCACGACGACATGTATCAGGCTGCCGGCGGCGATACCAAATTCTACCGTCAGGGCGTCTACGTTTCGGGCGCGGCGCAAGGGTATTTGATCGACAAGAAAACCGCCGATCAGTACCACATCACCCGTCTGGATCAGCTAAAGGATCCGAAACTGGCGAAACTGTTTGATACCAACGGTGACGGCAAGGCGGACCTGACCGGCTGTAACCCCGGCTGGGGCTGCGACAGCGTCATCAATCACCAGATTCAGGCTTACGGGCTGAGCGACGCCGTCAACCACAATCAGGGCAACTACGCGGCGCTGATCGCCGATACCATTACCCGCTACAAGCAGGGCAAACCGATCCTGTACTTCACCTGGACGCCGTACTGGGTGAGCGACGTACTGGTGCCGGGGCGTGACGTGGTGTGGCTGCAGGTGCCGTTCTCCTCGCTGCCCGGCAAGCAGAAAGGCACCGACACCAAACTGCCTAACGGCGCCAACTACGGTTTCCCGGTCAACACTATGCGCATCGTCGCCAACAAGGCGTGGGCGGAGAAAAACCCGGCCGCGGCCGCCCTGTTCGCCACCATGAAACTGCCGCTGGCGGACATCAACGCCCAGAACCTGCGCATGCATCAGGGCGAAGCGTCTCAGGAAGCTATCGAGCGCCACGTCAACGGCTGGATCAAAGCGCATCAGGCGCAGTTTGACGGCTGGATTAATTCCGCCCGCGCGGCGGCAAAGTAAGTCGCTACGCCACCATAATCCAGAGGATGCCCGCCAGGGTATCCTCTATGTCTTACCCGCCGTTTCGGATCGACTCCGCTTTTCCTTCGCCGTTTTCCCTTTTTATCGGTTTCCGCCTTATCAGTTTTTATCGCCCCGAAAGTAAACGCTTACCCTTTGCCGGAAGCGGAGAATAATAGGCTTCTTCCGGTCTGGCTGATAAAACTCCTGATTATTTTCAGGGAAATTTATAAGATAAATTGCTGGATTCTCCGGCGTGACTGTTCAATACTAAATTAATAAATCCGATTTAACATTAAGTTAACATTTCTCGCATGTCTGCATCTACCACCACCACCGCCGGCCTGAGCCCGGCACTGACGCTGTTGATGTCCGCCGCCACCGGGTTGGCGGTAGCCAGTAACTATTACGCCCAGCCGTTGCTGGACGCTATCGCCCAGGCATTCAGCCTGTCGGTCAATCAGGCCGGTTTTATCGTCACTGCCGCCCAGTTGGGTTATGCCTGCGGCCTGATGTTTCTGGTGCCGTTGGGCGACCGCTTCGAGCGCCGCGGTTTGATCGTCGGGATGACCCTGCTGGCGGCAGGCGGCATGCTGATTACCGCCTCCGCCCCTTCACTGTGGTTGATGGTGGCCGGCACCGCCATTACCGGCCTGTTCTCGGTCGTGGCGCAGATTCTGGTGCCGCTGGCCGCCACGCTGGCCTCGCCGGAAAGCCGCGGCAAGGTCGTCGGCACGATCATGAGCGGCCTGCTGCTGGGGATCCTGCTGGCCCGAACGCTGGCCGGCGCGCTGGCGTCGCTGGGAGACTGGCGCACGGTGTACTGGGTCGCCAGCCTGCTGATGACGGGAATGGCGTTGCTGATGTGGCGCGCGCTGCCGCGTTATCACCCGTCAACCAACCTTAACTATCCACAGTTACTGATCTCCATCTTCCAGTTATTCGGCAGCTCCCGCCCGTTGCGCACCCGCGCGATACTGGGCGCGCTCTCTTTCTCCAATTTCAGCATCATGTGGACATCGATGGCGTTCCTGCTCTCCGCTCCTCCTTACCATTACAGCGAGGCCGTGATCGGGTTATTCGGTCTGGCGGGGGCCGCCGGCGCGTTGTCCGCCAGCCGGGCCGGCCGTCTGGTGGATCAGGGCAAAGCCAAACTCTCCACCACCGTGGGGCTGTTGCTGCTGGCGCTGTCATGGCTGCCGATCGCCGCCGGCGTCAGCGCCATAGCGCCGTTGCTGATCGGCATTGTGGCGCTGGATATGGCGGTTCAGGGGCTGCATGTCACCAACCAGAGCGCGATTTACCGTATGTTGCCGGACGCGCGCAACCGTCTTACCGCCGGTTACATGACCAGCTACTTTATCGGCGGCGCCCTCGGCTCGCTGATTTCCGCCTACGCTTATCAGCATTTCGGCTGGCTGGGGGTATCGGGAGCCGGAGGCGCGCTAAGTCTGCTGGCGCTGCTGGTGTGGTGGCAAAATCATCATTACGAATCTTCGCAGCCGGAGACGCACGGATGACGCCCCGCCGCTGCCCAATTGACGGTAAAGCGCTATCGCTGACGGCGGTTTGCGCCTATGATGTTGTTTTTTCGACCAGTATATTTTTTCAATCCGTGGATGAGCCCAGACACCGTGAACTCCGTTTCTTCCAGCCAGACTGATGCCCGCACGACGGCCGACGCCTCGTTTGCCAGCGGTCTGTTTGACAGCCTGCCGATCGTCATCGGTTACGTGCCGGTGGCGTTCGCCTTTGGCCTGAACGCCGTCAAGCTGGGTTTCACGCCGCTGGAAGCCATTTTTCTTTCCTGCATCATTTACGCCGGCGCCAGCCAGTTCGTCATTACCGCGCTACTGAGCGCGGGCGCGTCTATCTGGGTGGCGGCGTTGACCGTAATGGCGATGGACGTCCGCCATGTGCTGTACGGCCCCTCGCTGCGCCGCCGTATTATGCAGCGACTGCCGACCGGCAAAACCGTCTGGTGGGCATTCGGACTGACCGATGAGGTCTTCGCCGCCGCGACGGCGCGGCTGTCGCGGGATAACCGACGCTGGAGCGAGTCCTGGATGCTGGGAGTGGCGCTGAGCGCCTGGCTGTCGTGGGTCGCCGGCACCGTGCTCGGCGCGGTATTCGGTAATGGCCCGCTGGAAGGTTACCCCGCGGTCGAGGCCGCACTGGCGTTTATGCTGCCGGCGCTGTTTCTGAGTTTTCTGCTCGCGTCCTTCAAACGCCGTCAGAGCCTGGTGGTAGCCGCCGCGCTGGGCGGCGCCTGTCTGGGGCTGCTGGTATCGTCCATTCCCGCCGCCATCCTGATCGGCATCGGCGGCGGTTGTCTGGCATCGCTGTATCAACCGACATCAGTAAAGGAAGAAACGCGATGAATACTTCAGTATTATTGATTGGTTTACTGGTGGGAACAGTTAACTTTCTGTTCCGATACCTGCCGCTGCGGCTGGGCGCCGACCGGGCGTCCGGTAACCTGCGTCGGGGCAAAACCGCCCTGCTGCTCGACAGTATCGGCATTGCTTCCATTTGCGCTCTGCTGGTGGTGTCCGCCCTGCCGGATATCATGCAGCACACAGAAAGACTGTTGCCAACGCTGGCAGGGTTCGCCCTGCTGACGCTTTGTTTTTACAAAACCCGCAGCATCGTACTGTCGACGCTGTTGGGCGCGCTGTGCTACGGCATAGTATTTAAATGGTTTCAGACGATGGCCTGAACGTAACCGGCTAACGTCACTCGCACAGCCAAAAACAATAAACGGCGACAGACCGTACCACCTGCACATGTTTCGACCAGTGACAAAATAAGCACTAATCGACAAGTTTCTCGCATTTACCTAATTAGTAACATTCGTTACTATACGGGTCGTGATTAATAAGGTTGACATCTATGGAAAGTTCATTCGCCCCAATTGAAGACATGCTGCGTATGCGGGCTTCACGCCGCCCGGATTTCCCTTATCGTGAAGTCCTGCTGCTGCGTTTATTCCTGCATATGCAAACCAAAATACTGGAACACCGCAACCGTATGCTGAAAGAACAGGATATCAATGAAACCCTGTTCATGGCGCTGCTTACGCTCGAATCGCAGGAAAACTACTGCATTCAGCCTTCCGAATTAAGCGCGGCGCTCGGTTCCTCGCGCACCAACGCCACCCGCATCGCGGATGAGCTGGAAAAACGCGGCTGGATCGAACGACGCGAAAGCGACAGCGACCGCCGCTGTCTGTACCTGTACATGACCGAGAAAGGTAAAGCCTTTCTGGACGAACTGCTGCCGCCTCAGCACCGAAGCCTGAATATTCTCTGCTCCGCCCTTGAAGACAGTGAAAGAGATCAGTTGGAAGTGCTGATGCGCAAGCTGTTACAGCGTCTTGATGAAATGGATCAGGACGGCATTTAACGCCCGTCGCCATTCCTGACAGAGACCATCGCCATCGTTGCCTGCAAACCTTAATGGTTTGCAGGGGGAGTCGTGTTTTTTTTAAAAAAACCGTCACCGCGCGATATCGCCATGAAAGGCAATCAAAGGCCATGAAAGGCCGAAAAAAAAGAAATTTAACTGGGAGAGAACCATGAGTGCCAACGTGGAAAAGCAGACTCCACCAACTATGCCATCGAAGTCCAGAAAATCGCGTAAGGGAATTCTCACGCTGCTGATGATTCTGTTTTTCTTTATTGGCTGTGTGTGGTTTGCCTACTGGTATCTGGTGTTGCGGCACCATCAGGAAACCGATGATGCCTACGTCGCAGGCAACCAGATTCAAATTATGTCGCAGGTCAACGGCAGCGTCGCCCGCGTCAACGTCGACAATACCGACTTCGTTAAAAAAGGCGACGTACTGGTAGAGCTCGACCCAACCGACGCCGAGCAGGCCTTTGAACGGTCGAAAACCACGCTGGCCAACAGCGTGCGTCAGGTTCATCAGCAGATGATCAACGTCCGCCAGTACAAAGCCAACATCGACCTGCAGCAGATTGCGCTGGACAAGGCTATCAGCGACCTGAACCGCCGTGAAGCGCTGGGGCGGGCCAATGCTATCGGCCGGGAAGACCTGCAACATGCGCGCGATCAGGTCGCCAGCGCCAGAGCGTCGCTGGAAGCGGCCAAACAGCAGTATGCCGCCACTCAGGCGCTGGTGCTGAATACCCCATTAGAGCAGCAGCCCGCCATTGCCCAGGCCGCCACTGACCTGCGCAACGCCTGGCTGGCGCTCAAACGTACCCATATCGTCAGCCCGGTGGATGGTTATGTCTCCCGCCGCAGCGTGCAACTGGGCGCGCGCGTCACCCCGTCTTCCGCTCTGATGGCGGTGGTGCCGGCCGCTCCGCTGTGGGTCGACGCCAACTTTAAGGAAACCCAGTTAGCCAATATGCGCATCGGTCAGCCGGCGGCCATCGTCAGCGACCTGTATGGCGACAGCGTGGTGTACAAAGGCAAAGTGGTGGGTCTGGACATGGGAACCGGCAGCGCCTTCTCGCTGTTGCCGGCCCAGAACGCCACCGGCAACTGGATCAAGGTAGTACAGCGCCTGCCGGTGCGTATCGAATTGGATCCGAAACAGCTGGCCGATTACCCGCTGCGTATCGGCCTGTCGATGCTGGTTAAAGTGGATACCGCCAATACCGACGGCAAGGTGCTGTCCGATGCGTCCCGCGCGACACCGGCCTATCAGAGTGATGCACTGGATCTGGATCTGACGCCGGTTGATCAGATGATCGACCAGATCATCGGCGCCAACGCTGGCTGACCCCAGAGGAGAGCAGCGTGACAAGAAAACCACTTGAGGGCATGACGCTGGCTCTGATGACGATCGCCCTGTCGCTGGCGACGTTCATGCAGGTGCTGGACTCGACAATTGCCAACGTAGCTATTCCGACCATCGCCGGGAATCTCGGCGCATCCAACTCACAGGGCACCTGGGTCATCACGTCTTTTGGGGTGGCAAACGCCATCTCCATCCCCATCACCGGCTGGCTAGCCAAACGATTCGGCGAGGTGCGCCTGTTTATCTGGGCCACCGTGCTGTTTACCCTGACCTCCTGGCTGTGCGGCATGTCCACCAGTCTGGAAATGCTGATCGTTTCCCGTATGCTGCAGGGTCTGGTTGCCGGGCCGATCATTCCGCTGTCCCAAAGCCTGCTGCTGAATAACTACCCGCCTGCCAAACGAGGCATTGCGCTGGCTTTGTGGTCAATGACGGTGGTGGTTGCCCCGATCTTCGGCCCGATCCTCGGCGGCTGGATCAGCGACAACTACCATTGGGGGTGGATCTTCTTCATCAACGTGCCGTTAGGCATCGTGGTGGTGCTGATCACCCTGCAGACATTGCGCGGGCGCGAAACCAAAACCGAAATTCGCCCCATCGACACCATTGGGCTGATTCTGCTGGCGGCGGGTATTGGCTGCCTGCAGATGATGCTGGACCGCGGCAAAGAGCTGGACTGGTTTAACTCGACGGAAATCGTGGTGCTGGCGGTGGTTGCGGTGATTTCGCTCACCGTGCTGGTGGTTTGGGAGCTGACCGACGATCACCCGGTGGTCGATCTGTCGCTGTTCAAAATGCGCAATTTTACTATCGGCTGCCTGTGCACCAGCCTGGCGTTCATGCTCTATTTCGGCGCCATCGTACTGTTGCCGCAGTTGCTGCAGGTCGTGTTCGGCTATACCGCCACCTGGGCCGGGCTGGCTTCCGCTCCCGTGGGCCTGATGCCGGTGATTCTCTCGCCGATCATCGGGCGGTTCATGCATAAGCTCGATATGCGCCGTCTGGTGACGTTCAGCTTCATCATGTATGCGGTCTGTTTCTACTGGCGAGCCTACACCTTTGAGCCGGCAATGGATTTCGGCGCGTCCGCCTGGCCCCAGTTCGTGCAAGGGTTCGCCGTGGCCTGTTTCTTCATGCCGTTGACCACCATCACCCTCTCCGGCCTGCCGCCGGAACGGATGGCGGCCGCCTCCAGTCTGTCGAACTTTGCCCGTACGCTGGCGGGCTCCATCGGCACGTCGATCACTACCACATTGTGGGAGCGTCGGGAAGCGTTGCATCACGAACAGCTTAGCGAGGTGATCAATCCCTACAACCCGCTGGCGCAGCAGACCTATCAGCAACTGGAAGCGATGGGAATGAGTCAGCAGCAGGTGTCCAGCTATCTGGCTCAGCAGATCACGGCGCAAGGGCTGATTATCGGCGCCAACGAAATCTTCTGGCTGTCGGCCGGGGTGTTCGTCGTGCTGATCGTGCTGGTGTGGTTCGCCAAACCGCCATTCGGCAGTCACTCGGCTGGCGGCGCACACTGATTTCCCACGCCGAACAGAGCTAAAGCGCAAAAGCAAAAAAGGTGGCTACGCCACCTTTTTTATTGCCGCACGACATCACACGACACAGGGTTTTAGCCGTGATTCTGGCGCCACCATTCCGCCAGCAGGATCCCGGTCGCGACCGAGATATTCAGGCTTTCCACGTTGCCGGTGCCGTCAATCGACACTTTGACGTCGCCCTGCTGCCAGGCGTTGTCAGACAAGCCATCCCCTTCCTGCCCCAGCACAATCACCGTTTTGGCAGGCAGCGAGACTTTCGACAAGGTCGTGCCTTTGTGGCTGGAGGTGGTGACGATGGTGTAACCGGCGGCACGGAACTGCGCCAGCGCATCGACCAGACCGTCAGCGCTGATCGCTTTCACGTGCTCGGCACCGCCTTCCGCCGTGCGCACCGCCGCGCCGGATTCCAGCTGCGATGCATCGCGCACCAGCACGCCTTTCACGCCGAAATGGGCGCAGCTACGCATGATGCCGCCCAGATTATGCGGATTGCCGACATCTTCCAGCGCCAGCACGCAGTCGGTATCCCCGGCTTCGCGCAGGTACGCCGTCACATCCAGACCACGACGTTTCTTGATCAGGAAACACACGCCGCCGTGATGCTCCGTACCGGACGCGCGGATCAGCTCGTCGTCTTCCACCACGTGGTAAGCCTTACGGTTGGCCGCCATCCAGCGCAGCGCCTCACGAAAACGCGGCGTGACTTCCTGCAGGAACCAACCGCGCACAATTGCTTCCGGACGGCTCAGGAACAGCGCCTGACAGGCATTTTCTCCGTAGACGCGGGTCTCTTCCGACCGCTGGCGACGAATCTGTTCCGGATCGATCTGGCTCTTACCGCTGATACCGCCGTGATCCGGCTCTTCTCCCGGTGCGCGCGATACCGTTTTCCACGGAGAATCCGCATGATCAACCGGCTCGCGACGCGGTGGACGCTCACGCTCACGCCCCGCCGACTCGCTACGCCATTTGCCGCCACGCTCGGCGCCATCTTTATTATCTCTGTCCCGCCCGCCGCGCGGCGCGCTATCTCGCCCTTTACGGCCACGGTTGTCGCCATCGCCACGACGCTTATCCGGCGTACGTTTCTGCTTACCGTTCTTCTCGTCCCCGTCTTCGCTGCGGACGTACATGACGCGGACTTTGCCGCTCTTTCCACTTAATTCATCGCTCATGTTGTTCTCCACCTACGCGCTGGGCGCGAAGATTACCCTATGTCCACCGGCTTAGCCACCAACCCGATCATAAAAGTCACTAACTATTATAACCATTGGGTAAAACGCCTTGTTGGCGTTCGACCCGCTATCCATACTTATCCTGCTTTCGCACCACCGTCTGTTGATCTCTTCGCGTATGCTGGGCGCGCTTCCGTCAACAGTACACTTGATTCCAGCCCTTTTGCTACCGAGGCCCGTTTATGAATACGGTATGTGCATCCTGCAACGCCACCAACCGCCTGCCAGAAGAACGCAGCAATGATCATCAACACGCCAAATGCGGCCGCTGCGGTCAGGCGCTGTTCAGCGGCAAGGTGATTAACGCCACTGAAGAAACGCTGGATAAACTGTTGCAGGACGATCTGCCGGTGGTCGTGGATTTCTGGGCGCCCTGGTGCGGACCGTGCGTTAACTTTGCCCCGGTATTTGAAAGCGTCGCCGACGAAAACGGCGGCAAAATCCGCTTCATCAAGGTCAACACCGAAGCGGAACCCGGCCTGAGCGCCCGCTTCCGTATCCGCAGCATTCCTACCATCATGCTGTTCAAACACGGCAAAGTGGTTGATATGCTCAACGGCGCCATGCCCAAAGCTCCCTTTGAAAGCTGGCTTAGTGAATCGCTGTAAATCATTCCTCACCAGACGCCCCGCCAACACGCGGGGCTTCAGGTCGGCAGCCCGGTCGTTTAGAATGTCCCTTTTTAATGGAAAATCATGACCGGTAACGCCGTCCTGCGTCTGCGCCAGCAACGCCTTGCTCTTTCCACGCGCCCGTTTCGCGCCCGCGGCTGCCGTGTCATCCGCTGCCAGCGTTGCCTGCTGCCGGAAGTCCACTGCCTGTGCGACACCCTCTCGCCGCGCACCGCCCGCAGCCGCTTCTGTCTGGTGATGTTCGACACCGAACCGATGAAGCCCAGTAATACCGGCCGCCTGATTGCCGATGTCCTGCCGCAGACTGATGCCTTTCTGTGGTCCCGTACCGAGCCGGACCCGGCGTTGCTTGCCGCCCTGCAAACAGAAGAGTATCAGCCCTGGCTGGTCTTTCTGGCGGACGACGATGAAAGCGGCCGTCAGGTCTGTCACCAACTACCCGCCGACGGCAAACCGCCGCTGTTCGTGATGCTGGACGGCACCTGGCCGGAAGCGCGAAAAATGTTTCGCAAAAGTCCGTACCTCGATACGTTGCCGATCCTGTCGTTAAGCGTGGACGCTTTGTCCAGCTACCAGCTACGGGAGGCCAGCAGCGCCGGGCAGCACTGCACGGCGGAAATCGCCATCGCCCTGCTGCGTCAGGCCGGCGATAACGATGCCGCCGAAGCGCTGGCGCAGCATTTCGACCGTTTTCGCCGCCACTATCTGGCAGGCAAAGCCCATCACGCGAAAAAGAAAATTTCTTCCACTGTCACAGCAAAACCGGCAACAGACGTTTAAGATCAATCAGGTGTCTTCTAACAGGAGTAACTGATGAGTCAGCGCGGATTAGAGGCTCTGCTGCGGCCCCGTTCGATTGCCGTAATCGGCGCGTCGGAAAAACCGGGGAGAGCCGGATTTCTGATGATGCGCAACCTGCTTGACGGCGGCTTCAACGGACCGGTGCTGCCGGTTACGCCCAAATATCAGGCAGTCTGCGGCGTACTGGCGTACCGTGATGTCGCCAGCTTACCGATGACGCCCGATCTCGCCGTTATCTGCACCCGTGCCGACCGTAATCTGCCGCTGCTGGAAGCGCTGGGGCAGCGCGGTTGTAAAACGGTCATCATACTTTCCGCGCCGCCGGCGCAATTCGCCGAATTGAAAAACTGCGCCGCCCGCTATGCCGTACGGCTTCTGGGGCCAAACAGCCTCGGCCTGCTGGCGCCCTGGCAGGGACTCAACGCCAGCTTTTCGCCGGTGCCGATTCTAAAAGGCAAACTGGCGTTTATTTCCCAGTCGGCGGCGGTTTCCAACACCATACTGGACTGGGCGCAACAGCGCGGCATCGGTTTCTCCTACTTTATCGCGCTCGGCGACAGCCTGGATATTGACGTCGACGACCTGCTGGATTTTCTGGCGCGGGACGGTAAAACCAGCGCTATTTTGCTGCATCTGGAGCATGTCAGCGACGCGCGGCGTTTTCTCTCGGCAGCGCGCAGCGCATCCCGCAACAAGCCGATTCTGGTGATCAAAAGCGGGCGCAGCCGACAGGCGCAACAGCTGTTGCATGACGGCCAGCACGGGCTGGACGCCGCCTACGACGCCGCCATCCAGCGCGCCGGGCTGCTGCGGGTGCAGGATACCCACGAACTGTTTTCGGCGGTGGAAACCCTCAGCCACCTACGCCCGCTGCGCGGCGAGCGTTTGCTGATCGTCAGCAACGGCGCATCGCCCGCCGCCCAGGCGTTGGATCAGTTAATTGCCCGTCAGGGCAAGCTGGCGACGCTGAGCGAGACGACGCAGCAGGCGTTGCGTGCCGTGTTGCCCGATACCGTCTCCGTCGGCAACCCGCTGGACTTGCGCGACGACGCCACGCCGCAACGCTATCTGGCGGCGCTGTCGGCGCTGCTGGACAGCGACGATTACGACGCGTTGCTGATTATCCACGCCCCGAGCGCCGCCGCGCCGGGTACGGAAAGCGCTGAAAGCCTTATTCAGCTGTTGCAGCAACATTCGCGCGGCAAACGCATCACGTTGCTGACCAACTGGTGCGGTGAATTCTCTTCCCAGGAAGCACGCCGTCTGTTTAACGAGGCGGGCATCCCGACTTACCGCACCCCGGAAGGCGCGGTGATCGCGTTCATGCATATCGTCGAATACCGTCGTAACCAGAAGCAACTGAAAGAAACCCCGGCGCTGCCATCGGATCTCACCGCCAATGCCGCACAGGCGCATCGGTTGATCGGTCAGGCGCTGCAGGAAGGCGCCACCCGGCTCGATACCCACGAGGTCCAGCCGATTCTGCAGGCGTATGGCCTGAATACGTTGCCAACCTGGATTGCCGGCGACAGTACCGAAGCGGTGTACATCGCGGAAAAAATCGGCTACCCGGTCGCGCTTAAACTGCGATCCCCGGATATCCCCCATAAATCGGAAATTCAGGGCGTCGTGCTGTACCTGCAGAATGCTCAGGAGGTGCAACTGGCGGCGGAAGCAATGCTGGAACGAGTCAGACATACCAATCCGCAAGCACGCGTACTCGGCTTGCTGGTACAGGGCATGGCTAATCGTACCGGCGCGCTGGAGTTACGTATCGCGGTCGAACAGGATGCCATCTTTGGTCCGATCATCATGCTGGGTGCAGGCGGCATGGAATGGCGCCGGGAAACGCAGGCGGCGGTGGCACTGCCGCCGCTGAATATGGCGCTGGCGCGCTATCTGATCGTTCAGGCGTTGAAAAGCGGCAAAATCCGCAGCCAAAACGCACTCAAGCCGCTGGATATTCCGGCGCTCAGCCGGTTGCTGGTGCAGGTTTCCAACCTGATTCTGGATTGCCCGGAGATCTCGCGTCTGGATATTCACCCGCTGCTGGCCTCCGGCGAGGAATTCACGCTGCTGGATGTTACGCTGCATCTGGCGCCTTTCAGCGGCGACCCGCAGTCTCGTCTGTCTATCCGCCCTTATCCGCAGGAACTGGAAGAAACCGTCCGGCTCAAGGATGGCGCGTCCTGTCTGTTCCGCCCCATCCTGCCCGAAGACGAACCGCTGTTGGCCCATTTTATCGGCAAAGTAACCCGCGAAGATCTGTATTACCGTTATTTCAGTGAAATCAACGAATTTACCCATGAAGATTTAGCCAATATGACCCAAATTGACTACGATCGTGAGATGGCTTTTATTGCTGTGCGGTCAGGTACGGAAGGTGAGCCGGAGATCATCGGCGTCACACGCGCCATCGCCGACCCGGATAATACCAACGCGGAATTCGCCGTACTGGTGCGATCCGATCTGAAAGGGCTGGGATTAGGCAGGAAACTACTGGAAAAACTGATCCACTATACCCGCGCCCACGGTCTGGCGCGTCTGAGCGGCATCACCATGCCGACGAATCAGGGTATGGTCACGCTGGCGAAAAAACTGGGCTTCGCCGTTGATGTGCAATTGGAAGACGGTATTGTGACGCTGGAGCTGCCGCTGGACTCGTCCGCACAGCCATAATCAGGCGTGCAGATGCGGGCGGGATCTCGCTACAGGCAGTAAAACTTGCTCACAACGCTTGCCAAGTAGTGGTATCATCGCCCGATTCGGCTATGCCTTAACGTATATTTATGACCACGCGGTCATCCCACGATGAGAGAAGAATCGCACTGTGATGTTGTCAAAATTAAAGCGTACGAAATATCAACAACACCTTGCACAACTGCCTAAAATTCCTCAGTCTGCCGATGACGTCCAGACGCTTCACAGCCCAGCGCTTTTCCGTACTACGCTGACAGAACAGATTCTGCAGGCGAAGAAACGCATCTATCTGGTAGCCCTGTATCTGGAACACGATGACGGCGGCGAAGGCATTCTGTCGGCGCTCTATCAGGCCAAACGCCAATGCCCGGAACTGGAGATCACCGTACTGGTCGACTGGCATCGCGCCCAGCGCGGCCGCATCGGCGTTGCCGCCGACAGCACCAACGCTGACTGGTACTACGAAATGGCGCAGCGGTACGATGATGCGCCCTTCCCGATTTATGGCGTCCCGGTCAATACGCGTGAAGCGCTGGGCGTCCTGCATCTGAAAGGGTTTATTATCGATGACACGGTGCTTTACAGCGGCGCCAGTCTGAACGACGTCTACCTGCATCAGCATGAAAAATACCGTTATGACCGCTATCAGCTGATTCATAACCCCGTGCTGGCTGATGTCATGGCGCGTTATGTGCAGGACCTGCTGGCTTCGTCCGCCGTGCAGCGGCTGGACCGCTCGTCTCGTCCCAAAACCATCGACATCAAAAACGATATCCGTCAGTTCCGTCAGTCATTGCGTTCGGCAACGTATATGCTGCCTGGCGTCGGCGACAACAACCACCAATTGACGGTGACGCCGCTGGTCGGTTTGGGTAAACAGAGCCCGCTGAACCGGACTATCCATCACCTGATGTACTGCACTGAGCAGCGTCTGGTGATGTGTACCCCGTACTTCAATCTGCCGGCTCTGCTGGTTCGCAACATTATCCGTCTGCTGCGCAACGGCAAACAGATCGAGATCATTATCGGCGACAAGACGGCCAACGACTTCTTTATTCCTGAAGACCAGCCGTTCCGGATTATCGGCGCGCTGCCGTACCTGTATGAAATCAACCTGCGTCGTTTCCTGAGCCGGTTGCAGAAATACATCGACAGCAATCAACTGATGATCCGTCTGTGGAAGGACGGCGATAACAGCTTTCACCTCAAAGGCATGTGGGTGGACGATAACTGGCAACTGCTGACCGGCAACAACCTCAATCCTCGCGCCTGGCGGCTGGATCTGGAAAATGCCATTCTGATTCATGACCCGGAGCAGGTATTACAGGTACAGCGTCAGCAAGAGCTGGAGTGCATCCGCGCTCATACCCAGATCATCACGCACTATCAGCAATTGCAAAGTATCGCGCAATATCCGGTAAAAGTGCGCAAGCTTATCCGCCGTCTGCGCCGCATCCGCATCGATCGCCTGATCAGCCGAATTTTGTAACCATCTGCCGTATTCCCGGCACAGTTTGTTAATGCTCTGCCGGGAATTATCATGCCTGTAGTAAGCTTTGTCAGGTTTCTTCGGCCAGTGGCGGTATACAGGTCATGAGGGGATATGATGCGCAAAGCGCTGCTATTACTGCTGTCCGTTTGTTCAGGGTGCGCGCACATGGCGCAGGATCAGTGGACGGGGCCCGACAAAGCGAAACATTTCATGGCATCAGCGCTACTAAGCGCCGCGGGCAGTGAATTCGAGGAACATCAGCATCAGAGCCGCGACCGCAGCGCTGCATTCGGATTGATGTTTTCCGTCAGTATCGGCGCAGCCAAAGAAGCCTATGACAGCCGGCCGCAAGGCAGTGGCTGGAGTTGGAAAGATTTCACCTGGGATATAGCCGGCGCAACGGCCGGCTACTGTTTATGGCAGGCATCCCATCGTTAGAGCGTCTCGCCTTTCCCTTTGTGATGCAGCCCGAGCGAAACCAGAAACGCCAGCGCTCCCATCAGCGAAACATACCAGAAGAAAGCCTCTTCCGTACCCAGCGATTTTAGCGACAGCGCCACATACTCAGCGGAGCCGCCAAACAGGGCGTTCGCCACGGCGTAAGACAACCCGACGCCCAGCGCTCGCACTTCCGGAGGAAACATTTCCGCCTTTAGAATGCCGCTGATCGAGGTATAAAAGCTCACGATCACCAGAGCCAGCATTACCAGCGCAAACGCGATAACCGGGTTAGTCACGCCCTGCAAAGTAGACAGAATCGGCACCGTCAGCAACGCCGAAAACGCCCCAAAAACCAGCATGGAACTACGACGACCAATTTTGTCGGACAGCGCACCGAACAAAGGCTGCAACAGCATGAAAGCAAACAGCGCCAGAGTCATCAACCCGCTGGCGGATTTGGCATTCATCCCGGCAGTATTCACCAGATATTTCTGCATATAGGTGGTGTAGGTATAGAAGCTCAACGAACCGCCGGCGGTAAAACCCAACACCATGACGAAAGCCTTGCGATTACGCCACAGCGCGCGCAGCGATCCGGCATCCTTACGGGCACGGGTTTCACTGGCGGAGGTTTCATTCAGCGAACGACGCAGAAACAGCGCTACCACAGCCAACGCCGCACCCAATGCGAACGGAATACGCCAGCCCCACGTACGCAAATCCGTATCGGAAAGCAATTGTTGCAGGATTACCACCACCAGTAACGCCAGCAATTGACCACCGATTAGCGTCACGTATTGGAATGAAGCATAGAATCCTTTGCGCCCTTCCAGCGCCACCTCACTCATGTAGGTTGCGCTGGTGCCGTACTCCCCGCCGACCGACAGCCCCTGAAACAAACGCGCTATCAGCAACAATAATGGCGCCCAGACGCCAATCGTCGCATAGCCGGGCAGGCAGGCGATCACTAAAGATCCCAGGCACATCATACACACAGAAATCAGCATCGATTTTTTACGGCCATATTTATCGGCGATATAGCCGAATAACCAGCCGCCAATCGGGCGCATCAAAAATCCGGCAGCAAATACGCCGGCGGTCTGTAACAATTGCGTTGTGGTATTACCGGTTGGGAAAAAGATATGCGCAAAATAAAGGGAACAAAACGAATAGACATAAAAATCAAACCATTCCACCAAATTTCCCGATGACGCGCCGACTATCGCCCAGATGCGTTGACGGGCGGTATTTATAGTTGTTGATTCTGTTTCCTGTTGTGGGTTTATTGTATTTGCCATATAAGCGTTACCCTTCCTGTCTGCTATTTAATGATTATCTTATAGCAGATACAGTAAAACAGGCTCGGTAGTTCAGGCAAAGGCTAACTGGCTCATGTAATTATTTAAGCTGACGGCGTCACTCTACAATGAAATAACAGCAGAGGTTATTTCATTGCGATTAAAACAGGGAATTCAGCGAATATGGTAAGGATATAATCCGTGAATATGGCGATTCTATTGTAAAACGTTTGCCATAAGGCATTCGAAAGGTCATTGCCTGAACAGGACAGAAGCCATCATTTAACGTACCTGAATTGTGCCCCATCGTGCCGCGGCAATACTTTCTTTTACCCGTGTAGAACCTCATGTCTTAACGTTATTCAGGATGAACAATAGAAAAGAAAAAAGGCCATCCGCATGGATGGCCTTTCTTGCTGTTTGATGTCTGGCAGTTCCCTACTCTCGCATGGGGAGACCCCACACTACCATCGGCGCTACGGCGTTTCACTTCTGAGTTCGGCATGGGGTCAGGTGGGACCACCGCGCTCTCGCCGCCAGACAAATTCTTTTATTTAATTTGCCGAACACTATTTAAAACAAGTGGTGCTGATACCCAGAGTCGAACTGGGGACCTCACCCTTACCAAGGGTGCGCTCTACCAACTGAGCCATATCAGCACACATAATTTGATGCCTGGCAGTTCCCTACTCTCGCATGGGGAGACCCCACACTACCATCGGCGCTACGGCGTTTCACTTCTGAGTTCGGCATGGGGTCAGGTGGGACCACCGCGCTCTCGCCGCCAGGCAAATTCTTTTCATTCCAACCGTTATGCCCACACTCATGCGCCGCACAACCATCAGAATCCATCCGTCGAACAAGCCAAATTCTTTCTCGTCTCTCTCACCAAAACACCTTCGGTGTTGTAAGGTTAAGCCTCTCGGGTCATTAGTACTGGTTAGCTCAACGTATCGCTACGCTTACACACCCAGCCTATCAACGTCCTCGTCTCGAACGTCCCTTCAGGGGCCTCAAGGGCCCAGGGAAGACTCATCTCGGGGCAAGTTTCCCGCTTAGATGCTTTCAGCGGTTATCTCTTCCGCACTTAGCTACCGGGCAATGCAATTGGCATCACAACCCGAACACCAGTGGTGCGTTCACTCCGGTCCTCTCGTACTAGGAGCAACCCCCCTCAATCTTCCAGCGCCCACGGCAGATAGGGACCGAACTGTCTCACGACGTTCTAAACCCAGCTCGCGTACCACTTTAAATGGCGAACAGCCATACCCTTGGGACCTACTTCAGCCCCAGGATGTGATGAGCCGACATCGAGGTGCCAAACACCGCCGTCGATATGAACTCTTGGGCGGTATCAGCCTGTTATCCCCGGAGTACCTTTTATCCGTTGAGCGATGGCCCTTCCATTCAGAACCACCGGATCACTAAGACCTGCTTTCGCACCTGCTCGAGCCGTCACTCTCGCAGTCAAGCTAGCTTATGCCTTTGCACTAACCTCCTGATGTCCGACCAGGATTAGCTAACCTTCGTGCTCCTCCGTTACTCTTTGGGAGGAGACCGCCCCAGTCAAACTACCCACCAGACACTGTCCGCAACCCGGTTTACGGGTCTACGTTAGAACATCAAACATTAAAGGGTGGTATTTCAAGGTTGGCTCCATGCAGACTGGCGTCCACACTTCAAAGCCTCCCACCTATCCTACACATCAAGGCTCAAGGTTCAGTGTCAAGCTATAGTAAAGGTTCACGGGGTCTTTCCGTCTTGCCGCGGGTACACTGCATCTTCACAGCGAGTTCAATTTCACTGAGTCTCGGGTGGAGACAGCCTGGCCATCATTACGCCATTCGTGCAGGTCGGAACTTACCCGACAAGGAATTTCGCTACCTTAGGACCGTTATAGTTACGGCCGCCGTTTACCGGGGCTTCGATCAAGAGCTTCTCCTTACGGATAACCCCATCAATTAACCTTCCGGCACCGGGCAGGCGTCACACCGTATACGTCCACTTTCGTGTTTGCACAGTGCTGTGTTTTTATTAAACAGTTGCAGCCAGCTGGTATCTGCGACTGGGCTCAGCTCCGTCCGCAAGGGACTTCACCATGCCCAGCGTGCCTTCTCCCGAAGTTACGGCACCATTTTGCCTAGTTCCTTCACCCGAGTTCTCTCAAGCGCCTGAGTATTCTCTACCTGACCACCTGTGTCGGTTTGGGGTACGATTCAATGTTACCTGATGCTTAGAGGCTTTTCCTGGAAGCAGGGCATCTGTCACTTCAGTACCGTAGTACCTCGTCATCACGCCTCAGTGTTGACAGCAGACCGGATTTACCTGGTCCACCCACCTGCACGCTTAAACCGGGACAACCGTCGCCCGGATGACATAGCCTTCTCCGTCCCCCCCTCGCAGTAACACCAAGTACAGGAATATTAACCTGTTTCCCATCGACTACGCTTTTCAGCCTCGCCTTAGGGGTCGACTCACCCTGCCCCGATTAACGTTGGACAGGAACCCTTGGTCTTCCGGCGTGCGGGTTTTTCACCCGCATTATCGTTACTTATGTCAGCATTCGCACTTCTGATACCTCCAGCAGACCTCACAGTCCACCTTCAACGGCTTACAGAACGCTCCCCTACCCAACAACGCCTAAGCGTCGCTGCCGCAGCTTCGGTGCATGGTTTTAGCCCCGTTACATCTTCCGCGCAGGCCGACTCGACCAGTGAGCTATTACGCTTTCTTTAAATGATGGCTGCTTCTAAGCCAACATCCTGGCTGTCTGGGCCTTCCCACATCGTTTCCCACTTAACCATGACTTTGGGACCTTAGCTGGCGGTCTGGGTTGTTTCCCTCTTCACGACGGACGTTAGCACCCGCCGTGTGTCTCCCGTGATAACATTCTCCGGTATTCGCAGTTTGCATCGGGTTGGTAAGCCGGGATGGCCCCCTAGCCGAAACAGTGCTCTACCCCCGGAGATGAATTCACGAGGCGCTACCTAAATAGCTTTCGGGGAGAACCAGCTATCTCCCGGTTTGATTGGCCTTTCACCCCCAGCCACAAGTCATCCGCTAATTTTTCAACATTAGTCGGTTCGGTCCTCCAGTTAGTGTTACCCAACCTTCAACCTGCCCATGGCTAGATCACCGGGTTTCGGGTCTATACCCTGCAACTTAACGCCCAGTTAAGACTCGGTTTCCCTGCGGCTCCCCTATGCGGTTAACCTTGCTACAGAATATAAGTCGCTGACCCATTATACAAAAGGTACGCAGTCACACCCAAAAGGTGCTCCCACTGCTTGTACGTACACGGTTTCAGGTTCTATTTCACTCCCCTCGCCGGGGTTCTTTTCGCCTTTCCCTCACGGTACTGGTTCACTATCGGTCAGTCAGGAGTATTTAGCCTTGGAGGATGGTCCCCCCATGTTCAGACAGGATACCACGTGTCCCGCCCTACTCATCGAACTCACGGCCTGTGCATCTTCGTGTACGGGACTTTCACCCTGTATCGTGCGACTTTCCAGACGCTTCCACTGACACACAAGCCGATTCAGGTTCTGGGCTCCTCCCCGTTCGCTCGCCGCTACTGGGGGAATCTCGGTTGATTTCTTTTCCTCGGGGTACTGAGATGTTTCAGTTCCCCCGGTTCGCCTCATTAACCTATGGATTCAGTTAATGATAGTGTGACGAATCACACTGGGTTTCCCCATTCGGGTATCGTCGGGTATAACGGTTCATATCACCTTGCCGACGCTTTTCGCAGATTAGCACGCCCTTCATCGCCTCTGACTGCCTAGGCATCCACCGTGTACGCTTAGTCGCTTAACCTCACAACCCGAAAGTGTCTCGGGATGCGGGTATGTTGAGAGACTCGAACAACACATGAATTCACACTCATATGCCGTCGTTTCAAATTATTCAGCTTGTTCCGGATTGTTAAAGAGCAGAATACTTCGCAGCATACTGTCGCCAGTATACTCTGAAGTCATTCGTAAATGGTGGAGCTATGCGGGATCGAACCGCAGACCTCCTGCGTGCAAAGCAGGCGCTCTCCCAGCTGAGCTATAGCCCCATAGAATGCAACACGTAAACCTTTACCCGTAATTTCTTCTGAGACAAGGCGTGGAATGACGACGCATACATCAATATGCGGGCTATTTCACAACGCAGTATCAGGAGAAATCTGGTAGGCCTGAGTGGACTTGAACCACCGACCTCACCCTTATCAGGGGTGCGCTCTAACCACCTGAGCTACAAGCCTATAAGGTTTTACCGCTCGTTTACTTCATCAGACAATCTGTGTGGACACCACGCAGGCACTTCAACTCGGTAAGGAGGTGATCCAACCGCAGGTTCCCCTACGGTTACCTTGTTACGACTTCACCCCAGTCATGAATCACAAAGTGGTAAGCGCCCTCCCGAAGGTTAAGCTACCTACTTCTTTTGCAACCCACTCCCATGGTGTGACGGGCGGTGTGTACAAGGCCCGGGAACGTATTCACCGTAGCATTCTGATCTACGATTACTAGCGATTCCGACTTCATGGAGTCGAGTTGCAGACTCCAATCCGGACTACGACGTACTTTATGAGGTCCGCTTGCTCTCGCGAGGTCGCTTCTCTTTGTATACGCCATTGTAGCACGTGTGTAGCCCTACTCGTAAGGGCCATGATGACTTGACGTCATCCCCACCTTCCTCCGGTTTATCACCGGCAGTCTCCCCTGAGTTCCCACCCGTAGTGCTGGCAACAGAGGATAAGGGTTGCGCTCGTTGCGGGACTTAACCCAACATTTCACAACACGAGCTGACGACAGCCATGCAGCACCTGTCTCAGCGTTCCCGAAGGCACGACCGCATCTCTGCAGTCTTCGCTGGATGTCAAGAGTAGGTAAGGTTCTTCGCGTTGCATCGAATTAAACCACATGCTCCACCGCTTGTGCGGGCCCCCGTCAATTCATTTGAGTTTTAACCTTGCGGCCGTACTCCCCAGGCGGTCGATTTAACGCGTTAGCTCCGGAAGCCACGCCTCAAGGGCACAACCTCCAAATCGACATCGTTTACAGCGTGGACTACCAGGGTATCTAATCCTGTTTGCTCCCCACGCTTTCGCACCTGAGCGTCAGTCTTCGTCCAGGGGGCCGCCTTCGCCACCGGTATTCCTCCAGATCTCTACGCATTTCACCGCTACACCTGGAATTCTACCCCCCTCTACGAGACTCTAGCCTGTCAGTTTTGAATGCAGTTCCCAGGTTAAGCCCGGGGATTTCACATCCAACTTAACAGACCGCCTGCGTGCGCTTTACGCCCAGTCATTCCGATTAACGCTTGCACCCTCCGTATTACCGCGGCTGCTGGCACGGAGTTAGCCGGTGCTTCTTCTGCGGGTAACGTCAATCGGTAAGGTTATTAACCTTACCGCCTTCCTCCCCGCTGAAAGTGCTTTACAACCCGAAGGCCTTCTTCACACACGCGGCATGGCTGCATCAGGGTTTCCCCCATTGTGCAATATTCCCCACTGCTGCCTCCCGTAGGAGTCTGGACCGTGTCTCAGTTCCAGTGTGGCTGGTCATCCTCTCAGACCAGCTAGGGATCGTCGCCTAGGTGAGCCGTTACCCCACCTACTAGCTAATCCCATCTGGGTTCATCCGATGGCGTGAGGCCCGAAGGTCCCCCACTTTGGTCTTGCGACGTTATGCGGTATTAGCTACCGTTTCCAGTAGTTATCCCCCTCCATCAGGCAGATCCCCAGACATTACTCACCCGTCCGCCGCTCGCCGGCGGGGAAGCAAGCTTCCCCCCGCTGCCGCTCGACTTGCATGTGTTAGGCCTGCCGCCAGCGTTCAATCTGAGCCATGATCAAACTCTTCAATTTAAAGTTTGATGTGTTTTCCGAAGAAAACGTGCTCAAAGAATTTACTGTTAGTTCGTATGAATTAACTGTTGTCACTCTTCAAGACTTTTCACAAATATTTTAGTGAAGCGTCCTGCGAGTGCCCACACAGATTGTCTGATTGATTGTTAAAGAGCAGTGCGACCGGCTTACAGCCTGCTGTCGCGAGGTGGCGTATACTACGCTTTCCTCATTCAGAGTCAACGACTTTTTTCTCGCTTTCTCCGCCTCACACCGCGCTGGCTCATCGCCGTTGCCGTGTCAGTGGATGCGCATTATAGGGATCCGAACGGGTTACACAACCACTTTCTCGATCTTTTTTTCCGTTCGCGCATTTTTCCACCCTTACGGCTATTTTACGTGCTGTTTGATCGTTTTTGGCAGGTCCGCCAGGCTATCTATTAGCCAATCAGCCAATTTTTCGCCTTCTTCGGTGATCGGTTTGCCGGTTTTAACCAATACTTTAGTGCCTACCCCCGCTGCCTGCGCTGCCTGCATATCTTCAACTTTATCGCCCACCATATAAGAAGCGGCCATATCAATGTGCAAATGACGCTGCGCAGAGATAAACATCCCCGGTTGAGGTTTACGGCAATCACACTGTTGACGATATTCTCCTTCGCCAGCATCAGGGTGATGCGGACAATAATAGATACCGTCCAGGTCAACACCACGATCGGCCAGCGACCAATCCATCCACTCGGTCAGTTGCATGAACTGATCTTCGGTAAACTTACCTCTGGCAATCCCTGACTGGTTGGTCACCAGCACCAGAGCAAAGCCCATTTTTTTGAGTTCATTCAAGGCGTCAATCACGCCGTCAATGAACTGGAACTGATCGATTTCATGGACATAGCCATGATCAACATTAATGGTACCGTCACGGTCGAGAAAAATTGCAGGGACGCTGTTTGCCACTTACCTTTGCTCCTGATGGCGTAAATTGTGCTTAGTATCGCATGTTTTCATCACCAGAGAGAATGTCATCCCTGACGGGATCTCGATTGACTTAGACGTCTAGACGCCTTAACATCCCCTCCACATTAGGTCGGAATATTATGGTTTCTTGTCCGGCCATCGTCATCTTTGATAAAACTTATGATTGAACTGATTAATATTACAAAGGTTTTCCAGCAAAAAGGACGCGCCGTCACTGCGCTGGACGACGTGACATTACGCGTGCCCGCGGGTCAGATTTATGGCGTGATTGGCGCATCAGGCGCAGGTAAAAGCACGCTGATTCGCTGCGTGAATCTGCTGGAAAGACCGACTCAGGGGAAAGTGTTGATCGACGGGAAAGAGCTGATGAGCCTGTCGGAAAGCCAATTAACGCGCACCCGCCGCCAAATCGGCATGATTTTCCAGCACTTCAATTTGTTGTCCTCACGTACCGTATTCGGCAATGTGGCGCTGCCGCTGGAGCTGGACAACACGCCCGCGGCTGAAATCAAACAGCGGGTGCATCAGCTTCTGGATTTGGTCGGGCTGTCGGACAAGCATGACGCCTATCCTGCTAATCTGTCCGGCGGGCAAAAACAGCGCGTCGCCATTGCCCGCGCGCTGGCAAGCAACCCCAAAGTTCTACTGTGCGATGAAGCAACCAGCGCGCTGGACCCGGCCACGACCCGTTCTATTCTTGAATTGCTGAAAGACATCAATCGTCGGCTGGGGCTGACCATCCTGTTGATTACGCATGAAATGGATGTGGTTAAACGTATCTGCGATCAGGTGGCGGTTATCAGTAACGGCAAACTGATTGAGCAGGATACGGTCAGCGAAGTGTTTTCTCATCCGAAAACACCGCTGGCTCAGAAATTTATCCAGTCCACCCTGCATCTGGATATTCCGGATGACTATCAGCAGCGACTGTCGGCAACGCCTCGCCCAGGCAGCGTGCCGCTGCTGCGTATGGAGTTTACTGGCCAGTCGGTCGACGCGCCCCTATTGTCCGAAGTGGCCCGGAAGTTCAACGTCAACAACAACATTATCAGCGCGCAGATGGATTACGCTGGCGGTGTGAAATTCGGCATCATGCTGGCCGAAATGCACGGGCAGGAAACCGACACCCAGGCAGCCATAGCCTTTCTGCAGCAACATCACGTGAATATTGAGGTATTGGGTTATGTCTGAAGCCATGCTCTGGTTGATTGCCCGCGGCGTTTGGGAGACCGTGGTGATGACATTCGTGTCCGGCTTTTTCGGTTTTATGCTGGGTTTGCCCGTCGGCGTGCTGTTGTATATCACCCGCCCCGGGCAGATTATCGCCAATCCTAAGCTTTATCGCAGCATTTCCGCGTTGGTGAATATTTTCCGCTCCATTCCTTTCATTATTCTGCTGGTGTGGATGATTCCTTTTACCCGAGTGATTGTAGGCACCGCAATTGGTCTACAGGCAGCGATTGTACCGTTAACGGTAGGAGCGGCGCCTTTTATCGCCCGCATGGTGGAAAACGCCCTGCTGGAAATTCCGACCGGGTTGATCGAAGCGGCACGCGCGATGGGCGCTACGCCGCTGCAGATTATCCGCAAGATTTTGCTACCCGAAGCCCTGCCCGGTCTGATCAACGCCGCCACTATTACATTGATTACGTTGGTAGGTTATTCAGCCATGGGCGGTGCGGTCGGCGCCGGTGGTCTGGGGCAGATTGGTTATCAGTATGGTTATGTCGGCTATAACGCCACCGTGATGAATACCGTGCTGGTCCTGTTGGTGGTTCTGGTTTATCTCATTCAGTTTTTTGGTGACAGAGCAGTTCGCGCGGTTACCCACAAATAACGGGTTTCACCATCGCGTCTATTATTCTTCGATGCAGGTTAAAACATTAAACAGAGGTAAAAAATGGCAATTAAATTGAAATCTCTCGCGGCGGTTGGTGCGTTGATTGGTGCGCTGGCGCTGGCCGGATGCGGTCAGGAGCAGAAGAACCCTAACCACATTAAAGTGGGCGTGATCGTCGGTGCCGAGCAGCAGGTAGCGGAAGTGGCGCAGAAAGTCGCCAAGGAAAAATACGGTCTGGATGTTGAACTGGTTACCTTTAATGATTACGTGCTGCCGAACGAAGCGCTGAGCAAAGGTGATATCGACCTGAACGCTTTCCAGCACAAACCGTACCTCGACCAGCAGATCAAGGATCGCGGCTATAAGCTGGTTTCCGTCGGCAACACCTTCGTGTATCCGATCGCCGGTTACTCCAAAAAAATCAAATCGCTGAATGACCTGCAAAACGGCGCTCAGATCGCCCTGCCGAACGATCCGACCAACCTGGGCCGTTCGCTGCTGCTGCTGCAGAAAGTGGGCTTGCTCAAACTGAAAGACAACGTTGGCCTGCTGCCGACCGTACTGGATGTGACTGAAAACCCGAAAAACCTGAAGCTGGTCGAACTGGAAGCACCGCAGCTGCCGCGCTCTCTGGATGACGATCAGATTGCTCTGGCCATCATCAACACCACTTATGCCAGCCAGATCAACCTGACCCCGACCAAAGACGGTTTGTTCGTAGAAGAAAAAGACTCACCGTACGTTAACCTGCTGGTTGCTCGTGAAGACAATAAAGATGCAGAAAACGTGAAAAAATTCGTAAAGGCTTATCAGTCTGACGAAGTAAATCAGGCGGCGCTGAAAACATTTAATGGTGGCGCGGTGAAAGGATGGTAAGTTAATACTTACTTTCTTGCATAAAAGAGATGAAAGACGGGCAACTGCCCGTCTTGTTATTTTCTGTATTGCTTGCTTCAATAACCGCACTTTATCCAAGCCAGAGGAAAATTTATGCGTGCTGTACCTGTTCTGCTGTTGGCGTTTTCGCTGACAGGATGTTCCCTGCTGCACAAACCTGCTGCGCCGGCACCACAACCGCAGACACCAGTGGCTGTGGAACCTCCGCCGAAGCCGAAGCCGGTCACGCATCCCGCCCCTGCCGTGTTGTATAAAAGTGCCGAAGAGTTGGTAGGTAAGCCGTTCCGCGATATGGGTGAAGTGTCTGGTTCATCCTGCCAGGCCAGCGCGCAGGACTCGCCGCCCAGCATTCCGTCTGCCCGTAGAAGAATGCAGAATCGCGCCACCGCCATGAAAGCCAATGCCGTGCTGCTGCATGACTGCCAGATCATCAGTAATGTAGCGGGATGCTACCGTCAGGCTGTCTGCCAGGGTTATGCACTGAAAGTTTCCGCGCAATGAGCCAATTTTGCTTTAATCAGATCGGCGTTATCCGCTCACCTTATAAAGAAAAATTTGCCGTACCCCGACAGCCCGGTCTGATTAAGGATGGCGGCGGAGAATTACATCTCCTCTCGCCTTATAACCAACCCGAGGCCGTACGCGGGCTCGAAGATTTCAGCCACCTGTGGCTGCTGTTCATTTTCCACCAGACAGCCTCCGCGGGCTGGCGCCCAACGGTCAGGCCGCCTCGCCTAGGCGGCAATGCCCGCATGGGCGTGTTCGCTACCCGCTCAACGTTTCGCCCTAACCCGATCGGTATGTCGCTGGTTGAACTGAAAGCGATACGCACCATGCGGGATAGCGTGATACTGGAGCTGGGCAGTCTGGATCTGGTGGACGGCACCCCGGTCGTGGACATCAAACCCTACCTGCCGTTCGCGGAAAGTCAGCCGCAGGCGCGGGCCGGTTTTGCCCAGTTGGCGCCCGAAGCCGATATGCCGATCCATTTTTCCGTTCTGGCGGAGCAACAACTGACGGAACATCAGCAGCGTCACCCCAATCTGCGGCGTTTCATTAGCCAGGTGCTGGCGCAGGACCCCCGCCCGGCTTACCGCAAAGGAGAAGATGACCTCAAGGTCTATGTCGCGCGGTTGCTGGAATTTAATGTCAAATGGCAGGTTATTGACGGTCAAACGGAAGTCATCAGCCTCGATGCCGGTTAAAAAACGTGGCTGCGCCTTTTGGGGAACGGCCCGCACTGGTAAACTAAACCACTTTTTCTGCCTGAACCACGTTGTGGTTAATGCTATTTATTTGTTCTGACGGAACTCAAACATCATGCGTACAAGTCAATACATGCTCTCCACGCTGAAGGAGACGCCCGCCGATGCCGAAGTCATCAGCCATCAGTTGATGCTGCGAGCCGGGATGATTCGTAAACTGGCTTCCGGCCTTTATACCTGGTTGCCGACCGGGTTGCGGGTGCTGAAAAAAGTCGAAAACATCGTGCGTGAAGAAATGAACAATGCCGGCGCCATCGAAATTTCGATGCCGGTAGTTCAACCCGCCGACCTGTGGCAGGAAAGCGGCCGCTGGGAACAATATGGCCCGGAACTGTTGCGCTTTGTTGACCGAGGCGACCGTCCGTTTGTGCTCGGCCCAACGCATGAGGAAGTCATCACCGATTTGATCCGCAATGAAATCAGCTCCTACAAGCAGTTGCCGCTGAATTTCTATCAGATCCAGACCAAATTCCGTGACGAAGTGCGCCCACGTTTTGGCGTAATGCGCGCCCGCGAGTTCCTGATGAAGGATGCCTACTCGTTCCACACCACGCAGGAATCCCTGCAGGTCACTTACGATGCCATGTACGCGGCCTACAGCAAGATTTTCAGCCGCATGGATCTCGATTTCCGCCCCGTACAGGCCGATACCGGTTCCATCGGCGGTAACGCATCGCATGAATTCCAGGTTCTGGCCAGCAGCGGCGAAGACGACATCGTGTTCTCTACCGGGTCGGATTACGCCGCCAACATTGAACTGGCGGAAGCCGTGGCGCCGGAGCACGGCCGCGCGGCGCCGACTCAGGCCATGACGCTGGTGGATACCCCGAACGCCAAAACCATCGCCGAGCTGGTGGAACAATTCGCAGTGCCGGTGGAAAAAACCGTCAAGACCCTGCTGGTGAAAGCGACCGAAGAAAGCGGCCATAAGTTGGTTGCGCTGCTGGTGCGTGGCGATCATGAACTGAACGAAGTCAAAGCGGAAAAACTGGAGCTGGTCGCCAGCCCATTGACCTTCGCGACTGAAGAAGAAATCCGTGCGGTGGTTAAGGCCGGTCCGGGTTCGCTGGGGCCGGTAAATCTGCCGGTGCCGGTTGTGGTCGATCGTACCGTGGCAGCGATGAGCGATTTCAGCGCCGGCGCCAACATCGACGGCAAACACTATTTCGGCATTAACTGGGAACGCGATACCGCTCTGCCGCAGGTTGCCGATATCCGTAACGTAGTGGAAGGCGATCGCAGCCCGGACGGCAAAGGCACGCTGCTGATTAAGCGTGGTATTGAAGTCGGCCACATCTTCCAGTTGGGCAAGAAATACTCCGAAGCCTTGAAAGCAACGGTTCAGGGCGAAGACGGCCGCAATCAGACGCTGACCATGGGCTGCTACGGTATCGGCGTAACACGCGTGATCGCCGCCGCCATTGAGCAGAACCATGACGATCGCGGCATTATCTGGCCTGACGCCATTGCGCCGTTCCAGGTGGCGATTCTGCCGATGAACATGCATAAGTCCTTCCGCGTGCAGGAAGTGGCCGAGAATATCTATCAGCAACTGCGCGCCAACGGCGTCGATGTATTGCTGGACGATCGCAAAGAACGCCCCGGCGTGATGTTTGCGGATATGGAACTGATCGGCATTCCGCACACCATCGTGATCGGCGATCGCAATCTGGATAACGACGAGATCGAATACAAGCACCGCCGTAAAGGCGAAAAAGAGATGATCAAGGCCGGCGATATCGTCGAGTTCCTGCTGTCTCAGTGTGCCCGATAACGCACGAACCTAATTGCAGATATAAAAAATGGTGGGGTATCCCACCATTTTTTTGTGCCATGTTAGTTATTGTGCGAGTTATTCGCGGAACAGTTCTTCGATGTCCAGCCCCTGCACCTGCAGGATCTCGCGTAAACGGCGCAGCCCTTCTACCTGAATCTGGCGCACCCGTTCACGAGTCAACCCGATTTCACGACCCACATCTTCCAGCGTGGCGGCTTCATATCCCAGCAGGCCAAAACGGCGAGCCAGCACTTCACGCTGTTTTGCGTTCAGTTCAAACAGCCACTTAACGATATTCTGCTTCATATCGTTATCCTGCGTGGTATCTTCCGGGCCGTTATCCTTCTCATCGGCCAGAATATCCAGCAGCGCCTTTTCCGAATCCCCGCCCAGCGGCGTATCCACCGAGGTGATGCGCTCGTTGAGACGCAGCATACGGTTAACGTCATCTACCGGCTTATCCAGCCGCTCGGCGATTTCTTCCGCACTGGGCTCGTGATCAAGCTTGTGGGACAGTTCGCGTGCGGTACGCAGGTAGACATTCAATTCTTTGACGATATGGATGGGTAAACGGATGGTGCGAGTCTGATTCATGATGGCCCGTTCAATGGTCTGACGGATCCACCAGGTGGCGTAAGTCGAAAAGCGGAACCCGCGTTCAGGGTCAAACTTCTCGACTGCGCGGATCAAACCGAGGTTTCCTTCTTCAATCAGGTCCAGCAACGCCAGTCCCCGATTGTTGTAGCGGCGGGCGATTTTCACCACCAGCCGCAGGTTACTCTCGATCATGCGGCGGCGAGATGAAACATCGCCGCGCAGCGCCCGACGGGCAAAGTAAACTTCTTCTTCAGCGGTCAGAAGAGGTGAGTAGCCGATTTCTCCCAGATAAAGCTGGGTTGCATCCAGCACGCGCTGAGCAGTTCCTTGCGAAAGCAATTCCTCGTCGAGCAGGTCGCTATCGCCGGTTTCTTCCTCCGCCAGCGCTTTGTCGTCAAAAACGTCGATTCCATTCTCATCGAATTCAGCATCTTCATGTAACTCGTTAACTTTCAGCGTGTTTTGGCTCATAAGTGGCTCCTACCCGTGATCCCATGGCAGAATACCGAAATACTCTGCCCGATTTATCGCTGCGGAAGAAAACGCAGCGGGTTTACGGATTTCCCCTTGTAACGAATTTCAAAATGCAAGCGTACTGAACTGGTTCCGGTGCTACCCATGGTAGCAATTTGTTGACCCGCCTTTACCTCTTGTTGTTCCCGGACCAGCATGGTTTCGTTATGGGCATAGGCGCTCAGGTAATCATCATTATGTTTGATGATGATCAGATTACCGTAACCACGTAACGCATTACCCGCATACACTACACGCCCGGATGCGGTAGCGATAACGGATTGCCCACGTGAGCCGGCGATATCAATCCCTTTATTTCCCCCCTCTGAGGCTGAGAAACTATCTATGACTTTCCCGTCTGTAGGCCAACGCCAGCTGGCAATTGCCGTGTTCGTTTGCGTCGGTTCGGTGGTCGGAAGCGTGGTCGCGGCTCCCGCCGTGGGCAACATCTTACCCACATTCTGTTTACCCGAACTTTCAGAATACGCATTAGTTGGTTGAGAATCAACCTGCGTAGTCTGCATTTGTGTTGCCGATGACGGCTGCGCGGCAGCTGCGGCGGCTGCGTTAGCCGGCAGCATATGACCGCTGCTGCTGGCGGTGGCGTTGCCTGACAGCATACGGCCGCTGCCGGAGGCTTTAGCGGCATTTTCAGGCAGCATATGACCGCTGTTGGACGGGCTGATTTCCACCGGTGCGGATGTCGTTACCGTCGTCGGCGCGCTGGCAATCGCCATGCCCTGGGTGCTACCGCCGGCATTCATATTGCTACCGAGGCTTAACGACTGGCCCACATTCAGGCTGTAAGGTTCCTGAATGTTGTTGCGCTGCGCCAGTTCGCGATAATCGTTGCCGGTAATCCAGGCAATATAGAACAGGGTATCCCCGCGTTTGACGGTGTAGGTATTGCCGCTGTAGCTCCCTTTGGGGATGCTGTTATAGCTGCGGTTATAGACAATCTTACCTTCACGGGTAGTGACCCCCGCATCGCTGGGAGGGCGGCTGATGCCCGCCGAAGGAACGGTTTGAGTATTATTGCTCACGCTGCCCACGCTGGAAATGCGCGGCGGCGGCGAATAGGTGGTGGTACTGCCCGAACGACTTCCTGCGCCGTTATCTCCCACGCTGCTGATCGGGGCCGCCTGATTATTGTCATTTGCACAACCGGCCAATCCCAGAGTAATAACCGAACACACAGCGATCTGACGCCAGTTCACGATTTGGCTTCCCATGCGCCAAACTCCCCCTATAACCAAAAATGACGAAATCTGTCCGGTCCCGACGCGTATTTTCGTTCGGAACACCCTGATAAAGGCAGGCAATAATGCGAAGCGAGGAACGTAAAACGATTACCGTTTATTTTATTCGTCGACGCAAACAGGCGGTACCATAAGGTCTGTCTGGCGGTTACGCCATACCAACAGGGTCAGAATCACGGACAACGACGGGACACAGCCTATCAATATCAATCCGTTATCACCATAAGACAGTTGTATTGAAATTTTAAAGACGGACTTTTTACCGAGATTGGCAACGGTATCAGGCCAATTCTCCTTTGACCAGCGGAACAAACCGAACCATTTCCACCGTCTGAACGATAAACTCGCCGTTGCGATGCAAAACGACCTGTAATGTCTGCTGCTCTTCGCCTACGGGCAAGACCATGACGCCGCCTTCGTCCAATTGCGCCATCAGTGCGGACGGAATCTCCGGCGGCGCCGCCGTGACGATGATGGCGTCAAACGGCCCTTTGGACGCCCAACCTTGCCAGCCATCGCCATGACGGGTGGACACATTGTGCAGGTCGAGTTGCTTAAGACGCCGCTTGGCCTGCCACTGGAGGCATTTAATACGCTCCACCGAAAACACATGCCGCACCAGATGCGCCAGAATCGCGGTCTGATAACCGGAACCGGTGCCGATCTCCAGCACGCGGGACTCCGGTGTCAGCCGCAGCAGCTCGGTCATTCTGGCTACGATGTAAGGTTGAGAGATGGTTTGTCCGGAACCGATCGGCAGGGCGACGTTATCATAGGCTTTATGTTCGAACGCCTCGTCAACAAAACGCTCGCGAGGAACCGAGGCCATGGCCTGCAACAGGCGTTCGTCCTGAATTCCCTGCTGGTGAAGCTGCGCCAGCAACGTTTGCACGCGTTTATTCACCATTCCCCGTCAACTCCGGCGTTAGCCCACCTCATCAATTCGCCCCGTTCTCCGATAGCAAAGAAAATCGACAGCCCGTATCAGGATAAATCACGCGTCTGAAACCGAAAAAAGCCGCCTGCTATCAGGCCGCCCACTCGTTTTCCTGTTGCACGGGAAGCAGTAGCTCCCGCACCACGCTGGTGGCGAAGCACCCTGCCGGCAACCAGAAGTGTAACTCAAGCGTGACGTCATCCCGCCATGACCAGCGCAGGTCTTGCGGATATAACATGACGGCGCGGCGCGCGCTGTCCACTCGCTCACGCGTCAGCAATGACAACAACAGCGTCTGGCCTTCCAGGCATTGCTGCTCGAACGCCAGCGCCTGTTCCTGCACACCTGATTCGCCCTGCCCCGGCAATGCGGCGGTAATCTGCAGTTCGCCGGCTATCACGCGCGACTGCGCCTCAGCCTGTTCTTCCGGCTTGACCACAAACCAACTGCCGCGGCCAGCCAGTTGCAGCGCATCGCCGGTCAACACCTGCGTTGCGCCATACGTCGCCAGACGCGCACTGGCCATCAGGTTGAATAACTCACTGCGCACGGCGGAAAGGTAGAAGCTGCGCTTGCTGCGATCCTTAACCCGAATCTCGTCATTCGCCCAGCGGCGGGCCTGTTCCAGATTGTTGCCGTCACGACCGAAACGCTGGCTGCCGAAATAGTTGGGCACGCCTTCACCGGCGATCAGCGCCAGACGGGCTTCAACATCGGCACGGTCGCTAACCTCACGCAGCACCAGACTAAAATGGTTGCCGCGCAACGCGCCAATACGCAGTTTACGGCGATGGCGCTGCGCTTCAAGAATTTCGCACCCTTCCAGCGCAAATGCCGCCCACGCCGGCACCGCTTTACCCGGCAAATGCAGGCAGAACCATTGTTCGGTTACCGCATGGCGATCTTTCAACCCGGCATAACTGACGGAACGCGCCGGAATGCCGGCGAACTTCGCCAGCGCTTCCGCCACAAACGTGGTGTTGCAACCGCGTTTGCGCACACGCACCAGCACATGTTCGCCATCGCCATCAGGTGCAAATCCCAGATCTTCGGCGACAAAAAAATCATCCGGCGATGCTTTCAGCACCCCCGTTGCGGCCGGTTCGCCATGCAACCAAAACAGTGATTCACGCATTACCATGCCACCACGCCGGTAGCATCGCTCTTGACCAGCAACACCACCGCCTCGCAGGCAATCCCTTCGCCACGGCCGGTAAAGCCCAGCTGTTCAGTCGTGGTGGCTTTGACGTTGACATCATCCATGTGTGATTGCAGATCTTCGGCGATGTTGACGCGCATCTGCGGGATGTGCGGCGCCATTTTCGGCGCCTGCGCGATGATGGTGACATCAAGGTTGCCCAGTTGGTAACCTTTAGCGGTGATGCGACGCCAGGCTTCGCGCAGCAGTTCGCGGCTGTCAATGCCGCGGTAGGCCGGATCGGTGTCGGGAAACAGTTTACCGATATCGCCCATCGCCGCCGCGCCCAGCAACGCATCGGTGACGGCGTGCAGCACCACGTCGCCATCGGAATGCGCCAGCAAGCCACGCTCATAGGGAATACGTACCCCACCGATCACCAGCGGACCTTCTCCGCCAAATTTATGCACATCAAAACCGTGACCGATACGCATCACTCAGGCTCCTTTATTATCTTGTTGATGATGATCCGGGCGGTGCGTCAGATAAAACTCCGCCAGCGCCAGATCTTCCGGGCGCGTAACCTTGATGTTGTCTGCCCGTCCCGGAACAATCTGCGGACGATAGCCGCAATATTCCAGCGCCGACGCCTCGTCGGTAACGGTCGCGCCTTCGCGCAACGCTCGCTCCAGGCAGCCCCGCAGCAGCGCCAGCGGGAACAGCTGCGGCGTCAGGGCGTGCCACAGCGCCTCGCGCTCCACCGTATGGTCGATGACGCCATCCCGGCTTCGCTTCATGGTATCACGCACCGGCGCCGCCAAAATGCCGCCGACCTCACTTTGCCCGGTCAGCGCCAGCAGCCGGGACAGATCGTCCTGATGCAAACAGGGCCGCGCCGCGTCATGCACCAGCACCCAATCGGTGTGCGGCAACTGCAGTAAACCGGCCAGCACCGAATCGGCCCGCTGGCGGCCGCCGGTCACTACCTGAATACGCGGATCAGTTGCGAGGGGCAGTTCGGGAAAATAACGGTCATCGGCGCTGATGGCGATAACCACCCGTTGAATACGCGGATGACGCAACAAAGCCGCGACCGTGTGCTCAAGAATGGTTTTACCGCCGATGGAAAGGTACTGCTTGGGGCGGTCGCTCTGCATCCGGCTGCCGTTACCGGCCGCCGGCAAAACAGCAACCACCTCAGCCAAAGACTGATTTGGAGTAGACATACCTAGCGAGACGTCGATGATGAAGTGGAAGGGGCCGTCGACGGGTTCGCGCCGACGCGACGATCCGCCTGGTCGGCCACCAGACGATAAAAGCTTTCTCCGGGTTTAGTCATGCCCAGCTCGTTGCGCGCCCGTTCCTCAATGGCTTCCTGACCACCATTGAGATCGTCTATTTCCGCAAACAGCTGTTCGTTGCGGGATTTCAGTTTGACGTTGTTGGCCTGTTGCACCGCCACGTCATCCTTCACCCGCACATAGTCATGAACACCGTTTTTCCCCAGCCAGAGCGAATATTGCAACCAACCGAGAAGAATCAACAATAACAGCGAAAGTTTTCCCATCCAGCCCCCTGAAAAGCCGCCTAATCATCCCATAACTTTTGTCAGGACTCCACCTTCGCCAACAGCATTCCCCTCCGGCAGGAAAAAGCCAGGCACACACCGGGTGGCGAAGGATAAAATTGCTCACACAGGGAAATAGTTTCACGAAAGGAGTAAATAATCTGAAATCGGTTTCTCTGAAATCGATATCCTGGTGAGATGCGTTGCCTGAGCCGCTACCACCCGGTGATCAGTAAGAACACCAGCCAGAACACGCCCGGAATGCTGACTGCGCAGCAGAGCATCATCCACACCACATGATTCGGCAACAGCACGCGAAACAGCATGCCGATCAATACCGACAGGGGCATCAGCGCCAGAAAAAAGGGCCAGGTGTAAAGCATCAGCAATAGCGTGGAATTCAGGCCATACACGATAAACGGCAGAGAAAAAGCCAACCAGTAAAAGCAGAAGCCTGCCAGCGCCCCTACCAGCGGGCTGCAAGAAACGAAGGACGCGTCCTCCTCCTCGGCATGGTCGGCTTGCGTATTGCTATCAGGTAATGGCGTCACACTCTGCATCATCGTTCCTGCTTTACCCCATCACCGGGTAACCGTTGGGCCTGAAGACTGCCCCTTCGTCAGGCAAACGGCAGCGAGGCAAAACACGCATACCGTAGCGCCTGCAAAGGGGCAAGCTGAGGCTTAGATGATAGCTCGACCGTGCAGCATATCTAATAATTCAGCGACTAAATTTGTTACCAATTGTTGGCCGTCCAGATGCAATTCCGGCTGTTCCGGCGCCTCATAAACCGCGTCAATGCCGGTGAAATTGCGCAACTCGCCGGCACGGGCTTTCCTGTATAAACCTTTGGGGTCGCGGGCTTCACAAATAGCCAGCGGCGTATCGACGAACACTTCAAGAAACTGCTCCTGATCAAGCAGTTCTCGCACCATCTGCCGTTCAGCACGGTGCGGAGAGATAAACGCGGTTAATACAACCAGCCCGGAATCGACCATCAACCGGGCCACTTCCCCCACCCGGCGGATGTTCTCCCGCCGGTCGTCATCGCTGAATCCCAAATCCCGGCACAGCCCATGCCGAACGTTATCGCCATCCAGCAGATAGGTGCTGACGCCACGGGCAAACAAGGCCTGCTCCAGTGCGCCGGCCAGCGTAGATTTACCGGAACCGGACAGCCCGGTGAACCACACCACCGCCCCACGGTGCCCGTGCTGACGCTCACGGTCTTCGCGCGTGACCGCATGGTCGTGCCACACCACATTGTCGTCGGCCGGCGCGCCCGGCCGGGAATGCGTTTGCGCCACGTTATTTTCCTCCCAGCAGATCGCGCGCGCCCCAGTGCGGGAAGTGGCGGCGAATCAGCGCATTCAGTTCCAGCTCAAAAGCGCTGTAACTGCCGGTTTCCGCTTCCGCCAGCTCGACCGGCTCACGCACCAGCCCGGCGCCGACCGTCACGTTGCTCAGGCGATCGATAAAAATCATGCCGCCGGTGACAGAATTTTGCTGATATTTGTCCAGCACCAGCGGTTCATCAAAGGTCAGCTCGACCAGACCAATGCCGTTGAGCGGCAGCGACTCGGTAACCCGCTGAGTCAGCGTATTGATTTCCACCTGATAGTCGATGTTTTCCACCCGCGCGCGGGTTTTCTTACCGGCAATCTTGATGTCGTAGCTTTGTCCCGACACCAGCGGCTGCTCCGCCATCCACACCACATCCACCTTCGCGCTGCGTACCGGCTGGAGCGTTTCCTCGCTGCCGACCAGCAGGTCGCCCCGACTGATGTCGACTTCGCTGGATAACACCAGCGTCACCGCTTCGCCAGCCTGTGCCTGTTGCAGGTCGCCATCAAAGGTGACGATGCGGCTGACGCTGGACTCCACGCCGGACGGCAGCACTTTCACACGCTGTCCGACCCGCACCACGCCAGACGCCACCGTGCCGGCGTAGCCGCGAAAATCAAGGTTCGGGCGGTTGACGTACTGCACCGGGAAACGCATCGGCTGGCTCAGGCTGCGGGAAGAGACATTGACCGTCTCCAGCACATCCAGCAGCGTCGGACCGCGGTACCAGTTCATGGTCGTGCTCGGCGTCGCGACATTGTCGCCATCCAGCGCGGAAATCGGCACAAAGGTGATATCCAGATCGGTCGGCAGTTGACTGGCGAAGTCCAGATAATCCTGTTTGAACTGCTCGAAGACCGCCTGCTGATACCCCACCAGATCCATCTTGTTGACCGCCACCACCAGATGACGAATGCCCAGCAGCGTGGCGATAAAGCTGTGGCGGCGAGTCTGATCCAGCACGCCCTTGCGCGCGTCGATCAGCAGGATCGCCAGCTCGCAGGTGGAAGCGCCGGTCGCCATATTGCGGGTGTACTGCTCATGCCCCGGTGTGTCGGCAATGATGAACTTGCGTTTTTCCGTGGAAAAATAGCGGTAAGCCACATCAATGGTGATGCCCTGCTCGCGTTCCGCCTGCAAGCCGTCCACCAGCAGCGCCAGATCGAGTTTTTCGCCCTGGGTGCCAAGGCGCTTGCTGTCATTGTGCAGCGTAGAGAGCTGATCTTCGTAAATCTGACGGGTATCGTGCAACAGCCGGCCGATCAGGGTGCTTTTGCCATCGTCAACGCTGCCGCAGGTCAGAAAACGCAACAGGCTTTTGTTCTGCTGTGCGTGAAGATAAGCCTCAACCCCGCCCTGATCGGCAATCTGTTTTGCAATACTATGATTCATTTGACGATTCCTCAGAAATACCCTTGACGCTTTTTCAGCTCCATCGAGCCGGCCTGATCGCGGTCAATCACCCGTCCCTGACGCTCGCTGGTGGTCGACACCAGCATCTCTTCAATGATTTCCGGCAGCGTCTGCGCCTGCGATTCCACCGCGCCGGTCAGCGGCCAGCAGCCGAGCGTACGGAAACGCACCATGCGCTGGGTAATTACTTCGCCAGGCTGCAGGTCGATGCGGTCGTCGTCCACCATCAGCAACATGCCGTCGCGCTCCAGCACCGGGCGCTCAGCGGCCAGATACAGCGGCACGATATCGATATTTTCCAGATAGATGTACTGCCAGATATCCAGTTCGGTCCAGTTGGACAGCGGGAACACGCGGATGCTTTCGCCCTTGTTGATCTGGCCGTTATAGTTGTTCCACAGCTCCGGACGCTGGTTTTTCGGGTCCCAGCGATGGAAGCGATCGCGGAAAGAGTAGATACGCTCTTTGGCGCGGGATTTTTCCTCGTCGCGGCGGGCGCCGCCGAACGCGGCGTCAAAGCCGTACTTGTCCAGCGCCTGTTTCAACCCTTCGGTTTTCATGATGTCGGTATGCTTGGCGCTGCCGTGCACAAACGGGTTGATGCCCATCGCTACCCCTTCCGGGTTGCGGTGCACCAACAGTTCGCAGCCGTAGGCTTTGGCGGTACGATCACGGAATTGGTACATTTCGCGGAATTTCCAGCCGGTATCCACATGCAGCAGCGGGAACGGCAGCGTGCCCGGAAAGAACGCCTTACGGGCCAGATGCAGCATCACGGAGGAGTCCTTGCCGATGGAATACAGCATCACCGGGTTGCTGAACTCAGCCGCTACCTCACGAATGATATGAATACTTTCCGCTTCAAGCTGTTTTAAATGCGTGAGTCTTTTCTCGTCCATAACCTTAACCTTAAGCCAGATTCACCACGGCCGAGCGCCCGTCAGTCGGCGTCATCCGCGCTTGTTCACCAAACCAGGCGATGTGTTGATGTAAATTCACCACCTCGCCAATCACCAGCAGCGCCGGCGTCGGAGCCTGCTGCGCCAGTTGTTCCAGTTCCGTCAGCGTGCCGGTCAGCACCTGTTGATCCTGCCGCGTGCCGCGGCCGATTACCGCCACCGGCGTGTGCGGCGCCCGGCCATGCGCGATCAACTGCTGGCTGATTTCCGCCGACTTGACCGCACCCATGTAAATAGCCAGTGTCTGTCGGCCGCGCGCCAGCGTCGCCCACTCCAGCGCGTCGCCATCCGGGCGGCAGTGCCCGGTGATAAATATCACGCTCTGCGCGTAATCCCGGTGCGTCAGCGGAATGCCGGCATACGCCGTGGCGCCAGCCGCCGCGGTGATGCCCGGCACCACCTGAAACGGAATCCCCGCCTGCGCCACCTGCTGCAGCTCTTCGCCGCCACGACCAAAAATAAAGGGGTCGCCGCCTTTCAGCCGCACTACCCGCTTGCCTTCCTGCGCCAGCTTCACCAGCAGCGCGTTAATCTCGTCTTGCGGCAGCAGATGCGCGCTGGCGCGTTTACCGACGCAAATCCGCTCCGCGTCACGGCGCACCAGATCCAGCACCTCATCGCTGACCAGATGGTCGTAAAGCACCACATCCGCCTGCTGAATCACCTGCAGGCCGCGCAGCGTCAGCAAACCGGCGTCGCCCGGCCCGGCGCCAACCAGCGCCACCTCGCCTTGCTGAATATCGGGCTGCGCCAGCTGCTGTTCCAGTTCCTGCTCGGCCTGCGCCAGTTGCCCGGCGGCCACCAGACTGGAAAAACGACCGGTAAAAATGCGCTCCCAAAAACGACGGCGTTCCGTTATCGACGCCAGCCGCTGCTTGATGCGGCCGCGCCATTTTCCGGCCAGCGCCGCCATCTGCCCCAGACGGGCGGGCAGCAGCGCCTCCAGTTTTTCCCGCAGCAAACGCGCCAGCACCGGCGCCTGACCGCCGGACGAAATCGCCACCATCAGCGGCGAGCGGTCGATCAGCGAAGGAAAAATGAATGAGCATTTGGGCTGATCATCCACCACGTTGACCAGCAACTGACGGCGATTGGCTTCCTCAAATACCGTGGCATTCAGCGCGGCATCATCGGTCGCGGCAATCACCAGAAACACGTTATCCAGCAGCGCAGGCGAAAATTCCTGCGCGACCCATGCCAGCCGACCCGCCTGATGCTGCTCATGCAGCGGCTCGCACAGCGACCGCGCCGCCACCCGAACCTCAGCCCCGGCGCGCTGCAGCAGGTCAATCTTGCGGGTTGCCACCTCGCCGCCCCCGACGACCAGCACGGGGCGTTGCCGGAGATCGGCGAATATAGGGAGATAGTTCACAGATGCCTTTACTAAGCTAAAAATTTTATAAAGCGACTATAAAACGTGAAGAGAAAGGTTATGAAATGCCGAATTAGTATGATTAGTTCCGTAATGGAATAACAAACCATGCGGGAAAGAATAAAAACGCTTAATAACGGTTTTCATGACTATTTTTACACTTCGCGTTCGCCTGGGCCTGCTTCGGGCAGGCAGAAACATCAGCACGCAGGCGGTGACGTTTCACAAAAATACGGCTGATAATTTTCAAGACGCTGTTGACGTAGGTACCACCGGACTTCCTGAAGCCAGGGCTGAAGATGCAGCACCACCCGGCTGAATGTCAGGCCAGATAACTACCCGTAATTATCATACAGGTTAATCATCGTCTGGTTGATACCCGCGATCGGGATGGGTCGACTCGGTGCTGCTGCTGCCGTCACATTCATCCATAAAAGGATAATAGTCAGCCTTCATGCAGCCCGCATTCGCGTTTCAGGCCGAAGAAACGGGTTTCTTCCTCGCTCATGCCCGGTTCCCACTTGCGGGTGGTATGCGTATCGCCCACCGACAGATAGCCCTGTTCCCATAGCGGGTGGTAGCTCAATCCGTTGGCTTTCAGGTACTGGTACACCGTGCGGTTATCCCAGTCGATGATCGGCAAAAACTTGAATACGCCGCGCTTGATCGCCAGCACCGGCAACCCTTCACGGCTGCCCGACTGTTCACGGCGCAGACCAGCGAACCAGGTGCCGGCGCGCAGTTCCTGCAACGCCCGATCCATCGGCTCGACTTTATTGATCTGGTTGTACTGCTCAATGCCTGTCAGCCCCTGCTCCCACAGTTTGCCGTAACGCGCCTCCTGCCAGGCGGGAGACTGCGCGGCACGGTAAACCTGAAGGTTAAGACCCAACTGTTCGGTCAGTTGATCGATGAACTGATACGTCTCTGTAAACAGATAACCGGTATCGGTGAGGATCACCGGAATATCCGGCCGCTGTCGGGTAACCAGATGCAGGCACACCGCTGCCTGAATGCCGAAACTGGAGGAAAGCACAAACTCGCCCGGCAGGTTTTCCAGCGCCCAGCTGACGCGCTCCTGCGCGGACAGACTCTCCAGCTGTTGGTTAACGTCCGCCAGCGCGGCGGCCTGTTCCGGTTGGGGCAAGGCGCGCAGCGCCTCCAGATTCAACATAGACATCAGGTTCTCCTGTCAGTCGTAAAAATCAACGGCGGGATCCAGCACCGGTTTAACGATGCCGACACGGATCGCAAAATCGCCAAACCCTTCGCCGCTCTCGCGTTCGCTGGCCCAGCGCCCGACCAGTTGGTCGATATCGGCCAGAATCTCTTTCTCGGTGATGTTCTCCCGATACATGCGCGGAATACGCGTGCCTTCGCGGTTGCCGCCGATATGCAGGTTGTAGCGGCCGATGGCTTTACCCACCAGACCGATTTCCGCCAGCATGGCGCGGCCACAGCCATTAGGGCAGCCCGTCACGCGCAACACGATATGGTCATCACCCACGCCATGCGCCTGCATGATGGCTTCCACCCTGGTGACAAACTCCGGCAGGAAGCGCTCCGCTTCGGCCATCGCCAACGGGCAGGTCGGCAGCGATACGCAGGCCATCGAGTTCTGACGCTGCTCGGTGACGCTGTCGTCGATCAGGCCATACTGGCGCGCCAGCGCCTCGATTTTGGCTTTGTCGCGGGTAGCGACGCCGGCCACGATCAGGTTCTGGTTGGCGGTCAACCGGAAATCGCCCTTGTGGATTTTGGCGATCTCCGCCATGCCGGTTTTCAGCGGGCGCCCCGGATAATCCAGAATGCGGCCGTTTTCAATAAACAGCGTCAGGTGCCATTTATTGTCGATCCCTTTCACCCAGCCGATGCGATCGCCGCGACCGGTAAACGCATACGGGCGAACGGCCTCAAAAGTGATGCCGGCGCGGCGCTCCACTTCCTGTTTAAAGGTCTCGACGCCCACCCGTTCCAGCGTGTATTTAGTCTTGGCGTTCTTGCGGTTGGTGCGATTGCCCCAGTCACGCTGAGTGGTCACCACCGCTTCAGCTACCGCCAGCGTGTGCGCTAATGGAATATAGCCCAATTCGCTGGCGGTGCGCGGATAGGTGGCCTTGTCGCCGTGGGCGATAGACAGACCGCCGCCTACCAGTACGTTAAAACCTACCAGTTGGCCGTTATCTGAAATGGCAACAAAGTTCAAATCGTTGGCGTGCAGATCCACATCGTTCTGCGGCGGGATCACCACCGTAGTCTTGAACTTGCGCGGCAGATAGGTCGCCCCCAGAATCGGCTCCTCGTCGGTGGTGGCGACTTTTTCCTTATCCAGCCAAATCTCGGCGTAGGCGCGGGTGCGCGGCAGCAGGTGTTCGGAAATCGTCTTCGCCCATTCATAGGCCTGCTGATGCAGCTCTGACTCCACCGGGTTAGAGGTGCACAGCACGTTACGGTTGACGTCGTTGGCGGTCGCCAGCGCATCCAGCCCAACCTCATGCAACAGTTGATGGGCGGATTTCAGGTCGGACTTCAGAATGCCGTGAAACTGGAATGTCTGGCGGTTAGTGATGCGGATGCTGCCGTACAGCGTCTTTTCACCGGCGAACTGGTCGATGCCGAGCCACTGCTTCGGCGTCATCACCCCGCCCGGCAGGCGGCAGCGCAGCATCATGGCATGACGCGGTTCCAGCTTCTGCTCCGCGCGCTCGGCGCGGATATCGCGGTCATCCTGCTGATACATGCCGTGAAAGCGAATCAGCAGAAAGTTGTCGCCGTTAAAGCCGCCGGTCAGGCCGTCGCTCAAATCCTCTGTAATCGTGCCGCGCAGGTAATTGCTTTCCAGCTTCAAACGCTCGGCATCAGCCAGCTTGCCCTCGACCACCAGCGGACCAGAATATCTTTCGCTCATTAGTACACATCTCTCTGATAACGCCGCTCAAGACGCAGCTCGCTTAAAAACTCATCCGCCTGTTCGGCGTCCATTCCGCCGTGTTCAGCCACCACGGCCAGCAGCGCCTGCTCTACATCCTTCGCCATGCGATTGGCGTCGCCGCAGACATAAATATGGGCGCCATCCTGAATCCAGCGCCACACATCCGCGCCTTTTTCACGGATTTTGTCCTGTACGTAGACCTTGTGCGCCTGATCGCGCGACCAGGCCAGATCGATAGTCGTCAGCAGCCCGTCTTTCACGTAGCGCTGCCACTCCACCTGATAGAGGAAATCTTCGGTAAAATGCGGGTTGCCGAAGAACAGCCAGTTTTTACCGCCGGCGCCTTCAGCCTCACGCTGCTGCATAAACGCGCGAAACGGCGCGATGCCGGTGCCCGGACCAATCATGATTACCGGCGTTTCGGGGTTGGTGGGCAGGCGGAAATTATCATTGTGCTCAATGAACACGCGAACGTCGCCGTCCTCTTCCAACCGGTCCGCCAGATAGCCTGACGCGCCGCCGCTACGCGCACGGCCTTCATACTCATAACGCACGGCGCCGACGGTGATGTGCACTTCGCTGCCGACATCGTCCTGCGACGAGGCGATGGAATAGAGGCGCGGCGTCAACGGACGCAGCAATCCGGTGAGCTGTTCCGGCGTCAGTTCCACCGGCGCTTCACGCACCATATCCACCAGCGGAGTACGCTGTGCGTACTGCTGTAGCGCGGATTTATCGGCAACCAGCCCCAGCAACGCCTCGTTGCGGGACAACGCCGCGTATTTGGCGACAATCGGCGCGGTGTTTTGCGTCAGTTCGAAATGGCGTTGCAGCGCTTCGCTCAACGGCAGGGTATTGCCGTCCACAACAACGGATTCGTCGCCTTTCAGCCACAACAATCCCAGCAGTTCCTGCACCAGCGCCGGGGCGTTCTCATACCAGACACCGAGCGCATCACCCGGCTGATAATGCAGTCCGGAATCGCCCAGATCGATTTCGATATGACGAACGTCTTTCTCCGAGTTGCGGCCGGTGATCTTCTGGTTGACCGACAGCGATGCGGTGTAAGGCGCCTCTTTGTGATAGGGGCTGGTGGTGATGGCGTTGACCTGACCGCTGGCCGCGGTTTGCACCGCCACCGCCGTCTGGCTGGCAAAGCGCGTCTTCAACGTTTCCACAACCTGACGACGCCACTGCTCCGCCAGCGGCTGGAATTCCACATCGGCATCGACGCGATCGAGCAGGCGTTCGGCGCCTAACTCAGCCAGACGGCCGTCAAAATCCTTACCCGCCTTGCTGAAAAACTCGTACGAGGTATCGCCGAGGCCGAACACCGCAAACGCGGCGCCCGCCAGCGACGGCGCTTTCTTCGAAAACAGGAATTTGTGCAACGCCACGGCTTCTTCCGGCGGTTCGCCTTCGCCCTGCGTCGAGGTGACGACCAGCAGCAGTTTTTCCTGCGCAATCTGTTTGAATTTGTAGTCGCCGGCATTCACCAGCGTCACCGGCAGGCTGGCCGCCAGCAGATCGTCGCGCACCTGCTCCGCCACGCGGCGGGCATTGCCGGTCTGAGAGGCGGAAATCAGCGTGATGGACGCCGGCGGCGCCGCGTCAACCGCTGGCGCCGCCGCTGCAACCGGTACGGCAAGCGCGCCGGGCTGCTGCTGAATCACGCCCCAGAAATAGCCGGACAACCAGGCCAGTTGCGTCGGTGAAAGATCACCGGTCGCGGCCTGAAGACGCGAAAGTTGCTCCGCGCTCAACGGGAGCAGCGGAGTCGGAGAAGCCGGAGTTGTCATTGTAGTGTCGGTATCCTTGTTCTGGTCGCGGGCGCTAATGCCGGGTTGCCGCAATAGTCAAATTCATGAAATAGAAAGTCAGATGGGACATAAGGTAACCATCCCCATCTTAACAATTAAAGACATGATGGAAATATTTAATAACCAAAACGACTAAATGGTTTTTTTGATAACACTTATTGCTTTAAGTGTTATTGATCACAATTTACTGCATTGATTATTTTAATGTTTCTTTTGCGCCATCGCGCCGGCGTTATACTCGATGCTCTGTGGTTCAGGGAGCACACCGATTATGTGGCAGCGTCGCGCACTGGAACTGAACACCCAGGATATCTGGCACTGGCGACACATTACCGCGCTGGCGGACTACGCCCGCCGTTACGGTTTCAATACGCTGGTGCTGGGACAGGCGGACCTGCTGGACAAGCTGGTGACGCCGCCCGCCTATCAACATGCCCGCTTTGACGATCGCATCAGCAGCCAGCAACGCTCGCGCTGCGTCTATCTCAATCAGGTCGCCGCCTATTGTCGCGAACAGGGGCTGGCGCTGTACCTGCAATGCAAGGAGCTGGCCTTCCCCACCGACCTATTGCTGCAGCACCCGCAGTTGCTGGACGACGCGCGTCAGTTCCGTATCGACACCCATTTCTGGTGCGATTATCTGGCCGCTAAAGTGGATCTGTTGATGCAGCAGATCCCGCGTTTGAGTGGATTGATGCTGGCGATTTCCAACAGCGATAGCCTGATACGTTTTGCTCCGCCGCCCGGCGAAGAGATGCAAAACGGCATTATTTCACCGACGATGCCACCGGCAATGCCGCCAACACTAGACAGCGAACCAATTTACCGGCAATTGTTTACCGCCGTTTCCCGCGTCGTTCACGCCCATCAGCGTCATCTGGTCTTGCGCGCCTTTCCGGCCAATCATCACGATATGTCTCACGTACTGGAGGCCATCCGCAGCCTGCCGGTCACCGTCTCCGCCGCCATCAAGATGACGCCGGAACGCTTCTGGCCGGAATTCCCCAACAACCCGGCGCTGCTGGAGCTGGATGACCGGGAGATTTGGGTGGAGTTGGATCTGGCGGGCGAGGAAGTCGGCTGGGGCAATCTGCCGTTTCTGCGTTACACCGAGATTCAGGGGCGGTTGCTGTGGTGTCGGGAAAAGAACCCGGCCATCGTCAGCGCAGCCTGCCGCATCAGTTGGGACGGCGTCGATAACCACAGCGTGCTGGGGTCGTTGAGCGAATTCACGCTGTTCGCCTGCGCACGCCTGTTGAACGACAGCGCGCCGCCGGTTAACGAAAGCGAACTGTTTCGCCAGTGGCTGGCGGAATGCTGGCAATGGCAGCCGGACGATGCGGTCCGTCACACCATGCGCGCCCTGCTGGAACAGGCGCAGCAAGCGCTGTCGTTGTCGCTGTATGCGCGTCACCATGTGTTCCACCGCCATAGCCTGCTGCCGTCCAGTTACGGTCAGGCGGTGTGGAGTTTGTACGGTCAACTCAACCGCAACCACTGGTTGCCCGGTTCCGGGCGCGACATCACCTTTGATCGCCGCGAAACGGAACTGGCTTCCCAGAATCTGTACCAGATTGTGCGGGAGAAAGATGCGGCCTGGCAGTTGGCCGACCAGAGCCAGCAGGCCGCCAGCCAGTTTGCCCGCGACCACGACCTGCCGGAACCGCTGCGCCAGCGCTGGCAGCAGGAATGGCGCGGCCTGGCGCTCTATTGCCGCGCCTTCGTCCATGCCCAGAAAGCCTTTTTCACCCTGCACTACTGCCAGCGGGTGGAAAACAACTGGACGCTGCGTGAAATCGCCAAAACCAATATTCAGGCGCTCTACGGCATCGCGCATGAAATGGACGATTTCTGCCTGCAACACCGGGACTACCCGGTGAGTATGCACGTCATGTTTGATGCCGCCCGCCCGCGCGCGCTGGCAGACAGCCTGCAACAACAGCTGACTGTGCTGACGCAGGACACCGGCGGCGGTCATCAGGCGGCGTCACGTCACGAGGCGTAACGCCGCCGGGCCGGTAAATCAGCGGATCACTCGTTTCAGGATGCGGTTGCCCGTGTCGTTGAAATTCTTCGCCGACGTCTCCACGCTCCTGTTGCCGTAATCCAGTTGTTCAACCGTTTGCAAAATCAGGCTGGCCAGTTGCGGATCTTCAATATACGAGGACACTGGCGTCTGCATCGGTTTTTCCAGCGCCTGCATCAGCCCTTTCACCGCCAGATCCTGCGTATCCAGCCGCTGACTGTCCTGCAACGCCTGACGCGCCACCCGGCTGAGCGGTACGCCGCGCTCGGTGCCCATCAGCAGGCTGCCTTCCGGGTCATTCATCAGGAAATTGAGCAGCAGCGCCGCTTCTTTCGGGTGTTTGCTGCTTTTGCTGATGGCAAACAGCATCGATGGTTTGAAGAATTGCCCCGGATTGTCGGAGCCCGGCGTCATCATGTACGGCCCCAGTTCCAGTCTGGCGGGCGGCGCCAGCGGTTCGGCGTATTTTTTCACCACCGAGGCCCAGAGCTGCGCCCCGCCGTATTCGCCGTTGATCCACGGCCTTGTCTCAAACACCCCGGCTTTGCCAAAGGCGTTGTAGTATTTCGCCGACGGAATGACATGATCATCCACCAGCCGTTTATAGAAACGAAACGCCTCCAGCCACTGCGCCTCGGTGTAATTGAAGCGTTTGTTCTGCTCGTCAATCATGCCGATATGAAATTTCTGGGTCATATAGGTGTTGAGAAGCTCCAGCAATCCCTCGCCGCTATCCTGCGCCGGGGAAGCCAGCGGGAAGTAGTTGTCGCCGAGCTTATCCCTGAACACCTTGCCAGCCTGGAACAGCTCCTCCCAGGAGGTCGGGTACGCCAGACCGGCCTTTTTCCAGGTATCGACGTTGTAATACATCACCAGCCCGTTGAGCGAAGTGGAGATGGCGTTGACTTTGCCGTCCACCGTGGTCAGCGCATCCGCCGGAAAATCCTGCAGTTTTAGGGTCTCTTTCAGTTTGTTCAAATCGTAAAAGCCGGTACCGGTGCGGGAGAAGATCGGTATCCAGTTCCAGTTGATCTGCACCACGTCCGGCTCTTCGCCGCTGGCGATTTGGGTGGTCAGGCGCGAGAGGTAGCCATCCCAGCCGGTATATTCGGCTTTGACCGTGATCCCCGGATATTTTTTCTGAAAGGCTTCAATGGCGGCCAGCGTGGCCTGATGACGGCTGTTGCCGCCCCACCAGGACATACGCAATGTCACCTGCTCCGCGGCCTGAACCTGGCCCAGCACGGTAAACGCCAACAACACCAGTCCTACCAGCAATTTCATCATGTCCCCGATCCTCTTTATGTTGTTATTTCAGGGCGGAAGGGTAATCAGGCAGGTACAGGGCGCCTCCCGCTGGAAAACAAGATAGGCAGATTGTTTTTTTCTTCACCAGCGCCGGGGAACGACCAAATGCGCGTTATGCGGAGCAGGCTGAAAAAATGAGTGTCGACAACCCCGGTAACGCTCATTTCATGGAAGCGGGTTCACCGCCCGGCGCATTGCCGCGCCCTTGCCTCACAACCAGCGTTCAACTGTGAACAGGTTGCGCGATCGAGTTCACAGTTATTTAACAAAAATAAAACACTATGCGCCGACAACGCTACGCGCATTCGCCGGAAGGGATAAAAAACGTGATGAAACACACATCGCGTTAGGGCCGCAGCGAGTATGACGTTATCACGCTCACATTCCGTCGGATGGCGTCGGACAGGCTGTGAAGGCGCTCTAACCCTGAGCGATTTCCCGCCGCGCCGCGGCTGCCTGCGATGAAAAACCGTGCTGGAATGACCTCCGTACCCCTATCGAAACAGGATAAAAACCATGAGGCTATCCATTCGCTCCTACACGCCCGCCGCCGATGGCGTTACCCCCGACACCGTGCTGTTCCAGCGGGCGATCGACGACCTGACCGCGCAAGGCGGCGGCACGCTGGTGGTGGAAGCGGGGCGTTATCTGCTAGGAGGATTACGGCTACCCTCGAATTTCTGCCTGCAACTGGACGCCGGAGCGGAACTGATCGCCAGCGCCTGCTATGACGATTTTGCTCAAACCACTACCGTCAGCGTGGCCGAGCTTTCCGATCGCGCGTTTCTGTACGCCCGCCGGCAGCGCAACATCACCCTGTGCGGAAAAGGGAAAATCACCGGTAGCGCCGACGCCTACTTCTCAGCCGAGCCCGATGAGCAGGGCTATCGCCTGCCGGCGCAGCATCGCCCGCGGATTCTGGTGCTGGAGGACTGCGAACAGGTCAGTTTGCAGGACGTGACCATCGAACAGGCGCCGATGTGGACCGTCCATCTGGTGAGTTGCCGTCAGGTTAACGTTGAACGCCTGACGGTGGATAACGACATGACTATGGCTAACACCGATGCGCTTAATCTCGACAGCTGTCAGGACGTGACGGTACACCACTGTCACCTGAGCGCCGCCGATGACGCCTTGTGCATCAAAACCACCGCCAAGCCCCCCGCCATGCAGTATAAGGCCCAGCGAATGACGGTCAGTCACTGCCGGCTGCGTTCGCGCAGCTGCGCGCTGAAAATCGGTACCGAAACCTTCGCCGACATTGAAGACCTGACCGTCAGCCACTGCGCCATCTACGACTCCAACCGGGGGATTGGACTGATTTCCCGCGACGGCGGCGCGTTTCGCCGTATCTGTTTCAGCGATATCACCTTCGAATGCGTCGCGGCGCCGCCCTGTCACTGGGGCAAGGCCGACCCGGTATTCGTGTCGGTACGTTACCGCGACCCGATGATTGAACCCGGAGTGATTGAGAATGTGCGCTTCGTGCGGCTGTCCGGCGTTAGCGAAGGCGCCATCAACCTGCACAGTACGCCGGCGGGTTATATCCGCGATATTCATTTCGACGGCATCACGTTAGAACAGCGACCGAGCGATTCGCCGGAACAGGGCTTGTACGACGTCCGCCCGCCCTGCAACCCGGAGCGCCCCACCGGCATGGGGCTGGACAATGCTTATCTGGTCAACCCGGAGACCGGGCGCGCTTACGGGGTGGAAACCTACCCAAGCGGGCTGCCCGCGCTGTTTGCACGCGGCGTCAGCGGATTAACGTTACACAACATGACGTTGCAGCGTCCGTCTCCGTTGCCCATCGGCTGGAGTCACGATGCGGTTATCGAACTGACGGAATAGCCCGATTGACAGCCTGGCAGGATGGCGCGCAGATACTGGCAGAAAGGACAGTTTGGTGTCAGGAAACGTGCTTAACACGGCACTTTCCGGTAGTATGCGACGGTTTTTTGAATGACACGAGAGCCTCACCATGCCAACCACACTGTTTAAAGATTTCCAGTTCGAAGCCGCGCACCGGCTTCCCCATGTGCCGAACGGCCATAAATGCGGCCGCCTGCATGGTCATTCGTTCATGGTTCGTCTGGAAATTACCGGTGAGGTCGATCCTTATACCGGCTGGGTGATGGATTTCGCCGAGTTGAAAGCCGCATTCAAACCCACCTGGGAACAGTTGGATCACCATTACCTGAACGATATTCCAGGGCTGGAAAACCCTACCAGCGAAGTGCTGGCGCGCTGGATCTGGCAGCAACTCAAACCGACGCTGCCATTATTAAGCGCGGTGACCGTCAAAGAAACCTGCACCGCCGGTTGCGTATACCGCGGCGAGGACGACTGAGTCAGCGGCCTGCGCGGCTATCAGCTAAAACGACGCCCATCAGGCAATATTGAGGTATTTGTGGGTCTGCATCGATAAACGCCAGTTGCGGGCGATGCAGGTTTCAATACACAACCGGGTGGCGTCGTCCTTCTGACTAATCGGCTGCAACGCCACAACCCGCGCCTTGTCGTCATCCAGTCTTGCCAGCAACGCATCCAGCGCCTCAATATCCCGCTCGCGCGCCACCGGATGTTTGATTTCATTCGCCCGTTGCAACGCCTGATCCAATACCGTCAGACCGCCGCGCATATTCACTTTGGGAGAAACCGTCACCCAGCAATCGGGTGAGCAGCGTACTTCGTGGGTGCCGCTGGTTTCGATCTGAGTACTGAACCCCCGCTGCTCCAGCGTCTGCGTCAACGGCGTCAGATCGTGGATACAAGGCTCGCCGCCGGTAATCACCACGTGTCTGGCGCTGTACCCCTGCAATGCCATCTGCTGCAACAGATCCTCAACGCTGGAACCGCTCCAGGCGTCGCTTTCCCCGCTTTTAACCAGTACCTCCGCCAGCGGAATCTGCCGCTCAGGCAGTTTTTCCCAGGTATGTTTGGTATCGCACCAGCTGCACCCCACCGGGCACCCTTGCAAACGGATAAACACCGCCGGGACGCCGGTGAAAAAACCTTCGCCCTGTAGGGTCTGGAACATTTCGTTAATCGGGTAAAGCATCGTGTTTCATTATTCCTTCTGGCTAAACCACTATTATCGCCGATAGCGCAAGCCATGCCAAACCGCCGGATGCAATAACCAAAAAGAACGGCTGCCCGAAATTTGTGCCTGTGCGATTCCCGGTTAATAATCAACAGGTCGCACATGATGCGACCATACCTCTATCGCCAATCGATCTCGCATTGCAGGACAAAATGCTTGCGTTTTGAACAACGCAACGCGTTGGCCCCTTAGGGCAAGGTAGAACGCGGCAACAGCATGAATCCCCTGGGCTTGCTTACCGCAGTAAGCGACGGGAATGCGCGGCAAGTTTGCGTAAGCCGATTTGAGCGCTGCCGGCTGCAATGTGGAAGATGAAAGGTATATTTACAAATAAGGAAATGTAAGATGACGTTATTAAAGCCCCTTGCTGTTTTCTGTTTGTCATTATCTCTGGTTCCGGCATTCGCCAATGCCGAAGCGGTCGCCCAGGTTAAAACTCAGCCCGGTTATTACCGCATTATGGTCGGGCAGTATGAAATCACCGCGCTGTCCGACGGTACCAACACCATGCCGATGGACAAGCTGCTCACCCGCACGCCGCGGGAGAAAATCGTCAGCCTGCTGGAAGCCAGCTACCTGAAACCGCAGGTGGAAACCTCTATCAACGCGTTTCTGATCAATACCGGAAAAAACCTGATTTTGGTTGATAGCGGCACCGGCGCGTTGGGTGGAAAAACCACCGGTAAAACGCTGGCTAACCTGAAAGCCGCCGGGTACAAACCGGAGCAGGTCGATAGCGTACTGGTAACTCACCTGCATGCCGATCACTTCGGCGGACTGGTCAGCGACGGAAAACTGGTTTACCCCAACGCCACCATTTACGTGAACCAGAAAGACACCGATTTCTGGCTAAGCCCGGACAATCTGAAAAAAGCGCCGCAGGACAAAAAAGCCGGATTTGAGCGCGTGCAGGAAGTGTTCCGCCATATCCGCGAAGCCGGCAAACTCAAGACCTTCACCGATCATCAGTCACTGCCCGCCAGCATTACCGCCGTGCCGACGCCAGGTCATACCCCCGGCCATACATCGTTCCTGGTCAACAGCGACGGCCAGAAAATCCTGCTGTGGGGTGATATCGTGCACGCCGAAGCGGTACAAATGCCGCTGCCAGACACCGCCATCGCGTTTGACTCTGATAGCGAGCAGGCGGTTCGCACCCGTGATGCACTGCTGAAAGAAACGGTGAAACAGGGTTACTGGGTAGCGGGCGCGCACATGCCGTTCCCCGGCATCGGTCATGTGGCGGTACAGCATGACGCTAACGGTAAAACCAACGGTTACCGCTGGTTGCCGGTCAATTACAGTCTGTCGGGGTTGTGAGTCACACAAGCCTCAAAAAACGGGCTTCCACTGGAAGCCCGTCCAAAACTCGCTATCTCTTCGACACGTTTTACAGATAGACGCGCAAATACTCCGACAGACACAGAATCGCCATCGCCTGACCGTATGGCATCGAGGTCAGCGGAATCTGGCGGTAGTAGTCCAGATCCTTACCCATCGCCGTCCCAAAGGAGACGTTCAGCAACTCTCCGTTCTCGCTGATATTCGCTACCACGCCGCGCATCGCCTTTTCCGCCACGTCGGCGTAGCGACGATCGATATAGCGCTTGCGTACCGCTTTGAGGATACCGTAGGCAAACCCGGCGGTCGCCGAGCTTTCCAGATACGAGGTCGGGTCATCCAGTAAGGTGTGCCACAGGCCGCTGTCGTCCTGATACTTCGCCAGCGCTTCCACCTGACTTTCCAGCACCTGAATCAGAAAACGACGGGTGGCGTTGTGTTCGGGCAGATCCAGCAATTCGATGAATTCCGGGATCACGATGGTCAGCCAGCTGTTGCCGCGCGCCCAGCGGGCCTGCGCAAAACTGTGGTTACCGTCGAAAGTCCAGCCGTGGAACCACAGGCCGCTCTGGCGATCCATCAGGTACTGCACGTGCAGCAGAAACTGGTAGGTGGCTTCTTCTACAAATTCGGGGCGGTTGAGCAGCTTACCGATTTTCGCCAGCGGCAGCACGCTCATCATCAACGTGTCGTCCCACAGTTGATCGGTGTTTTCGCTGTTGTAGACGATATGCTGCAAACCGTTCTTGTGGGTGCGCGGCATGTCGTACATCACCCATTCCGCCCAGCGTTCGAGATACGGTACCCAACGGCTGTCGCCGGTTTCTTCATAACGGTAGGCCAGCGTCAGGAACGGACACACGGTATTGACGTTTTTGGTCGGCGTGCCCTCTTCCAGCCGGGCGGTGAACCAGTCATCGATGATGGCGCGCATCCGCTCGTCGCCGGTCTGACGATAATACTGGTAGATGCCGTACAGCCCGATGCCATGCGTCCACTCCCAGCCGGCCCAGCCTTTGGTATCGATCACCCGACCGTCATCCAGCCGCAGCAGGAATTCACCGGTTTTATCCTCAATATTGATCAGATTGTCGGTCACCCGGCAAATCAACGCCTTTAAATCGTCCCGGGAGATGAAGTATTCGGGCTGGCGCAGCAGCGCGCTATGTTTTACAGGAAAAATGGTCATAACAGATATCCGATTCCAGTTTCATTACCTATCAATCGATGACTTCTCGATACGTATCAATCTGCGCAGCACGGCTTAATGCACGCCGTGGTGAGGCGTTCCGCCGGTGATCGGCCGGGCCGGCGCCTTGTGACGATTGAGATAACCAATGTTGTTGTTCCCCCACAGGGATTCGTATGGCATACCGGCCAGCATTTCCACCGTGGCACGGGCTTCCGGCGTGACTTTTTCCGGCACGATGCGGCCTGCTTCGCGCATTTTCGCCGTTTCCTGACGCAGCACTTCATGCGTTTGCAGGTTCAGCTTGAAGCGCAGCGACACCAGGAAGCCTAACGCCAGTACCCCGACAGTGCCGAAACACAGCACCATCAGAATGGTGTGGCTGACGCCCGGCGCCTGCACGCTCTGACCGGAAACAAAGCCGGACAGCTGCAGCACCACGCCCACCAGCATCACCGCGCCGGCCTGAGAGGCTTTACGGGTCAGGGTCATAATGCCGGCGAAGATCCCTTCACGGCGCTGAGCGGTGATGACTTCATCCACGTCAGCGATGTAGGTATAAGTATTCCAGGGAACATAGTTGATGCCGCCGCGGCCCAAGCCGGCCAGACCGGACACCAGCAACAACAGCGAAAACGCCGAATGCATGCCGCTGTAGTACAGGAAGCCATAGGAGAGCGCGCTCAGACCAAACAGGCAGACCACCATACGGTAGGACGGCGCCGGGCCGAACTTGATGCACAGCGGGATCATCGCAATCACCGAAATAAACTGCAGGATCGCCATCGTCCCCATCAGGTTGGACGCCATGGTCGGGCTTTGCATCAGCACGAACACCACGTAGTAAGTGAACACCGCGTTGAACACGTCCTGTGCAATATAGCCGCCCAGATACATCCCCAGATGCTGGCGGAAGATGCGGATACGCAGTGTGGACAACAGTTCAATGTTCAGGCGTCTGAGACTCTGCCCCAGCGTCAGCGACTGGCGTTCTTTTTCCGCCTGCAGCGAGGCTTCCGACATTTGATCGCGCGGCCGCTCCCAGGTGAAGAAGTACACCAGCGCCAGCACGCAGGCGCAGATCACCGAGAACACCAGACTGGAGTAGAAGAAGGACACCGCATTGTCTTTGCCGAAGTACCCCAGCAGGATACCGGGCAGAAACGCCGCCAGAATCGCCGACAGTTGCGCCAGCGCGATACGCGCGCCGGAGAACTTGGTCTTCTGTTTGAAATCATCGGTCATTTCCGGCACCAGCGTTTCATACGGCACCAGCACCATGGTGTAGATGACGTCAAACAGCAGGTAGGTAATCAGGTAGTACCAGTAATCCATGTGGCCGACCCACATCAGGCTGTAGCTGAAGACACAGGGAATACCGAGCAAAATAAAAAATTTACGGCGCCCGAAGCGTTTGCCCAGCCAGGTAGAGCCGAAATTATCGGTCAGGAACCCCATCAGCGGACTGACCACCGCATCCAGTACCCTGGCCATGGCAAAAATAAAGGTCGCCTCGATAGGCGTCAGGCCGCAAAACGTGGTGTAAAAATAGAGCAGCCAGCCGGCGGTGAGCGCCGTGGTGCCGGCCCCGAGGAAATCGCCGGAACCGTAGGCCAGGTAATTCGCCAGCCCAATTTTACGTGTTTTCATCGCCATCCTTCCTCATTGATTTATTTATGAAGGTGTTGCGGCGGACCCAAAAACATCGTTGCCGCCGTAGCGTTAAGGTAACGAGGCGGCAAGGCAAAAACCTTTGCGCGTTTGCCACCCCATCGCCGCTACTGGCATCCGCGGGAAGAACCAACCGATCGGCTTCAAACTTCTGGTCGAAATACGATTTCGAATCAACAGAACCTACGGTCCAAAATTACTCTAGCGGGTAGAGATGCTGCTCGCATGCAGTGAAGAAGGGATTTGGGATCGGGTTCATTGTTTGTCATGCCCATGACCCAACGGGGCAGAAAAGTCTGGAAGCACGCTCGCAATTCACATAATTCAGCGCAGAATCAGGCAGGCTGATAGCGGGCCCTAAAACCGCACAGAGGCCAACCGGCAGGCAAAAAAAATCCGGAAGCAGAAATGCTTCCGGATTGTCAGACGTGATGACCGGCGAGTCGAGTTCGCCGGTCGGCAGGCGCTTACGCCTGGCCTTTCACTTCTTTCAGGCCGTTGAACGGTGCAGAATCACCCAGCGCTTCCTCGATACGAATCAGCTGGTTGTATTTAGCCACACGGTCAGAACGGCTCATGGAACCGGTCTTGATCTGACCAGCCGCAGTACCTACCGCCAGGTCGGCGATGGTAGCGTCTTCGGTTTCGCCGGAACGGTGAGAGATCACAGCGGTGTAGCCTGCGTCTTTCGCCATCTTGATAGCAGCCAGCGTTTCGGTCAGAGAACCGATCTGGTTGAATTTGATCAGGATGGAGTTAGCGATGCCTTTCTCGATACCTTCTTTCAGGATCTTGGTGTTGGTTACGAACAGGTCGTCGCCCACCAGCTGGATTTTGTCGCCCAGCACTTTGGTCTGGTAAGCAAAGCCAGCCCAGTCGGATTCGTCCAGACCGTCTTCGATGGATACGATCGGGTACTGTTTGGTCAGCTCTTCCAGGAAGTGGGTGAATTCTTCAGAGGTGAACGCTTTGTTGCCTTCGCCAGCCAGAACGTATTTACCGTCTTTGTAGAATTCAGATGCGGCGCAGTCCATCGCCAGCGTGATGTCTTTGCCCAGCACGTAACCAGCCGCTTTCACCGCTTCAGCGATAACAGCCAGCGCTTCGGCGTTGGAACCCAGGTTCGGCGCGTAGCCGCCTTCGTCGCCAACAGCGGTGTTCAGGCCTTTGCCTTTCAGTACTTTAGCCAGGTGATGGAAAACTTCAGAACCCATACGGATGGCTTCTTTCACGGTTTTCGCGCCAACCGGCTGAATCATGAATTCCTGGATGTCGACGTTGTTGTCGGCGTGTTCACCACCGTTGATGATGTTCATCATCGGCAGCGGCATGGAGTATTTGCCCGGGGTGCCGTTCAGTTCAGCGATGTGAGCATACAGCGGCAGGCCTTTAGAAGCCGCAGCAGCTTTAGCTGAAGCCAGAGAAACGGCCAGAATGGCGTTGGCGCCGAAGTTGGATTTGTTTTCAGTGCCGTCCAGGTCGATCATGATCTTGTCGATGGCAGCCTGATCCTTGGCGTCTTTGCCCAGAATAGCCTGTGCGATCGGACCGTTTACCGCAGCAACGGCTTTGGTCACGCCTTTGCCCAGGAAACGGGATTTGTCGCCGTCACGCAGTTCCAGCGCTTCGCGGGAACCCGTGGAAGCACCTGACGGTGCCGCAGCCAGACCGACGAAACCACCTTCCAGATGAACTTCAGCTTCAACGGTCGGGTTTCCGCGTGAGTCGATGATTTCACGGCCAATGACTTTAACGATTTTGGACATCAGATTTTCCTCAGTACAAGTTAAACTAAAACCTCAGACGGCAACGCGCGATCAGAGGACCGCGCGTTGCTGCAAAACTCATTTCACCGGTAAAACCTTACTTCACCTGACGCTTCTGGTACGCCCCGGCGGCTTTCACAAAGCCGGCAAACAGCGGGTGCCCGTCACGCGGCGTGGACGTGAATTCCGGATGGAACTGACAAGCCACAAACCACGGATGATCAGGGATCTCGATAATCTCCACCAGCTTACGGTCGGCGGAGACACCAGCAACACGCAATCCCGCCGCCTCAATCTGTTTCAACAGCATATTGTTGACTTCGTAACGGTGACGATGACGTTCAATGATCGTCGGCTCACCGTACATCTGGCGCACCAGGCTGCCTTCAGTCAGATGGCACTGCTGCCCGCCTACGCGCATGGTGCCGCCGAGATCGCCGTCTTCGCTGCGCACTTCGATATTACCCTCGGCGTCACGCCATTCGGTAATCAGCGCCACTACCGGGTATTTACAGTCTGGCACAAACTCGGTGGAGTTGGCGCCTTCCATACCGGCGACATTGCGGGCGAACTCCATCAGCGCCACCTGCATACCCAGACAGATGCCAAGGTACGGGATGTTGTTCTCGCGGGCATAGCGCGCCGCCATGATTTTCCCTTCCACCCCGCGGTAGCCGAACCCGCCCGGCACCAGAATCGCGTCTAACCCTTTCAGCACATCGACGCCGCGCGTTTCCACGTCCTGCGAATCGATGAGCTTGATGTTGACCGTCAGGCGGTTCTTCAGACCGCCATGTTTCAGCGCTTCAATCACTGACTTGTAGGCATCCGGCAGTTCTACGTACTTGCCGACCATGCCGATGGTCACTTCGCCGCCCGGATTGGCTTCTTCGTAAATAACCTGTTCCCATTCTGACAGGTTTGCTTCCGGACAGTTCAAGCTGAATCGTTTACAAATATAATCGTCCAGACCCTGAGATTTCAATAGCGCCGGAATTTTATAAATGGAATCAATATCCTTCAGCGAGATGACCGCTTTTTCCGGCACGTTGCAGAACAGCGCGATTTTTGCGCGTTCGTTAGCCGGCACGGTGCGGTCGGAACGGCAGATCAATACATCAGGCTGGATACCGATGGACAGCAGTTCTTTCACGGAGTGCTGGGTCGGCTTGGTTTTCACTTCACCCGCCGCCGCCATGTACGGCACCAGCGTCAGATGCATGAACAGGGTGTGCTCGCGGCCCACTTCCACCGCCATCTGGCGAATCGCTTCAAGGAACGGCAGCGATTCGATATCGCCGACCGTACCGCCGATTTCCACCAGCACCACGTCGTGGCCTTCGCCGCCTTCGATAATGCGTTCTTTAATGGCGTTGGTGATGTGCGGGATAACCTGAATGGTCGCCCCCAGATAGTCGCCCCGACGCTCCTTGCGCAGAACGTCAGAATAAATGCGTCCGGTGGTGAAGTTATTGCGGCGCGTCATCTTTGTGCGAATAAAACGCTCGTAGTGACCCAGATCGAGGTCGGTTTCGGCGCCATCTTCGGTGACGAACACTTCGCCGTGCTGCGTCGGGCTCATCGTGCCCGGATCCACATTGATATACGGGTCCAGTTTCATGATGGTCACGTTGAGGCCACGGGCTTCGAGAATAGCCGCGAGAGAGGCTGCGGCAATGCCTTTACCCAGAGAGGATACGACCCCGCCGGTCACAAAAATATAATTAGTTGTCATGCTGAACCTGAAAGTTTAGGTTTAAGGACGATGGAAAGACCAGGACGGGAAAGTAGTATACCCGAACCTGGGAGGCGTCACAAATGATCGTTTTACCCTTTGTGACGTTGACAGGCTCCGGCTGATGCGGTATCTCCCACCCACGCGGGAGACGATGACCGGGTTTAAAATCAGCCGGATAGCGCCAAAAACCGGGAAAAACCCGACTTTCGTTCAGGAAATGATTTCAATCCTTTTTTTCTGATTCTTTTACCTGTTGCCAGGCTGCTTCCATCTCATCAAGCGTGGCGTCGGCAAGGGATTTGCCGCTTTCGCCAATCAGTTGCTCCACCTGCTGGAAACGGCGGGTGAACTTGCGATTGGCCTGTTGCAATGCGATTTCCGCCTTGTGTCCGAGATGGCGAGACAGATTGACCGCCGCAAACAGCATATCGCCAATTTCTTCGCCCAGTTTTTCCGGGTCGATCACCGCCTGCTGCGCTTCGACCATCACCTCGTCGATCTCTTCGTACAGTTTGTCCACCACCGGTCCGAGCGTGGTCCAGTCGAAACCGACGGCGGCGCAGCGCTGCTGGATTTTATGCGCCTGCATCAGCGCCGGCAGCGCCTGCGGGATGTCGTCCAACTGCGAATGACGATCTTTTTCCGCCCGCTCCTGCGCCTTGGTCTGCTCCCAGTTAGCCAGCACCGCGTCGCTGTCCGGCAGCGTGGCGTCGCCGAAGATATGCGGATGGCGGCGTTCCAGCTTGTCGCTAATGGCGTCACACACGTCCGAGAAATCAAACAGCCCTTGCTCTTGCGCCATTCGGGCGTAAAACACCACCTGAAACAGCAGGTCGCCCAGTTCGCTGCGCAGGTCGTCGAAATCCTTACGGCTGATGGCGTCGAGCACCTCGTAGGTTTCCTCCAGCGTGTAAGGGGCGATGGTGTCAAACGTCTGCTCGCGATCCCACGGGCAACCGGTTTCCGGATCGCGCAGTTGCTGCATGATGTGGAGTAAGCGCTCGATGGCGGATGAATTCATAATAATCCTGATAATGACATGATAAAGGCGGGACAGGCCCGCCTTAGGGTAGTAACAACAGTATCAATTGCCCTGCAAGCGCCGGGCGTCGATCACATCCGGCAGTTGATTGAGCTTGGCCAGCACCCGGCCCAGCACCTGCAGGTTGTAGATCTCGATGTCCATGTCGATAGTGGCGAGCTGCTGCTTCACGTCGCTGCGGCTTGAAACCCCCAACACATTGACCTTTTCGTTAGCCAGAATGGTGGTGATGTCACGCAACAGGCCGCTGCGATCGTTAGCGGTCACCCGTACCACCAACGAATAGCCGCTGGAGTAGCTTTCGCCCCATACCGCTTCGACAATACGCTCCGGCGCGTGACTGCGCAGGTCGTCGAGCTGTTCGCAGTCCGCACGGTGGATGGAAATGCCGCGTCCGCGGGTGATGAAACCGATAATATCGTCGCCCGGAATCGGCTGACAGCAACGCGCGATGTGGTGCATCAGGTTGCCGACGCCCTCCACCACCACCCGGCCGTTGTCTTTAGCGCTGGCGCGCTGGGCCGGTTGCTGGGATTTCTGCGTCAACTGGCGCAGCGCCTCGCGATCCTGCTCTTCGGCGCTCGGCTGGTTCACCTTCGACTGCAGGAAGTTAACCAACTGATTAAGGCGGATATCGCCGCCGCCGATGCCGGCCAGCAATTCATCCATCGAATTGATGTTGTAACGCGGCAGCAGCAGTTTTTCGGCCATTTTCAGGCTCACGCCGAGATGCGCCAATTCGTCTTCCAGAATCTGTTTGCCCGCCAGGATATTCTTGTCGCGATCCTGCTTGCGGAACCAGTTGTGGATTTTGGAACGTCCGCGGCTGGTGGTGATGTACCCCAGATTGGGGTTCAGCCAGTCGCGGCTCGGGTTCGGCTGCTTCTGGGTGATGACCTCGATCTGGTCGCCCATCTGCAACTGGTAGGTGAACGGCACGATACGCCCGCCCACCTTGGCGCCGATGCAACGGTGGCCGATGTCGCTGTGGATGTGATAGGCAAAATCCAGCGGCGTGGAACCGGTCGGCAAATCCACCACATCGCCCTTGGGCGTAAACACATAGACCCTGTCGTCGAACACCTGGCTGCGCACTTCGTCGAGCATTTCGTCCGAGTCGGCCATCTCTTCCTGCCAGGCCAGCAATTTACGCAGCCAGGCGATACGCTCTTCGTAACCGGAACGTCCGCTGGTGGCGGCGCCTTCCTTGTATTTCCAGTGTGCGGCGACGCCAAGCTCCGCGTCTTCGTGCATCTGCCGGGTACGAATCTGAATTTCCAGCGTCTTGCCGCCCGGCCCCAGCACCACGGTGTGGATCGACTGATAACCGTTGGGTTTGGGGTTGGCGACATAATCGTCGAACTCATCCGGCAGGTGACGATAGTGGGTATGCACGATCCCCAGCGCGGCGTAGCAGTCCTGCAACCGCTCCACCACGATACGCACCGCCCGCACGTCGAACAGTTCGTCGAACGACAGCGATTTCTTCTGCATCTTGCGCCAGATGCTGTAGATGTGTTTAGGCCGGCCATACACCTCGGCCTTCAGTTCCTCTTGCGCCATAGAGGCGCGCAGGTTTTTGACGAAATCGTCGATGTACTGCTCACGGTCGATACGGCGTTCGTGCAGCAGTTTGGCGATGCGTTTGTACTCATCCGGGTGCAGATAGCGGAAGCAGAAATCTTCGAGTTCCCACTTAAGCTGGCCGATACCCAGCCGGTTAGCCAGCGGCGCGTAGATATTGGTACACTCTTTGGCCGCCAGCACGCGCTCTTCTTCCGGCGCGTCCTTCACTTCGCGCAGGTGGGCGATACGCTCCGCCAGCTTGATCACCACGCAACGGAAATCTTCCACCATCGCCAGCAGCATACGGCGGATATTATCCACCTGCTCGGAGGCCATCGAATCGTGCTGGGTGGCCTTGAGCTGGCGAATCGCATCCATATCGCGCACGCCATGCACCAGATTGACGATATTCTTGCCGAAGGTTTCCCGCAGCGTTTCTTCATCCACCACGTTGGCGTCCGCCAGCGGGAACAGCATCGCCGCGCGCATGCTGTCGTTATCCATACTCAGCGTGGAGAGGATTTCCACCATCTCGATGCCGCGCCACAACAGCAGCATCGCATCAGGGTGGCCTTCTGTTTTTTCTTCGCAGTAGCGCCAAGTTTCGGCGAGGCGTTCGCACGACGTTTTACTGGCGATACCCAGGGAGGCAATCCACGCGTCCGGCACGAACTTGCCTTCAGTATTCAAATGCGCACTTCTTACCGCAACCATAATTTCTCCCTACTTTACCGAGCCATCGGAACCAAGCAAAAACAGTGCCATCGACTCAAGATGTCCGGTATGTGGAAACATATCCAGCATGGCCAGCCGGGCCAGACGATAACCGGCGGCCATCAGCACCTTGCTGTCCCGCGCCAGCGTGGTGGGATTACAGGATATATACACCACCCGCCGGGGAGCCAGTTTCACAATCTGCGGCATCACGCCCGGCGCGCCGGCGCGGGCCGGATCGAGCAGTATCTTATCAAATCCCATCGACGCCCACGGTTGCCGGGTGACGTCCTCTTCCAGGTCATGATGATAAAATGTGACCTGCGTCAGCCCGTTGCGCTGGGCGTTTTCCCGCCCTTTGTCCACCAGCGCCGCCACGCCTTCGACCCCGACCACGCTGGCGGCGCGCGCCGCCAGCGGCAGGGTAAAATTGCCCATGCCGCAAAACAGGTCGAGCACCCGGTCCTGCGGCTGCGGATCCAGCCACGCCAACGCCCGTTCCACCATACGTTGGTTGATGTCGTCATTGACCTGAATGAAATCCCGCGGGCTGAACGCCAGCGATAATCCGGCGATGCGATAAGACGGCATGTCGCCGTGCAGGCATTCCAGCGCGCCGGCTTCCGGCGCCGCAAACAGCGCCGCGCCATGCTGAGCGGCGAACGCCGTCATCGCCTGACGGTCAGCGTCGCGCAACGGATCCAGATGGCGCAAGATCACCAACGGCCCCTGCTCGGCCAGCACCAGCTCCACGTGCCCAAGCCGCCGGACGGCCTGCAACTGCCCGAGACAATCGCGCAACGGCGCCAGCAGCGCTTCCAGTTCCGGCCGCAAAATCGGGCAGGCGCCGATATCCACCAAATCGTGCGATCCCGCCTGCCGGTAGCCCATCTGTAACCGGCGCGTTTTCGCCTGATAGTATAATGCAAGGCGCGCGCGGCGGCGGTAGGCATAGGCCGATCCGGCGATTACCTCCGGCTCCGGCGGGACGGCGCCGGTTTCCCGCGTCATCAGGTGTGTCAGCGCGGCCGCCTTGCTGCGGTGCTGCAACGGCTGGCTGGCATGCTGCTGCTGGCAACCGCCGCAAACGGAAAAGTGCGGGCAGCGCGGCGTCACGCGCTCTTCGCTGGTGGTCAACAACCGCCGCAGCCGGGCATGGGCAAACTGGCGTTTCTCTTCCGTCAACTGCACCTCGGCCTGCTCACCCGGCAGCACGCCGGGGATGAACAGCGTTTTTCCCTGATGGCGGGCTACTCCCTGTCCGAATGGATCCAGATCATTCGCCGTCACGGTAAGGGTTTGCCGGGTCGTCACGCGCCGGTTTGGAGAGTAGAATTGCGCCATAAGTGTGCTGTCATTGATTTAATGGAATAGTCGACCTTAATTGTCCCACATTGGAACCTCATGACCAAATACAGTCTGCGCGCACGTATGATGATACTGATTCTGGCCCCGACCATGCTGATCGGTCTGCTGCTCAGTAGTTTTTTCGTCATCCACCGCTATAACCAGTTGCAGGAACAGTTGGCCGACGCCGGCGCCAGTATCATTCAACCGCTGGCGGTCAACAGCGCCTATGCCTTGACCCAGCGTCAGCCGGAATCGCTGCGGCAACTGGTCAATATGCTGCATCGTCATCATTCCGGCATTGTGCGCACCATCAGCGTATTCGACGCCCGCAACCAGCTCATCGTCACCAGCAACCCCAATAACCCCCACGGCCAGCTGTTGCAGGTGCCGTCCGGCAATCCGCTGCCGACCGCCCTGCGGCTGCAAAACGAAGAAGAGTGCCTGGTGTTGCAGATGCCTATCGAAAACGAAGGCGAAGTCTCCGCCGGTACGCTGATCAGCCGGCAGGCGCCGATGGGTTATGTCGCAGTCGAGCTGGATTTGAACACCATCCGGTTGCAGCAATACCGCGAGATGTTCATGGCCGCGATGCTATTGCTGTTCTGCATGGGCGTGGCGATGCTGCTGGCCTATCGGCTGATGCGCGATGTCACCATCCCCATCCGCAACATGGTGGAAACGGTGGACCGTATCCGTCGCGGCCAGTTGGACAGCCGGGTGGAAGGCCACATGCTGGGCGAGCTGGACATGCTGAAAAACGGCATCAACTCGATGGCGATGTCGCTCACCGCCTATCATGAGGAGATGCAGCAAAACATCGATCAGGCTACCTATGACCTGCGCGAAACGCTGGAACAGATGGAGATCCAGAACGTCGAGCTGGATCTGGCCAAAAAGCGGGCGCAGGAAGCGGCGCGCATCAAATCCGAGTTCCTGGCCAACATGTCCCACGAACTACGCACGCCGCTCAATGGCGTCATCGGCTTTACCCGCCAGACGCTGAAAACCCAGCTGACGCCGACCCAAAAGGATTACCTGCAAACCATTGAGCGCTCCGCCAACAATCTGCTCAATATCATCAATGACGTACTGGACTTCTCCAAGCTGGAAGCCGGAAAACTGGTGCTGGAGAATATCCCGTTCTCGCTGCACAACACGCTGGATGAAGTGATTATGCTGCTGGCGCATACCGCCCATGAGAAAGGGCTGGAACTGACGCTAAACATCCAGCATGACGTGCCGGAACAGTTCGTCGGCGACCCGCTGCGCTTGCAGCAAATCATCACCAATCTGCTGGGCAACGCCATCAAGTTTACCGAACAGGGCAACATTGATATCCGCATCGAAAAGCGCAGGCAGGAGAGTTTGCAGGTGCTGCTGGAAATCCAGATCAAGGATACCGGCATCGGCATTGCCGAAGCGCAGCAGACTCAGCTGTTTCAGGCGTTCCGTCAGGCGGATACCAGTATTTCACGCCAGCACGGCGGCACCGGTCTGGGGCTGGTGATTACCCAGCGGCTGGTGCGGGAAATGGGCGGCGACATCAGTTTCCACAGCAAACTGAATCAGGGCACCACCTTCTGGTGTACCGTTAATCTACAGATGAACCCGCACGTGCTGGAGCCTGATTATCACTTTGATAGTTTGCAGGGCAAACATCTGGCCTATGTGGAAGCTAACCCAGCGGCGGCTCAGGCGACGCTGGACATTCTGGTGCATACGCCGCTGACCGTCAGCTACAGCCCGACGATGGAACAGTTGCCGGAACGCACCTTCGACATCCTGCTGATCGGCGTACCGATCCACTACCGCAATACGCTGTTGGATTTCACGCCGCAGATTCGTGACTTCTGTCGCCTGGCCTCCTGCGTGATTCTGGCGCTGCCGAGCATGGCGGAAATGGAAGCGGAGCAGTTGAAATCGTTCGGCATCCACGCCAGCCTGAGCAAGCCCATCACCGCGCCGCGGCTGTTGCCGATGCTGCAGGATAACAGCCTGTTTAGTCAGGACAGCAGCGAGCGCGCGCTACCGCCGCCCGCCGCGTCGCTCAGCCGTTTACCGCTCAGCGTGATGGCGGTGGACGACAACCCGGCCAACCTGAAGCTGATCGGCGCGCTGCTGGAAGAACAGGTGGAAAACATCATTCTGTGCGAAAGCGGCGCCGACGCTATCGCCCGCGCGCAGGGTACCCATCTGGATATCATTCTGATGGATATACAGATGCCCGGCATGGACGGCCTGCAGGCCAGCGAGCATATCCGCCGATTGTCGCAGCACGCGCATACGCCAATCGTGGCGGTAACCGCGCACACCATGAGCGGCGAGCGCGAAGTGCTGCTGCAATCGGGTATGGATGATTATCTGTCCAAACCCATCGACGAACAGATGCTGCGCCAGACGCTGCTGCGCCATGCCTGTAAAACGCCCAGCGAACTGCCCGCGCCGCCGATGCCGATGATGGCGGTCACGGCGCAATCGCCGCTGTCGCTGGACTGGGATCTGGCGTTGCGGCAGGCCGCCAGCAAACCGGATCTGGCGCGCGACCTGCTGGCGATGCTGCTGGATTTTCTGCCGGATGTCCGTCAGCAGGTAGACGCGGTGCTGGCGGGCAACTCACCGGACAATCTGGTCGACATCATTCACAAACTGCACGGCAGTTGCAGCTATAGCGGCGTACCGCGGCTCAAACAGATCTGTCACTACCTCGAACAGTCGCTGCGCAAAGGCCTGTCGGCTGATGAACTGGAGCCGGAATGGCTGGAGTTGATGGACGAAATGACCAATGTGGAAAAAGCGGCGCGCAAACGGCTGGAAGCCTCAGCCTGAAACGCCGGCGGCGATAACAAACCAGAAATACCATCAGGCAGGCGGATGCACGCAAAGGCAGCGCCTGCCGGTTGGTCAGCCGTCGCGGTGACGGCCAGCGACGAGCTCAGGAAATCGCCTGCGCCAGTTTGATGGTGGCGGCAATATTGCGCGCAGTCATCCGCACGTTGGCGGCGGCGTTGTCCAGCGCTTCCTCCAGCGAACAGATGTTGTAAAGCACGCTGAATACCGCATCAAGCCCATGATCGTGCACCACGCCTACGTCGGCGGTCAGGCTGCCGGCAATGCCGATCACCGGTTTGTGGTAGCGTTTAGCCACAGAAGCGACGCCGATCGGCACTTTGCCGTGAATAGTCTGGCTGTCGATACGGCCTTCGCCGGTGATCACCAGCGACGCGTCCCTGACCAGTTCGTCCAGCCCTAACGCTTCGGTGACAATCTCAATGCCGCGACGCAATTCCGCGCCGCAGAACGCCAGCAACGCCGCACCCATGCCGCCGGCGGCGCCCGCGCCCGGCACCTGCTCCACGTCGATATCCAGATCGTTGCGGATCACGCCCGCATAGTGGCGTAATGCCTGATCCAACTGTTCTACCATCGCCTCGGTGGCGCCTTTCTGCGGCCCAAATATCGCCGATGCGCCCTGCTTGCCGGTCAGTGGATTGGTGACATCGCAAGCCACCTCAAACCGGCACTGCCGGATACGCGGGTCCAGCGAATGAATATCAATGTGCGCCAGCCGCGCCAACTCCGCGCCGCCAAACCCGATCGGTTGCTTCGCGTCGTCCAGCAACTGCGCGCCCAGCGCCTGCATCATCCCTGCGCCGCCATCGTTGGTGGCGCTGCCGCCGATGCCGATAATACAGTGGCGAACGCCGTGATCCAGCGCGCTGCGAATCAGCTCGCCGGTGCCATAGCTGGTGGTCAGCAGCGGATTGCGCAGATGCGGCGGCACCCGTTCCAGCCCGCTGGCGGCCGCCATCTCGATAAACGCCGTTTTTTCATCCCCTGACAGCCCGAAAAAAGCGTCGATATCATCGCCCAGCGGACCGGTGACGTTCACCTTGACGATTTTACCGCGGGTTGCCGCCACCATGGCTTCCACGGTTCCCTCTCCCCCATCGGCGACCGGCAGTTTCACGTAGCTGGCGTCGGGGAACACCTCCCGAAAACCGGCCTCAATCTGCGTCGCCACTTCCTGGGCGGATAAGCTCTCTTTGTAAGAATCCGGTGCGATAACTATTTTCATAAACGACTCGCGTCATCAACTACCCGCGCTGTAGGCTGTGTCCCGCAATTATTCGCGTCGCCGGCGCAGAGCCGGGGCCAAAACGCAGTATCCCGCACGACCCGACGTGTGTCTGGGCTTCCCCAACCACGCGGTTCGCGTCCGATCTCGCTGCGATTTGACCGCCAGCCGCTGTCACGCACAATTGCGGGACACAACCAGGAACCGGCGCAAGTCAAAAATGTTCCGTCAACCGGGCGGCCCCGCGCCTTGCGCCGACGCCGCCCCGTCAACTACCGAGTAACTTCCACTTTCGCCAGTTTCTCGTAATAACAAGCCAGCGCGCTGTGGTCGGCGCCGCCCAGGTCATCGGCCTTCAGCGCCTGCATCATTTCCATCACCGCGGCGGTCAGCGGCAGCTGCGCCCCGACGCCGTGAGACGTATCCAGCGCGTTGGCCAGATCTTTGATATGCAGGTCGATGCGGAAACCGGGCTTGAAGTTGCGGTCCATCACCATCGGCGCTTTGGCATCCAGCACGGTGCTGCCCGCCAGACCGCCGCGAATCGCCTGATACACCAGGTCCGGATTCACGCCGGCTTTGGTCGCCAGCACCAGCGCTTCCGACATGGCGGCGATATTCAGCGCCACGATGACCTGATTCGCCAGCTTGGTGACGTTGCCCGCGCCGATATCGCCGGTGTGTACCACCGAACCCGCCATCGCCTTCATCACCTCATAGCTACGGTCGAAGACCGCCTTGTCGCCGCCCACCATCACGGACAACGTACCGTCGATCGCTTTTGGCTCGCCGCCGCTGACCGGCGCGTCCAGCATCTCGACGCCTTTTTCCGCCAGCGCCGCGGCAATTTCACGGCTGGCCAACGGGGCGATGGAACTCATGTCGATCACCACCGTGCCTTTACGCGCGCCTTCAATCACGCCGTTTTCACCCAGCACCACCTCTTTAACGTGAGGGGAGTTCGGCAACATGGTAATCACGATATCGCTCTGCTCAGCCACGGCTTTCGCCGTTTCAGCCGAGGTGGCGCCCGCCGCCACAACTTCAGCGACCGCCGCGCTGTTTCTGTCCAGCACGACCAATGAGTAACCCGCTTTGATCAGGTTTTTGCTCATCGGTTTGCCCATGATACCCAGTCCAATAAAACCAATTTTCATTGCGATAACCTCGTTGTCCATTCAGTGACATGGTCAGATATGTTTACGGCCGATGCGGCCCTGATTAATCCAAGTTACTTTTTGAATTTGTCGCACAGCGCCTGCGTAGCGCCGCGGAACACGCCCAGATCGCTGCCCACCGCAACAAAACGCGCGCCCCATTCCAGATAGCGACGGGCGTCCGCTTCCACCGGCGCCAGAATGCCGCTCGGCTTACCGTGGGCGGCCGCGCGTTCAAAAATATGGCGAATCACTTTCTGCACTTCCGGGTGGTTGGGCTGCCCCAGATACCCCAGCGCGGCCGACAGGTCGCCCGGGCCGACGAAAATACCGTCAACGCCGTCCACCGCGGCGATCGCGTCCAGATTGTCCACCCCTTCCTGCGTTTCGATCTGCACTAGCACGGTGATGTTGTCGTTAATGGTGGCGAAATAGTTCGGCTCGGTGCCGTAGGCGTTGCTGCGATGACCGACCGACACGCCGCGAATACCGGCCGGCGGATAACGGGTCGACGCCACGGCGCGAATCGCCTCTTCTTCACTTTCCACAAACGGGATCAGGAAGTTGTAGAAACCAATATCCAGCAATCGCTTGATGATCACCGGCTCATTGCAGGGCGGACGTACCACCGGCGCGCTGTGGCTGCCTTTCAGCGCCATCAGTTGCGGGATAAAGGTGTTGATATCGTTCGGCGCGTGCTCGCCGTCCAGTACCAGCCAGTCAAACCCGGCCAGTCCCAATACCTCGGTGGAAATAGGATTACCCAGCGCGCACCAGCAACCGATCAGGGTTTTCCCCTGCTGTAAATCCTGGCGAAATTGGTTAGGCAACAGTGGCGTCTTCATGTTTTGTCCTTACTCTTTACCTCGCCGCCCCGGATGAGGCGGCGCACCTCAATTAACGACTGTCGATAATTAACGAACAGCGATGGATTAGCGAACCAGGCAAGGACGTTTGTTATCAAACGTCCAGTTGGGGATCAGGTACTGCATGCCGACGGCGTCGTTACGCGCCCCCAGCCCCATGTTTTTATACAGCTCATGGGCCTTCATCACCTGATCCATATCCAGTTCGACGCCCAGACCCGGTTTCTTCGGCACTTCGACCATGCCGCCGACGATCTGTAACGGCTCTTTGGTCAAACGCTGATTACCTTCCTGCCAGATCCAGTGGGTATCAATGGCGGTAATCCGACCCGGCGCGGCGGCAGCCACGTGGGTGAACATCGCCAGCGAAATATCGAAGTGGTTGTTGGAATGCGAGCCCCAGGTCAATCCCCACTCGTGGCACATCTGCGCCACGCGCACCGACCCCTGCATGGTCCAGAAGTGCGGGTCCGCCAGCGGAATATCCACCGACTGCAGGGAAATAGTGTGGCCCATCTGACGCCAGTCGGTGGCGATCATGTTGGTGGCGGTGGGCAGCCCGGTGGCGCGGCGGAATTCCGCCATCACTTCACGGCCGGAGAAGCCCTGTTCGGCGCCACACGGGTCTTCGGCGTAAGCCAGCACGCCGCGCAGTTGTTTGCCAAGACCAATCGCCTCGTTCAGCGACCAGGCGCCGTTCGGGTCCAGCGTAATGCGCGCCTGCGGGAAGCGTTTAGCCAGCGCGGTGACCGCTTCGGCCTCTTCGCTGCCGGCCAGCACGCCGCCTTTCAGTTTGAAATCGTTAAAGCCGTATTTTTCGTACGCCGCTTCCGCCAGACGCACTACCGTTTCCGGCGTCAGCGCTTCTTCATGGCGCAGACGATACCAGTCGCATTTTTCATTCGACTGATTCTGGTACGGCAGGTCGGTCTTGTTGCGATCGCCGATGTAGAACAGATAACCCAGCATCTCCACCGCGTCACGCTGCTGACCATCGCCCAGCAACGCCGCCACCGGCACGTTCAGGAATTGACCCAGCAGGTCCAGCATCGCGGCTTCGATTCCCGTCACCACGTGAATGGTGGTGCGCAGGTCGAACGTTTGCAGACCGCGGCCGGTGGCATCGCGGTCGGCGAACTGGTTACGCACCGCGGTCATCACGTTTTTGTATTCGCCCAGCGTTTTACCCACTACCAGCGCAGCGGCATCTTCCAACGTCTGGCGGATTTTCTCGCCGCCAGGGATTTCACCCACGCCGGTATGGCCCGCATTGTCCTGGAGGATCACGATATTACGGGTGAAGTACGGCGCGTGCGCTCCGCTGAGGTTCAGCAACATGCTGTCGTGCCCGGCGACAGGGATCACCTGCATACTGGTAATAACCGGGGTGGAACTTTGCGACGTCATGATAGTTTCCTTCTGTTAAAACGTTGAATTCTTAGGTAACTCGCGTCCGAACACCGGGCGCTTGCGATCAAATTTCCAGCCGGGGATCAGGTACTGCATGGCCGCCGCGTCATTACGCGCGCCGCTCGGCAGTTTCTTGTGCAGCTCATGAGCTTTCATCACCTGTTCCATATCCAGCTCGATACCCAGCCCCGGGCGTTCCGGCACCTTGATTTTGCCGTTCACAATCTGCAGCGGTTCTTTGGTCAGATGCTGACCTTCCTGCCAGATCCAATGGGTGTCGATGGCGGTCGGTTTACCGGGCGCCGCGGCGCCCACATGGGTAAACATCGCCAGCGAAATATCGAAGTGATTGTTGGAGTGGCAACCCCAGGTCAATCCCCACTCGTCACACAGTTGCGCCACCCGCACCGCACCGTGCATGGTCCAGAAATGCGGATCCGCCAGCGGAATATCCACCGCCTGCAGCATCACGGCATGGTTCATCTCACGCCAGTTGGTGGCAATCATATTGGTGGCGACCGGCAAACCGGTGGCGCGGCGGAATTCCGCCATCACCTCGCGGCCGGAGAAACCCTGCTCGGCGCCGCACGGGTCTTCGGCGTAAGTCAGCACGCCGTTCAGGTCCTTGCACAAGCCAATCGCTTCGTCCAGCAGCCAGGCGCCGTTCGGGTCCACCGTGATGCGGGCATCCGGAAAACGTTTTTTCAGCGCCTTGACGGCGTCGACTTCCAGTTCGCCCGGCAGTACGCCGCCTTTCAGTTTGAAGTCTTTGAAGCCGTAGCGATCGGCCGCCGCTTCCGCCAGCCGCACCACCGCCTCGCTGTCCATCGCCTTTTGGTGACGCAGGTGATACCACGGATGCTTGCCCTGCTCACCTTCAAGGTAGGGCAGATCGGTTTTGGTGCGATCGCCGATGTAGAACAGGTAACCAAGCACCGTCACCTCGTCGCGCTGCTTGCCCGGCCCCAGCAACTCGGCCACCGGTACATTCAGGTGCTGACCCAGCAGGTCCAGCAGGGCGGCTTCCAGTGCGGCGACAGCGTTGACCCGCAATTCGAACGTCCAGGCGCCTTTGCCGAACGAATCGAAATCCGAAGACTGGTTGCCTTTGTGAACCTGATGCACCAGATGGTTCATACGCGCCACCTGCGCCCCCACCACCTGTGGGATTGCCGCCGTCAGCGTGTTGTAAATCACCTCGCCGCCCGGCGCTTCACCTACGCCGGTGTGCCCGGCGTTGTCTTTCAGAATCACGATGTTGCGGGTGAAATACGCCCCGTGCGCACCGTCAATGTTGAGCAACATGCTGTCATAGCCCGCGACGGGGATGACTTTCATGTCGGTAATGACGGGGGAATCTTGCGTACTGCTCATAGTCACGTCCTTACCCTGCATCAGCGGGATTGATAAGGTTTCAATTCGATACGTTTAATGTCCTGCACGATGAACAGGAAGCTCAGAATCGCCACCAGCGCATGGATACCGACATAAATCAGGCCGCCGTTGAAGGAGCCGGTGCTACCGACGATGTAGCCGATGGCAATCGGGGTCACAATGCCGGAGATGTTGCCGAACATGTTGAACAGACCGCCGCTCAGGCCGCTGATTTCCCTCGGCGCCGTATCCGCCATTACCGCCCAACCCAGCGCGCCGATGCCTTTACCGAAGAAGGCCGCCGCCATCACCGCAATCACCACCCATTCCGTGGTGACGTAGTTACAAATCACCATCGACATGGACAGCAACATCCCCAGCACAATCGGCGTTTTACGCGCGACAGTCAGTGACTGAGTACGACGCATCAGGAAGTCGGAAATCACCCCGCCCAGTACGCCGCCGACAAAACCGCAGATCGCCGGGATAGAGGCCACAAAGCCGGCTTTCAGAATCGACATGCCGCGAGCCTGCACCAGATACACCGGGAACCAGGTGATAAAGAAGTAAGTCAGCGCATTGATGCAGTATTGACCAAGATAAATCCCCATCATCATGCGGGAAGTCAGTAATTGCTTAATCTGGTGCCACTTCTCGCCGCGGGCGACCTCTTTTTTAGTCGCCGCCGCATCCATATTGACCAGCGCGCCGCCCGCTTCGATGTACTCCAGTTCCGCCTTGTTCACGCTCGGGTGATCTTTCGGGTCGTGAATCACTTTCAGCCACAGGAAGCTGATGATCATGCCAAGACCGCCCATGAACCAGAACACGTGCGCCCAACCCACTTCGTGCGTCAGCCAGCCCATGATGGGAGCGAAGATAACGGTGGCGAAATACTGTGCGGAGTTGAAGATGGCGACAGCGGTGCCGCGTTCCTGCGCCGGGAACCAGGCCGCAACGATACGGCTGTTACCAGGGAAGGACGGGGATTCACACAATCCCACCATAAAACGCAGCATAAACAGTGAAATCACAATGGCTGAACCGTGGAACAGATCCACGAACCCTTGCAACAGGGTAAACAGCGACCAGGTGAAAATACTCCAGAAGTAGACCCGCTTGGAACCGAAGCGGTCAAGCAGCCAGCCGCCGGGGATTTGGCCTATGACATAAGCCCAGGAAAACGCGGAGAAGATATAGCCCATGCCCACGGCATCAAGACCAATCTCTTTGGACATGGCGGAACCGGCGATGGAGATCGTGGCGCGGTCGCCATAGTTGAATGACGTGACGATAAACAGCATCACGACAATCCAGTAACGGGCGTTGGTTTTCTTTTGTAATACGCCTGCTGCTGTGCTGACGGTATTCATGATGAACTCCTACTTTCAGATAGCGGTTAGCTCATTCATTCCGAATAACAACACAATGTAGGGTTGGGTTACCAGAATGAAATCAAGAGTCGGTAATGGTTTGAAACCTGAGCAAAGGAACAAACAGAACAGCAAAAATAAACCACGAGACCTCTTCGACTTCTGGGGAGAATTATAAAGGGCGGCCCTGAGAGCCTCACTGGACAAGCGCCCAACAATTACCATCATCACCAACACGGATTCTTGCAATCGCCTAACGAATTGGGAGTCATTTCACGAAAACGCCGTTTTTTGTCGTTCTGGTCACAGGGCGCGACGGTATCGATAAGGCGGGAGAAGACAGGGGAACGGAATAATGTGACAAGTCTCACTGCATGTTGTTTCTTCGCCAGAGAAATTAAGCACAGCGCATCAGGATGTCAGTCAATTGCATAATGCCCGGATGAGGAAAGCTCCCCTATACTGGTGCCGAGCAAAGTCATTATTAGCAGCAGTGAAAATAAACCGCGCGTTATAACTTTAACCAGCGTTATATACCCCAATAATTCGGGTTGCAGGACAAAACGTTCGCGTTGGCCCTTCAGGGCAAGGCTCATAACGAGCCTTGTAACGCGGCGACCGAGTGAACTCCCAGGGAACTTATCGCAGTCAGCGGCTGAGGTAAGTGACAAACCGGCGCGAGCCGATTTGAACTCGGTGGGCGGCAGGCCTGAGTACGGGCCGGTAGCGCCGCCGACATCCCGGCAACCTGATGCATGACGGGATACCCTAAATAATTCGAGTTGCAGGAAGGCGGCGACGCAGCGAATCCCCAGGAGCTTACTCAAGTAAGTGACTGGGGTGAGCGACAACTCTGCCGGGAGCAGAGTTGAACGCTGCTGGCAGCGGCCCCGCAGGGGCGAGGCCCAGGGATGGGCCGAGTAATAAAGCCAACGCACCTGCAACTTGAAGTATGACGGGTATATAACATAATAAAGGTTAGCACCATGTCAGATAACACAAACAAGGGTGTGGCCAGTGAGCGGCCGCTTTATATCAAGGTCCATGAGTCTGACAATGTTGCCATTGTCGTTAACAATAACGGCCTGAAAGCCGGCACCCGATTCAGCTGCGGCCTGGAACTGAAAGAGCACGTACCACAGGGCCACAAAGTGGCATTAAGCGATATCGCCCTCGGCGACTCCATCGTCCGTTATGGCGAAATCATCGGCTACGCCCTCAGAGACATCGCCCGCGGCAGTTGGATCGATGAATCTCTGGTGGAATTGCCCAACGCCCCGGCGCTGGAAACCTTGCCGCTGGCGACCCGGGTTCCACCGTCGCTGCCGCCGCTGGAAGGTTATACCTTTGAAGGCTACCGTAACCCAGACGGCAGCGTCGGCACCAAAAACCTGCTTGGCATCACCACCAGCGTACACTGCGTCGCCGGCGTGGTGGATTATGTCGTCACGCTGATCGAACGCGACCTGTTGCCCCGTTACCCCAACGTGGACGGCGTGGTAGCGCTGAACCATTTGTACGGCTGCGGCGTGGCGATCAATGCCCCGGCCGCGGTAGTGCCGATTCGCACCATCCATAACCTGGCGCTGAACCCAAATTTCGGCGGCGAAGTGCTGGTGGTCGGGCTGGGCTGCGAAAAACTCCAGCCGGAACGTCTGCTGCAGGGTACGCCGGATGTACAGGCCATTTCACTGGACGACACCAGTATCGTGCGGTTGCAGGATGAACATCATGTCGGTTTCAAATCTATGGTGGACGACATCCTGAGCATGGCGGATAAACATCTGCAACAGCTCAACCGCCGTCAGCGCGAAACGGTGCCGGCTTCCGAACTGGTGGTCGGCATGCAGTGCGGCGGCAGCGACGCCTTTTCCGGCGTAACCGCTAACCCGGCGGTGGGATTCGCCTCCGATCTGCTGGTGCGCTGCGGCGCCACGGTGATGTTTTCCGAAGTCACCGAGGTCCGCGACGCCATCCATCTGCTCACGCCGCGCGCCATCAATGAAGAGGTGGGTAAACGCCTGCTGGAAGAGATGGCCTGGTATGACGATTATCTGGACAGCGGCAAAACCGACCGCAGCGCCAACCCGTCTCCCGGCAACAAGAAAGGCGGCCTGGCCAACGTGGTGGAAAAAGCGCTGGGTTCAATCGCCAAATCCGGCACCAGCGCGATTGTCGAAGTGCTGTCGCCGGGTCAGCGCCCGACCAAACGCGGCCTGATTTACGCGGCCACGCCCGCCAGCGACTTTGTGTGCGGTACCCAGCAACTGGCTTCCGGCATCACGGTACAGGTATTCACCACCGGACGCGGCACCCCTTACGGGTTGAAAGCCGTACCGGTTATCAAGATGGCGACCCGCACGGCGCTGGCGGAACGCTGGCATGACCTGATGGATATCAACGCCGGCACCATCGCCACCGGCGAAGCCACTATTGAGGATGTGGGCTGGCAGTTGTTCCGCTTTATTCTGGATATCGCCAGCGGCAAGAAAAAAACCTGGTCCGATCAATGGGGTCTGCACAACGCCCTGTCGGTGTTCAACCCGGCGCCGGTGACCTGATATACGCAGTTAGACGTAAATCGCCCTGTTCGCCGCCGGATGGTTCATCCGGCGGCGAACGTTTTAAAATATTTTCCGCCCGTCGCCTTTTAATCCGCCGACATTAATTAGAGATATCATCTACGTAAATTTATTTACGACAGAAAATAACCCGCCGTTCCTTTCATTGAGTCACCATTTAATTTCACTTAATAATTCGCATTATTGCCTTTTATTTTTATAACGCACTTTTTCGTTATTGCTGTTAATAAAACGTTTTTATTGTGATCCTAAGTTTAAGAAAAAATCGAACAATATTTAATAAACTCAAAGAAGGTAAAAAAAACGCTGCTCAAAAAATGATTTGATTGACAACACAAAGACGCAAAGCATAAATTCCCCCTTACAAAAAAATGGAACAACTTTACGCAGGGATGCTTTGAATTTTAAAGCGCCCTTTTTTTCGCATCTTTTAACTTTGCGTTAAAAAAATAAAAACGATTATTCAACACACCTCTCAGCCCGTGTGATTAATCAGGCCGTGCTCACACGTCGGCCCTTCTATTCTCACGATATATTACTGATACACAGCATCGGGGTTTCCAATGAGGGTTAATGCACCTATTACACAACAGGAATACCTGTTGGATGACAACACCACATTAATGTCGACCACGGATGTTAAAAGCCACATCACTTACGCCAATTCCGCCTTTATTCGCGTCAGCGGTTTTGATGAAGACGAATTGATGGGAACGGCGCACAATATCGTGCGTCATCCGGATATGCCCATCGAAGCCTTCGCCGACATGTGGTACACGCTGCAGCAGGGAGACAGCTGGACCGGTCTGGTCAAAAACCGTCGCAAGAACGGCGATCATTACTGGGTACGCGCCAACGTCACGCCGGTTTATCACCACAATCAGCTCGCCGGTTATATTTCGGTGCGCAATACCCCCAAAGCGGAAGAAATTCAGGCTGCGGAACCCTTGTACGAAGCGGTACAGAATAAGCAGGCCCGCCATATCCGGTTTTATAAAGGGCTGGTGGTCCGGACCGGTCTGTTCTCGGTTCTGTCCCTGTTCCAGCGGCTATCGGTGCGCTCGCGGTTACGGTTGGCCGTTCTGCTTGGCGGTCTGGTGCCGCTGGCGCTGATCTTACTGGGTTTCGGCGCCGCAACGTCGATGGTCGCCACCCTGCTATTGATGGTAGCGCTCGATCGATTTCTGCAACGGCAAATCGCGCATCCGCTGCGTTTGATTCTGCGCCAGGCGCAACAGGTGGTGTCCGGCCGTCGGGCGGACAGTATCCATCTCAACCGGGTGGATGAAATCGGCCTGCTGCTGCGGGTGGTCAATCAGTTCGGGCTGAACCTGCATTCACTGGTGGACGACGTCGGCACGCAGGTCGCGGGCATCAACAGCGTCAGCCAGCAACTGGCCGACAGCAACGGCGATCTGAGCGCGCGTACCGAGGAAACCTCCGCCAATCTGCAACAGACAGCGGCAGCCATCGAGCAGATTACCGTCGCGGTTCAACAGAGCGCGGACACCGCCACGCAGGCGACCAATATGGCGCAAAACGCCAGCCTGTCCGCCGGTAAAGGCGGCGATATCATGGCTGAAGCGGTGGGTATGATGGAGGCGATTTCGAACGCCAGCCGCAAAATCGTCGATATCATCGGCGTCATCGACAGCATCGCGTTTCAGACCAACATTCTGGCGCTCAATGCCGCGGTGGAAGCGGCGCGGGCCGGTGTGGAAGGACGCGGCTTTGCCGTCGTGGCGGCGGAAGTACGCAGCCTGGCGCAACATTCCGCGTCTGCCGCCCGCGAAATCAAAACGCTGATCGACGCCAACATGACCAGCGTTGAAAACGGCAGCGCGCTGGTGGACAAAGCCGGTCAGCATATTCAGGACATCGTCAACGACGTGCAACAGGTCGCGACCATGATCAGCGAGATCAGCAACGCCACCCGCGAACAAACCGCCGCGCTGTCGCTGATCAACGACTCGATTGCCCAAATCGAGCAAATGACCGCCGGCAATACCGGCATGGTCGATCAGTCAGCCGAGTTCGCCACCTGCCTCAGCAGACAGGCTCTGCGGTTGACCGATGCGATTAATGTCTACGGGAAATAATGGTTGGCGTAAAGATACAATTCTTTACGCCTCGCCCCGAACAAAGGGTAGATAGAATTCGCTTTTTGGTTAATAATCACTCATAAGATCGCGCCAGGTGCCGATAATAAAGATAGCAGGGACAGTCCCCTGCCCAGACGACATAATCAGGAGGATGTATGCTGAGTCCAATTACCAGCTCTGCGTTTGCAGTGATGCCGGTGCCAGCATCCACCAGCGTCGAAACCAACACTGAACAGAAGGTTTCCGATCGCAATCTGCAAAACCTGAAAGCCGCCGAGACATCGGGCGAGAGCACTAAAAAGCAGCAGGAAACCACGATTAACGGACAGCAGCAGTCGATGCAGGCTCAGATTGTGGTGATGCAAGGCCAAATCGCACAGTTGCAGACTCAGCAAGTGCCGCCGCCGCAGGAAAGCAAACCGCTGGTCAAGCCGGTTGAAGGCGTCAATCGTCCGTCTGCCGAACATGCGATCGATATTTACATTTGATTGGTCAAGAGCGTGAAACCGAATAACCAAGCCCGCTGCCAGACAGCGGGTTTTGCTTTTTTAGGGAAGCGGCACAAAGGACGCTAAAGTCACCAGAGAGCGGTGCCGATAGCCATATCGCAGGTGTGATCATTCTTAGGAAGTAGATTATTTCTCAGAAAGCAAAGGAGGTAGGTATGGTAAGTTCCGTCGGTTCAGCAACATCAGCGGCCTCAGGATCAGCAGGTACCAGCACTGCAGGCATTGAGCAAAAGATCATGCAACTCACCAAACAGATTCAGACCTTGACCAAAGATCTGAGTAAAACTGTGGCGAAAATGCTCGAAGCCAAGAGCGATGAAGAACGCCAATTGTTGCAGCAGCAACAAAAAATGGTCCAGGCGCAAATCCAGCAATTACAGCAGCAGATTCAGCAACTGCAGCAACAGAAAGCGCAGCAGCAATCACAATCAGCGACTGACGCTGTCTCTTCGCAGACCGAGAAACAGGAAAAGACCAACCCGCTTTCATCCGATCGCACAATCGATACCTACATCTGACGGGATGTTATTATCCTGATGTATTTGTATGTTTATCGTCAGGAAAGCGAAAAGCCAGTAAGGATGCAGCTGGGCTATGTCGATAACGGCATAGCCACTATGACTATTTTCAGGAGGAATTTATGGCAAGCTCTATCGGCTCGGCAACATCGGCCGTCTCTGCATCCTCGGGCAGCAGCGGTACCAGCGTTGATCAGCAGATCGCCCAGCTCAATCAACAGATCCAAAAGTTGACTCAGCAGGCGACAAAACTGGCGACACAGCTGGCATCAACCCAGGATGCAAATCAGCAGGAAGTTTATAAACAACAGCAGGTACTGATTCAGGCGCAAATCCAGCAGTTGCAGGCACAGATTCAGCAGTTGCAGCAGCAGAAAACGCAGCAGTCTCAGTCCCAACAGTCTGATGTGTCGTCCTCAGTGCAATCGACCAAACCTCAGGAAGGCGTCAACGCGCCGACGGATGAGAACAGCATCAATATCTACATCTAATCCTGTAGCTGACTGATTATTGTCTGGCATGAACAAAGCATCATTATCGAGAGGATTAATGGTGCTTTTTTATTTCAGGGGACTCGATACGGCAGGCAGCGTGAATAATAGATATGCCAGAGAACAGCGAAGCGGTGAGATCATCGGCGGTGGACTCCTGCCATGACAACCTCAATCTGATAACAACCTGCCCAGAGGATAACGTTCCAGAGCACAACCCATTCGAACCACAATGTATCAGGGCTGGGGACGGCGCAGCGGCTTAACCAGCCCCTGCAACCCTTCCATCTTGATCGCCAGCGTAATCTGCATCAGCTCCCCTAACCGCCCGGCCGGGAATTCGCCCTTGCGGGCGAACCAGAGGAGATACTCTTCCGGCAAGTCGATCAGCATCCGGCCTTTGTATTTGCCAAAAGGCATCGGCGTATTGGCTATCGCCAGCAGATCCGCTTTTTCCATGTTCCCCTCACCCCAGCAGGCGCATCATTTCCGCTTCATCGATGACCTCAATGCCCAGCTCCTGCGCTTTGGTCAGCTTGGAACCGGCCGCTTCGCCCGCGATCACCAGATCGGTTTTCTTCGACACGCTGCCGCTGACCTTCGCCCCCAACGCCGTGAGGCGATCTTTGGCTTCGTCACGGGATAATAGCGTCAGCGAGCCGGTCAACACCACGGTTTTTCCGGCGAACGGGCTATCCGAAGCCTCAACATCCACCACTACCGGGGCCGGCCAGTGAATGCCAATACTCTCGCTGATCAAGTCCTGAATCACCTGTTGATTGTGCGCTTCATCAAGAAAATTACGCACATGGGTCGCCACCACGATGCCGACGTCCTGCACCTGCTGTAGCGCCTCCAGATCGGCGGACTGCAATGCCTCCAGCGTACCGAAATGCGACGCCAGACTGGCGGCGGTCGCCTCACCGATATCGCGGATCCCCAACGCATACAGGAAACGGGCAAAGGTGGTGGATTTGGCTTTATTCAGCGCATTCACCAGATTCTGCGCCGATTTCGGCCCCATACGGTCAAGTCCGGTAAGAATACCAGCGCTCAGGCGAAACAGGTCCGCCGGCGTCTTGACGTACTCTTTCTCCACCAGTTGGTCGATAATCTTATCGCCCATCCCTTCCACATCCAGCGCGCGACGGGAAACGAAGTGCTTCAACGCTTCTTTACGCTGCGCGCCGCAGAACAGGCCGCCGGTGCAACGGGTCACCACTTCGCCGTCTACCCGCTCCAATTCTGAACCGCACACCGGGCACTGCTCAGGAAACACCACCGGGCGGGCATCCGCCGGGCGTTCGGACAGCACCACGCTGACAATCTGCGGGATCACATCGCCGGCGCGTCTTACTGCAACCCGGTCGCCAATCTGAATCCCCAGACGCTCGATTTCATCGGCATTGTGCAGCGTAGCGTTGCTGACCACCACCCCGGCGACGGCGACCGGCTCCAGCCGCGCCACCGGCGTAATCGCACCGGTACGGCCGACCTGAAATTCAACGTCGCGCAGCCAGGTCAACTGCTCCTGCGCCGGGAACTTGAACGCCACCGCCCAGCGCGGCGCACGAGCGACAAACCCCAGCCGTTCCTGCAGCGTCAGCTCGTTGACCTTAATCACCACGCCGTCGATATCGAACCCCAGCGTCTCGCGTTCCTGTTCCACCTGACGGTAGAAATCCAGCACCGCATCGCTGCCAGTACACAGGCGAATGCGATCGCTGACCGGCAGCCCCCAGTCCCGGAACTGCATCAGCCGCTGCCAGTGGGTGTCCGGCAGGGTTCCGCCTTCCACCATCCCAACGCCATAGCACAGAAAGGTCAACGGGCGGGTAGCGGTGATGCGCGGGTCCAGTTGACGCAACGAGCCGGCTGCGGCATTCCGCGGGTTGGCGAACACCTTGCCGCCGGTGCGGCGCGCTTCCTCATTCAGGGCTTCGAATCCCTTGTGTTTCATGAACACTTCGCCGCGCACTTCCAGCCGTTCCGGGATGTTGTCGCCGCGCAGACGCAACGGAATCGCGCCGACGGTGCGAATATTGGCGGTAATATTCTCGCCGGTGGTGCCATCGCCGCGCGTCGCCGCGCGCACCAACAGACCGTTTTCATACAGCAGGCTGACCGCCAGACCGTCGAGCTTCAGTTCACAGCAAAATGCCAACTCGCCATCATTTTTCAGACGGTCATTGATACGTTTGCTGAACGCCAGAAAACTGGTCTCGTCGAAGACGTTATCCAGCGACAGCATCGGCACTTCATGCGCTATCGTGTCAAACGCATCCAGCGGCGCAGCGCCGACCCGCTGGGTCGGCGAATCGGGTGTCACAAGTTCAGGATGCACCTGCTCCAGCGTTTTCAGCGCATTCATCAGCTTGTCGTATTCCGCGTCGGGAATTTCCGGCGCATCCTCGACATGATATTTGTACTCGTGATAGCGCAGTTGAGCGCGCAGCGCTTCAATCTGCACCGACACGGTGGAGATATCGTCGGCAGGCTTCGACTCTTTTTCCAACATAAGCGCGCCCGTCAGTCTCTGGCTTTGATGGTGTTGATGATATTGGTGGTCGAGCAGCCGTCTTCAAAGTTCAGCACCCGCACCTCGCCGCCATTGGCCCATACTTCCTTGCTGCCGGCGATGTCTTCCGGCTTGTAGTCGCCGCCCTTCACCAGAATATCCGGCAGGACTTCGCTAATCAGGCGTTGCGGCGTGTCTTCCTCAAACGGCACCACCCAGTCCACGGCTTCCAGCGCGCCCAGCACGATCATACGCTGCGTCAGCGGATTGACCGGACGGCTCGGCCCTTTCAGGCGTTTGGTGGAGTCATCGCTGTTCACCGCCACAATCAGGCGATCGCCCAGACGGCGCGCATTAGCCAGATAGGAGACGTGTCCGGCGTGCAGAATATCGAAACACCCGTTAGTCATGACCACCGTTTCGCCACGCTGACGCGCCAGCGCCACCGCGTCTTTCAGCTGTGCTTCGGTCATGACGCCAAAGCCGGTGTCGGCACGGCCGCGAATGGCGTTTTCCAGCTCGATCGGCGTTACCGTGGAGGTGCCGAGTTTGCCGACCACCACGCCGGCCGCCGCGTTGGCCAGGAAGCAGGCTTCCTCCAGCGGTTTGCCCGCCGCCAGCGCCGCCGCCAGCACGCCAATTACGGTATCGCCGGCGCCGGTGACGTCATACACTTCCTGCGCCTGCGTCGGCAGATGCAACGGCGCTTTGCCCGGTTGCAGCAACGTCATGCCCTGCTCGGAACGGGTGACCAGCAGCGCAGACAGATCCAGCTCCGCCAGCAGCTTCACGCCGCGTTCCACCAGATCGTTTTCATCTTTGCAGCGCCCAGCCACCGCTTCGAACTCAGACAGGTTCGGCGTCAGCAGAGTCGCACCGCGATAACGGTTGAAATCGGTGCCTTTCGGGTCGATCAGCACCGGCACGCCGGCGGCTCTGGCGGTCTGGATCATGCTCTGTACATGCACCAGCGCCCCTTTGGCGTAGTCGGACAGCACCAGCGCGCCGATTTTCGGCAATGCCTGCTGGATGCGTTCAATCATCGGCTGCGGATCGACGCTGTCGAACCCTTCCTCAAAGTCGAGGCGGATCAGTTGCTGGTTGCGCGACAGCACACGCAGCTTGGTGATGGTCGGATGGGTGGGAACGGAAACGAAGTCGCATTTGACGTTAACTTCGTTCAGTTTGGCGCTCAGGGCGCGGGCGGCATCATCGATGCCGGTCAACCCCACCAGACGCGAACCCGCTCCCAGCGCGGCGATGTTCATCGCCACGTTGGCCGCGCCGCCGGGACGTTCTTCGATGGTATCCACCTTGACCACCGGCACCGGCGCTTCCGGCGAAATACGGCTGGTCGGGCCGTACCAGTAGCGGTCCAGCATTACGTCACCCACAACCAGAACACCGGCGTGGCGAAAATCAGGTAGCGTTACTTTCATTCCCTGGCTCCAAAAACAGGTTCATTTTTAACGCGCGCTATACTATCACATTCAACTACCACACCATCACACTCAACTACCACACTCACCGGGTAGCCACAGCACCCTGGTGGGCCGTTTTGCGCGGCGCGTCTCACTCCAGCCACTTTTGCCAGCTCTGTTGCACCTGCCGCCGCTCGGCGCTGAAACGATCCTGACCAACGCGGCCGGGCAGTTCCTGCAACGCCAGATGATGGATTTCATCGCGCAGGGTGATGTAAGCCAGCCGTAAAGCGTCAGCCTCTTCTTCCGCCATCACGCCGTGGCGGGCCAGCAGTTCCAGAATGCGCACGTTATCAGACCAGCGCGTCAACCGCGGCTCCTGCGCCGCGTAACGCAGCACCAGATACTGGGCGATGAACTCAATATCGGTGATGCCGCCGGCGTCGGCCTTGATATCAAACCCCGGGTCTTTGCTGGCGTGGTGCTGACGCATTTTTTCCCGCATTTCCCGTACTTCGGTACGCAGCGCATCGCCATCGCGCTCACGGCACAGAATCCGCTGGCGAATCTGCTCAAACTGCTGCTGAATAGCGGGTTCGCCATACACCACCCGGGCGCGCACCAGCGCCTGATGTTCCCAGGTCCAGGCTTCATTGCGCTGATAATCCTCGAACGCCGCCACGGTGCTCACCAGCATCCCCGCCGCTCCCGATGGCCTTAAACGGGCGTCGACCTCATACAAGATGCCGGACGAGGTGCGGGTGCTGAACAGGTGCATCACGCGCTGGGCCAGCCGCAAATAGAACTGACGGCCGTCGATGCTGCGTTCGCCATCGGTCGCCACGTTATCCGGGCAATCGATCAGGAACACCAGATCAAGGTCGGAACTGTAGCCCAACTCCCAGCCGCCCAGCTTGCCGTACCCCACCACGGCGAACCCGCGCCCGGAATGAGAGTGCAGGTGGGCAGGCTGGCCGTAACGCGCCACCATCTGGTTCCACGCCTGCTGTACCACGGCGGCGATGATCGCCTCCGCCAGATAAGTTAAGTGATCGCTCACTTTCATGACCGGCAGCGCGCCGACAATATCCGCCGCCGCGATGCGCAGATGCTGCGCCTGCTTGAACTGACGCAACGCTTCCAGTTGCTGCTCTTCGTCCTCTTCCGGCACGCGCATCAGGTATTGACGCAATTCGTCGGCGTACGCATTCAGCGCGGTCGGTTGGTACAAGCTAGCCGGGTCCAGCAGTTCATCCAGCAACAACGGATAACGCGCCAGCTGGCTGGCTATCATCGGCGACACGGCGCACAGACGAATCAGCTGCGTCAGCGCCGGGCGCGACTCCAGCAACAGTTCCAGATAGGTGGTACGGGTGACGATACCCAGCAACAGCGGCGTCAGGCGCGCCACGATGACGTCGGCGTTGGCGTGACCGCAGGCCTGCGCCAGCAACGCCGGCATCAGTTGGTCAAGCACATCGCGACCGCGCGGCCCGATGGTACGGCGGGATAAATCAGCGCGAAAATCCGTCACCCGCGCCAACAGCCGTTCGCACACCTCCGGGGTCAGGTCAGGCGCCAACGTCGCCAGGTCGGTACTATCCAGGCCATCCTGCCACAGGCTGCTGTAATGGCTGTGTTCCGGGGTTTCGCTGCTGTCGGGCGCGTCATCGCCAATCAGCTCATGGAACACCGCACGCACCGCATGCATCTGCTGATGTAAGCGTTCACTCAGTTGCAACCAGTCGTCGCAGCGCATCCCCCACGCCAGCCGCGCCTGATTAAGCGGGTCTTCCGGCAGGGTTTGCGTTTGTTCGTCGGCGATTGATTGCAACAGGTTTTCCAGCCGACGCAAAAACAGATAAGCCTCGCGCAGTTGAGCCGCCTGCGCCGGGGTCAACAGCCCCAGCTCGCCGACCTGCGTCAGCGTCGGCAGCAGAGAACGCCCCTGCAACGTGGGCTCGCGGCCGCCGCGAATCAGTTGAAACACCTGGGTGATGAACTCCACTTCACGGATGCCGCCCGCTCCCAGCTTGATGTTGTTGCGCAGGTCTCGTCGCCGCACTTCGCGGGCGATCATGCTCTTCATGTTGCGCAGCGATTGAATCACGCTGAAATCGATATAGCGGCGGAACACGAACGGCCGCAACATGCGGATCAACTCCTGGCTGTAATGGTCGTCATCGCCGCCCATCAGCCGGGCTTTGACCATCGCATACCGCTCCCAGTCGCGCCCCTGTTCCTGATAGTAATCTTCCAGCGCGGCGAAGCTCATCACCAGCGGGCCGCTGTCGCCAAACGGCCGCAGGCGCATGTCCACCCGGTAAACGAAGCCGTCCACGGTCGGCTGGTCCAGCGCTTTGATCAGCCGCTGGCCGAGGCGGGTAAAGAACTGGGCGTTATCCAGCTCCCGGCGTCCGCCGCGGGTCTGGCCGTTTTCCGGATAGGCGAAAATCAGGTCGATATCCGAGGAAAAATTCAGCTCGCCGCCGCCGAGTTTGCCCATGCCCAGAATCAGCAATGGCTGGGGCTCGCCCGCCGCATTGCACGGCGTGCCCCACTCGCGGCAGCAGGCGTCATACAACCACTGGCGGGCGGCGACGATCAGCGCTTCCGCCAGGACGCTCAGTTGCTGCAATGTCTGCACGGTGGTGCTGAGCTGCAGCCATTGCCCCCAGGCGATGCGCGTCAGAATGCGGCGGCGGAACAGGCGCAACGCCTGCATTAACGCCGCCTCATCGCTGACGCCGCTCAATGTCTGCGATAGCCAGTCCGCATACTGCCGCCACTCTTCCGGCTGGGGCGGCTGCCGCACCATCTCCTGCCGCCACTCCGGATAGCGCGCCAGCGCGTCGCTAACGAACTCGCTGCAAATCAGTACCGCCATCGCCTCATCGGCCAGCGGCGTCGGATCGGAAGTCAACAGACGTTCCGCCTCATGGCGCGCCTGTTCGGTCAGTGGTTCAGACAGCGGAAACAACGATGCGGGATGACAGGTCATGGCGATATCCTTGCACAGCTGCCCCGTCAGGCAGCTTCAATAAAATGTTGAACCGGGGTTATCCGCCTTGCCGGTGCAGGAAAAGCGATAACCCCGAAGCGCGACAGGCGGATTACTGGCCGCTGTGCAGCCAGAACGGCGGCTGTTCGAGCGCCTGCTTGCGGCAGTGCTCCAGTTCGCTGGGTATACTCTGGCCGGCGGACAGCGCTTCAATCAGTTGCATCAGCTCACGCCACGGCTGCAGATAGCGGTGGGCCTCCTCCGGCGGATAAGAGCCGCCCAGCAGCAAAAAGGCGTACACGCCTCGCTGCAAGCGCGGCAATTGCTGGGCGTAATGCAACGCATCCAGCGCATGGCTGAATACGGCTTTCAGTTCAGCCAGCCCGCGGCTCATCATGATATCGGCAAAGCGCTTCCAGGAACTCTGCAACCGCATCAGCTCACGGTTGTCCATGTAGCCGCGCCAGCCGTGTTTTACCAGCCACGAGGTCAGAATCAGTTTGCCCTTCAGGTAATCGGCGCTGTAGCAGAGCGTACCCGCCGTTTCCGTACGCTCGATCCCCTCTTCAAGATGGGTCAACGCCGCACGGAATTCCGAGGTTATCTTACGCGGCACCACGCCCCCGACCAGCACCAGCAGTTCCCGCATCATCGCACCGGCTTCCAGCAATGCCTGGCGCGCCGCACTATCGCCGCGCGCCCACAGTTCCTCATGGTATTGCCAGTGACTGAACGCATATTCCAGTCCGGCGGCAATGCCCTGATCGAGCGTCATTTTCGGCTCCACCGGCAGAAAACCCAGCTCGCTGCGCGGCAGGGCCGGATTGCCTTTCGCCAGATGATAGCCGCGGGCGGCTTTGCTCAGGCTCCCTTGCCGTAAGCCGCCGATGTCGGCCAGTTCGCTGGCGAACGCCAGCAAATCCGCGGTGCGACCGTTTTTCAGCTCCAGTTCCAGTTCGCACAGCGGTTCGACGAATTCGCCGGCGCTGACCTCGCCCTGATCAATGGCGATCTCAATCAGGCTCTGATGGTGGGACACCACCCAGGCTTCCCGCTGAAAATCGGTGCTGAACAGCGGCTGCAACGCCAGAGCCAGCGCATCGATATCGCAATCCTCCGGCCAAATCTCCGCAGGCAGCAGACGAATATCCAGTTGCGGCCCGGGCAGATCCACGTTGTATTCCGGATGTTGATGTAATCCGCCCACCACTTTCCCCGCGGTCTTCACCGTCATCTCATAACGGCCGTTTTCACCGCGGATACGCAGCCCAATGCCATGCCGGCGCAGATAAGCGTCGGCGGTTTCGTAATAAATATTCGCCAGTTGACGGGTATGCAGATGGTTGCTGTGCCCCACGTCGCTCTGCCAGTTTTTCAGGCCCTGTTTGACCGTCTCCACCGCATCGGGGTGAATGATAAATTTTAACTCGATCTCTTCGCTCATAGTCTTGCACTACCGGATATTGCGGAAATGTCGCCAGTAAATAACATTTTATCTCAGGTTGCCACTTTTGCGGCATGGCGTCGCAAACGCCCTGCGAGCGTTCTCACAAGGCGTATGCAACCGGTTTTCGCCATCGCCGAATTTTGGCTATGCTTGAGTCCTCATCACGAATTAACCAACGCACTGATTTACAAAACCAAGTTTACAAAACCAAGAGTAAGACTGTTCCCATTCAGGTTTGCCGGCGGCATCGTCAGACTGGGCGCGCTAACCGCAGAATCTCAATGAACTTAATATATTGAATATGATGAATAAATTACCCTTGTTCCTTGCCGCGATCCTGGGCCTGTCCACCACATTGGGCCTGCATGCGGAAGAAAAACGCTACATCTCCGATGAACTTGTCACCTACACCCGCAGCGGTCCGGGCAACCAGTATCGTATCGTCGGCACGTTGAATGCCGGTGAAGCCGTGACGCTCATCAGCGCCAACGACGGTGCCGGTTACGCACAGATTCGTGACGAAAAAGGCCGCACCAGTTGGATTCAACTTGACCAGCTCAGCCAGACGCCCAGCCTGAAAACCCGGGTGCCAGAACTGGAAAATCAGGTCAAAACCCTGACGGACAGACTTAACAGCGTCGATCAGGACTGGAACCAGCGCACCGTCGACCTGCGCCAGAAAGTCGCCGCCAGTGACGGTACCCTTTCCTCTTTGCAAAAAGAAAATCAGGCGCTGAAAACCCAGTTGGAAGTGGCGCAGAAAAAACTTGAGGTAGCCAACCTGCAATTGGACGACAAGCAGCGCACGCTGATCATGCAGTGGTTTATGTACGGCGGAGGCGTGGCGGGCGGTGGTTTGGTGTTGGGGCTGCTGTTGCCGCACCTGTTGCCCAGACGCAAAAAGAACGACCGTTGGATGGGGTAACACCTGAACACCGGCTCGCCAGCCGCACGGACGCCCCGTTGTGTTCGAGAGGATGTTAATCAACAATAACCGAAATTATCGTTAACTATCATTTCGGTTACGGTTGGTTATTATTTCAATTATCGACACAGCCTAACATCGGGAGCCGGGTTTGAAGATTTACCTTGTAGGGGGCGCAGTGCGCGATGGCCTGTTGGGCAGGCCGGTCACCGAACGCGATTGGGTAGTGGTCGGCGCTACGCCGGAAATGCTGTTGCAGCAAGGCTACCAGCAGGTCGGGCGGGATTTTCCGGTTTTCCTGCACCCGGAGAGCAAAGAGGAGTATGCGCTGGCGCGTACCGAGCGCAAATCCGGCAATGGGTATACCGGGTTTACCTGCCAGGCCACGCCGGACATCACGCTGGAAGAGGATCTGCAACGGCGCGATCTGACCATCAACGCCATCGCGCAGGATGAAGACGGGCGGTTGATTGACCCTTACGACGGTCAGCGTGATTTGCAAAATCGGCTCCTGCGCCATGTATCCGGCGCCTTCAGCGAAGATCCGCTGCGGGTGCTGCGGGTCGCGCGCTTCGCCGCCCGTTATGCCCACCTCGGTTTTCTGATTGCCGAAGAAACCCTGAACCTGATGCAGACGATGACCCGCAACGGCGAGCTGGATTTCCTGACGCCGGAACGGGTGTGGAAAGAAACGGAAAAAGCCCTCGCCACTCAGGATCCGCAGGTCTATTTTCAGGTGCTGCGCGACTGCGGCGCGCTGGCGGTGCTGTTCCCCGAAGTCGACAGTCTTTACGGCGTGCCGGCTCCCGCCCAATGGCATCCGGAAATCGACACCGGCATCCACGTGATGATGAGTCTGGCGATGGCCGCCCGCCTCAGCCCGGCGCTTGATATCCGCTTCGCCACCCTGTGTCACGATCTCGGTAAAGGATTGACGCCGCCGGAACTGTGGCCGCGCCATCATGGTCACGGCCCGGCCGGCGTGCCGCTGGTGGAGGCCTTGTGCCAGCGATTGCGGGTGCCTAACGCGCTGCGCGATCTGGCCTGTCTGGTGGCCGAATACCATGATGTGGTCCACACCGTGCAGATACTGCAGCCCAAAACCCTGCTGAAGCTGTTTGATGCCATCGATGTCTGGCGCAAACCCCAGCGTCTGGAACAGTTGCTCCTCGCCAGCGAGGCGGACGCACGCGGGCGGGCCGGACTGGAGCAACAGCCCTATCCGCAGGGAGACTATCTGCGTGAAGCCTTTGCTGCCGCCAGCAGTATAACCAGCGCGGAAGTGGTGGCGGCCGGATTCCAGCATGCCGCGATCAGGGAAGAGCTGCAGCGCCGTCGCTGCGCCGCGTTGGAACAATGGAAAGCCCGGCGCGCCGAAGCTGCCGGGCCGTCATCATAAGCACATAACCATTATCGTCATCGTCGGGATGCATCGGCGCATCCCGGCGGCATCACATCAGCACCAGCCACACCACTGCCGCCACGATGAAGCGATAAATGGCGAACGGCACGAAAGAGATGCGCTTAATCAACTGCAGGAAAGTCTTAATGGCGATCATCGCCACCACAAACGCGGTCAAGAAACCGGTAGCGAACATCGGCAGGTCGGACAGCGACAGGAAATGCCAGCTTTTATACAAATCCAGCCCGCTCGCGCCCAGCATAATCGGCACCGCAAGAATAAAGGAGAATTCGGACGCCGCGTAGCGATTGACCCCGACCAACATCCCGCCGGAAATGGTCGCGCCGGAACGCGAGAACCCCGGCCACAGCGCCAGACACTGAAAACAGCCAATCAGGAACGCCTGAAGATAGCTGATGTCATCCAGCCCTTCCGCCTTCGCTTTTTTCGGTTTAAACCACTCCGCCAGCAGCAACAGCACGCCCCCGACCACCAGCGCGTAAGTCACGGTAACCGGATTGAACAGCGACTTGATGAAGTCATGCAACACCAGCCCCAATACCACGGCGGGGATCATCGCCAGCACGATGTGCGCCAGCGTCAGATGGCCTTTGCCGCGCCCTTCATGCTGCGGCGGTTGCCCGAAATGAATGCCGATCAAACCGAACATTCTCCGCCAGAACACCACTACCACCGCCAGGATCGACCCCAACTGGATGATGACTTCAAAGGTCTTGGCGGTGTCGCCCTCGAACCCCAGCCAGTGACCGACAATGATCATATGCCCGGTGGATGACACCGGCAGAAATTCGGTGAGCCCTTCCACCACCCCAAGAATGAACGCCACCAGCAACGAATGCAGATCCGCCATCGACCGTTAACTCCCTACCTGCCACATAAAAAAGCGGCCTTGCCGTCAGCAAGCCGCAACGTATAAAGCACATCGAAGATGTCCCACGCTTTGGGGACCAACTTAAAATAGAGATATTATCTTTTGATTACCTTAAGAAGGGTCTGTGTTTGCGCCGAAATGATCGCCAACCGATTCATGCTGACGGACGGACGCCGCGTTCAATCACCACGCCCACGCTGCGCGCCTGCGCTACCGCGCCGGGCTTGCTGACCTTCAGCCGCAGCCAGGGAATGCCGAAGCGCTGCATCAGTGTGGCCGCCACCTCTTCAGCCACCCGCTCCACCAGCGCAAATCGCCCGCCGGCGACCAGTTCAATCACCGCCTCGCTGACATCGGCATAGCTCAGGCAATCGGCTACGTCGTCGCTGGCGGCGGCCGGGCGGTTATCCCAGGCCATTTCGATATCGAACATCAACTTCTGCTGGATGGTCTGTTCCCAGTCATAAACACCGATGGTGGTGATTACGCTCAGTTCTTCAATAAACACGATATCCATCACGTCATCCCCTGTTTTTGCCGCCGCCGGATACCACTTCCGGCAGAAAGTGCGTATTATCCACAGATGCTGAACTTAAAACGACCTTTATTGGACGGAAGCCGTTTATGAGTGTTATCGCGCCCGGAATGATTATCGTCGCGTATCTGTGTGGCTCGATCTCCAGTGCGATTCTGATTTGTCGCATCGCCGGTTTGCCCGATCCGCGCGAACACGGTTCCGGCAACCCTGGCGCCACCAATGTGCTACGCATCGGCGGTAAAACCGCTGCCGCCGCCGTACTGGTTTTTGACGTTCTTAAAGGCATGCTGCCGGTGTGGGGCGCTTACGCGCTGGGCAGTTCGCCGCTGTATCTCGGCCTGACGGCCATCGCCGCCTGTCTGGGCCATATTTACCCGATTTTTTTTCGCTTCCACGGCGGCAAAGGGGTCGCTACCGCGTTTGGCGCCATCGCGCCTATCGGTTGGGATCTGACCGGCCTGATGACCGGCACCTGGCTCCTGACCGTGCTGCTGAGCGGCTATTCCTCGCTGGGGGCGATTATCAGTGCGCTGATCGCGCCGTTCTACGTCTGGTGGTTCAAGCCCCAGTTCACCTTTCCGGTAGCCATGCTCTCCTGCCTGATCCTGATGCGGCATCACGATAACATCCAGCGGCTGTGGCGCGGTCAGGAAAGCAAGATCTGGAAAAAGCTGCGTCGCAAACACCATTCGGCGGACGATACGCCAGATAAACACGACGAATCCTGAGCGTAAAAAAAGCGGCCTTAATTGGCCGCTTCGTTTTTTATCAGGTTAGAGGTAGTCTTCCCGGTTTTAATCAGTAACGTCCTAACGCTGCCAGAGCTTGCTGTTCCAGCCGGAACTGAGCCATGCTGGCCGCCAGTTCGCGCGCCTGCTCTTCCAGCGAGCGGGTCGCCGCCGCCGACTCTTCTACCAGCGATGCGTTCTGCTGCGCCACCGAATCCATCTGCGACACCGCCAGGTTTACCTGCTCAATGCCATTGCTCTGTTCACGGGTCGCGGTGGAAATTTCACGCATCAGGGTGGTCACCTGCGACACCGACGACGCCACGTCACTCATGGTTTCGCCGGCGACGCGGGCGATTTCGGCGCCTTCGTTGACCTGCGTTTGCGAATCCTGCATCAGCACCTTGATCTCTCTGGCCGACTGAGCGCTGCGCTGCGCCAGACTACGCACCTCGCCCGCCACCACGGCGAAACCGCGGCCCTGCTCGCCGGCGCGCGCCGCTTCCACCGCCGCATTCAGCGCCAGAATATTGGTCTGGAAAGCGATGCCGTCGATCATCGTCAGAATGTCGGCCACCCGTGCCGCCGTAGCGGAGATCAGCTGCATTTTGTCCAGCATCTGATCAACGGCCTGGCTGCCTTTCGTGGCGGTATCGGATACCCGCTGCGCCAGCAGATAAGCCTGATCGGCGCTATCGGCGTTCAGCTTCACGGTGGAAGCCAGCTGTTCCATGCTGGCGGCGGTTTGTTCCAGCGACGCGGCGGACTCTTCGGTACGCTCCGCCAGATGACTGTTGCCGGACGCCAGCTCGCTGGTGCCGATATCAATCTGACTGCCGGCGTCGCGCACGCGCCCCACCGCCACGGCGAGGGAGTGCTGCATGGATTTCATCGCCCGGATCAGCCGGCCGATTTCGTTGTTGCCGCCGTCTTCAATGGTGCGCGACAAATCGCCTTGCGCAATCACTTCAAGCTGCCGTACCGCGCCGTCCAGCGGGCGCAAAACCACCTGACGGATCGCCCACCATGCCAGCACCGCCAGCAACAGCGCCACCGCAAATACCACCCCCATCGACCACAGGCGGCCATAAGCCAGTTCGTCCGCCTGCTGCAACATAGTTTCTCCCACCTGCAGCGCAAAATCGCGGAAATCGGCAATAGAAGTATCCATGCCGATGCTGAGCGCCGGCAGGGTATCCTGCATCAGAGAATAATAGTCATCCAGATTGTCTTTCTTCAGCGCGGCGATCATCGGCGTCATGCCCTGACGATCGTAGGCTTCATACGCGACTTTGACATGCTCGGCCATTTCGGCGCCGCGTTTGGTCACGGTGCCATACGCCAGAAACCGCGCCATCTCCCGGCGCGACGCCTCGGCATAATTTTCCACGCGCCCCACGGTTTCCTTCGCCTTGTCGATCAAACCGATTTCATACAGCCTGACTGCCTGAGCCGCAGCGGTGCGGGCACGCAACGTGGCGGTATAGCTTGACGACAGCGCACTCAGTTCTTTCCCCTGAATTTTATCGATAGACAGTAGCGAGCGGTTCCCCTGGCTGATCGCGCTGGTGCCGATTCCAACGACAATCGCCAGCAGCACCAGCATGATGCCCACCAGCGCCAGCAGGCCATGCTTGACCGTAATGTTCTTTAGCATCCGTACTCTCCCTTGTGATTCAAAATAATAAAAAGCAGCAAATAAATAAGATGGCGTAGTCCAGTACGACGCACCATGCCGGTGCATCGCGGAACACGCCGGGTGACACGATTCAGGATCCACGTTTATCGGAATCCTGCCGTTGTTCTTTAATTAGATTAATTATTTAATTTCCATTGATTAGGCTTATGGGAATCCGATACGGCAACCGGCAAACAGACGCAATGCGCCCAGCCTAAAAAATCACGACTTTCGCCATCAGTTGGCTATAATGAGCGCCACTCCATTCTGGTTTGAAGAAGAAGGAAACCGACATGAGTTTGAATACGGTACCGGCGGGCAAAGACCTTCCGGAAGATATCTATGTAGTGATCGAAATCCCTGCCAACTCTGATCCGATCAAGTACGAAGTGGACAAGGAAACCGGCGCCCTGTTCGTAGACCGCTTTATGTCTACCGCCATGTTCTATCCGTGCAACTACGGCTACGTCAACAACACGCTGTCTCTGGACGGCGACCCGGTTGACGTTCTGGTGCCGACCCCGTATCCGCTGCAGCCGGGTTCAGTGATCCGCTGCCGTCCGGTTGGCGTACTGAAAATGACCGACGAATCCGGCGAAGACGCTAAAGTGGTGGCGGTACCGCACACCAAACTGAGCAAAGAGTACGATCACATCAAAGACGTGAACGACCTGCCGGAGCTGCTGCGCGCCCAGATCGGCCATTTCTTCGAGCACTATAAAGACCTGGAAAAAGGCAAGTGGGTGAAAGTGGACGGCTGGGCCGACGCCGCCGCCGCGAAAGCTGAAATCCTGACGTCTTTCGAACGCGCCAAAAATAAATAAGGCTATTCTGCCGGTTGCAGCACGCGCGAACCGGCAATGCCAGAAACAAAAACACCGCCGAGGCGGTGTTTTTTTTACTGCTCTTCGTTACGCTTCAACCAGTCGCCGCTGGCGATGCGGCGCAGACCGGTAACCGGGCGCTGATACAGGTAGATCCAGGCGCTGCCGAAAGGCGTGGCGATAAGCTCACGCTGGTAAACGCCGTCTCCCCGCTTCAGTTCATCCAATTCGGTCAGAATAGACGAACTGATGCGGTACACTTCGCAGTAAATCTCTCCTTTGCCTGCAACCGCCGCCGGGTAGTGTCCCAGATCGTACAGCTCATACCCTTCAAGCTGATGATCCCCTAACCACTGAGCGTTGGTCATCCAATGACTGTTTCCCTGTTTGCGCCGTAAACTGCCGTAGACAATAATTCGCATTGCTAAAACTCGAACTGATAGAGCACATCAAGCGCCTGATTCACACCAGACACCGCTTCCAGATATAGTTTTGGCATTAAACGGTAACGTAAGGTTAACGTTGCCAATGAATCGAACAGGCCGACACCATACTTGACCTGTAGGCCCGGAAGGACGTAACCGCTGACAACCACCTGCGATTTGTCGCCAACCCCCTGTGTATCCAGAGCTAAATTGCTTACGCCAAAGGCCTCGCCGATTTTACCCACAACTTGACCACTTTGTGCAACCCCCAAACCGATCAGGGCCGATGTCATCATCGAACTATCCGTTCCGCTGCTGTTCAGTCCCTGGCCGCGCAACAGGTAGGACAAGGCCTCTTCCTGAGATAAGGTCGGGTCGGAGAACACTTCCAGCTTAGGCGCGGTGGCCGTGCCAGTTACCCGCACGCCAACCGTCACGCTGTCTGCGGTATTGTCCGGATTGCGGATCGCCTCGATATTCAGCACCGGCAGCGTCGGCGGGCCGGAGAACAGCAACTGTCCCTTGCGCACCTGCAGATCCTGACCATACGCCTTGAAACGCCCTTCCGGCATCGAAATCTGGCCGTTCAGGCCCAGCCCCTGCGTGTCCTGCGTGACTTTCAAATCGCCGCTCAGCCGGGCGCGCAGGCCATAGGCGTCGAGCCAGACATCATCGCCCACCCGCACGATCAGGTTGCTGGCAATCGGAATCGAACTGGCGGCGGTCGGCATCGGGCGTCGCCGTTCATCCAGAATAACCTCATCCGACGACACATCCACCGCGCTGGCCGGCATGTCATGCACTACGATTCGCGCCCAGGGGATCGTCACCGTGCCGTTGAGCGTCAGCAACTGCGGCGTCGCCTCGAACACAATATCCGGCGACACATCCAGTCGCGCCATCGGCGGCACCGTCACCCGCATGCGGTCGCCGTTGACGGCGATGCGCGCCCGCCAGGCTTCAGGCACCGACCAGTCGGCGTTCCCCGCCAAATTAATCTGCCCTTGCGTGGTGCGAAATACGCCCTGCAACGTCGACGACATGCCGTTGAACAACAGCGCCAGCCGCCCGCTGGTCAAATCCACCGGCATCCAACTGCCGTCCACGTCAAGATTATCCAGCGTCATCTGCCCGAACACCTGCGGGCGTTGCAGGTCGCCCCCCAGCCGCAGATCGGCATTAACGACCCCGGCCGCCTTCTCGTTCTGGCGCAGAATCGGCCGCAGCAGATCGAGCGACAACGCGTTTAACGTCACCGTACCGCTCAGGCTACGGCGTCGCTGCGGGTCGGCAATCTGTACGTCGCCCCGAAAACGGCCATTGCCCTGAATCCCCATCAGCCATGCCAGCCGCGCCTGCCCTCGCTGCAACCCGGCCTCCAGCGTCAGCGTATCAAAGACCACCGGCAGCGTACCGCCCTGCACCTGCTGACGCACGGTTACGCCATTGCCGGCCAGCGCGACGTGGGCTTCCGGCAGACCGCCGTTTGCCTGCCAGCTAACCTGAGCGTTGCCGGTAATCGTGCCGTTGACCGCCGTCTGCTGGCCGATAAAGGGTTTCAGCATCGCCAGATTAAACCGGTTCAGATTGACGCTCGCCTTGCCGCTGGCGCCCGCCTCGATCGGCTGCGGCACACACAGTTCGGCATCCGGGTTACGCCAGCAATGCGCTCCTACCGTGACTTTCTGCGCCGCCGCCTGATAAACCAGCGACATCGCCGGCGCCAGCCGCCACTCGCCGACCGGGGTTTCAAAGCGCGTATCGCTGAGTTCCCCCTGCCAGCGCTGCTGCGCACGGTCGAAATGACCGCTCAACAACAACTGACCGCCTATCGGCTCACCGTTCATGGTCAACCGCAACTGGTGTTGGTTTTCGTCGCCGGTAGCGCGCACATTCAGGGACGCCAGACGCAGGTCGCCCTGCGCCAGTTGCTGTAGCTGCAATGTCAGCGTGCCGTGCACCTGTTTATCCGACTGCACATCGCCATTGAGTGTCAGTTTGCCAAGGCTTAGTTCCTGCCAGCGCAGCGCCGTGGCATTGATTTCCGTCTGCAACTGCGGCGCGTCGCGTTTGCCGCTCAGTCGCAATTTCCCCATCACCTGCCCGCCCAGACCCGGCAGAATCCCGTTGAGCGACGGCGCGTTGATATCGCCGTTCAGCCGCCACTGGTCGCTTAGCTCACCCTGCAGCGTCAGTTGGTTACGCCCCAACGCCAGCGTCACGCCTGGAATCGACCACTGGCCGCCGGCGTTGCCGCTCAGCGCCCCTTTGACCATCACCTTGTTCTGCCGTACCTGCCCGTCCAGCGCCAGCTGCGGCACGTCCAGTTGCCACGTCTCGCCCGCCAGACTGCCGCGGGTGGTCAACGATCCTTCCAGCCGCGCCGGCCACTCCGGCCATTGCTGTGCGGTATTGATGCCTTTCAGGGTCAGGTTGCTGTTCCAGCTGATTGCATCGCGCCAGTCCAACTGACCGGTGATATCCGCCGTGCCCTGCAACGCGGCCAGCCGCAATCGCGTCAGCGCGAACTGCTGCTCACTGCCGTTGCCCTCCAGCGTCAACGTGCCGGGCGGTAACTCGCGGCCGCGAATATCGCCCCGCAGGGCCAACGAGTAATCGGTGGCTTTGCCGCCGATGCTCAGTTGTACGTCGTTGAACTGATATAGGGCGTCGCCGGTCAGCGGCCAGCGCAGTTGCGGGCTGTGCAGGCTGATATTCAAAGGCAGTCCCGGCTCGGCCAGCGCGGTTTGGATATCCAGTTGCGCCCGCTGCGGGCCGGACAAGTTCATCGCCAGCCGCAACTGCTGGCGCAGGCTGCCTTCGGCCGTCAGTCGCAGCCGTTCGCCTTTGAGCGGGTCGCGGTTCAGAATGCCGTTAACGTTGAGCGTTACCGGCCAGTCGCCGGCCAGCCGGGCCTCGCCGTGGGCGTACAGCGCGCCTTGCGGCGACTGTACCGTCAGCTGTTGCAACGTCAGTGTTTGCTGCCGGGTGGCGGCCTGCAACTGAAAACGGGAAAGGGTCACCGGCTGGCCGCCCAGAATCTGCCACGACTCGCCGCGCAAATCGGCGATGGTGATATCCAGCGGCAGCGTAAATTCAGGCATCGCCGGCAACAGCGGTGCGGCAAACAGGGTGCGCAGCGTCTCGCCCAGCGGTTGCGGTTTACCCGCAGTCGCCGGCGGCGTGGTCGGCGTTTTCGGGGCGGCAGGCAGCGCCACGGTGAGGCCCGATACCTGCGTCGGCAGCAGCGTCAGCGACCGCCCCTGCCAGTTCAGTCCGGTTTGCAGCAACGACAGCGACACATCGGCGCCATCGACAATAATACGGCTGTTGCTCAGGTTTACACGGCGCAGCAGCACTGCCACCGGCGCGCTGATTTCGGTCACCGGCGCCGCCTGCGTCACCGGCTCGGGTTCAGCAGGCGGCATATCGCTGGTATTGATCGCCACCGTCAGATTTTGCAACGACAGGTCGTCCAGACACAGTTGGCTGCGCCACAGGCAATCCGGCGCCAGCGCCAGATGCAAATTGTCCGTCTGCACGGTCACGCCGGGCATTTGATAGCGTACCGCTTTCAGCGTCAAATCGCGCCAGCCGCCCTCGACCTGCCCTATCTCCAGCCCCGGCACCCAGCGCACGGCGGCGCTGAGTAACAGATGCAACCCCGGCGTCGTGGTCACCAGCAACACCACCGCCAGCAACAACGCCAGTACGCCAGCCATCAGGCCAATTCCGGCTTTTTTCATCCTGCTCATAGCTCCGGCCCCAGCCCGATATAAAACTGCAATCCGTGTTTGTCGTCATCCCCAATCGGCCGGGCGATATCGAATTTGATCGGCCCCACCGGCGACGCCCAACGCACGCCGATGCCGGCACCGGTCTTGAGGTTGGTGCGCGCCAGATCGTTGACGGCCTCGCCGCTGTCCACAAAGACCGCGCCCCACCATTTCCCGGTGACGTTGTACTGGTATTCCAGCGAACCGGTTGCCAGTTTTGAGGCCCCGGTGAGTTTGCCGTCGCTGTCGCGCGGAGAAACGGACTTGTATTTATAGCCGCGAATGCTGCGATCGCCGCCGGCGAAGAAACGCAGCGACGGCGGTACGCGGGAGAAGCTGCCGGTTTCAATCCAGCCCAGATTGGCGCGCGCCACGAAGCGGTGTTTTTCCGCCAGCGATCGGATCCAGACGTTCTGGGCCTGAAACACCGCAAAATCGATATCCGAGCCCCACAGGGTATTGGAGACATCCACCGAATAGCGCTGGGTATCGCCCCAGTCGGGCATCAGCCCGCCCCGCTGCCGGGTACGGTTAAAGCTGAGACCGGGGTATATCAGCATGGTGGTATTGGTGACGTTGGCCTGGGTAAAGTGATCCAGCGTCCAGCGCAGGTTGACCGCCCGCTGCCAGCCGCTGGACAGCTCCCAGTAACGCGCCAGGTTGAGCGACGTCGAGTCGGACTGGGTGTCATTGAGATCTTCGCGCTTGAAACCGCCCTGCATCAGATAGTATTGCTCCAGCGGACTTTTCAGCAGCGGAATCTTGTAGCTCAGATCCAGTTGCTGCTCCGGCGCGGACAAACTCAGGCTGCTTTCCAGGCTGTGGCCGTAAGAATTGACCCAGGGTCTTTTCCAGGTGGTTTTCAGCCGCGGCCCGACATCGGTGGCGTAGCCGACACCGGTTTCCACGCTGTTGCGGGTGCGCGGCGTCAGCACCGCATCCAGCGGCAGCACTTTACTCTGGCGGCCCTGTTCGAAATCGGGCGCCACCACCACCGAATTGAACCAGCCGGTAGCGGACAGACGTCGGTTAAACTCCCCCAACTGTTCCGCAGAGTAAACATCGCCCTCCTGAAACGGCACCAGATTGTGCAGATAAGCCGACTGGATCTGGGAACCGCGAAAGTTGACCTTGCCGAAGCGATAACGCGTGCCGCTGTCGTAGTCAATATCCCACCAGGCCTGATGGGTGGACGGCATCACGCCCAGTTGGCTTTTATTGAAGCGGCCGTCAAAGTACCCCTTTCGCATCGACAGGGTGCCGAGTTCGCTTTTGAAATCATCGTAAGCGCCGTGATTGAGGATACTGCCTTCGGCGGGACGATGCTGTCTCACCAGTTTTTGATAGTCTTCATCACTCTGCGCGCCGCCGCGAATGGCAATGCTGGAGCCGGCGATTTTCACCGGTTCCCCCGGCTTGACGGTCACCTTCAGCACCGGACGGCCGCGCCCCTGCGCCGGGATAAACTCAAAGCGGATCTCAGGGTCGTAGTAACCCAGCGCGCGCAACCCTTTGCGGATCGCTTCATCGACCCGGGCGCGGAAACGGCCATCGGCGTTGACTTCATCTGGCGTGATGGTGGAAAGACGGGCACGTACATTTTTCTGCAGTTCGCCCTCCAGCCCGGTGAGCTGCAGGCGCACGTTCGATGCGGCAAGCGCCGGCGCCGCCATCAGCAGCAGACTTCCGAGTCCCAACATGCGGCAGAACATGACGCCGCGACGGCAAAATTTGTTTTTTGTCCTGATAAAAATTGTCACTTAACTTCCCGGCAGTGTCAGCAGAATCGACGTATTTTCTGATTAACCACAGACAAGTATGCCTGTAACGGTGCTGTTAACTATAGATAGTCGTCGCCATGCAGACAACGCTATCGCCCTGAAAACCCCCATCGCTGATGTCGGACATCGCCAGTCGACGGGCAGGTCTGACGGTCTCCGGATGCTGACCATACGTGCGCCTATCGTTGCAACGCGCCGCCCGACGCCAGCATCGCTGTCATATTGCCGTGCTATTTCGCCATAAAGACAGAGCGCATTAACTCGGTTATGCTCTGAAAGTATGAAACACAGGGTGATAATCAGGAGCCAAACGTGATAGCGAATTTTGATAAGACACAGCTGATCGGCCAGTCGGACGCCCTGCCGGGCCGCACCACACCGATGCCGGTCGCCCGTCTGCATGTGGTGAATCAGCATTCCATGACCCATGTGCCGGATCACATGGAGGTGGCGATCTTCGCCATGGGCTGCTTCTGGGGCGTGGAACGGCTGTTCTGGCAACAGTCCGGGGTGTACAGCACTGCGTCCGGGTATTGCGGCGGCTATACCCCCAACCCCACTTATCGGGAAGTGTGCACCGGCAAAACCGGCCACGCGGAAGCCGTGCGGGTGGTGTTTGATCCTGCGGTGGTGAGTTACCCGCAGTTACTGCAACTGTTTTGGGAAAATCATAACCCGGCGCAAGGCATGCGACAGGGCAACGACATCGGTACGCAGTATCGTTCCGCTCTCTATACGTTAACCCCGGAGCAGGAAACCGCGGCGAAAGAGAGCTACCAGCGCTTCCAGCAGGCCATGCGCGATGCGGGCGAGAACCGCGACATCACCACGGAAATCCAGCCCGCCGGGCCGTTTTACTACGCCGAAGACGAGCACCAGCAATACCTGCACAAGAACCCGAACGGCTATTGTGGGCTGGGCGGCATCGGGGTTTGCCTGCCCCCGCAGGGGTGAAACTGGCGGCGATTTAACCTCGCCTGCTATACTGGGCGACCACGGGCCGGCTTCCGGCCCCTGTTGCGGCGATGCCGCACCCATAATGTTATTCCCTTTCAGAGGTTCGCCGTCCGTGACGACTGTGCGAAAAAACTATGTTAAACAGTCTGTTAATTATTTTATGTCTTATCGCCATCAGTGCGTTTTTCTCTTTGTCTGAAATATCGCTGGCCGCTTCACGCAAGATCAAACTGAAGCTGATGGCCGACGAAGGAGACCTGAACGCCGCCCTGGTACTGAAATTTCAGGAAACGCCGGGCATTTTCTTCACCGTGATTCAGATCGGCCTCAACGCGGTCGCCATCCTGGCCGGTATCATCGGCGACGCCGCCTTCTCGCCCTATTTCGAAATGCTGTTTGCCAGCTTTCTGCCGCAGGACATGGTCGCCCGCGCCAGTTTTATCTGCTCGTTTGTGCTGGTTACCAGCCTGTTCATCCTGTTTGGCGACCTGACGCCGAAACGCATTGGTATGATTGCCCCGGAAGCGATAGCCATTCGGATCATCAACCCCATGCGCTTCTGTCTGCTGGTGTTCCGCCCGCTGGTCTGGCTGTTCAACGGTCTGGCTAACCTGATTTTCCGGCTGTTCAAGCTGCCGATGGTGCGTAAAGAAGACATCACTCCCGACGATATCTATGCGGTGGTGGAAGCCGGCGCGCTGGCCGGCGTACTGCGTAAACAGGAACATGAGCTGATCGAAAACGTGTTCGAACTGGAGTCGCGCACCGTGCCCTCTTCAATGACCTCGCGCGAAAGCGTGGTCTATTTCGACCTGCATGAAGATGAAACGCAGATCAAAGAGAAAATCGCGCACCAGCCGCATTCCAAGTTTCTGGTGTGCAACGGCACCATCGATCAGATTGTCGGCTATGTGGATTCCAAGGATCTGCTGAACCGGGTGCTGGGCAATCAGAGTCTGGAACTGACCAGCGGCGTACAGATTCGCCCGGCGCTGATCGTGCCGGACACGCTGACGCTGTCGGAAGCGCTGGAAAGTTTCAAAACCGCCGGCGAAGACTTCGCGGTGATCCTCAACGAGTACGCGCTGGTGGTGGGAATTATCACCCTTAACGACGTGATGACCACGCTGATGGGCGACCTGGTTGGGCAGGGGCTGGAAGAGCAGATCGTCGCCCGTGACGAGAACTCCTGGCTTGTCGATGGCGGTACGCCGATAGAAGATGTCATGCGTGCACTCAGCATCGATGAGTTCCCCCACTCCGACAATTACGAAACCATCGGCGGGTTCATGATGTACACGCTGCGTAAAATCCCCAAACGCACCGATTTTGTTCGCTACGCCGGGTATAAGTTCGAAGTGGTGGATATCGACAGCTACAAGATCGACCAGCTGCTGGTCACACGGCTGGAAGAAAAAACGGCGCTCAACGCTGAAACGCATCCGGCATAAGCCGCTTCGCGCACTAACTTCAACAAAGAGTACAACCCCAACAAATAACAACGGCCCGTTAACGGGCCGTTTTCCTGTCGCAGGGGGCGAGTTCCTTCAACCCAATTCAGCCTGCAACTTCAGTACCTGACGGTTGACTTCGGACATCACCACCAGATGCTGTTTATCCTGCGTTTTGGGCAACAGAATGCGGCCCTGATCAAATTCAAAAGCGCCAATCCCTTTAATGTAGAGTCTTCCACGAAACAGGATTTTCACATACTTGGCGACCTTCAGGGGGTTGTAACGTTCGAAGATCCTCATCGTCTTCCTCTCCTCCCGTTTTTTTTCCACCGCGCTACCCGTTCCCAATTAGGGTCGGATGATGTTCAGCACGGCAATCACGTACAACTGGTTAGTGTCCTTATCCTGCGGTTAGTTCCCGCAATGACAGAATTATTTACGGCGTTTACATATTTTTACCGAATAGACTAATGCCATACTTTTTAAATCAGTATAAACCTTCAAGTTATTGCCGTATGTGCGATATGCCGCAAACTCACATACGCGACGGTAAACGCATCAACGGCCGCCAATCTACCGTGAAAATATGACCAAAAAACGACAGTGCGCCGCCAGCGGCATAAAGATAAAAACGGGAAGGCGGGAAGAGCACGGCAGGCCTATCGCCTGCCGTGGCTATCATCAGGAAAAATCCGGCCGGAGCGACCGGAAAAGGCATCAGAACAGTGAAACGCGAAAGCCCGGATTCAGGAAGGATTCGCGCGGCAGATAAGAGAGCGAGCGCCCTTGCCAGTCATGCACCTGCGCGCCGGCGGCCAGCGCCACCGCGTGCCCGGCGGCGGTATCCCAGATATTGGTCGGCCCAAAACGCGGATAAAGCTGGGCCTTGCCCTCCGCCACCAGACAGAACTTCAGCGACGAGCCAATGGACACGGTCTGGTGTTCGCCCAACTGTCGCAGATAATCGTCCAGCTCTGCATCGGCGTGAGAGCGGCTCACCACGACCAGCGGCGGTCTGGCGTCTTTTACCTGAATGGCGCGGCGTTTCCCACCCTCTTCCTTCCAGGCCTTGCCGTCCGCCGCGGCGTACATCACCCCGGTCACCGGCACGTATACGACGCCCAGCACCGGTTTGCCGTTATCGATCAGCGCGATATTGACGGTGAACTCGCCGTTGCGATTGAGAAATTCTTTGGTGCCGTCCAGCGGATCCACCAGCCAGTAACGCTGCCAGTGCTGACGTTCGGACCACGCCTGCGGGTCCTCCTCCGACAGCATCGGAGTCTCGGGGTAGTGTTCGGCCAATCCACGCGCAATCACCTGATGCGCCGCCAGGTCGGCGGCCGTCACCGGCGAGTCGTCTTTCTTTAGCGCCACGTTCAGCGGCTGCTGACCGTTATAAACCTGCATGATGGCGTCTCCCGCCTCACGCGCCAGTTGGCAGATCTGTTCTAACATCGTTTCACCTCATTATACGTACAGGCCATGTGTCAGGTGCCGCGACAGCGCACGCACCGGGCCATTTTTATGTCTGCCCCGGAATTCTATGTCATGCTTCACAATTCAGGCTGATATTTAACACGATATTCATCAAAATCTGCGATACACATTCTGGCCGCGCCGCCATTGTCGGACAACCGTCCGACTGCGCAGGCGCCGCCATGTTGATACCTCGTCACAGGAGCGACCTTTATGAAGCATAAGCTGGTGCTGAGCCTGCTCGCGATAGCCATCGCTAACGCCACTCAGGCAGCCACCGTCGATTTACGGGTGCTGGAAACCACCGATCTTCACAGCAATATGATGGACTATGACTACTATAAAGACAGTCCAACGGATAAATTCGGACTGGTCCGTACCGCCAGCCTGATTCAAGCCGCCCGTCAGCAAGCCGTCAACAGCGTGCTGGTGGACAACGGCGACATTATTCAGGGCAGCCCGCTGGGCGACTACGCCGCCGCCAAAGGGTTGCAGAAAGGCGACGTGCACCCGGTCTATCTGGCGATGAACACGCTGGATTATGCGGTCGGCAATATCGGTAACCACGAATTCAACTACGGGCTGGACTACCTGCACAACGCGCTGGCCGGCGCCCATTTCCCGTATATCAACGCCAACGTGCTGGACGCGAAAACCGGCAAACCGCTGTTTACCCCTTACCTGATCGAAAAGAAAACGGTGAAAGACCGCGACGGCAAATCCCACGAGCTGCGCATTGGTTATATCGGCTTCGTGCCGCCGCAAATCATGGTGTGGGACAAAGCTAACCTAAGCGGCAAAGTTACGGTAGCGGACATTACCGAAACCGCGAAAAAATGGGTGCCGGAACTGCGCAAACAGGGGGCGGACGTGGTGGTTGCCATACCGCATTCCGGCCTGTCGGCGGAGCCGTACAAAACGATGGCGGAAAACTCGGTCTACTACTTAAGCCACATCCCCGGTATTGACGCCATTATGTTCGGCCACGCCCACGCGGTATTCCCGAGCAAGGATTTCGCCAGCATCAAAGGCGCCGATATCGCAAAAGGCACGCTGAACGGCGTTCCCGCCGTGATGCCCGGCCAGTGGGGCGACCATCTCGGCGTGGTGGATCTGGTACTGAACAACGACAGCGGCCAGTGGAAAGTGACCGAAGGTAAGGCGGAAGCCCGCCCGATCTACGACAAAGCGCAGAAGAAATCGCTGGCGGCGGAAGACCCGCAACTGGTCAACGTGCTGTCGGACGCCCATCAGAAAACCCGCGAGTTCGTCAGTAAGCCGATCGGCAAAGCTTCCGACAATATGTACAGCTACCTGTCGCTGATTCAGGACGACCCGACGGTGCAGATTGTCAACAACGCGCAGACCGCGTACGTCGAGCACTTTATTCAGGGCGACCCGGATTTAGCCGAACTGCCGGTGCTGTCGGCGGCGGCGCCGTTCAAAGCGGGCGGCCGCAAGAACGACCCGGCCAGCTACGTGGAAGTGGAAAAAGGCCAGTTGACCTTCCGTAACGCCGCCGACCTCTATCTCTACCCCAACACGCTGGTAGTGGTAAAAGTTAAAGGCGAGCAGGTACGGGAATGGCTGGAATGCTCCGCCGGTCAGTTCAACCAGATTGACGCGCACAAACGCGAGCCGCAGTCGCTCATCAACTGGGAAGGCTTTCGCACCTACAACTTTGACGTTATTGACGGCGTGAATTATCAGATCGACGTCACCCAGCCCGCCCGCTACGACGGCGAGTGCCAGTTGATCAACGGCAATGCGCATCGCATCAAGGATCTGACCTTCAAAGGCAAACCCATCGATCCGCAGGCCACGTTCCTGATCGCCACCAACAACTACCGCGCCTACGGCGAGAAATTCGCCGGCACCGGCGAAAAACAGGTCGCGTTCGCCTCGCCGGATGAAAACCGCGCGGTGCTGGCCGCCTATATCAGCGCCGAAACGAAAAAAACCGGCGAGGTAAAACCGGCCGCGGACAACAACTGGCGTCTGGCAAAAATTGTCAGTGATACCCCGCTGGATATCCGGGTGGAAACATCGCCGTCGCCGAAAGCGGCTGCCTTCATCAAGGAAAAATCGCAGTACCCGCTAACGCTGGTAGGTAACGACGACATCGGCTTTGCCGTCTACCGTCTGGACCTGCAAAAACAGTAACCCTATCAAACCGCGCTCCCACGGCGCGGTTTTTTTTCGTCTCCCCCGCATTCGCCATCGTAATCCTTTTTAGGGATAGCTAATTTTAAAAGATGCATTTAAAATACATTTTATAAATTACACCGTTCAGGGGTACCCATCATGCATTACCGCGACCAATCATTAGGCGAACTGGCCATCACCATCCCTCGCGCCACCGCGCTGTTTCGTGAATTCAACCTCGATTTCTGCTGTGGCGGCAAACAGACGCTGCTGCGCGCCGCCAGCAAACAGGCGTTGGATATCGAGATACTGGAATCGCGTCTGGCCGATCTGGCGGCGCAGCCGTCAACGGAAAAAGACTGGCAGCAGGCCTCGTTGAGCGAGATGATCCAACACATCATCAGCCGTTTCCACGATCGTCACCGTGAGCAGTTGCCGGAACTGATCCACATGGCCGAAAAAGTGGAACGCGTGCACCACGACAAACCGGCCTGCCCGCACGGACTGACCAATCAACTGATGCTGATTCACGACGATCTGGCGCAACACATGATGAAAGAAGAACGGATCCTGTTCCCGATGATTCAGTCCGGTATGGGCGCGCAAGCCGGCGGACCGATTTCGATGATGGAACACGAACATGATGACGCCGGTCAGCAACTGGAAGTGGTCAAAACGATCACCAACAACGTTACGCCGCCCGCTAATGCCTGCACCACCTGGCGGGCGCTGTATACCGGCATCAACGAGTTTATCGACGACCTGATGGAGCACATCCATCTGGAAAATAACCAGCTGTTCCCACGGGCACTGCGGGGCGAGTAATTGGCGTTATCCGTCAGCGCCTATCCATCACACCGCGCCCGCCGCCATAAAAAAACCGCGCCGTTTTAGCGCGGTTTTTGTCTTTTCGTTATCGGCCGCCCGGCTTACCAGCGCGGGCCGCCGCCATGATGGCCCCAGCCGCCCCACCCCGGGCCAGGCCCCGGACCGCGTGGTCCGGCAGGGACAACGTAAACCGGTTGCGGGCGTTCAATCACCACAACGCGTGGCGGGGGTGGCGGTGCGTAGTAATAAACCTGGCGGGCATGATGGTGCCGACGCTCATACCAGCTGTCGGGATCGCACCAACGATTGCCGTCCCAGTAATAGCCACGATCGTCACGATCGCCGATGTGAAGATACACACCCGGCAGCGCCAGACTCAGGCTGTCGGCCTGTGCGGCGGGCATCGCCGACAACAGTACACCCGTCATAATGGCACCTAATAAAAGTGGCTTAATCATAATGCTAACCTCTGCTTCACCGCGATGCGGCGGATGACTCACTTATACGGCGCGCCGCCATGAGCCGCTATCAGAAAATGGCTAAATATTAATACCTTCAGGAAAGCAATTCAGGTTTGGCGCCGCTTATCGACGTCAGCATAACGAGGCAATCGTCAGGCCGCCTTTACGAGGTGTATCGACGGGTTACACGACACGGAATCAGCAGGGATGAAAGCAATGAGGCCGCTGCGGCTAACGCCATGATAGGTCAGAGAAAAGCATGCCGGGTCGCGACGTCCCCGGCAGAGAAACTTACAGGATTTCCAGCAGTTCCACTTCAAAAATCAGCGTGCTGAACGGCGGGATGGACGCACCCGCGCCACGTTCGCCATACGCCAGATTCTGAGGAATATAGAGTTCCCACTTCGAACCGACCGGCATCAGCGTCAACGCTTCGATCCAGCCAGGAATCACGCCGCTAACCGGGAATTCCGCCGGCTGGCCGCGCTGCACCGAGCTGTCGAACACGGTGCCGTCAATCAGGCGGCCGGTGTAGTGAACCCGCACCCGATCCTGACGCGCCGGGATAGCGCCTTCGCCCTGCGTCAGTACACGGAACTGCAGGCCGGTCTCGGTGCTGCTGACGCCGTCTTTGCCAGCGTTGGCTTCCAGAAAGCGCTGGCCTTCCGCCGCCTGCTCACGCTGACGCTCACGACGCACCGCATCCGCCCGCTCATGCACTTCACGCAACGCGCGATGTACCACATCAACCGGCACCACAGGCGCTTTTCCTTCCAGCGCATCGCACAGACCCGCTACCAGCGCATCGGGGATCAACCCCTCCAGACCAGATTCCTGCAGTTGTTGACCAATCTGCAGGCCAATGCCGTAGCTTGCCTGCGCTTCGACGCTGTCATAAGAAGGCGTTGTCATGAATGTTCCTTTAATCTGTAAAATACGAAAGCGCAGCATAGCAGCGAGTCGGTTGAGGGTAAAACGTTCTGTCGCGATCTCGCCGTGTTGCCGGCCGGCACAGCGTCAAACCGCTCATGTTTGCGGCGTCGGAACCCAATGACGATGACCTTAACTGGTTATCTGTCCTTGATTACCGATATAATTAAGCTGTTTCACCTTTATACGGTTCTAAGAGAGGTCACCATGGGCAGAATCGCGCCCAGGAGAAAGCAATCCACCTGGAATCACCTGACGCTATGGCAATCCTGCCAGAATTGGCTGGCCCAATGGCGTCGACGCAAGGAAATTCCCGGTGAACCGGAAGAAAGCGCAGACGAGACGGAGACGGTTACCCCGGACCCCGCTCCACGCCGCAGACATCGCAGACAGCAACCCTGGCTGCGAACGCTTTGGCATCTGCCGGATGATTTCAGCTGGATGGAACCGCTGCCCTATTTTCACCGTCGTTGTATTTTGATTTTGCTGTGTTTGCTGTTGCTGGTGCTGCTGTGGCCGGTGTCCCCCCCAGCCCCCGCGCCTTCCCGTCAGGTGGACGTGCCGCTCAGCTCGCAGACCGCGCCTATACAGGCGCAATTGGTGGCTCCTGCAGCCACCGCCAGCCAGACGCCGCGCCCGGCGACGTCTGGCGCCACCTGGCAATCCTATCAGATCGCGTCCGGCCAGACGCTGGCCCAGCTGTTTCGCGACAACAACCTTCCCGTCAACGATGTCTTCGCCATGGCGCAGGTGGAGGGGCAAAGCAAGCCGCTCAGCAATCTGCGGACCGGGCAGAAAGTCCAGCTGCAGCTCAATACGCAAGGAATGGTGAGCCAGCTTGAGATCGACACCCCGGACGGTCAGCAGGTGCAGTTCGTTCGCCAGCAGGACGGTTCCTTCATTCGCGTTCGCTAAGCGCAGCCTGTTCTATCAAAAAATCACGCAACACCACCGCATGATTCCGTTCCGTATCCCGGCTGCCATACAGCAGGGTTATCGGCTGCGACTGACGCAATAACGCCGCCAGCGGCTGCCACGCAGTGTGCTGACTCAGCTCCGCGCGGTACATCCCGACGAATGTTTCCCACTCTACTGGGTTAGCATGATACCAGCGGCGCAATTCATGACTGGGTGCGACGTCTTTAAGCCAGACGACGTCGGGTAGACGGATTTTGGCGATGCCGCGCGGCCACAGCCGATCGACCAGAAACGTGGGGGAAGAAAAAGGAGGCTGCGCATCATAGACACGCATCAATTGGACCAGCTCGCTCATCTCGTATGTCGTTCAGTGATACACACGTTGATGATAGGCCGCTTTGACCGACTTACCAATGCAAAACGCTGGCACAAGGCCAGCGTTTTACCTGTTGTGGTCAACCGAAGTAAAAATTACTCGGCAACAACCACGACGTTCAGCTTGGCGAATACGTCGCTGTGCAGCTGGAAGCTTACTTCGTGCTCACCCAGCGTGCGCAGAACGCCGTTCGGCAGGCGAACTTCGCTCTTGGCAACATCAACACCAGCAGCGGTGACCGCGTCAGCGATGTCGCGAGTACCGATGGAACCGAACAGTTTGCCTTCGTCACCCGCTTTAGATGCGATGGTCACGGAAGCCAGCGCGTTGACTTTCTCAGCGCGGGCTTCAGCAGCAGCCAGAACGTCAGCCAGTTTGGCTTCCAGTTCAGCGCGGCGGGCTTCGAAAAACTCAACGTTTTTCTTGGTTGCCGGCACAGCTTTGCCCTGCGGAACCAGGAAGTTACGAGCGTAGCCCGCTTTAACGTTAACCTGATCACCCAGGCTGCCCAGGTTTGCTACTTTATCCAGCAGAATAACTTGCATTACCTTATCCTCTCAAAGTCTCGTTAATGGACAGTGGCCGATTACTGATGACGATCAGTGTACGGCAACAAAGACAGGTAGCGCGCACGCTTGATAGCGCGGGCCAGTTGACGCTGGTATTTTGCACGGGTGCCGGTGATGCGGCTCGGTACAATTTTACCACTTTCAGTGATGTAGTTTTTCAGCGTTGCGATGTCTTTATAGTCAATCTCTTGAACGCCTTCCGCGGTGAAACGGCAGAACTTGCGACGACGGAAATAACGTGCCATTTGGCTAGTCTCCAGAATCAATCAATTCAATCTGCTCGGCATGCAGCACCACTTTGCTCAGGCCATTGCGCCCTTGATGGCAACTAATGAACCCCTGAACCCTGAGTTGCATACCGACCGTTATACTGTGGGTAAATGCCTGTGACGGGTGTCCGCTGACAATCACGGGCATACGGCACCATGCTTGTCGGCTGAGTCCGGCTTCTTCCTGCACTGAGCGGTGCTCAAGCACAAACTGACAGTGAGGAATACCCGACGGACTGACTTTTCGAATGGGCGTCTTGCACACCGTGCCCGACAGCTCCAGTCGATTCACCGTCACCACAACAATTACTCTTCAGAATCCCCAACTTCAGCATCATCATCGGCTTCAGCGTATTCGTCACGACGCTCACGGCGTTCGTCTTTCGCTTTAACCATCGGAGATGCTTCAGTTACCGCGTGCTTAACGCGCATAACCATGCTGCGGATAACGGCGTCGTTGAAGCGGAAGTTAGTTTCCAGCTCATCGATCACTTCCTGCGGGGCTTCAACGTTCAGCAGAACGTAGTGAGCTTTGTGCAGTTTGTTGATCGGGTAAGCCAGCTGACGACGGCCCCAGTCTTCCAGACGGTGGATCTTGCCTTCCGCTGCTGTGATAGCACCGGTGTAACGCTCGATCATGCCCGGAACCTGTTCACTCTGGTCAGGATGAACCATAAAAACGATTTCGTAATGACGCATCGAATTGCTCCTTACGGATTATTCAGCCTCCTGTCAGGGTCAGCCGCGGCCCATGGAAGCAAGGAACGTGTTGTGTGTACGGCTGAAAAAATGACGCGCAATTGTACTGACTGCCACGCGGGAAAACAAGCCATATCGCTGATTTCCATCATGAGGGGGCTGGGTCAGGAGAAATAGCCCGCCGCTGGCGGGCCATAGACGGGTAAATCAAAGCGAGCGCGAGAAGAAATCCGCGCCGGCCTGCAGGGCGGTCGGGGTGATCTTGTGGCCGATGCCGGCCTCGGTCAGGTAAGTCAGATGCTGGTGGGACTGGCGAGCGGTTAACTCCCGGTACAGCCGTTCGCTCTCCTGCGCCGGCACCAGCTCATCCGCCAGACCGTGCCAGAGCAGCAGCGGCCGGTCGGAAACCTTGTCCAGTTGATGACGCACATCAAAGGGCGCGACGCGATCAGCCAGCGCCTGCAACTGCGCCTGCGCGCCCGGCTCTTCCGGCGCGACCGGCGGAAACAGCGTCTGCGACAGCGATGAAAAGTATCCGGAGCCCATAAAACAGGCCACAGCCCGCAGCCAGGGATATTGCGTCATCGCAGCCAGCGCGGTCATTCCCCCCATTGATGCGCCGCAAATCCCGACCCGATCCCCGTCAATCAGCCCCTGCTCCCGACACCAGTCCAGATGGAGCGGCAATTCACTGACATTATTCAGGAAAATATCCCAGAAACAGCGCCAGCGACGCGCTTCATCGCCGTCAAACCGCGCGCCATGCATCAACGCATCCGGCGCGATGACGCGGAACCCGGCCTTCGCCAGCGCGTAGGCAAAATACGCGTAGACTTCCTTCGACGAGGTATAGCCATGAAAGAAGAAAATGGTTGGCAACGGCCGCGTTCGGCTGCCGGATGGAAAGGCATGCAACACCTCTATCCCTGAAACATTCTCACTTCCCATTTCTACCATCCTTGCCTCCATTCCTTCGTTGATTGACAGGTAAAACCGTAAAAAACGCCTACAATTATTCTGTATATCATTTAACCATCAACAACAATCGACACATAGAAAAATAGATCGCAATGATCTTGATCAAATTAGTTACAAAAGCACCAGTTAGTGTAAAATTTCGCACTTTTTTGCCGTTAACGGCATTAACCACCCCTAATAACGTCTCACAATAAAGAGAATTATCATGCAGCTTGCTTTTAGACGCTGGAGCCTCGGTGTCAAACTTTCAGTTATCGCCTCCCTGAGTGTGGCCGTGCTGTTTATCGCATTCAGCCTCAGCCTGACACGTTCGGCCGGTGAAAAACTGGAATCATTGACAATGCATGACATGGAAAGTCAGGTTACGGGTATTACAGATATGATAGCCATGTACGACACCAGCCTGCAGGCCAGCGTCGACAGCTATACCAATCTGTTTGCCAGCTTTCTTCCTTCTCGTTTTACCGTGGACAATCAGGCGCGTCTGCCCATCAGCGGCACGACCGCGCCGACCCTGAAATCCGGCGATACCGTCCTCAACATGAACACCGCCGTCACCGACGACTTTCTCAACCGTACCGGCGCTATTTCCACCATTTTCGTGCGCGACGGCGACGACTTCGTGCGTATCACCACCTCGCTGAAAAAGGAAGACGGCTCGCGCGCCATCGGCACCAAACTGGATCGCGCCAGCCCGGCATTCGCGCCCGTCTCCGGCAACAAGTCCTTCAGCGGCCTGGCGGTACTGTTCGGCAAGCAATATATCACCCAGTACAAACCGGTCACCGACGCCAGCGGCAGCGTGATCGCCATTTTGTTCGTGGGGATTGATATCAGCAAAGAATTTGCCCAGATGCAAAAACGCATTCTGGATAAGCGTATCGGCGATACCGGCCACTTTATCGTGCTCAGCAAGGCAGGCGCGACGGCCGGCACCTATCTGGTGCACCCGTCGCTGGCCGGGCAAAAACCGGACTGGTCTGGCGATGCTCTGCAGCAGGTGCTGAAAAACGACGGCGGCAGGCTGGAATACGCTGATAACAGCCTGAGCGGCGATGACCGTACCCAGGTGATGGTATATCGCAGCGTGCCGCAGTGGAAATGGGTCGTCATCGGCACCATCAGCAAGGCCAGCCTGCTGGCGGAAATCAACACGATCCGCAATCTGTTTCTGGGCGGCGGCATCGCGCTGGTGGTGCTGTTCGCCGTGTTCTTTGTCTACCTTACCCGTCGCTGGCTGAGCCGGCCGCTGGAGGAAGTGGTTAAAGTGGCGGAGCAGTTCGCGGCCGGTAACCTGCAGGCGACGCTGACCACCGACAGCCAGGATGAAGTCGGCCGTCTGGTGGACGCCATCAACGGTATGGGCCACGGCCTGACCCGCCTGGTGTCTCAGGTGCGCGACGCCGCGGAAGAGATCGCCGCCGGTACTGACGCGCTGGCCGAAGACAGCGGCAACATCAGCGAGCAGATTTCCCGTCAGGCCAGCAGCGTGGAAGAAACCTCGGCCACGATGGAACAGTTGTCCTCGACGGTGAAACAGAATGCCGACAACGTCTCCGCCGCTAAAGGGCTGGCGGCGGAAAGCGCCAGCGCCGCGCAGAACGGCAGCATCACGGTGACGGACTCGGTGGAAACCATGAGCGAAATCAAACGCTCGTCGCAGAAGATCGCCGACATTACCACCACCATCCAGTCGATCGCCTTCCAGACCAATATTCTGGCGCTCAACGCGGCGGTGGAAGCCTCACGCGCCGGCGAGCACGGCAAGGGCTTCGCCGTGGTTGCCGCCGAAGTGCGTTCGCTGGCCCAACGCAGCTCTTCAGCGGTGAAGGAAATCGAAGCGCTGATTGCCGAATCGCTGCATCAAATCGAAACCGGCTACCGTTTCTCGGAAAAAACCCGTTCGGTGATGGACGATCTGCTGCATCGCATCCAGCAGGTCAGCACTATCGTCAACGACATTGATATCGCCTCGCGCGAGCAGTCGCTGGGCATTGAACAGGTTAACGTGGCCATCAACCAGATTGGGCAGGCCATCAACCAGAACGCTTCGCTGGTGCAGAATTCGGAAAGCACCGCGCAGGGACTACGCGAAAAAGGCCATCATCTGAGCGATGTGGTCAGCGTGTTCCGCATCCACTCCTGATCGCTTCATTACCTCTGCCGGCTACCGGCAGAGGTCCGCTTAGGCGGGTTATCCTCCGTTACACGCCGGCGGTATCCCTGTCTGCCTCAAGGGGTTACACTATATCCACCCAGTACCGGACTGACCGGAACACCACCAATGACACGCCCATCATGGCTATTCAGCGTTACGCCGTTGAACCGAGTGTTGCTGAGCACCCTGTTGTCGATGCTGATCAGCGGTTGCACGTTGCTGGCCGGTAAGCCGGTCCCGCCGCCGCCGCCCGCGGAACAGGCGGCCGAAATATCCAGAGAACAGAGCTATCTGCTGGAAAAAACCGGTTCAGTTTCGGTCGATGTACGCGGCAGTCTGGATGATGCGGTACGGGAAATACAGCGTCAGGCCAACGCTCGCGGCATGCCTTACTACCGGGTGGTCAGCCTGACGGAAAACGAACATGTGCGACGGGATAGCTGGCACGGCTATGCAATCTTCTACCGCCCGCCTGCCGCCGCCCGCCCCTGAACCAACCAGGCCAATCAGCGCCCCAAAAAGATTGAGAGGATAAGGATGAAAACAAAGATTGCCGCCATCGCCCTGTTACTGCTGACAACCGGCGTTAGCGGCGTGGCTGCGGCCTCGGAATACCCGTGCCGCAGCCCGGAATGGAATGTCTGGGTTGAAATGCAGGTGAATACCCGCGGACAGTTGGGCGATGTGGAAGTCGGTTCGCTGGTGTGGCAGCAGGCGGTAGAAAGCCGACTGCCTGCGACCTCCTGGCCATCGCGCAATTCCGTGCTGTGGTGCGCGGCCGTAGAACAGAAACTCGCCAGCCTGAAAAAATAACGCCCATCCTGAAGTGGATAGCAACAGGGCAACCTATCGCGGTTGCCCTGCCTGTCGGGAATCTTGTCTGACGCCCGTTCTCTTTTAGCGCGCCTGCGCCATGATTACGCCGAGCGCTGACGTACCGCCTCAAACAGGCAGATTCCGGTGGCGACCGACACGTTCAGCGACGACACGCTGCCCGCCATTGGAATGCTGATCAGTTCATCGCAGTGTTCGCGGGTCAGGCGACGCATCCCTTCCCCTTCCGCACCCATCACCAGCGCCAGCGGGCCGGTAAGTTTGCTCTGATACAGGGTGTGGTCCGCTTCGCCCGCCGTACCAACGATCCAGACGTTCTGCTCCTGCAGGAAACGCAGCGTGCGCGCCAGATTGGTCACACGAATCAGCGGTACGGTTTCCGCCGCGCCGCAGGCGACCTTTTTCGCGGTAGCGTTGAGTTGGGCAGACCGATCGCGCGGCACAATCACCGCGTGAACGCCCGCCGCATCGGCGCTGCGCAGGCAGGCTCCCAGGTTGTGCGGGTCGGTTACGCCATCCAATACCAGCAGGAACGGGGTATCCAGCGACGCCAGCAGCCCCGGCAGGTCGTTTTCCTGATACTGACGCCCCTCTTTCACCCGGGCGACAATGCCCTGATGCACCGCGCCTTCCACTTTGTCGTCCAGCCACTGGCGGTTAGCGACCTGTACCGTGATGCCGCTGGCTTCCAGCTCGGCGATCAACGGCTGCAGGCGGCGATCCTCACGCCCTTTAAGGGTGAACACTTCCAGAAAACGTTGGGGGTCTTGCTCCAGCAGCGCTTTCACCGCATGGATGCCGTAAATAATTTCGCTCATTACAACTCTTCAATAGTACGCTTCAAACAGGTTAACGGGGCAGCCGGCCCGGCTGCCCATGATACAGGTGCGATGGTCAGCCGACTTCCGTTATTCCGCCGGCGCCTTCTTTTTGCTGGCGCGTTTGGCGCGAGTGGCGGCAGCAATTTTACGCGTTTTTTCAGCGTTCTTTTGCGATTTAGCCGTCTTCTTCCTGCCGCCGGTTTTCGCTTTATCTTTATCCTTGCCCTTGCCGGCAGGCTGACGCTTGCCGTCACCGTCGCTGCGGAATGCGCTATCCGGCTCAAAGTTGGCGCGCTGCCCGGTACGACGACGACGCGGCGGTTTTGCGTCCGCTTCGCCGCCTTTCTTCGCCCGATCGCGCGCGGTTTTGCCTTCGCCGCGCACCTTACGGGTGGAAGACACCAGTGCGAAATCGATCTTGCGTTCATCCATATGCACGGCTTCAACGCGGATCTGCACTTCATCCCCCAGTCGGTACGTCTGACCACGGGATTCGCCGATCAAGCGCTGGCCGACATTGTCATAACGATAGTAGTCGTTATCCAGCGTGGAAACGTGAACCAGACCGTCGATAAACAGGTCGTTGAGGCGCACAAAGAAACCGAAACCGGTGACGCTGGAGATAATGCCGGTGAAGGCTTCACCGACATGATCCTGCATGAAGTCGCACTTCAGCCAGTCAGCCACGTCGCGCGTGGCTTCATCGGCCCGGCGTTCGGTCATCGAACAGTGTTCGCCCAGTTGCAGCATCTCGTTGAAATCCGAGTGCCAGCCGCCGCTGTGAGTCCAGCGCGCCTTACGGTCGCTGAGCAGGTACTTGATGGCGCGATGCAGCGACAGATCCGGGTAACGCCGAATCGGCGAGGTGAAATGCGCGTACGAAGTCAGCGCCAGGCCAAAGTGGCCGCGGTTTTCCGGGTCATACACCGCCTGTTTCATCGAACGCAGCAGCATGGTTTGCAGCATTTCGTGGTCCGGCCTGTCGGCGATGGAATCCATCAGTTCGGCGTAATCTTTCGGCTGCGGCTTCATGCCGCCTTTCAGCGTCAGCCCCAGTTCGCCAAGCACGCTGCGCAGCGCCAGCACGTGATCCTCGCTGGGTTGGTCATGCACGCGGAACAGCGCCGGCTCTTCGCTCTTCTCGACAAACTTCGCCGCCGAGATGTTGGCCAGAATCATGCACTCTTCAATCAGCTTGTGCGCGTCGTTGCGCACCACCGCTTCCACCCGCTCAATGCGGCGTTCGGCGTTAAAAATGAATTTGGCTTCTTCGGTTTCGAAAGCGATGCCGCCGCGCACCTCGCGGGCATGCTCCAGCACCTTGTACATCCGGTGCAGCTCTTCCAGCGGCGCCACCAGCGGCTGGTAATGCTCACGCAATGCCTCGTCGCCCTGCAGGATGCTCCACACCTTGGTATAAGTGAGACGGGCGTGAGAACTCATCACCGCCTCATAGAATTTATAGCCGGACAGTTTCCCCTGGGTGGAAACCGTCATTTCGCACACCATACACAGGCGGTCCACCTGCGGGTTGAGCGAACACAGCCCATTGGAAAGAACTTCCGGCAGCATCGGCACCACCTGCGACGGGAAGTAAACCGAAGTGCCGCGCGCACGGGCTTCATGGTCCAACGCCGTGCCGGGGCGTACGTAGTAGCTGACGTCGGCGATCGCCACCCACAGCCGCCAGCCGCCGCCGCGTTTCTTCTCGCAGTACACCGCATCGTCAAAATCGCGCGCGTCTTCGCCGTCGATGGTCACCAGCGGCAGGGAACGCAGATCCACCCGGCCTTTCTTGGCGTTTTCCGGCACCTCGTCCGTCAGGTCGCCCACCTGCTCTTCCACCTTGGGCGGCCAGCTGTGCGGAATTTCATGGGTACGCAGCGCGATATCCACCGCCAGCCCGGTGCCCATGTTGTCGCCGAGGATTTCCACGATCTTGCCGATAGCCTTGGTACGGCGAGTGGCGCGCTGGGTCAGTTCCACCACCACCACGGAGCCCATGCGGGCGCCGGCGATAAATTCCGGCGGGATCAGGATGTCGAAGCTCAGCCGGCTGTCGTCCGGCACCACGAAGCCGGTACCGGCCTCGGTGAAGTAACGTCCGACGATCTGGCTGGTGCGGGGCTCCAGAATACGCACGATGCGCCCTTCGCGGCGCCCTCTGCGGTCTTCGCCCAACGGCTGGGCCAGCACCACATCGCCGTGGATCACCGTCTTCATCTGTTCGGCGGAGAGGTAAAGATCGTCTTTGCGCCCTTCCACCCGCAGGAAGCCGTAGCCATCGCGGTGGCCGAGCACCGTGCCGCGCAGCAGATCCAGTTTTTCCGGCAGCGCGTAGCACTGGCGGCGGGTGAACACCAGTTGACCGTCGCGCTCCATAGCGCGCAGCCGGCGACGCAACGCTTCCAGTTGTTCATCATTGGTCAGTTGCAGGTCGGCGGCCAGTTCCTCACGGCTGATGGGGGTGTCCCGTTTTGCCAGATGCTCAAGAATGTACTCGCGGCTGGGGATGGGGAATTCGTATTTTTCTGCTTCACGTTCCAGAAACGGATCTTGTGACATTGCGGTTCCTCCGTTGTCATCAGCAGGCGGCTGAACAGGCTTATTCAACCAGAAGTAATTTATAGAGGGGCGGGTTTTCTTCCACCATATCGGCGAGCGTGTAATTATCCAGTTCTTTCAGGAAATTCTGTACAGCCTGCTGCAGCACCTGCTTCAGGCGGCAGGCGGAGGTGATATGACAAAATTCCTTGCTGCAGTTAACCAGCGACAACGGTTCCAGCTCTCGCACCACATCTCCGATGCGAATCGTGGACGCATCGCGGCCCAGCCGGATGCCGCCGTTTTTGCCACGCACTGCCATGACCAGCCCGGCGCGGCTCAGCTGATTAATGATCTTCACCATATGGTTACGTGAAACGCCATACACTTCAGTTACTTCTGAGATGCTGGTCATTTTGCCCTCCGGCAATGACGCCATATAAATCAGCGCCCTCAAACCATAATCTGTAAAACTTGTTAACTGCACAGAGACCTCTGGGTACCTTGCCGGACAGTCAGGCGACCGCCCCGAAAAACGCGGGCTGGAACCGGGATGGCGCTCGTTAGCCCTGGTTCGTGCCCGTCATGTTCATTTTTTATCAGCAGATGATAAACCAGTGATCAACGCCGGGCGAATTTATTTAGCGCTAACCGATCCTTTCCAAAGTGGAATTCCCCGAGTCCATGCATTTCCATTCACAAAAGATAAGAGAATCGTGCTTCCTAACATGCTGTTTCATCTGTTATGTTCTGAACAAAAATAACCCTACAACACCTTAACGTACGGCGAGCCCGGAATAGGCTCTGTCAGTGGTTTTTTGCTCTGCACACACTAGGAAATGAACCATGCGTTTGAAAAATCTCTCCATCCGCACCGGTCTGCTGACATTGCTGGCCGTCATCACCCTGTTGTTGCTGCTGGTCAGCGGTATGGGGATTCAGGCCATCAACAAGAGCCGCGCCTCCCTGACGGCGCTCAATCAGATTCAGGGAGAACAACTGGGCGCGTTGATGAATGGTTATAACCTGACGCTACGAGCCAGAGCCTCCGCCACGCTGGCGGTGCGCAAAATCGAAATCGGTTTGCTGGACGTCGGGGCCAAGGAAACCGAAAAGCTGGAAGGTTATGTACAACAATCGGAAAAAGAGATTCGCCAGTTCAGCAGCGTGGGAACCAATGGCGAACAGGAGCAGAAACTGGCGCAGCAGGTGTTAAAAAGTTATCAGGACTACCTGAATCAGGGACTAAAACCGATGTTGGACTCCCTGAAAAAGCAGTACACCGACGAATATTACACCTTGCTGGAAAACAACCTGACGCCCCTGAGCGACGCATTTGATAAATCCATCCAGAACTTCCGTAGCTACTCCCAGCAACTCTCCGAACAACATATCCAACAGGCCAATAACAACGAACGGATAATGCTGATGCTGATCGCGTTCGCCTGCCTGCTGTCGCTGCTGCTGGTACTGCTGGGTTGGCTGGCGCTGCGCCACATGCTGCTCAAACCGCTGGATCACGCCATTGAACAGCTGGAACACGTGGCCTCCGGCGATTTGACCCGCCGCATTACTCAGGGGGGCAACAATGAACTGGGCCGGCTGAGCGACGCCATCGAGCGCATGCAGCTGGCGCTGCTGGATTCGGTCAGTCAGGTGCGTGACGCCAGTCATCAGATCGATCAAGGCAGCCGCGAGTTGTTCAGCGGCAACCGCAATCTGGCGGAACGGACCGAAGAGTCGGTCGCGGCGCTGGAACAGACCGCCGCCAGCCTGGAAGAACTGAGCGCGACGGTTAAACGCAACGCCGACAACGCCGAGCTGGCGCATCAGTTGACCAATCAGGTTTCCGACACCACCGATCGCGGCAACGAATCCGTTAACTACGTGGTGGAAAAAATGCGTGAAATCGCCGCCAGCGCCAAACGAATCAGCGATATTCTCGGCGTTATCGACGGCATTGCCTTCCAGACCAATATTCTGGCCCTGAACGCGGCGGTGGAAGCGGCCCGCGCCGGCGAGCAAGGTAAAGGCTTCGCGGTGGTGGCAGGCGAAGTGCGGAGTCTGGCGCAGCACAGCGCTCAGGCGGCCAAAGAGATCCGCACCCTGATCCTGGATTCTCAGTCCCATGTGTCGGAAGGGTTGGACCTGGCTGCCAAAGCCGGTACCACCATGGACGACGTGGCGGAAGAGATCAACCGTATCACCAGCCTGATGAAAGAGATCTCCTACGCCTCTCAGGAACAGCATCGCGGCATCGAACAGGTGAATATCGCCTTCACCCAGATAGACAAAGTGGCCCAGCAAAACGCCTCGCTGGTCAAGGCTTCCGCCGACACCACCCAATCGCTGGAAGAGCAGTCTCGCCAGTTGGTGCAGGCGATGGCCATGTTCCGTATCGAAGACCACACCGCGCTGCTGCAGGCGCGCTGATTCTCATCCCCGCTTCGGCAGTGACCGGCCATCGGTCACTGCCTTTCCCGTCTAACCGAACGCTCAGCCTTTCCCAGCCCGGCAGATTCACGCTTTCAGTGCATAACACAGCATGACGCACAACAAACGGGCGCAGTATGCCTGTTTTCAGCGCCAAACCATGCAACCTGCACAGTGAGCCACGCCCTCGCCGCCCGGCTGCCGCTAACCGAAAAACCGGCACGCTCCTTGCTGTAACTCCAAGGACGTCATTCCACGGACATTGATTGCTGTTCCCCATGTCGGGGCAAAACCAGAGGGACCATCATGCCGGTATTTCATCACAGGAACCTGCCTCATCATCATACCGAAAGTGAGCAGGACAGGTGGCGAAGCGACTTTCTGCTCCAGTTGTTGACCTGCGATCATCCGGATCTGCCTCTCCTCCATCAGCGCGCCGCCAGGCTGCAATTGCCGCTGGACAGGCCCCATCGGGTAACGGCGTGGCGTCTGTCCGGTATGCCGACGCTGTTTTCCCCGTCTTATGCCGGCTGCCCGGAAGCGCAACTGCACGGAGCACGCCAGCAGTTGCAACAACAGCTACAGGAACTCATGTCGGAATACCTGCCGCCGGTCATGCTGGGCGACCTCTGTCTGCTGGCGCTGCCGGCCGACAGCCCGCTGCTGCGCCGCGGACATCAGGACTTCACCGCATTCCGTCAGGCTATCAACGCCGATATCGCGCCGCTGACGCTGTTTGGCGGGATTTCCGGCCCGATCAACGCGGCCGAGCACTATCGGCGCGGGCTGAGCGAAGCGCGGCAGGCGCTTAACGCAGCAGAAAGCATGCGCCCGGAAAAAGGCCTGTGCGACTACACTGATCTGGGGGTGTTGCAATTGCTGACTTCCGTCAGCGACCCGACATTGCTTACCCGCTTTATGCACGACGCGCTGGGTAATCTGGTGGAGAATAACCGCAAATCGCCCAATTTGCTGATTGAAACGCTGGATGCGGTATTGCAGGAAAACGGCAATCTGATCAAAGCCGCTGAGCGGCTGACAATCCATCGCAATACGCTGCATCAGCGCCTGCAACGTATTGAACAGCTGTCGGGCGGCGCGTTGAACGATCCGCTGTTTCGCCTCAACGCTTCCGTCGCGCTATTAGTCTGGCGCCTGTCTGGTTCACAGACGCAGGGAACCGCCATACCGTCGTTCAAGACAACCTCACAGGAGTGATTATGAAGATTATCAACGCCGCCCTGCGCCATCAGGCCGGGCTTCACACGCTGCAACTGCAGGACGGCCTGATTGCCGCGATGGTCCCCCAGCCCGCCATGCTGCCCGCCACGCCGGATACCATCGACGCCGCCGGGCAACTAGCGCTCCCGCCGCTGGTGGAACCGCATATTCACCTTGATGCCGTCCTGACCGCCGGCGAACCGGAATGGAACATGAGCGGCACGCTGTTTGAAGGCATTGAACGCTGGAGCCAGCGCAAGGCCGTCATCACCCACGAAGACACCAAGCGCCGGGCGCATACCGCCATCGGCATGTTGCGCGACCACGGCATCCAGCATGTGCGTACCCACGTCGATGTCACCGACCCGTCGCTGGCGGCGCTGGAAGCCATGCTGGAAGTTAAAGAAGAAGCGAAGGAGCTGATCGACCTGCAAATCGTCGCCTTCCCGCAGGAAGGCATCGAGTCGTACCCGGCAGGTCGCCAGTTGATGGAACGCGCCATCGCACTGGGCGCCGACGTAGTTGGCGGGATTCCCCATTTTGAGAACACCCGTGAACAGGGCGTCAGCTCGGTGAAATTCCTGATGGATCTGGCGGAACGCACCGGTTGTCTGGTGGACGTGCATTGCGACGAAACCGACGATCCGAACTCGCGTTTTCTGGAAGTGCTGGCGGAAGAAACGCGGGTGCGGAACATGGGTGCCCGCGTCACCGCCAGCCACACCGTGGCGATGGGTTCCTATGACAACGCCTACTGCTCAAAACTGTTCCGTCTGCTGCGCCGCTCGGGCATCAACTTCGTTTCCTGCCCGACCGAAAGCATCCACCTGCAAGGGCGCTTCGACACCTTTCCCAAACGTCGCGGCGTCACCCGGGTAGCCGAACTGGACCGTGCCGGCATGAACGTCTGCTTCGGGCAGGATTCGATCAAGGATCCCTGGTACCCGCTCGGCAACGGCAACATTCTGCGCATTCTCGACGCCGGGCTGCATATCTGCCACATGATGGGGTATCAGGATCTGCAGCGTTGTCTCGATTTCGTGACCGACAACAGCGCCAAAGCGCTGCATCTGGGCGATGGCTACGGCCTCGCCGTCGGCCGCCCGGCCAACCTGCTGATTCTGGATGCGGAAAACGACTACGAAGCGGTGCGGCGTCAGGCCAAGGCGCGCCTGTCGATACGCCACGGCAAGGTCATCATGCAGCGTGAACCGGAGCTGATTCGGTATCCGAACCGCCAACCTGATTAACGTCATCCACAATAAGCGTGACGAAGAGCTTATTGAAACAGGCTCTTCGCTGCGCCCGCACAGGAATGAGCTCATTCAATGCTATCATCAACCGTATTAGCTCACACCTGAACTGGTACGCTTACGGCACAGAGGTTGACCTAAGCTGGCAGGCAGCGTTGTGATAGGAGGGGACGTTATGAGCATCACGCAAGTTTTTCAAAAGGGCTCAGACCACACGAATATAATTCGTGGATTATCGCCAAACAAATGGAGAAAGAAATTGATACTAGAAAAATCTAAAGTGGAGACTAGTTTTATTCTACCATATATGGACGCACTGGGTGATGTAAGTGCTGATTCGATGCGGTTTGTGACCACATATCCGGCGGCCAAAACCTGCCGAAGCGGGTTATGCAATAACTTTTATTCAGGGAATGAAACCAATTCTCAGGCACGTACCGCGGGATATGATTAGCACAATGAATTTTTGCACCATGGCCTGAAGTTTATTTGGCTCCCAAGAGGAAATGTCAAACAGACGGCCTTTATTCCACGGTAAGAAACCGGTGTGTCTGCCAATCCCTTTCTCACCGAGAACGTCTTCAAACAATTTGCCCTTCTCGTTGTAGATCCGCACCTCACCAGCACGAACCATCGGGCCAGCCCAAATGCGCGCGCCAGGTATAGTCTGCATATCATCACAAACCAAATGCTCATACCAGTTAAGCAAGAACAGGTAAGTCCTGCTCATGATGCCCTTGTGATGATTTGTGGGCTGAATGTATGCCCCTGCAACTTGGAAACAGCCTACGGGCTGGCCACCCTCGACAAAGCTGTAGTTTCGAAGTCCAACCCGACCGACGGTGACATTCTGGGTCTGATCAATGATCCCTGAGCGAAAAAGCTCCTGAATAATGCCTTGCTCATCCAAACCATCGTCTTCATGGTCGAAAATGAGGTTGCTCAGCTCAGCGTCACTGATATGTGCGCCTACACACTCAATAAGAATGTACCGAACAATGTCATCTTCGGGATCGAGGATTTCATGCTCTGACACTTTGAAAAGAGATCTGGAGGCAAGAAGGAAACCAGAACGAACAAAAAGAGTGGCTCCGGTATGAGGCCACTCTCTTAAATCTTTGATGTAGGATTCTATCAGTGTAGGTGCCATTTCTCAGCAGAACCATTAGCTTTTCTGGTGCTTATAATTCTACCATTAGTATCGAAAAAACGACGAATAGAATGTTCAATAACCTCAACGAAGCCAGCTATTGCTTTAGCCAGCTCAGGGTATTGTTTTGCAGGTTTAACGATGAAACGAACACGATCACCGAGCAGGACTGCTTCGGCCAACGGCTTAACCGTAGCATCAGCGTTGTCCACATCATCCTTGAAGGTGATAATAAAGTGAAAGTCTTCAGGCGCGACCATACCTTCATTGTCGAGAGTGCGCACCTGGAGCAAATGCTGATTGAAGGTATGCGTGGCAATGATGCTGGTATGATCACGAATAGTCTGAATTGAACGCTTTTCGTTCAGTACATCATGCATGTGTCCACCTTAGCTGTGGGCGCTTTGGCCTCTACAGCGAAAACCGCGAGCGTTTCAGATGCTGCGGCCAACTAAACCGTGGGTGTAATCCACCTCTCCGGCGTTCTCCTGCAAGGGAGAAAAGGCTACGAGTATGCGTAGAACTTCATTTACTACTGACAGATTCGTCAACAGTTGGCTAAATTTACGTCATTAATCAAAAATGATCAAGCCACTGGTAAGTGTTTTATCCAGCAAACAAAGGGGATTTACTGGGTTGGCAATGCTAATCGTAGAGTTCTTCAGTCAGTGTATCTTTGGACTGACCCCACACCGGTAGACGATCCTGCCCTATAATAAGATTCATGAATCGCAGCAGCTTCGGAAGTCATTTTTGATAACAACTTCCGCTCCTCACTCAAAGCCGACTGTCAAATTTAACTGTTCGCTGCCAGAGAAAACTATCAGCCCAAGTTTGAGCTAATACACGATATAATGTTTTCAACAGTGAAGGGCAGTACGCACAAGGCTCGGAAGATCTGGTGCTGAAAAACAGGCTCGGTATTACCACCCCTGATGACATTGACGGTGCCGAATTAGTACTACTGGAAAAACTGTATCATTTCGTCTTTGAAGATCACTTTCCCGCCAACCAGCCACTCAGTCTCGACCTGATCAGGGCATGAAACGCGCTTTGGTGCCGATGACATACTGGGTTAATCAAGCACTAACGGGTGGGTGAACAGCCAAACTCAGGTAAGCGAACTTATCCCGCTGCTCGTCCAGTGAAGAAGCAATCATGCTGGAAGACTGGCCGGTTTCAATGGCTGTCGATGTCGCCACAGTACGGATGATTTGTTCGCGAGAAGGCATAACATACTGCTCATTCCGGTGCTTTTGGTTGACAGCCATATCGTCCTCCCCATGTTGGTCTGTTTATTATACATGCAACCTGGCATGAAGTAATCCTGTGCTGAAAGCAAAAGGAAACCCTCCCGATCTGTTTAGGCACATTGCCGCCCCGGCAACACACCATGACCTTCACTGGCATCCAGATTATTAACCGGCATTCATTTCAGGCCGCAGCCTCCCCTCCCGGCATCGCTGCTGGTAACTCTGTTCAAAGGTCTGCATGCCGACCTGGCCGCCGGTTTGCAGCAGGCTCGGCAACTGGTGGGTTTTACCTTCGCGGATCAGGTTGCTGACCGCCGGGGTGGCGAGCAGTACTTCAAACAGCGCCACGCGCCCGCCTTGCGCGCCCGGCAACAGTTTCTGCGCCACCACCGCCTGCAGACTGGCGGCCAGTTGCGTGCGAACAAACGCTTTCTCCTCGGCGGGAAAGACATCCACCAGCCGGTCCACCGACTGCACCGCCCGCCGGGTATGCAGCGTCGCCAGCACCAGATGACCGGTTTCCGCCGCCGTAAGCGCCAGCCGAATCGTCTCGCTGTCGCGCAACTCGCCGAGCAGCAGCACGTCCGGGTCTTCGCGCAGCGCCGCCCGCAGCGCACTGGCGAACGCATCGCTATGACGGCCAATCTCCCGCTGTTGAATCAGACAGCGTTGGCTGACATGCAGGAACTCAATCGGGTCTTCCAGCGTAATAATGTGGCGCGCACGGCGTTGATTGAGCGAGGCGATCATCGCCGCCAGCGTGGTGGATTTACCGCTGCCGGTCGCGCCGGTCACCAGAATCAGACCATCGGGACGATCGGCCAGCTCCGCTACCATCGGCGGCGCGCCCAGCGCCTGTAGATCCGGCTGATGTGACGGGATCAGGCGCAGCGCCGCCGACAGGCCGTGGCGCTGCATAAACAGATTGGCCCGTAACCGCTGACCCTCCGGCAGCGTCAGCGCGCAGTCGGTCTGCCCGCTTTGCCGCAGTTGCTGCTCGCAGGCTGGTTCCAGCCAGCTGCCGCACCACTGCTCCAGCTCGTCGTTGTGCAACGGCGGCTGCGCAGCATCCGCCACCAGTTGCCCGTCGATACGCCAAACCGGCGGATGACCGCTGCACAGGTGCAGATCGGACACATTCTGTTTTACACTAGACCGCACCCATTCACTCACATCCATTGATTGGCCTCCTGAACCATTATGACGATATCGACAGTCCAGCAAAATCTACAGGACGTCCGGCAGAGAATCTCGGCGGCGGCGGAACGTTGCGGGCGTGCGCCAGAAGAAATTACGCTGCTTGCCGTCAGCAAAACCAAACCTGTGAGCGCGATCGAAGCAGCCATTGCGGCCGGGCAGCGGGCATTTGGCGAAAACTATGTGCAGGAAGGGGTCGACAAGATTCGCCATTTTCAGACACATCGGCCGGATACGGCGCTGGAATGGCACTTTATCGGACCGTTGCAGTCGAATAAGAGCCGCCCGGTAGCGGAGCACTTCGACTGGTGCCACACCATCGATCGGCTGCGTATCGCCCAACGCCTGAGCGAACAGCGCCCGGCACATCTGCCGCCGCTCAACGTGCTGTTGCAGGTCAATATCAGCCAGGAAGAGAGCAAATCCGGCATTCTGGCCGGCGACCTGCCGGAACTGGCGGCCAGCGTGGCCCAGTTGCCGAACCTGCGGCTGCGCGGGCTGATGGCGATCCCCGCGCCGGAAACGGATCATGACCGTCAATTGGCGGTATTTCGCCAGATGACCGAACTTTTTCTGCAACTAAAAGCGGATTATGGCACTTTGGATACCCTGTCGATGGGCATGACCGACGACATGGCCGCCGCCATTGAGGCCGGCAGCACGCTGGTGCGGATCGGCACCGCGATTTTTGGCGCACGTGATTACCGTTCACCGGCCAGTTAACCTTAACGGACAGATGAGAACAGCGAGAATCTGATGGAACACCGTAAAATAGCCTTTATCGGCGCGGGCAATATGGCGCAGGCGATCATCGCCGGTCTGATGGCGGGCGGCTATCCGGCCAGCCAGGTCAGCGTCAGCGCGCCGTCCGCCACAAACCGGGACGTACTGGCCGCCCGTTATGGCGTTGCCAGCCTGAGCGACAATATCGCCAGCGCCCGCGATGCCGACGTTGTGGTGTTGGCGGTCAAACCGCAATTGATGGCGGACGTCTGCCAAACGCTGGCGCAGCAGGTGGATTTCAGCGGCAAACTGGTGTTGTCGATCGCCGCCGGCGTCAGCGTCGCCCGTTTCCGTCAGTTACTGGGCGATTCGCTCAACATCGTACGCATCATGCCCAACACCCCATCGCTGGTGGGCCAGGGCATGAGCGGGCTGTACGCGCCGGCGAACGTCGGCGAAGCCGATCGGGCGTTTGCCGCCGACCTGATGAAGAGCGTCGGTAAGCTGTGCTGGGTCGCCGACGAAGCGCAGATTAACGGCGTGATTGCCGCCGCCGGCAGCGCTCCCGCTTATTTCTTCCTGTTCATGGAAGCCATGCAGCAGGAAGCGATTCGTCAGGGCTTCGACGCCGACACCGCCCGGTTGCTGGTACAGCAGGCAGCCAGCGGCGCGGCGGCGCTGGTGGACGCCAGCCCGGACATCCCGCTGTCGACACTGCGGGAAAATGTGACCTCCAAAGGCGGCACCACCGCTGAAGCGCTGCGCGTGTTCAACGAGCGCCAGTTGGGCCAGATTGTCGCCGATGCTATGCAAGCCGCCGTACACCGTGCGAAGGAAATGGAATCGCTGTTCTGATTGCCGTCTGAAACATGATTTTTAATGAAGGAATAACCGTCTCATGCTGACCCTGACTTTTCTGGTCAAGACCCTGATTGACCTGTACGTGATGGTGTTATTGCTGCGCATCTGGATGCAGTGGGCGCGCAGTGATTTTTACAACCCGCTGGCGCAATTCGTGGTGAAGCTCACCCAGCCGATCATCGGGCCGCTACGCCGCATCATCCCGTCGCTGGGGCCGATCGACAGCGCCTCGCTGCTGCTGGCGTTTCTGCTCACCACGCTCAAGTATCCGTTACTGTTGCTGATTCAGGTCGGCTCGCTGTCGCTCAGCCCGATCAACCTGCTGGTGGGGCTGCTGGCGCTGGTCAAATCCGCCGGTTATCTGGTGTTCTGGGTGGTGATTATCCGTTCGTTGATGAGCTGGATAAGCCAAGGCCGCAGCCCGGTGGACTACATGCTGCATCAGTTGACTGAACCGCTGATGGGGCCGGTGCGCCGCATTCTGCCGTCGGCCGGCGGGCTGGATTTTTCGCCGATGGTGGTGATTCTGGTGCTGTACCTGTTGAACTATCTCGGCATGGATTTTTTCCCGGGGCTGTGGTTCCTGTTGTGAGTGCCGTCAGTCGTTGCGAAGACGGGCTGGTGATTCGGCTGTATATTCAGCCGAAAGCCAGCCGGGATCAGATTGTCGGGCTGCATGGCGACGAGCTTAAAGTCGCCATCACCGCACCGCCGGTGGACGGTCAGGCCAACGCTCACCTCATCAAATTTCTTGCCAAACAGTTTCGCGTCGCCAAAGGCATGGTGACCATCGAAAAGGGCGAGCTTGGGCGTCACAAACAGATTAGAATCGTCAACCCGCAAGCCATCCCGACCGATGTCGCGGAACTCATCTCCTGAAGTTATTCTTTGAACGGAATTTATTCTCTGAACAGAAGTGATTCCCTGAACGGAAGTGATTCCCTGAACAAATACCCTGAACAGATTGCAGGAACAACAGATGCAAAACGTGGTTTTAGCCACCGGCAACGCCGGTAAAGTGCGTGAACTCGCCGGTCTGCTGGCGGATTTCGGCCTCGACGTGGTAGCGCAAACCACGCTGGGGGTCGAATCCGCCGAGGAAACCGGTTTAACCTTTATCGAAAACGCCATTCTGAAAGCGCGCCACGCCGCGCGTGAAACCGGTCTGCCGGCCATCGCCGACGATTCAGGCCTGGCGGTGGACGCGCTGGGCGGCGCGCCGGGGATTTACTCCGCCCGCTACGCCGGGGAAGACGCCAGCGATCGGCAGAATCTGGACAAACTGCTGGCGGCGCTGGACAACGTGCCGGACGAGCAGCGTCGGGCCAGCTTCCACTGCGTGCTGGTGTATCTGCGCCACGCCGACGACCCGACGCCGCTGGTGTGCCACGGCAGCTGGCAGGGCGTCATCGCCCGCGCGCCGGTCGGCGAAGGCGGCTTCGGCTACGACCCGGTGTTTTTTGTGCCGTCAATCGGCAAAACCGCCGCCGAGCTGAGCTGCGAAGAGAAAAACGCCCTTTCCCACCGCGGTCAGGCGTTGCGTCAGCTGCTGGATGCCCTGCGACATGCTTAATCTGCCGCCGCTCAGCCTGTACATCCACATTCCCTGGTGCGTGCAGAAGTGCCCCTATTGCGACTTCAACTCCCACGCGCTGAAAGGCGAGGTGCCGCACGACGACTACGTGGCGCACCTGCTGGCGGATCTGGATGCCGACCTGCCGCTGGCGGGCGGACGCCCTCTGCACAGTATCTTTATCGGCGGCGGCACGCCGAGCCTGCTCAGCGCCGACGCGATGCAACAGTTGCTGGATGGCGTGCGCTCAAGGCTGTCCTTGCCGGCCGAGGCGGAAATCACTATGGAAGGCAATCCCGGTACGGTGGAAGCCGACCGCTTCAGCGGCTACCAGCGGGCAGGCATCAACCGGATTTCCATCGGCGTGCAGAGTTTCAGCCCGGATAAACTGACGCGGCTGGGCCGCATCCACGGTCCACAAGAGGCCAAACGCGCCGCCCGGCTGGCCGCCGGTCTGGGGCTGCGCAGTTTTAATCTCGACCTGATGCACGGGCTGCCGGAGCAATCGCTGGACGAAGCGCTGGACGATCTGCGTCAGGCCATCGCGCTCAATCCGCCGCACTTGTCCTGGTATCAGTTAACCATTGAGCCCAACACCCTGTTCGGTTCGCGCCCGCCGGTGCTGCCGGACGACGATGCGCTGTGGGACATTTTCGAGCAGGGTCACCGTTTGTTGAGCGACGCCGGGTATCAGCAGTATGAAACCTCGGCCTACGCCAAACCGGGTTACCAGTGCCAGCACAACCTCAATTACTGGCGTTTCGGCGATTATCTGGGCATCGGCTGCGGCGCTCACGGCAAAATCACCTTCGCCGACGGCAGTATTGTGCGCACGGTGAAAACCCGCCACCCACGCGGCTACATGCAGGGCAATTACCTGCAGCAACGCAGCGAGGTGGCGATGGCCGACCGGCCGTTCGAGTTCTTCATGAACCGTTTCCGGTTGCTGGAACCGGCGCCGCGCGCTGATTTCACCGCCTACACCGGACTGCCGGAAAGCGCCATCCGTCCGTACATCGACGCGGCGCTGGCGCAAGGCTACCTGACCGAAACCGGGCAGCACTGGCAGGTGACCGAACACGGCAAGCTGTTTCTCAACTCGTTGCTGGAGCTGTTTCTGGCGGAAGAATGAGTAGCTAAGAGACACGGTCGCAGCACAAAAATCCGGCTTAACCGACTGACGACACGTTGAATTCCGGCACGGGATTATGACAAAGTGAAGGCGGGATTTGCCCCGTTATACGCTATAAAAGGTAAACCACCATGAAAACGATCACCCTACTGGTTGCCACGCTATTTATGGCGACCGCATTGACCGGCTGCAACACCGCTCGCGGATTCGGTCAGGACGTTCAGAAACTCGGCAGTTCCATTTCCCATACCGCCAGTTGATCGGCGCCCCGCCTGCCGCACAGGCAGGCGGGTCACCTTTACAGAACCGTCATTACCCCGCCGTTCGCATCGGCACGTGGGGAATCCCATCCTCGTCGTAACCGTCGCCACAGACGGCAAAACCGAACTGTTGATAAAAATGCTGCAGGTGCGCCTGCGCGGACAAGTATTGCGCCCGCCCCGGCCAGTGTCGGGCACAGGCGGCCTGTGAATGCATCAACAACTGATGCCCCAACTGCTGACCGCGCGCGTCGGGCGCGACGACCACCCGGCCGATGGTTACGGCGTCCTGCCCGTCATGGGGCGCCAGCAATCGCGCGCAGGCGATCAACCTGCCGTTTTGCCAGGCGGTCACATGGCGGTTGCCGTCCACCAGATCCAGACCGTCCGGGTCCTGATAGGCGCACTGCTGCTCCACCACAAAGACCTGACTGCGCAGGCGCAAAATGTCGTATAGCGCATAAGGGTTCAGGTCTTTCACGCCCCAGTCATGCCAAATCAGACTCATCGCCGCTCCTTATTCGCCGTCAGCCGAATGGGTCGTTGCCGCCGGTTCAGGCCGACGCCGCCACTGGGTGACCTGTACCCAGACCCACAAACCGGCAATGGCCAGCGCAAACAGCACGCCGAAGCCGACGCCGATCGCCAGTACCGGCACGCCGACCTTCACCGCCAGCGAGTAGAGCGCCAGCATCAACAACATGGCGCCGTTTTCGCCCAGGTTCTGCACCGCAATGGCGTTGCCCGCCCCCACGCTTTCCCGGCCGCGTTCCTGCAACAGCGCATTGAGCGGCACGATGAAGAAGCCGCCCAGCGCCCCCAGCACCAGCAGGCAGGCGTAAGCGCTAATCAGGCTGTGTTGCAGGGTGAACACCACCACCATCACGCCGATCAATACCCCGGCGGGCAGGCAGCGTCGCACGGTTTTCAGCGTGACCAGCTTACCGGCCGCCGTCGCACCGACCACAATCCCCACCGCCACCATGGCGTTGAGCAGCGTCGGCGTCGAATTGTCGTTGATGCCCAGCGCCAGCGGCACCCACAGCACCAGCAGGAAACGCAGCGTCACGCCCGCCCCCCAGAACATGCCGGTGCCGACCAGTGAAAAACGGGTTTCGCCGTTGCGCCACAGCACGCGGCAGGCGTCAAAGAACGAGCGGGTCATGCGCGCCGGGCGCCAGGACGCGCCGGGGCGCGCCGCCGCCAGTTTCGGAATCAACAGGTTGGCGGCCAGCGCGATGCCATAAGCCAGCGCACACACCGCCAGCGCGCCGTAGATATGCCAGTCGGCCAGCACGCCGCCCACCACCGATCCGGTGAGAATGGCGGCGATGGTGGACGCTTCCATCAGGCCGTTGGCTTTCACCAGCTGATCGCCGCGGGTGATTTCGCCCAGAATGCCGTACTTGGCCGGGGAATAGGCCGCCGCGCCCAACCCCACCAGCGTGTAGCCCAGAAACGGATTGCCGCCCAGGCAGATCAGCAACGCGCCGGCCAGCTTCAGGGCGTTGGCGAACATCATCACCCGCCCTTTGGCGAAACTGTCGGCGAACTGGCCGACAAACGGCGCCAGCACGATATAGGCGGCGACAAACCCCATCTGCAGGAAAGGCTGGCTCCAGTCGGGGTAAGCCAACGATTTCACCAGCGCCAGCGTAGCGAACAGCAGCGCGTTATCGCCGAAGGCGGAGAAAAACTGCGCCACCATCACCGCGTTCATGCCGCGGGAAAACAGCGATGACGAGGGAGAAATCTGATTACTCATGCATCATGCTCCGGTTGTTCCCCGGTTTCCTCCGCCGCCTCACCGACGGGCTGTTCCGCCAGTTGGCGCAGCGTGACGAAGTCCGGTTTGCCGCTGCCCAGCAACGGCAGCTCTTTCAGGTAACGGATATCGCGCGGCACCGCCAGTTCCGGCATGCCGCTCTGGCGCGCCTGCGTCAGCAAGCTGTCGCGGGTAAGACCGGCATCGGTGGTAAACAGCACCAGCGCCTCCCCTTTGCTGCTGTCGCTGCGGGCGCTGGCGGCGTGCTGCGCCTGCGACGATACCTGATTCGCCAGTTGCTCCACGCTCTCCAGCGACACCATTTCCCCGGCCAGCTTGGCGAAGCGCTTAACGCGGCCGACGATGGTGCAGAAGCCCTGTTCATCCAGATCGACGATGTCGCCGGTGTCGTACCAGTTCGCTTCACGCTGCCCCAGCGCGTTTTCCGCCGCGGGCAACTCCAGCTCGCCGGGATTTTCCACCCGCAGATAGCCTTTCATCACGTTCGGCCCGCGCAGTTGCAGACGGCCGCCGTGATGGATGCCCGGCACCGGAATCAACCGCGACTCGATGCCCGGCAACAGCCGGCCGACGGAATGCAGTTTGCAAGCCATCGGCACGTTGATCGCCACCACCGGCGCGCACTCGGTCACGCCGTAGCCTTCCAGAATGCGGATGCCGAATTTGTCCTGCCATACGGTCCGCACCCGTTCGGACAGTTTTTCCGCCCCGGCAACCACGTAGCGCAGGCGGGCGAAATCGTACGGATGGGCGAAGCGCGCATAGTGCCCGAGGAAGGTGGAGGTGCCGAACAGCACCGTGCAGTTGCGGTCATACACCAGCTCCGGCACGATGCGGTAATGCAACGGACTCGGGTAGAGGAACACCCGCGCGCCGGTCATCAGCGGCGTCAGCAGCCCCACCGTCAGCCCGAAGGCGTGGAACAGCGGCAGAGCCGACATAAAACGGTCGCGCGGCGTGAAATCGGCCACGGTGCGGATCTGCTCCACGTTGGCCGTCAGGCTGTTGTGGGTATGCACCACCCCTTTCGGGTTGCCTTCCGAGCCGGAGGTAAACAGGATGATCGCCGCGTCGTCCGACTGTTGCGGGCGCATGGCGCGCGTCGGGAACAGCAGGTGGAACAGGATCCACAGTTTGTCCGACAGCGTAACGGTATCCTTCAAATCTTCCAGATAGACCCAGTTAGCCTCTTTCACCTGCTGCGGCAGGTAGGTCAACTTGCCTTTCTCCAGAAACTGCCGCGAGGTGACGATGGTTTTAATCCGCGCCGCGGTCATCGCGCTCTGAATCCCTTTCGCCCCGGAAGTATAGTTGAGCATTGCCGGCACCCGGCTGCCGAGCGACGCGCCGAGGATCGCGGCGGCGGTAACGGTGGCGTTGGGCAGCAGCAACCCGACATGTTCGCGCTCGCCGGTAAAGCGCTGCAAAATGCGCGACACCCCGAGCGATTTTTTCAGCAATCCGTGGTAGCTGTCTTCCTTCAGGTTGATGTCTTCAATGCACGGCGAGTGGTAGCCGTAACGGGCGCAGGCAGCCAGAAAGGCTTCATATAACGTATGGTGCGGGCGCACCGCCATGCGTGCGTCCATCATGATGCGATGCAACGCTTCTCCCGCCAGCTCGCGGCGTTCGCGCGCCGAAGACGCCACCGGCATCGGCAGCTGGGCCGGCGGTAAAAAATGGAGGGAAATCTGTGGAAACAGACGGCGACGCAACACGCCGCCCAGGCGGCCGAAATGGGTGAACTCCGGTCCTTCGATACGCACCGGCACCACCGTTGCGCCAGCGCGGGCGGCCACAAACGCCGCGCCGCTGTAAATCTTCATCAGTGAACCGGTGACGGAGATACGCCCCTCCGGGAACACCACCACCGGGCGACCCTGCTCCACCAACCGGATCAACTGTTTAATCGCCAGCGGTTTGGTCGGGTCCAGCGGCAAAAAATCAATATACGGTTTCAGCCAGCGCATGAACCAGCGGTCGGTGATGCTGGAATAGACGGCGAACACCGGTTTGCTTTGCACCGGCAGAAACAGCGCCATCAACATGCCATCAAGGAATGAAACGTGGTTTGGGGTAATCAATATCTTTGACTGCCGGAAACTGCTTTCATCACCCGTGATCTGAATGCGGTACAGATGCTTCAGCACCCAGCGTAAAAAGGTATAAATCATCCCACCTCCCTATGTGTAAACAGTAACCCAGTCCGGTTTGGACCCACATACCGCCGATGGTTCATGGTCGCTCGCTCCCATCGATTGTTCACTTTCGCCGTCGGCATAACCGCGACGTCGGGATAGCGCGCGCCCCCCCCCATCAACGGGTTCACCATACCATAAACCGCACCAACATTAGCGATGAAAACACCGCCGGAATCAGCGGCAATAGGGAGTAAAAAAACGGCCGAAAATCATCAGACTGCGGCGGGGAAAGATCGGGCGGGTGCGGCCCGCCCAGGGGAAAGGGGTTACAGCACTTCGCCGTTACTGGCGATCACCTGCCGGTACCAGTCAAAGCTCTTTTTCTTACGGCGCGCCAGCGTGCCGTGGCCGTCATTGTCTTTATCCACGTAGATAAAACCGTAGCGCTTTTTCATCTCGCCGGTGCCGGCGCTGACGATATCAATCGGTCCCCACCAGGTGTACCCCATGATGTCGCAGCCATCGGCAATCGCCTGCGCCACCTCGTGCAGATGCTGTTGCCCATAGCGAATGCGGTCGTCATCGTTGATGACGCCGTTGGCGTCCGGCACATCCACCCCGCCGAAGCCGTTTTCGACAATAAACAGCGGCTTTTCATAGCGATCCGCCAGTTCGTTACACACCAGCCGCAAACCTTTGGCGTCAATCGGCCAGCCCCAGTCGGTGCTTTGCAGATACGGATTTTCCTTGCCGATCACCCCGCCGGTATCCGCCAGCACCGGCATACCGGCCTGATAGGTGGCGCTACGGTAATAGCTGAACCCGAGGTAGTCGGACGGATGCGCCGCCAGCAACGCCAGATCGCCCGCTTCCATCGCCAGTTCAATGCCATGTTCGCGCCACATCCGCTGACTGTAAGCCGGGTAGCGACCGCGCATCATCACATCGGCGTAAAACAGCGAGCGACGCCGCATCTGCATCGTTTCGAACACGTCATCCGGGCGGCAACTGTGCGGATAAACGGTGCTCAGCGACAACATGCAGCCGATGCGAGCGTCCGGAATTAGCTGGTGACACAGCTGGTTAGCCAGCGCGTTGGCGACAAACATGTGATGGCTGGCCTGATAAATCACCGCCAGCCGTTCCTCCGTCCCCGGCTGCACCGCGCCGGTGGCGAACGGGATGCGGTTCATGTTGTTCAGTTCGTTGAACGTCATCCAGTACTTCACCTTGTGCCGGTAACGGCGAAACACCGTGTCGCAATAGCGGACGAAATACTCCACCAGTTTACGGTTGTGCCAGCCGCCGTAGCGCTGGTACAACGCCAGCGGCGTTTCATAGTGCGACAGGGTAATCACCGGCTGGATGCCGTACTTCAATAGTTCGTCAAACAACTGGTCGTAGAAACGCAGCCCCGCTTCGTTGGGCTGCGTCTCATCCCCCTGCGGGAAAATACGCGACCAGGCGATCGAGGTACGAAAGCATTTGAACCCCATTTCAGCGAACAGGGCGATGTCGTCCCGGTAGCGGTGATAGAAATCGATCGCATCGTGGCTGGGGTAGTAACTTGCGGGGTCGACGGCCGTATCCGGTTTGCCCGCCACGATGCCGCCGCGTACCACATCGGCAATCGACGGCCCTTTGCCGTCCTCATTCCAGGCGCCTTCCGCCTGATTGGCGGCAATCGCGCCGCCCCATAAAAACCCTTGCGGGAAACGAGCCATGATCACTCCTTACATGTCCGGTAAAGCCGACGGCCCGCGCCGCCGGCGTCTGGGTCAGTCGAGGTCCGCGCCGTTGGAGGCGATCAATTTTCGATACCAGTAGAAGCTCTTCTTGCGCGAGCGCTGCTGGGTGCCGTGGCCGTCGTCGTCCTGATCGACGTAAATAAAGCCGTAGCGCTTGGAGATTTGCGAGGTGCCGGCGCTGACCACGTCGATCGGCCCCCACCAGGTGTAGCCGAACAGTTTGACGCCGTCCGCCAGCGCTTCCTTCATTTGTTCCACATGTTGACGCAGGTATTCGATGCGGTAGTCATCGTCGATTGAACCGTCCGGATTGACGCTATCCACCGCGCCCAGCCCGTTTTCGGCGATGAACAGCGGTTTCTGATAGCGGTCATACAGCTGGTTGAGCGCCAGCCGCAACCCTTTCGGGTCAATCTGCCAGCCCCATTCGCTGGTGGGCAGATAGGGATTGCGGATGCCGCCGGTGATCAGGTTGCCGGTCGCGCCTTCCAGCTTTTCCGGGTGGGCGCTGACGGTGCTGGACATGTAGTAGCTAAACGACACGTAATCCACCGGGTACTGCCGCAGGATCTCGTCGTCCCCCTGTTCCTTGTTCAGCACCACGCCTTTTTCCGCCAGCATACGGTCGGTATAGGCCGGGTAGTAACCGCGTGCCTGCACGTCGCTGAAGAACAGCGATACCCGCTGCGCTTCCTCGCAGGCCTGCAGATCGTCCGGGTGACAGGTGTTGGGATAAAGGATCTGGTAGCTGATCATACAGCCGACCTGCGAACTGGGAATGATCTGATGACAGGCTTTGGTCGCCAGCGCGCTGGCGATAAACTGATGGTGCACGCCCTGATACTTGTCCTGCTCCAGATGCGGATTGTCTTCTTCGATCACCCCGACGCTGACGTAGGGGTGATGTTTGACGCAGTTGATCTCGTTGAAGGTCATCCAGTATTTGACCTTGTGCCGATAGCGCTCGAATACCGTGGTGGCGAAACGCACGTAAAAATCGACCAGCTTACGATTGGGCCAGCCGCCGTATTCGGTAACCAGACACAGCGGCATCTCGTAGTGGGACAACGACACAATCGGCTGAATGTTGTGCGCCAGCAGGGCATCAAGCACCCGGTCGTAAAACGCCAGCCCATCTTCATTCGGTTCGGTTTCGTCGCCGCGCGGAAAAATGCGCGTCCAGGCGATCGACATACGAAAGCACTTGAAGCCCATCTCGGCGAACAGCGCGATATCTTCCTTGTAGTGGTAATAAAAGCCGTTGCCCTTACGTTTTGGATAGTACTTTTTACTGTGCGGGTCCTGCGCGTCCGCCACCTGCTGGTGGGTCATAAACAGCCACTGATCCAGCCAGCGTTCTTTGGGCGTGCGGCTGTCAAAGGTATACACGTCCGATACCGACAGCCCTTTGCCGCCCACGTTCCAGGCGCCTTCCAGTTGGTTGGCGGCCGTCGCGCCGCCCCACAGAAAATCCGGTGGAAAAGCGTTTAAATCCGATGGATACGTTTTTGATACGCTCATGCTTGTTTCCTCTCCCTCAGGCCGCCGCAGCGGTCAGTTTCATCAAGGCGTCGCGCGAGTGGACGTCGCCATTCAGCAACGGGCTCACTTCGCCATAACATTCGGTATTGGTGACGATCACGATTACGCTGGGGTCGATGCCTTCCGCCAGCAGCGCCGGCAGGTCGAAGCTCACCAGCGGTTCACCGACTTCCACTATCTGCCCGGGCTGGGCGTGACGGATAAAGTGGCGGCCGCCGAGTTTGACGGTGTCGATGCCGATGTGGATCAGCACCTCGGCGCCGGTGTCGCTTTTGAGCGTCAGCGCGTGGTGGGTGTCGAATATCGACTCGATGCGCCCATTGACTGGCGACAGCAGTTCGCCGTTTTCCGGGTAGATGGCGATCCCCTTGCCAAATACCTCCCCGGCAAATACCGGGTCGCTGAGGCTCTCCAGCGCCACCACCCGACCGGCCACCGGCGCGAACAGTTTTTCGTTATGCAATAGCTGTTCGTTATGCTCGCTCAGCGCCACCGGCGCGGCCGGCATCACCGTCTGCTCTTCATGCGGCGTGGCGGCTTTTCCCACGTTCTCTTCAAATCCGAGTAAGCAGGTCATCACCGTTGCCGTGGTGAACGAAATCGCCATGCTGGCCAGCGCGTACAGGAAGGTCGGCCCCACCAGCGCGGGCAACCCCGGCAGCCCGCTCAAGGCAAAGGCGTAGGTCTTCACCCCGAAAAACATGGCGAACGCGCCGCCGCAGGCGCCGCCAATCAGCGCGGCGGCGAACGGGCGTTTGAAACGGATATTGACGCCGTACATCGCCGGCTCGGTGATGCCCATAGTGGCGGTCAGGCTGGTGGACAACGCCAGCGACTTGGTTTTCTTGTCGCGGGCGCGCAGGAACACGCCGAACGCCGCCCCCGCCTGCCCCATGTTGGCGATATAGAAGATGATCTTGAACGGATCGAACCCCATCTTGCTGATGTTGTTGATCATGATGGGGATCAGCACATAGTGCATGCCGGTGATGATGATCATCGACAGCGTGCCGCCCAGAATCAGCCCGGCGAGAATGCCCATGTTGTCCACCAGCCAGACGATACCGGTGGAAAGATGGTTTCCGACGATGATGCCGAGCGGGCCGATGGCGATCAGCATGACTGGCGCGACGATCAGCAACGTCAGCAGCGGCACGAACATGGTTTTCAGCGCGCCGGGCATGATGCGGTCGACGCGGCGCTCCACCCAGGACATCAGCCACACCGCCAGCAGAATCGGGATCACCGACGAAGCGTAAGACACCGGCGATACCGGCAGCCCGAGGAAGGTAATCTCGCCGCCGCCTTGAAACAGCTTGGTCAGAGTGGGATGCAGCAACGTAGCCGCCAGCGCCACCGCCACATACGGATTACAGCCAAACTTGTGGGCGGCGCTGAACGCCAGCACCAGCGGCATAAAGTAGAAAATACCGTCGCTGATGGCGGACAGAATCAGGTAGGTTTGGTTGGTGTTGGATACCCAGTGCAGCGCCACCAGCAGCGACAGGATCCCTTTGAGGATACCGGCGCCGGCAATGGCCGGGATCACCGGCGAGAAGATGCTGGAAAACGCCTCCAGCAGCGCCGAGATAGGGTGTCGCGGCCGCCCGGCCTCCGGGGCGTCGGCGGTCTGGCTCGCCAGCAGCGGAAACTGCCGGATCAACGCGCGGTAGACATCCGCCACGTCGTTGCCGATGATCACCTGAAACTGTTCGCCGGCGACATTAATACCAATTACCCCGTCTAATGCTTCCAGCTGGGCGCGATCGATACGTTGCGCTTGATGCAAATAAAAACGCAATCGGGTAATACAATGAAAAACCTGTCGGATATTTCCTTCCCCCCCGACAAGCGCCACAATGTTCTTTGCCGTCTCCTGATAATTAACTGACATAACAATTCCTCTTTCCAGAAAGAAATCTTACGATTTCTGCAACAACCGCACGGTATTTACCGTGGCGCCTTGTTCCTCTGGGGTTTGCCTGCGTCAGCGGATATCGCCTCGTCTCCGACGAATCGCCACTGCCAGTAACAAGCCTATTCGGAATGATTTATACCCTTTATACTTCAAGTTGCCGGTGTGTTGGCTGCCCTCATTCACCCCGGTCACTTACTTATGTAAGCTCCCGGGGATTCATTCGGTTGCCGCGTTACAAGGCTCTTATGAGCCTTGCCCTAAAGGGCCAACGCGTTGCGTTGTTCAAAACGCAGAACGTTTTGTCCTGCAACTCGAATTATTTTGGGTAAGATAATGAATCATATTATCGATATGAATGGTTAGGTAGAGTTTCTCCGAATTGGTCATGGTGTGTTGGTAGTTTTTTTTGATAAAGGTATTGATGGCTTCCACACAGCCCAGCGTTTTTTGATAGCGTTGCTGAACCATGGTAAATAAATCGCCGTCGTCATTATCCAGCGAAGCGCCTTCCACCACCCGTTGAGAAAAAAACTTCAGGTGGGTAATGAAGCGGTAATAATTGCCGTTGTTTTCATCCAGCGGCACCTGAAAATAATATTTGACGATATTCTGCACCTGATAAATCAGCTGCGTAATCTGCTTCATATTACCGATATTGTCGCCAAGCTCGGCATTGACGATATGCAACGCAATACTGCATGCCTCATCTTCCGGCAGAGTGACGCCCAGCGTTTCCCGTATCAACGCGAGCGCTTGCTCCGCCACGGCATACTCTTGCTTGTAGAAGTGGCGCACTTCCCAATGCAGCGGGTTCTGAATCAGGGTGCCGTTGCGCTGGCACTGCAGGGCAAACGCGAGGTGGTCGGCCAGCGTGACGTAAATGCCTTCGCTCAGTTTCTGCTGTAGTTGCTTTTTCACCGTTTCGACAATGTCGCTGGTCAGTTGCAATATTTCCAGCGGGACTTCCTGCGCCAGGTCCTTAAAACGCGCGGAAATGACGTTATCCTGCAAACGGAATATTTTTTCCACCCGCGGCATTTCCACATCCTGCCCGGTTCGGGAATGAAAACCCAATCCGCAGCCGGTCAAGATAAGCTCCTGCCCCTGATTGTCGGTAACGCTGACTACATTATTATTCAGGACTTGAGTTATCTTCATCGCATTTCCCCTGAAAACAGAAACGGGCAAAACGTAAATACAGCAGACGGCGAAGTCATTCGACTTCATACGATTGCTGCACTTATGTTTTGCCCGCCGAACGGTAACAAGCCTTATGCAATGAGCAAAAACTATCACCCGCTATTTTTGGCGTCAATCGCGCCTCTGACAGGTGGCAGGATTTATTTTTTATTTGTGACAAGGGTATTATTTTCCCGCCTGTCGGAACGCAGGCAAAAAAAAACCTACGCATCCGCGTAGGTTGGTGCAATTTGAATGGTTCAATGTGGAGAACACATCGATTTGTCACCCATCAATACCTCTGGGACTTGTTACTCTAAAGAGAGTCATCCCGAATCACTAGCGCAGAATCGAAAGATAAACGTTCGAAGTGCAACCAACTGTAAAATTCTCGAGTGAGCTGTAATAAAGCCGTGAAAAACAACGGTTGTCATGCAATTCGGCCGACTTTACCGGCCGACGCCGACCAGAATTCAGCCGGCGGACGATCGCCGCTCGGGCTGGCTATAACGCCAGCCAGATCAGCGCCGCAATACCGCCGAACAACGTCCACTTCACCAGATAGTAAACCGGCTTGTTCCAGCTTTTCAGCCGTTTGCCCACTTTTCTGATCGCATAGACATAGCGGAAGATCCGGTTAATCCCGCCGGTGCGATCCGCGTCGGTATTAGGCGCAGCCGCCGCGCTCATCAGATTGCGCCCCACCCAGTGATTGATCGCCTGCGCCCAGCGATAGCGCATCGGCCGTTCGATATCGCAAAACAGGATCAGCCGATTCTGACCGCTGGTGTTTTCCGCATAATGAATATAGGTTTCGTCGAACAGCACGCCTTCGCCATCACGCCAGCTGTAGCGCTCGCCGTCGACCTCGATAAAACAGCGATCGTCATTGGGCGTCTTCAGCCCCAGATGGTAACGCAGCGAACCGGCGTACGGGTCGCGGTGGCGCGGCAAACGACTGCCATCCGGCAGGGTGGCGAACATCGCCGCCTTTACCGACGGCAGTGAACGCAGCAACGCCGTAGTATTGGGGCACATCACATCCGCGGACGGATGAGCATCCTCATACCATTTCAGGTAGAACCGTTTCCAGCCGGTCTTAAAGAACGAGTTGAAACCGGCGTCGTTATAGCGATCCGACGCTTTGATTTCCTGCATTGCCAGCAGCTTTTCCCCCTCTTCCCGGATCATCGGCCAGTTCTCCTGCAACACCGCCAGTTCGGGGAAATGGCCGGGCCTGAGATACGGCGTCACCGGGACGCGGGAAAACAAGTACATAAAGCCGTTGAGCGGCGCGGTAAAGGTCGAGTGATCCGACAGTTGGCGCCAGAACTTATAACGTACGCGACCACGAAAGTGGACATAGGCGACCGCCAGAATAAACACCATCAGAATGACATATTTCATGCAGTGACTTCCCTGAGAGCGATGAGCCCATCCTGCCCGCATGGGAAAGGCCGGCCTACTTTCCGGCGTCATTCCCGATACAGAGCATCAGCACCCGGCGCAGGATGACGGCTCGTTGAAGAAACACATTTATAACGCATGACAAACAACACATTCATAACCTATGGCAAACAACGCATTTACGTTTCACCAATATTGCTGCCGGGGAGAATATGACGACGCGCCGACAGCGAAAGTTGCGATCCCCGCCTCTTGCGGCTGCGGCTTAATTCCGTGACACTCTGGCAGTCACTTGATTCAGCGCACCATTTCACATCAGGAACAACAGGAAACCTCCATGGCCACCATTAAGGACGTCGCCAGGCTGGCTGGCGTGTCGGTCGCAACCGTGTCGCGCGTCATCAACGATTCGCCGAAAGCCAGCGCACAGGCGCGCAACGCCGTACTGCAGGCCATGCAGCAGTTGCAATACCATCCGAACGCCAACGCCCGCGCGCTGGCCCAGCAATCCACCGAAACGCTGGGGCTGGTGGTGTCCGACGTATCCGATCCCTTTTTCGGCACGATGGTCAAAGCGGTGGAGCAGGAGGCTTATCGCACCGGCAACTTCCTGCTGATAGGCAATGGCTACCACGTGGCGCACAAGGAGCGTCAGGCGATCGAACAGCTGATTCGCCACCGCTGCGCGGCGCTGGTGGTCCACGCTAAAATGCTGCCGGATGAGGAACTCACGCAACTGATGGAACAGATTCCGGGCATGGTGCTGATCAATCGCATCCTGCCGGGGTATGAAGCGCGCTGCGTGGCGCTGGATAACCGCTACGGCGCCTGGCTGGCGACCCGACACCTGATCCTGCAAGGGCATCGTCAGATCGGCATCCTGTGTTCCAACCACGCCATCTCCGACGCCGATGACCGTCTGGCCGGCTACCGGGACGCGCTGGCCGAGCACGCGATTCCGCTGGATGAGCAGTTGATCGCCTACGGCGAACCGGACGAAAGCGGCGGCGAAGCCGCGATGATCACGCTGCTGGAACGCGGCCGCCCGCTGACCGCGCTGAGCTGCTACAACGACCCGATGGCCGCCGGCGCGCTGGCGGTGCTGAGCGATAACGGCATTGAGGTGCCGCGGGATATGTCGCTGATCGGCTTCGATGATGTGCTGCTGTCGCGTTACCTGCGCCCGCGCCTTACCACTATCCGCTACCCGATTACCGCAATGGCGACGCAGGCGGCGCAGATTGCGCTGGCGCTGGCCAACGACACACCGCTGCCCAACGCCATCAACCTGTTCCACCCGACGCTGATCCGCCGTCATTCCGTCGCCAGTTTGAATAATGGGCACTAATGGTGCGTCAAGGCTGTTAACAAACAGCCACGTTGTCTCACTAATAATGGATTTATATCTGGTTGGTGAATGGTTTCGTGCGGGATAACCGGTGTCGTTTCCTTGTTGCTTCATCGCACGCACGACAAGGAGAGGTGCAAGCGCCACCTCTCCTTGACCACTGGCTAAGGGCTAAACCGTGCCGCTAACGCGGTGCCTTCGGCATTCGTCTTCGCTGTTCGGACCGCCCGTGACGTGCTCCCGACACGGCACGGGCTTGCGCGGCTTCCCTGCCGCGCATCCGGCGAAGCCGCCTGCCTCAGCACGGTTTTTGACGCCGGAAAACCCATCATATAAGCCGTCATTGGTTAGACTTGCCAACGAAATAGATTACCTTAACGCGCGGTGATACAACCGCACCATTTTGTCGGGGTACTCCGGCGCGTCGCCGAGATAGCGCCAGCCGTGGCGTTCGTAGTAACCGCTGAAATCGGCGTAGAGATAGAGATCGTCAAAGCCGCGCTCGCGGCTGAATTCCACCACAAAGCGCTGTAGCTCGGCGCCCAGCCCGCGATCGCGGTAGCGCTCGTCCACATAAAGCGCCGCCAGCCAGGGCGTCAGATCCTGCCGGCTGATCAGATCGCAACGCCACAGCCCGACGGTGCCCACCAGTCGCTCGCCTTCCAGCGCCACAAACGTCAGCGGCAACGCCCGTTTGTCCATGCTGTGATGCACGACGCTGGCAAAAAAGTCCCGACTCAGCCCGTCGCCAAACGCCTGCCACAGCCAGTCGACGACCTGGGTTTCAAAATGCGGGTAATCCGCCAGATAGCCAATCGTTGGCTGAGATTCCATCGTCGTCATGCGTCAGACCAGTTTTCCCTGAAAGATCGGTACCGAGTCGAACAGGTAGCCGTCAAATTCCGGCGCTTCGGCGTCGGAAATCTCCATCAGCGTGGTTTTGACGTTTTCCAGATGCTGCCACATCGCCTGATAAGAACCGCTGACGTCCCGACGGCGCAGCGCCGCCAGTATCGTCTGGTGGTCCGCCAGCCATTTCAGCCGGTAGCCGTGGTTGCCGACATGGCTGTAAAGCTGCTGCCAGATGGGGCTTTCGTCCCGGCAGGACCAGATATTGCTGACCGTTTCCAGCAACATCTGGTTTTGGGTGGCGCCCGCCACCTGCAGATGAAAGATTTTGTCGAAATCGCTGCGGTAATCGTTGGCGGCGATGGCCGCCTGCTCCTGCTCCAGCGTATGCCGCAGGGTGTCGATGTCATTACGGGTCGCCATGCGGGCGGCAAAGGCGGCGATATTGCTTTCCAGCAACTGACGCGCCTGCAGCATTTCAAACGCGCCGATGCGGTTTTGCGCATTGGGAGACGGCTCTTCCGCCGACGGCACGCGCAGCACGTACACGCCCGACCCCTGGCGGATATCCACCGTGCCTTCCAGCTCCAGCATCAGCAACGCTTCACGCACGATGGTACGGCTGACGCCGTAAGTTTCCGCGATATTCCGCTCCGGCGGAAGACGCGACCCGACCGGGTACTCCCCCTGCTGGATTTTCTCCCTCAGGTCACACCCTATCTCCTGGTATTGCTTTCTTTCTTGTAGAACCACAACCTTCGCCACAATGCCACCCTGAACGGCCGAGAATTGAACACCGCTGCCGCCCCGACGCGGGGCCGGATACCAGGCTGCGCGCCCCTGAATCATCGCCTCGCCGGCACGGCGCGCGCATTCGTCAGGGGCTACAGCCTAAACGCGGACCGGGGTCTGCACCACCGGTCCGCGCTTTACAGCAATCAGGGGCTCAGTTTACCAAACTCAGCGCCTGATCGAGTACCTTTGCGCCGTTCAGGGTGCCGTAGGCCACCGAGTCGATCACCGCAATCGGAATCTGGTACTCGTCGGTCAGTTTCTTGTTTTCCGCCAGCTTGAAGCGCACCTGCGGCCCAAGCAGCACCGCAATGATATCGTCGCCGTAGGTTTGCAGTTCATCCCGCAGGTTCTGTTCGGGAATGGCGTAAATCTGGTATTCCATGCCGCGCGCCGTCGCTTCTTTTTCCATTTTGGTCACCACCAGCGACGTGGACATGCCTGCCGAGCAGGCCAGTACGATCCGTTTCATCTTTCCCCCTTATTTATCTTCATCGTCCAGTTCGAACGCCAGCACGCCGCTGTCCCGCACCTGACGGAACCAGCCTGCCGATTTCTTCGGCCGCCGCTGCCGGTCGTGCTCCAGATCGATTTCAATCAGGCCGTAACGGTTCTTGAACGCGTTCATCGGCGAGACGTTGTCGGTAAACGCCCACAGCATGTAGCCCAGACAGTTGGCCCCGTCTTCGCGCGCCTTCAGCGTCCAGTAAAGGTGCTCGGCGATGAACGCGATGCGGTAATCATCCTGCACCACGCCGCGGCTGTCTTTGAACTGCCCTTCGTTTTCAATCCCCATGCCGTTTTCCGACACGAACCAGGGCACGTTGCCGTAGTCGTCTTTCAGGCGCATCGCCATGTCGTAAATAATGCGGGGGTTGATTTCCCAGCCGCGGGACTTATTCATGCGGCGGCCGGGCAGCTCGAAATGCTCGTAGTAGTAGGCCGGGTGGAACGGCGTGCTGCTGTTCCACGCCCGACTGGGCGCTTTGACCCGGTGCGGGTAGTAGAGGTTGATCCCCACCTCATCCACGGTATTGGCGCGGATGATCGCCAGCTCTTCTTCGTTGTAATCCCATTTGACCTGATGTTTTTCCAGCAGCGTCAATAACTCCGCCGGGTACTCGCCTTTCAGCGCCGGATCCAGAAATACCCGGTTGTAGAACAGATCATACAGGCGCGCCGCTTCCACATCGTGCGCGGCGCTGGAGCGGGGATAGGTCACTTCCGGATTGAGGATCACCCCGATGCTGCCGCCCTGCCGGTGATAGCCTTTGTCGCGGAACAGTTGCACCACTTTGGCGGTCGCCAGATTCTTGTGGTGGTTCCACTGCATCCAGACGCCGGTGTCCTGCTGGTAGGGATAGCGCGCCGCGTCCAGATAGACGCGAGTCTGCACCACGACAGGCTCGTTGAAGGTGAACCAGCGTTTAACCTTGCCGGCATAGCGGGCGAACACCGCGTCGGCGTACTGTACAAACCACTCCACCACCTGTTTGGACGACCAGCCCTGATATTTCTCGAACAGCACCGCCGGCAGTTCATAGTGCTCCAGACACAGCATCGGTTCGATGCCCTGCCGATGCATTTCGTCGATCAGGTTGTCGATGTAGGCGGCGTATTCTTCATCCACCACACCGTTCTCGTAGTCCAGCATAAAGCGCGACCAGTTGATGGAGGTGCGGAAATGGGTCAGCCCGGTTTGCTTCATCAGCGCCACATCTTCGCGGTAGCGGTTGTAGAAGTCGGTAGCCACCGCCGGGCCGTAGCCGTTGTGCCACACCTGACGGTCGCGCTTGTACCACAAGTCCAGATAGGAATCCTGCCCGGCTTTCTTACCCGACCATCCCTCTGTCTGCCAGGCGGACGCCGCCGCCCCCAGAATGAAGCCCTCGGGAAGGGTCATTGATACCTTGCTCATGCCTGTCTCCCTTTCATTTTTCGATTCGCTTCGTGTTTCGATTCGCTAGTTTTTCGCTGCACTGACCTGTCCGGCTTCCGCTTCACGCTGCGCCTGCTCGGCGCGACGGGACGCCACTTTGACGAACGGCAGGTAAATCAGGGTGGCGACGATGATGCAGACAATCTGCGTCGCTACCGCGCCCATAGAACCGGCGGTGGACAGCCAGGCGTTGATGATGGGCGGCGTGGTCCAGGGCACCATCACCACCGCTTTACCGGCAAAGCCCATGCTGGTGGCGAAGTAACCGATGGTGCCGGTCACCAGCGGCGTGATGATGAACGGAATAGCCAGAATCGGGTTGAGCATGATCGGCATGCCGAAGATCACCGGCTCGTTGATGTTGAACACGCACGGCCCGAAAGAGATTTTGGCGATCTCTTTCATCTCCCGGCGTTTGGAGGCGATCATCACCGCCAGCAGCAGACCGATGGTCAGGCCGGACCCGCCGATGCTCATGTACACGTCCCAGAACGGCATGGTGATGATGTTCGGCACCTCATGGCCTTGCTCGAACGCGGTCATGTTCACCGCGATGGCCCCCAGCAGCAGCGGTTCGCGGATCGGCTTGATCATCTGGTTGCCGTGAATACCGATCACCCAGAACAGCTGCGCGACGAACATCAGGATCAACAGCCCCGGCAGGCTCTGCACCACCGACTCCAGCGGCTGCTGCACCACCATATAGATGGCGTCATACAGGTACATGCCGGTCACTTTCTGGAAGGTAAAACCGAAGGTCGCCACCAGCGTCACGGTGATGATCGCCGGGATCAACGCCGAAAACGACGCCGACACATTCGGCGGCACGCTGTCCGGCATCTTGATGCGCAACCGGTCCACCGACTCCAGCTTCGAATAGATTTCGACTGATAGAATGGCGATAAACATGCCGAGGAACAGGCTCTTGGTGTCGGAAAACTGGCGCGCCAGCACGTCTTTCACCGGCAAAGTCTGTCCGTTGATCACCATATCGATGGTGGTGGGAGTGATGGAAATGAAGCAGATCACCGCCAGCAAGCCGGGGAACAGCCCGCGGGAGCCGTTGATGCGCCCCAGCTCGATGCCGATCAGAAACACGGCGCCGATGGTGAGAAAGTTCAGCGTGGCATAGTTAATGCCGCTCATGATCGGCTTGAGCGGCGCCAGAAATGAGAACATGGCGAAACTCGCCAGTCCGTTCCTGGGGTCAAGCACCATATTGGAAATCAGCACGGAGAAAGCGCCCACGATGATCACCGGCATCAGCGTGATGAACGAGGCTTTGATCGCCATGATGTATCTCAGGCTGTTGAACTGGTTGGCGAACGATCCCAATGAATCGATGGCCTGATCCTTGAATGACATAACTCCACCTCTTTGATTTACCTGCATTTTCAGGGGTTGTTGTTATCAGGGGCTATCGCCCCCGTAGTGGCCGTTACGCGCGGAAGAATGGACGGCAGGTTCAGCGCTTTCGCGTTTGGCATGCCAAAAAATAAAACAAATGAATAATTTTTCTGTGACATTGTTCTCACAAGCCAATATTGGAATTCCAATAACATGGCAAACATCAAATTTGGCATACCAAGAGGACAATGCGATGGAATTCGATATGGAACAGACCGTGATGGAGTTACTGATCAACGCCGGAGAAGCCCGTTCCAGCGCCATGATGGCGATTCAGGCCGCCCGCGGGCAGGACTGGACGCAGGCCGACGCACAGTTGCAGGCCTCGAAGGAAGCGGCGAAAGCGGCCCACCTTATCCAGACCCGGCTGATCGGGCTGGATGAAGGCGAAGGCAAGGTGCCGGTCAATCTGATCATGGTGCACGCGCAGGATCATCTGATGACCGCCATGTTATGCCACGATCTGGCCGAAGAGCTGGTGCTGCTGCGCAAAGAACTGTTTGAGCGCCCGTCGGCCTGACGACGCCGCGCCGGCAGAGAGATATTCTGCGCCTGCCCCACTGACGCTGTGCCAGTGTGCTAGTATGTGACAAAGATTGATAACAACTCTGTGACAGACTTCGGTAAAAACAGGGAAGGTGCAAACCATGATGACCATGCTTGATGTGGCAAGGCATGCCGGCGTATCCAAAGCAACGGTATCACGGGTGCTGAACGGTACGGGTCAGGTGAAGCAAAGCACGCGCGATGCCGTGTTCAAAGCGATGGAAGAATTGGGCTATCGCCCCAACTTTCTGGCGCGATCGCTGGCGCAACGTAGCTCAAACAGCCTTGGGCTGGTGGTATCCAATTTCGACGGCCCCTATTTCGGCCGTTTGCTGCGCCGGGCGGCGGAACGCACCGAAACCAGCGGCAAGCACCTGATCGTTACCGACGGCCACGACACGCCGGAAGACGAACAACAGGCGGTGCAACTGCTGACCGATCGCCGCTGCGACGCCATTGTGCTCTATACCCGCCACATGTCCGACGCGGCGCTGATGGCGCTGCTGGAGCAATCCACGGTGCCGATCGTGGTCATCAACCGCCACCTGCCGATGGCGCCTGACCGCTGCGTCTGGTTCGAACAACAGCAGGCGGTGTTTCAGTTGATCGATTATCTGGTGCAGCAAGGGCACCGCGAAATTGCCTGCATCACCGGACCGATCAACACCCCGGCCGCACGCGCGCGTCTGGCGGGTTACCGACAGGCGCTGGACCATCATCACATCCCCTATGACCCGTTGCGGGTCATCAACGGCGACAATCTGGTGCCCGGCGGTTATCAGGCCGTGCGCGAACTGCTGGCGCATGACGCCGGTTTTTCCGCGATCTTCGCCAGCAACGACGATATGTGCATCGGCGCGATGAAAGCGCTGCTCGAAGCCGGTAAACGGCTGCCGCAAGACGTGTCGCTATTTGGTTTTGACGATATCCCCAGCGCCCCTTACCTGAACCCGGCGCTGTCCACGGTGTATTTACCGATTGAAGAGATGATCAGCGCCGCTATTTCCCAGGCGCTGAAATTGTGCGAGGGCGAATCGGTCAAACCGATCGCCCCGTTTACCGGCGAGTTGAAACTGCGCGCTTCAGTAGCGAAGGGGCCGCACGCGCGCTGAATCAGCGCAGCGTGGTTACACCCGCTCCAGCGCCAGCAGCTCGTCCAGCGTCTGGCGACGGCGAATCAATCGCGGCTGGCCCTGTTCAAACAGCACTTCGGCAATCAGCGGACGGCTGTTGTAGTTGGAAGACATCGACGCGCCGTAAGCCCCGGTGTCATGGAACACCAGATAATCGCCCACCTGCGCCGGCGGCAGCGCCAGCGTTTCCACCCCGCCGCCCGCCTGCTGGGTAAACACATCGCCGGATTCGCACAGCGGGCCGGCCACCACGGTGTCGCGCAGCGCGGACTGACTCAGGTCGCGCCCGTCGCCCGGCAGCAGGGTGATGTGATGATAACTGCCGTACATCGCCGGGCGCATCAGGTCGCTGAACCCGGCGTCCACCAGCACAAAGTGACGGCTGCCCATGTCTTTTACCGCGCGCACCTGCGCCACCAGCACGCCGGACTCCGCCACCAGAAACCGCCCCGGTTCGATTTCCAACGTGACCGGATGTTCCAGATGAGCGGCGATCTGCTCCCGCGCCCGGTTCCACAGCCCATAATAGTGTTGAGTATCAATGCGCTCGCCGCCATGACGATAGGGAATCGACAACCCGCCGCCGGCGGAAATGGCGTCCAGATCCTGCCCGACCGCCAGCACCTGCTGCACCATCGCGTCGCACACCTGCTCCAGATGCCCGTAATCAACGCCGGAGCCGATATGCATGTGAATGCCCACCAGCTTCAGGCGGTAACGGCCCAGCGCCTCCAGCGCCTGCGGCAAATCGGCATACCAGATACCGTGTTTGCTGTTTTCGCCGCCGGTGTTGGTCTTCTGGCTGTGGCCGTGACCGAACCCCGGATTGATCCGCAGCCACACCGGGTGACCCGGCGAGCGCTCGCCCAATTGATGCAGCATGTCGATAGAACCGGCGTTCACCGGAATGTTCAGCTCGTGCACCCGTTGCAGCGTCGCTTCATCCAGCACATCGGCGGTAAACACGATCTCATGCGCGTCGGTGCCCGGCTCGAACCCGGCCGCCAGCGCGCGTTCGATTTCGCCCAGCGACACGGAATCCACCTTCACGCCCTGCTGGCGCATCAGCTTCAGAATATGGAGGTTGGAGCAGGCTTTCTGCGCAAAACGAATCGTGTCGAACTGGCGCAACTGACCGATGCGCTCAATGATGGTCTCGGCGTCGTAGGCCCACAGCGGGCAGCCAAAGCGTTCCGGCAGCGCACGCAGGTTCTGGGCGTTCAGCGCGTGAGAAAAGTCATTCAGGTCATGTGGCATGGATATCGTACCGTGGCGTTATCAGATGCCGAAATTGTGCTGGCCTGCAACCTATAATACAAATATCCTTTTTCGCAGACTCTATTCATTTCTGATATGGGAAACCCGAACAAAAGAGGGACAGATGGCTGATATTTCCCTGCGCCACATCGAGATCTTTCACGCGGTCATGACCACCGGCAACCTGACGGAAGCCGCGGTGCTGCTCAATACCTCGCAGCCGACGGTCAGCCGCGAGCTGGCGCGCTTCGAACATCTGGTGCAGATGCCGCTGTTTGAGCGCCTGCGCGGGCGGTTGCACCCTACCGCCCAAGCGTTGCAGCTGTTCGACGAAGTGCAGCACTCCTATTACGGGCTGGATCGCATCATCAACGCCGCGCGCGATATCCGGCAGTTCCGGCAGGCGCCGTTATCGGTGGCCTGTCTGCCGGTGTTCTCCCAGTCGTTGCTGCCCGAGGTATGTCAGCCGCTGCTGGCGCGCTATCCGGCGCTCAACCTGCACGTCATCCCGCAGGAATCGCCGTTGCTGGAAGAGTGGCTGTCGGCGCAGCGCCACGATCTGGGGCTGACGGAAAACCTGAATACGCCTGCCGGAACGGAACGACAGACGCTGATGGAGCTGAATGAAGTTTGCGTGTTGCCCATCGGCCACCCGCTGGCGCGCAAAGCGGTGCTGACGCCGGAGGATTTCCGCGACCAGCCGTTCGTCAGCCTGTCCAGTACCGACAGTTACCGGCAGTTGCTGGACCAGCAGTTTGAGCAGGCGAACGTGACGCGGCGGCTGGTGCTGGACACCCACAGCGCCGCCTCGGTGTGCGCGATGGTGCGCGCCGGGGTCGGGTTGTCGATCGTCAATCCGCTGACGGCGGTGGATTACGCCAGCAGCGGCGCGGTGGCGGTGCGCCGTTTCAGCATCGAGGTGCCGTTTACCGTCAGCCTGATTCGCCCGCTGCACCGCCCGGCCTCATCACTGGTGGAGCAATTCACCGAACAGCTGATCGCCTTCGCCGAAGGCTTTCCCGCCCGGTTGCAGCACTGGCTGGCGCACGACCCGGTTTAAAGCAAATCCCCCTTTACGCCACCTCACGCAGCGCGCTGAGATCGATCTGCACCCCGACCCGGCTGCCGGCCGGGTGTAAATCGGCCACCGAGCGGTTGAGCACATCTACCGACAGCTCCACCTCGCTGATGCGCACCCGATAGCGCACCACGTTGCCCAGCAGGCTGTGACCGACGATCTCTCCGGCCAGCCCTTGTTCCGGCGCGCACAGCAGCACCGACTCCGGGCGCAGCGCCACCTGGCTGGAAAAACGTCCGCCGGTCAGGCGCATCGCCTGTTCGGCGCTCAGCAGGTTGTAGCTGCCGATAAACCCGGCGGCGAACAGGCTGGCCGGCTGGGTGTAGAGCGATTCGGCGTCGCCGTTCTGCACGATTTCGCCCTTGTTCATCAGCACGATACGGTCGGATAACGTCAGCGCCTCTTCCTGATCGTGGGTGACGAAAATGGCGGTCAGGTTCAGCTCCTGCTGGATACGGCGGATCTGCTCGCGCAGATGGCGACGAATACGCGCATCCAGCGCCGACAACGGTTCGTCCAGCAGCAGCAGACGCGGGCGGGTCACCAGCGAGCGCGCCAGCGCCACGCGCTGACACTGGCCACCGGACAACTGATGCGGATAGCGGCGGGCGTAGTCGCCCAATTCCACCAGGGCGAGCACTTCCGCCACCCGCGCGCGAATCTCGCCGGCCGGCAGTTTCTGCATCTTCAGGCCAAAAGCCACATTGCCTTCGACGGTCATATTGGGAAACAGCGCGTAGTTCTGGAACACCATGCCGATATCGCGCTTTTGCGGCGACAGCGGCACGATGTCGCGTCCCTGCAGCAGAATCTGGCCGCTGTCCACCGACGTCAGCCCGGCCAGACAGCGCAACAACGTCGACTTGCCGCAGCCGCTCGGCCCCAGCAGGGTGACGAACTCGCCTTCATCGGCCGAAAATTGGATATCCTGAAACACTCTGGTCGGCCCGTAGTGTTTATTCAGATTGATGACGTCAAGGTAGGCCATGTTCAGCGTGTCCCTTTTTACTCATTGCTTGATTCATTGATTGCGGTTAAGCGCATTCGCCAGCCAGGTCACCAGCAGCACCACCAGAAAATAGGAGATCACCAGCGCGCTGGTGAAATGCCCGCTGTCGTTGCGTTTGTTGTAGAGGTACACCTGCAGGGTTTCGTAGTTGGTGCCCGCCAGCAGATTGGCGAACACGAACTCGCCGATCAGGAACGAAAACGACAGCAGGACGGCAATCATCACCCCTTTACGCAGGTTGGGCAGCACCACCCACAGCGCCGCCTGCCAGGTGCTGGCGCCGAGCAGGTGCGCCGCGTCCAGCAATTCCTGCAAATTGATGGCCTGCATGTTGTTGGCGATGGCGCGATAAATAAACGGCAGCGCGATGGTGAAATAGCAGCCGATCAGAATCCAGGGGGTGCCGGTCAGCGCCAGCGGCTCGGCGGAGTAAAGCTGCAGCAGCCCCACCGACGACACCACCGGCGGCACCGCGAACGGCAGCAAAATCAGCACGTTCATCACCCCGTCCAGCTTCGGAAACGCCCAGGCGATCACGAACATCGCCGGCAACACCAACAGCAACGAAAACAGCAATGCGCCGAAACAGATCAGCAGCGAGTGACCCAACGCCACCAGAAAACGGCCGTCGCTCCACAGTTCGGTAAACCATTTCAGGGTCAATCCCTGCGGCAGGATGGTCGCGCCCCACTCGGTGGCGAGCGCGTAAACCAGCGTGGAGAGCAGCGGCAACATCAGAATCAGTAATATCAGCCAGACCACCAGCAGGTGATAACGGCGTTCAGCGTGGGACATCGCGACCTCCGACGACAGAATTAGCGGGCAGCATGGAGGTAACTCCGGCGTAGCAGCGATTGGTGGGCGACGGTAATCAGCGCCATCAGCAGCACCAGCAGCATGGACAGCGCGCTGCCCAGATTCGGGTCCAGCGAGATATCGCCGGAGACCAGCGCCGCGATGCGGATCGGCACCACGTTGAAATTGCCGGTGGTGAGCGCGTAAATCGTGGCGTACGCCCCCAGCGCATTCGCCAGCAGAATGACGAAGGTGCCGAGCAACGCCGGCGTCAGCACCGGAATGCCGATGTGCAGCCAGTAACGCCAGCGGCTGGCGCCCAGCAGCGCCGCCGACTCCTGCCATTCGCTGCGCAGCCCGTCGAAGGCCGGATAGAGCAGCAGGATGCCGAGCGGAATCTGGAAATAGGTATAAATCAGGATCAGCCCGTCGCGGGAATAGAGATTAAAGCCGTCGATCAGTCCGTTTTGCTTGAGCAACAGGGTGATAAAACCGTTCAGCCCCAGCATGATCACGAAGGCGAACGCCAGCGGCACGCCGGCAAAGTTGCTGGTCATATTGGCGAACGACATCACCAAGCGCCTGATTCGCCCTTCCCCCAGCTGTTGCAGCGAATAGCCGCCGACCAGCGCGATGAACAGGCCGTACAAACTCGACCAGAACGAGATATCCAGCGAAAAGCGCATCGCCTGCAAATAGAACGGCGACGTCAGCAGGTCACGGTAGTTCGCCAGCCCCCAGGCGCTTTCCATGTCGCTGTAAAAACTGTTGATCGCCATCCACACCAACGGGGCTATCTGAAACGCGATAAACACCGCAAAAAACGGCAGCAGAACCAGCGCCGCCAGCCATCGACTCCTCACGCTCGCCCCTCCGCGGTGCCTTTTATCAGTAAATTGCGGCTCACAGGCTTGTCATGCGCCACGCCAAGCAGCTGGCACACCGTACCGCACAGCTCGGTTTGTTGCGGCGCGGCATCCGGTTGCAGCGAGAAACCGTCGCCGAACACATACAGCGGCACCTGACGCTCTTCCGGCAAAATACCGCCGTGACTGCGGTCGTCATTCATGCCGTGATCGGCGGTCACCAGCACCTGATACCCCTCCTCCAGCCAGCGCGGCATCCAGTGCGACAGGTAGCCGTCCGCCATGCGCGCCTTGTTGCGGTACTGCGGGGTCGACAGGCCGTAGCGGTGCCCGGCGTCATCGATGTTCATCGGGTGAATCAGCAGAAAGTCCGGCTGGTAACGCAGGCGCAGACTTTCCGCGTCTTCAAACAGATGGGAGTCGGGATAGCTGTCGTCATGGTAGAAGTGGCCGTACTGGATCGGCAGCGACGGCTCGACGGTATGACGATCGCGCGCCGCGTCAAACGGCGTGCGATTGTACAGCTCGCTGACCCAGTGATACGCCGCCGCCGCGGTAGTCAGGCCGGCGTCGCGGGCGTAATGGAAAATGCCGCGCTCGCGGCTCAGCCGGTCGACGCCGTTGTGGATAATGCCGCTCTGCACCGGCGTCACGCCGGTGAGAATGCACTCATACAACGGGCGCGACAGCGACGGCAGCTCACACTCCAGCTGGTAGAGGCAACCGCGCCCGGCGGCGCACTCCGCCTGCAGGTAGCCCATTGCCTCGCGTCCGACCTGAAAGCTCAGCCCGTCCAGTATCACCAGAATCGTTTTCATCCCGTGCTCCCGCCTGCGCCGTTACTGCTTCATGTTGATAATGACGTTTTCCTGCCACAGACGCGGCAGCGCTTTCACCGTCTTGTCCCAGGCTTCGGCGTCGGCGATCGGATGCGCGTTTTTATACTGTTCCTGCGGCAGCAGTTTGGCTTTCACGTCATCCGGCAGGGTAATGTGCTGGGCGCGGATCGGGCGAGCGTAGCCGCGCGCCAGGTTGATCTGACCGGCGTCGGAGAAGATGTACTCGCGCGCCAGTTTGGCGGCGTTCGGGTGTTTGGCGTATTTGTTGATGATGGTGGTGTAGCCGGAGATCACCGAACCGTCAGACGGGATCAATACCTCGAAGCGATCCTTGTTGATCTTGTCGCGGTAGTTCAGGCCGTTGAAGTCCCACACCACGCCCACCTGCACTTCGCCTTTCTCGATATTGGCGATAGCCGGGTTGGTCAGACCGAGGCGGCCTTCTTTCGCCAGTTTGGCAAAGAAATCCAGCGCCGGTTTCAGGTTCTTCTCGTTGCCGCCCAGCGCGAAACTGGCCGCCAGCACGCCGCTGGAGGCCTGGGACGCGGTGCCGACGTCGCCGATGGTCACCACGTATTTGCCTTTTTGCAGATCCGCCCAGCTATGCGGAATGTCTTTTACCTGCTGTTTATCGACGATAAACGCAATGGTGCCGGTATAGGCCATCGCCCAGTGGCCGTCTTTGTCTTTCGCCCAGTCCGGCACCTGTTCCCAGGTGGTCGGCTTGTACGGCTGGCTCACGCCTTTCTGCACCGCTACAGGGCCGAAGGCCACGCCCACGTCGCCGATATCCGCGCTGGCGTTCTCTTTCTCGGCGGCGAACTTGGCGATCTCCTGCGCGGAAGACATGTCGGTATCGCTGTGTTTCAGGCCATATTTGGCGCTCAAATCGTCCCAGGTATCTTTCCAGTTGGCCCAGCTGTCCGGCATGCCGACGCTGTTAACTTCGCCCTCGGCGCGGGCGGCTTTTTCCAGCGCCGCCAGATCCTGCGCCATGACCGCGGTCGAAAATAACGCGCTGCTGATTAATACAGAAGACAACAATTTTTTCATCATTATGCTCCATAGGAAGGGGAGTGATACTCTGCTGGTCTAGTCCAGCAATAAGTACGCCAATTCAGCACACGGCGATGAAGTTTTCATGTCGGCAGCATGACGAAAAGGTTTCAGCGCCGGTCTGCAAGCGCCTGCAGGCGGCTTCTAACGCCCGTCGGCTTGGGATTTGCATCATCCCGACAGACATGCAACCTGATAGTCAACAATCCCTGCTATGGTGCAGGCTGCACAACATCAAGGCTCTAACGATGATGAAAATACAACCAACCGCCGTCGCCCAGATTGCCGATGCGCTGCACGAACGGATTCGCCGGGGCGAGTTCGCCCACGGGCGGCTGCCGTCCGAACGGGCGCTCAGCGAGCAGTTTTCCACTACCCGCATTACCCTGCGTGAAGCGCTCACCCTGCTGGAGTCGCAGGGCATCATCTATCGCGAACTGCGGCGCGGTTGGTTCATCTCACCGCCGCGGCTTAGCTATAATCCGCTGCACAGAAGTCACTTTCATGAAATGGCGGAAAAACAGGGGCGTAAAGCCGCCACCGAGGTGCTGGATGCCGGTGTCATCACGGCGAATGCGGCGATCGCCCGTCATCTGGAGCTGGAGGAAGGCGCGGATATCTACCGTATCCGCCGTTTGCGGCGCCTCGACGGGCGCGCGGTGCTGTATGTGGAACACTACCTGAACCCGGCCTGGTTCCCGGATCTGCTGAAGAGCGACCTGACGCGCTCGCTCACCCAGCTTTACCAGTCGCAATACGACATTCGTTACGGCCGGGTGCGTTTCACCATGCTGCCGACGCCGCTGCCGCCGGTGGCCGCCCCGGCGTTAAAACTCGCGCCCGGCAGCCCGGCGCTGTTCATCACCCGCATCAACCGCGATCAGCACGACCGCATCATCGACTGCGACTGCGAGTACTGGCGCTATGACGCGTTGTATATTGATGTGGAAGCGTGACCCGTAGGCCACGCAGGGGACAGGAAGACCGCCGGAACTACAACAGGCGGGAATCGAAATAGAACGGCACCACCTGCAGCGTGGATAACACCTGCTGCGCCTCTGGGTGTTCAGGGTTGAACAGCGCGTTCCATTCGCCGGTCAGCGTGCTCGGCACTTTCAGCACCAGACTGACGCGCGACGCCAGCCACTCATCGCCGATCTGCCGGGTGGCGTCCGGCGGCGGATCCTGTTGCCAGTCAGCGGGCAAGGCATCCCGGCTTAATTCCATCACCAGCGTATCGGGCACCTCCACCGATAGCAGCGAAAACGCCGGCAGCATGGTCACTTCCCTCAGATGTACCAGCGTCTCCAGCAGGCACAGCGCGATGGTACCGCCCAGATAGACGCAGGGAACGCCCTTGTTGTTCCAGCGCCCGCCGTACAGTTTCGCGCCCGCGCCATCAAACGCCTGTGACACATATGTCTGCTTTACCAGGCGGTAAAACGTCGCCATCAGCTGATGACGCCGTGGCCGATGCGACCAATCAGATCCAGCACCGCTTCGGTGCCGGCCGGGGTTTTCAACATGGCGGCCGGCGGTTGCCCACCCAGCGCCTTAGCTGGCTGATTCAGCCAGTCAACGGCTTTGACGTAATCATGATCGAACAGCCGGGCGGCGGCATCCAGCACCCGGACGCTGGCGTAAATTCTGGCGCCCTGCTCCACCGACCAGGTTTTCTCCGGATGTTTCAACCGGCGGTGGTAGGTGCTGCGATCGACGCCGACCAGCCGCAGCAAATAACCTTCATCCAGCTGCGCCTTATTGGCGGCTTCGCGGATGATGCTGACCGGTAAGCCTTCGCTGATCTGTTCATGCGCCCGCACCAGCGAAGAAGAGAGGGACAGAGCGGCTAAGATCCCCTCGTGCTCAAGTACACGTACGGTCGGCGTAAACAGCGCTGTCATAATTCCCTCCTGATTCGTTGCAGTTGCAACATCAGTTTATTGCAACTGCACGGGAAACGCAAAATCCGCCGCCGACCTCCCAAAGACCGGCAAATCACGCTACTATAACGCCCCTTTATTTTCAGCCAGACAGTGAGTTCGTATCGTGACAAGTCCAGCCCCAACCGCTTTCGCCACCGACCAGCCCCAGACCTTCTGGCACGGCCGCTTTAGCGTGGCCCCGATGTTGGACTGGACTGACCGTCATTGCCGCTACTTTCACCGGCTGCTGAGTCACAACGCGCTGTTGTACACCGAGATGGTGACCACCGGGGCGATTTTGCACGGCAAGGGCGACTATCTGGCCTACAGCGAGGAAGAGCATCCGCTGGCGTTGCAGCTCGGCGGCAGCGACCCGGCGGCGCTGGCGCAATGCGCGGCGCTGGCGGAACAGCGCGGCTATGACGAAGTCAACCTCAACGTCGGCTGCCCGTCCGACCGCGTGCAAAACGGCCGTTTCGGCGCCTGCCTGATGGCGGAAGCGCAACTGGTGGCGGACTGCGTGAAAGCGATGCGCGAACGCGTCGACATTCCGGTGACGGTCAAAACCCGCATCGGTATCGACGATCAGGACAGCTACGAATTTCTGTGCGATTTCATCCGTACCGTTTCCGAGCAGGGCGGCTGCGATACCTTCATCGTACACGCCCGCAAAGCCTGGCTGTCCGGCCTTAGCCCGAAAGAAAACCGCGAGATCCCGCCGCTGGATTACCCGCGCGTCTACCAGCTCAAGCGCGATTTCCCGTCGCTGACGCTGGCGATTAACGGCGGCGTCAAAACGCTGGCCGAGGCGCAGCAGCACCTGCAACACGTGGATGGCGTGATGGTGGGCCGCGAAGCCTATCAAAACCCCGGTATGCTGGCGCAGGTCGACAGTGAACTGTTTGGCGCAGGCTCGATTGCGCCGGATCAGGCCGACGTGGTGCGGGCGATGTACCCGTATATCGAGCGCGAACTCTCCGGCGGCGCATCGTTAGGCCACATTACCCGCCATATGCTCGGGCTGTTTCAGGGCGTGCCCGGCGCGCGCCAGTGGCGGCGTTACCTGAGTGAAAATGCCCATAAGCCCGGTGCGGATGCCGCCGTGGTGGAACGCGCGCTGGCGCTGGTTAACATCGCCTGAAAAAAACCAATTATTGGTATTTTTGACCAACCTTCTATCCCCACCCTTCTGCCTGTCGCTGATAAATCAATAACTTATCAGCGACGCATTCTGGCACGGTTCTTGTAATACCGCTCTTGTCATGAACGATGTTTTCCCCTGCGCAAGACGCGGTTTAACGGCTAAGGAGCACACCATGTTGGAAATTTTCTTCGTTATCGGCTTTTTTATCATGCTGCTGGTCACCGGCGTGTCGCTGCTGGGGGTAATGGCGGCGCTGGTTGTCGCCTCTCTGGTTATGCTGATTGGCGGGCTGTTCGCCGTGGCGATAAAAGTACTGCCGTGGCTGCTGTTGGCGGTCGTCGTAGTATGGCTGTGGCGGCGGTTTCAGGATCGACCGGTATCCACTGTGCACCGCTACGCGTACCGTAAAAAATATACCTTTCGTCATCGCCGGGGCGGTGAGTGGTAATACCTGAAAAGTAACACAATCTGCATAACGGATGGAAATGACGGGCTATACCGCGCCTGATGCAAAATTGTGCGCCAGCAGATATTTTTTCCTTATCGTGGCTGCTAGGATGTCGCTCACTATCTGGCTCGCCCTTTTCATTAAGGTGCGAGCTGACCCTTTAATTCATCATCGTCAGGAAATAATAGCCGCCCAGCGGTACCTTCGTGACGAGCACCACACTGTACCCTACATGCAGTGGATGAAATTAGCGTAATGGCAACAGCCGTCCTGTGGAATAATGCCGACTCGTCGAGGGTCGGTATTATTACCCGGTTCTATCGCACGCAGCGCAGAAAAATCCCCCATGTCATGACTTTTCCACCACCCGCAGAGCCATCAAAAACACAGCCCATATTGCAATAAGCTGCAATATCAAACCTCATGTTGGGCGGTATCGGGTTGAGGTCGCTTATGTAACCTCACGCGAAAACCGGTCGGGGTCATGGTGAAGGCAAAACTCTCCATCACGTCAGACGCGGGTTGTTGCGCTTCAACACGAAATCCGCTGCACAGCGCATGAAATCCCTGTTTGATTTCAATTAACGCCAGCGATCGTCCGGGGCACATGCGCGGCCCCCCGCCAAATGGCTGCAGATCGGAAAAAGACGCCTGTCCGCGCTCAAGCCACCGCTCAGGCATGAAATCACCGGGCTGATGGAATAAAGCCTCTTCAAATCCGCTCGCGTTCAGCATCAGTAAAAGGGGCGTTCCCTTTTTGATAAGGAAATCAGCAATGACGGTATCTTTGATCGGCTCCAGGTAAAGCAGCGGCGCCACCGGTTTAAGCCGCATCGACTCATACATCACGGCGGTGAGCAACGGCATGCGAGGCAAAGGCCACGGAAGTCCCGTCCCCACCTCCTCAGTCGCCTGATGGCACTCTCTAACGACCTGCGCCTCCACCGAAGGTGAAGAGCAAAGCAGAAAACTCATCCAGGCAAGCGTATTCGCGGTCGTATCCTCTCCCGCCAGCAGTAGCGTAAACGCATTAGCCAGAATGTCCGCGTCCGTCATCGTCCCGTCTTTCTGCTGTTCTGCGATCATGATTTGCAGCATATTTTCAGGAGCATCCATGAGCTGGGGAGACTGTTCGATTCGTTCCCGCTGACGACAAATAAATTCGTTAAGCTGGTCGTGAATCAGCTTCAGGCTGGCATCAAACTGCTTATCCCGCGCCATCTTGATATAGCGCCATAACGGAATGGGAGAACCACAGCGTTCATTAATCACCGGGAACAGGCGACGTAAACTTTCCGATAGCGGATTCTCGCCCTGCTCAAGGATATTGATATCCTCGCCAAAGGCTAATAACGACGTGATATCCACCGTATAGCGCTTAAATTCATCCACCAGAGAAACCACTTCCCCGGTTTCAGCCAATTTGGCGAAACGTTCTGATAAACGCACGGTGACTTTCCTGAGACTGGGGTAGAAATGTTTCAGATGCGCAGGCTGAAACATCGGTTCCGTCAGTTTCCGCTGATGCATCCATCGTGCGCCTTCCGCGGAGAAAACGCCATTCAACCCGGCTTCCTGAAAAACGGATTCAATACTGCTTCTACGCCGAAAATCGTCAGGGCGGGCTTTCATTATGGTACGAATCCATTCTGAATCGGCGATCACCATCGCCGGCGTGAATCCCAGTCTTAGCCGGTAAAAAAGGCCATAGCGCTCTTTCCAGTGCAGCATCTGCAAATGGATGTCAGGTCGTTTTAAATACTCAACATGTCCGAGAATGCTTCTGGCCGGAGGCGCCGGCAGTTGCCTGATTGATCTCATACTCAATGTCCTTCCTGCTCAGGTGATAAGTGACCTGCGAAAAAGCGACTATCGTGATCCCGAAGAGATAAGGAGAGAAGGAATGGCAAATAACGACGCTAAAAACGAGATATGAGACGCTAAAAAGACAGCACGCAAAAGACTACGGAACAGTGCGTTCGCCCGGTTTTCCGGGGCATGGTTGACGTTATAAAGAATCCGCAATGGGTCACATCGTACCGGCCGACAGGTTAAAAAATAAACATTCCTCTGTGGCTTTTTTGTTAATAAGTAATACACCGGCAAGGGGAAGCGAGAAGGTGTGGCGGGTGCGCCTTTCCCTGTGTTTTAGCACGGGGAAAGGCGCCTGTTCCGACCGTTCTCAGGTTACTTAACCATGAGAGACGGAACCGGGAATCAACAGGCATGACCCCTGAGTACTGCGGCTTTCCAGCGCGCGGTGAGCGGACCGGGCGTCTTCCAGCGCGAACTTCTGGCTGTCCGGCACGTCCACCTTGATGGCGCCGCTGGCGATCAGCGTGAACAGTTCACGGCTGGCCTGCTCCAGTTCCTGACGATTGGTGATGTAGCTGAACAGCGACGGCCGGGTAACGTACAGCGACCCTTTCTGGTTAAGAATGCCGAGATTCACCCCGGTGACCGGGCCGGACGCGTTGCCGAAACTGACCATCAGCCCGCGACGCTTCAGGCAGTTGAGCGAGGCTTCCCAGGTGTCTTTACCCACCGAGTCATACACGACCGAGACTTTTTCTTCATGGGTCAGTTCCAGCACCCGATGAACGATATCTTCCTTGCGGTAGTTAATGGTAGCCCAGGCGCCGGCCTGTTTTGCCAGTTCCGCCTTGTGGTCGGAACCGACGGTGCCGATCAGTTTCGCCCCCAGCGCCTTCGCCCACTGGCAGGCAATCAATCCAACGCCGCCGGCGGCCGCGTGAAACAGAAATACTTCACCCGGTTTCACGTCATAGGTCTGGCGCAGCAGGTAATACACCGTCAACCCTTTCAGGAATGAGGCCGCCGCCTGCTCAAAGCTGATGTCATCCGGCAGCAGCGCTACCTTGTCCGCCGGAACATTATGCCGTTCGCTGTAAGCGCCCAGCGCCGACTGGGCGTACACCACGCGGTCGCCCACCTTGAGATGTTTTACATTAGCCCCGGCTTTTACCACCACGCCGGCCGCTTCGGTGCCCAGACCGGAGGGAAACGACGGCGGCGAATACAGCCCGGAACGAAAATAGGTATCGATAAAGTTAATGCCGATGGCGCGGTTTTCCACCTGAACGTCGTTAAGACCCGGCTCGCGCGGCGTGTAATCCACATACTCCAGCACCCCCGGCCCGCCGTGGTCGCTGAACTGAATACGTTTTGCCATGATGATCTCCTCGCTCTATCGTGTGTGCCCGGTGATGTCATCGGACATATGTCATTCCTGAGTTTAGGATATACAATGCTCCCACCCCTAAAGGTAAATCAACCAGTAAAGAACGCGTTTCATGGCAGAAAAAAAACCAACTAAACCGGCAGAATCCCGCGACCGTCAGGTAGAAGGGCTAAAACTCCCGCCCCATTCCATCGAAGCGGAACAGTCGGTGCTAGGGGGGTTGATGCTCGACAACGAGCGTTGGGACAACGTCGCCGAGCGCGTCTCCGCCAACGACTTTTTCAACCGCGCCCACCGGCTGATCTTTAACGAGATGCAGCGCCTGCTGGAAATGAGCAAGCCCATTGACCTGATTACCCTGTCGGAGTCGCTGGAGCAAAAAGGCGAGCTGGAGTCCGCCGGTGGTTTCGCCTACCTGGCGGAACTGGCGAAAAACACCCCCAGCGCCGCCAATATCGGCGCGTATGCCGACATCGTGCGCGAACGTGCGGTAGTGCGTGAAATGATCGCCGTCGCCAACGAAATCGCCGACGCCGGTTACGACCCGCAAGGCCGCAGCAGCGAAGACCTGCTGGATCTGGCCGAATCCCGCGTGTTTCAGATCGCGGAAAACCGCGCCAGCAAGGATGAAGGGCCGAAAAGCATCGACCGCATTCTGGAAGACACCGTCTCGCGCATCGAACAGCTTTACCAGCGCCCGCACGACGGCGTGACCGGCGTTTCCAGCGGCTATCAGGATCTGGACAAGAAAACCGCCGGCCTGCAAAAGTCGGACCTGATCATCGTGGCGGCGCGCCCCTCAATGGGGAAAACCACCTTCGCCATGAACCTGTGCGAAAACGCCGCCATGACGCAGGAAAAGCCGGTGCTGATCTTTAGTCTGGAAATGCCCGGCGAGCAGATCATGATGCGTATGCTGGCGTCGCTGTCGCGCGTGGACCAGACCCGTATCCGTACCGGCCAGCTCGACGACGAGGACTGGGCGCGCATCTCCAGCACCATGGGGCTGCTGCTGGAAAAGCGCAACATGTACATCGACGACTCCTCCGGCCTGACGCCGACCGAAGTGCGTTCCCGCGCCCGCCGGGTATTCCGCGAGCACGACGGCCTGAGCCTGATCATGATCGACTACCTGCAGTTGATGCGGGTGCCGTCGCTGTCCGATAACCGAACGCTGGAAATCGCCGAAATTTCCCGATCGCTCAAAGCGTTGGCAAAAGAATTGCAAGTGCCGGTCATCGCGCTGTCGCAGCTCAACCGTAGTCTGGAACAGCGCGCCGATAAACGTCCGGTCAACTCCGACCTGCGTGAATCCGGCTCCATCGAACAGGACGCCGACCTGATCATGTTTATCTACCGTGACGAGGTGTATCACGAAAACAGCGATCTGAAAGGCATCGCTGAAATCATTATAGGGAAGCAGCGTAACGGGCCGATCGGCTCCGTTCGCCTGACCTTTAACGGGCAGTGGTCGCGTTTCGATAATTACGCCGGGCCACAGTATGACGATGAATAACCACATGACGATGAATAACCGTCGATAATGAATAACCGTCAATGACGAATAAACGCACTAAGGACTCAGAATGAAAACGGCAACCGCCGTCATTGATCGTCAGGCTTTGCGCCACAATCTGCAATGTATCCGGCAGATGGCCCCGCAAAGCCGGCTGATCGCCATAGTCAAAGCCAACGCCTACGGACACGGCGCCGTGGAAGCCGCCCGCGCCTTTTCCGACGCCGACGGTTACGGCGTTTCCCGCCTCAGCGAAGCGCTGGCGTTACGCGCCGCCGGCATCACCAAACCCATCCTGCTGCTGGAAGGTTTTTTTGCCGCTGACGAGCTGCCGTTGCTGGCCGAACACCAGTTGGAAACCGCCGTGCACTGCGAAGAACAGCTGGCGGCGCTGGAGCAGGCGCGCCTGCCGCACCCGTTGACGGTGTGGATGAAGCTCGATACCGGCATGCACCGCCTCGGCGTGCTGCCGGAACAGGCCGAAGCCTTTTACGCCCGGTTGAGCGCCTGCTCCAGCGTGGTGCAACCGGTGAACATCATGAGTCACTTTTGCCGCGCCGATGAACCGGAAGCGGGCACCACTCAGCGTCAGCTCGACTGCTTCGACGCCTTTGCGCAAGACAAACCGGGCCGCCAGTCCATCGCCGCCTCCGGCGGTATTCTGTTGTGGCCGCAGGCTCACCGCGACCAGATCCGCCCCGGCATTATCCAGTACGGCGTCTCGCCGCTGGCGCAGGGCGACGCCAGCCAGTGGCAGCTCAAACCGGCAATGACACTGACTTCGCACCTGATTGCGGTGCGCGAGCACCACGTAAACGAGCCGGTCGGTTACGGCAGCACCTGGAGCAGCCCGCGCGATACCCGGCTGGGCGTGGTGGCGATTGGCTACGGCGACGGCTATCCGCGCGACGCCAAAAGCGGCACGCCGGTGTGGATCAACGGCCGTGAAGTGCCGCTGTCCGGCCGGGTTTCAATGGATATGATTACCGTCGATCTGGGACCGGACGCGCAGGACAAGGTCGGCGATGAAGTGATTTTGTGGGGCGGTCCGTTGCCGGTGGAAAAAATCGCCGCCTGCACCGGCATCAGCGCTTATGAACTGATTACCCGCCTGACCAGCCGCACCCGGCTGGAGTACATCGGCTAGCCCCGGTTCGTTGTTCAATACCGAGCATGCAATACGCAAAAAGCCCGAACCTCGGATTATCCGGGGTTCGGGCTTTCTCGCTCACCGTTAGAGAAATCAGTGATTAATCAATCAGCGATTAAATAAACCGGCGATTAGTTGTACAGTTCGGCAACACCGCGCAGTTGTTCATCGCCGGTAGCGGTGATGATGCGGAAAGATTTGGCGCCGGCGGCATCGGCTTTGGCGGACAGCTGAGCCTGCAAATCATCCAGAGTACGGGCAGTGGCGGAAACGGTGCCCAGGTCGCGGCTCTGTACCGATTGCACTTCGGTGGCGGCCATCGAACCGAAAGAAAGAGTAGCCAGAGCGGCAGCAGCAACAACAGTTTTGATCGATTTCATGGTAAGCCTCTTCACGTTAATCAGGTTGGGAAGGCTTGACTGCCTTCGATGTGAAGCAGGATAGCGCCGTTATCAGGCTGTTAAAATCGGGTTAATTTGCTGTCATTTATCAAAAAAATTGAATAAAAAAAGCACCAAAAGATAAGCAAAAACTATCTCATGGTGCGCAATGGCGGGATATTATCCCGCTACATACTCTTCAATATATTGCCTTACGTTGATTTACATAACAATAGCCAACTTTTATTCCGCTTTACCCAACCATTCATAAATTATCTTCTGGTATTCCCCGGTCGCTTTCGTCAGATGTAGCCATTGATCCACGTATAACTTCCAGCTCATGTCGTCGCGCGGCAACATATAGGCTTTCTCGCCATACTGCATCGGCGAGGACGGATTGACCGCGCACAGTTGCGGGTAGCGTTTCTGCTGGTACAAGGCTTCCGAGGCATCGGTAATCATGACGTCCGCCTGCTTGTCCACCAGTTGCTGGAAGATGGTCACGTTGTCATGAAACATCAGGTTGGCCTGCGGCAAATGAGCATGAACGAACGCCTCGTTGGTGCCGCCTGCCGGTTCGATTACCCGCACCGACGGCTGATTAATCTGCGCCACCGTCTGATACTTGCTCTTGTCGTCGCAACGCACCAGCGGGATCTTGCCGTCCACGTCCAGCATGCTGGAGAAAAACGCCTTTTTCTGACGCTCCAGCGTCACGGAAATCCCACCCATAGCAATATCGCACTTGCCGGACTGAAAATCCGGCATCAGGGTTTTCCAGCTGGTTTTTATCCACTCTACTCTCACGCCCAGGCTTTTAGCCAGCGATTGCGCCATAGCGATATCGATCCCTTCGTAATCGCCATTGGCGCTCAGCGACGTGTACGGCTTATAGTCGCCGGTGGTGCACACCTTCAGCCCCCCTTGTTCCTGCACCTGATCGAGATGAGACGCGGCGCCGGCGCTGCCGGCCAGCCCCAGTAACAGAATGAATGAAAACCGTTTTTTCATGATAGTTCCTTGCAAGTCACGCCTGTCTGGCAAAAGCGTCACTGTAGCACGCCGCTTCCTCGCCCACCGATTTTGACCCTTTTTTTTCGCCCGTTTATAACTATCTGATTTTTAAAGATGATAACGATCGGCTTTAAAAAAGGGTTTTCAGACAAAAATCCTCGTTTCTCTTTTAAAATCAGCCCACCAGCGATAAATTGCTACGGTTCACTGCCGTGTAGGCAGCTTAGAAAACATAGTCATAGGCCCCGAACGCGGTTTCGCTGTTCACTGCCGTGTAGGCAGCTTAGAAACATTCGATGATCTCAGTAAGTTGGGCGTTATGGTTCACTGCCGTGTAGGCAGCTTAGAAAGTTGCCCTCGGCCAGACCATTCGGCTCATTAAGTTCACTGCCGTGTAGGCAGCTTAGAAATACGACACCAACATCTGGCCGGCGCCGATCACGTTCACTGCCGTGTAGGCAGCTTAGAAAGCAAGCCCAGTGTGCCAGCCAGCAAAAAAGCCGTTCACTGCCGTGTAGGCAGCTTAGAAACGACCACTTGGCACGATTGCCACGTGATTACAGTTCACTGCCGTACAGGCAGCAATATCCCGCTGATGCCGTTGCCCCGGCATCAGCGGATTCAGGTTTATTCAGCCACTAGTGCGCGAACCGCCCCTCTTTTCTTTTTGATGGCATAACCGGCGGCCAGCGCCAGCAGCCAGAACGGAATCAGCCACACGGAGATCTGGATGCCCGGCGTCATCGCCATGATCACCAGAATCCCGGCCAGAAACAGCAGGCACAGCACGTTGGTAAGCGGGTAGCCCAAACTTTTGAAGCGGGTTTGCTGTTGCGCGCGCTGTTTGGCCTGACGGAATTTCAGATGGGTGATGCTGATCATCGCCCAGTTGATCACCAGCGCCGACACCACCAGCGCCATCAGCAGTTCAAACGCCTTGCCCGGCATCAGGTAGTTGAGCAGCACGCACAGCGCCGTCGCCAGCGCCGAGACGCCGAGCGACACCAGCGGAATGCCGCGGCGATTGACCGTCAGCAGTGCGCGCGGCGCGTTACCTTGCTGCGCCAACCCAAACAGCATACGGCTGTTGCAGTACACACAACTGTTGTAGACCGACAGTGCGGCGGACAACACCACCAGATTCAGCACGTTCGCCACCAGATTGCTGTCCAGCGCGTGGAAAATCAGCACGAACGGGCTGCCGCCTTCCACCACTTTCTGCCACGGATACAACGACAGCAGCACCGCCAGCGCGCCCACATAAAACAGCAGGATGCGGTAAATCACCTGATTGGTGGCGCGCGGAATGCTCTTTTGCGGGTCATCCGCTTCAGCCGCCGTAATCCCCACCAGCTCCAGCCCGCCAAAGGAAAACATGATCACCGCCATCGCCATCACCATGCCGCTGACGCCGTTCGGGAAGAAACCGCCGTGCTGCCACAGGTTGGCGACGTTGGCTTCCGGCCCGCCCTGCCCGCTAAACAGCAGATAGCCGCCGAACACGATCATGCCGATAATCGCCGCCACCTTGATGATGGAGAACCAGAACTCCAGCTCGCCGTAGACCTTGACGTTGCTTAGGTTGATGGCATTGATGGCGACAAAGAACACCGCCGCCGATACCCAGGTCGGCACCGCCGGCCACCAGTACTGGATGTAGATGCCCACCGCGCTCAGTTCCGCCATGCTCACCAGCACATACAGCACCCAGTAATTCCAACCGGACATAAACCCGGCAAAATTACCCCAGTATTGGTTGGCGAAATGGCTGAACGAACCGGCCACCGGCTCCTCCACCACCATCTCACCCAGTTGACGCATAATGAAAAAAGCAATCACGCCGGCGATGGCGTAACCGAGCAGCACCGACGGCCCGGCCATACGAATCGTCTGTGCGATGCCGAGAAACAACCCGGTGCCGACCGCGCCGCCCAGCGCGATTAGCTGGATATGCCGGTTCTTTAGCCCCCGTTGCAATTGGCTGTCTTGCTGTGTGTCCATCACCCTTCCCCCAGAAAAATGGTTTAATTCATTTGAAGTAATCACTCTCTCACCGCAATTATCCAGCAATTATCAGGCCAACCACGTCATCGCCGACCGCGGCGACATGTTTAAGGCGCTTAACAAACTGAATCAATTTAAAAAAAGTTTCACATTCACGCTTTTTGCAACAAAACAGCCATCGCGTTGATTTAGTGTGAAAAACATTCAGAATTTGCATGAAATCACCAGGCAGCCTGGCCGACATACACTAAAATGAACCAGGATGGTGCAGCCGGTCAGACGGAAAAACGCGCTGGCGGCATAAGATGGCAAACAACAAACTTCCGGAAGTAAAAAAAGCTGATAGTCTGTCTTTTTGTGCTTCTGGCAAGGCAGGGCTATGTACAACATTGATGATTTTGATCTGAAGATCCTCACACTGCTGCAGGCGAACGGACGCCTTACCAATCAGGAACTCAGCGATCTGGTTGGGCTGTCTGCCTCACAGTGTTCTCGTCGTCGTATTGCCCTCGAACAGGCGCAACTGATTCTCGGGTATCATGCCCGACTGGCGCCGGATGCGGTCGGGCTGGAAGTGATGGGCCTGATTGAAGTGCGATTAATCAATCACACTCAGGAATGTGTAGACAGCTTTCACCAGATGCTGGGCGAAGTCGACGCCATTATCGACGCCTACAAAACCACCGGCGACGCGGATTACATGCTGAAAGTGGCGGTGGCGGACCTGCACGGCCTGAGCGCGCTGATCAGCCAGATTCTGGCGCGCAACAAAAGCGTGGCGCACCTGAAAACCTCGGTGGTGCTCAACCGCCTGAAAGAGAACGGTCTGATGGCGCCGGCGACCGTGTTGCCCTAAATTGGTGCGGACGCTGCTTCCACACGGTGCAAGATTGCATAACTCTTGCACCCAAAACAAAATAAACACACGACATAACCACAAAAACCACAATGTGCGCACAAAACACGCATAATAAATTCATCCTGTGCATTCAATGCCTTACCCCTTCTCCCGTACAGAAAACCTTCAAACGATACCTGCCGTCATAACGACTGGTGCGCTTTTTGCTTGAAAAGACAGGTATTCCTTCTTTTATCAGGCGATATTTCATGGATAACGTCATTACCCCCCAACCGGTTTCACATACGCTGCTGGAAGACGTTCTGGCGCTGCTTATCGGCACCCTGATGGTGTCCTTCGGGGTTATTATGCTGCGTCAGGCGGGAGCGCTGACCGGCGGCACCGCCGGGATGGCGTTTCTGTTGCACTACGCCACCCATATCTCGTTCGGCGCCGCGTTCTTCCTGCTTAATCTGCCGTTTTATTACCTCGCCATTCGGCGTATGGGCTGGCAATTCACGATCAAAACCTTCTGCGCGGTAGCGATGGTGTCGCTGTTTTCCGACCTGCACCCGTTATTCATCCATTTTGACCACCTGCAACCGATTTACGCCACGCTGTTTGGCAACCTGATTATGGGGCTGGGGTTCATTGTGCTGTTCCGGCATCGCGCCAGTCTGGGCGGGGTGAATATTCTGGCGCTCTATTTACAGGACAAAAGTGGAATCCGCGCCGGAAAATTCCAGATGGCGGTGGATGTTACCATTGTGCTGACTTCCCTGTTCGTGGTAAGCATACCTATGCTGATCGCGTCTGTGCTGGGTGCGGCGGCGCTGAATCTGATTATCGCCATGAATCATCGACCTGGCCGTTATACCGCCTAGCGAACAGCTTGACCCTTTATATCTCAGGAGAGTTACCGACCGTGTTCCAGAATGTTGACGCCTACGCTGGCGACCCTATCCTGTCCCTGATGGAAAAATTCAAACAAGACCCGCGTACTGACAAAGTAAACCTCAGTATTGGGCTTTATTACGACGGACAGGGCGTCATTCCCCAGTTGCAGGCGGTCAGCGCCGCGGAAACACAGATGCAGGCCGAGCCGCAGCAGGCTTCGGTCTATCTGCCGATGGAAGGGTTGGCCGCCTACCGCAGCGCGGTACAGACGCTGCTGTTCGGCGAACACCACCCGGCGCTCACCGCGCAGCGCATCGCCACCATCCAGACGCTGGGCGGTTCCGGCGCGCTGAAAGTGGGCGCAGATTTCCTCAAATGCTATTTTCCGGATTCCGAAGTCTGGGTTAGCGACCCGACCTGGGAAAACCACATCGCCATTTTCTCCGGCGCGGGCTTTACGGTGCACACCTACCCGTACTTTGACGCCGACACGCTGGGCGTCAACGTGGAAGGCATGATCAACGCCCTGAAACAGTTGCCGCCGCGCAGCATCGTGCTGCTGCATCCGTGCTGCCACAACCCGACCGGCTCAGACCTGACCCACGCCGAGTGGGACCGCGTCATCGAAGTGCTGATCAAAGGCGAACTGGTGCCGTTCCTTGATATCGCCTATCAGGGTTTTGGCGGCGGCATGGACGACGATGCGTACGCCATCCGCGCCATCGCCAGCGCCGGCCTGCCCGCGCTGGTCAGCAACTCGTTTTCCAAAATCTTCTCGCTGTATGGCGAGCGCGTCGGCGGGTTGTCCGTGGTGTGCGAAGACCAGGACGCCGCCGGCCGCGTACTCGGCCAGTTGAAAGCCACCGTGCGCCGCAACTACTCCAGCCCGCCGAGCTTCGGCGCGCAGGTGGTATCGCGCGTGCTGAACGATAGCTCGCTCAACGCCAGCTGGCATGAAGAAGTGGAAGCCATGCGCCTGCGCATTCTGGAAATGCGCCAGACGCTGGTGGATGAACTGAAAAAAGCGCTGCCGAATCGCAACTTCGACTACCTGCTGACCCAGCGCGGCATGTTCAGCTACACCGGCTTTAGCGCCGCACAGGTGGACCGCCTGCGCGAAGAGTTCGGCGTGTACCTTATCGCCAGCGGCCGTATCTGCATCGCCGGTTTAAACCATCACAACGTGCAGCGCGTGGCTGCCGCCTTCGCTGCCGTACAGTAAGTTATTCCTTTCACTTTTTTACGCCTTTTCCCCCAGCCGGTAACGGGTGGGGGATTTTTTTATTCCTGTGCGGGAATGGGGCTGTTGAAAAACAGCGGGAGTTTGAGTTACTGGTGAATATATGCCGGGGTAGCGAGTCATTTCGTGCGGGATAAACCGTGTCGCTTCTTTGCCACATCATCGCACGCACGACAAGGATAGGCTCAAACGCCGCCTCTCCTTGACCACTGGCTGGAGGCTAAACTACGCCGCTACGCGGTGCCTTCGGCGTTCGCCTTCGCTGTTCGGGCCGCCTGTGACGTGCTCCCAGCACGGCACAGGCTTTCGCCGCGTCCGTGCGGCTCACCCGGCGAAGTCGCCCACCTCAGCGTAGTTTTTAACGCCAGAAACCCCGTCAACCGCTGCCTGTACGGCAGAGAACCCTTTCAGAACAGTTTTGTGTAACTCCTGACTTTTCTAAGCTGCCTACACGGCAGTGAACTGGCGGCCTCAACAACGCAGCCCGCACAACAATTTCTAAGCTGCCTACACGGCAGTGAACGATTCGCTGCAGCGATCATCCCGATGGATGTTTTTCTAAGCTGCCTATACGGCAGTGAACAATAAGACAAAGCGTCATGGCTTATCCTGAGTTTTCTAAGCTGCCTATACGGCAGTGAACATCAGGGAGTTAAAACGCGAAGTTGAGGATTGTTTCTAAGCTGCCTATACGGCAGTGAACTCCGGCAGCGCCGCACCGACCACGCCGGCGGCTTTCTAAGCTGCCTATACGGCAGTGAACTCCGGCAGCGCCGCACCGACCACGCCGGCGGCTTTCTAAGCTGCCTATACGGCAGTGAACTTGATGGTTTTCATGTGACTAATATCCTATGCTTTCTAAGCTGCCTATACGGCAGTGAACTTCTGGACCAGTTCGGTGCGTGGGTGTACTCCTTTCTAAGCTGCCTACACGGCAGTGAACGCCTGGCTGACCTGGGTCCGGTGCTGCACGTATTTCTAAGCTGCCTACACGGCAGTGAACTGACAATATCGGGGAGACAAAATTTAGCCCAGTTTTCTAAGCTGCCTACACGGCAGTGAACTACGTTTTGTGCGTATGTTGCATCCATGTCGTTTTCTAAGCTGCCTACACGGCAGTGAACTGTAGTGAATTATCGCTTATCACCTGATTATTAAAGAAAAAACGCTATTTTGACGAAAAAAACCTTTTTTCTGGCGGCCAGATTTCGGTATTTAAAATCAATACGTTAGCTCTGGCCGCAAAAAAAGGGTCAAAACCACGGGATGGTGGCGGCGGCGCTTAACCCGTAACTGGAGAACGCTCCGGCGACCGGTTTGTCCTGCAACGGGCCGTGCTCGACAAACAGTAAAAACGCTTGTCCGTTGGAGAGGCTGCGCAGCGGCAGATACGGCAGCGAGGTGCGTTTTTCCACCGCATAGGGAATGCGGGCAGCGGCTTCATCCTCAGTCATCCGGCCTTTGTTCACCGCCCGGCGGCGCAGTCGCTCAGCGCTGCTTTTCACCTGCACCCGGCGCACGATGCGGTGCTTCGCCCCCGCCGGCACCGGTAGCGGCTCGGTAATGGCGGTATAGTCGCGCAGCCCTTTCAGCCAGCCGGTTTGCTCCAGCGCCGCCAGTTCCTGCACGCTGCCGTGCAGCCGTAGCCGTTCCCCCAGCGTTTTGCCCGCATCCGGAAAGCTCACCCCGATGGCGCCCGTCGCCCGCTGCCCCAGCGCCCGGTGCAGCTTGGCGAACAGCGCGCTCAGCAACTGCACGCCGCTGAACTCCGGGTCGGGCAGCACCCGAATCTCGATATAGTGGTCCATAGCGCGTTACTCGCCTTTCTCGCCGAACACCCCGCCGCGAATCAGCGTGGCGATCACGTAATGCTGCTGCGCCACCTCCGGCACGTTGCCTTTGATTACCCAGTTATCCAGCAACGTGTAGAAATCCATTTTATCTTTCGGCTGACGGTAGGCACGGCCGCGGCTGGTCACCGAGCCATAGGGTTCGACCGCGATCGGCCCGGTTTCCGCCGCTTCCGGGTGCCAGTCATCGACGGTGCGCAGCGCGTTGCCGATTTTCTGTGAATGGATCGCCGCCACGTCGTTGACCTGATACAGAATCTTGCTCTTGCCGCTGCGCGCCCGCTCATCCAGCACCAGTTCCTGCGACGGGAACACTTCCTGCCCGTTGCCCAGCTTCACCTGCGCTTCCACGCGGAAGAACGCTGAATCACTCCCCGCCAGCGCCTGCTCAATGGCGTGCGCTAACTCGGCCAGCGCGCCAGACGGTTGGCTAAACTGGCGCAGCGAGTAATCTTCGCCGTTGAATTCCCAACGCTTATCGTTATGTGTCACTACCACCTGCACCGCTTCTGCGCCGATACGGTTGCGCCACAGGAAACGACCGCTGGCGATGTTCTCGGCGTAACGCGCCGCCAGCACGCCAAAGCCCTGCTCGCGGGCGTAGCCGTTAATCAGTTCGGTCAGCGCCTGCTGATAATCCTGATCGTTACACACCGATGGCAGCGCCAGATTGCCCAGCACCCGCAGTGTAAAAACCACTTTCAGCGTGTCGGCATCAAACGGCAGCGCTGCTACATCCACCGTTTGCAGGTTGGCTTTCTGAATTTCGGCATCCAGCTTGGCCGGGTCGCTGCTGACGGCGTTTTTCAACCGGTTGGAGATGGTGCCGCGCACCGATTTTTCCTGAATCACTACCGGCGTCCACTGGTCCTGCTGCCAGTTGCCCGCCAACATCAACGCATCGGAATTCGCCAGCTTGCGCTCAAACGCCAGTACCGATGCGGTTTTCAACGTGGTTGCTGCTTTTGCCATGTTCTTAATCCTTTTCTCAGTAATTGAATTCGAGTTCGTCGTAATCATCCGCCGCGCTGTTCAGGTCGTCAGCGGTTTGCAGGCATCGGTAGGTGCCGTTTTGATAGTGGTAACGCCAGAGGATACGGTTGATATCATTAATGCGATGCGCGCCGCGCCATTCGCCAACGCCGTAAATGGCCTCGGCAAAACAGAACCGGGTCGACGGGTCGCGGGTTTTCTCCACCTCGCCGGGGGCGTACAGCGGCGAAATGGCGCGGTAGCCGGTCATCAGCGGCACCAGATAGCCGCCGTCAGGCTTGGGCAGCGGCTGCCAGCTCACGTCATCGTCAGGGGAGCGCACCGCGTGATGTTTCAGGGCGGCGAAATCCAGCCAGGCATCCAGCATCTCTGCCTGCGGGTCACTCTGCTGTAAAGTCTGATGATGCGACAGCAGCAGCGGGGTGCGGTCCAGCAAGACAAAGCCCGGCAGCAAACGACGCATCAGGCCGCGGGTCTTGCTCTCGTCGGCAGGCAGGTCATGAACGTTTACCTGTTCAATATCCACAATCAACCCGCCCGCCAGCCGCTGGCGCAGCGCCAGTTGCTGCAACAGCTGTTTTAACGCCTCAAGCCCGTCTTCACCGGGCAACATGCCGTGACATTCCATCAGCAGCGACACGGTGAGGTGCATCCGCCCCTCTTCATTAAAGGCGGCGGTTTTTTCTTCTTTGGTCAGCGGGTTGCGCGTCAGTGCAAAGCTGCGGTTCCAGCCGCTGCCGTAAGCGTGCAACTGGTGCTGATGGCACACCACGCCGCAGCCTTGCAGCGTCAGGCCATGTGATAGCTGCAACTGGCGCGACAGCGCGTGGGTAAAGCCGAGAAAATGGCTGATGGCGGGAAAACCGTAAGTGTGCCCGGCGATGGCGTTGGCGTTTTCCACCTGAATACGCCGCAGAATAATCAGGCTGCTCATGCCAGTTCCTCCTTCAGCAGTCGCTCGGTTTCACGCAGACGCTGTTTGAACAACGCAGCGGTAGACCACTCGCGGCGCTCCACTTCGCCGAAAATCAGTTTCTCGTGCTGTAATCGCGCATTCAGCCAGCGGCCAAATTCATAAGCGACCTCCCGCTGCCAGTCACCGGCGTCGCGTTCACGCAGAAAATCCTTATCCTGCAAGCCGCGCAACGGATCCAACCACAGTTGCAGGGGAACATTCAGACGGGAATCCACACTCCAGCCCGCCGGGCGCAGGTTTTGCACCGTGGCGACATAGCCAAACAAGGTATCGATCAACTGGTCGAGGTAGCGCCGGCGCTGATTGCGAATTTCGCGGTTGTTGTCCACCTCTTTGACGCTGAGCAAAAATTTTCGCATCGCACTGAGTTGATCGCGAGTCCGTGTATACAGCTCACCACTGTTACGAAAGATGGTGTCATGCTCAACCGGCGGTTTATCCTGACTGCGCCACTGTGGCGGCGAACAGTTGAACAGATAGGAGCGACCATTACGTTTGACATTCAGGGCAGAGACATTTTGCTTGTTATCACCGCCCATGTTCTGCACCGCAATACCGGGGTAGTTGACGTCAACCTCATCGTGCCAGCGCTTCTGCCGTCTGGCTTCGCGGATGGCTTTAGCCTGCTCGCCAAAGCGCACCGCATTCAGGCGTTGGTCCAGCGCCTGCGACAGCGAGGACGAATACAGCGGGCTGAGTAAGTGGTATTCCCCATCACCCACCGGGAAGTAGATCTGTTTAGCAAGGGAATGAGAACTGGGCTGCTTATCGCTCAGCACTTGCTTAAACCCTGCCAGCCACTGCGCAAGCTGCTGCGGGTTTTCTGCCAGCGCTCCCAATGAGCGGTGGTCGCCCCGCTGTAGCGCCGCCACCAGCGAATTACCCTGATGCTCTTCGGTCAAGAATGTTGCAATACCAAGAACCGCCGCATTATCAACCGCAGTATCTAAAATCGGGTGACTTAATGATGCCGTGGATAAAAAAGGTAACGACAGATCCTTGAACAAATCTAATCGACTACTTCCTTTTGCTGAACTGTGGGTAAATTTCAAAACATGCGTTGCTCGTTTTATTTGGCTCGCTTTAGAGGCAGCATCCGTCAACCAGGTGCGTACCTCGTAAGCATGTTCTATCTTGCGCCGCTTCTGCACCAACGTTAACTCCGCCGCGGCCAGCGCCTCACCGCTTAACGCCGCCCGCTGCTTATCGGCGGCTTTATCGAAGGCATCCAGCTTGGCCTGCTTTCGATTTTCGATATAACTGACAATAAATTGCCTTAATTCACTCTCCTCCATTCCTCCTCCTGTCATCATGATTGCTCCCCAAACACCCCTAACAGCGGATGCCAGAACCATTGGTTATCTCGCTTGCTCAGGTTGATTTCACCGAAGCGGGCGCTGACCCACGCCAGTTCCCACTGTTTTTCCTCCGCCAGTTGCGAATAGCGGGCGGCGCAGTCCATCTGCACCCAACTGGTGACGCCCTCGGCCAGCGTCAGCGTTACGGGCCGGATCGCCTCGCTGTCTTTCCAGCCGCTCGGCCCGTCGTCCGGCACCATAAAACGCGGCGCGTCGCTTTCGTCATCCAGCCACAGGCAGTAGCGCTGCTGTAGTTCTGACTGGCGAAACGCCGTGCGCCGTTGCAGTTCGCCGTTCCAGTGCAGCGGTTCGCGCCACCACAGCACCGCCGTTGGCTGCGAAGGCGATACGTTTTTCTGCCCAAACAGTTTCCCGGCCAGCGCGGCATGTTCCAGCGTCACCAGCGTCAACGGCTTTTTGAGTTCCGGTGGCTGAATACGCGGCGCGGCGCTGATAGCACGATAGTCCTCCGGTTTAAGCAATTCCCGCAGGTCATGGCTGGTCAGTCGGCGATCTTTCGATTCAAAACCGGGGCGGCAAAACGCCACCGGTTCCCCTTTCAGCGCCTGCACGTTATGGCTCAGCAAATAAAAATTGGGCGAAGTCGGCACAAACTCTTCACGCTGGCGGTGGCGCAGAATACGCCCGGCCAACTGAATAAAAGAACGCATCGAGCTGGGTTCAGCGATGGCCCAGTCGTAATCGTGATCGCGGCCCACTTCCGCCACCGCCGTCGCCAGCACCACAAACAGATGATGCTGCTGCGGCTGCTGTTCGATGGCGTCACGAATTTCCGCCACCTGCCACAGTGCGTCCGGGTGTTTGCGCATCAGCGCCGCATCCAGCCGCGCTTCGATGTGGGAGCGCATCGCCAGCGGGTGCTGGCTGTGATAAACGCAATAATGCACGCAGTAATCCGGCGGGGAAGGCATCTCCATCAGCGCACGCGCCACCGCCACCAGCGGGTTGATGTTCGCCATGCGAATCAACCCCAGCGACACGGTTTTGCCGCCGGAATGCGTCTGGTGATGGTGCTGATGCAGCGCAAACAACCGTTGGTGCAGGGTTTGCGCCACCGCCCGGCACACAGCGCTCGCCTCTTGCGACGGGCTGGTCACCGGCTCAATCTCCGCCCAGCGTAACGTCAATTCCTGCTGTTGCAGCTTGTCGATACGCCCGGCGACAAACGCCTGATGCTGTTCGGCAAAGGCGGCGGTATTCGCCAACTGCCGGCAGTCACTGTCGAATTCATCAAACCAGCCGCAGCAAATATCCAACGGCGTTCCCGGCTCGCCATACGCCTGCTGCCAGGCAGCGCGACCGTTCAGATAAGCCTCGAACAGCGCGCGAATCAGCGCCGGCGGCAGCGTGGCGGACGACAGCAACACCCGTGAACCGAGCATCCCCGCCCAGTTCACCAGCCGACACAGCGCGGGCAGGTCTTCCAGCCCGAAATCGTCCGGTTCGTCCAGCACCAGATCGGCGGTCAGCAACCGCAGCATCGGTGCAATCTGATGACCGCCGCGCAGGCTTTCGGTCGCCGGCATCAGGTGATCAATGGTAGTGACCAGCACCGGCGCGCTCAGCAGTTGATGCAGCGTCGGCGATTTTTCCAGCCAGGTTTTCAGCCGCCCGTCATCCAGCGAACCTTCGTAGCTGACGTACTGATGTTCCGCAAACAGCGCCTCGGCGGATTCGCTGCCGGTCTGCGCGGCACGTTCCTCTTGCTGCCGTCGCTCATGCAGCTCCTGCACCGCCTGCGAGCCGATCAATACCGCCAGATCGTCCTCCTCCAGCGTCAGGCGCTGGCGCAGCGCGTCGCCGGTTTGCAGCGTCAGCGTGCGCAGACCGAGCGCCACCGAAAAGCGACACCCGGCGGATTCGTCTGCCAGCGCGTACATGATGCGGGCATTGGCCAGCGTCTTGCCGCGCCCGGTAGAGGCCATGTTGACGCCAAAGAAGCCGTGGCGGGCGGCCTGCTCACGTATCGCGCAAACCTTATCAAACGCTTTATCCTGCCAGCGAAAACGCGCATCGGTGCTGCACTGGCGAAAGCCCTTGTGCCGGGTGATGGCGGGCAGCGTGTCGCGCAGGTGCGGCAGGCTGCGCCCCAGCAACAGCGCATTCTGCCCCACGCCGACGCAGTGTTCGTCCAGTTGCTGCTTAAGTTTGCCGGTCTTCCTATCCGTGTTAGCCCATACCGTATAGCGGGGATCCTGCCAGCCGGTCGTGGCGGCAGCAGAGGAGTAATGGTGATCCGCCAGCATCAACACCAGCCGCGCCAGATGCACTGTCAACCGTTGATCCAACTGACCGAAGGTCATCAGCGACGGCAATTTCAGCGCGCGGGCGGCGAACTTGCGCGCCTTTTCGCACCAGACGCGACTTTGCAGCGGCGTGCCATGCGGGAATTGCCACACCTGTTCCCACTGCGTATCGCTGCCATCAAAATTCAGATGGTTGACGGCATTCCAGCGCGGTGAAACCTGCCCGGTAAGCCAACGGTCAGCGCACGCCAGATCGGGCGAAACGTTGTCGCCATCTTGCTTTTCCCACGGCTGAAACAGCGGCAAGCGGTGATGCGACACAATCAGCCAGCCCACCACCTGCGCCAGCGGCGGCAAAGCGCGAAACGGTGATGCCCATGATTCCGGATCATCCTGCTGCAACCGCGCCAGCAGCGTAGCCTCATCCTCCGGGCTGACGGCGGTAAGCGCCATCAGCCAGCCGGTGTCATCCCGATCGCCGACAAACGCCTGAAACAGCCGCAGCGACACCCATTCATGGCGATAAGGCTGGCTGCGCGGCCCTTTACCCTGCAATCCGGCCTGAAATAACCCATTGGCTTTGCCGATGTCGTGGAACAAGCCGGCAATCGCCGCCAGCAGGCTGAAGGCTTCGGCGCTATGCCACGGGTTTTCATCGTTGCTGCGCAGAATATCGCGCTCGGTGCGGTTGGTCGGTACGCTGCCCTGCAGATTGAAACGCCGCAGATTGCCGACAATCCACAGCAGTTCGGTGTGATTGGCGCTGCGAATCCAGTGACAGGCGACGGCGGTGTTACGTCGCGCGGTTTTACGCAGCAACTGGCGCAGCGTTTTCAGCCCTTCTGCGGTGATGGCGGTCTGCCAGGTGCGCTCCCCCTTACGCTCGGCGAACTGATCCAGCACCCGGCGGGTTTCCACCAGCGCCCGCTTGTTGCATTCGGAAACCAGCAGAATATTCATCGCGCCACCTGGCTGCGCTGCTGCGCTACCTGTTGCAGGCTGTCGATCATCACATCCAGCGCCTCTGACTGGCGAAACGCCGTCAGGCAGCGCTGGCGGAAATCCTGCTCGTCTTCGCCTTCCATTGCGGCAATGAACGCCTGCGGCAAAATCAGCGCGTCTTTGATCAGATCGGCCACATCAAACACCAGCCCGCCGCGCCGGGTTTTGCCGTGCAGCACCGCCAGACCATGCGGCAGGCCCAGCACCCACAGCGCCACCGCCGCCAACCCATAAGCCAGATAGTTGCCGTGGTCGAGAAAGCGGTTCGCCAGATCGGTGCCGCCGCCGCGTTTGGCACGGGTAAACTCGCCATAGCTCACCGCGTTGGCCGCCAGCCGGTACAGCGCTTTGGTCATCATCGCTTCCTGCACCAGCACATCGTTACCGGTGCGACAGTCAACCAGCCCTTGCTGATAGCGGTTAAGCAAGGCTTCCACCTGTTCCGGTTTGATGGCGAAACGCGATTCGCGCGACAGTCGCCCTCCCAGCCAGTGCTGGCGAATCTGCCCGATGCGTACCTGCTGAAAGGCAATGGCCGCTGCCAGCCGCTGTTGTTCGTCAAACCAGAAGCTGACCCAATCCTGCAAATATTCGGTAGGCCGGTACTCGCTCTGCGGCGACAGCCACGACACCGCCACTTCGGCCTCATTGGCGGCGAACAGCGGCGTGCCCCCACCGCCGCAAAACCCGACCATCACCCCGGCGCGGGCAAATTCCCGCATCGCCGCCTGCGTCACCGAGGTGCCGGTGCCGAGCATCACCACGCTGGTATTGGCGATAGGGATATTCCAGTACAGCGACTGATTTCCTTCTTCAGTGACATATTCCACCCGTCCGCCATTCACCAAAATACGGCAATGCTGGAGGTAATAAATATTGGCGCGTTTGGAATGCAGAATGGTTTTTAAATCCGACGGGCTGAATACGTTATCCATAAAACAGACTCTCTGCCGCAGTGATAGACAAACACCACCCGCGTAATAAAACGCAGGCTAATAATGAATTAGAAAACACGTAATCTACTGGAAAGTAACGAAAATCAGCCTAGCACAGCCCAAACGGGAAAGTGAATGACGCCAGAAACACTTTTCCCGCTTCGATACCCTTTTTTCAGCCGCCTTTTTCGGCATTGAAAAATCAATAAGTTACCGAGGGCCGAAAAAAAAGGGTCTGACGGCGAAAATCGCCAATTGTGGGCCGAGATACAAAGGGTTAGAGTCAACGAGCTACAGTTCACTGCCGAGTAGGCAGCTTAGAAATGGAAGATATCCGCGCCGCCTTACAACAGGCAGTTCACTGCCGAGTAGGCAGCTTAGAAATGGAAGATATCCGCGCCGCCTTACAACAGGCAGTTCACTGCCGAGTAGGCAGCTTAGAAAAAAGGTAGCACCGAGCACGCCATAAAGACGGAGTTCACTGCCGAGTAGGCAGCTTAGAAAGAATTCCCTGATACAATATCAACCTTATTATTGTTCACTGCCGAGTAGGCAGCTTAGAAAACCCAGCGCCATTGATGCCCCGCCCATGATCAGTTCACTGCCGAGTAGGCAGCTTAGAAAGCTGATACGCTGATCCGCCGAGAAATCCCGGAGTTCACTGCCGAGTAGGCAGCTTAGAAAGAAAGAAATTACCCCCGAAGTCAGTAACTACATGTTCACTGCCGAGTAGGCAGCTTAGAAAGTATTCAACAAACCGGGTGGCGGTCTGGTCTAGTTCACTGCCGAGTAGGCAGCTTAGAAAAGCGGCTTGAATCCGCATTTCGGGCAAATGTAAGTTCACTGCCGAGTAGGCAGCTTAGAAAGTTCTTGAAATGGATGCATCGACACAGAGGGCGTTCACTGTCGAGTAGGCAGCTTAGAAAATTGCGATGATTTTCACCAGGTTGCTATCCCCGTTCACTGCCGAGTAGGCAGCTTAGAAATATGCCGCACAAAGACAAAGGCCATGCTGGTAGTTCACTGCCGAGTAGGCAGCTTAGAAATTGCCATCAGCAATCTGGTCGGCAGTGTTCAAGTTCACTGCCGAGTAGGCAGCTTAGAAATGACTGAAGAAGCCACCATACCAGAGCAGACAGTTCACTGCCGGATAGGCAGCTTAGAAATCTTACCCTCATTCAGTGGTTTCATTCATGCCGTTCACTGCCGAGTAGGCAGAGGTTGGCGGGGTTGCTGGCGTTAAAAACTACGCTGAGGTGGGCGACTTCGCCGGGTGAGCCGCACGGACGCGGCGAAAGCCTGTGCCGTGCTGGGAGCACGTCACAGGCGGCCCGAACAGCGAAGGCGAACGCCGAAGGCACCGCGTAGCGGCGTAGTTTAGCCTCCAGCCAGTGGTCAAGGAGAGGCGGCGTTTGAGCCTATCCTTGTCGTGCGTGCGATGATGTAGCAAAGAAACGACTCTGTTTATCACGCACGAAACCCTTCACAGCACCGACATGTTCTCTCTATCCTCATCCGGCAGTATTCCCTCCCCCACTCGGGGAGGGAAATATCACTCAGAACGACGTCCAGTCGTCATTGCTACCAGCGGTGGCGGCGGCACGTTTTTCAGTCGCAACCGGGCGAACGGAAGCGGCAGACGGCAGCGCGTGGGATAGCGCCGCCGTCCGACGGGCCGGCGACGGCGCTCCGTTGCTGCCCTGCGGCGTCAGGCGGAACGCGCTGACCGCTTCGGCCAGCAGCGACGCCTGCGATTGCAGCGATAGCGCGGCGGATGCCGACTCTTCCACCAGCGCCGCGTTCTGCTGGGTGGTAGTGTCGATTTGTCCGACCGCGATGTTGATCTGGCTGATGCCATCGCTCTGCTCATGGCTGGCCTGCGAGATCTCGTTGATAATGCTATGCACATCTTTAACGTGACCGGTCAGGCCATCCATAGTGGATTCGGCGGTATCCACCAGTTGCATCCCTTCCTGAATCTTGTCCACCGAATCGTCAATCAGTTCCTTGATCTCTTTGGCCGCCGTGGCGCTACGCTGCGCCAGCGAACGCACCTCGCCGGCCACTACCGCGAAACCGCGCCCCTGCTCGCCGGCACGCGCGGCTTCCACCGCGGCGTTCAACGCCAGAATGTTGGTCTGGAACGCGATGCCATCGATCACGCCGATGATTTCAGCCATACGCATAGAGGCTTCACGAATACTCCGCATCTTATTGGTGACCGACAGCATCACTTCGCCGCTACGGTGCGCGGCCGACGACGCCTGATTGGCGATCGACGTGGCCTGCTGGGTGTTTTCCGCGGTGTTTTTGATGGTCGACACCAGCTCTTCCATCGACGCCGCCGTCTGCTCCAGCGAGCTGGCCTGTTCTTCGGTACGGGACGAGAGATCCTGATTACCCGCGGCAATTTGCGAGGCGGCGGTGGAAATCGCCTCCGCGCCGTCGCGCACCTGGCCGACAATCTGGCGCAGGCTGTCGTTCATGTTGTCCAGCGCCTGCAAGAGCAATCCGGCTTCATCCTTGCGGCTGGTGGAAATTTGCGAGGTGAGATCGCCCTGCGATACGCGGTCCGCCATCACCAGCGCCTGCTGAATCGGCTGGGTGACGCTACGGGTGATCGCCAAGGCAATCCACACACTGAGCGCCACGCCGACACCCAGAATCGCCAGCAGGACCAGACGGATCTCATGATAGGTAGCCGACATGCTATCGACAGTACTCATCATCATATCGTCCTGATAATCCACCAGTTGGCGCACCGCCTTGCGGTAGGCTTTTTGTAACGGATTAAGGTGGTCGTTGAATTCGTTGATCGCCGCGTCCCGATCATTGGCTTTCACCAGCGCAATCACTTTTTGGCCGGAACTCAAAAAATCAGCACGAATAGTGCGAATATCACTAATGACCTGCTGAATTTTTGCATTATTGGATTCATTGGCGTATTTTTCCAGCTCACTCATCAGCCGGGTAATTTCCTGGGAAACAGGAGGAATTTGATCGGTGACGGACTTGATTTTGTCATCACCAGACACCAGCAATAATTGCTGAAATACCCTGACACCTTCACTAACATTTTCGATCAGATTATTGGCATCAACAGTTTTGGGATATATCTCTTGTACGATATCGCGTGCATTGTCATGAAAACTCGACAACTTCAATATTGATAGTATTCCCACTATCAACAGCATGGCTGCCAGGGCGGCAAATCCGGCCCCCAGACGATAACCAATTCGCCAGTCAGATAAACGCATTCTCAGTTCCTCACTCCTTTACTAATAACAAAATGTCATAAACATGACGTCCTCAGGGGCAAAACACAGAGCCGCGTTAAAACAGGCATCGCATCCGTTACTGTCAGTAATCGTGATAAGGGCACAGCAACAATCAGGCTAATACGTCAGCCAGCCATCACGATGAAATACTTCTCATCCCCTTTTCAGGCGACAAAAATCATTTCTTTTCCACAGTGTGTAAGACAAAAACATTATAAAAAAAAGAAATTCAAAAATAGTAAGGCTAAGACCGGACGCGGAATAGTATTCATCGGCCGCCATGACATGCACTCTGGCCTGCTCCCTGACCTACTATCGGCACCTCATTCTAACAACCTTTATGATTCGATCGATAAAAACATTCAAATAATAACTATAAATAGCAATTGGCTATTGGTTTTCAGATATCGATCGGAAATAACCACAAAAAAGACATACTCTTTTCAAGGTTAACGCATATCAGCAGCGAAACGTTAACAAGGTTCCGCGGCAACGCCGGCTAAAAAAGAGAGAGGGAGAAGAAGAGCAACCTGACTATTTTTCATTAATAAAAATAATCAGTTGCAAAAAAAATTGCGAACGGTGATCGGGGTAAACGGCCTGAATGAGTTAAAAAGACCGTCGCCAGACTGGTTTCTTTAATCCCTATTTTTGAGCAAACCAGGGAGCAAGAAAACCAAACGAAATTAATACCAGGCTAATCAAAAGTAGCCAGACGTGATAACAATTCTTATATCCGACATTCATAATCATGGAATTAATTTTATTAAAACACGGTTCCTTCCCTTATTCCCGCTCCTGCTAAAAATTTCCCGTAGCGTCTGTTGACACTATTTTAAACCTTGACTAATACTTAATCATTAAGGCTGATATTCTACCTTAATTGGGAAATGAATTAATTGCACATTTTGTGCAACCAGAAATGGTAATAAGCCGGTAAATATAACTAAATGCGGATAAAAAAACTGCTACAAATAAATCTTTTGCATTTAATCCTGTTCATTTCTCTCTCCAGCATGTTCGTTACGCTATTGAATAGCTATTTCACCTTTTATCATGTTCAAAAGAAATTGCTTATTGAACAGGCAGTTAAGGTAAACTCTAGTTATTCAGCCAAATTATCCGCGACCGTGGATAACTTTTTCTCTACGTCGGAAGAACAGCTGGACTACAGCGCCAGGCTGATCGCCAACCATATCCAGTCCGGTAATTTTCGGTCGCTACAAGCCGAGCTGCAACGTATTCATCAGTTAAGCCACGGATTCAACTCGATGTTGGTGATTACGGCAAACAGCCAGGTCATTGCAGCCTCGCCGACGTCGCTAAATTTGACAGGCATCACACTTACCTCAAACGAACACATGACGACATTAAAAGCCAAAAGGTTTTTTATTAGCGCGCCTCATACGTCCCTAAGCGGCAATTATATTGTCTATATATCCTACCCTATCGTGGATGACGTCGGTAATTATCTCGGTTATATCGGCGGTTCCCTTTATCTTAATAACCGCCGTATTCTGAATGAATTCATGAATACGCAATTCAGCAATGACAGTTTTAATACTTATGTGATTGATAAAGAAGGCACCATTATTTATCACCGCGACGCCAGTCAGATTGGCAGAAAATTCAGCGACGCGAATATTCTGAATTCGATCGCCAATCAGGGTAAGGGCAGTTTTATGATGCCGGATGAACAAGGCATCCCTTCACCGGCGTCGTTTATCCGAACACAGAAGGCGGACTGGATTATTATCACCCAGCAGTCGTTCCATTCGCTTGAGGAAGCGCTGAACGATGTGATGCTCAGCGTCCTGAAGCAAGGCACGCCGCTGGGTATCCTTACTCTGCTGGCGCTCAGCATTCTGGCCTATTACATCTCCAAACCGCTGCGTCAGTTGGCCAAATCGGCCAGCAGCATGGATCAGCTCGGCGTCATTAGCAAAATCCGCTCGGTCAAGTCCTGGTACCTGGAAGCAGAACAGCTAAAACGGGTCTTACTGATGGGCACTGTATTGCTGCACAAGCGTATTGGCCGCCTCAGCTCGGAAGCCCATACCGACCTGCTTTCCGGCATGTTGAACCGACGAGGCATGCTGGAAAGCATGGAAGAGATCCGCAGCGAATATAAGAAGGTCTCGGTGATCGCTATTGATATCGATCATTTCAAAACGATCAATGACTCTTTTGGTCACGACGTCGGCGACGAGGTGATCCGCAAACTGAGCCAGCAGATCCGTAAAAACTTCCGCAAGACCGACCTGGTCTGCCGCATTGGCGGCGAAGAATTCCTGATCCTGCTGCCGGGCGCGGATATTCATGTCGCCACGGTAATTGCCGAACGGCTGCGCAATAACGTCGCCAACACCGTCTATATGCCTGGTTCCCGTCACCATCAGGTCACCATTTCAATTGGCGTGACGACCTTTAACCCGCAGAAGTCGGCGCTGGATATCGCCATCAAGACGGCGGACAACGCGCTGTACAAAGCCAAAAATGGCGGCCGTAATCAGGTGGTGGTGGAATACCTCTCCGACGATATTTCTCTGGCACAGCATTAACCACGCCCGGCCGCTGTGTCGCGGCGCGGTTCCTCCGCCTGCCTAAAGGCTCGACCTGGGCGCATTAGCTTAATTGTGAGACCCTGCCTAATGTTATAGATTCGTGTAATCACAACAAAAAATCGGACGTTAAACGACAATGGCAGACTGTCAAAAAACCAAACTTTTTTGTGCCGGTTTATTGGTATCTTTTTGTTTATCTTATTTATTTTTATTTAACATCCAGAATGCGAAAATCGCCCCGCTCTGGCCGGTTAACGCTTTTATGGCTTTCATGGCGATAACCAACAGAAAGCAGCTCCATTACTCCGTTTTTTTTGTCCTGTTTTTTATTAGCCACACGGCGGCCTCATTCAGCATCCCGCAGGATATTTCCCGACAAAATCAGATGCTGCTCGGCGTTATCGACAGCCTGTTTGTGCCGCTCTATTTTCTGTCCTTGCAGACGGTTATCCGGTTTAAGAACCTGTACTACCCCATTCGAAGAACGGTCATTTTGTGTGCGCCGATAGTGGTGACCAGCATGCTCCAGTCGTTGGTATATTGCAGCCTGCTGTACTCGCTTGATAACGGCAATTATGTGATGGCATCGCTCGACTGGGCGACCGAACAGATCGCCACCGGCGTTCTGCTGTTCCTGATTCTGACCGGATTGATGGCCTATAAACGGGCAGGCGCGCCATTATTAAAGGCGGTTCAGCGGCATAAAGCCGACGCGATGCTGATCGCCGCCTCGGTGCTGGTGCAAATTCTGCTGATACAAAGCAGCACGCTGGAACAAACCATCCTGCTGCTTATCCCGCTGGCGCTGGTTTCGATAAAACTGAATTTCTATCCGTCGGCCCTGCTGTCGGGCCTGACGCTATTCATCGTCTATACCCTTATCTCCACACGTTATTATGGCGACTACTGGAAAGACACCTCGCTTATCTATCTTGAAAACCTGATTTCCTATCGCCTGAACACCCTGATTTCCTGTCTGGTGATCATGCTCATTTGTGAAAAGAATTACGCCAAACGTTTCGCCATCAACATTATCAAGCGGAAAGTTTATACCGATTATCTGTCAGGGCTATACAACCGGAAATTCCTGTGGAAAAAGGTCCAGGAAATACCCAAAGAGACCACGCTGTCGGTTTTGATCTGCGATATTGATAACTTCAAGCACATTAACGACACCTATGGGCACGGCAATGGCGATAAAATTATTCAGGCCGTCTCCCACACCATAAAAACGCATATTTCGCACCACGATCTCGCCGTGCGCTGGGGCGGCGAAGAATTTCTGATTTTGTCGCGCTCACCGGACAAACCGTATCTCAATACCCTCAGCACGCGCATTCTGGACAGCATCCGCGAGTTGCAGATTACGCTTGACGGCGACATTGCCCGGCACGTCACGGTGAGTATCGGCGGTTGCACATTCGAGTATCGGCAATCACCGGATTTTGTCATGGCGATCGAAACGGCGGATAAACTACTGTATCAGTCCAAGCAGGCGGGGAAAGATAGAGCTACCCTGCGCATTCTGGCGCAGGACACAAACGAATCGGAATCATACCTGCCCGTCTTACCGTCGGCGGAACACGAGAAACTGTAATAACTTACTCGCCTTGCAGCGTCGCCACCAGCGAACGGCTGCCGCCGTGATTGCGGTGTTCGCACAGGTAAATTCCCTGCCAGGTGCCGACATGCAGCCGACCATTGCGCACCGGCAACATCAGGCTGCTGCCCAGCAAACTGCTTTTCAGGTGCGCCGGCATGTCGTCGCTGCCTTCGTAGGTATGGCGGTAATACGGCTCGTCTTCCGGTACCAGATGGTTAAAGGCGCTTTCAAAATCCTGCCGTACCGTCGGATCGGCGTTTTCATTGAGCGTCAGCGAGGCCGAGGTGTGGCAGATAAACACATGCAGCAACCCCACCTTAACGTCACGCAGATCCGTCACCTGCGCCAGCACCTCATCGGTAATCAAATGAAAACCGCGGGCACGGGGTTTCAGCCGAATATCGTATTGTTTCCACATCTCACGTCTCCTGTGGTGATGAATGATTGCCGGAAGATGCCATAAAAAAGCGCGGCAAGCCGCGCTTAACAACCGCCGTCTGGAACACGCTTAACCGCGTTCCAGAATCGGTTTCAGGAAACGGGCGGTGTGGGATTTCTCGCACTGCGCCACCGTTTCCGGCGTGCCGGAAACCAGAATTTCACCGCCGCCGCTGCCGCCTTCCGGCCCCAGATCCACGATCCAGTCCGCAGTCTTGATTACATCCAGATTGTGTTCGATCACCACAATGGTGTTGCCCTGATCGCGCAACTGATGCAGTACCGCCAGCAGTTGCTGAATATCGGCAAAGTGCAGGCCGGTGGTGGGTTCGTCCAGAATATAGAGCGTCTGCCCGGTGCCGCGTTTCGACAGCTCGCGCGCCAGCTTCACGCGCTGCGCTTCGCCGCCGGACAAGGTAGTGGCGGACTGCCCCAGCCGTATGTAGGACAAACCGACATCGATCAGCGTTTGCAGTTTACGCGCCAGCGCCGGGATGGCGTCGAAGAACTCGCGTGCTTCTTCGATAGTCATCTCCAGCACTTCATGGATGCTCTTGCCCTTGTATTTAATTTCCAGCGTTTCGCGGTTATAGCGTTTGCCTTTGCATTGATCGCAGGGGACGTAAATATCCGGCAGGAAGTGCATTTCCACCTTGATCACGCCATCGCCCTGGCAGGCTTCGCAACGCCCGCCGCGCACGTTAAAGCTGAAACGACCGGGGTTATAACCGCGGCTGCGCGCTTCCGGCACGCCGGCGAACAACTCGCGGATCGGCGTGAACACGCCGGTGTACGTCGCCGGGTTGGAACGCGGGGTGCGGCCGATCGGGCTTTGATCGATGTCGATCACCTTGTCGAAATGCTCCAGCCCCTGAATGTCGCGATACGGCGCCGGTTCGTTCAGCTCGCCGCCGTTGAGCTGGCGCTGGGCGATCGGGAACAGGGTATCGTTGATCAACGTCGACTTGCCGGAGCCGGACACCCCGGTAATGCAGGTGAACAGCCCGACCGGCAGGGTGAGAGTGACGTCTTTCAGGTTGTTGCCGCGTGCGCCAATCAGCTTAAGGACTTTACCCGGATCCGCCGGAATGCGCTGCGTCGGGATCTCGATTTTGCGCGCGCCGCTCAGGAATTGGCCGGTCAGCGATTCCGGCACCGCCATGATCTGGGAGGCAGTCCCTTCGGCGATCACCTGCCCACCGTGAACGCCCGCGCCGGGACCGATGTCGATGATATGGTCGGCGGCGCGGATGGCGTCTTCATCGTGTTCCACCACAATCACGGTGTTGCCGAGATTACGCAGATGGATCAGCGTCTCCAGCAAGCGCTCGTTGTCGCGCTGGTGCAGACCGATAGACGGCTCATCCAGCACGTACATCACCCCGACCAGACCGGCGCCGATCTGGCTGGCCAGGCGAATACGCTGCGCCTCGCCGCCGGACAACGTCTCCGCCGAGCGCGACAGCGACAGGTAATTCAGGCCGACGTTGACCAGAAAACGCAGGCGGTCGCCAATCTCTTTCAGCACTTTTTCGGCGATTTTCGCCCGCTGACCGCTCAGTTTGATGTTATGGAAAAACTCCATCGCGTGGCCGATGCTCATATCGGCAATCTGCGGCAGCGTGGTCTGCTCCACATAGACGTGGCGCGCTTCTTCACGCAGTCGGGTACCGTTACAGCTGGCGCACGGCCGGTTGCTGATGAACTTCGCCAGTTCCTCGCGCACCGCGGTCGATTCAGTCTCTTTGTAGCGGCGCTCCATATTATTGAGCACCCCTTCGAACGGATGGCGGCGCACCGACGTATCACCGCGATCGTTGATGTATTTGAACTCGATGTTTTCTTTGCCGGAGCCATAAAGAATGACTTTCTGAATCGCCGGGCTAAGGCTATCGAACGGCGCTTCAACGTCGAATTCGTAATGATCCGCCAGCGAGCGCAGCATCTGAAAATAGTAGAAGTTACGGCGATCCCAGCCGCGAATAGCGCCGCCGGCCAGCGACAGTTCGCCGTTTTGCACCACCCGCGCCGGGTCGAAAAACTGCTGTACGCCAAGCCCGTCGCAGGTCGGGCAGGCGCCCGCCGGGTTGTTGAATGAAAACAGCCTGGGCTCCAGCTCATGCATGCTATAGCCGCACACCGGGCAGGCGAAGTTGGCGGAGAACAGCAGTTCCGGCGCGTTCGCGTCATCCATATCCGCCACCACGGCGGTGCCGCCGGACAGCTCCAGCGCGGTTTCAAACGATTCGGCCAGACGCTGCGCCAAATCGTTGCGCACTTTAAAACGGTCCACCACCACTTCAATGGTGTGCTTTTTCTGCAACTCCAGTTTCGGCGGGTCCGACAGGTCGCACACTTCGCCGTCGATACGGGCGCGGATGTAACCCTGCGTCGCCAGATTTTCCAGCGTCTTAGTGTGTTCGCCCTTGCGCTCTTTAACGATCGGCGCCAACAGCATCAGCCGTTTGCCTTCCGGCTGCGACAAGACGTTGTCCACCATCTGGCTGACGGTCTGGGCATCAAGCGGAATATCGTGTTCCGGGCAGCGCGGCTCGCCGACGCGGGCGAACAGCAAACGCAGGTAATCGTGGATTTCAGTGATGGTGCCGACGGTGGAACGCGGGTTGTGCGACGTGGATTTCTGCTCAATGGAAATGGCGGGCGACAACCCTTCGATGTGATCCACATCCGGCTTTTCCATCAGCGACAGGAACTGGCGGGCATAGGCCGACAGCGACTCCACATAACGACGCTGCCCTTCGGCATACAGCGTATCGAACGCCAGCGAGGATTTGCCGGAACCGGATAACCCCGTCACGACGATCAGTTTATCGCGTGGAATAATCAGGTTGATATTCTTCAGGTTATGGGTACGGGCACCACGAATTTCGATCTTATCCATGCACACTTTTCCCGCAATAGACGCTGTTCTTTCATCCTTTCCGTACGAAAGGAAACCGGTAGAAACGGCCGATTATGGCATAAAATAAACTGAATGGATATCCAGTATCCGATTGCAAACAACGGCAACGCAGGAAAAAAGACCGGAGCTGGCTCGCGACTCTCACACCGGTATAATCTGCGGCACTGACATGCTAGAATTCTTCGCTTAAACTTTAAAAAGTGATTGATCAGGAGACACCAACATGGCCAGCAGAGGCGTTAATAAAGTGATTCTTATCGGGAATCTGGGTCAGGACCCGGAAGTCCGTTACATGCCGAACGGCGGCGCAGTCGCTAACCTGACTCTGGCCACGTCGGACAGCTGGCGCGACAAGCAGACCGGCGAGCAGAAAGAGCGCACCGAATGGCACCGCGTCGCGCTGTACGGCAAGCTGGCGGAAATCGCCGGCGAATACTTGCGCAAAGGCTCTCAGGTGTATATCGAAGGCCAGCTGCGCACCCGTAAATGGCAGGATCAGGGCGGTCAGGATCGCTACACCACCGAAGTGGTGGTTGATATCTCCGGCAGCATGCAGATGCTGGGCGGCCGCGCAGGCGGCGGCGCTCCGGCCGGCGGCGGCATGGGCAACAATGCGGGCGGCAACGCGCCACAAGGCGGTTGGGGGCAACCACAACAGCCGCAGCAAGCTAACCAGTTCAGCGGCGGCGGTCAGTCCCGTCCGCAGCAAAGCGCGCCGATGCCGAGCAACGAGCCGCCGATGGATTTTGATGACGATATTCCGTTTTAGAGTTGACTTGTGAATCATCTGTAAAAAATATATATGCAGACCCCTGTTAGTTAAGGGGTTTTTTATTTCTAATGTCTGAGAAAAGTGTCAAGCATCAATTGACAATCTTTAGCGTATCGCGCACCTTGCAATTATGTAACGTTTATTGATTGTGGGCGCATGGAGAAGATCTACGGAGTTACAAAATTTGTCATGGGTAGTGGCGAGCGCTACTGCATGGTGGTGGATCGTTCTTCTGGCCTTCCTGTGTATTGACCCTGACCCAAAATCCTGCTCCATTCAGAAACAGAATTCCGGCATGATAATGACGCCCTGAACGGAGGTTGTGCCGATGAAAAAGTCGCGATTCACCGAAGAACAGATTGTGTTTGCCCTGAAGCAGGCTGAATTGGGTACGCCGGTGCCGGAAGTCTGCCGCAAGCTGGGGATTTCCGATGCCACTTTTTATACGTGGCGTAAAAAATACGGTGGGATTTCACCGTCAGAACTCAAGCATATGCGACAGCTTGAAGAAGAAAACCTGCGGTTGAAGAAGCTGGTTGCCGATCTGAGCCTCGATAAAGCGATGTTGCAGGATGTCCTCGCAAAAAAGAGCTGACGCTGGCACGTCTGCGCGAATGGGTCAGGGATTTACAAGCGCGCTACGGTGCCAGTGAGAGACAGGTCTGTTTGGCATTGCGGATCAGTCGTAGTTCGTTTCGATACCGTTCTGTTGCCGCTGATGACAGTGCGCTGCGCCTGCGCATTCGTGAGATCACCGAAACCCGGGTGCATTACGGCTACCGACGGGTACATGTGATGCTCAGGCGCGAAGGCTGGCGTGATAATCACAAGCGGATCTACCGTCTTTACAGCCAGCAGGGGCTATCGTTACGTCTCAAGCGGCCACACCGCAACAAATCTGCCCAGCGGCGTCAGCCGCAACCTCAGGGGTTATATCCGAACCCTGTGTGGGGTATGGATTTTGTCTCTGATGCCTTGTTTGACGGACGTCGATTACGCCTGCTGACCGTTATCGATCTCTACACGCGCGAGTGTCTTGGGATCTGTGTGGGACAGAACCTTCGTTCAACAGAGGTCGCTGAGATGCTGAACCATATCGCCAGTCATCGCCAGTCATCGCCCGTTGCCTCAGTGGCTGAAAACCGACAATGGCTCTGAATTTGCAGGAAAAATGCTGGATAAATGGGTTTACGAACGGGGTATCCGCATTGATTTTTCCCGGCCGGGAACACCGACGGACAATGCCACGGTGGAATCCTTCAACGGCAGGTTGCGGCAGGAATGCCTGAACGAGAACGGGTTCATGTCTCTGGAGGATGCACGGTGCAAAATCGAAGCCTGGCGCATACACTATAATCAGAGACGTCCCCATTCTGCGCTGGGTTGGATGACGCCATCCGAATTTGCTCAAAAATCTGTCGGTTGCCAGAATATGCAGCCATCCTGAAGTCGAGAATTTCTGATTATGGGTGGATCAGATTCGGGGTCAGGGTCAATATTTGGGGTCAGGATCAGTCAGGGTCAACAGCCTGAAATACGTCTCGTGGAAGGATTACAAGGGCGTCACCAGCGGGCTGAAAACGGTGTATCAGGCCCCAACCGAGGAGGCGGCGTTGATGACGCTGGACAAGTTCTCCGACATCTGGGGTGAGAAATACCCCCAAATCAGCAAAAGCTGGCGTGCGCACTGGGAAAATCTCAATACATTCTTTGGCTACCCGCCGGATATCCGCAAGGCTATCTACACCACCAATGCCATCGAGTCGCTGAACAGTGTGATTCGCCAGGCGATAAAGAAACGCAAAGTATTCCCAACGGATGACTCAGTGCGGAAAGTGATTTATCTGGCGATACAGTCGGCCTCGAAAAAATGGAGTATGCCGACCCAGAACTGGCGGTTGGCGATGAGCCGTTTTATTATCGAGTTCGGTGACCGCCTGAGCGATCACCTTTAATACGGTGGCAATTACACAGAATTATGGACAGGCTCCTGTATCTCTTCCTCGTTGCCACCGATGGCAGTACGATGGACTTGCAACCATCTTTGAGCTGTTGTTCTATTGGTTTTCATCGCTCGATGATTGGGCTTACAAGCAAGAGCCCCTACTCTTCGTGAGTAACATAGATGATCTTGCTACGACACATAACAAGAAGAATCCAGAACACTGCCGCCATCGATGATTCTTATTAGGGAACGATATGATCAGCTCATCACCACAAGACGATAACGATAGTGTTCCGCCCGCTAGTGCTTGGATTCGGTTTTTACGTAGTTACGGTCCAACTTCAAGTAATCTCACGTCGTTCGATGAGAATGTTTCAAGTGCTTTGAGCCGGGCAAAAGTCAAGCCAATTTGCTTGTCCACCCCCCTTCTAGATGACATGGTGCGGCACATCGAATCGAAGACCCCAGGGTCTATATTGATTGCCGGAACTGCTGGCGATGGTAAAACATACCACTGTCGTGCTTTGTGGGAGCACCTGGGTGGGGTTCCTAAGGCTTGGTCAGCCAAGGGTAACGTCAAAGAGCTACCTCTTTCCGATGGGCGTTTGGCGGTCTTCATCAAGGACCTTTCTGAGTTCAATGGAGAGGAGAGCGACCTTCCGTTGCAGCGCCTAGAAAGATCGGTACTTGAAGGCGATGACACAGAAGTCGTTATCCTTGCCGCAAATCATGGCCAGATTCTTGATCGTCTCCGCGATTTGGGCAGACGGCAAGCTCGCTTTCATCCACTTCGTAAACCGCTACAAGCATGCTTCTTACAGGCCGGTCCAGCTCCTGCGCGCCTGGCAGTATTCGACCTCAGTCGCTCAATCGGCCGCAAAACACTAGATGAGGTAGCAAGTGTAGTTGCAGGACATCCTGAGTGGGAAAACTGTAAGCGCTGCGCTCTCCAAACTGATGGCAAAATCTGTCCCATTGACGAGAATCGTCGCAGGCTTTTGGGGGATTCTGATCATGGCCTGCTTTCTCGTCGCTTAGGAGATTTGATAGAAATTTCTCGACTCAATGGGGTGCACCTACCCATGCGTGACTTGCTCGCGCTTTGCTCCAACATGGTTCTCGGTTGCTCAGACTCCAAGCTGGCAAGGGAGAACCTGATGACATGTGAAGATGTTGCGAAGATCCAGGATGCCGGCGATCTCGGCAAAGCTAGCATCTATGCTAATGCCTTCGGCGCCAATTTACCCAAGCGCAGGGCATCCTACCGTCCTATTTTCAAAGCAATGTCCAGCTTTGGTGTGGGTGATGAGTCCACCAATACTACTGATGGGCTGCTGGTTTATGGCAAGGATGACTTGCGCCTTCAACACGACTTCGCTCGCCTCGTTGCGAGCGATCCTATTTACGGGGCTACGCCCACCTTTGAGGCAGCCCAAGATGCCTATTTAGAGGGCTATGAGGGCAGCCGCTTGGAAGGAGGAGCCGCAGAGTTTCTCTCGAGGCTTGAAGATCAGCGACGTAGATTGTTCTTTACACTTCCGGATGGGGAGGTTGGCTATCCAAATTGGTCGATGAGCGCTTTCCGCTTTGCTGGCGATTATTTAGATATCATCGAGGCACTGAAGGCGAAGAGATCTGTCAGTGAAACAGTTCGTGGACGTATCGCCAAGGGACTTAACAGAGTATTGACAGGGCTTCTTCTTGAAAACGTAGATCGCCTATTCATAACCAGCTCGGGTGGCTTTACTCAAAGTCGAGTGAGTGTGCTTTGTGACCATGAGACGCTCTCTCGTAGGCAAGGTGGTATCGGTATGGCCATTAGGTTTGTCGAAGAAACTGGTCGCCCTCGACTCGATGTTTCGCTCGCTGTTGGCGTGGGTAATTCGGTTGTCTTCGACTTAACTCCTATTCGCCATGAGTTCCTTTCTCGCGTAGCCGAAGGCGCTTTACCTGCTAGCTTCTCTAACGAATGCCTTGAGGACCTGCTGGCCTTCAAGGCAAGGCTTTTGCGTAAGGCTGAAGACGTCAGGAAGGATGGTATGGTCGGTGATGATGACGAGATAGTTGATGAGTCCTCTGCACTGACGCTTAATTTTATCGAGATTGAGCTTGGTGGTAGTGGTTTTTCTCGCACTGTGACAGTGAGGGCCCCGGAATGAGCACAATCATTAAGAGGCCAGAAATCAAAAGTGTTGATTTTTGCGTCGATGAAAACATTTGGGGGCATCGTCTATATGATGAGCAGCTTCCGCACCTGACCGTTCTAGAGTTTCTGGGGGTACTTGGCTCTAACTTGGATCGGCCGCTCAGGCCATATCACGAGCAAGGTGGCCCTGTCATGTTTAAGCCGCAGCGGCAAATCCGTTTGCGCGGGCTGTTGTTCAACAATCCCTACGTTGCATCAATTGCGGAAAGTGCCGTGTCAGACGAGGAGAAGTGGAGGCAGTGGCTAGAGCGCTTCCAACTAGGTGCAACGGGCAATGGCGATGAGGACATGACATACTTGCGCCGGTCGTTTACCTGCTTTGACGACTTCGCCAAGGCTATCGAACTCCTGCGTTCTTCGTCGTTCGAATCACGCAGCAACAAACGCTGGAGTTCGAAATTCGCCTTCCCCTTTGGCCCCGATGCCCTATACGAAGATCTGAATATCAATGCTCGTGGAGGAATGAGCAATGATCGCCGTTTCTTTGCACGCACAGGAGAACTGCTCTATCTCATGCTCTCGCGAGCCAAGCGAGGTGCGGAACTTGGCGACATTCTGGTCAAGGGTTTATTCGATCATGAGGCACCGATGAATCGGCTAGCCAGGGCTCTGCAAGGTGCGCCGCAGCACGCCGATGAGCCACGGAAATCTGGCTATCTTCCAGAGACCTCGAATGCCCGTTTCGACCAAATCTGCGAGGATTGGCTGTCGATCCTAGCTAAAGATATGCCGATCTATGATGCATTGGAGCACTTAATCGCGCTCACAGGCCTGAACATGCTGCTCTACTTCCTGGAGCGGGCTAAGCGGGTCGCAGGCGATGACGAACCGGTGGAGTTCGTTTGTGAAATTGTATCCAAGGAGCGCACCAAGATTCGAGCACTCTCTGGTGATAGCTATCAAACTAATCAAGGGTTGTCAGCAAAGGCGGTGAGAGCTCATGTTGAGTCGCTCCGGATGGAAGCTGGTTGGATTGCCGCTGCTGACACAGAGTTCCCCGAATCCGAGCGAGTGAAGCTCATGCGTGAGCGCTTCCAATGGCCACCGACGGATAGTCGGGACGATGACGACTACACAAACAGCAGCCCGGATGAATTGATTACAAAATTAACCAACAACGCCTTGGCTCGCCATGAACAGCATGTCGGCAAGATTCATGCGTCATGGTCTCGCGCGATCGGGCTTAGCTCCCGCAGGCTTTCGAGGCGCACTCGCTATGCGCCTAACGACAAGCTGCTCAAGTCGATCGTAGTTGCCATCGTGGATGATCGGATGCAGTTTGACGAGTTCCTTGCTGAAGCCCAGCGCAGGTATGGCTTAGTGCTTGGAGACACCGAAGGCACTCGCTTGGTCGAAGCAAAATTGGTCGACCAAGAAGAGCTCAGCAGTAACCAAGATAACTTGGAAGCGCGACTTGTCGGATTAGGCCTGGTCCGTAGGCTCTCCGACTCTTGCTCGTTTGTAGAAAACCCGTTTGCGTTTCAAGGGGAAGTCGCATGCTGACGAATCGCATTATTGGCCGCGTCGGCGCGAACATCCTCGCTCAACGCATATCTAATCATGGTCAGACTGGTGAATTGGCGGCTCTATTCAGGCTCGACAAGCTTTCAGCAAACCAAATTGCGGCAGTAGCGCAAGCTATCCTTGCTAACCCAGATCTGCGAGCCAAAGTGGATTTGATGATCCCTGAGGCTTTGGTTGAAGGACAAGGCTTACCCCCAGAAATCCTGATTCCGCATAACGCGGGCTACGTCCGCAATAACCCCACGACAGCTAAGGCAGCGATCCTTACGGCTAATGGCAACGAGCACAACCTCGCCGATACTTTAGGTCACGTCATGGCCCTTGGCGCTAAAGAGATGCGTGCTGATCCTGAGTCGTGGGTTGAGGCAACACTCCACTCAGGTGGCATTGCTCCAGTGTCTGGCGACAGAGCGGTGTTTCAAGCAGCTCTTGGCGGATTACTCGCCACCTCAGAACTCTCGCTAGTGCAGCTGGGTGAGTTTTGTGCCGCTATTGTTGAGGCATCTACTCTGCGCGGGCTGCCTATCCGAGATGCTATTGGTTTTGCTTTGCCTTGTGCGGGATTGCCTAGGGACAGCTCCTATTTCTCGAGTGCCAAGATTTTTGTGGCGTTACGCAAACCATGGCACAAGGCTTTCACCAATCTCTTTGCTCAGCGTGCGCCGCTGCTCAAAAAGCTCCGCCCAAACGGCCAGCCTCTCGACTCGGAAGAGATATCTGAGCGTATAGAAGCAAATGCAGCAGAAATTTCGGACGCGGCCCGCCAAGCGCTCGAAGCCTTCGCTGCCGCTCCTGCTGGAGATCAAGAAGCATCTGATGCTCTCGCCCACTTTGAGTGGGAGAGTGATGGTGTATATCTGGCCTTCGATAAACCCAAGGAAAAGCAACTGGGTTTAGCCGTATCGACGATTCACTTCTTCGACCATGAGTGCGACCAAGAGAGCTCGCTCGATGACGAGGGGCGCAAGCTTCTGGAGGAGTTACATAGCCGTGAGCGACGATCCGAGTTTACTGAAGAAGATGAAGCATTTTTCGTTAAGCAGCGACGGCTATTAGAGCAAGACCCCAAACTTTGCTCGCGTTGGGAGAAAGCCCTCTACGGTAAGCCCATTGACTGCAATGATTTCTTAGAAGGGTTTACACGGGTAGTTCACAGCCTGCATGCCGGTCTTCGAGACCCTCAAGGAGAACGAATCCTGCGCTTCACTGTGAACAAGGGGCGAACGGAGTGGCGAGAGCGATTCAATTATGACGCTGGCTGTTTCTTTTCTGCAATGTATCGCGGTTTGAAAGAGCTTATGGGAGCAAAGGTTGACTGGAAGGTCACTCGCATGACTACGGCAAACCTACCAGACCCCTTGTTTGACTTCGAGCGATACTTCTCGAAAGAAAAAGAACTCGCCACTAGCCGCAATAAAAAACTCAAGGCTCAAGGCTCGCTTTCCAGAACTGCGATGCAAATAAAGTTTGATGTAGAGCTGCTAGGCGTTACTGGCGGCATTGAAACAAAACTAGCGAAGACCCAGCTCCTTTGGAGCTATAAACCCACGTATATCGGTTTGTCGATGGTCGCCGATATGAAACGTCTATTAGAGAAGGGCGCAGTTGGTTGCACGGAGGTACCCCGGCGCCTAGTCAGCAAAAAAGGGGGGGTACAAAGCGTCTCGTTACTTGATACCGGAACTTTGGAAGCGACATATTCGGCTGATGCAGGCTCGTTAGTTCCGGCGACTAGCAGGCTCCGGAGCTTGTGCCAAGAGATAAAGAATCGGATCAAGGAGCTCGCTCAGGAAGGCCGACTGACTCAAGACCAGCATAACGAAGTAAAAGCCTCGTGGGATACGTTCGAGCAAGATTACATCAGCGCTATGGAAGGCTTCCTCAAGACAGGGTTGCATGGTGATGCCGTTATGCGTCAGGCCGAGTCTTTTGCCTCGCTTCTGAATACCCTGATGGCGCATGCTCGTGGTGACGTTTGTCGTTCACGATTGGTGTCCGAAGTACTATCAATAGGCACGGCTCGCATTGTTGGCGACAATCCAGCAATAATTATTCCGCCGTGGCATCCAGAACGCATGAAGGCTCTAGCGGTGAAGACTCGACGCGTTGCCGGTTTCGCAAGCCATTTGCTATCGAGCAGCAGCATACTTTATGGCGATCGCGAGATCTTTATGCGGGAGCTCTCTGATGAGATTGCCCATCCGTTCTATCCGGAGATCGCGGTCCTCAATCGGGATGGTGCTATGATGCTGGTTTCAGCGAGCAGCACGGTTAACGGTTACAGCTTATTGGAGTCTCCTACTCATGGAGCTAAGGAAGCTATGACCGATGTCGATCCGACAGCCGCTGCCAAACAAGCGCGAGAGCTTTTGGAGCGTTATGTCGGGTTGCAACCCCATGAGGCAAACAATCTTAGCGTTGTACTCTACAATGCCGATGCTGCAGAGTTACCTCTCGCCACAGTTCGAGAACTTTCCTCTATTCAAGAGGATGGCAAGCTTCAATGCAGCGTTTCAGTGCGCCACTCAGATCCAAGTAAGTTACGACGAATTTATGGTGAGCTGGTCAATAAGGCTGGAGACGATCCTGATCTGCCAGTGGTCAGCGAGACTAGCGACAATTTCATGTCGAAGCTGCGGATTTCAGTAACGCCCCTCTCGGCTACCCCAGGTGAAAGTGCGCAAGGATTCAAGGCCTTTGATGTCGCCTTCCTGCATGACGTAGTTGCACGCGCAGCACAGACAGAGTGGCTCCCTGTTCCATGGACAAATGATCGGCCCAACGTAGAGCATGCTCCTTCGCGCTGGTCATATCGAAGCGCATCGGGCGAGAATGAGCTGAAGTCAACTACATTCCTGGCTTGCCCATGGCAAACAGCAACAGGCTGGGCATATGTGTCAGCTGTCGCTGCCGTTTGCCGTCAAACTGACGCTCTGCCGGAGGAGCGATTCCTACCTGCACGCCGTATTTCTCTGCAAAGTCCTGATCTAGCGTCAATGATCAAGGATGCACATGAGTTGGCTGAATGGGTGGCCACCTATGATGAGCTTCTCGACAAACGCCAGCTCCAGCACAACAACATTACAGTGGTGCGCTATCGTCGGGGTTCGACCAACGGCCGCAATATGATTGTCAGCTCCACTTCAGAACTGCGATTGTTGGACGTGCTCGTCCGCAGGCGATTGCAAGAGTTGAATCTCCAGCTTCAGCCAGCAGAGATCCAATCTGTTGCCGACAAAGCTAAGCGTGATGCGCTTTCAATCTCCGGTGATATCGTGCTTCGTGCCGCCAAGCGAGGCGTTTCCGCAGGAGAGATGATAGGTTTGGTGCTTAGCCGTTATTTACTTGCGGAAGAGTTCAAAGCAGCAGACGGACGGAGCTTGACCGCCTATTTCCTGCTCGACGATTATGCAAGCTGGCTATCACAGCCGGAGAGCCGCATAGCGGATATTTTGGCTCTCAACGTCGAGGAATACGATGATACCGTTCGTGTCGGTATTTCTATCGTTGAGTCTAAATATGTTGGAGTCGACGGACTGGCCAATGCACGCCGTGGTTCCAAAGACCAACTCTTAGCAACATTAGGTATATTTCGTGAGGCGCTTTTTGGTGATCCTGGCCGCCTTGATCGGGACGTTTGGTTGGCACGTTTGGCTGATATGCTGATCGATGCTGATGTCCCACCCGGTATGAGCGGCTTGATGGAGCGAGCCCGTGCCAAGTTACGAGAGGGCAATGTGGAAATCTCTCTACGAGGTTACTCGCACGTCTATATCCACAATTCGGATGCTGGTTTGGTCTCGGCGTCTGATCAAGAGCTGTTGGATGACACCGAAGGTGTAAAGGCTTGGCAAGAAGTCTTCGACAGGCCGGATTTGCGAAAACTCGTCGAAACTTATGCCAAAGGCGTAGGTGCCCACGAAGCCCGGGCAAGTCTTGGTGCTCAACAGCCTTGGAGTGGACACACTTTCAAAAAGCCCGCACCACGAGTGCAATGGTTGGCCAAGCTGGATCAGCTAACCTGTGAACAAGCCCAAACCCCTGATGAAGAGTCTTCCGACATTGATGTTGTGGCTACCGATCAGATCCACACGGTGGCAACGCCGTCAGTTGTTTTGGTGGAACCGACACAACTCTCTCCAACCGACACCGTGTCGCCCTCTAGGGAGGTTGCAGCAACCGTCACCAACTTGGGCTCAGCACTATCCAAACTGGTAGCATCTAAGTTTGCAGGTAATGCGCAAGTTGACGCCGAGAGGGATGAGTGGGCCAAAGATGTCACCCAGAAGCTTAAAGCAGCGCTCAACAGTTATGGGCTGCAGGCCGCTGTCCTTGGCACACGCTTAACTCCCAACGGTTGCCTTGTTCGCCTAGCCGGTTCTGATCGACTTCGCGTCGAAGACATCGAGAATAAACGTACACAGCTTTTGACCACCCATGCGATCAGCCTTGTCACTGTTCAACCCAAACCAGGAGAAATTGTGGTGACGGTCGCTGGCGCCAAACGGCAAGCGGTGTCACTTTGGGAGCTTTGGTCACGTCGAGAGCCCAATAGAAATATTGCAGGTATCAACACCTCATTTCTTCTCGGGTTACAAGAGATAAACGGTGCACTGCTCTATCTGAACTTAGGGTCGGAGTTTGGTGGCCTTTCATCGCATGAACCGCACTCCCTAGTGGCGGGAGCAACGGGTAGTGGTAAGTCAGTGCTTATCCAGGCGCTGCTATTGGATATTGCCGCGACCAACCCGAAGGATCTCGCACAAATCATCTTGATTGACCCGAAGATGGGTGTGGATTATGCGCCGTTGGCCGATTTGCCACATATGCGTGATGAGATTGTTACCACCAAGGAGAAGGCCGCCGAGGTGCTAGACGCTCTAGTAGAAGAGATGGAAGAGCGCTACCGCGCTTTCGCAAGAATCAGAGCGCGGGACTTACCCTCCTACAATTCAAAGGCTTCGGTCGAAGAGCGGCTTCCAATGATCTTCTTGGTTCATGACGAGTTTGCCGACTGGATGCTTGACGACGCCTACAAAGCGGCAGTTGGAGCAGCGGTACAACGATTGGGCGTGAAGGCCCGCGCAGCAGGTATTCACTTAATCTTCGCGGCTCAGCGCCCTGACAAGGATGTAATGCCAATGCAACTTCGTGAAAACTTAGGCAATCGATTGATTTTGAAGGTATCCAGCGAGGCGACATCAAAGATAGCGCTCGACAGACCTGGAGCGGAATTACTTCTGGGTCGTGGCCATCTGGCTGCCAAGCTCAACGGTGAACAGGGGCTGGTCTTCGCGCAAGCGCCATTCCTTTCCGACCTAGACATCGAAGCGGCAGTGGCAGCCATCAGAATAGATAACTCAAATCAGTAATTTACGGAGATCCTTATGGCTCAGCCATTCAAACACGATGCTGCCAGTCTGCTCGACTTCTTTTCCCAGAGCGGACGCGGTTTCTACGTCCCCTACTACCAGCGCAACTATTCCTGGGATGAAGAGAACGCAACAAAGCTGATTGAGGATATATTCTCCAGCATCAAGCGCACGCTCACCAAGCCGGAGAACAGTATTTTTCTCGGTACGGTCATCCTGCACGACGAGAAGAATGTCCAGACCGGCGTCCACTCGGACACGCCGAACTTATTGACAAAGGTGGCCAATGTCGTCGACGGCCAGCAACGTATCACGTCGATTGCAATGCTGGCTTGTGCGATCGTCGAGCAGATTAATCAGACAGTGCCAAGGCTCAAGGCATTGGCAGGATCGGCAACCGAGTTCGATGCGTTGGCGACGGAGTTGACCGACGAACTGCCGAATATCCGCAAGTTCTTTTCGGTCGATATAACTAAGACCGGCGCGCAACCCTCTTTGAAGCCGAAGATCATTCGGGCTGGTGACGTGTCAGCGAATCCTGTATCGGATCAGTGGACTCTCAACGGAAACATCAATCACTTCTATCGCTCCAACACGTCGAGCGTTCTCTCGCAGTTCATCGCCGGCATCGCGATTAATACGATCCAAACTGATGAACGAGTGGGCTCAGTTTTGGGTGTGTTCCAGGAGAAGATCAGCGAAGAGCTCAACTCTGCGAACTCTGAACTTGCAGGAGGGTTGCTTTCGGCGAATGGTGTCGCCGATGGAAGTCTACAAAACTTCATGGCCTATCCGCCTATCTGGACGAACATCGAGGCCCTCCCGCCGAATGAGCAATCGGTCTACTTCGGCGGCATGTTGCTTCTGGCAGTTTGTTCCTTCTTGAAAAACTCGTGTCACTTTGTGGTGATCGAATGCCTGGATTTGGGCCTGGCTTTCGATATGTTCCAGTCGTTGAACGCCACTGGTACGCCATTGACCGCGTTCGAGGTGTTCAAGCCTCAAATCGTCAAGGCCTGGGGCCATGGCTACTCGACTATGATTAAGCCGCAAGTCGATCGAATCGAGAAGGTGTTTGAAACTGAAAGCAATTCGTCAGATAAGGAGGCGCTCACAGATAAGGTGATTGTATCCTCAGCCTTGGTGTTCAATGGCATGGAGCGAAGCCGACGGTTTAGCGAGGAGCGCGACTGGCTGACAGATACTCTTGAAGGCTCATTGAGCGGTGGCGTGCCGACAGACAAGTCGGCCGATTTCGTCACGACAATTGCCGACCAAGCCGAGTATTTCCTAACCTTTGTGAAGCCACGGAAGTCACCGAAGAACGCTAACACGTTTGGTCTGTGCACTCACCTTGTTACCTTGGGGTTGACGCCTCAGCAAGCCGATCGCGCAGCGCTGTGTGTCTTCTACCTCAAGGATGCTGGTCATCAATTTGCTCACGCCGTGTTGAGTGTTTTTTATTCCAAGCTTCTCCGTGTACAAACGGTCGCGGCGAATAGGACTGTCGCTGCGGCCGAGTTTGTCGCGGTAAGTGAAGCGACTGCAGCCTTCTTCACACTCTACATGGGCGCACAGCAAGGGCGTTTCCCCGATTCAGACTATCGAGCATTGTTCCAGGCGACCACCGCGAACATTTCCTTTGCAAACGGATCGGCGAATCAGACCGCGACTTTCGTCAAGGCGGCGTTTCGACAAGCGTTGGAAAACCAGAATATCTACAACGCAGCCGACGCGATTGCTGCGCGACGAATTTGGGTCGATCTTGCCAAGGAGAACCCGTGGTATTCGCGGAAAGCGGTTTGCCGATTTGCGCTGTTTGCTTCGGCTCATGACGCTGCGCCGGATCTAACCGCTGGCAACGAAGGACTCTTCACCAACGGAATGGCGAACTCGGCCGACCTGCTGAACTGCCGCGCATGGTACAAGGATGACTACGAGGTGATTGAGCATGTCGCCACACGAGAACGGCCCTCGTCGATCAAGTTTCCTGCGTACTTCGATTCCACCATCTATCCAGGAAACAATTCGGTTGTAGACAAGCTTGGGAACCTGACGCTGCTATCTCGTCCGGTGAACTCGTCGATCTACTCTGAGTGGCCAGACAAAATTTTCTACTATTGGAATCTCACCATGCCGGGATCGACGGCAGCTGGCCCAAGCGGAGCAACCTTGGCATCTACGTTGGGCATAGGTAGTGTGCCGCCGTCACTCGCGACATTGGTCGCGGCGTCAAACTATCAATCTCACTTGGCACCACTAGCTTTCCGTGGTCAAGGCGGGCACCATTGGGATGCCGCGTTCATTACAAGGCGATCCGAACACTTGTGCCAACGCGTCTTCGACAAGTTGGACTCCTGGCTGCGATAGCAGGCAGGGGTTCGTTCGGACCTGTCTTTTGGTGGCTCGAATTACGCCTGAGGAGGTCCTTGTCGAGGCGTGATGACTTCAATGTCCTACTTCTCGTCATCGTCAACGCGGTAATGGTCTTGGTGAAGAGCGAAATCGCTTTGACGATGTAAATCGAGGATGTATTCGAGAGTGCATCTTTCCTTGAAACGGTCGAATTCTTTGCCATATCCCACCATGGAGTTGTAGTCGTACGACTCGAATCCAGGGCTGAACCAGCGTAGGATGATCTGTATGTATAGAGCCACGACGCGGCACGCGTGCTTGAGCATGAGGACCAATTCCTCGCTGTCCTCATAGCCGCCATAGTCCACTGGCGGCGCCAATGGGAAGGCCCCATGCGCGACATGATTTCGAAGGTTGCGTACGAGTTGAAGGGCGAAGGTGGGAAATACTTCTGCACCGACCTCTATGCCACCCACTGATGCGTTGTGTTCGGCTTTGTATCGATTGAATAGGTTGATGAAGTTTCTGCAGTGGTGTTCGAAGTCATTTGGGGCGGCCAGCGCGCCCATTCGTTCGAAAAGATCATCAAGAAGCGCTACGGCCCGCATGCTGCTAGTCCGCTTCAGATCCTTCTTAGCCACGCCCCTAGCTACAGACAGCGGGGCGTAGAGATGATCGATGAAGCGGTAAGCCTCTTCTAGACCATTGCAGACGAACACGAAGCGCGTAAGCGCCGTAGCATAGTTTGTGTAGTGCTTGGAATGCGCGTCTATGTTGTCAGCAACCGTGCCGCAGTAAAAGCTCGCATCAGAGGACTCGAACTTCCAAGTGTTAACTTCAACCTTTTCAAGCCGAGCGGCTAACGCGAACCAATCTCCGATCGTGTTGGTCCGGATAGTTGTCGTGCCATGTTCGCTTTCGTAGATCGACTTGTTCCCAAGAAAGCTTGCAGCAAGGCCTACTTCAATCAGATGTTGAGATAACTTTCTAGTAAAAGAACAAACAGGACATGACTGCAAAGGCCTAAGTTGAGGGTCCATTAGTACTCATTTGGTCAAAAATAGATTGTTTATTTGTGGCAAATAAGACACGAACCACCACCTTCATCTTCCCCGTAGACATCATCGATGTCTACGGGACCGTCTTTCACCGGCCGTAGAGGATTAACGGGGATTCTTAGGCGAATACGTGCTCGTCGGGCCTCGTATTCCGCTTTGATCTCTGCGATGCGTTCAGGCTTCTCTAACTCCCAGAGTGATTCGCCTTTTGACCAAGTGAAAGGTGACCCATGCTCCAACGCATCTTTCTCGAGCTCTTTGGCCTTTTCAAAATCCTCGGGATGCTGTTCTTTTAGGCGCACCCATTCGATTTTTTGCTGGAAGAAGCAAAAAGTGCAGCCACTGCGCGAGCGCCACTCGTAATATTTGGGATAGCCAACACCGGAAGACTCCAGGATGTCCACCACACCAGCTTTGTCGATGCCAGCTTCGCGAAACGGGAATTTCACTATCAAATTTTGAGCTTTCGCAGAATATCCTTCGCGATACTCCTCATCCGCGCGAATAGCCACGTAGGAAAAGACGGTATCACCGGCAGCCAGCCATGGTTTGACCCATTGTTCGAATGGTGCCAACTTAAGTTGGCGAGTGCACCAGCGCGTCTGTGGGCTAGGTAGAAAGTGATTATATTCCCGAAGCCAAAAGCGGAAATCTCGACGAGGATTAAGCCTCTCAATGGGCTTACCCAAATAACCTTCAAGTATTCCCAAGAACTCATATACCTCTGGAAGCTCTTCACCCGTATCTGTAAAGAAGTAGTCGATATCTAGCTCTGGATGATGATCCCGCATCCACACGGCAAGGGCGGCGCTGTCTTTTCCTCCAGAGAGGCCCAATACATGTCTCTCAGCCATCCACGTGCTCCTTTTCCTTTACCAGCTGCACACTGATTTTGGCAAGAATTGCTAGCGATACATCAGTATCAAATCCTTGCTCTTGGAACATTTTAGCTAACTCCATGGCCTTACTATCAACTGTCTGGCGATGACGATCCGAAATCGCGAATGATCGAGAAATCGTTGTAGTATTCGCACCGGTGCCAATAACTAAAGCCATGGCTTCGCTGCGAGCTTCGCGTCCTTTGACTGCGACGAAAGCCTCTGCTTCGCGGAATCGGCGAGCAAACTGGACAAGCTCGAGCACGGCCGTATCAATGTGACGATCAACCCAATCGCGTGGCGGCTTTTCTGCCGCCAGACTCAAAATCCCTTCTAGAGACTGACGACTACCATCGTATGAGGCTAGTCGTGTAGAGAATGCATCGAGCCGGAAATGACCAGAGATACCTGCCACCAATTTTGCTCTTTCACGCAGAGAAGCTAAGTCGTCAGAAGTCGCATCGAGAGCTTCGAGCATTTTGCTTTCAACATCGGAGAGCATCTTTGGATAGGCAGTCGCGATTTCTTGTAGTGGATTACGCAAAGCAGCCAAATAGGTTGTCGCGTCGGTTGCGTCCAGTAGTGAAGGCAGATCGACAAACAGGACTTTGTGCGGATCGTTGGCCTTTAACAACATATCCCGAATTGCTTTAGCCGTCTCACCTAAGTGTTGAGTTCGACGAGCCCATTCGGGCATGTTGAACATCATGGCGACGAGACCACGTGCTGCCTCTAAAGGATCTGCCACGCCGCCCTTTTCACCGATCTCTTCAAGTAGACTTGCGATTCCTTCGAGAATCTGGCTCTTATCCTTATCAATTGCGATCCAGCGGAGCGTAAAGCGGGTCGGGTCTTGCAAACACTCATCTATGTCGGCATCGCTGAGTTTGGGAATGAACATTCCCTCTTTGTATACAGCGATATTAGCTTTGCGTGCCAATAGGAACACTGTGAGGTAGACAGGGAGGATGCCCTGCTTCATCCCCATCGCACTCCAACAGTCGTAGACCCTTTTCACACCAACGCAGATATTGGCATCAGAAAAAAGCTGTCGGGTAATTGCCCACAACTTGCTGAAGCCGTTAGGGGAGGTAGCGGATGGCTCACAGAAACGCCAAGTCCCCCCTTCTTTTCTATAAAGATTAGGAGCGACAAGCAGCGTTTCAAAAAGGCCTCTCTCGGCCGGAAACCCTTCGATACCCAACTGCTCTTGGCCTTCAGCGTTGAGCATTGCATGTAGTAAATCACGCCGAGCTTTGACGCTGTTACTTGAAATGTTGTCGCGGTTGACTAGCTCGCTCCACACCCGAGGACAATGCTGGTAGCGATTGTCCGCGAGATTTGAGGCTATAGGCGACAGCTTAGCTCCAGGTTCGATAACTTTGTCACTGCCATCGTACCACCTACACAATGAAACAGCGGCTTGTAAATGATTTTCGAGCATGGAGCGCGTAGCGGTTAAGCGAGCAAAAACCTCTCGACGGGCAACCGGGTCCCCCTCAAGTTCATGGCGTTTTCTTACCTGTTCCAGAGCAATTAATTCAGCCGAAAGTTCAGCTATGCGAGAATGGTTGTCTGGGATGCCGACCAACACAGGCCAAGGTTGTTCATAAGAACAGGCTTGAGCTCGCTCTCGAGCCTCGCTAATAGTCATATCGCGATCAGGAAGAGCAAGGATAAACTGGCCGAATTCTCCCCGTTGGGGAGAATAGTTTTTAGCGATTTTCTCCGCTCGCTCAATGCTACATAAAGAGAGTTCCATCCAGCGCATAGAACCCGTTTCATGGTAATGCCGCTTAGCCACTACTGGATGTAAGCTCATGAGCTCGGATAACTTTGCGTAGTCAATTCCTGGAGATGCCGCCAGTGTTTTGGTAATAGCGGCATCGATGTCGAAATCACTTCCCTCAAAGACAGACCAGGCACCTGTGTAGCTCTTATATAACACAACTTTTAGTGATGAGAGCTTATTAAGAGCCACCTCGATCTGCTCCTGTGGCACATCGTGGAATAGACTCAATACCACTCGCAGGTCTGCGGACAACCCAGAACCATTACGAAACAGATCGATGATGGCTATGTTTTTGATGATTGCAACAAGCAGAGGATCACCAGACTTGGCCTCGGCGCGCTCTACAGCCTCGACAGCCTGGGACCAGCGATGTCCATCGGAAGAGGCTAATATGGCTGGTTCTAGATTCGCGCGTAGATAGTCCCAATAATCGCTAGGTCGATAGCAAGTCGATTGGCATACGGATGTGGATTGTAGGTAGGCACGGAATCCATAAGGCTCTACCGAGGAGAGAAAACCGAAGGTGCTACGCTCATTTTGGCCAAATTGCCGCTTCGATATTGGGCCTAACAACGCAGCCATGGTGGGATGGAGCGGCCAGCAACGCTCCAGGGCTGCGGCAAAATTACTGCCGACTGTGGGGCGCAAAGCTCTGATTGCCTCAGCAACCTTTTTTGACGCATCCCGCATCCATTCCGGACTCTGTTTGGTTTCAATGGCATTGCCAATGAGCTCAACAACCTCATCGCTTCCAGCGACGAAGGGAAGATCCAAGTAACGACCTTGGACCTTAGTCCAGTCATCACGAGTGTCTATTCCGAGGCGGTTAGCATACTGTGCGAATGATTGATGTAGCACTCCAATCACAACCAGGCGGCCTTCGGAACGTGCAGATGCCTCAGCTAGCTCTTGAAAGAAATAGACATCATCGCCTGTATCCAAGGCTGATGCCTCAAGGAATTTGCCCATTTCATCGATAAAAACCAGTACACCATCATTCGGGCGGGCTTTGGCTTCAGCAAGAAGATCGTTAATGATGCGCTGCGCATTCGGCTTGTTTCGACCATCAAAACTCTTGCCTTGAGCTGTACGAATAGAATGATCCAGCTCTTTGATGATGCTACCCCGGCGACCTACCACAGGAATAACAAGCCAGCCGTTTTGAACAGGAAAAGCTTTGTCGAAATCAGGCTTCGAGTTTAGGTTGAGGACTGCTCGAGCTTTATTTCGAAGATCATTTTTAGGGTGTAGGGCGCTCGCTAAGGCCACAGCCAAGGATGACTTACCCCCACCAAATGGTCCGGTCCAAGTGAAACTGCGTTGGTTGGTTGACGCAAGCTGTTTACACATACCATCTATCACTGATGATGCAGTGGCGTGAAAGATGTAGCCGTCAAGTGAATCAGCACGACCAATGTCCGCATCAATTCGGATGGATCGTTGGTATTGGTGTGAGATTTGGACAATATCCGAGAGCATCTGCTCTTTTGTCTCAGTCATAAGCTCGTCTGACCATTTCATTTCGATCATTATCGGTGAGTTCTTTTTTGTGTACTTGACGAAGGCCAGCTGAGTCCGACCAGGCGAGTTTGCCCCCTGTAAAGTCGTCCAAAGAAATCAGTCGTTGAGCGATCGACTCCTCGTCGAGCTTGAATACTCGGCCGGGGGAGCCTTCGGCATAGGCGATAGTTTCGAAAGCTAGCGTGCTCTGCTTGGGTGCGGTTTTATCCCAAAAATCAATAAGGGCATAGGTAAAAATGCCGTCATGAAGCGCAGCTTTAGGGCCTCGGCGGAATGCGTATTCGCCCTTGTGAACCTCTTGGATTAACCCTAATTCGCCCAATAGAGGCTCAGCAAAATCTTCTGGAGAACCATTTGCTGTACGTGGAGCATAACTACGTATGCATGTTTCCAAATCACGCGAAATGGTGGTAGTTGACAGTCGATGCTTAGGGTCAAGAGTGCGTGCATAGTCAGCCAAAGACCCTTCGAGATCTATTCGTCTAAACGTAGGTGCGGTCACATGATTAAACAACCAATACCACGTTGTAGATCGATTACCTTTCCCTGCTAGCTGCCAATGAACAAACCACGCGGTAGAAGGGTTTTCCGCGTAGGGATCAAGCCCTTCTTTTGATGACAGCGTGTCCATAGCGAAGTCTGTTACGCGGTAAGCATCTCCTTCATCAATCATGACGCCACAGGCCAAGGCCCAATGTCGAATCGATGCAACCATATTCTTACCAACACCGAAAACAGCGATAGCGGAATCATCGGTAAAGATAGTTTTGGGGATCAGCCCATCAACGGTCGCTTGGTCAATAGCTTTTTTGAGCCACATTTGACGCAGAGGGAACGTTTCGTGTCCTGAGAAGTACACTAGCTTCTCACGGTTGAGTTTTGAGATTGTGCTTTTCATGTTGGACAGCTTACACCTAACTGGTGACATCCTCCAGTCCGATTAAGACATCCATTTTACTGTATGAATATACATTTACATTGCGCTAATTAGCAAATATTGCAGCGAGAAAACCAGCAATTGGGGTTGGGATGTAGCCAAAGAAGGTATCGGGGGGATAACTGTGTGCAGTAACCCATATCCAATGTTGCACTATGAGTTAGATTTTGGTTTTTCCGCCATGGATTTTGTCAATACGAGCTCTATCGCTTTAAATCGCCCTTGGAATTTTGCTCTCTCCGCCCGACTCACTGCGAACTCATATGAAAATAGGTGTTTTAGCTCAGGGTGTTCTCTTTCTATCCGAGCATATTCATCACATTCACCCATGTGATTGAATGCAATGCAAAAATACTCTAAGGCTTTCTTGTACATCGTTTCATTCAACTGATTGATTTTATTATTCTTTTATGAGTGACTGGCTAATGGCCTGACTCGAAGGGGGAAGCTGCTCTCTATGTACTCGAACGAATAAAACCGATTGCTAAATAGCTTCTCATATTACCGCTCCACTTTAGCCAGGCCAGGTTGGTTGCCGGGAAACGGTGAAGCTGCATTCATAAACTGCGTTACCTGTTTCAGTAACTGCCACATGTACCGGCACTGATGGTTTCGCGTTATTGTTTCGTGTAACGATAGCCACAATCGCTCTATCGGATTCAGCCACGGCGAATAGGTCGGCAGAAACAGCAGCCGGAACTTCCTGTTCTCCCCCAGCCAGCGCTCCACTTTGCGGCTTTTATGGATGATGTAGTTATCAACCACCAACGTAATGGTTTTGGCTCGCCGGTATATGCGTCGTAATGCTTCTAACAGATTGATAAATAAATCAGAACTCTTGCTGTTGCCGCTGACGTAAGAGACTCGCCCCGTACCCGAATGCAGTGCGCCGGCCAGATAATGCTTCTGGTTCTGTCCCGGCGTGGCGATACGCTTCTGATGCCCTTTGGGCATCCAGTCCGCGCCGATTTTCGGGTTCAGGTCAAAGCGTCATCAGTGCCGGGGCCAACACTGGCTTCGGCATTATGTACAGGTTCAAGGATGAACCCGGTTACCACAATAAATTCAGAAAAAAGGACGAGGATATTGCCTATGTCACGTTCATTTGAATTGCAGAGAATTTCCGAAGCACACCGCCAGGCTATGTTGCAATCCGTCGAACAGGCATCAAACCGCGCCAGCGCAGCAGGTGTGGCGGCAACAGTCAGAACACTTTCTCAGTCGGACCTGAACGAGCTGATTCATCAGGCTATGAGTCAGGTATTACGTTCCAGTGACGAACAAGGGTAAAATTAACTGCTGCTTGAAAAACCTTTTATGTTAATAAAGGACGTTATTTTAGGGCGATGGAAAGCGATAATTCTTTGGTGATAGCTAATGAAAAATCATGGGTTTTTCAGTTACTGGTAAAAAGTCCAGAAGACAGTATTGGTTTGATAGCCTACTCGTTCTATAAACTTGAAAAAAACCAATACGCTGAAAAACTGCGCGCTAATGGTCAATCCGATCAGGAAATTGATCTTGCCGTAAAGCAATTTCATGAGCAGGTTGTACATACTCAACGACGTTTAGATGCTTACCGTGATAATGCCAGAACAATGTTTTCTCGCCTGTTGGAAGACTGGGAAGAGGAAATCAGGAAGGATTATCAGCAGCAACTCGATATTATTGATAAGAAAAACTCAGAAATAGAAAATTTTAAAATAGAAATAGATAAAAAAAAATCAAACAATAGCTGAGAGCGACATAATAAAAAGTCGGGCCATTGAGAATGCCAAAGAAGAGGCCATTAAAGAATTTTTTCGAGCCGCATCAAGAAAAGAAAAACAAAAAACACCAATTGCATTACGTGTATTATCCTGGATATGGAGTGGTTTTTCGGGAATTATCGCCAGCATTATTTTATTTATCTTCCTCTATGGCATGGTGGGATTATTAACTACACCAGAAAGAAAATCACAAATCTGGCAATGGGGAATAGAATCATTTAAATCCTCATCCCCTTTACCGCCAATAGAAAACAGTAAACCACAATAAATACGATCAGCTGTATTATGGCGCTTATTTCCCCTCAACGCCCTGCTCTTGCAGGGCGTTAGTTTATGGTCACGACTCTTTCGCATCCAGCGCATCGCCGATGGCGTAGTAGTGCCCGCCCGCCACATGATGCAGGCTGCGCCATTTCGGGTCGGCGGCTTCAAAATGCCAGTGACCGTGGCTGAATACACGCGAATCAGCCCAGGCGCCGATGACCTCGCCGATAAACAGGTCGTAGGTTTGCTGGTTGTGGGGTTCAGGAATCAGTTTGCACAGTAACCAGGCGGCGCAACCGGCAACCAGCGGAACATCCGATTCGTCGGAGCGAAACAGTTCCACCTGGCAGCGCGCCAGCTTATCCGGGTTATCCCGCAGGCTGATGCTGCCGACCTGATTGGTCAGTTCCAGCTGTGCCGCCGTCGGCACCTGAATGGCGAAATAACCGCTGTTTTCCAGCAGCTCGCGTGTTTTTGTCGCCTTATCCAGCACCACGGTCAGCTTGGGCGGTGCGAAATCCAGCGCACAACACCAGGCCGCCGCCATCACATCGTCCACACCGTTATGACAAGCCGATACCAGCACCGTCGGCCCGTGGTTAACCAGCCGATAGGCTTTTGCCAGTTCAACCGGTGAAATCGCGCTATTCATATTGACTCCTGCGTTATGCACTTTGCCCTTCACTTTACACCAGATGTTCAGAGGTAATCGCCCGTACACCAGCGGCAGGATTCAGCGCCGCCGCCAGCAACGCGTCCGCAATCCGTTCGGCCGGATTAATACGCCAGCTTAACGGCAGCAACGGATGTAGTACGCGCAGCGCCTGCTGCGCCACCCATTCGCCGGGCCGGCGCTCGTCACGCTCGCCGCCTATCAGACCGGGACGCACCAGCGTCAGCGAGGAAAACCCCACCCCGGCCAGATCCCGCTCCAGCTCGCCTTTCACCCGGTTATAGAAAAAACGTGATGATACATTGGCGCCCGACGCCGAATTCAGCACGTAGGCCGGCGTGCCATGCGCGTGAGCCAGCCGCGCGGCTGTCAGCGGATAGTCGTGGTCAACCCGATAGAACGCCGCCTGACTGCCCGCCGCCTTGATGGTGGTACCCAGCGTGCAAATTACCGCATCCGCCTGCCACCAGTCGGCGTCTTCCGGCAATTGATCAAAATTCACCGGCGACGCGATCAGTTTGTCATGAGCCGGTAATGCACGACGCACCGGCGCCACCAGCTGTGTAATACGCGTATCGGCCAGCGCTTTTAATAACACCTGATGACCGACCAGCCCGGTTGCTCCGATCAGTAATAATCTCATGTTTATTTCTCTGTATTGGGTAATGACGCGAAACAGCTTCGAAAAATAGTAGATCACGCTAAGGATACGCAGTCCGAATAGTGCGATCGCATTAATCGCCAGATATCACAAATCACCAATCGGGCTGAGTCATGTCCGACATAGCATTTAAGCATAATTGCAATCAATGGGCGGTGATGTTGCGGAAATAGAAACGAATGCCCCGTCGGTTGTTTGTGTTTCTAAAACAGATGAAATTCAAAGAACCGTACAATAACAATAGTTTTTCATTATTTCCCAAGCTGTAACAACGCACCGAAATGAATGAAGTCTAATTATAGAAATGAGCGGACCGCGCAACTTTTTGCGCAAGTCCGTTCAACCGGCAGATCCGTTCAACTCAAAGGTTGAGCTGCCTCACCATTATGGGTTGCAAACAATTTCCTTGCCTTCAACCTTCGAAAATTTGACCGTCTTGTCATTGATGCGCCAGGCGTGTTCAACCGTCCTTGGCCATGGTTTTTCCTCCGATGGGATAAACGTAACAAACGTATCGAAGGAATTCGAACCATCAACTACACACGAAACGATTTGTGCTTTCGGGTTTTCTTTCGGTGAAGGTGACGATAGGACGTCTTTGACGATTTCGCGACGCTCGAGTAAGAAATACTCCCGACCGCATATTTGCCATGACATAAGCGACCATGGATCACCATCACTTTCCATGCCGTAAGTCCCCAGATCTTTTAGATCAATACTCTTGTAACGCTCTTCAATGGCAACAACACGCTCATTTGGCATATGACGCCCGATTAATGCCGAGGGAATATCACTCTTACAGGTTATACCATCGAATGACTTCGCCGCTCCAATAGCGTGGGAAGAGAGTAAAATAAGGGGTAAAAGTAGACTGACAGAACGCCCCAAGGTCATGTATAGCCTCCGAATAGCTAATATAGAGATAATAAAATCATCAAGAAAAAAGATAAGAAAAACCTCAAATACGGGTTTAAAATCCTGACAATCGGCAGGGTCAAACCCAATAATTGCGTAACAATACCATAAGAATCAAGCACAAAAAAGCGCCAAATAGATTTAACAAAAGCAGGTAAAAAACATCACATCAAAAACAGAAGCAATAAAAAAGACAATAGAAATGAATAAATCATTTCAAACACCAGTAAAAATCATGATTAATTCAGTCAGAAATCCGAATGCTCTTTTCAGCATGAATGTCATCAGCAATACTTGCTGTACGACTTACAGCCACCTCATTTATAGCGAGTTCTAAAGAGGATAATTAATAAAGGAAAACCCATGATTCACGCCTCTCTCAATTATCTCGCAAGACAACTGAATCAATACCTGAAAAACATCCTGAATCGGCATGACGATGTCGTAGTGATAGCTAACCCGGCCGATGACGATGGCAAGATGTTTCCGCTGGCGAAAAATAAGCTGGTGGTATTTCTGTCGAATATTGAAAGGGAAACGCTGACGCACCGGGGCAATGCCGCCAATCCCGGTAACCGCTTCGCAGTCGCCACGCCGCCGTTATACGTTCGGGTTTCCATGGTGGTGGCGGCGAATTTTACCGGCGCGCAATACGCGGAGGGATTACAGGTAATTGCGCATGCGATGGCGTTCCTTCATAAGAACGCCCAGCTTAACCGTTATAACGCCCCAGATATGGACGAGGCAATTGAGCAAATATTATTGGAAATGGACAGCCTGCCGCGCCATGAGCTTGGAAATATGTGGAACATGCTGGGAATCCGCTATTTGCCGTCCGCCGTGTATCGCCTGCGGGTGAGAATCGCCGACAGTCAGGCGATTCAGTCTCAGTCGGAAGGCGTCGGGCAGTTGCATACTGTCGTGACAAAGGATTACGTGACAAAGGATTAATCACCATGAGCGATTACGGCCTGCTGTTTCAGCTGCGTATTGAGCACGAATTCTTTGCCGGCTGCGCCAGCCTGCCGTTTTATGGCGAACTGGCGCCGTCCAGCCAGCACGCCGCGAAACAAGCTGGACTGTTGTTTAAACCATTGGCCGACGGGCTGATGGTGCTGGCGGATCGGGCGCAGAACGCCCTGCTCATAACGGAAGCGTTATCGCTGCAGTGGTGGTTTTGCAGTCGGGACGCCGGGTTTTTCAGCTATACCGCGATACCTGGGCTGGCGGAGCGGGATACGCCGCACTTTCGCTACACGCTTGGCGAGTCGGAACCCGGCGAGGTGCGTTTGCAGGCGGCCAACGACACGGCACCGGCGGGAACAGCCAGTCTGCGCGCCCGGCCGGCGAGCCTGGCCTGGCTGGTTGATATTGAGATAAGCGCCGCCGCTATCGCTGCCTTTATCGATCATCAGGCGGCGCCATTATTGATTGTGCCGTTTCTCAGCCAACGGCGGCGCTGGAAATATCTGTTCACCGCGCCGTATGTGAATGCGCAATCGCGTATTCAGGATAGCCGTCAGGACAATCAGTTTGATTATCTGGGAACGGAAACCCTGGCTAATGGAAAAAGTGCGCAGGCGTTTATTTCCCGGGAGCCGTTAAAAATGCAGCAAAGGTCCGATTACCATTTTCAGCTTTATCAGGAAAACAAATTATTAATTGACCCATTACCCGTGGCGACACCGCTTAGTCAATGTCGATTAAAAATTGAAAAGACATCAGAAGTCGTTTCGGAAATCATTGTTAACTGACATACCGATTAAAAAGGGCAATAAAAAACAAAAAATAAAATATCAGCAATCAGCACATTACTCACTGGAGCAGGCACCATCCTTTATTATACGCGCCGTAATGCGGGGGGTGGATATATATACCTCAAATCAGAAGGAATCAAATTATGGGTGTAATGAAAACCCCAGGCGTTTATATTGTTGAGAAAAATGCCTTCCCCAATTCAGTGGTGGAAGTCGCCACTGCGGTGCCGGCATTTATCGGTTATACCGAAAAAGCGGAAAATGGCGGCGTATCGCTACGCAATAAAGCATGGCGTATTACTTCCATGTCGGATTTTCGCCATTATTTCGGCGGCGCGCCGCTGCATAAATTCGATATCGTCGAAAAAACCGACACGGTATTAGGCGACGCCGCGTTCAGTCAGGCCGGCAAAACCTATGCCCTCACCCAGGCCAATACCCGCTACCTGCTGTATTACAGCATGCTGTTCTTTTTCCAGAACGGCGGCGGCCCCTGCCACATCGTTTCGGTGGGCGGCTATCAGGACGCAATCGACGCCGATACTCTGAAAAACGGCATCACGCCGCTGCTCAAGGAGCCGGAACCGACGATGGTGCTGACGCCTGAAGCGGTATGCCTGAAGGAAGACGACTGCATCAATGTGCAGCAGGCGGTGCTGGCTCACTGCGGCGGCACAATGAAAAACCGCGTCGCCATTCTCGACGTCTGGGAAGGCTATAAAGACAGGCAGGACCCCAGCGGCGATTGCATCGCTACCTTTCGTTCCAAGCTGGGCATCAACTACCTGGACTACGCCACCGCGTACTACCCGTGGCTGAACACCTCGATCATTCAGGACAGCGACATCAGCTTCGCCAATATCAATAACCCGGACATCCTGACCACGGTGCTGAACGCCGAGATCGCCGGGGCGTTCAAAGATCTGGACGGGCTGAGCGCCGAGCAGTTGAACAGCGGCGGCAACAAGCTGAAGGCGGCCAAAAAGCAGCAGATGCTGGACGAAGTCGCCAAACTGACGGTAGATCAGAGCGAAGCGGAAAAAACGCTGCTGCACAAGATCCTGTTCTCCATCAGCCCCATCTACAAAAGCGTGCTGGAAAACATCCGGCGCCAGCAGAACCTGCTGCCGCCCGCCGCGTCGATGGCGGGCATCTACACCATGGTCGATAACGCCCGCGGCGTGTGGAAAGCCCCGGCCAACGTCAGCCTGAACGCGGTAGTTTCCCCCAGCGTCAACATCAGCGCCGACGAGCAGGAAGACCTGAACGTCACCACCCAGGGCAAATCCATCAACGCGCTGCGCACCTTCACCGGCGAAGGCACGCTGGTGTGGGGCGCCCGCACGCTGGACGGCAACAGCCTCGACTGGCGCTACGTCAACGTGCGCCGGACCATGATCATGCTGGAAGAATCCATCAAACAGGCCGCCAAAGCCTACGTGTTCGAACCCAACACCGCCAATACCTGGGTATCGATGGAAAGCATGATCGAAAACTTTCTGTTCGGGATCTGGAAACGCGGCGGGCTGGCGGGCGCGTCGCCGGAAGACGCCTACAGCGTGGACGTCGGGCTCGGCAAGACCATGACGCCACAGGACATTCTGGAAGGGATCCTGCGCATTACGGTGCTGGTGGCGATCAGCCGCCCGGCCGAATTTATCGAAATTACCTTCCAGCAGCAGATGCAGAAATCCTGATTCTGACCGCTGACGATCTGATGTTTTATCACCTCTTCAAGGAGAACACCCATGGCAGATGACGGTTCCGCTCAGTCAAGCACCGTATGGCCGATGCCCAAATTTCACTTTGAAGTGAAATGGGACGGCGGCGCGGGCGCCAGCATGGTGGCGTCGTTTCAGGAAATTACCGGCCTGGATATCGAAGCCCAGATTATTGAATACCGCGCCGGCAACAGCCCGGTATTTTCCACCATCAAGATGCCCGGCATTATCAAATCCGGCAACGTGACCCTGAAAAAAGGCATTTTCGTCAAAGACAATAACTTCTACGACTGGTTCTCGAAAATAAAGATGAACACCATCGCCCGCACCGCCGTCACCATCAATTTGCTGGATGAAAGCGGCAGCCCGGCTATGACGTGGAAGCTGAAAAATGCCTGGCCGACCAAAGTCAGCGGCACGGATTTGAAATCAGACGGCAATGAAGTGGCGATTGAAACCATCGAGCTGGCGCACGAAGGGCTGGAAGTCGCGGTATAACCGCACCCGGTTAACGCGGCGGGCAGCCGCGTTAACCACACGAAAATGACACGACCCGGTAATGCCGATGCAAAAAAAATCGCCCGGCGGCGAATGGCCGCTACCCGCGTTTTATTTCAGCGTGAATATCGACAACAGCGGCGACGACCAGGCTTTTCAGGAAGTGTCCGGCATCGAATCGCGCATTGAAACCGAACCGTTCACCGAAGGCGGCAATAACAGCGTTTATTATCTGCCGACCGCGGTGAAACAGGGGCCGTTGACGCTGCGCCGCGGCCTCAGCCCTGCCGACTCGCCGCTGGTGCGCTGGTGCAAAAGCTGTTTCGAAGGACAGCTTAACCGCCCGATCGTCACCAAAGAGGTGAGCGTCAGTTTGCTGGATGAACAGGGCGACCCCTTGCGGATCTGGCTGTTTTATAACGCCTATCCGATCAGTTGGAGAATCGATCGCTTCCACGCCGCCCGTAATGACGTGGCGATTGAAGAGATCGTCCTGTGTTTCAGTCGTTCCAAACGCAAACAGTGACCCAGAAGGAAACATGATCATGGCGATAGAAGTGCGACAACTGACGATTTATTCCCGGGTCATCCAGCCGAATGAGCCGGACTCGCCCCATCAGGCGGAAAGCGACGCGGAAAACCGCGACGCCGGGCCGTCGGCCAACCCGCCCGCCACGCCGGGAGCGATCTCATTTCATCACCTGCAAACCGAGCCGCGGGAACGTTAACCGGAGCCGTTCATCATGCAGAAGCTGACTATCCGCACCCTCGACAAAAAACAGCAATTTGACGTGATGCTCAACCCCGCCGGCATCCGCCATGAACACGGCATCAATTACACCAACCGGTCAGCCGCGGGCAATCGCGCGCTCGGCAGCCTGGCGCCGCGGCTCGGTTTCGCCAGCTATCAGAGCGAAACGCTCAGCTTCGAAATGATGATTGACGGCACCGGGGTGGTGGAGCAGCCGCAAAAAGCGGACGTCGCCGGTCAAATCACCCAGCTTAAAAACGTGGTGTACCGCTATGTCGGCGACAAGCACGAACCCAGCGTGGTGGTGCTGACCTGGGGCACGCTGTCGTTCAAAGGGCGGCTGACCCGCCTCGCCATCCGCTATTCGCTGTTCGACGCCGCCGGCGCGCCGCTGCGCGCCACCGTCGAGCTGCGTTTTGACAACTATCTGGACAGCAACGAGCAGGCGTTGCGCGCCAACCGCTCTTCGCCCGACCTCACCCACAGCGTGGTGGTGAAACAGGGCGATACCCTGCCGCAGCTGTGCCAGGCGATCTATCAGGACAGCGCCTATTACGTGGCGGTGGCCCGTTACAACAATCTGACCAGCGTGCGTCACATTGTGCCGGGCACTCGCCTCTACTTTCCCCCACTGGCCTAACGGAAGGACGATATGGCGGACTCCCCGGCAACACACAGTGACGGCGTGGTGACCTGCACCATCAAGAGCAACGGCGCCGAAATCGGCAACGATATCCAGCTGTTATCCATTCACGTCTGTAAACGGGTGAACCATATCGCCCGCGCGGAGCTGGTGATTCAGGACGGCGACATGCCGCAAAACCGCTTTCCGCTCAGCAGCGGCGACCTGTTCAAGCCGGGCAACAGCCTGACCATCGCGGCCGGCTACGCCAGTCAGGAACAGCTGCTGTTCGACGGGATCATCATTCGCCACGGCATCAGCATCAGCGGCGCCGGTCATTCACGGCTGGTGATCGAATGCCGGGACAAGGCGATCGCCATGACGGTAGCCCGCCGCAACGACAACTATCTCAAGCAGAAAGACAGCGACATTTTAAGCCGCCTGATTAACCGCTGCGCCGGACTCAGCGCGCGCGTCGACACCACCCATACCCAGCACGACGAACTGGTGCAGTTCAACTGCAGCGACTGGGATTTTCTGCTCACCCGGGCGGAAGCCAACGGGCTGGTGGTGTGCAACGACGACGGCGCCGTCGCTGTCGCCGCCCCTTGTCTGAGCGCCTCGCCGGTGCTGACCGTCACCTACGGCGACGACCTGATTTCACTCACCGCCGACATTGACGCCCGCCACCAATTTACCTCGGTGACCGGCGTTGGCTGGGATATCAAAAACCAGCAGCCGCTACAGGAAAAGGCCGCCGCCCAGTCCGTCAGCCGGCAGGGCAACCTGAGCGCCGACGAGCTGGCCCGCGTGCTGGGACTGACGGAATACCGGCTGCAAAGCGCCACGCCGCTGGCTAACAGCGCGCTGCGGGACTGGGCCCGCGGCCAGCAGGTCAAATCCGCCCTTTCTCGCCTGCGCGGCACCCTGACCTGCCAGGGCTGCGCTCGCGCGCGCATCAACACGCTGATCGAACTGGCCGGGGTCGGCGCGCGCTTTAACGGTCACCTCTACGTCAGCGGCGTCCGCCATCACATTCAGGACGGCCAGTGGCTGACCCACATCGACTTCGGCATGCCGCCGGCGTGGTCGGCCGAACACCGCGATCTGACGCCGCCGCCCGCCGCCGGTCTGCTGCCCGGCGTGGACGGATTACAGATAGGCATCGTCAAAAAACTGGATGGCGACCCGGAACAGCAGCATCGCATTCAGGTATCGGTGCCGGTGATGCAGGCGGAAAACGACGGTATCTGGGCGCGGCTGGCCAGTTACTACGCCTCAACCGGCATCGGGGCGCAATTCATGCCGGAGGTGGGTGACGAGGTGGTGTTGGGCTACTTCAACAATAACCCGTCGGACCCGGTGATCCTCGGCAGTCTGTACAGCAGCAAAAACCCGCCGCCGATCACGCCGGACGCCAAAAACACCATCAAAACGCTGGTGACCCGCAGCCAGTTAACGCTGCAGTTCAACGAAGAGGACAAGGTGATCACCATTACCACCCCCGGCGGTAATCAGGCGGTGCTGAGCGACAAGGACAAAACGGTGACGCTGCTGGACCAGAACGGCAACAGCGTAACGCTGGATTCCTCCGGCATCACGCTGGACAGCCCGAAGAACATCACCCTCAACGCCAAAGGAAAAATCGAACTGACCGCCGCCAGCGCCATCAATATCAGCGCCAAAGCCAACGTCACCGCCGAAGGAATGAACGTCAGTCTGTCAGCCAAAACCGGCCTGACCGCCAAAGGCAACGCCACCGCCGAACTGTCGGCCTCCGGCCAGACGGTGGTGAAGGGCGGCATCGTGATGATCAACTAATACTGATTTAGGTTTGAACATGATAAGCAACACAGATGCAGAAATAGCATGGTCTTTCTGGCGTCAAAACTGTGCTGAGGCGGGCGACTTCGCCGGGTGAGCCGCATGGACGCGGCGAAAGCCCGTGCCGCGTCTGGAACGCGTCACGGGCGGCCCGAACAGCGAAGGCGAACGCCGAAGGGACCGCGGTAGCGGCACAGTTTAGCCTCCCAGCCAGTGGTCAAGGAGAGGCGGCGTTTGAGCCTCTCCTTGTCGTGCGTGCGACAACGTTGCAAGGAAAAACAGTGCTTATCCGGCACGAAACTGCACCAGGCTCTGCCATAAACCAATGAATTATCAATGCAATCCGGCTGCTTGCCGCAGCCTTAAAAAATGAAGGGAAATATTGATGCCGCCAGCTGCCCGCCTGACCGATTTACACGCCTGCCCGATGGTGACGCCGGGGCTGCCGCCGATCCCCCATGTCGGCGGTCCGGTCATCGGTCCCGGCGTGCCGACCGTATTGATCGGCAAACTGCCGGCGGCGGTGATGGGCGACAACTGTATGTGCGTCGGGCCGCCGGACGTCATCGTTAAAGGCTCCGCCACCGTGCTGATCGGCGGTAAACCGGCCGCCCGTATCGGCGATACCACCGCTCACGGCGGCAACATCGCGCTCGGCGAATTCACCGTATTGATAGGAGGATAACGTGGATAACGATAATGCGTTTCTCGGCACCGGCTGGGGGTTCCCGCCGCAGTTTGACGCCACCGCGCAAAGCATCGGCATGGTAAGCGGCGACGAAGACGTCCGACAAAGTCTGGCGCTGCTGCTCTCCACCCGCCCCGGCGAGCGCATCATGGCGCCGGAGTACGGTTGCGATATTCAGGGCATGGTGTTTGAAGACCTCACCCTCTCCACCCTCACCGACATGAAAGCCCGCATCGAACAAGCCATCCTGTTCTTCGAGCCGCGCATCCGGCTACAGGCGATCGTCATCGACAACCAGCAGGCCATCGACGGCAAACTGTTGATTCATCTCGACTATACCCTGATCGCCACCAATACCCGCAGCAACATGGTGTACCCGTTCTATCTGCGCGAAGGCACGCTGGTGACGACGCCGTGACGCGCGCCGCCACGCCAAACCACCGGTTTTCATCCATCACTGACAACCATTAACCGAGGCCTGCCGCCCCATGACCATAACCTGGAATCCCCCGCTGCCGCCGCCGGCCACTTCGCAGCAACAGCGCCTGCCGCCGGCACTGGAAGACGGCGCGTTCCTGACGGATGAGATGTCGTTTGAAACGCTGCTGGTGCTGGCCAGCGACATCGCCGCGCAGTTGTCATTTGACCGCGGCGACACCACACAGCCGGGCAACTGGCAGGCGCTGTTCGCCAAAAGCGAAGTCACCGGTATGGCGATCATCCTGTCGTTCGACGCCGCGCTGGAACAAAACCGTTTTCGGCAGGCGCAGTCGCGCGGCATGGATCAGACGCTGACGTACCTGATCGCCCTCTACGCGAATCTGGATCGGTGGTACCGCGCCTTTATTCCCGTCCAGACCACCAGTGCCGACCACATCAAACTGACCATCCAGACGGTACTGAAAGCGCAGTTGGTGCGGCCGTTCCAGTACGTGGTGATTCTGGCGCAGGCGCTGGACGGCTACCGCCCGTCGCTGCTGGCGGACCCAGCGTTGAAAACCCTCGATCCGCTATGGGGAATTCGCTACGACAACGGCCGATTTATCGCCAGCGAACAGCAACAGCTGCTGCAACAGCAGTTGCCGGGCATTCAGGTGCTGGAAGAGCAGTTACAGCTCTGTTTTTCCGCCGCCGTCAACGCCGTCAGCCAGCTACAGACCGACGGCCGTCGCCGGATGCAACAGGCGCTGTCCCACGCCGATCACGCGCCGGAAGTCGCGCTGTACCTGACCTTCCTGCAGTTATTCGCCCGAGCGCAGGCCCGACTTAACCGTTTTACCGAACGACACCTCGACTTTTACTACCGCCAGGTACTCCGGCAGCAACCGCAGCCGCTCACGGCTGATGCCGTCTTCCTGAAACTGACGCCGGACAACGGGCTGACCACGCCGCTGTCGCTTGAGCGCGGCGTAGTCTTCAGCGCCGGGCAAGACGCCCGCTTGCGTGACATCCTCTATCGCAGCGAACAACCGCTACAGGTTAGCGACGCCGAGGTCAAACAGGTGCATTCGCTGCTGCTCAAGCGCGACCCGTTGATGTCGCCGGAACGGGAGCTGGATTTCGTCACCGCCATTCATAGCGACAGCCTGTGGCCGTGGCGCAGCGACCAGCCCCGCTCCCGCACGCTGCTGACGCTGTTTGGCGAAACCCCGGCCTTGCAGCGCCATCCTTCGCCGTCGGCGCCGGGTATCGCTATTATCGACCCGGTGCTCTACCTGCCGGAAGGGCGGCGGCGGGTCAGCCTGACCGTCAATCTGCACGAGGCGGAGCGGCCGCATCTGGCGCAGCAACTGTACCTGCTCAGGGATGCCCCTTACCCGGCGGTATTGCGCAACCGGCTGACCACCCTGCTGCTGACGCTGGCGAAGACGCTGACGCCGCTGCTGCCCGACGACGACGCCCCCGCCGTCATCGGCGCGCTGGTCGACGCGCTGACGCCCCGCCAGCTACAGGCGTTGCAGCGCAGCCGTGACGATGAGGCTATCGGCCTGCTGTACAAGTATTTCCTGCTTGGCGTACTGCGTCAGACCCGCGATCCGGCGTGCGCTTGTCGTGTGCTGGGGCACCTGTTCAGCCGCCAGACCCTGAGCCGCGCCGACTGGCTGAATGACGATGAACAACGGTTGGTGCTGGAAAAAAGCCGCCAGTTGCTGCCCGACGACAGCCAGCCGCCGCTGGCGGAACTGCTGAACGGCAATCGGCAGGTTAATTTTTACCGCCTCTACAGCGAGCTGTTTACGCTGCGTCTCAGCACCGAAAGCGGCTGGCAAACCATCGCCTCTTACCGTATCCACCCGTTGAGCGCGGACGACGACGGCCCGTACGGCTTCCGGCTCACCTTTACCCTGTCGCCCGGCTTCGGGGCGGTAATTCCCTGCGATCCGGCCATTCATGGCGACCTCTGGCATTACCGCGCGCCGGCGCTGCAACTGGAAATGAAGCCGGAAACGCCGTTTTTTCCCTACTCGGTGTTCCGCGATTTCGTGCTTGGCCCGTTGCTCCTCGCCACGCGGGTATCCGGCGTGCAGACGTTACAGATAGACACCTGCGACGGGCAGGTCGACATCGGCAAAACCTTTTATCCGTTCGGTGCGCAGCCAACCGGGCAGCCAGCGCTGACCCTCGCCAGTTACGAACTGGCCCAAAAGTCGGTGCAGGACATTACGCTGACGATCGACTGGGCGAACCTACCGGGCGGCAGCGACGGTTTTCGCCAGCATTATCAGGGTTACCCCGGCGACTACGCTAACCGCCGTTTTCAGGCGCAGTTGGCCGTGTTGCGCGAAGGCGAGTGGAAGGCGGTCGGCGGCCCGCTTGCGCTGTTCGCCAGCGAACCGGGCAGCGATCGGCTGCGCTCCGACATACAGATTCAGGGCGATCTGAAGCAGGATTTTCAGCCCGTCCGCCCCGCGGCCGACGCTGACGCGTTCCGCGTCGATCACGCCAGCCGCAACGGGTTGATCCGCCTGTCGCTGTGCGAGCCGGAACAGGGCTTCGGCCATCATCAGTACGGCACGCTGCTCAGTCAGACGCTGATGCACAACGCCCGACGCCGAAAACCGCTGCCGCTGCCCAATCCGCCCTATACCCCGGCGATCAACCGGCTGACGCTCAGCTATCGGGCCTGCGCCCGAATTCATCCGGGCCACTCCGGCCACGAACCGGCGCCGGACAGCCACCTCCTGCATCTGCACCCGTTCGGTCATGAAATGCTGTACCCGGCGGCCGAAAGCGGCGGAGATACCCGTCCCGTCGCCTTTTTCCCGCGCTATGACGACGACGGCAACCTGTTCATCGGGTTACAGGCGTCGTCGCTCGGCGGCGCGCTGAACCTGTTTTTCCAGCTCGACGATCGGGCCGCCCCCACGGCCATCCGCCACCGGCAAGCATTCCAGTGGCGTTATCTGGTCGACAACGACTGGCGCGTGCTGCCGCCGCATCAGGTGATCGCCGACACCACCCACGGCTTTATCACCTCCGGCATCGTCACGCTGGATATCCCGCCGGCGATCAACGACCGGCACACCGTGATGCCGGACCGGCTCTACTGGCTGCGGGTCAGCACCCGGCAGGGCATCGGCGAGTACGCCAGTTGCCTGCACGTCGCCGCCCACGTGGTGCGGGCCGTGCGCCAGTGGCCCGACGGGCAGGAACCGGACGACGAGCCGACGCCGCCTGCCGCGGCGTCAGGCTGGCGAGCGCTCAACCCGCCGGCCGGGCTGGGCGCCATCAGCCTGATGATGCCGTCGACCGGCGGCGCGCCGCGGGAATCCCCGCGACAATTCCGGCAACGGTTAAGCGAACAACTGCGCCACAAAGGGCGAGCGTTAACCGGCTGGGACTACGAGCGGCTGGTGTTGCAACACTTTCCCGAGATCGAACAGGCACGCTGTTTTCCGCATACCCGTTTCGGCGTGCCGGGCCGCCATCCGGGACAGGTACTGCTGCTGGTGCGCCAGCGCCACCCCGCCTGCCGGCACCAGCCGTGCGAACCTTTGCACGCCAGCGCCGCGCTGCTGCACCGGATACAAACCTGGCTGCAGACGATCGCGCCGCCGGGCGCCGTCGTTACGGTTCGCTCGCCGGTGTACGAAAGGGTTCAGGTGCGCTGTAGCGTCGCCTTTCAGCCGGGGCATCACCCGGGGCAGGCGCTGCGCCGGTTGAACCGGGATATCTCCGCCTACCTCTGTCCGTGGCGTGAAGAAAGCCCCAATCAGGGGTTTGGCGCCGGAATGGCGCTGCGGCAAATCGAAGCCTTTATCGCGCATCTGGATTATGTGCGTTTTGTGACCGGCTTTTCGCTGATCACCCTCCGTCAGGCCGGCCTCGGCCAGAGCGACGGGCAAACACAGCGCTGGCGACTGACCGACAGCGCCGCGCCGCACGACCAAACCGGCGATCCCGCCGGAAACAACCCGAGTCTGACCGGGCTAACTCCACGCTATCCCTGGAATATTATCCTGCCGGTTGAGCAGCATGACCTGCGGCTCAGTCCGGACCTCAGGCTGCGAGCGCCGGAAAAAATCGGTATCGGCGACCTGATTATCGGCGACAGCTTCATCACCGTCCGTTAGCCCATCGCGGAAACACGCCGGCTCGGCGACATGGGCATAACGGCGAGATGAGAATGACGGTGAGATGGAGAATAACGGCGACATGGGGAGTATGTGAGTGGCAAAACGAAATCGCGGCACCTTGAAAAACTATTTTCGTCAGGGCGCCATGCCGTCCGCCGAACATTTTTCCGACCTGATCGATTCGTCAGTCAACAAAATCGAGGAAGGGTTCGATAAAACGCCGGAACAGGGGTTGAAGATCGCCGCACTCGATACCCACGCCAGACTGATGACGTTTTACCGCGACAGCGACCCCACCCGGGCGTTGTGGTCGGTCAGCCTGCAACCGGACAGCGACCTGCTGCGGGTCAACCGCCACGCCGGCGACGGGCAGGACGCCATCGCCGACGCCGACCCCTTGCTGACGTTCACCCCCGACGGTCGGGCCGGCATCAACACCACCACGCCGCGCCACGCGCTGGATGTCAACGGGGTGATCGGCGCACAAGGGCGCGCCGGCGCGCAATGGGCGGACCGCCTGCCCGCCGACGGCGAATGGCACGACCTCACGCCGAAACTGGAAGGGTGCCAGGCCTTCGAGGTGGTGGCGGGTGTCGGTATCCGTCACTCCGGGCGCTACGCGCTGATCCACGCCATCGCGCTGAACACCTGCGCGCCGAGCGGTTTTTTCTTCAATTTTTTCAACCGCAAAAACCGCATCAGCGCCCGCCACGCCTATTACCATTCGCGCGCCGACAAGCTGACGCTGCGCTGGTTGCGCGACGACACGCCCGCCGGCGGCCACGACGGCATCCGCCCCTACCGGTTGCAGATCCGCACCCACACCAGCTATGGCGACGGCATCGTTATTCGTTACCACCTCACCCGGCTGTGGCATGACGCCTACATGCACAACAGCCTGCTGCCGGCGGACGAGGAGTAAGGCATGGCGCAACCGTCATTTATTCCCAGACAGGCGCCCCATGACGACCCTGACAGCGTCGCCAGCCTGCTGCGCGCAGGGCTGGAGCAGGTCCAACGGCTCAGCGGCAACCGCTGGACCGACTACAACCTCCACGACCCCGGCGTCACGCTGCTGGAACTGTTGTGTTTCGCCCTCACCGACCTGATTTACCGCACCGACTTTGAGGTAGAGGATTACCTGACGCAGCCGGACGGTCGCCTCGACTTCGCCGCGCAGGGGCTGATGCTGCCGGAACAGATTTTCCCGCCCCGCCCCTGCACCCGGCAGGATTATCAGCAGGCGGTGCTGGACACGATGGACGAGGTGGAACAGGCGTGGGTCACGCCGGACGGTCAGGGTCGCTACCACATCGATCTGCTGCTGACCGAGGCGGCGCGTCAGCGTTGCGACCACCATCCGGCGCTGCGCGACGACATTGTCGATGCGGCCTCGCATCTCTACCACCGCGCCCGTAATCTGGGCGAAGACCTCGCCGGCGTCCGCATCATCGACAGTCGCGGGCTGCGGCTACACGCCGATATCGAGCTGCACTATTACGATAACACCAACTACGATAACACCAACAATCTGCACGATAACGCCGACAACCTGGCGGCTGAAATCTATTTTCAGGCCGAACAGTGGCTCCGGGGCGACGAGGCCGACAGCCACACCGCTAGCCATGCTGATAACTATGCTGACAGCTACCCTGATAACTATGCCGATAGCTATGCCTATAACTACACCGACCACCACGGCGCACCGGGCAACGAGCGTGTTGCCGCCGTCAGGCCGCTATCGGCGCTCTATACCCGGTTGATCAACATCGACGGCGTCGGCCACATCCGGCAGTTGCAGCTGATCCCGCAACCCTGTCGGGACGGCCATCCCGACAATGCGCAGGACCACTTTAGCCCCGGCGACTGGATCCTGCTGCCGAAAAAGCACGACGACATCGACCTCAACCTGACCCATCAGGGCCACCCGCTGTCGATTGATTTCAGCGCCATGAGCATCCGGCTGGTGCGGCGTAAGGCGCAAAACGGCACGCTGCACGAGCAAATTCGCCGCCAGACCGCCGCCCTCATCCCGCCGCCGCACGGCATCTGGCGCGAGCTGGCGGATTACCGGTCGATCCAGTCGCTGTTCCCCGGCGTCTACCGGCTGGACGCGCCGCGCGTCCCGACGGCGCTGAACCGGCAGGAACAGGCGCAGATCCAGCAATTTCGCGGCTATCTGCTGCTGTTTGAACAGCTGATGGCCAACTTTTGCGCCAACCTGGCTAACCTGCGCGACCTGTTTTCCCCCGCCACCGACGCCGGGCGCAGTTACGCCTTCAACCTGCTGGATGATGAGCAGTTCCGCGGGGTGGATCTCCTGTATCCCGACGATGCGGCGGCGCGTTTTCATCACCTGCTGGCCGAGGTCGACCACTACCCGGACCGCAAAGGACGGCTGCTCGACTATCTGCTGGCGTTATACGGCGAAACGCTGGACGCCCGACTGTGGCGTCAGCCGGGCGAGGCGTCGGATCAGCGCGTGCAGAGCCGTCAGCAGCTTGAGTACCAGCGCCGGTTTATTCAGGCCATCGACCGCCTGACCCGCGATCGCGGCGCCGGTTTCAACACGCGCCGGCCGATGACCGAACGGGAAAACCGGGGCGGGTTCGCCGACCGGGTGGCGCTGCTGCTCGGGATGGACGACGCCGACGCGTGGCCCTATAGCCAGACGCTGGCCCGGCAGGGGTGGCAGTTGATGGCCGATGACGCCTTCCTGCACAGCGCGGCGGGTCAGTCGCATCTGCAATGGCTGGATCAGTCGGCCCTCGACAGTTTGCTGGATGTGCCGCTGAGCGACGCGGCGCCGGGCAGCGCCGATGCGGCGGCGGCGCGCGATGTTTTGGCGCTGCGCCTGCGGCCATTGCCGGTCGACCTGCTGCAACGCGGCGTGATGCTGGCGCATTACCGCATTCTGCCGCCCGACGCCGGCGGCTTTTATCAGGCGCTGTTCCGGCTGTCGGCGGCGCCCGGCTCGCAAAACGGCTTATGGCTATACCTGGGCGCCAGCAGCCAACCGGCGCACCTGGTGCGCGTCATCAACCAGCTGCGCCGCGAACTCATCCGCCTTAATCAGCGGTGCGAAGGGGTGTACGTGGTGGAGCACCTGTTGCTGCGCCCGGCGCACGGCGGTGATGACGCCCGCGCCGACAGCGACCCGTTTCCCGGCCAGATCAGTCTGATTCTGCCCGGTTACACCGCCCGCGGCGGCAACCCGGTGTTCCGGGCGCAGGCCGAGGCCCTGATCGCCCGACAGTGCCCGGCGCATCTGCTGCCGCGCTGTCACTGGCTCGATATTCACGCCACGGTCGAGTTTGAAACCGCCTGGCTGGCATGGCTCGACGCCAGACGGGAAGCTCCCGGCCAGCCATCGTGCGACAACGCGGCCGCCCGGCTGACGGCATTGTTGCAATCGTTGCACGCCCAATCCCCCACTTCTCAACCATCAGGACAGGACGCATGACGCAGCTACACCGGATTCACACCGCCAGCCTGACGCTCGACTTTCGCCATTCGTCCGAGGCGGAGCGGTTCGAGCGCGACGCCCCGCGCTGGGTGCAGCAACAGCTGTTGCCGTTGATCGACGCGCTGTTCGACCAGTTTTCGCCGCCCCATCAACTGTGGGTGATCGACCACCTGCGGCTCGATCTGGGCGCGCTGCCGGCGTCGGATTTGGAGTCGGCGCTGCTGGCGGCGCTAAAGCAGCAACTGACGGAGGCGCTGCGCGCGCAGCAACCGTCCGACCCGGCCCAGCCACATCAACGCCACGACGCCGATGCCGCGGAAATACAGGTGCTGGATGGTCCGGCGGCGCAGTGGCGTCAGTTGCAGTTTTTCCTGCAACACGGCGTGATGCCCTGGCATTACCCCGGTCGGCAAGGCTGGCGGCAGGTAGACCGCCACCGCCACTGGCTGGCCGACGCCGTGCGCCAACACCGCGCCGGACTGAACCGGTTACTGAACGCCAGCGCTCGCCCGGCCAGCCTGATCGCCCGGCTGGTTTCTCAGTTGCCGGCTACCGCGCTAAACGGCTGGCTGGAACAGCTGACGCCCGCGCATCAGGATATCGCGCTGCGTTGTCTGGCGGCCCAGCCGGAAGCGGATGCGCTGCCAGCCGCGCTAAAGGCGCGGTTGCACCGCCACTGGCATCAGCGCATCCATCAGGCGCTGCGCCAGCGCCGTCTGCGACAGGAGTTGCTGCCGGTCTGGGCTACGCTGCTCGGCGACCAGCGTGGCCGGTTTCTGCTGGCGCTTTACGCCTGCGGGCAACAGCCCGAGGTGGTGCGCGGCATGGCGCAGGCGGTGGATGACCACGCCTTCGACGATCTGCTGGGGTTGCTGGCGCCGCAGGCGCAACCGTTCATCCAACAGGTGCTCAGGCATCCGGCGTGGTTCCATCATCCCGACGACGCGGCGCCCACAGACCCGAGCGCCCCGTTGGATCAGCTGCTGCGTGAATTCACCCTGCATTATCTGCTGGTGCAGCGCGGCAGCCAGTTCAACAAACAGCGCTACATGGCCGGGCTGATTGGCCGCATGGCGGCGCACCACAATATGGAACGGACCGACCTGCTGCAAACGCTGTACCTGCGGCTGGCGGCGTGGCCGGGCGAGCACGCGCTGAAACAACCGTTGCTGTCGCTGCTGACCACATTATGGGGAGAAATGGCGCCGCTCGCCCGCGCGCTGCCGGTCATGAGGTCGGGCGCTCAACCGGTGCGACGCGGGCCGGTTAGCGGCGAATCAATAAGACATCGGGAAGCGGCCGCGGCAGAACCCGCCGTCAACACGCTACGGCAACAGTGGGCTGACGCGCTGCAACAGGCGGATGAAGCGGCGCTGAATCGGGTGTGGCGCCAGTGCACGCCGGCGATGCTGCTGACGTTACGCCCGGCGCTGATCGCCTGCGGCCAGCAGAGTCAGGTACGCCAGCGTTGGGTGGTGCGTTTTTCCGCGGCGACGCAATATCGGCTGCTGACCCTGCTGGAACCGGCGGACGCGCCGTTTATCCGCGAGCTGATGGAAGAAGTGCGCGCCAGCCAGCCGGCTATCGCCGACCATTCCGCCCACGCCCCCGGCGAGCCGCTGTTGACGCACAGCCTGTGGAGCCTCACGTTCAGCTACCTGCTGGCGGAGCGCGGCAGCGAATTCAACCGGCAAAGCTATCTGGACGCGCTGCTGCGGCAACTGGCGGCGCACCATAACCTGTCGCGTCAGGCGCTGATCGACGCCTTGCTGCAACGCCTGCGCCACGCCCCGGCCGATACCGCGGTGCGCCGGGCGCTGCTGACGCTGCTTACCCGGCTGCGCGAAAGCTCGCCTCCCGCGCCGCCGCCGTCACCGCAGCCTGAGCCGCAACCTCACTCTCAACCTCAACCGCAAGCCGCGGCGCCGTGTCACATCGACGCTGACCTTCCGCCGCCGGAGCAGCCGTTGCTTGACGCCGCCTGTTACCACTACCTGTACGACGTGTTAGTCCACGGCGACCCGACGCGCCGCTTTACGCCGCCGGATCAGGCGCGCACCGTTTGGCGCGCTGCGTCCTCGTATGCCGGTAATGACCTGCAGCGCTGCCTGCAACGGTTGCTGACCCATAACCCGTTGCTGCTCCAGCGCTGGCTGGCGGTATCCACACACCACCCCGCCAGTTGGCTGCGGCTGTGTGCCGCTCTGCGCCCATCGCAGGCCGCCCAGTTGCTTGCCCAGCTAATCGCGCTGCGTCAGCCATCGGCCAACCTACGCAGCCTGTCGGCCACGCTCGACAACGTCACCCGCCGCCTGACCGTTGCACAGCGGCAGGCGTTTTACGGGCAGATGATCGACGCGCTGGCCGCCAACCGCACGCCGGACTGGCTGGCTCTGCGCGATGCGGTCAGCCAGTCCGCCCCGCCGTCAGTGGATGCCCCGCGCCAGCCTGTCGGCGCCACGACGCCTGATGCCCCAATGCCATCAGCGATGGATGACGACGCCGCGCTGGCGCTGCTGAACCGGATCGCCGGGCACGCTGCAGCGACGCTCGCCGCCGATGACATCGCCGGGCTATCCGCCGCGCTGGCGCGCATGCTGCCCTCGCAGCCGGAAGCGGTACGCCGGTTGCTGCTGCCCGCGCTGCGTTCGCCCGCTCTGAGCGAATGGTTGGCGGACACGCTATCCGACAGGCTGCACACCGCCTTACTGCTGCTGTTGCGCCGCACCGACTTTCTGGCGCTATACCCTTACGGCCGCTTTATCGCCAACCTCTGTCATCGTCACCCGGCGTACCGCGGCGCGGCGCAGCAGCTGGAAAATCTGCTGTGGCGCGCGCTGTATCACCGTCTGTTCGCCGCCGGTTCGCCAGCGGATATCGCCGCCTTTATCAGCCATTATCTGGGCAGACAGGCCGCCGACTGGCAACAGCGCAGCCATCAGCCGTCGCCGTCTGCGTTCTACCGCTTTCTGCTGGAACAGGCGCAGGCCGAGCGCTTCCCCTCGACCCGCACGCTGGCCGAACGCCTGCAACGGCTGATCACCGCCGCCGGGCTGCATCAGGACACGCCGCCGGTCGTCGCCGTCACGGATGTCGGGCAACCGCCTGAACGCGACATCGCCGCCGCGTCGCCCCCTGAACAGCCGGACCTCGCTGATGCCGTAGCCGATACCGATGCACCGCAACCTGCGGCCGTGCCGGATATGGCGGCTCCGGCGGTTATCGACTGGCGGGGCGACGAGACGCTGGGCACCGATGAGCCGCTGCCGGTCGCCAATGCCGGGCTGGTGCTGGCCGCGCCCTGGCTCCCTCGCCTGCTGACAAAGCTGGCGCTGGTGCAGGACGGCGCCTTCCCGCAGCCGGACGCCCGCCATCAGGCTATCCATTGCCTGCAATATCTGGTCGATCGGGGACAAAACTGCGCCGAATACCAGCTGGCGCTGAACAAGCTGCTGTGCGGCCTGCCGCTCAACGCCCCGCTTCCGTTAACGCTACCGCCTGACGCCGCCGCCCGCGACACGCTGGATGCGCTTCTGGACGCCCTCCTTCAGCACTGGAATGCGCTGGGCCACACCTCGGTTGACGGATTGCGCCAGACCTTCCTGCAACGCGAAGGCACGCTGTGGCGACAGGCGGACAGCTGGAAACTGGAGGTGGTTCCCGGCCCGTTCGACATGCTGCTCGACCGGTTGCCGTGGGGATATTCGACCATCAAATACCCCTGGATGGACCGGCCGCTGCACGTGGTCTGGCGCTGAACGCCGATTGCCGGACAGCCTGCGCATCACTGACAACCGTAAGGGAGAGAGCCATCGCCATGAGGATTCACCGTTTCACCGGGCGTAACGCAACGCTGGCGCGGCTGCTGGCCTTGTTGCTGCCATTGGCATTACTGCTCCCACCGGCGGCCTATACCGCACTGCCGGAACCCGCGCTCATGCCATCCGCCGTACCCGACGCCCCGACTTACGCCCAATGCCTCCAGGCGCTGGAACGGATGGACAGCCGACGCTTTACCCGCATCACGCAGGATAAACTGGCGATTATCTATCACGACGACCCGGCGTATCAGGCGGATTACCGCCAGCCGGGCGACTACCTCGCCGACGGGCTGTTCGGCCCCAAGACGCGCAAATGGCTGGCGACGTTTTGCGGCGAATTCGGCATCACGCCGCCGCCCAACCGCAATACCTTCGCCGAAGCGCTGCTGGTGTCGCTGGCTAAAGTATCGGAGCTCGATCAGCTCTTCCCTTACTGGCGCAGCCGCATGGGCGCGCCGGAGCTGTTGCAGTGGCCGGCGCAGAAAACCATCGAATTTCTCACCGCGCAGGCGGACGCCGCCGCCGTCCCGCCGCCGCCGGAAGTGACGTCGCCGCAGTACTACGCCCTGACGGAGGATGACCTGCGCAAGCTGGCGGAACGCAACGCTATCCAGAGCCAACTGGACGGCATGATAGGCCACCAGTTCGCCAGTCCGGTGGAACTGAACAACGCGGTGCGACCGTTGATCCGCCAGTTGCGCGGCAATGAGGAGCAGATCCTGCAACAGATTGTGGACGCCGTACCGGTCAGCAACGGCAACCCCAGCCGCACCCAGACCACGACGCAGAGCGACAGTTCTTCGCAGAACGATAATGCGCACCCCGACAATCAGCTACGTACTGAAATCGCCGACACCCGGCAGAGCAGCGACGCCAGCACCGCCACGCCGATCACCGTCTATTCGCTTAATCAGAATGCGCTGGAGCTGGCTTATCTGGATCTCAATCTGGTATCCGTAGACAAAGACGCGCTAGCGCGGCTGGCAACGCTGAAAGATACCCCGTTCGCCGACCGCTACCAGCTGGCGGTGGCGATGAAAATGGCCGGGCTTGACCGCCTCAGCCACCAGAGCCGGCAACGCATTCTGGACATCGCCCGCAAAGACGGCGCGCCCCCGTCAACCACCCCGCCGATGGTCTGGCGCGCGCCCGCCGACTGCGGCTGTGAAGACAGCACCCCGAACGTTAACGGCGCCGACGCCACCTTCTACGGTTTTTACCCTTACTGGCAGCCGCTGGCCGACGGGCAGACCCTCAACTTTCGTCAACTGGACCGTATCGGCTATTTCTCCGCCGCGGTTTTGCCGGGCGCGCGCGACCCGCAACTGGTGCTGCCGCCCAACTGGCGGAAAACCCGCCCCTACGCCGATTTCATCCGGCTGGCGCACCGCTACCGCACCCATGTCGATCTGGTGGTGTCCACGCCGAGAAAACTGCCGTCGCCGGCGCTGGTCAGCCTGTTCACCTCGTCGCTGGTCGCCCGTCTCGGCGCCAACATTCAGACCCCGCTTGACGATGACTGGATCAATCGGGCCACACCCTGGCTGACCTTCGGTTTGAGTCCGTCGGATACCCTGGCCGACGGAGTGACGCTGGACTTCGACCTGACCCGGCTCACCACCCGCGCCGGTCAGCAGACGTTTATTCGCTTTGTGCAGGCGCTGCGCAAAACCCTCACGCCCGCCGGACACGCGCCCGATTCACCGCCCCGCTACGCCGTCAACCTGATGGTGCCGGTGGAGTCGCTGCTCAAAGGACAAGGGTTCTACACGCTGGATAACCTGCGGGAACTGCTGCCGTATGTGGATCGGTTTATTTTGCAGCCGGAGCCCCCTGACGGGGTGGTCAAACCGCGCCGGACGCTCGATCAGTTGAGCGACCTGCGCCATTTTTTAAGCCAGCAGCCGCAGGCCGCGGTTCCCGAGCTGTATCGCAAACTGGTGCCTGTCCTGATTACCGACGCCAACCGCCATCAAACGACCGAGCTGGCGGAACTGGTGCGTTACAGCAGTTGGAGTTTTCTCGGCGCCGCCTACTGGCCGCTGCCGCTCGACGAAGCCAGCCAGCAGCTCATCAGCCAGACCTACTACCCCGCCGCCGATCTACCCGCGCCGCTGGCGCGCATCGCCTCGGCCGTCAATGCGTTTATCGACGTGATCTGCCCCAACCGCTGGGTGCTACGGCTGATGCTGTTTATCACCTTCTGGGGGATTGTCGTCACCGGCGTCGCCAGCCTGTGGCTGTTCCCGGTGCGCAAGGTCACCGATTCGCTGTGGTTCGCCGGTTTTGTGGTGCTGTTCGCCGCGGCATTGATGCTGGCGCTGGTGGCGGACCCGTACTGGCAGCAATATCAGACGTTAATCCTGCTGCTGTTCGCCGCCGTGGTGGTCGCCATCGCCGTGCTGCAACGCATCAGAAAAAACCGGCGGGAGCGGAATCCGTGAGCACTGGCGGCAGCGCTTCAGCGCCGCCGACGAATACGCTTTGGCTGCCGTCGGGTTACTTGTTACATTACCTGCCGAAGTAGCGGGTATTTGATATACGTAGGCAGGCCATGACGAGGCTGGCTCAGGGGGAATGATGACAACGACTGTGGATAAACTGACGATCAAAGGGTTTAAATCAATCCGATCACTGGTCGATTTCGAACTGGGTCACCTCAATGTCATCGTGGGCGGCAATGGCGCGGGCAAAAGCAACCTGATCGCGTTTTTCAAAATGCTGCGGGCGTTGATCGACGGCAATCTAAATCGTTACGTTCGTGACAGCGGCGGTGCGGGAGATTTGCTGTTCAACGGCAGGAAAATCACGCAGAAAATGGAGTTCGAAACCCACTTTGGGTCGCGCGGTTTTCGCTTCAAGCTGGTTCCCACCCCGGCCAACAGTTGCGCAATTGAAGACGAGGCGCGTTACTATGAGGGCGGCAAAACGGGCTGGTGGCTGCTGGGCGACAGCCACGACGGCACCTCGCTGATGGTCGCCGAGGTCAAAGATCAAAAACTCGATGCCCGCTTTTCCCAGCCGGTGTACGACGCCATCGCGTCCTGGCAGATTTACCACTTTCACGATACCGGTTCCACCGCCGGTATGCGTAACTATGAAATCGTACAAGATAACCGGGTATTGCGTACCGATGCCGCCAATATCGGTCCCTTTTTACTGAAGCTGAAACAGTTCCACCCGGCTGAATACCGCGCGATTGTGAACGCTATCCGACTGGTGACGCCGTTTTTTGACGATTTTCTGCTGGAACCGCGCCAGAGCGGCGATCGTGAAGAAGTCAACATTAGCTGGACGCAGAAAGGCTCAGACTATCCGATGCAGCCTTACCATCTGTCTGACGGCTCTATCCGCTTTATTTGTCTGGCGACGGCCCTGCTGCAACCGGTGTTGCCGTCTACCATCATCATTGACGAACCGGAGCTCGGGTTGCACCCGGCCGCTATCGTTATTTTGGCCGAACTGATACAACAGGCCGCCCAGCGCACCCAGGTGCTCATCGCTACCCAATCGCCCGCGCTGATCGACCAGTTCAGCATCAACGATATCATCGTGGTGAACCGTAAAGACGGCGCCTCGTCGTTCGAGCGACTCGACGAAGCTGACTTTGCCGTGTGGCTGGAAAATTACTCGGTGGGCGAACTCTGGACCAAGAACGTCATTACCGGGGGACCGGTATATGAGTAACTACATAGAAGTGATTGCCATCGTTGAAGGCAAAACCGAACAGGTGTTTATTGCTTCGGTCCTCGCCCCTTACCTTGCCGAACGCAACGTTTACCTGAATGCAACGCAGGTCAGCAAGCCCGGACAGAAAGGTGGTGATGTCCGCTTTGATCGTACCCTTGCGGATATCGGCCTGCACCTGAAGCAGCGCCCGGATACGTATATCACCACCATGGTAGACTATTACGGCCTCACATCATGGCCGGGGCGGGAACAACTCTCCCCCACCGCAACCCCCGCCCAGATTGCGGATGCGCTTAACCGCGCCGCGTACGACAGCGTCGTGGAAAAATTCGCGTCGCAACAGGCGGAAAGGCGATTTATTCCCTTCATGGTGGTGCATGAATTCGAAGCGCTGTTATTCAGCAACAGCGAAATACTGGCCGGTGAGTTAGGCATCCGGCAGGCTGATATCGATCGGGTAATTGCACACAGCGGTGGGCCGGAAGGCATTAATAACAGCCCGCATACCGCGCCGTCGAAACGGCTGGACGGCTGGTCGGCGCACGGCAAATTCGCCAAAACCACCGTGGGCATAACCCTTGCCGGCCGCATCGGCATTCCCCGGATCCGGCAACAGTGCCCATTATTTGATCGCTGGCTCAGTCAGATGGAAGCGTTAGTGGGCGCTTAGCGCCCATCCCACACGTTCCCACTACAGGATTGAATCGTTCCCGACCGCTTTTGAAACAACCGGCGGCGTAATCCCCCGCACCGAATCCCTTATCCGCAACTGCCCGGCCAGTTCGATACGCTGGGCGACGCCGAGCGACTGGGTCGGCAACAGTTGCTGGGTGAGCAGCTGCAACGCCGCGCGCGCCATCTCTTCAAACGGCAGGTGCACGGTGGTGAGCGCCAGCGGCAGCATATCCAGCGGCAGAATATCGTCCATCCCCATCACCGACATGTCGTCCGGCACCCGCAGGCCGTGCTGGTTGAGCGCCTCCGCCACGCCAATGGCCTGATTGTCGGCGGCGCAGAAGATGGCGGTGACGCCGAGCCGGTCCGGGTGGCGCGCCAGCCAGCCGAGCAGCGCGTCGCGGGCGGTCAGCGGCTGGAAATCCGGCAGCGACAGAATCAACCGTTCGTCCAGCGGGATACCGGCTTCAGCCAGCGCGTCGCGGTAGCCGCGCTCACGCTCGCGGATGGTCAGTCGGGAATGCCAGGTCAGATGCAGAATGCGCCGATGCCCTTGCGCAATCAGGTAACGCACCGCCGCCGCGGCCGAGTAGTGGTTGGCGGGCATCACAGTGTTAAGCCGCATGGTCGGGTCTTCGCCGTTGATCAGCACCGCCGGCACTCCACTTTCCGCCACCGCGTTGAGCAACGTGGGGTGGTCGTCGTTGACAATCAGAATGCCGCTTTCCCGCCCGCCGCGCAGCGCCTGCAACAGTTGCTGTTCGTTGATGCTGTCCGGCTCGCCGACAAACGGACTGAGCTGGATGTTGCGCTGCTGACACAGGGTTTTCAGCCGGTTGATCAGCGTCAGCGACACCAGATTGAGGTCGCTTTCCAGCATCAGGTTGCGCGGCGTCGCCAGCATGATGTGGCGCAGCGGCTCCGGGTTGTCCGCCGTTTTGCTCGCCTTATGCAGCGGATACCCCTGCTCGGTGGCGATCGCCATAATCTGCTGGCGCACTTTGGCGCTGATGGGCGCGGTGCCGTTCAGCACCCGGGATACCGTGCTGATCGACACCCCCGCGCGGTCGGCAATATCCTTGAGCGTCGCCATTTATTTCATTCCCGTGTTGGCAATGCCGGTGGTGATGTATTTTTGCAGGAACACAAACACCGCCGTCACCGGCAGCAACGACAGCATGGTCATCGCCAGAATGTAGTGCCACTGCACCGAGAATTGCCCCTGAAACGCATTCAGGCCGATCTGCAACGTGAAGTTGTCCTGACTGGACAGCACGATCAGCGGCCACAGGAAGTCGTTCCAGCGCCAGATCACCGAGAAGATCGCCAGCACCGCCAGAGCCGGCGCGGTAAGCGGCAGGATGATTTTCCAGTAGATGCGAAACTCGCTGGCGGCGTCGATACGCGCGGCTTCGATCAGCTCATCCGGGATGGTCAGCATGTACTGGCGCAGCAGGAACACCCCGGTGGGCGTGGCGATGGTGGGGATAATCACCCCCCACAGGTTGTCGCCCATGCGCAGGCCGATCACCACCAGAAAGGTCGGCACCATCACCACCGACAGCGGGATCATCATGGTGGACAGAAATAGCGTCAGCACCGTGCCGCGGCCGCGAAACTCGTATTTCGCCAGCGCGAATGCCGCCATTGAACTCAGCAACAGCGTCAGCAACGTCGCCATCACCGTCACGAATACGGTGTTTTTCAGGTAGGTGGCGAAATGGAATTTCGACATCGGCGTGGTGTAGTTGTCGGTTTCCAGATGCAGGGTTTTCTGCGGCGTCAGGTTCTGCACCGGCACCCGCACTACCTCCTGCGGCGCTTGCGGGTCTACCATCTGCGCCAGCAGGCCAATGCGCCGCACCATCGCCAGCGTCTTGCTGCTGCCGTCGTCCTGCTTCGCCTGCCACAGCTCCAGCGGTTTCGGGTAGTCGGGCAGCGTGACGGTGCTGGCGGCCTCCGGCAGAAAACTGGGCGGAAAGCGGTTGATCTCCGCCGGGGTTTTCAGCGACGACATCGCCGCCCACATCACCGGGATCAACACCAGCAGCGTGCCCACCACCAGCCAGACCCAGCTCAGGATGTCGGTGACGTGAATCCGCCCCGGATAACGGGTGCGGGTAAGAAACGCGATTATCTTCATCATGCCGGCTCCCGGTTATTTTTTGCCTTCCAGACGGCGGGTCAGCAGGAACTGCAACGCCGTCAGGATCATCAGCACCACCCCCATCAGCACCGACGCCGCCGAGGCCAGCCCGTACAGCGACGCGTTGGAGGAAAACGCGGTCTGATAGATGTACTGCACAATAAAGTTGTTGGCGGTGCCCGGCCCGCCGCCGTTGGTCAGCACCCAGGCTTCATCGAAAATCTGCACGCTGTTGATGGTCAACAGGATCACCACCACCAGAATGTTGGGCGCCAGCAACGGCAGCGTCAGGCGATAGAAACCGCGCCAGCGCGAGGTGCCGTCCACCGCCGCCGCCTCGTAGATATCACGCGGGATCGCCTGCAACCCGGCCAATAAAATCAGGGTATAAAAACCGACGTGAAACCACACCGACACGAACACCACCCAGAAGCGCGCCAGCGACGGCTCCAGCAAAAACGTAATCGGCTGGCCGCCCAGCGACGACAGCACCAGATTCAGCAACCCGTTACGGTTGAGGAACCACTGCCACACCAGCCCGACCACCACCGGCGACAGCAGCACCGGGTAGAAGAAGATGGCGCGGAAAAAGCCGCGGGCGATGATCTTGCGGTTGAGGATCAGCGCGGTAACCAGCGCCACGCCGAGCGTGCACGTCACATTAAAAAAGGTGAACGAGACGGTGTTGTAAACGCCGGTCCAGAACAGGTCCTGCTCGCAGGTGGCCGGCACGGTGTACTGTTCGCAACTCAGCAGGGTGGCGAAATTCTGCAACCCAACGTATGGCCGGTCCCACAGCAGGATGTTGGTGCCGCCGGTGAAGGCGTAGCACACCGCCAGCAGGATCGGAATAAACACGAACACGGCGAACAGCAGCATGTTCGGCGCGATGAAAAACCACGGCATCACCCGGCGGCCGCCGAATTTTTGCAGCAGGTTGACCGATTTCTCCACCGGCGTCACCAGCGTATCCACCAGCGACGCGCCGGGCTGAATCAACGATTTTCGGTTCATGCTTGTCTCCTGCAATCAGGCATGCTGTTCCGTCAGACGCGGCAACGTCTGGCCGCTGTCGGTGTCAAACAGGTGGCAATAGTCTTGCGGGAAGCGGACAAACACCAGCTCGCCGGCGCGAAATTCATGATGCCCCGGCAGGTGCACGATCAGCTCGTCGTCGATACCGCCGCAGCGGCCATAGATAAAGGTTTCATGCCCCATCATTTCGCAGCGGTCGATGCACAGCGACACGCCGTCGTCGTGCTCGCCCACCAGTTGACAGTGCGACGGACGAATACCCAGCTCCACCGTTTTACCCTCTTCGCCGCGAAACGGCAGGCGCAACAGGTTGCCGGACGGACAGCGCACTTCCACCCCGTCATCCGACGCGCTGCTGATGGTGGCGTGGAACATGTTCATGCGCGGCGAACCGATAAAGCCGGCTACAAACTTGTTTTTCGGCCGGTTGAACAGCTCCAGCGGCGTCCCCACCTGTTCGATGCGCCCGCCGTTGAGCACCACGATGCGCTGGGCCATGGTCATCGCCTCCACCTGATCGTGGGTGACGTAAATCATGGTGGTGCGCAGTTTCTGGTGCAGCCGGGTCAGCTCGCCGCGGGTCTGCACCCGCAGTTTGGCGTCAAGGTTGGACAGCGGCTCGTCAAACAGGAACAGATCCGGGTCGCGCACGATGGCGCGGCCGATGGCGACGCGCTGCTGCTGCCCGCCGGACAACGCCCGCGGTTTGCGATCCAGATACGGCTCCAGCCCCAGCATGCGCGCGGCTTCCGCGATGCGCCGTTCAATTTCGTCTTTGGGGAAATGCAGGTTTTCCAGCCCGAACGCCAGGTTCTTGCGCACCGACAGATGCGGATACAGCGCATAAGACTGGAACACCATGGCGATTTTGCGCTCCGCCGGGCCAAGATCGTTGACCTTGCGATCGCCGATCCACAGCTCGCCGTCGGTGATCGGCTCCAGGCCGGCGATCATCCGCAGCAGCGTGGATTTACCGCAGCCCGACGGCCCGACGAACACCATGAACTCCCCGTCGCGGATCGTCAGATCCACGCCTTTGATAATCTGTATCGACCCATAGCTTTTATGGACGTTTTTCAGTTCCAGACTCGCCATCACCGTTTCCTCAAACCCGTTTCTGTTTTTCAAACCTGGTTCTGTTTTTCAAACCCGTTTCTGTTTTTCAAACAGAATGCCGCTGCGCCAGCAGCATCAGCATGACCAGCGCCTGCCCGTACGGCACGGCGACATTGGGGATATCGTGATAAAACTGCAGGTCGTGCCCCATCGCGGTGCCGTCAGACACTCCTTGCACCACGCCCTGTTCATCAATCTGCGCCATCACCGCCGCCAGCCCTTTATCCAGCACCGCCTGCGGGAAATCCGCCAGCATGCCGAGCTGGCGGGCGGTGAGAATGCCGGCGATGAAACCGGCGCTGGCGGAGGTTTCCAGCGGCGAATCCGGGTCGTTGAGCAGGGTGTGCCACAACCCGGAATCATGCTGACAGGCAGCCAGCGCGCGGGTCTGCTGAGTGAGAATCGCCTCCAGCGTGCGGCGTACCGGCACCGAGAGCGGCGCGTCCGCCAGACAACAGATTTCCGGCAGCACCAGCGTCACCCAGGCGTTGCCGCGCCCCCAGAACGCCCCGGCGTAATGGTGGCGGCCCAGGAAAGTCCAGCCGTGATACCACAGCCCGGTGGCGGCGTCCGCCAGATAGCGCGCGTGGGTCAGCAACTGGTATTCGGCTTCGTCCAGCAGTTCGCGGCGTTTGAGCACTCCGGCGCTGACCACCAGAAACAGCCCGGCCATAAACAGCGTGTCGTCCCACAGCTGCCCGGTGTTGGGGCGCTCCTTGACCGTATGCTGGAAGCCGCCGTCTTCGGTTTTCGGCAGCGAATGCAACAGCCAGTCCGCCCATTCCGCCACCGCCGCCAGCCAGTGCGGGCGCGGGTTGTCGCGGCACAGCAGCGCCAGCACCAGCATCGGCGCGGTGGAGTTGATTTGCCGCGGCGGCAGCCCGGCCTGCAATTTCTGTTCGTACCACTGTTCCAGCGCCGCCAGCATGGCGTGATCCTGCCGCTGTCGCGCCAGTTTCCAGAAGCCGTACAGGCCGACGCCCACTTCCCAGTCCCACTCTTCGAACTGGATGGTCAGCGTGTCGCTGGCCTGCGCGTCATCGGTCACGCTGTTGATGGCCTTCAGGCGGCAGAACGCCAGCGCCACCTTGTCCAGCAGCGCATCAATCTGCTCGCGGTCGGATGGCCCGATCGCGGATAAAGGCGCATTCATGGATTGAGTCGTCATGTTACCGATCCTCCTCGGTACGCTCAGGCATCACCGACACCGTGTCGGGAAACGCAAAGGGATGATGATTGACAGAAAAACCGCTCGCCGGCTGCCAGGCCATCAGGCCGTAGTCCGGGTCGTCAAACTGCGCCGCGCCGTCGTCCGACCGTTGCGCCTGGCGGTGGCGGAAGCGTGCGATAAACGCCGGGAAACCCGCCGCGCCCTGCCCGCTGTCCACCGCGATGTACCAGACGTTATGCTCGCCGAAGGCGCGCAATTCGCTGTCCGGCTGCCCGCCGTCCGGCGTATGCAGTTGCAGCCCCGCCGGGTTGTGCAGCGCGGCATAACCGTTGCCGCCGCGCACAAAACACCAGCACGCGTCCACCACCACCTCGTCCAGCGCGGCGCGCGGCAGGTAAAGATGGGTCCAGCGGCGCAGGTCGTGCTGCAAATCGAAAATCATCCAGGCGCGGTTGCGATGCTGCATCACGTGCGGCAGGCGGCCGTTGCCTGCCCAATAAGATGGGCGATGTACGCCGTCCGGGCGATCTTCGCCGGGATGGTTGACCCACAGCCGGGCGGCGTAATGCCGGCCAAGACGGATATCCAGCACATGCTGCTGGTGCCCCGGCTGGCCGGGGTGATGATCGAAGACCGAGGAAAACGCCACGTCCTGCTGCTTCCAGGCAATCACGCGGGCGCTGCGGTTCAGCCCCTGCACCCAGCGCGCCTGCGCGCCCTGCGGCGACGGCCAGTGGGCGATAGCGAGCGTCTCGTCAGGCGGTTGATACTGGCTCAGGCACAGGAGCGGCAGCGCCGCGCAATGCGGAATCAACCAGCCTTCGCCCCACACCAGCGCACACAGGCCTGACAGTTCGGTCAACATGCCGGAGCGCAGTTCCTTATCGTAGGCGCGGCCCATGGTGCCGACCGCCACGCCGTTCTGATGCACCCAGGCGGTCATCAGCAGGATACGGTCGATAACGGTGCGGGCGCGTTCACGCAGGCTTGCATCGCTGGCCAGCTCGGCTAGCGCCACCAGCCCGATCAGATCGATAGGGTAGTAAGCGGCGGAGTTCCACTCCACCAGCCCATGTTCCAGAATGGCGTCAAACCAGCGATCCAGCCGCTGACGGGCGATGGCCTGCTGCTCGCGGCCCCGACGGCCGCTGCACACAAATACCGCATCGGGAAAGTTTTGTCCGGCCAGATACTGCGCGACGTGGAAACAGAGGCAATGGTTCTCGCTCCAGAACCACATGGTGTCGTTGCCCGGCTCGTCGATCCAGTAACGAAAACCGAGGATTACGCTGCGCACGCGCCGCCAGTCATGCGCCGTCAGCCGCTGGCCCTGATAGCGCTGCCACAGCCAGATGAGCGGCACCAGTTGAAAGTCGGCGCAGTCTTCCCGACGGCTGATCTTGTGCAGCGCCTGATTGAGGGCAGGCATGATATCCGCCGTCCCTTCGCCGGTGGCGAAGGCAGCCAACACCCGGCCAATCCGTTCGAAGCCGTGCAGCGCGGTGTGGCGCAGCAGGTAGTCGCGCCGGGCGGCCAGCGTCGGCAGCGACGGCATGGTCTGCGTCGGCAGGCGGCCGAAGCTGATACTGCGATTCAGCGTGATGCCGTCGCACACCGCGCTGCATACCAGATCGTAATAGCCCACCAGCCCTGTCGGCAGCGTCACCTGCCAGCCGGCGTTGCCCGCCGCCAGCGATTGCTGTTGCCGCCAGGCCGGCGCCGATTCGTTGACGTTGCATAGCAGCCGATGACTGACGCTGGCCGCTTCCGGCAACGGCGCGGCGGCCCGCAGCGTCAGGGTATCGCGGTCGGTCAGGTTATCGACCAGCGACAGGTTGTTGAGCCAGCGGTCCAGCGCCTGTATACGTTCGCTGCAGGCGGCGTCCGGCGTGGCCTGCCAGCGCAGCGGCGGCTCATCAAGATAGCGCAGGCTGAACAGGTAGTCGGTATCACGCTCGCACAGCTCCTCGGCGTGCACCACCAGCGTATTCAGCCCCAGTTGCAGCGGTAGCGTCAGTTCACAGTGTTGTTCGGTGTTGCGGCTAAACGGGGTAAACCGGCAGATCTGACGGCCGTTAAGCCAGACGGTCACGCCGCCGCAGGTAGACAGCCGGAAACGCGCCGGTTGCAGGCTATCGCTGTGCAGGTAGCAGCGGGCAAAACGCTGCACATGGGTGGGGCAAGGCCAGAAATCGCTGAAATTGACCGACTGGCCGTCATCGCCGCCGCTCCACAGCGTATGAAAACGGAGATGCTCCGGTAGGCTGACGGCGCGCGGCGCGGTTTCTTTCAGGAACCGCACCCGACAAGGCAATACGCCGACATCCACAAAGCCGTTAATAAAGCGGTAATTAACATTATCCGGCAGGGTGTCCGCTTCGGCAGGATAATATTTTTCCTCCAGTTCGGTAATCATAAACCGGTTAATCACGCTATTTTTCTTTAACACCCAACCGATATTCATGGCGAATCCTTGTTACCGCGCGAGCGAATAAATGAAATATCGAAAACGCATTGCCAAATAAAAAACGCTAATGAATAAGAAATACCTTATGGCATTTATTTGCACCATTGCATTTATTTGCACCGTTATTGTGCGCTCGCCGCCTTTATTTGGCGCAATGCAACTTTTCAGTGCCCAACCCGGAAATCAACGGCAATTAATGCAAAATTTGCATACATTGGTAATTTGCACTTAACATCGTATTTTTGCATTATAGAGTAAATTATCGCGTGAACAATATGCGATTCTTATCACAAAAAGACGTTGACTCAGCCATGAGTCGAAATATATTTAATATGCTTCACAAAAAAGAACGCTATTTTTGTTCATGATTAGTCACTGAATAGGCTATTCATGCAAATTTGCATAACGCATCAGGGCTGTCGAATATACCCGGAGTAATAAAGCCAACGCGCCTGCAACTTCCAGCAACTTGAAGTATGACGGGGCTACCCAAAATAATTCGAGTTGCTGGAAGGCGGCAACCGAGTGAATCCCCAGGAGCTTACATAAGTAAGTGACTGGGGTGAGTGAGGGAAGCCAACGCACCGGCAACTTGAAGTATGACGGGTATATATATCCATATGGGTGGGAGAGTATGATGAATCGCTATCAGCACGCGCTGTTATTTTCCTTTATGACGCTGGGCGCTTTTGCCAGCAGCAATGCCATTGCCGCCAAAACGCAAATCACCTTTTTATACAGCGACGACGATCCGGAGCTGGTCCATTTCATGGAGCAGAAGGTTAAGACGTTTTCACAAAGCAACGATCACATCGACGTGAATTTCGTCAGCACCGGCTACAACGCGCTGCAAACCCAGTTGCCGATGCAACTGGCCGCCGGTCTGGGGCCGGATATCGCCAAAACCACCCAGATGGGCCTGCTCTCCTACACGCTCGACCTGCGCCCTTATCTGGCCGACCCGGTCGGTTTTGAAAAACGCTACGGCGCCAGTATTGAAAAAATCATGCGCATCAAAGGGGTACACAAGGATAACGCCCTGCCCGGCTTCGTCGCCTCCTGGACCGCCGACCTGCCGTTCGTCAACGTGACCCTGTTCCAGCAGGCCGGCGTGCCGCTGCCGCAACCGGGTTACACCCTGGAACAGCTGATGCAGGCGTCGAAACAGGTGGCGGAAAAAACCGGCGTCGCCATTCCCTTCACCATTGATCGCAGTGGTTTTCGCTTCTCCGGCCCGGCCTACTCCTACGGCACGCGCTACGACAAAGACGGCCTGATCAACTTCCCGGACGCCGCTGCGCAGGCGTGGATCAAGGATCTGAAGCGCTGGTCGGACGAAGGCATCTTCCCGCGTGAAATGTGGGGCGCCGCCGGCGGCGGTCAGTACAAGAGCATGGCGGACGATTTTGTGAACGGCAACATCGTCACCTACTTCTCCGGCAACTGGCAGTTGAACCAGTTCAGCAAGCAGATCGGCAACGGCTTCGACTGGAAAATGCTGCCCGCTCCCTGTAAGGAAAAATGTATCTCGATGGGCGGCGCCACCTTCATCATGCCGTTCAAGACCACCAAGCATCCGAAAGAAGTGGCGGAATTCATGGAATGGCTGGGCAGCGACGCCAACCAGCGAGACATTGCCGAGCACTTTAATATCATCGTCGGCGCCGACATTCCGGATCTGCATTACCAGACCAAGGATCAGCACGTGATCGACGGGCTGAACACCGCCCGCGCCGAGATCGCCAACATCCCGGCCTACGTGTTCGACTGGGAGAAAATGGAAAGTCTGGGCGGCAACGAGCTGTACCCGATTATCCTGACCCGTTTTACCCAGTACCTAAACAATCAGGTGTCCTATGACGAGTATCTGCGCCTGACGGAAAACGACGTGAAACGGCTCAATCAGACCATCGCCGCCAACCGTCAGCAGCAGAAAGCTCAGTAACGGAGGGGTATGAAACGCCAGCTGATTCACCTGCCCATCGATGGCGACACGCCGTTTGACTGGCAGACGGAAAACGACCTCTGCCAGCAACGGTGGCCGGATGAAGACCGTTTTTTGGTGGTGACCGGCACCTTCACCCGGCTGCTGTGCTGGCGGCAAGGTCGGCTGCAACGCTACGGCGGCAGCCTGTTTCCGGTGGGCGACCCGGCCAGTCAGGCGCGGCTCGGGCTGTGGGGCGTGCAGGCGATGCTGCAGGCGGTGGAAGGTATGACGCCGCTCACGCCGCTGGCCGGCACGCTGTTTGCCCGTTTCGACAACCACATCGAACAGGTGGTGGATTGGTCGAAGCAGGCGCAGGCCGGTGATTACGCCGCGCTGGCGGCCGATATTCTCGCGCAGCCGGACGACCCGCTGGCGGTGCCGCTGCTAAAACGCAGTGCCCGTGAACTGGCGGCGTTGCTGCGTATGTCTGAGGCACGCCAGCCGGAGCAGGTCTGCTTTAGCGGCGCGCTGGCGGCGGCCTGTCTTCCTTATTTCACGCAGGAGGCTCGCTCATGACCGCCGCGCCTTATGCCACTGACATACCCTATGCTGGAGAAACGCTTTATGCCGGCGTTGACGGCGGCGGCACCGGCTGTCGGGCACGGATTTACCGGGCCGACGGCACGCCGCTCGGTCAGGGCGGCGGCGGTCGCGCCAATCTGCTGCTGGGCGTGGAAACGGTACGTCAGGCGGTGGACGACGCGCTGATGCAGGCGCTGAAACACAGCGGATTGGGCGAGCAGGACAGCTCGCGTCTGCACGTCGGGCTGGCGCTGGCCGGCGCCGAACACCGCAGCGCTTATCAGGCGTTTCTGGCTTTGCCGCATTCCTATGCCGCGCAGGTGTTGAATACCGATGCGCTGGGCGCCTGTCTGGCGGTAAATCAGGGAGCAGACGCCGGGGTGGTGATCGCCGGCACCGGCTCGTGCGGGCTGGCGTGGCATCAACGCGCCATCACCGCTTACGGCGGCCACGAATTTCCGATTTCCGATCAGGGCAGCGGCGCGCGTCTCGGGCTGGCGGCGCTGCAATATCTCTGGGGGGTCAAACAGGGTTGGGCAGCGCCGTCGGCATTAAGCCGCCAGCAGGCGCTGCCGTTTGACGGCGACGCGCAAGCGACGGACTGGCTGAATCAGGCCAAGCCGGGCGATTACGCCCGTTTCGCCCGACCGGTGTTTGACTGCGCCCGTCAGGGCGATGCGCTGGCGACCCGCCTGCTGCAACAGACGGCCCGTGAAATTGAAGGGCTGCTCACTGCGGTGGCGAAACATGAACCGCCCCGCCTGTCGCTGATGGGCAGCATCGGTTTGCATATCCGGCCCTGGCTGGCCGAAGCATGGCAACAGCGGCTGTCGCCGCCCGCCGGCGACGCGCTGGACGGCGCGCGGCTGATCGCCGTCAACCGTTACGCGCTCTACGCCTGACGTTCACACCGCTGATACCTCACGCACGCGCCTGCCGGCGCGTCGCCCAGCGCAGGCAGAGCAACGGCAGCGGCAACGTCATCGCCAGCAGCAGCCACACCAGCGCGTACACCGCGTCCACGCCGTCATTTTGCAGGTTGATATACAGCTTCACCGGGATGCCTTGCGGAAAATAGGCGAAAATCATCACGATGCCGAATTCGCCCATCGCCCGCACCCAGGCGATGGCGACAGCCGCCGCCAGCCCGGAAGCGGCCTGCGGCAAGGTCAGGTAGAGCAGGCGTTGCCAGGCGGTGGCCCCCAGAATGCGTCCGGCCTCGTCCACCGCCGCCGGAATACCGGCGAAAGCGGAGCGCGCCGCGGTGATGAAATAAGGCAAAGCCCCGTATACCTGCGCCGTCACGAACGCCGCCGGGTTATTCACCAGCGCCAACCCGACGCGGGATAACAGGCCGCCGATCGGGCTGTACGGTCCGTACACCGACACCAGCAGGATGCCCATCGCCAGCGGCGGCGTCAGCAGCGGGATCATCACCAGCAGTTCCACCAGCCAGCGGCGGCGAGAGCTATTCGCGCGCGCCAGCCTGAGCGCCACCGGCAACCCCAGCAGTATCACCAGCGCGATCGACAGCAGGCCGAGGCAGACGGAAACGGCGATAGCGTCGCCGTCGCCCCACGCCAGTTGGAAATGATGCCACGGCGTAATGCCCAGCAGCGTGACAAACGGCACCGCCAACAGCAGCAGTGCCGGTATCGCCAGCCAAAACGCCATCGCGGCGGTTACTTCGCGGCGTAGAGCGCGGTTCCTTTCGGAACGTCGTAGCCGTTCTGGCGGAACAGCGCCTGCCCTTCCGGGCTGAGCATAAAGTCGACGAACTTACGGGCCTGCGCCGCATCGGGCGCGTTTTTCAGCACCGCGGCGTAAAACACCAGCGGCTGGGTGTGCAGCACCTGATCTTTGCCCGCGCTGTCTTTGATGGTGAAGCTAACGGTGTCATACCACTGTTTCGACATCGCCGGGTTGCTGAGGTTAATCTCATCCGGCAGCGACACATACGGCAGTTTGGCGGAGCGTACCGCGCTTTCGTAACCGGAGGTGGCGTCGATCTGGCCGGATTCCAGCCGGGTCAGCAGCCCGCCTTCCATGAACACCTGCGCCGGGTTCTGCACCTCGCCCAGCGCCTTTTTGGCGGCATCCGGCTGATGGTAGTACTTCTCGGCCAGCAGCATGGTGAAGACGATATTCTGTCCCTGCGGGTCGTTATACGGATCGGTGCGGCCGAATTTCAGCGATTTGTCCTGCAACACGCTCAGCCAATCACTGTTTTTCGCTTTATCGGACGCCGCCAGTCTGGCGGCAAACGGGCTTTTCGGGTTGTAGGCGATGACCATACGGGTACTGGCGACCGGGATGGCGTCGTCGATCAGTCCGGCGTCTTTCAGAATCTGCATCGGCCCCGGCGTGATCGACACGAATACGTCCGCCACCACCTTCTTGCTGGCCAGCAGGCGCGCCATACCGTACGCACCTTGCCCCTGCCCCTGATAGGTCAGGTTCTCTTTTTTGGCGAACGTCGGCCCCAACGCCTTGTCCATCACCACGCCCATCGACCCGGCGTAGGTTAACTGAATTTTATCCTGCGCCTGCGCGACGCTGCCCCCAAATAGCGCGGCCGCCAATACGGCAGCCAGTTGATACCTAACCCGAATGTTCACTCTCGACTCCATCCGTTATATACAAAAAGAAACAACGAGGTTCCTCCTGAATGCGGGCAAATTCAAAAAATAAAATGCGACAAAATATGTGATCTCGATCGTGCCGTAAGGCGTTACAGGGCCGGGCAGCGACGTCAATACATTGAAATTCCTCGATAACGCCTTTCGCCACGACGTTTTCTTCGTCGGCTTGCCGCCTTACGATTCAGACACATTTTTTTACCTCTCGTCGGCTGGCGCAAAATCGTTATGTTATATTATAACGATAATGATGGAGGATACTGTGACCAGTCTTTACGCTTTTTCCGCTTTTGCCCGGCTGGGTATCGCCGGTGTTGTGCTGGCGCTGTTATGGGGTCTGATTTCCTGGGCGGTGACGCTGGCATGATTGCACCACACTCGATAACACTACATACACTGATGTTCGGCTATACCGGCCAGCCCCCGCTGGGCACGCTGGACGGTTGTTTTGACAGCGGTTCGCTGACCGCGATCGTCGGCGCCAACGGCACCGGTAAATCCACCCTGCTTAAAACTCTGGCCGGTTTGTTGCCGCCGCTTGGCGGTCATTTCTGCATGGCTCCGCAGGCGCGCCGCCAACTGGGCTACCTGCCGCAACTGACCGAGTTCGACCGCCAGTTTCCGCTCAGCGTCAACGATCTGGTGCTGATGGGGTGCGTACCGCACTGCGGCATGTTCGGGCGCATTTCCGGCGCATGGCGCAACAACGCGCTCAATGCGCTGGATACCGTCGGCATGGCGGAATTCGCGCAGGCGCACATCGGCACGCTTTCCGGCGGCCAGTTGCAGCGCGTCCTGTTTGCCCGGCTGCTGGTGATGCAGTCGCCGGTAATCCTGCTGGATGAACCCTTCACCGGCATTGATGCCCAGACCACCCGCGCGCTGCTGATGGTGATCCGGCAATTGCATCAGGAAGGCCGCACCATTCTGGCGGTGCTGCACGACCTGGAACAGGTGGAAGCCCACTTCCCCCGCGTGCTGATGCTCCACCCGGAAGGCCACCGCTGGGGCGACTGCGGCGAGGTGCTGTCGTCCACAGCCGGCGTAACCACGCCTTTGCAAGCAACAACATCTTTGCAAACAGCTATGCCGCCGCAACTGAGGCTGGTGCCATGATGCTGATTCATTTATTGACCGAACCGTTCGGCGATTTTGGTTTCATGCGCCGGGCGCTGGTGGGCTGTCTGGCGCTGACCCTGAGCGCGGCGCCGCTCGGCTGTTTTCTGTTACTGCGCCGCATGAGTCTGATCGGCGATGCGCTGTCTCACGCGGTGCTGCCCGGCGTGGCGATCGGCTACCTGATTTCCGGCATGTCGCTGGTGGCGATGGGCGTGGGCGGGTTTATCGCCGGGCTGGCGGTGGCGATGCTGTCCGGCGTGGTCAGCCGCCACACCGAACTGAAGGAAGACGCCAGTTTCGCCGGGTTTTATCTCGGCTCACTGGCGCTGGGGGTGACACTGGTATCGCTGCGCGGTTCCAGCGTCGACCTGCTGCATGTGCTGTTCGGATCGATTCTGGCCATCGACGCCGACGCGCTGATCACCATTGGCGTCATCAGTTCCTGCTCGGTGCTGGTGCTGGCGTTGATCTACCGGGCGCTGGTGATCGAATCGTTTGACGTCACCTTCCTGAAGATCCTGTCGCGCCGCTCGCGCGCCTTGATCCACGGTCTGTTTCTGTCGCTGGTGGTGCTGAATCTGGTAGCGGGCTTCCAGTTGCTCGGCACGCTGATGGCGGTCGGCATGATGATGCTGCCCGCCGCCTGCGCCCGCTTCTGGAGCCAGCGCCTGCCGGTCATGCTGCTGGTGGCGGTGGGCATCGGCGCCTGCGCCAGTCTGGTGGGGCTAACCTGGTCTTATTACGCCGACCTGCCGGCCGGCCCGGCGGTGATCCTCACTACCACGCTGTTGTTCTGTTTTTCGGTACTGTTTGGCTCGAATGGCGGCATGTTGCGTACGCGCCGCTGATATTTGATGGTTTTTGCATGACACGCTGTCTGTCACAAGCACACTGCCTGTCACAAATACATTGTCCGTCACAAATACACTGAGAGGGAAAAGATGAAACGTTCTGTTTTGGTTATGGCGCTGTCCAGCCTGTTGTTGAGCCCGCTGGCGATGGCGAAAGATCTGAATGTGGTGGCGAGTTTTTCGGTACTGGGCGACATGGTCAGCCAGATTGGCGGCCAGCACGTGCACGTGACCGACCTGGTGCAGCCGAACGGCGACCCGCATGAGTTCGAACCGTCGCCGAAAGACAGCAAAACCCTGTCGCAGGCCGACGTGGTGTTCGTCAGCGGCCTCGGGTTGGAAGGCTGGCTGGACCGTCTGATCAAAGCCTCCGGCTACAAAGGCGACGTCATCACCGCGTCCAAAGGCATCAAAACCCTGAAAATGGAAGAAGACGGTAAAACCGTCACCGACCCGCACGCCTGGAACAGCATGAAAAACGGCATCACCTACGCCCACAATATCGTCGATGCGCTGGTCAAAGCCGACCCGGAACACGCCGATGATTACCGCAAACAGGGCGACAGCTACATTCAGCAGCTACAACAACTGGATGACTACGCCACCCAAACGTTTTCCGCTATTCCGAAGGAAAAGCGCAAGGTGCTGACCAGCCATGACGCCTTCGGCTATTTCGCCGCCGCCTACGGCGTACGCTTCCTGTCGCCGATCGGTTACTCCACCGAGTCCGAAGCCAGCAGCAAAACCGTCGCCAAACTGATCAATCAGATCAAGAAAGAGCACGTGAAACTGTACTTCATCGAGAATCAGACCGATCCGCGTCTGGTGAAACAGATCGCCGACGCCAGCGGCGCGCAGCCGGGCGGCGAACTCTATCCGGAAGCGCTGACCGACAGCAACGGCCCGGCCGCTACCTACACCGCCGCGTTTAAACACAACGTCGACACCATTGCGGCAGGCATGAAGTAATCGGGATAAAACCGGCCACGGCTATTTTCTTATTTCGCCCGGCGGCAGCGTCGGGCGACGCAATAAAAACCCTTCAAATTATATCAACCAAATAAAAAACCCCACGCGATAAAAATATAATAAAAGCATTTATTAGAAATTAATTTAAATATTAATTTATTCAAATCCCTCTATTACCCGAAAAAAGCAACCGTTTGCATTCCGAATAAAAAAGCGTAGTATGCCTTTCGTTACAATAAGGCAACATTGCATCACCCATATATTTAACCAGCACCCTGAAACACGCCGCCATGTCGGATATTTCCAGACATGATGGATTATTGGCGTTTTATACCTGACTAATTCACGTTGCGGGGCAACACGCCTGCGTGTTGAACAACGCACCAGCAACCTGAAGCGTGACGGGTATATCGATTGATGAAAGAGACAATTATTCATTGTTGAAGGCAGGGACAATTCTCGTCCCTATTCACGGTTTTACCGAAACGGAATTTAACAGAGGATTTATGTCTGATTATCTACAGAGGATGCAAAAACCCCGGAATGTTTATGTTAATGGCGAACCGGTCAGTCATCTCTCCCGACATCCCATGTTCTGCGGCGCTATTCGGTTTATCAATCGCTATTATGAATTACAGCAGCAGGACCCGGCCGTACATCTGGTTAATCACGAGTACGCCGCCAGCCTGCTGATCCCCCGCTCCATTGAAGACCTGAGACAAAAAGGCCGCTCCTACAAAGCGGTGGCGGACACCTCCTACGGCATGCTGGGCAGAACGCCGGACTTCATCAACAGCGCGATTGCGGCCATCGCCAGTCATGCGGAAGCGCTGGGACGCGACCAGTATTGCGATTACGCGCATAACGCCCGCCGTTATTACGACTACTGCCGGGAGAATAACCTGTATGTCTCGCATGCGGCCATCAATCCGCAGGTGGACCGCAGCCGCGCGCTGTCCGAACTGCGCAGCCCATCCGCCGGCGTCAGGGTAACCCACTACGACAGCAACGGCATTACCGTCAGCGGCGCCAAGATGATCGCCACGCTGACGCCGGTTTCCGACGAAGTGCTGATCTTTAACATGCCCGGCCTGACCGAGAACGACAAAGACTTCGCCATCGCCTTTACCCTTGATGTCACCGACCCCAATCTCAGGATGCTGTGCCGCAAAACCCTGACCTATCCGGAACACTCGCCGCTCGACCATCCCATCGCCAATCTGTTTGATGAAATCGACTGCCTGCTGCTGCTGGATAACGTTCAGGTGCCCTGGGAACGGGTGCTGATTTTCCGCGACGTGGAGAAATCCAACGCGTTCTACGACAGAACCAAGGCCCGCAACCATACCGGCCATCAGGGCATCATCCGGGGGCAAGCCAAAGCCGAATTGCTGACCGGCGTCGCCACCCGCATTGCGCAAACGCTGGGGCTGGACCGGTTTCTGCACGTGCAGGAGAAGTTGGGGCGTATGACCACCAGCCTTGATTTGCTCAAAGGCGCTATCCAGCTTGCCGAAAACGCGGCGACCATCGACGACCACGGCGTCTGCAACCCCGACATCAGCGCCATTCAGGCGATCCGCTACCATTTCCCTTTATGGTACAAAGACATGCAGCAAACCATCCAGTCGCTGTGCGCGGGTTCGATGCTATCGATTCCCGATGCCGTCACGCTGGGCGTTCTGCCGCCGCAGCAGCAGGACGAACTGTTCGATCCATACCGGACCGCGCTGCTGAATCTGGGCTGGGACCTGACCGGCGACGGCTTCGGCCAGCGACAAATGGTGTATGAAATCTACCACGCCGGCGATCCGCTGCGTATTGCCGCCAAACATCATCAGGAATATGACAAACGGGATCTTCTCGCGACGCTCGATCAGCTGCTGCATTCATCCTGCCAGGAGAGAAACCATGATTAGATGCGCCTGCCTGGTTCATTATCTGAATAATCAATTGCTGGTCGTAAAACCCCGAAATAAGAATGTCTGGTATCTACCGGGCGGCAAAATTAATGACGGAGAGAATATTCGCACCGCATTAATTCGGGAATTGCAGGAAGAATTGAATATCCAGTTACGCGAAGAAGACATGACGTATCTGCGCAGCGTTATCGGTCCATCACATGATTATTCCGACGACACGCTACTGCATTGTTTTACGACGTCGGCGTCACTGAATATTCGGCCGGATAATGAAATTGAACAGGTGAAATATATTACTTCCGGCGATGTTGAGGTAGCGCCTCTGGTGACCGCATTTATCAGGTGACAATATGATTTATCATTCAAATCGTCTAAAAAGCATCATGCAAGAGCATGATGTTGAGATGGTTATCGCCGCAACGGCGCAGAACATCAAATATTTTTCCGGCTTTATGCCCGTAGTGAAAACGCTGCGGCCTTATCAGGGCGAATGCTACGTCATGATTACCGCCAGCAACGTCGGGCAGATCCACCTGGTACATGCGATCGGCGAAATCGATCAGGTGCTGGATAGTCCGAGCGACATCGGGCTGGTGCATACCTACGGCACGTTTTTCCGTGAGCCGAACGATGAAGTCATGCTCAACGATGAGGAACGCCGCCTGCAGTTGTATTCCTGCCAGAACACGGCGTTCGCCGATGCGGAAACCGCGTTAATACAGGCTGTCGCCGCGCTGATTTCCCCCGAAATGCGCCGAATCGGCATCGACGAAGACGGCCTGCACGCCATGACGCTGCTCACGTTGCAACGCACATTCCCGGCGATCCGCTTTGTGCCGTTTTCCGCCATGCTGCACCGCACCCGGCAGGTCAAAACCACGTTTGAAATCGAACAGTTGTCCGCCTCCGCCATCAACAACGAAAAAGCCGTGCGCCATGTCTGCGAGCACGTACACGCCGGCATGCCGGAAACCGAAATCGTCCGGCTATTCAATGCCTCGCTGGCGGGCGACGGCAGCATTCCCGATCTTACGATGTTGAAAATCGGTCGGCATGCCGTCGGCGGCCAACGCCTGCCTCGCGTGGAGAACCGTCTGCAACGCGGCGACGTACTCTGGTTCGACGCCGACGCCAGTTATCAGGGGTTCTGGTCCGATATCGCCCGCACCGTGATTTTCGATCACGACAACGAGGAGTACCGGGAAAAGTACGGCGCGCTGAAGCAAGGCATGGACCTCGCACTGCAACAGATTGAACCCGGTATGACGGGGCGGGACGTCTTTCATATGGTGATGGACAAGATTAACAGCAGAGGCCTGTTTCACTACCGCCGCCATCACGTCGGACACGGCATCGGGCTGGAGCCGTATGAACTGCCGCTGCTGGGCCCCAACGACACGACGCCGATTGAAGAAGGCATGGTCCTGTCCGTCGAAACGCCCTACTACCAGTTTGGCACCGGGGCGCTGCACATTGAATCTCCGCTGCTGGTTGCCCGCCAGCACAATATCTGCCTGACCCGCGAATGGGCGCCTGAATGGACTGTCATTAAAGGAATGTCACTATGAGCGAACACCATACCCAAACCGTTAACCCTACCCAGACCGTCAACCACACTCAGATCGTCAACCATACTCAGATCGTCAACCATACTCACGAACTGATCGGTCACACCCCGGTCTATCGGTTGCAGCATGATTTCGTGCCGGCAGGAAAATCCTGCTACATCAAACTGGAGCAGTTCAATCCTAATCTGAGCATCAAGGATCGCACCGCCTGGGGACTTATCAGTCAGGCGCTGGCGGACGGGCGGCTGAAACGGGACGGCGTCATCGTCGAATCCACCTCGGGTAATCTGGGCAAGTCGCTGGCGATGATCGGCGCCTCGCTGGGCATCAAGGTCATGGTGGTCGTTGACCCGAAAATTTCGCAAACCACGCTCAACTGGTTCAAAGCCTACGGCGCCGAGGTGATTTGCGTTACCGAGCCGGACGCCAGCGGCGGTTACCAATCCCGGCGCATCGAAAAAGTCAAAGAACTGCTGAACCGGCTTCCGAACGCCTATTGGCCGAATCAGTACGACAACCCTGACAATCCCGCCTATCACGAAGCCAATACCGCCGGTGAATTTGACGATCTGGCGTTCGACATGCTGGTGGGCTGCGTCAGCACCGGCGGTCATCTTTCCGGCATCGCCAAAGGCATCAAGGCGCGCCACCCCGGCAAGAAAGTACTGGCCTGCGATGTCGTCGGCTCCGCCGTGCTGGGCGGCCAGTTTCGGCCTTATCTGCTCAACGGCATCGGGCTGGCCTGGCGGTCGGACAATACGGCGCTGGAGCAATTTGACGACATCATGAAAGTGCCGGACCAACTGGCGATTTCGATGTGTCACGAGATTGCCGCCAGCCGCGGGCTGTTGTTGGGCGGGTCGGCGGGTCTGGTGCTCTTCGCCGGTCTGGTTGCGCTGCAACGCAGCGATATCAACAGCGTGGTCGTGGTCGCGCCGGACACCGGCGTCAACTATCTGGATAGCCTTTACGATCGCGACTGGCTACAGCACAAAGGGGTCGCGCTGCTCGACAGACCGGCGCTGCAGCATCACATCACCCATTTCAATCCGTACGATTATGACTGAGCACCTTCATCGCCTGATTACCCACGTGCTGCGCCGTCTGCCGCCGGAATTCGCACACCGTTGCGCCATCAACGGACTGCGCTATGCGCCGCGCATCCGCGCAGGAACGCTGTCGGCCGAGCTGACGGCCGGTATGTCGCAACCGTTGCTGGGTAGGCATTTTTCGCACCCGATTGGGCTGGCGGCCGGTTTTGACAAAGATGCACAAGCCGTGAATGCGCTGGCGGCGCTGGGGTTTTCCTTCGTCGAAGCGGGCGCGGTGACGCCTTTGCCGCAGCCGGGCAACCCCAAGCCGAGGCTGTTCCGGTTTCCCAAACAGCAGAGCCTGATCAACCAGTATGGCTTCAACTCCCGCGGGCTGGATTACGTTGCCGCCAATCTGGCTCAGGTTCGACGCGACACGCCGGTGGGGATCAACATCGGCAAAAACAAACACAGCGACGATCCGCTGCAAGATTATGCAACCTGCGCATCGAGGCTGATGGAACAGGTAGATTTCATCACTCTCAATTTCTCGTCGCCCAATACGCCGGGCCTGCGCAGTCTGGTCGACGAAAAGCACCTGCGTCCGGTACTGGCGACGGTCCAGTCTCTCCGGCAGGCGTCGTCGGCACCGGCCAGAATCTTGTTCAAGCTCTCGCCCGACATGGAACACAGCGCCGTTCGTGACCTGATTGAACTGCTCATCGAGCATCAGGTGGATGGGATTATCGTCAGCAACACCACCACGCAAAGAGAGAGCATCGACCACCCGCAAGCACGCTCGCTTGGCGGCGGCTTGTCCGGCCTGGCGCTGAAAAAGCTGTCGGAACAGATGCTGGAACGCGTCTATCCGCTGGCTAAAAACAGACTGGCGATTATCGCCTCCGGCGGCCTGTTCACCGGGCAGGATATTTACGACCGCATTATTCGCGGCGCCGATCTGGTGCAAATATTAACGTCGTTTGTCTATCACGGCCCCGGCATTATTTACACCATGCTGCGGCAACTGCGGGAAATTATGGACCAGCAAGGCATTCGTCATTTATCTTCAATAAAAGGAAGTTACTATGAGTGATTTATCAGCGCGCGTCGCCAAATTTATTGTTGACGCCGAGATCATTATTTTTGGCGACTTCACGCTAAAATCCAAACGACAAAGCCCTTATTTTTTCAATTTCAGCCGGTTCTCCTCAGCAGAAAAGCTCAATACGCTGGCAAACTTCTACGCTGAATATATTCTGCGGGAAAATATCTCCGCGAATATTATTTATGGCCCGGCCTATAAAGGCATTCCATTGGCGATCGCCACCGCGCTGGCGTTATCCGGACGTAAACCGGGTATCAGCTACGTCTTCAATCGCAAGGAAGCGAAGCAGTACGGCGACGGCGGCATTACCATCGGCGCCGATATCGCCAACCAGCCGCTGATCGTGCTGGATGACGTCATGACCTCCGGCAAAACCGTAGCGGAAACACGCGAACGGGTAACGGAGCAACAAGGCGTCATCACCGACTATATTGTGGCTATCGACCGGCAGGAAGCGGACGACAGCGGGCGATATGCGCTGGAAAGCGTTCGACAGGAAAACACATTCCGCGTGTCCGCGCTGACCACCATCGCGGATATCCTGCAGGTGATGCGCCAGCGACCTCAGCACGCCGAACAGGTTCGCCGGATGGAAGCCTATCTATCGCGCTACTGCCAGTAACACCGCGGCGACGCAGCGAATCCCCAGTCACCAGCATCAGCAGGTGACTGGGGAACCAACGCACAGGATGACGGATATATGCTTGCGCGATACCGCTGTCAGGTGGTGAATCGCTCTCATAAACCATCCGAATAATAATTAACGAAACCAGTTAGGGTTTATTTTAAAATCAGTAGATTATTATTTCGCTTATCATTTATCACACCGACAACCTGAAGCAGGAAGAATATATTACCGGCTATTTCTCGCTGAATAACATCGCTTGATTGCCCCTGACACTTCCAGTACCCTCATTGCTCTCCGGTATATTTGCCCGCAGCGCCAGACTCTGGATTTATTTCATTGCTGGCACCGCCTGACTAAAAGGGAATATATGTTAAATTTCTGCGTATTCTGTGGTTCCGCGCCTGGCAATAACAATATTTATCAGCAGGAAACCGAAAAACTTATTCAATATCTGGTCGGGAAAGAGGCCGGTATTGTCTACGGCGGCGGCAAAGTGGGTCTGATGGGGCTGGTGGCGGATACCGCGTTGCAGCACGGCGGCTCCGTGACCGGAGTCATGCCCGTACATCTGGTGGAAAAAGAGATTGCCCACCCGAAACTGACGGAGCTGGTCATCACCGCGGATATGCATGAACGCAAAGCGAAAATGGCCGAACTGTCGGATGTATTCATCGCGCTGCCGGGCGGCGCCGGTACGCTCGAAGAGATCATCGAACAGTGGACCTGGGCGCAGTTGGGCATTCATCACAAGCCCTGCATCCTGTTCAACGTGAATGGCTATTACGACGAATACATCACCTTCGTGAACAAGATCGTCACCGAAGGCTTCATGAAAAAAGAGTACCTCGACATGCTGATTGTTTCCGACCGCCCGGAAGCGGTGCTGGATAGCGCACTGTCCTATGTTCCGCCCAAAGCCAAGTGGGATAAATAACCGCAGCGCTACGCTGAGGCAGCCGTGCCTCAGCTTTTTAACTATTCATTAATCAACCGAAACGTCATCAATCAACCGAAACGCGCCAGTTCGCGCTCGAAGTCCAGCGGCTGAATGCCCTGGTGATCGCGGTCCGCGTCCGTCAGTTGGTCGGCGGGAATAAACCAGATGACCTCAAACAGCAGGCCGTCCGGGTCGTGGCCGTACACGCTCTTGTGTACGCCGTGGTCTTCCTCCAGCCCCAGCCGCCCGTCTTGCGCCAGCCGGTCACGAATCCGCTTCAGTTCATGCAGCGTATCCACTTCCCACGCCAGATGGTACAACCCCGCCGGCGGCTCATGTTCGCCGGGCTGCTCGCCGCGGGCGCGAAACACGCCGGCCCGCTGCTGACCGAGATTTTTGGCGAACAGCGCCAGATCATGATCGTTATCCGATTCCGCCGCCTGGGTAAACACGGCCTGACTGCCGCCCGGTTTGGGGCGAAAACCTAACGTATCGCGGTAGAATGCGGTGCTTTTCTCCACGTCGGACACATACAGCACCGCGTGATTCAGGCGGGTAATCCCCATGCTTATCTCCTTGTAGCCTGATGGTATAAGCAGTCATCCTGACACACTATCGCGGTGGAACATATGCCGATTTCCGGCAACCAAAGTCGCCGTACGCATGAGTCGGAGGAAATCAAAACGGGCAAGACAACGAAGGAAAAAGAGAGTGAAGAGCAACGCAAGAGTAAAGAGAAATAGAGAGTGAAGAGAAATAGAGAGTAAAGGGAAATGGGGAATAAAGGGAAATAGAGAATAAAGGGAAAGCCGCCGGTCAGCGGCCCGCCACGTTCACCAGTTGCAGATTGAACGGCTGCGCCCGCAGCTGGCGCTCCACCTCCGGCGGCAAATCGCTGTCGGTGATGATATCGGTCAGTTCAGACAACGGCGACACACAGAACAGCGAGTAAGCGCCGTATTTGCTGCTGTCCGCCAGCAACACCCGGCGGCTGGCGTTCGTGCCCAGATCCTGCTTGATGCCGGCTTTTTCCTCGGTGGGCGTGGTGATGCCTTTCTCCAGACTCCAGGAGTTGCAACTGATAAAGGCAATGTCTGGATAGACGCTGCGCAGTAAACGGCGACCGTGCTCACCGATGCAGGACTGGCTGCTGTCGTCGATGCGCCCGCCGATGATCGTCACTTCGATCTGCTTGAACTCGGAGAGAAACAGCGCGATCTGCAAATCGGCGGTGATCACCCGCAGCGGCAGATGCGTTAAATTGCGCGCCAGCTCCAGCATGGTGGTGCCGGCATCCAGCACTACCGCGTTGCCGGGCTGCACCAGCGACGCCGCCTGCCGCGCAATGGCCTGTTTTTCCGACAGATTGCGCTGCAGCTTTTCATTGGTGGTCGGCTGGGAAGGGATAAAGCGGTTGAGCGTCACCCCGCCGTGGCTACGGCTGATGACGCCCTGCTCGTCCAGCTTGATCAAATCGCGGCGAATCGTCGCCGGGGACGCATCAATGACCGTCACAAGTTCATCCACCGTCACCAGATTATGGCTTTTCAGATAGTCCAGAATCTGATCGAGACGGCTTTGTCCTTTCACTCGTTCTCCATTTACACGCAACGTATCAGTCAATGTGTGTGCCCCACGACGTATTCAAAAAAATCATACCCGTCATACTTCAAGTTGCAGATGCGTTGGCTGCGTTACTCGCCCCATTTCATGGGCCTCGCCCCTTCGGGGCCGCTGCTAGCAGCGTTCAAATCGGCTTACGCCGATTTGTCACTCACCCCAGTCACTTACTCATGTAAGCTCCTGGGGATTCACTCGGTTGCCGCCTTTCTGCAACTCGAATTATTTAGGGTATATACTCTGCGATTCTATCAGGCCAGTTGCATCGCTAATTTGATAGAGATCGCCATGCTCTCAGACTTCGCTTTACCTGTCCAGGCGATATCAAACGCGGTGCCGTGGTCCGCGGAGGTGCGGATAAACGGCAGTCCGGCAGTGATATTCACGCCGTCATAAAAGCCCAGCAGCTTGAGCGGAATGTGCCCCTGATCGTGGTACATCGCCACCACCATGTCGTATTGCCCCTCGTACGCCTGCAGGTAGACGGTATCCGGCGGGCACGGGCCGTAGGCGTCGATGCCTTTGGCTTTCATCGCCTCGATGGACGGGCCGACGATGGTGATCTCTTCGTCGCCGAACAGGCCGTTTTCGCCCGCGTGCGGGTTCACCCCGGCCACGGCGATGCGCGGCGCCTGGTAGCCCACGCGTTTCAGGAAGGTGTCCGCCATCGCAATCACGGTTTCCACCCGCTCACGATTCAGCGTATCCAGGAATTTGCGCAGCGCAATATGGGTAGTAACGTGGATTACCTTCAGTTTGTCGGTGTACAGCACCATCGCGTAGTCGCGGCTGTTGGTCAGCTTCGCCAGCAGTTCGGTGTGCCCCGGATAGAGATGCCCGGCGGAGTGCAGCGCTTCTTTGTTCAGCGGCGCGGTGGCAATGGCATGTACCTCGCCCGCCATCGCCAGTTCGGTGGCGCGTTTCACGCAACGATACGCCAGATCGCCGGCCTGCGCCTGTACCACCCCTTTTTTCAGGCCCTGCGGATCGGCCAGCGGTTCGTTGATCACGTTGATAACGCCAGGCGCAAAACGCGCTTCGGCAGGACGCGTAATCTCGTTCAGCTCCACCTGCGGCACGACACCTAACGCCAGAATGCGGCGCAGCGTCTGTACACAGCCCACCACCACCGCCGGCGCGCCGGACAGTTCACCTTCCGCCAACGATTTGATGATGATTTCCGGGCCGATGCCCGCCGGGTCGCCCATAGTTACCGCAATAATTTTACTCACACGCGCTCTCCTCAATAAATCGCAAAACATTTAGCAGGGTGGCCTCATCGCCAAACCCGCCCGCTTTCGTCATCACGGGAATATCGCCTACCAGACTGTCCAGCAGACGCCCCCAGGGTACGCAGGATGCAATCTGTCCATTGATGCGGAATCCGCTGGCCTGCAATGCGGTCGCCGCGGCAATGGCGATATCACCGCCGGATAAATAGAGCCCGCCCGGCCGCTGACGCTGCACAATTTGCCGCGTCAGCTCGCCCAGCCGGCGACTGATCGTGTCTCCCAGTTGCTGACGGCTCATACCGTAGCGCTGGCACAGACGGTCCACTTCAAATCGCTGGTTATCGTCGTGACAGGTACGAATCACGCAGTGGCGGCCCGCCGCCAACACCGCCGCCGCCTGCCGGCACGTTTGCGCCAGCGTGTCGTCGCCGGTCGCCAGCAATCCGGCGATATCCAGGTCAATCAGCGTGACGTCCGGCCGCTGACTGACCGCCTTAATCTGTAATTGAGCGATTTCACTCATCGAACCAATCACCGCCAGCAACGCGCGACAGGGCGCCGGAAACGCCAGATGTTGCGCCAGCGCCTCGCTCAGTCCGGCGGAGCCGACCAGCAGCGGTTTTTCCGCCAGTTGTGCCGCCGCATCAACAATACGGTCGAGGTCCTGCTGACGTTCGGCATCCAGCACTACCAGCCGTATCCCGCTGTGTTGCAACTGTTGCAGGCGCGCCGCCAGATCGCCGCCGCGAATCTCATTCAGAGACAGCGCCGCCTGCGCCAGGCCGGTTTGTTCCGCCAGCCGCTCGCCGATGGACGCCGAACGCACCGGCGTTTTCGGGTCGCTGGCGAACTCGGTGTCGGTCAGCAACTTACCGTGCACCCATACCTGCCCGTCACGGGTGATGCGGCCCAGCGCCGGCGCCGCAGGCGCTATCAACGCCAGCGACAGATCGGCGGCGTTCAGCGCGGCTTCAATTTCCGCGCCTGGGTTGCCGCGCAACGTGGAGTCCACCTTTTTGACAATCCAGCCGCGCGCGCCGCTTTTACGCCACATCCCCACCGCCTGCGCGGTGCGTTCCGCCGCCAGCGAAGCCGCGACCGCACGGCTGTCGGTGTTGACCACCAGCGCGTCATCCGGCTGCCCGGCACGGATCGCCGCGGCGTCAAACATCACATTCACCCGTGCGCCCTGCAGCGCCAGTCCGACGCCCGCATCGTTGGCGCCGGTGAAGTCATCCGCCACCACCAATATCCGGGTGAGTTCACGCCCGTCCGACATAACCGCTCTCCGTCAGTTCGATTACCTGAAAATGATTATATTGAATCACGTTTGATTATATGTGAGCAACATCAAATTATTCAAAACCAATTTAACCTATAAATTATCCACACAATGCGAGCAAAACGATTTTTTTCTGTCATATAACGGAAATGTGATTGAAAAAAATCAGACTTATCCAGCTGAAGTCACAGCGAAAAGACAAGGTACCAGTATGAATATCAACAGCACCCTCATCAGCGGTTATCAGGCACTTCAGGATCTGGGCTACCTCCTGCGCGGCAGACAGCACGTACTGCTGGTGACGGACAAGAATATCGTGGGGCTGGCCGGGGTACAGGCCCTGATCGCGCAGCTGAAAGCGGGCGTGCCGCAGCTTTCCCTGATTGATAATGTGCCGGCCGAACCCAGCCAGCATGATGTGGCGGCCGTGCTGCAACAGTTGCCGGCCACCCAGCCGGACCTGGTGGTCGGCGTGGGCGGCGGCAGCGTGCTGGACGTGGCGAAACTGCTGTCGCTGCTGTGCGCCGGCGAAGAGGGCATCACGCTCGACAGCCTGCTGGAAGGCCGCAAGCCGACCCGCCGCACCACTTCCCTGTTGATCCCGACCACCGCCGGCACCGGCTCTGAAGCCACGCCGAACGCCATTCTGGCGATCCCGGAGAAAGAAACCAAAGTCGGCATCATCACCCCGGTCATGCTGCCGGATTACGTGGCGCTGGTGCCGGAACTGACTACCAGCATGCCGGCGCATATCGCCGCGTCTACCGGCATCGATGCGCTGTGCCACCTGATCGAATGCTTCACCGCCACCATCGCCAACCCGGTAGCGGACAACTACGCGCTGATCGGCATGAAGAAACTGTTCGCCAACATCGAAACTGCGGTGAACGAACCGGACAATCTGGAAGCCCGTCTGAATATGCTGTGGGCCTCCTACTATGGCGGCGCCTCCATCGCGCATTCCGGCACCCATCTGGTGCACGCCATGTCTTACCCGCTGGGCGGCAAGTACCACATCCCGCACGGCGTGGCGAACGCCATCCTGCTGGCGCCTTGCATGCGCTTTGTTCAGCACGCGGCGGCGGAAAAATTCGCACAGGCCTACGACCTGCTGCCGGATGCCGACCTGTCGCTGACCACCGAACAAAAAGCCCAGGCGCTGGTGGATTACTTCACTGCACTGGTGAAACGGCTGAACCTGCCGTCTTCGCTGCAACAACTGGGGATCAGCCCGGATCACCTGCCGTATCTGGTGGAATCCGCACTGCAGGTGCAGCGGCTGATGAAAAACGTCCCGACCGCCGTTACGGCGCAAGACGTCCATGCCATTTATTCAACGCTGTTTTAATCGTGAGTTTTAACTGTTTGTTTTAACTTCGATTTTTAACAACGTCGCTCTGGATGATGAAGATAACGAGGAACAATAACGATGACTAGACCGATTACAGGCGTACTGACGGCGATCGTCACGCCTTTTGACCATCAGGGGGAATTTAGCCCCGCCGCCATGCGCCAGCAGGTTCAACGCCAGATGCGCTACGGCAACGGCATTTTCTGTAACGGCACCAACGGTGAGTTCTTTGTGTTGCACACCGACGAGAAAGTGGCCGTCACCGAAACCTGCGTCGATGAAGTCGCCGGCAAGGTGCCGGTGGTGGCGCACATCGGGGAAATCTCCACCCGCGAAACCATCAAGCTCGGCAAACGCATCGCCGCGCTGGGCGTGGACGCGGTGTCGGTGATCACCCCTTACTTCGTACCGCTTAAACAAAGCGAGCTGATCGCCCACTACCGTGAAGTGGCGGACGCGCTGCCGGTGCCGATATTCCTGTACAACATTCCGGCTCGCACCGGCAACACCCTACAACCGGAAACGGTGCGGGTTCTGGCCGAGCATCCCAACATCATCGGCATCAAGGACAGCGCCGGCAGCTACGAAAGCCTGAGCGGCTTCCTGCAGGCGGTGAAAGACATGCCGAACTGCGACGTACTCAACGGGCCGGACTCGCTGATCCACCAGGGCTTCGTCGACGGCTGTTCCGCCTGTATTTCCGGCCTCGCCAACGTGGCGCCGGAAGCCATCAGCCAGATCTGGCATCGCTTCCACGCTGGCGACATCGACGGTTCCCGCCAGGCGCAGGAGCAGGTGAGCGAACTGCGTAAAACGCTGTACGCCGTGGCGTTCTCGCCGGCCGTGGTGAAGAAAGCGCTGACGTTGATGGGACAGGATGTGGGCGTCAGTCGCTACCCGATTCAGTTCTCAGCACAAGACGAAGACGTTATTCGCACCATTATCAAACCGTTCTCGCACTGAATGAGAACTTACCCTTACTCCTACAGGATCGAAAACCATGAACCATTTTGATCTGACAGACACACTTATCATCGTCGGGATAATTGTCGTCTACATCGCCCTTACATCCTTGCTGACGCTGCGGCTGCGCAGTAACTCCAACTCGGAGTTCATGGAAGGCTCACGCGCGCTGCCGGCGTTTATCGTCGGCGTGCTGCTGATGACCGAGTTTATCGGCGCCAAGTCCACGGTCGGTACCTCGCAGGCCGCCTTTGAAAGCGGCATCGCCGCTTCGTGGTCGGTGATCGGCGCCGCCATCGGCTTCCTGCTGTTCGGGATGATTCTGGTGAAAAAGATCTATAACACCGGGAAAATTACTATTTCTGGCGCTATCGCCGAACGTTACGGCAATACCACCAAGAACATCATCTCCATCATCATGATCTACGCGCTGTTGCTGGTAAACGTGGGTAACTACGTCAGCGGCGCCGCCGCCATCTCCACCGTGCTGAAAGTGAGTCTGCCGGTAGCGGCGCTGATTACCGCCATCGTCAGTACCTTCTACTTCTACTTCGGCGGCATCAAAGGCGTGGCGTACGTGACGCTGATCCACAGCGGCCTGAAGTACGTCGGGGTGATGATCATCCTGTACGTGGCGCTGAAAATGACCGGCGGCATCACGCCGATGGTCGAGAAGATGCCGGAATTCTACTGGACCTGGGACGGCAACATCGGCGCCAGCACCATCGGCGCGTGGCTCATCGGCACCATCGGCTCCATTTTCTGTACCCAGTTCGTGATTCAGGCTATCGCCTCCACCAAGGATGAGAAATCCGCCAAGCGCGCCACCTGGATTGCGTTCCTATTCTGTATGCCGATCGCGCTGGCGATTGCCATTATCGGCGTCGCCGCCAAGTTCGTACACCCGGAAATCAAGAGCCTGTACGCCCTGCCGATCTTCCTGCAGGATATGAACCCGTGGCTGGCCGGCGTGGTGACCACCTCACTGGTGGCGTCGATCTTCATCAGCGTGAGTACCGTCGCACTGGCGATCGCCTCGCTGATCGTGAAAGATTTCTACGTGCCTTACTGCAAACCGACGCCGGAAAAAGAGTTCAAGATGACCCGCGTGTTCTCGCTGATCATCGGTTTCCTGCCGCTGGTGTTCGTGCTGCTGGTGCCGGAAGTGCTGAAGCTGTCGTTCTTCACCCGCGCCATTCGTCTGTCGATTTCCGTGGTGGCGATGGTCGCGTTCTACCTGCCGTTCTTTAGCAGCTCCCGCGGCGTCAACACCGGCCTGATCCTGTCCTGCGTGGTTACCTCCATCTGGTACATCATGGGTAACCCGTTCGGCATCGACAATATGTACATTGCACTGTTGACCCCGGCGGTGGTGATGGCGATCGACCGTCTGATCCCCAACAAGGCGGCCAAGGCCAAACAGCAAAGCGAACCCTCCGTACCTCATTCTGGAGCATAAATAGTCATGACGACCGAAACCATTACCATCGAACGCAGCGGCCTGGTTCATCCGGCAGACGGCGACAGCCAGCGCATCGACGCCTATATCCCGTCGGAACGCCCGCAGAATCACGCCGCCAACCTGCTGCACCTGCCTAACGGCGATGTGCTGTGCGTCTGGTTCGGCGGCACCCAGGAAGGGGTGTCCGACATTTCGATTTACCAGTCAAGGCTGGTAAAAGACAGCGGGCAATGGACGCCCGCAGTCAAGCTGTCCGACGACCCGACCCGTTCCGAACAAAACCCGGTGCTGTTCCTGGCGCCGGACGGCGTGCTGTGGTTGCTGTATACCGCGCAGAAATCCGGTAATCAGGACACCGCCATCGTGCGTTACCGTCAGTCGCTGGATCAGGGCTACACCTGGGGCGAAATCGGTACACTGCTGGAACAGCCCGGTACCTTCATCCGCCAGCCGATTACCGTGCTGCCCAACGGCGACTGGCTGCTGCCGGTGTTCTACTGCCGCACCCAGCCGGGTGAAAAATGGGTCGGCAACGACGACATCAGCGCGGTGAAAATCTCCAGCGATCAGGGTAAAACCTGGCGTGAATCGGTGGTGCCGAACAGCACCGGCTGCGTGCACATGAACATTACGCCGCTCAAGGATGGTTCTCTGCTGGCGCTGTTCCGCAGCCGCTGGGCCGATTTCATCTACCGTAGCCACTCCACCGACGGCGGCGCCACCTGGTCCGAACCGGTGCCGACCGTTCTGCCCAACAACAACTCGTCCATTCAGGTGACCACGCTGGACAACGGCCATCTGGCGCTGGTGTTCAACGCCATGAGCGCCGAAGGCGCCACCGAGCGTCGCCTGTCGCTGTATGACGAAATCGAGGACGAAGAAGAAAACGACGCCAAAATGCCGGAGATCTCATCCGGACGCAGCGCCTTCTGGGGTGCGCCGCGCGCGCCGATGACGCTGGCTATCTCCGAAGACGGCGGCAAAACCTGGCCGTGGCAGCGTAATCTGGAAGTGGGCGACGGTTATTGCATGACCAACAACTCGACCGAGAAACTTAACCGCGAGTTCTCCTACCCCAGCATCAAGCAAGGGCCGGACGGCAAGCTGCACATCGCCTTTACCTACTTCCGGCAGGCCATCAAGTACGTCTGCGTTAGCGAAGAGTGGGTCAAGGGTTAATACCTCGCTCGCCCTCCCCTGCCCAGGGGGAGGGACAACACCGGTTTCCCACTCGCCGACGCACGACGCCGCCCGGTGGGCTGTCATATCCATTGCCTTCAGGGAGGCTATCTCCGCCTCCTTCAGTTAAGGAGCCATCCATGATCGCAGGCAATCTGAATCATCTGCCGCTGGCGACGTTACCCGAGCCGCTGTGGCGCATCCTTTCCGGTTTCACGCTCGACCAGTTGAACGCCCTGCCGGAAGGCAAGTACCAGCCGGACAATGTCGACTGGTTCTACTCCATCGGTACCGTCTCCACCGCCCCGAAAGCCGAGCGCCATACCGAATTCCACCGCCGTTTTCTCGATATTCAGCTGATTCTCGCCGGCGAAGAGATCATCGGCTACGACCTGAATGACGCCGGCGATCGCGCCGCGACCGAACGTAAACCGGACTTGTTCATTCTGGAACAGCCGCAGGTGCCGCACGCCATCCGGCTGGCCGCCGGGGATTTCGTCACCTTCTATCCGGGTGAACCGCATCAGGCGCTGTGCGCCATTGACGATCAGCCGGCTCCGGTGAAAAAAGCGGTGTTCAAGGTGCCGGTCGAATTACTGAACGCACAGGGGTAACGCCGTATGTCAGGACCAAAACAGGTGGTGATCACCGGCAGCAGTTCCGGTATCGGCGCCGCCATTACCGCTACCCTGCTGGCGGCGGGCTGGAAGGTTGTCGGGCTATCGCGTCAGCCGGGCGCGCATCAGCACCCGAACTTCACACATCACCCGCTGGATATCACCGATACGCCGGCGCTTATCGCGTTGCTGGACAGCCTGCCCGCCGTCGATGCGGTGATCCACGCCGCCGGGGTGATGAAAGCCGCCACGCTGGGCACCCTGTCGTATGCCGACAGCGAGCAACTGTGGAAGCTGCATATTCAGGTGGCTGAAGTGCTGGCCGACCGGCTGGTGGACAAACTGCCGCAGGGCGGCCGTATCGTACTGCTGGGCAGTCGTACATCCAGCGGCGCCGCCGGGCGCAGCCAGTATGTCGCCACCAAGTCGGCGATGATCGGCATGGTGAGAAGCTGGGCGGCGGAACTGGCGCCGCGCGGCATCACCGTCAATATCGTCGCGCCGGGCGCCACCGAAACGCCGATGCTGAATCAGCCGGGACGGCAAAGCTCGCCGCCAAAGCTGCCGCCAATCGGCCGGTTTATCCAACCGCAGGAGGTGGCGGATCTGGTGGCGTACCTGCTGTCGCCTTCAGCGGCGGCCATCACCGGGCAGCAGTTGGTGATTTGCGGCGGCGCCTCGTTATAGCCATGCCGCACTAATAGCGACGCCACGAAATAGCCACAGCATGATAGTCACGGTCAGCCACAGTTAACCCATACGTTAGACAGGGGTATAATCAACCGGACCTCGACGCCGCCACCGCGCCGCCCGGAAAAAGGAGTACCCCATGTTGATGTGGCTGGCCGATCCCAACGCCTGGTTGACCTTGTTCACCCTGACGCTGCTGGAAATCATCCTTGGTATCGACAACATTATTTTTCTGTCCCTGGTCGTCGCCCGACTGCCGCACGCTCAGCAATCCCGCGCCCGTTTTACCGGACTGGCGGGCGCAATGCTGATGCGCCTGTCGCTGCTGGCCTCGATAGCCTGGCTGATGCACCTCACCGACCCACTGTTTAGCATCGCCGATCGCGCATTTTCCGCCCGCGACCTGATCCTGCTGGCTGGCGGTTTGTTCCTGATCGTTAAATCCGGCGGCGAGATTCGCGCCACGCTGGCGGGGGAAGAAGAGGCACAGCGCCGCAGCCGCACCACCGCGTTCTGGGGCGCGATCGTGCAGATCATGCTGCTGGATATCATCTTTAGTCTGGATTCGGTGATCACCGCGGTCGGGCTGTCGCAGCACCTGCTGATCATGATGCTGGCGGTGGTGCTGGGCGTAGTGATCATGATGCTGGCGGCGCGAACCATCGGCGAATTCATCGATGCGCACCCGTCAGTCAAAATGCTGGCGCTGGCGTTTCTGATTCTGGTAGGCGGCACCCTGATGCTGGACAGCCTGCAAATCCATGTGCCAAAAGGCTATGTCTACTTCGCCATGTTCTTTACCATCGGCGTGGAGATACTCAATCTGGCGCGCCAGCACAAGCATCACCCGGCGATGGAAACACGCCTCAGCGAACAGTAATCCGTATTCCTGCGGTTTCGTTTATCTGACCCGGTTGCATCCGGGTCAGGACTTATCCACAAACGCCCGGTATTTCTCCAGCAGCTCAAGAAAGTCTTCCAGCCCGCACAACGACAGGCTTTCTTCATCGTAATAACTCATGCCTTCTTCCAGCTCGTCGGTTTCAAACGCCAGCTGATTGGCACGCACCATCACTTCCTCGCTGTCCAGCAACAGCGTGTATTCATGGCCGGGGCGCTCCCACTGACGTTCGCTGCCGGCCAGCTCACGAACCGCGGCTTCCACTTCATCCAGCACCGCCTGCTGGCCTTTAACTTCTTCATTCAGCCAGTGCCCTACCACTTCATGGCCCATCGACATCCGGACCACTACCTGCCCGGTCACATCACGCAAAAACTCATAGTCCATGATCGTTCTCCTCTGCCTGATTCGCCACCGCGCGCCACCACAGTAAAAAAGGGAGACCTCTCGGCCTCCCTTCCTGTTAATTGCTGCGAACTATAGCGGTTTACACGGCGGTCTGGAAGATCACCTTGTCCGCTTTGTTCGTGTACTGCTGCAACTGGTCAAAGTTCAGATAGCGGTAAGTGTCGTCCGCGGTCTTGTCCACCTGCACCATGTACTGCTGGTACTCGTCCGGCGTCGGCAGACGCCCCAGCAGCGACGCCACCGCCGCCAGTTCGGCTGACGCCAGATACACATTGGCACCCGCTCCCAGACGGTTCGGGAAGTTACGGGTCGACGTCGACACCACCGTCGCGCCATCCGCCACCCGCGCCTGGTTGCCCATGCACAGCGAACAGCCGGGGATTTCGACCCGCGCGCCGCTCTTGCCGAATACGCTGTAGTAGCCTTCTTCGGTCAGTTGCGCCGCGTCCATGCGGGTCGGCGGCGCCACCCACAGCCGCGTCGGCAGCTGCCCTTTGTGCTGATCCAGCAGTTTGCCGGCGGCACGGAAGTGACCGATGTTGGTCATGCACGAGCCGATGAACACTTCATCAATCTTGTCGCCCTGCACATCGGACAGCAGGCGCGCGTCGTCCGGATCGTTCGGCGCGCACAGGATCGGCTCCTTGATATCCGCCAGATCGATGTCGATCACCGCAGCGTATTCCGCATCGGCGTCGGCTTCCAGCAGTTGCGGGTCCGCCAGCCATTTTTCCATGCCCTGCACACGACGCTCCAGCGTACGGCGATCGCCGTAGCCTTCGGCAATCATCCACTTGAGCAGAATGATGTTGGAGTTCAGGTACTCGACGATCGGCGCCTGGTTGAGCTTGATGGTACAGCCCGCCGCCGAGCGCTCCGCCGAGGCGTCGGTCAGTTCGAACGCCTGCTCCACCTTCAGGTCCGGCAAGCCTTCGATTTCCAGAATGCGGCCGGAGAAGATGTTTTTCTTGCCCTTCTTCTCCACGGTCAGCAGGCCCTGCTTGATCGCGTAGTACGGGATCGCGTGCACCAGATCGCGCAGCGTGATGCCCGGTTGCATCTGGCCTTTGAAACGCACCAGCACCGATTCCGGCATATCCAGCGGCATCACGCCGGTGGCGGCGGCAAACGCCACCAGACCGGAGCCGGCCGGGAAGGAAATCCCGATCGGGAAACGGGTGTGGGAGTCGCCGCCGGTGCCCACCGTATCCGGCAGCAGCATGCGGTTCAGCCAGGAGTGGATCACGCCGTCGCCCGGACGCAGCGACACGCCGCCGCGGTTCATGATGAAATCCGGCAGGGTGTGGTGGGTGTTGACGTCCACCGGCTTCGGATAGGCGGCGGTATGGCAGAAGGACTGCATCACCAGATCGGCGGAGAAGCCCAGACAGGCCAGGTCTTTCAGCTCGTCGCGGGTCATCGGGCCGGTGGTGTCCTGCGAGCCGACCGAGGTCATCCGCGGTTCGCAATAAGCGCCGGGGCGAATGCCGGCGACGCCGCAGGCGCGGCCGACCATCTTCTGCGCCAGCGAGAAGCCGCGGCTGCTCGGCGCCACGTCTTTGGCGTGACGGAACACGTCGCTGTGCGGCAGGCCCAGCGATTCACGCGCTTTGGACGTCAGGCCGCGGCCGATAATCAGCGGAATACGGCCGCCCGCGCGCACTTCATCCAGCAGCACGTCGGTTTTCAGTTCGAAGCTGGCCAGCAATGCGTTGCTGTCGTGGTGACGCACTTCACCCTGGTACGGGTAGATATCAATCACGTCGCCCATGTTCAGTCCGGCGACATCCACCTCGATCGGCAGCGCGCCGGCGTCTTCCATGGTGTTGAAGAAAATCGGCGCGATCTTGCCGCCCAGCACCACGCCGCCGCCGCGTTTGTTCGGCACGTTCGGGATATCGTCGCCCATGAACCACAGCACCGAGTTGGTGGCGGATTTACGGGACGAGCCGGTGCCGACCACGTCGCCGACGTAGGCCAGCGGGAACCCTTTCTGGTTCAGCGCTTCGATTTGTTTGATCGGACCGACCACGCCGGGCTGATCCGGCTCGATGCCTTCGCGGGCGTTTTTCAGCATCGCCAGCGCGTGCAGCGGAATGTCCGGACGCGACCAGGCGTCCTGCGCCGGGGACAGGTCATCGGTGTTGGTTTCGCCGGTCACCTTGAACACGGTGACGGTAATCTTGTCCGCCAGTTTCGGGCGGGACAGGAACCACTCGGCGTCGGCCCAGGATGTGACCACCTGCTGCGCGTGGGTATTGCCGGCTTTGGCTTTTTCTTCCACATCGTAGAAATTGTCGAACATCAGCAGGGTGTGAGATAGCGCGTTGGCGGCGACCGGGGCCAGGGCGGGATTATCCAGCGCTTCAATCAGCGGCTGAATGTTGTAGCCGCCTTGCATGGTGCCCAGCAGCTCGGTGGCTTTTTCCGGGGTAATGAGCGGAGAAACGGTCTCGCCTTTGGTGATGGCAGCCAGGAAACCGGCTTTGACGTAGGCCGCTTCATCAACACCCGGCGGCACACGATTGACTAACAGATCGACTAAAAACTCTTCTTCTCCGGCGGGGGGAGTTTTCAACAATTCCACCAGTGCCGCCATTTGCGAAGCCTCTAGCGGTTTGGGTACGATCCCTTGTGCAGCCCGCTCGGCTACGTGCTTGCGATAATCTTCTAGCACGACGTTCTCCTCGCTCTCATTGTCTAATTATGCCCGGCGCTCAGTTCCAGGTTTAGGCTGATTATCAGCGTGTGGATAAGTAAGGTCAGAGTGCCCGGTCCAGCCCGTTGAGCATATCAGAGTTTGAATCGATTGTTAATTCGTTTACATAAAGGCAACATTTTATAAATACAGTGCCCTTTCAGAGGTATTACTGCGTTCAGAAGCATGAATCCGGACGTCCTGACTTCAGGCCAGCATAGCAGTTAGCGGCAAAATCAACCACCGGTTACCCCGCAGAAACGACAAGGAGAATAAAGAAAAACGCGCGTGCGTCGCTGGTGCCGGACGCGTTAGCGCACGTCCGGCGTTTGACGTCGTTACGACGGCTGGAAGTGATGGCGCAAAGCGTGCAACAGGGCGGGAAACGACGCCGACATATGGGACTGTTCGGCGTAAACATGCAGCGAAACCGTCAGCAGCGGCGTCGTCAGGCGCAGTTGCGTCGCCAGTTCCCGAATGCCATCCACCATACGCCGCTGGCCGCGGTGCTGGCGCAGCCAGCGTTGCCGCTCGTCAGGCAGCCGCTGCTCCCACGCTTCCAGCGATTGCTCGTGTTCCCCCACCGACAGCGCCAGGCTCACCGGCGTATTCAACGGCTGCGCATCTACGTGCTCGACAAACACGTGCTCGACAAACGCTTCGGCCTGCCGGGACAGATAGCCGCCGTTCCACCACACCGACGGGCTGGAGGCATAAAAATGCTGAAAACTGTCCGGCTGCTCAAGCAGCGTATCCACCGTGAATAACCCGCCGTAGGAGTGGCCGAACAGCGCCTGGCGCTGGCTGTCGATGTCGTAGCGTTGATGGATGAACGGTTTGAGTTCCTCCAGTAAAAAACGGCGAAAACCGGCGGCATCCCCTTGTTCACCGGGGGGACGGAGCCCGCCCGCCGGGTCAGGTTCCGGAATCAGTCGTTCCACCGCCGGGCGGTAGTCCCGGTCGCGCCGGGTCGGGCCGTCGTAATCCACCGCCACAATAACGCCCGGCGTCATGCCGCAACGCGGCTCGCGCATCGCCGTCAACAGCGATACCGCCGTGGCAAAGTAGCGCTCGCCGTCCAGCAGGTACATCACCGGCCAGCCCCGTTTGGGCGCCGGGCCGTCCGGCCAGGCGATCAACAGGCGGTAGTGCCCGCACGCCGCCGACGCAAACGTCTCGACCCGGGTGTTGGACAATTGGTACATATCGACATTCTCACTGATTAGTTACGGCATCGGCCGGCGTCAACGCGCCGGCCGTGTCACCGCTTATTGTCAGAAGTGGGTGTTGATGCTCATGTAGAAAGTTCTGCCAGACTCATTGTAGGTCGCCGCCCCGGCGCCGGCGATGTTAATCACGCTGCAACTGCCGTCGGACGCCACGGTACAACCGGCAGAGGCGTTGCCGCGGCGGAACTGGCGTTTGTCGAACAGGTTGCTCACCCCGCCGGTCACGCTGACGTTCTTGGTGATGGCGTAAGTCGCGCTGGTTCCCACTACCGCGTACGGACTGAGTTCGTTCAGTTCGTCACCCGAGGCGGCAAGGCCGCGATAGTTGTATTTCTTCGGTTTCTGACGGCCGTACCAGGTCAACGTCGACTGCAACGACAGATCGTCGGTCGCCTGCCAGCTCAGCGAGGAGTTCAGCGTGAACTCCGGCGTCACCGACAGAATATCGCCGGTGCTCTTGTTCTTCGAACGCAGCATCCAGGTGATGTTGTTGTTCCACTTGATGTTTTCCGATACCGGCACGTTCAGGGTGCCTTCCAGTCCCTCGACCACCGCGCGGGGAATGTTCTCCCAGCGGTAAACATTGGTTTTGCCGTTGGTGGTGGTCCCCACCGGCGTCAGCCCGGATTCAATCTTATTACGGTAATCGTTGCGGAAATACGTCACCCCGGCCTGATAGCCGTCGCGTTTGAACTCGATACCGATCTCTTTGTTGACGCTGGTTTCCGCCTTCAGTTCCTCGTTACCGATCAGATAGCAGTTATTGCTGGCGCCGTTGATCAGATAGCAGCCCTGCCCGCGGCTGTAGAGCAGATAGTTAGGGTTGACCTGATACAGGTTGGGCGCTTTGTAAGCCTGCGCGATGCCCATTTTCAGGGTGAAATCATCGCCCAGCCCCTGCGACAGGTTCAGACCGGGGCTGACCTTGCTGCCCGCCAGCGAGTGGTAATCAAAACGCAGCGCCGGAGTCAGCATGGTGCTTTGGGTCAGTTCGACGTTATCTTCGGCGAACAGCGAGAAAGTATGGGCCTTGATATCGCCGCTGCGGTTACTGCTGCCATAACCCGCAATCGTGCCGGTGGACGACATGTCATACGAGGTAGAGCCGGGGTCCGTCATTCGTTGATCCGACGCTTCGATGCCCAGGGTAGCAGTCTGGCTGAAGTACGCCTCAAACGGGATATTAACCTCGCTATGGGCAGTCAGGGTGCCCAGCTTGACGGTGGTGTAGTCGTCGGGGGAAGAGAAAATCCCCTCGGTGCCGCCCGCCAGCCCTTCGCTGATGCGGGTGTTATGGGTGCGCTCGTATTGCAGATAAGACGTGGAGCTCACGCCGTTGTCCCAGAAGCCGCGATGCGTCACGGCATAGGTCTGCCGGTACATGCGGTTAGTCTCTTTGCCGTAGTTGCTGGCGACATAGCTGTTGGTGTTGGTGTTTTGGGTATCGCCGGCATAGATATTACCCTGACGGCTGGAGCCGACTTCAAACTCCAGCGACTGCTGTTTGGTGATATCCCAGCGCAATACGCCGTTGATATCTTTGTTGCGTACCCCTTCGCGACCAGAAGGCACCGAATTGGCGTAGCTGCCGGTTCGCGCCGATTTATAAGGCTCGTTGATGTCGGCGGCGTCCGCCTGCGTTTTGTTGAGGTTGCCGTACAACCGCAGGCTCAGATTGTCGCTCAACCCGCCGGACAGGCTGAAATCGGTGCGTTTGGTGGCGCCTTCCGCTTTATGCACCGGCGCATTGAAATAGGTATTCCAGCTACCGTGCCACTCCTCGCTCGGTTGTTTGGTGATGATATTGATCACCCCGCCCATCGCGCCAGAGCCGTAGCGCGCCGCCGCCGGGCCGCGCAGCACTTCAATGCGCTCCACCATGTCGGACGGCACCCAGTTGGTATCGCCGCGGCTATCGCGCTCGCCGCGCCAGCCGTAGCGCACGGCATTGCGGCTGGAAATCGGCTTGCCGTCCACCAGAATCAGGGTATTCTCCGGCCCCATGCCGCGGATATCGATCTGGCGGTTGTTGCCGCGCTGCCCGCTGGTGGAGTTGCCGGTCAGGTTAACCCCCGGTTGGGTACGGATAATATCGGACAGATCGTTGGCAGGAGGATGTTTGGCGATATCCTCGGCGGTAATCACCGATACCCCCGGCGCCTGACGCGTCTGCTCCGCCGCCGTCACTACCATCGTATCGCTCTGCGTCTGACCGGTATCGCCGGCCAAGGTGGTACTGGCTGATGTGGTATTAGCTGATGCCGTATTGGCCGCGGTTTTATTGGTCGCTGTTGTCGCGGTGGTTGCTGTTGTCGCGGTATTTGCTGTTGTCGCAGAGGTTACTGTGTCTGCCGCCCAGTTCAGGCTCGGGAAAGTCGCGCAACTTAACCCGATCAGCGTCGCCAGATAATGGCGTGGTCGTAGTGTTATCATCAAAGTCGCCCTGTATAAATTAAAGTCAGCAACGAAAGGTGCTACTGAGAAGTATTTGCATTACCATTCAGGCGCGATCATTGTTACATTTGTTGTTCGGGATGGGGTTTGTATAAACCGCAAATTGCTTTGCGAAAGCGGCAAAATGGCCTGAAATAACCAGACAGAGCAAGGGGAAATCATGCGTAATCATGTTCCGTCATCAGCATCCATTTATAAGAACCAGATTATGCAGATGTCCAGCCTGGTCTCCAACCATTACCGTTTCCTCGGCCCTCAGATGATTGATGAAACGCCGTTGCTGTTCGGCCATTTCAACGTCACGCCGCTGCACCGCGATTTGATTCTGCACACCGCCGACGTGATCAACCTGCACAGCATGCAAACCCAGACCACGCTGAACGGCGCGCTAAAGCTGGCGGTTGTCGTGAACGGCAACGCGCATATCAGCTATGGCGAACGGCGGCTGCATTTGGGCGAACGCCAGCCAGCCTCGCTGGTTTCGCTGACCGAACCCACGCTATTTAGCCGCTACGGCAAACGTGACGACTATGAGCGCACCGTTTCTCTGACCTTTAGCCGGGAATGGCTGTACGGCAACCTGATGGACAGCGTCGACGATTGGCAAGCCATCTATGATTTCACGCAGACTCACCTGGCCACTCATCGCTGGATGCCGTCGCGTCAGGCGCTGGCCGCCGCCTGGCAGATCCTTAACGCCGGCGACTGTCGGACGCCGCTGCAACGCCTGTATCTGGAAACCCAGTGCATGACGCTGATTATCGAAGCGTTCAGTTCGCTCACCGAGCAGGCGTCGATGAATAAACAGATGTCGGGGCTGCCGCTGCGCCACCGCCAGCGGATGCAGCAGGTGAAGGAGATGCTGGAAAGCGGCGAGGCCGATCATCTTGCCATCGCCGATATCGCCAAAAGCGTCAATATGAGCGAAAGCTCGCTGCAACGCTATTTCCGCCAGACCTTTGATATGACGGTGTTTGAATACCTGCGCAACTGCCGCCTGCAGCGCGCGGTGCTGGCGATGCAGCGGGAAGGCGTCGGTATCGCCCAGGCCGCCAGCCTTGCCGGTTACACCAGCCCGGCCAATTTCGCCACCGCCCTGCGGCGCGTCTACGGACTGACGCCGGGGCAGTTGAAAAATCGCGTTTAGCATCTTCGACTGGCCACCCGACCCGCCCGGAAATGAAAAATCACTAGGCTTCGCGCGTCATTCGCGGCATTGTCTGTCATCATGTCCACCGCTCAATAACACGTACCGATATCGCCATGTCCGCCCATTCCAGCATCACCACCCAACTGGCGCGCCTGATCGTCGCCACCCAGCCGGATACCGCCGTCATCGACCTCGCCCGCGACGGGGTGACGGATTTTATCGCCTGCGCGCTGCCGGTCTGGCATGGCGCGGTAGCGGACAGCGGGCTCGCGCCGTTGAAATCGGTCTATCCCGGCCACGACAGCCAGACCCGCAGCCTGCTGCTGGGCTACGCCGGTCACGCGCTGGATTTTGACGATTTCCATTCCGGCTTTCGCGGCCACCCCGGCACGGTTATCCTGCCGGCCCTGCTGGCGCTGGCCGGCGAGCAGCCGGCAATCACGGAAGAACGATTTCTCGTTGCCTATGTCATTGGCGTAGAAACCGCCGGTCGATTGGGGCTGGCCGCCGGCCCGCGCCATTACAGCCAGGGTTATCACAACACCGCTACGCTGGGCGCCGTCGCCGCGGCCGCGGCGATTTGTCGCCTGACAGGCGCCACGACCGACCAGACCGCCAATGCGCTGGGGCTGGCCGCTTCACAAGCCGCCGGGCTACGCGCGCAATTCGGCTCCGCCATGAAACCGCTGCACGCCGGGCTGGCGGCGCGGGCCGGGTTAAGCGCCGCTCAGCTGGCATTGGCCGGGTTCCACGGCAACCACGATACCGTGCTGGAGGCTTTTCTCGCGGCTCATGGCGACGGTCAGCATCACAGCGACGCGTTGATAACCGATTGGGGCAAACCGTGGCGCCTTGTTGCTCCCGGGCTGACCTTCAAGCGTTACCCTACCTGCGGCGGCACCCACAGCGCGGCGGAAGCGGCGTTTATCCTGCGGGAACAATACCTGCAAGAACAGGGGTTGCAGGCACCAGGATTGCAAAAACAAGGACTGCAACGCCCCGGACAACCCTCAGACGACGTGTCCGCCGCCGTTGATCGCATCACGGTGACGTTTCCGCCGGGCGGTGACGCCGCGCCGTTTATCCGGCAGGCCGCTACCGGCGTCGAAGGACGATTCAGCCTCGAATACGTGATTGCCGCCGCGCTGCTGGAAGGCGAGCTGCGATTGGATCGTTTTACCGAAGGCCCGGTCGATCCCCGCATTGCCGCACTGGCTGACAAGGTATCGCGTCAGGCAGACCCCAGCGCCCCGCCGGATGAGCAGAATCCCGACGCCCGTTTTCACGACGTCAGTCTGTGGTTGAAAGACGGCTCGCGTCTTAACGCCAGAGTCACCTGGCGGCAAACCGCGGCCGTAAAAACCGATGTCGCCGCCAAACTGCGTCAGACGCTGAGCCTGCTGCCGCAGTTACCGGCCGACAACGTGCTCCAGCATTGTCAGTTGCGTACGCCCGGCTCACTGGCGGCACTGGTTCGGCTGCTGTCATAACAGCCGCCGGTACCTCGCCGCGATGCCATCAGGCTAGCGCGCCGCATTTCCCGGCGGCGATGCCAGCCAGCGATCCAGCCACTGGAACACCGCTTCCTGCTGCTCCTGATAGAACACATGGCCCAATTCGGGCCAGATACGGGTTTCCAACCGCTCGTCGGCATGCTGCGACTGCCACACCTGATGCATACGGTCGTACGCCGCCTGCACCGCCTGCTGCGGGAACAAAGTGTCTTTGCCGCCGTTGAAGAACAGCATCGGCCGCGGCGCGGCAATACTGGCGACATCCGGGAAATCAAGACGGGCCGGCAGCCCTGGGTGCAACATGTAGAAAGAAGACTGACCGCGCAGCACGTTGTTGCCCGGCACCATCAATCCGTCATAGGTGCCGATCCAGGAAATGGCCGCCGTCGCGGCGGCCTTATCCGACAACGCCGCCAGTTGCCAGGCGCGGTAAGCGCCCATAGAGAACCCCACCACCCCGACCCGCTTCGGGTCGACCGAACGCAGCGAAGCCAGAAAATCCAGCGAACGCATGTCTTCATACGCCAGCGAGCCCGCCAGCGAGCGCCCCAGATTGAAGAAATTACTGGCCAGCGCCTGCTGCTGTTCGTACTTGAGCGGCCCGCGATCGCCCCACCCCAGCGCATCCACCGCCAGCACTACATAGCCCCGTTTTGCCAGTTCATCGCCGACAAACCGGCCGGTGAAGTAACGGTCAGCCCAGGCGTTAGCGGAGGCTAAACGGGTGTCGTCGCCCCACGGCCGGATCATTTTTTCCTTACCGATATCGAATTTCGCGCCGTGATCATGCAGCAGCAACACCGCCGGATGCGGCCCCGGCGTTTTCGGCGTCAGCAGTAATCCGGGCACCCGGCTTTCATCGGTAAGGTTGAAGGCAACCTTCTGCGCCACATACGTGTCGCGATCCTGACTGTCGACAACCTGCGGCTCAAAAGCGCGGTGGGAATCCGGCGTCAGCAGCAGCGAGCGCACCACCTGGCGGGCATGTTGCCGCCATTCGCCGAAATGCGCATAACGCCCGGACAGCCACGAGTCGGGATAGGTCAGTTGCTGTTTCAGTTGCGGGTAGAACGTGGGCAGCGCGTCATCGGTTACCGACGCCGTTGTATAGGAATGATCATTTGCCATAAGCGGGGCGCTCGCCAGACAGCACATCAGAACACAGAGGGTACGACGTAATCCGCGTCTTTTCATTATTATTCTCCAAAAATAAAACATCGTTTCTTTTCGGTGATTTGGATTGTAAATGAAGCAGATAACTCTGGCAGGAAGAGATCGGAATTCTGGGAGGCAGGTAAAAAAAATCCGGCAACATGTGCCGGATAGACATTGAAATGGCAAGAAGCATCGCGCCCCGCCGCTATCGCGACGGGGAAACGGATTATTTCTTCTTCGCTTTCGGGTTCGGCAGGTCGGTGATGCTGCCTTCGAACACTTCAGCGGCCAGACCCACGGATTCGTGCAGGGTCGGGTGAGCATGGATCGTCAGTGCGATATCTTCCGCATCGCAACCCATCTCGATCGCCAGGCCGATTTCACCCAGCAGCTCGCCGCCGTTGGTGCCGACAATCGCGCCACCGATTACGCGGTGCGTTTCTTTGTCGAAAATCAGTTTGGTCATACCGTCGGAGCAATCAGAGGCAATCGCACGGCCGGATGCCGCCCACGGGAATACCGCGGTTTCATAGCTGATGCCTTTTTCCTTCGCTTCTTTCTCGGTCAGACCGACCCAAGCCACTTCCGGCTCGGTGTAAGCGATGGACGGGATCACCTTCGGATCGAAGTAGTGTTTCTTGCCCGCGATGACTTCAGCCGCCACGTGGCCTTCGTGCACGCCTTTGTGCGCCAGCATCGGCTGACCGACGATGTCGCCGATAGCATAGATGTGCGGCACGTTGGTGCGCATCTGCTTGTCGACACGGATGAAGCCGCGATCGTCAACTTCCACGCCAGCCTGGCCGGCATCCAGCAGTTTGCCGTTCGGTACGCGGCCGATAGCAACCAGCACCGCGTCATAACGCTGAGGTTCAGCCGGCGCTTTCTTGCCTTCCATCGACACGTAGATACCGTCTTCTTTGGCTTCTACCGCGGTCACTTTGGTTTCCAGCATCAGGTTGAATTTCTTGCTGATGCGCTTGGTGAAGACTTTGACGATGTCTTTGTCGGCAGCCGGGATCACCTGGTCGAACATTTCAACCACGTCGATCTGAGAGCCCAGCGCATGATACACGGTGCCCATTTCCAGACCGATGATACCGCCGCCCATTACCAGCAGACGTCCGGGAACGCTCTTCAACTCCAGCGCATCGGTGGAATCCCATACGCGCGCGTCGTCATGCGGAATGAACGGCAACTGAATCGGACGAGAACCGGCCGCGATGATAGCGTTGTCGAAGTTCACCGTGGTGCTGCCGTTTTCGCCTTCCACCACCAGGGTGTTCGGGCCGGTGAATTTACCAAAGCCGTTGACCACTTTGACTTTACGGCCTTTGGCCATACCAGCCAGACCGCCGGTCAGCTGATTGATGACTTTTTCTTTCCAGGTACGAATCTTATCGATATCGGTCTGCGGTTCGCCGAACACGATGCCGTGCTCAGCCAGCGCTTTGGCTTCTTCGATAACTTTCGCAACGTGCAGCAGTGCTTTGGAAGGGATACAGCCTACGTTCAGACATACGCCGCCCAGCGTGGAGTAGCGCTCGACCAGCACGGTGTCCAGACCCAAGTCTGCACAACGGAACGCCGCGGAGTAACCTGCGGGGCCCGCGCCAAGTACCACCACCTGAGCTTTAATTTCAGTACTCATCATGACCTCTTAATTAATTTCCGGCGGGTCTGTGACGTCATTATTGTGAGTCTTAACGCCCTCTTCCACCGGGACGTGTCTTTGCCGCGGTAGTTTACAAAATCGTTAACAATTTTGAAACAACAAGCGACTAACGATTTGTCCTTAATCACTGATAGCTGCAACAAATAACAGCTTATCAGAAAAAAGCCGGCCGTCAGGCCGGCTTTTCGATTACATCACCAGACGGCGGATGTCAGACAACGTATTGTTGATGATGGTAATGAAGCGTGCACCATCAGCACCGTCAATGACACGGTGGTCGAAGGACAGAGATATCGGCATCATCAGACGCGGAGTGAACTCTTTACCATTCCAGACCGGTTCCATCGCGGACTTGGACACACCCAGGATAGCCACTTCCGGCGCGTTGACGATCGGCGCGAAGTGAGTGGTACCGAGGCCGCCGATGCTGGAGATGGTGAAGCATCCGCCCTGCATTTCGCCTGCGGTCAACTTACCGTCACGGGCTTTCTTGGAGATAACCGTCAGTTCACGAGACAGCTCGACGATGCCTTTCTTGTTCACGTCTTTGAACACCGGAACCACCAGACCATTCGGGGTATCAACCGCCACACCGATGTTGATGTATTTCTTCAGCGTCAGACGTTGAGCATCTTCAGACAGCGAACTGTTGAAACGCGGCATCTGCTCAAGCGCAGCGGCAACGGCTTTCATGATGAACACAACCGGAGTGAACTTCACGTCCAGTTTGCGCTTCTCAGCTTCTGCGTTCTGCTGTTTGCGGAACGCTTCCAGATCGGTGATGTCGGTTTTGTCGAAGTGCGTAACGTGCGGGATCATGACCCAGTTACGGCTCAGGTTCGCGCCAGAAATCTTCTGGATACGGCCCAGTTCCACTTCTTCGACTTCGCCAAACTTGCTGAAATCGACTTTCGGCCACGGCAACAGACCCGGCAGAGAACCACCGGTAGCGCCAGCCGCCGGTGCGGACTCAGCACGTTTCACCGCTTCTTTCACGTAAGCCTGAACGTCTTCGCGCAGGATACGACCTTTACGGCCGGTACCTTTGACTTTCGCCAGATTGACGCCGAACTCACGCGCCAGACGACGGATAACCGGAGTAGCGTGAATGTAAGCGTCGTTCTCGGCGAACTCGCCTTTGCTGTCGGCTTTCGCAGCAGCAGGAGCGGCGGTCGGCGCGCTGGCAGCCGGTGCCGGTGCGGCAGCGGCCGGAGCAGCGGCAGCAGGAGCGGCGCCTTCTACTTCGAACACCATGATCAGCGTACCGGTTTTCACCTTGCTGCCGGTGCTGACCTTGATTTCTTTGACGGTGCCCGCGAACGGCGCCGGCACTTCCATGGAAGCCTTGTCGCCTTCCACGGTGATCAGCGACTGCTCGGCAGCCACTTTATCGCCGACTTTCACCAGCACTTCGGTCACTTCGACTTCATCGCCGCCGATATCCGGCACGTTGACGTCTTTAGCGCCGCTGCTCACTGCCGGAGCAGCCGCCGGGGCGCTGGCAGCCGGAGCCGGGGCAGCGGCAGGCGCAGCGCCGGCCACCTCAAACACCATGATCAGCGAACCGGTTTTCACCTTGTCGCCGGTCTTGATGCGAATTTCTTTCACCGTACCGGCGAACGGCGCCGGGACTTCCATCGAGGCTTTATCGCCTTCCACGGTGATCAGCGACTGTTCTGCCGCCACGGTGTCGCCGACTTTTACCATCACGTCGGTCACTTCAACTTCGTCACCGCCGATGTCCGGCACTTCGACTTCTTTGGCAGCGCTGGCGGCGGCCGGAGCCGCGGCAGGCGCTGGCGCAGCAGCAGCCGGAGCCGGAGCCGGTGCGGCAGCCGCCGCACCTTCTGCTTCAAAGACCATGATCAGTTTGCCGGTTGCGACCTTGTCGCCCACCGCCACTTTAATCTCTTTAACCACACCGGCTTGCGGTGAGGGCACTTCCATGGACGCTTTGTCGCCTTCAACGGTAATCAGCGACTGCTCGGCTTCCACTTTATCACCCACTTTGACCAGCACTTCGGTGACTTCAACTTCATCTGCACCGATATCCGGTACGTTGATTTCGATAGCCATTACTCTTTCCCTCTTATGCTACGCGCGGGTTAACTTTTTCAGGGTCGATGTTGAATTTCTTGATGGCTTCAGCCACCACGGATTTTTCAACTTCACCGCGTTTAGCCAGTTCGCCCAGCGCAGCCACGACCACGTAGGACGCGTCCACTTCGAAGTGGTGACGCAGGTTCTCACGGCTGTCGGAACGACCGAAGCCATCGGTGCCCAGTACGCGATAATCGCTGGCCGGAACGTAGGTGCGAACCTGCTCGGCAAACAGTTTCATGTAGTCGGTAGACGCGACCGCCGGTGCATCGTTCATCACCTGAGCGATGTACGGTACGCGCGGAGCTTCGGTCGGGTGCAGCATGTTCCAACGTTCGCAGTCCTGACCGTCGCGGGCCAGTTCCGTGAAGGAGGTAACGCTGTACACATCGGAACCGATGCCGTAATCCTTCGCCAGAATCTGCGAGGCTTCGCGCACGTGACGCAGGATAGAACCGGAACCCAGCAACTGAACTTTGCCTTTGCTGCCCGCCACGGTTTCCAGCTTGTAGATACCTTTGCGGATGCCTTCTTCGGCGCCCTGCGGCATGGCCGGCATGTGGTAGTTTTCGTTCAGCGTCGTGATGTAGTAGTAAACGTTTTCCTGCGCTTCGCCATACATGCGGACCAGACCGTCATGCATGATTACCGCAACTTCGTAAGCGAAAGCCGGGTCGTAGGAAATACAGTTCGGGATGGTCAGCGACTGAATGTGGCTATGACCGTCTTCATGCTGCAGACCTTCGCCGTTCAGCGTGGTACGACCGGAGGTCCCGCCGATCAGGAAGCCGCGCGCCTGCTGGTCGCCCGCCGCCCAGCACAGGTCGCCGATACGCTGGAACCCGAACATGGAGTAGTAAATGTAGAACGGGATCATCGGCAGGTTGTTGGTGCTGTAAGACGTTGCCGCCGCCAGCCAGGAAGCGCCTGCGCCCAGTTCGTTGATGCCTTCCTGCAGGATCTGACCTTTCTGGTCTTCCTTGTAGTAAGCAACCAGTTCACGGTCCTGCGGGGTGTACTGCTGGCCGTTCGGGCTGTAGATACCGATCTGGCGGAACAGACCTTCCATACCGAAGGTACGCGCTTCGTCGGCGATGATCGGAACCAAACGGTCTTTGATCGACTGGTTCTTCAGCATCACGTTCAGAGCACGAACAAACGCGATGGTGGTAGAGATTTCTTTGGTCTGCTCTTCCAGCAGAGGACCGAAATCTTCCAGCGTCGGCAGATCCAGTTTTTCATCAAACTTCGGCTGACGGGACGGCAGGTAGCCTTCCAGCGCCTGACGACGTTCGTGCAGGTATTTGTACTCTTCGGAATCTTTGTTGAAGGTAATGAACGGCAGGTTTTCGATATCGGCGTCAGACACCGGCACATTGAAACGGTCGCGGAAGTAGCGCACGCCGTCCATGTTGATTTTCTTGACCTGGTGAGCAATGTTCTTGCCTTCGGCTGCGTCACCCATACCGTAACCTTTGATGGTATGAGCCAGGATAACCACCGGCTTGCCTTTGGTTTCCTGCGCTTTTTTCAGTGCAGCGAAGACTTTCTTCGGATCGTGGCCGCCACGGTTGAGCGCCCAAATCTGATCGTCGGTCCAGTCTTTGACCAGTGCGGCGGTTTCCGGGTATTTGCCGAAGAAGTGCTCACGCACGTAAGCGCCGTTTTTGGATTTGAAGGTCTGGTAGTCGCCGTCAACGGTTTCGTTCATCAGTTGAATCAGCTTACCACTGGTGTCTTTACGCAGCAGTTCGTCCCAACGACCACCCCAGATAACCTTGATTACTTCCCAGCCTGCGCCACCGAAGATGCCTTCCAGCTCGTTGATGATCTTGCCGTTACCGGTGACCGGACCATCCAGACGCTGCAGGTTACAGTTGATGACGAATACCAGGTTGTCCAGTTTTTCGCGGGTCGCGATGGTGATGGCGCCTTTGGATTCCGGCTCATCCATTTCACCGTCGCCCAGGAAAGCGTAAACCGTTTGTTTCGTGGTGTCTTTCAGACCACGATTATTAAGATACTTCAGGAACTTAGCCTGATAGATGGCATTGATTGGACCCAACCCCATTGATACGGTCGGGAACTGCCAGAATTCCGGCATCAGCTTCGGATGCGGATAGGAGGACAAGCCGTTACCATGAACTTCCTGACGGAAATTGTTCATCTGATCTTCGGTCAGACGACCTTCCAGGAACGCACGCGCGTAAACCCCTGGAGAAATATGTCCCTGGAAGAACACCAAATCACCGCCATCCTGTGCGTTACGGGCACGGAAGAAATGGTTGAAGCACACTTCATAGAAGGTGGCGGAGGACTGGAAAGACGCCATGTGACCGCCCAGCTCCAGATCCTTTTTAGATGCACGCAGAACTGTCATGATCGCGTTCCAACGGATGGTGGAACGAATACGGCTTTCCAGATCAAGGTTACCCGGATATGCGGGCTCATCTTCAACCGCGATGGTGTTAACGTAGTTGCTGCCAGCGCTGCCCGCAGCCACTTTCACACCACCTTTGCGTGCTTCGGACAGTACCTGATCAATCAGGAACTGAGCGCGCTCAACACCTTCTTCACGGATAACCGATTCGATCGCCTGCAGCCAGTCACGCGTTTCGATCGGATCCACGTCATTGTTCAAACGTTCTGACATGGTGTATTCCTTATCTGTTTCTAATCAGTGGATTTGTCTGGAGCCTGTCTTCCTGCGTTCTGTTCCTGCCGGAGAAAGCGCAGGAAGACAGGCCCTTCGTCTTGTTACCGCACACGACCGCCACCTGGCGGTCTAATCCTTGCGTTGCTGGAGCCGGCGCAACGAGCGTTCCCGCCGACTATGTTCCCGGTTAAGTTCCAGCAGTACTTCCTCAATAAATGCCAGATGGCGATGTGATGCTTCGCGCGCCTTTTCCGGCTCGCGGGCGACAATCGCCTCAAAAATCCTGGCACGATGGCTACTCACCTGCGTCAGGACTTCACGACTCAGATAAAGCAACTCAAAATTCTGTCTGACGTTCTGTTCGAGCATCGGTCCCATACAGCGTAACAGGTGCAACAGCACGACGTTATGCGTGGCCTCGGTCACCGCCACCTGATAGTGCATGACGGCCTCGGACTCCCCTTCCAGGTCACTGGCTTCGCGCGCGGTTTCAATCTGGGCATGGCAATCGCGGATGCGCTGCAGATCTTCTTCAGTGCCGCGTAACGCCGCGTAGTAAGCAGCTATCCCTTCAAGGGCATGACGGGTTTCGAGGAGGTCGAACTGAGATTCGGGGTGATTACTCAACAGTTCCGCCAGCGGATCGCTAACGCTCTGCCAGAGGTTGTTCTGCACAAAGGTGCCGCCGCCCTGACGGCGCAACAGCAAACCTTTAGCTTCCAACCGTTGAATCGCCTCGCGCAGCGAGGGACGGGAAACATCAAACTGTTTTGCCAGTTCGCGTTCCGGCGGCAGTTTCTCACCGGGGCGCAAGGTTCCCTCAAGGATCAGAAACTCCAGTTGCTGTTCAATCACATCTGACAGTTTGGGCTGACGGATCTTGCTGTAGGCCATGTAGATTCTTCCCGGCGAAAAAGCGCGGAGTCAATTGGTAATACCAATTTTAAAAACGTGACGCACAAAGTAACAAAGTATTCACCTTCTGTCCATACGGACGTTGTGCGAAATCACCAATCACCTCACTTTTTAACAAATGCCCATAATCTTGCGGCAAAAGCACGAATCGGTCAGTGGTATGACCATTCTTGAAGCCCGGACGTTTTAACTTTTTTGAAACCCTAATCAGGCAAAGCTGAACCGTTCAACCCGCAACATTTTGCATTTTTATGCGAAATAAAAGAATAAAAAATCAAAACGATGATGACCTGTCATCGTCTTATTCAGCAATATCCCTAACATATCGCAGCTGTATGACATGGATAAGGCAACCTCGCCGGTTCCTGTCCTCGCCACGATAAAATAACAACCTCATACCGTACAGATGACGGTGATCATGACATCACACTTTTATGTCGTATCTCGCAAGAAATCAGTGCAATTCTCTGCGCGTATCACTATTCTCTGACGCGCGATAGCGTTGGCGGCGATTTAGGTTTGTCAGCGTCGTAAATATAAAATTACACATACGTAAAAAGACAAACACCAGCCCGCGCCACACCGTCGGTGAACGGTTTGTCTTTTCATCGGCAGAGGGTAAAAGTATGCAAGATCAACAAGACGGTACGCTGCAACGCGGCCTCAAAAACCGTCACATACAGTTGATTGCTCTGGGGGGTGCGGTCGGTACCGGGCTGTTTCTTGGTATCGCGCAAACGATCAAGATGGCCGGGCCGTCCGTCCTGCTGGGGTATGCAATCGGCGGTCTGATCGCGTTTTTCATCATGCGCCAGTTGGGCGAAATGGTGGTGGAAGAGCCGGTTGCCGGTTCGTTCAGCCACTTTGCCTATAAATACTGGGGTAACTTCGCGGGTTTCGCTTCTGGCTGGAACTACTGGGTGCTCTATGTGCTGGTGGCGATGGCGGAACTGAGCGCCGTCGGCATCTACGTTCAATACTGGTGGCCGGACATTCCCACCTGGGTTTCCGCCGCGGTGTTCTTTGTGCTGATTAACGCCATTAACCTCGCCAATGTGAAAATGTACGGCGAACTGGAGTTCTGGTTTGCGATTATCAAGGTAGTGGCGATTGTCGGCATGATCGCGTTCGGCGGTTGGCTGCTGATGAGTGGTCATGGCGGACCGGAAGCCACCATCACCAATCTCTGGGCGCAAGGCGGTTTCTTCCCCAACGGCGTCGTCGGTCTGGTTATGGCGATGGCGGTGATTATGTTCTCTTTCGGCGGGCTGGAACTGGTGGGTATTACCGCCGCAGAAGCGGACAAACCGGAAGAAAGCATTCCCCGTGCCACCAACCAGGTTATTTATCGCATCCTGATTTTCTATATCGGTTCACTGACCGTTCTGCTGTCGCTCTATCCGTGGGGTAAAGTGGTGGAAGGCGGTAGTCCGTTCGTGATGATTTTCCATGCGCTGAATAGTGAGCTGGTCGCCAATATCCTGAATATCGTGGTGCTGACGGCGGCGCTGTCGGTTTACAACAGCTGCGTCTACTGCAACAGCCGCATGCTGTACGGTTTGGCTAAACAGGGGAACGGCCCGCAATCGCTGCTGAAAGTCGACCGTCGCGGCGTGCCGGTGGTGGCGATTGGTATTTCTGCGCTGGCAACCGCGCTGTGTGTGCTGATCAACTATGTGTTGCCCGGCAAAGCGTTTGAACTGCTGATGGCGTTGGTGGTGTCCGCGCTGGTCATCAACTGGGCGATGATCAGTCTGGCGCACCTGAAATTCCGCGCCAGTAAAGAGCGCGAAGGGGTACAGACCCGCTTCAAAGCGCTGTGGTTCCCGTTCGGCAACTACCTGTGCCTGGCTTTTATGGCCGGTATTCTGGTGATCATGTACCTGACGCCGGGAATCCAGATCTCCGTCTTGCTGATCCCGGTCTGGCTGGCAGTGCTGGGCATCGGTTATCGTTTCAAAAAGCGTCGCTAATCCGTGACGCAACTATCATGGCCGCGTCGGCGGCCATGATGTTTTCATCTCGCCTCGCGTTATACCAACGTACCGTAAATAGTCAGCAACGCTACGACGACAACCAGCACCAGCGTTACCTTCTTCGCCAGCGACACCGCCGCCCTCGGTGTGGAAATCGGATCGCTATGCGTCTCCCGCTCCAGTGAAAATTGCGCCAGTTGCGTCAGTACCCAGTATTGGGAGGAACGCACGTCCGTCATGGCGGCAAACCAGGCCGGCAGCGCCTTCTCGCCATGCCCCAACAGCGCATAAGCCGCGCCGGCCAACCGCACCGGGATCCAGTCCAGCCAATGCAATAAAGTATCGACGCCGGAATTTGCCCGCTCCAGCGGCGTGTGATGCCGGGCCAGGCAGCACTGACGTGCGCGCAACACCGCGTAACCGACCAGCGCCACCGGGCCATAAGGGCCGGCAGCCACAAACCAGAACAACGGCGCCAGATAAAAGCGGAAATTCAGCCACAGCAACGCGTTCTGCAATTCCCTTAGCCGTTCACGTTCGCTGGCATCCAGCGGCAGGCCGTGAATCAGCGCCAGTTCCTCAGCCATTTCCCGGCAGGCATTCGCTTCGCCACGCTGGGCGGCCTGAATATAACGATGATAGTGCTGCCGCGTTTCCCCGGCGCCGATGCACAGCAACCCAACCGCAATCCATAAGAGCAACAGCGGCAAGCCAAACAGCCATCCGCTAAGCAGCCACTGCGCCGCCAGCACTATCGCCATTCCAGCGATCGTCAGCAGCAAGGTCTGTACCAGCGATGGCGCGGAAAGATGACGGAACACCCGTTCCAGATGGTGATCCAGTTGCCAATGGTCGCCACGTTTAAACAACCGCTCCCACCCCAGAACCAGCAATAGGCTAAACAACGTCATCAGTGGTTACCCCCCTTGTTCCGGCTGTGTCTGCCATAACCATTGATACCGCGCCCAGTCGAACATGGGACCGGGGTCGGTCTTGCGTCCCGGCGCGATATCGCTATGTCCGGTAATGTGTGCTGGCGTAATGCCATAGGTTGCGCTCAACAGACGGGTCACTTCCGCCAGCCGGGCATACTGTTCCGTGGTAAACGGCAGCGTATCGGTGCCTTCCAGTTCAATGCCGATGGCGAAATCGTTACAACGCTCCCGCCCTTCAAACTGCGACACCCCGGCATGCCAGGCTCGCTGACCGAACGCCACGTACTGTACGATTTCGCCGTCGCGGCGGATCAGGCAGTGCGCCGACACCCGCAGATGGCATATCGAGGCAAAATAGGGGTGTTCCCCCCCATCCAGCGTACCGGTAAATAGTTGATCGATATAAGGCCCGCCGAATTCACCCGGAGGCAGGCTGATGTTGTGAATCACCAGCAGAGAAGGCGACTCGCCTTCCGGACGGTCGTCCTGATGCGGCGACAGAACGCGCCTGACGTCTGTTAGCCAGCCATGTTCCACTTTCATCAACGCTCCTTTAATCTGACCTGCCATTCAGCAAACTCTCGTCGCCCATCCAGCCTGTTTATATCCGGTCCAATCCGGACAAGGCGTTACGTAATCTAACCGACTGATCGCGCTCATCATGCGACCATCTTACCGCATCCATCATGTTCCTGACGTGTTAAAAAAACCATTCCGGCTCATCCGCCGACACCATGTCAGGATACGCACACAAATCATGATGTTCTTCTCTTCTTCTGGTATGCTGCGCCCCTTCTTTCCGACAGGCACCCGACGTGCGCGCCATAACAGGCAAACGTTTTCGTCACTGCGCATCGCCGGAAAGTTTTTCAGCACTTATGTTTCACAGTTTTGTTATCACGGTCCGAATCGCTATCCGCTGACCCGGCATGTGCATGCCAGGCGGCCGACAACGGTTCAGGCAATACAGAGAATCGCCATGAAAAAAATCCTTGCCGCCTGTGCAATCAGCACACTGTCATACAGTTTACCCACCCTTGCCGAGGGGAATTCCCCGCAATATCTCTCCGACTGGTGGCACCAGAGCGTCAATGTGGTGGGCAGCTATCACACCCGTTTCGGACCTCAGTTAAACAATGATTTGTATCTGGAATATGAAGCTTTCGCCCATAAGGACTGGTTTGATTTCTATGGCTATGTCGACGTGCCGAAAGTTTTTGGCGCCGGCAACACGCCAGATCGCGGCATCTGGGATAAAGGCTCCCCGCTGTTCATGGAGATCGAGCCACGCTTTTCCATTGATAAGCTGACCAACACCCAACTGGGCTTCGGGCCGTTCAAAGAGTGGTACGTCGCCAACAACATCATTTACGATCAAGGGCAAAATAACGACTCACGCCAGAGCACCTGGTACGTAGGTCTGGGAACCGATATCAATACCGGAACAGACCTGTCGCTGTCCGCCAATATCTATGCCAAGTACCAGTGGCAGAACTACGGCGCGCCGAATGAAGATCGCTGGGATGGCTACCGCTTTAAAATCAAATACTTCTACCCGATTACCTCATTGTGGGGCGGCAAGCTGACTTATATCGGCTTCACCAACTTCGACTTCGGTTCCGATCTGGCTAATAACGCCGGCCCGTCCCGCACCAGCAATGCGATTGCCTCCAGCCATATTCTGGCGCTGAATTATGATCACTGGCACTACTCGGTAGTCGCCCGTTACTTCCATAATGGCGGCCAGTGGGCCGATGGCACCGAGCTGGATTTCGGCCGTGGTCCGTTTAATGTCCGCTCCACTGGATGGGGCTATTATCTGGTGGCCGGTTACAACTTCTGATCCTCCACCATTGCGTATCCCGGTCACGGCCGGGATACCAAAAAGATAAAAGCAATACACTGAATCATATAGATATTTAATGTAAACACCGCCTACTAACCAGCGGGTGGCACGAATTCCGGATTTCCGTCGGAGTAAAATGATGACAACACGTCGTTATAGTCAGGAACAGCGTCAGGCTGAACTGTTCAGCCGCATCGAGCAGGATATTCCCGTCAGCGTAAGTCTGGCATTGCGTGAAGACCTGGGTGGCGAAGTCAACCCGGAGCACGATATCACCGCACAGCTGTTGCCAGCGGAAACGCAGGCCAACGCGGTGATCATTACCCGCGAAGCCGGCGTTTTCTGCGGGCAGCGCTGGCTGGACGAGGTGTTTCGTCAGTTGGGAGGCCACATTGCCATTAACTGGCTGGTCCGCGACGGCGATGTCCTGACGGAAAACCAGCCGCTGTGCCGTCTGCACGGACCATCCCGCATACTGCTGACCGGTGAACGTACCGCCCTGAATTTCCTGCAAACACTGTCCGGAGTGGCAACCGAAGTCAGCCGCTATGTAGCGCAGTTGGCAGGTACCCCTACCCGATTGCTGGACACTCGTAAAACGTTGCCCGGCCTGCGAACAGCGCTCAAATACGCGGTACTGTGCGGCGGCGGTAGCAACCACCGTCTCGGCCTGTCGGATGCGTTTCTGATCAAGGAAAACCACATTATCGCCGCCGGCTCCATCAAACAGGCCGTCGAGCAAGCCTTCCTGTTGCGTAGCGATGTGCCGGTAGAAGTCGAAGTGGAAACGCTGGATGAACTGCAGCAAGCGCTGAGCGCCGGCGCGGATATCATCATGCTGGACAACTTCACGCTGGAAGGCATCCGCGAAGCGGTAACGTTGACGCATGGCCGTGCGCTGCTGGAAGTGTCCGGCAACGTGACGCTGCAAACGCTGCCGGATTACGCCGCCACCGGCGTTGACTATATCTCGGTAGGCGCGCTGACCAAGCATGTGCAGGCACTCGATCTGTCGATGCGTTTCAGTTAGTTCTTCTCGCTCCATCATGGCTCAACTCCATCAGCCCGGCATCTCCGGGTTGGTGGCTATCCTGCTTCCTCTCTGGCTTTTTCGCTAATACATCTTTCGCTTTACCCCATCATTTTGCGAGCGAGCACGCCTGTTTTCTGCAATTACCAATCGTTGCACTCCCTGTTTTCGTAGCGGATTCCTGATTGAAAACATGGCCGTCGCCAGCCATGCCCCTTGCCGTTATCCTGCCGCCACCAGCCACACCAGGGAACCAATAACATGACACAACAAGGATTTTCACTGATTGAACTGATGGTGGTCATTGTCATCATCGCCATCCTGAGCGCGCTGGGGATCCCGGCGTATCAGGGCTATCTGCAAAAAGCCGCCATGACCGACATGCTGCAAACCATGAGCGCTTATAAAACCGCCGTAGATCTCTGCGGCCTCAGTAACGCGGGACTGGATGGGTGCAGCGCGGGCAGCCAGGGAATTCCAACGCCAACCACATCGCGTTATGTCAGCGCGGTCACGGTCAATCAGGGCATCATTACCCTGACCGGCCAGTCGACCCTGCAGGGGCTGAGCATCGTCATGACGCCGACGTTGGATGCGCAGAACGGCGCCTCCCGTTGGACGAGAGCCTGCCAGACCGGCGCCAACGCAGATAGCCTGCGTCAGGCATGTGAAGACGTCTTTCGTTTTGACGCTACAGGCGGATGATCATCATGACTCACAACGCATTACAGCATGAACTGCAATTACTTTGTCGGCGCTACCACGCCCTGCTGCTGGATATGGATGAGCAGGTGGTTTCTATCGCCGTTTCAGGTCTGGTGGCGGAGGAACTGGTCGCCGCGCTACGTTTCGCCAGTCACCGGCGAGTTCTGGTCGAACAATGGCCTGCCGCACGACTGGAACAACAGCTCACGTCGCCACAGGCCGAAGAAACCATCGCGCCTTATCAGGCCGATGCAACAACGCTCGACGAACCCGATGATGCACCGGTGGTCCAGTTCATCAATCAGACGCTGAAACTGGCGATCCAGCGGCGTGCCTCTGATATCCATTTCGAACCGTTGCCTGCCGGTTATCGCGTCAGATTACGTATTGACGGGGTCTTGCATGAAATCCCGCCGGCACCGGATTCTTTGGCCGGACGGCTGATCGCCCGGCTCAAAATCATGGGAAAACTCAATATCGCCGAGCGGCGTTTGCCGCAGGACGGCCAGTTCAGCCTGCGGCTGGATCAGTACGCCTACTCGCTGCGCATCGCCACGTTGCCGGTTCAGGGCGGTGAGAAAGTGGTGCTGAGAGTACTGCAGACACAACAGCAAGCCCTGGAACTGGATGCGCTGGGTCTGCCTGCCCGCGCGTTGCAGCAATTCAAACGGACGCTGAGTTTGCCGCAAGGGCTGATTCTGGTTACCGGCCCTACCGGCAGCGGCAAGACGTTCACACTGTATAGCGCCATTCGCTGGCTGAATGACGTCAGCCGCAATATTTGCAGCGTAGAGGATCCCGTTGAAATTCCGCTGGCCGGCATCAATCAAACCGCTATCCATGCCCAAAGCCAGCTGGATTTCGCCCGGGTACTGCGCGCCCTGCTGCGTCAGGATCCGGACGTGATCATGATTGGCGAAATCCGCGATGCCGAAACCGCAGAAATTGCCGTCAAAGCGGCGCAAACCGGCCATCTGGTACTATCGACCCTGCATACCAATTCCGCCGCCGACACGCTGGTCCGCCTGGGGCACCTGGGAATTCCCGGTTATCTGCTGGCTGCCGCGCTCAAGCTGGTGATAGCCCAGCGGCTGGTCAGGCGATTGTGCCCGCATTGCCGTCAGTTAGCCGGGGATGCCGCAACCTTGCCCGATAATCTGTGGCAAGGCCCGTTACGACAATGGCGAGCGACAGGGTGCGAACACTGTTTCTCCGGTTACTACGGCCGGGCGGCGCTTTATGAACTGCTGCCAGTCACGCCAGCGCTTCAGCAGGCATTGGCTGGTTCCGCATCATGGTCCGATAGCGGTCAGGCACAGCCTCTGCAACAGGAAACCGGGCTGCTATCCGCCGGGCTGTCGCTGGTCCACGAAGGCATTACCTCGCTGGAGGAAGTCTATCGGGTAGTGGGCGATCGCATTGAATAAGGGCGAATGATGGCGGTACAAAAACTCTATTACTGGCAAGCGCTTCGCAGCAATGGCGAATTCTGCGCCGGTGAACGCATCGGCACTAACCGGGATGAGATTTACCAGTATCTGCTGGAGCTTGGCTACCAGCCGTTGCGCCTCAAAACCGGGCAATACCTAACGCCGCGTTACTGGCGCGGCCCTCAGCTATCAGTCATCATCCGGCAACTGGCGACACTGCTGCAGGCCGGGCTGCCATTGCTGGATGCATTGGACCTGCTGGGCCGCCAGCACGAAAAAGCAGGCTGGCGCTGCCTGTTGCAGGAAATTCGCCTGCAGGTGTCTCAGGGGCGAGCGTTATCAGAAGTATTAGCCGACTATCCCGCCGTTTTTCCGGTGATGTGCAGCTCGCTGGTGGCTATCGGCGAACTGACCGGTAAACTGGATGACTGTTGCGACCGGCTGGCAAACTATCAGGAAAACCAGCGCCAACTAACCGGAAAAGTGGTCAAAGCCCTGCGCTATCCGGCCTTTGTGATAACAGTAGGGCTGCTCGTTGCGCTGCTGATGTTAACGCTGGTATTACCGGAATTCGCCGGATTGTACGCCTCCTTTAATGCGCCGCTCCCCTGGCTGACCCGCATGATGCTGGGATTATCGGATACGCTGAGTCGTCACGGTACGCTGCTCGTCACTCTTCCCGTGGCGATATTGCTGAGCTACCGGCAGATACGCCGACAAAAAGCAGAATGGCAAAAACGGGAGCAGCGGTTATTGTTGAGGCTACCGCTGCTATCCACACTGGTACGAGGCCATTGCCTGAGCCAAATCTTTCATACTCTGGCGATGACGCAGCAGGCGGGATTAACGCTGCCTTCCGGCCTGAGCGCCGCCGCGACGCTGAATAACCCGGTTTATCGGCAATCGCTCGCTGAGATCAAAAGCCAGCTTGAGCAGGGCATTCCGCTCGGACAAGCTATCCATGATGAGCCCTGGCTCTATCCGGCTCCTTGCCATCAACTCATCAGCGTCGGGGAGGAAACCGGCGCGCTGGATCAGCTGTTCGCCCGACTGGCAGGCTGGTATGAGAACCATACCCGGCAATTTGCGGATACACTGACGCAAACGCTGGAACCGCTGTTGCTGGTCATCGTCGGCGGGCTGGTGGGAACACTGGTTATCGCCATGTATCTGCCGATTTTCCAGTTAGGGAATGTACTGGCGGGCGCCTGAGCTCGCCAGCACATATACTCACCATGCTTTACTCGTCATACTTCAGGTCGCCGGTGCGCTGGCTTTCCTGCAGCTCGAATATTTGGGGTATATCAGCAGGGGATCAGCCGTTAAACACCCGGTTTTCCTGCTCGGCAACCCGAATGAAAGTAGTTCGTTTGGTCAGTTCTTTCAGCCGCGCTGCGCCCACGTAAGTGCAGGCGGAGCGAAGTCCGCCGAGAATATCGCGCACGGTATGTTCTACCGGACCGCGCAACGGCAAACGTACCGTCTTGCCTTCCGCGGCACGATAATCGGCAACGCCGCCGACATGTCGCTCCATCGCCGAAGCGGAACTCATGCCGTAAAACAGCATCATTTTGCGGCCTTCTTCCTCAATGATATCGCCGCCGCTCTCTTCATGGGCCGCCAGTAACCCGCCCAGCATCACGAAGTCTGCACCGCCGCCAAAGGCTTTGGCGACATCGCCCGGCACGCTACAGCCGCCATCGCTGACAATCTGCCCGCCCAGACCATGCGCGGCATCAGCGCACTCGATAACCGCCGATAACTGCGGATAACCCACGCCGGTTTTCACCCGCGTAGTACAGACGGAACCGGGACCAATACCTACTTTGACAATGTCCGCCCCTGACAATAACAGCTCTTCCACCATCTCCCCGGTTACCACGTTACCGGCACAAATCACTTTGTCCGGAAAGACTTCGCGTGCCTTCTGCACAAAATTGACGAAATGCTCCGAATACCCGTTAGCCACATCAATGCAGATAAATTTCAGAGCCGGCGATAACGCCAGAATCTGCGTCATTTTCTCGAAATCACCGTCAGACGTGCCGCTCGATACCATCACATGACGTAATACAGCAGCGGGCGTACTCTCGATAAACTGCCGCCACTCGGCTACCGAATAGTGCTTGTGTACGGCGGTCAGCAGCTCAAATGACGCCAGTACCCGCGCCATTTGGAACGTACCCACCGTATCCATGTTGGCTGCAATAATCGGGACGCCGGACCAGTCGCCGCCGGCATGCAAAAAGGTAAACTCACGCGTCAGCTCCACGTCTGCTCGGCTTTTCAACGTAGAGCGTTTGGGGCGGATAAGCACATCTTTAAAACCCAACTTGATATCTTCTTCAATACGCATGGTAAACGACCTGATGAAGTGAGAATGATGGTCAAGGAAGGAACGGGCGATAAGCGCCAATTCATAATGATCATACGCCCGAATAATCCGGCGGCAAGACTGCGATTTTCCCTCGATTTGGGCTAGAATCCGATAAATTTACCCAGCCATTTCCAGTTGATTACCATGGCATACATCGTCGCGCTGACAGGCGGCATAGGCAGCGGAAAAAGTACGGTTGCTCAGGGCTTTGCAGCGCTGGGCGCCAGCATTGTCGATGCGGACATAATCGCCCGCCAGGTGGTTTCTCCCGGGCAGCCCGCTCTGACAGCCATTGTTGAACATTTTGGCCGGGAGATATTACAGCCTGACGGCGCGCTGAACCGAAGCGCCCTGCGAGAACGCATTTTTTCCAGCCCGGAGGACAAACGCTGGCTCAACGCCTTGCTGCATCCGCTGATCCATCAGGAGACCCGGCGTCAGTTGGCGGCCGTCACCACCCCTTACGCGTTATGGGTGGTTCCCCTGCTGGTGGAAAATCAGCTTCAGGAGCAGGCGCAGCGTATTCTGGTGGTGGATGTTCCCCTGGAGACGCAATTGCAACGCACCATGGCCCGGGATGGCGTTTCCCGCGCTCAGGCGCAAAACATTCTGGCGTCGCAGGCCAGCCGTGAACAGCGGTTAGCCTGCGCCGATGATATTATCGATAATAATAGCAATCCGAGCGTACTCGCTCCGCGGATTGCCGCTCTGCATCAGCATTATCTGGCGCTGGCTACATCCGCAACTGACAGGACGACCCATAATGAGTGACGTTTCCTCAACAGTTCTTTTTGAATATCCGCTGAATGAAAAAATGCGTACCTGGCTACGCCTGGAGTTTCTGCTGCAACAGATGTACGACAACCACGCGTTGAAGGATATTGGCGTTGCCCTGACCTTCTTCCGCGCGGTGGCGGAATTGCTGGATATTCTCGAACGCGGGGACGCCCGCCCCGACCTACTGAAAGAGCTGGAACGTCAGCAACAAAAACTGGCGCAGTGGGGCGAACTGCCGGAAGCGGACATTGAGCGCATTAACACGCTGCGTCAGAAGTTACGAAACCTGTCGGGCGAACTGATTGCCGCTCCGCGCATGGGGCAAGGGTTGCGTGAAGACAAGTTGATCGGTATGGTTCGGCAACGCCTGAGCCTGCCGGGCGGATGTTGCAGTTTTGACCTGCCCACACTGCATATCTGGTTACACCAGTTGCCAGAACAAAAACAGTGGCAAACCAGCATCTGGCTGGACAGTGTCTCGCCGTTGAAACGCTCGCTCGACAGCATACTGGAATTGATCCGCCATGCGGGCGCCTTCAAGGAACAAATCAGCCTTAACGGTTTCTATCAGGATAATGCGACCGACGCCGACCTGTTACGTTTACGGATTGGTCTTGAGCATCAGATCTATCCGCAAATATCCGGTCACAAGACCCGTTACGCTATCCGTTTCCTGCCGCTGGATAGCGATGGGCAAACACCTGCGCGACTGGCATTCGAACTGGCTTGTTGCTAAGCGAGAACTGTTTTCTGGAGATAACCGTGCCGAGGATAACGAGATGACCGTTGTAAAATGCCCCACCTGCACCAAACCGGTGGAATGGAGCGAAAATAGCCCTTATCGGCCGTTTTGCAGCAAACGTTGCCAGTTGATCGATTTAGGGGAATGGGCCGACGAGGAAAAATACATTCCCAGTGCGGAAGATGTATCCGACAGCGACGTCTGGAGCGAGCCGCAGCACTAATCCGGTATTGCTACTAATTCCGGTATTGCTACTAATTTCGGTATTCGCTTATTGCCATTTCGCACCGCGATTCATGCTGGCTTCAGCGCATGAATCGTCGGCAGTACGGCAAACCCCGGCTGGAATTTAGGCGATGCCCGCCTTCAGGCGACGAATCATCTCGGCGTTGGCGGGCGGAAATTCTGCTTCATCCAGTTCGTCAGCCGTCAGCCAGCGCGAGGGTTGGCCTTCACGACCATACGGCTCGCCGCGCCATTGCTCCACCAGGAAGAAATGCAGTGTAATCAGGCGTTCGCCTGCCGAAAACGTTTTGCTGTCCAGCGGTTTTGGATTGATCACCTCAATCCCCGCTTCTTCATGCAGTTCTCGCACCAGCGCCTGCTCCGGCGTTTCACCTTCTTCGACCTTGCCGCCGGGAAACTCCCATTTGCCGGCCATGTGCACCCCGGCCGGGCGACAGGCGATGAAGAACTCTCGCTGCGGATTCCGAATAATCCCCACCGCCACAGATAAAGTTTTTTGCATCATTATCCTTTCAACCAGTGAAAAGGCGGTCAATGACCGCCTTTTATTTGATATATCGCTACGTTACCGGCCTTATTTCTGCAGGCGACCGTGGCACTGCTTGTATTTCTTGCCGGAGCCGCACGGGCATGGGTCGTTACGACCGATCTTGCGATCGGCATAAGGTGAACCGGTAGCCGCTTCATCCTGATGGCTCAATTGCTGCTGGCGGGCCAGACGCTCGGCTTCTTCACGGCGCTGCTGTTCCAGCGCTTCGATTTCTTCCGGCATCCGCACCTGAACCTTACTCAGGGTGCTGATCACTTCGTATTTGAGGCCTTCCAGCATAGCAGCAAACATGGCGAACGACTCGCGCTTGTATTCCTGCTTCGGATCTTTCTGCGCATACCCGCGCAGATGAATCCCCTGACGCAGATAGTCCATCGCCGCCAGGTGTTCTTTCCACAGCGAATCCAGCGTCTGCAGCATCACGCCCTTCTCGAAGTTGCGCATGACATCGCTGCCGACCACTTCTTCCTTACGGCCATACACTTCCACCGCCTGCGCGTAGATACGTTCCCGCAGCGTCTCTTCGTGCAGATCAGGCTCCTTGTCCAGCCATTCGGCGATCGGCAGTTCGAGGTCAAAGTCATTTTTCAGACGCTGTTCCAGCCCCGGAATATCCCACATCTCCTCCAGCGACTGCGGCGGAATATGGGCATCGATGGTGACCTTGAACACGTCTTCACGAATGCTATTGATGGTTTCGCTGATATCAGATGCATCCAACAGTTCGTTGCGCTGAGTATAGATAGCGCGACGCTGGTCATTGGCCACATCATCGTACTCAAGCAGCTGTTTACGAATGTCGAAGTTGCGGTTTTCCACCTTGCGTTGCGCATTGGCAATCGCCTTGGTCACCCACGGATGCTCAATCGCTTCGCCTTCCTTCATCCCCAATTTACGCATCATGTTGGAAACGCGATCCGACGCAAAAATACGCATCAGCGCATCTTCCATCGACAGGTAGAAACGGGAAGAACCCGGGTCGCCCTGACGGCCGGAACGACCACGCAACTGGTTGTCGATACGGCGGGATTCATGACGTTCGGTGCCGATAATGTGCAGACCGCCTGCAGCCAACACCTCATCATGACGTTGTTGCCATTCAGCTTTAATGGCGGCTATTTGGGCTTCGTCCGGATTTTCCTGTTGCGCCACTTCTGCCTGCCAGCTGCCGCCCAGCACGATATCGGTACCACGGCCCGCCATGTTGGTGGCGATGGTCACCGCCCCCGAGCGCCCGGCCTGCGCCACGATATCCGCTTCCATCGCATGGAATTTGGCGTTCAGTACGTTGTGTTTGATGCCGGCTTTAGTCAGCGCATGCGATACCACTTCGGATTTTTCGATGGAAATGGTCCCCACCAACACCGGCTGCCCCTTGGCGGTACGATCTCTGATATCTTCAATGATGGCGCCGATTTTTTCCTGTTCGGTCATGTACACCAGATCCGGCAGATCTTTACGGATCATTGGGCGGTTGGTCGGCACGACGATAGTATCCAGCTTATAAATCGAGCTGAATTCGAACGCTTCAGTATCTGCCGTACCGGTCATCCCGGCCAGCTTCTCATAGATACGGAAGTAGTTCTGGAAAGTGATCGAGGCCAGCGTCTGGTTCTCGTTGTTGATCTTGACGTTTTCCTTGGCTTCCACCGCCTGGTGCAAACCATCGGACCAGCGGCGCCCCTGCATGGTACGGCCGGTATGTTCGTCAACGATAATGACTTCGTCGTCTTTCACAATGTAGTCGACGTCGCGGGTAAACAGCACATGAGCGCGCAATGCCGCCGTCACGTGGTGCATCAGCATAATGTTGGCCGGCGAATACAACGACTCGCCTTCTTCCATGATGCCGCCTTTCACCAGCAACTCTTCGATTTTGACCAGACCGCGTTCGGTCAGGTTAACCTGACGGGCTTTCTCGTCCACCGAGAAATGACCTTCGCCGTGGAAAGTATCCGAATCCTCTTTCTCCTGACGGATCAGGTGCGGGATGATTTTGTTTACCCGCATATAAAGTTCGGAGCTGTCTTCCGCCGGACCAGAGATGATCAGCGGAGTACGCGCTTCATCGATCAGGATGGAGTCCACTTCGTCCACCAGCGCATAATACAGTTCACGCTGCACACGCTCTTCCGGGCTGAACGCCATGTTGTCGCGCAGGTAGTCAAAACCGTATTCGTTGTTAGTGCCGTAGGTAATATCGGCAGCGTAGGCTTCACGCTTGGCCGGCGCCGGCATCCCCGGCAGGTTGATGCCGACGGTCAGCCCCAGGAATTCAAACAACGGGCGGTTATTTTCGGCGTCGCGCTGGGCCAGATAGTCGTTGACGGTCACCACATGCACGCCTCGACCAGTCAGAGCATTGAGGTACGCCGGCAGAGTTGCGGTCAGGGTTTTACCTTCACCGGTGCGCATTTCCGCGATGCAGCGCTCGTTCAGCACCATACCGCCGATCAGCTGTACGTCGAAGTGACGCATGCCAAAAACACGCTTACTGGCTTCACGCACCACAGCAAAAGCTTCCGGCAACAGCGATTCCAGTGTTTCGCCCTTCTTGATACGGTCACGAAATGCCTGAGTTTTCGCCTTCAGCTCATCATCGGAGAGTTTTTCCATGTCCGGTTCGAGGCGATTGATCACATCCACAATTTTGCGCATACGGCGCAACGCACGGTCATTACGGCTACCGAAAACTTTGGTCAATAACTTGATTAACATAGTAATTTTAATCTCAACAATGCCAGTCCATCGATGCTGGCACGACATCAGAAAAGGAATCTACGGCTACTTGCCATAGAGCAGCACACTATCGAAGTCAGGCGCGCGGCCCGGCACGAATGCCCTGAACCTGCGCCAGCCATAGGCCGGTATGATGAGAAGGTGAAAAATGAGTCGGCGCCAGATCGGCACTGACAGAAGCGTGCGGTGTCGCTTCGCGCGTCAGCAACGCATTCAGCGTTTCCAGCAATACCTGGTGATGTAACCGGGAAGCCTCCGTCGCCTCAACCACGGTAACGGGTGGCGTAAAAGCAAACGACAGGTGACGAATCACCGTGCGGATGGCATGCTGATGCCAGAAATCATTACTGAATGGCGAACGACGGCGAGAATCTTTTAAGGCCGCCAGATCGGTGAGATTGAAATAAGATACGTTCGGACGACTGATCGCCGATGCGGAATTGGGTGCAGTAGAGGCATCACGTGATTCGGTGAAGTTGGCAGGCAGGCCGAGCGTCGCCGCGACCATCCCCAGCAGCAGGTGAGGCCAGAAATAACGTCTGCCAAATTGTCGCCAACGATTTAAAATACCAATCACAAGTTTCTTTCCGTCGGAGCCTGCGTTATGCGTGATAACCGTCCACAATCACTGGAGTCATTTTTCGATGGCGCATCGCAAGCCGGGTCAGGCCCGCTGCATGATATTCAACAACGTGCGCTCGCACTGTTGAAACTCAATCGAGCGGTGCACGCCCTGTTGCCAACAGCGCTGCGTTCATACTGCCGAGTGGCTAACTATCGTCATGGTCTGCTGGTACTGGAAACCGCCGGCGCCAACTGGCTGATGCGATTACGTTATGAACAACCAGCCCTGCTTTCCGCTCTGCGCGCACAAATACTACCATCATTGGCGGCAATCGACATCAGGATTAATCCAGCGCTGGCCGCAAAAATGCATGAAAACGAGAAAACCCATGCCATTGCACCGACAGATGAAACCGCTGTGACAACAACACGAATTCTCAGTGCGCAGAGTGCGGAGATATTAAAGGGGCTGGCGGAGCAAAGTCCGGAACGACTACAGAAAATATTAAAACGACTGGCTTCGCTGGCCGGAGAGAATACCAGCGAAAACCAGTCGTCATGATGTCATGTATTGCGGATCAGGCCAGAACGGTTGACGGCGCTTTGAAAGCCAGCGGCATTTCCGCTTCATCTTCAAAGGTCACGAATTCCCACGCTTCCTGTTTAGCCAGCACAGCCTGCAGCAGTTTGTTGTTCAACGCGTGGCCGGATTTGAACGCCGTGAACGCGCCAATGATGTTGTGACCACACATGAACAGGTCGCCAATCGCGTCCAGCATTTTGTGGCGCACGAACTCATCGTCAAAGCGCAGACCGTCTTCGTTCAGCACACGGTAATCATCCACCACGATCGCACTATCGAGACTACCGCCCAGGCACAGACCGCGGGACTGCAGATACTCGATATCGCGCATAAACCCAAAGGTCCGCGCGCGGCTGATCTGGCGCACAAACGCATCAGCGGAGAAATCCAGCTTGAAGCGCTGTGAACCGGCATCAATCACCGGATGATTGAAGTCGATGGTGAAATCGAGGCTAAAGCCGTTGAACGGCTTCAATTCTGCCCATTTGTCACCGTCTTCTACGCGTACAGGCTGTTTGATACGAACAAACTTCTTGGCACAGTTCAGTTCTTCGATACCAGCATCCAGCAGCAGGTAGACAAACGGACTGGCGCTGCCGTCCATGATCGGAATTTCAGGCGCATCTACGTCAACAACAATGTTATCGATGCCTAATCCCGCCAGGGCCGCATTCAGATGCTCCACCGTCGAAATGCGCACGTCATGCTCATTAACCAGGCAAGTACAGAGCATGGTATCACGCACGGATTTGGCATCAGCCGGAAAATCAACCGGTGGATTCAAGTCAGTACGACGATAGATGACCCCGGTGTTCGCCGGTGCAGGACGCATAGTCAGGGTGACTTTTTTGCCGGTATGAAGACCGACCCCTGTCGCCTGTACGATACGTTTTAATGTACGTTGTTTGATCATCGTATTATCTCGCATTCATCTGAACCTACGGCCTTAGCTTACACCAAGGCCGGCGGCACAGTTTAGCACAAAGAGCGGAGATTCCAACCTAACCTTAGTCAGCCTGCTTACGCAGGAAAGCAGGAATATCGAGATAGTCCGGCTCTTTATTGGTTTGCACGCTCTGGTCATTCACCACTTTGGCCGCAGGTTTTTCCTGCGTCAGCGGCGCCATGCCATGTTGCTGATAGCGGTGGTCCATAACCGGCTGGCTGCTTTGCTTGTTGGTAACCAGCGTAATTTCCGGACGTTTGTCCATGCCGATGCCGGTGGCGACCACGGTCACCCGCAGTTCGTCGTTCATATCCGGATCCAGCGACGTACCAATCACTACCGTCGCATTATCGGATGCAAACGCGCGAATGGTATTACCAACAGTCTCAAATTCATCCAGACGCAGATCGAAACCAGCGGTAATGTTAACCAACACGCCGCGCGCGCCGGAAAGGTCGATATCTTCCAGCAGCGGGCTGGAGATAGCCATTTCCGCCGCCTCTTCCGCACGGTCTTCACCGCGAGCCACGCCGGAACCCATCATGGCGTAACCCATTTCGGACATCACGGTGCGCACGTCGGCAAAGTCGACGTTCATCAGACCCGGACGGGTAATCAACTCGGCAATCCCCTGCACCGCGCCTTTCAACACGTCGTTAGCCGCGCCGAACGCGTCCAGCAGGGAGATGCCGCGCCCCAGCACTTTCAACAGTTTATCGTTGGGGATGGTGATCAGCGAATCAACGTGCTTGGACAGCTCCGCGATCCCCTGCTCGGCAAACGCCATGCGTTTCTTGCCTTCAAAATTGAACGGCTTGGTCACCACGGCAACCGTCAGGATACCCAGATCCTTGGCGACTTCCGCCACCACCGGCGCTGCGCCGGTACCGGTACCGCCGCCCATACCGGCTGCGATGAACACCATGTCCGCACCTTCCAGCGCAGAACGCAGTGCTTCGCGATCTTCCTCGGCGGAATTGCGGCCCACTTCCGGGTTGGCGCCAGCGCCCAGACCTTTGGTAATACCGCTACCGATCTGGATGGTCTGGCCGACCGCCGTTTTGCGCAGTGCCTGAGCGTCGGTGTTAACCGCAAAGAATTCAACACCTTCGATGCGTTCACGCACCATGTGTTCGACAGCGTTGCCGCCGCCACCACCGACGCCGATGACTTTAATCACCGCGTCGTTGGTTAACTCCATTGGTTCAAACATAGTTTCTCTCCGTCTTGTGCCTGTGTTACTTCAAGATCAAAAAAGTCGTGCTAAATGATCTCTTTTGATAACCGTCAAAATTCTTTTCTCAGCCAGCTGTTCAGGCGTTTAAACCAGTTGCTGACTGAGGCGCGTTTCTCAACCTCGTGTTCGCCACTCAGATGAGACTCTTTGCCGTAATGCAGCAGCCCCACTGCTGTCGAGTAATAGGGCTCCTGCGCATAATCCGTTAATCCGGTGATATTCAGCGGCTGGCCGATGCGCACCTGCGTGTGGAACACGCGCTGCGCGCAGGCCGCCAGACCGTCAATCTGCGCCGCACCGCCGGTCAGCACGATGCCGGCCGCCAGATGATGCTTCACGCCCTGCTGGCGCAGCTGTTCCTGCAACTGCAACAGCTCGTCATTCACCAGATTCAATAACTCGGTATAGCGAGGCTCAATCACCTCCGCCAACGTCTGACGCTGCAGACTACGCGGCGGACGACCGCCGACGCTCGGCACTTCTACGGTTTCATCTTTGCTGACGATGGAACCGAGCGCGCAACCGTAACGTACCTTGATCGCTTCCGCATCCGTGGGCGGCGTGCCAAACGCATAGGCTATATCGCTGGTGACTACGTTACCAGCATAAGGAATCACTTTTGTGTGACGCAGCGCGCCGCCGGTATACACCGCCATATCCATGGTGCCGCCGCCGATATCCACTACGCACACGCCCAGTTCGCGCTCGTCTTCAGTCAGCACCGCATAACTCGATGCCAGCCCGGCGAAAATCAGTTGATCCACCTTCAGACCGCAACGCTCCACCGCTTTAACAATGTTCTTCGCCATGTCGTTATGACAGGTGATCAGGTGCACCTTGGCCTGCATCCGCACGCCAGACAGCCCGACCGGATTTTTAATCCCTTCCTGATAATCGATGGCGTATTCCTGCGGGATCACATGCAGAATACGGTGCTCATCACGGACCCGGACAGATTTGGCCGTATGCACCACGCTTTCGACATCGTCCTGCGTGACTTCTTCTTCGGAGATAGGCACCATGCCGATCTCGTTCTGGCAGCTGATGTGCTTACCGGACAACGCCAGATACACGGATGAAATCTGGCAATCAGCCATCAGTTCGGCCTGATCGATGGCGCGCTGAACGCACTTGACCACCGATTCCAGATCGTTAACGCCGCCTTTATCCATGCCCCGTGACGGGCAGCTTCCCACACCGATGATATTGATCATGCCATCTGGCAGAACTTCACCTACCAGCGCAGCCACCTTTGCTGTACCGATTTCCAGCCCAACTACCAGTTTTCTGTCCGTCGACTTGATCATTGCTGTTTAGCCTGTGCCTGATTTTGTTGCTGATTACCGTTCTTTTGCTGATCAATGTCTTTTTGCTGATCAATAAATGCCGGGCTCCAACCTACCGCTGCGCCGGTTTCATAGCGCAAATCCACGTAGTTAACCCGCTTGTTTTCATTCTGGGCCTGCCGCTGCAACAACGGATAGATCTCCAAAAAACGCGCCAGACGCCGACTTCTGTCATCACGTCCCAGATCGAGGCGGATATCATCGTCCAGCCCAACCTGCCATGAATGGCGCGCGGTCATCGCCACCATCTTCACCGTGAACTTGCCTGCCGCCAGTACCTGGTTCATCTCGCGATACCCCTCCAGCACGTCTTCTTCACCGCCCTCCGGACCGTACAACATCGGCATTTTTTTGTTGCCGATGCGCTCAGCCGGCACGCTGAAGGTGTTACCCTCGCTGTCAACCATGAGCTGGTCATTCCAGCGCGCAAACGGAACGTATTCAACCAGATGAATCTTTAATTCGTCCGGCCACTGCTTACGTACGCTGGCCTGTTTAATCCAGGGCAGGCGCTCGATCTGCTGCTGGATGACATTCACATCCTGCGTCATGAACGTCCCCGGCGAGCCCAGCGACAAAATCGCCTGGCGAATATCGTCATTGGTGGTGTAGTGTCGCTCGCCGGTCACCACCAGTCTGGACAGCGGCAGACGGCTGGCATCTTTCATCCAACCCAGCACCATCCAGCTTCCCCACAGGATGGTGCCGGCCACCATCAGCAGGAAAAAAATCCCCGCCAGCTGACTGCCATTGCTGCGTCGTGCGCCCTTTTCCTGCTCACGTCCGCGTGTATTCAACGCCGCCTGCGACATACTAATCAGCCAACTCCACAACAGATACGCGGCGGTAACCGTTGTCTGTCTGGACTGAGCGCGAAACGTCGGCGCACCGAACCTCAGCCGGCCATCGGCCGGTTTCGTCGTGGTCAGCGTGGGTGCGTTTCATCACTACCATCACGTGCTCAGTCATCCTGTTCTCAGTCTTTGGTCTTCGCCTGCAGACGATTTTCCGCCAGCCGACGCGCCAGTTTGCCAATGTTGCCGGCGCCCTGAACCAGCACCAGATCATCGCCCTGCAGCGCCTGCGCCAGCAATTCAGGCAGCGTCTCCACATCCGGCACCATGATCGGGTCGATTTTGCCGCGTCCGCGAATGGTGCGACACAGCGACCGGCTGTCCGCTCCCGGAATCGGCGCTTCGCCGGCCGGATACACATCCAGCATCAGCAGCACATCCACCTGGGACAGTACGTGCGCGAAGTCATCGTACAGATCCCGCGTGCGGGTATAGCGATGCGGCTGAAAAATCATCACCAGGCGTTTATCCGGCCAGCCGGCGCGCGCCGCCTTGATGGTGGCGTCCACTTCCGTCGGGTGGTGCCCGTAATCATCCACCAGCATGGCGCTGCCGCTTTTGCCGTTGACCGGCTGTAGCGGGAATTCGCCCAGAAAATCAAACCGACGCCCCGTTCCCTGAAAGCGAGCCAGCGCTCGCAGAATCGCGTCGTCGTCAATACCTTCTTCCGTCGCCACCGCTACCGCCGCCGCGGCATTCAGCGCATTGTGGCGGCCCGGCGCGTTCAGCGTCACATTCAGCAGCGGTTTGCCCTGACGCGCCAGCGTAAACAGCCCCTGCGCCCCGACCTGCCGGTAGTCAGCCACCCGCACATCCGCATCGTCGCTGAAACCATAAGTGGTGATGTGACGCCCCACTTTCGGCAACAGTTCCCGAATCACCGCGTCATCCAGGCACATCACCGCATGGCCGTAAAACGGCAGGTTATGCAGGAAGTTGATGAACGTCTGCTTGAGGTTCTCAAAATCGCCCTGATACGTGTCCATATGGTCGGCTTCGATGTTGGTCACAATCGCCACCATCGGCTGCAAATGCAGGAACGACGCATCGCTCTCGTCCGCTTCCGCAATCAGGTAACGGCTCGACCCTAACCGGGCGTGCGTCCCCGCGGCTTTGACCAGCCCGCCGTTGACGAACGTCGGATCCAGCCCCGCTTCGGCGTAGATACTGGTCACCATCGCCGTGGTCGTGGTCTTGCCATGTGTCCCGGCGATGGCGATGCCATGACGAAAGCGCATCAATTCTGCCAGCATCTCTGCCCGGCGAATCACCGGAATACGGGCCTCATGTGCCGCGATAATCTCCGGGTTATCCGCCGTAATCGCGCTGGATACCACCACCACGCTCGCTTCGTTCACATTTTCCGGGCGATGGTGGAAATAGATCTGGGCGCCCAGATCGGTCAATTGCTGCGTCACGGCGTTGGGCGCCAGATCAGAACCGCTGATCTGATAGCCCTCGTTAGCCAGGACTTCGGCGATACCGCCCATGCCGGCACCACCGATGCCAACAAAATGGATGTGCCGGACGCGGTGCATCTCGGGCACGATTGAACGCAGTTTCGCCAGTTCTTGAGTATTCACTATCTTCTATCGCAACCTACATCAACGCCGGCTATTGCCGGCCATTATCATTAATTCCGGACAGCGTGAGCCGCCCGCTGCATCGCCGCCGCCGCGACTTCGGCCGCCACCCGTTCCGTCGCATCGGGAATCGCCACGGTTCGGGCTTTTTGCGCCATATCGCGTAACGTGGCGCGATCCCAGGCCGACAACACCTCGCTTATCGCGTCCACGCTGAGGTCGGCCTGTTCGATAATCTTTGCGGCGCCCGCCTGTTCCAACGGCAACGCATTCCAGTACTGCTGCCGATCCTTATGCTGGAACGGCACAAACAACGCCGGCAACCCGGCCGCGGCAATCTCGCTGACGGTTAGCGCGCCGGAGCGGCACACCACCACATCGGCCCAGGCATACGCCGCCGCCATGTCGTCGATAAACTCGGTAATCCGGTGCTGCGGCTGACCGGCTTGCGCATAAGCAGCCTCTACTTCCGCCTGAGCGCCTTTGCCGGTTTGGTGCCAGATGGTAACGGCGTCATGCAACCGCGCCGCTACGCCGGGCAGGGTTTGATTCAGCACTCGCGCGCCCTGGCTTCCGCCAACCACCAACACCCGCACCGGGCCGCTGCGCTCAGCCAGTCGTTCCGTCGGCGACGGCAGCGCCAGCACATCGGTACGCACCGGATTTCCCACCACATCCGCGTGAGGAAACGCCCCCGGGAATGCCTGTAATACTTTTTTGGCGATGCGCGACAGCCAGCGGTTGGTCAACCCGGCGATACCGTTTTGCTCGTGCAAAACCACCGGGATGCCGCACAGCCAGGCAGCCAGACCGCCGGGGCCGGACACATAACCGCCCATCCCCAGCACAACGTCCGGCTGATAGCGGCGCATAATCGCCTGCGCCTGCCGCACCGCCCGAAAGATACGCACCGGCGCCAGCACCAATGCCGCCAATCCTTTGCCGCGCAGACCGGAAATACGGATAAAGTCGATGTCGATGCCGTGTTTCGGCACCAGATCCGCTTCCATCCGGTCGGCCGTGCCCAGCCAGCGCACCTGCCAGCCCTGCGCCATCAGATGATGCGCCACCGCCAGACCGGGGAACACATGCCCGCCGGTACCGCCGGCCATCACCATCAAACGCTTGCCTTCGCCACTCATCGGGCACCTCTCGTAAACGCCTGCGCTTTGGTCAGGCGCGTTTCATAATCAATTCGCAGCAACAACACGATAGCCGTCGACATAATCAACAGACTGGAACCGCCGTAGCTGATCAGCGGCAATGTCAGCCCTTTTGTCGGCAACATGCCCGCGGCCGCGCCGACATTCACCAGAGTCTGAAAACTGAACCAGATACCGATGGAGCAGGCCAGAAAGCCCGAAAAACGCTGATCGATTTCCAGCGCCCGTCTTCCTATCGACATCGCCCGAAAAGCGACGAAGAATATCATTAACAACGCCAAAACCACACCGATATAGCCCAGTTCCTCCCCCAGAATGGAGAAAATGAAGTCGGTATGCGCTTCCGGCAGATATTCCAGTTTCTGGATGGAATTGCCGAGCCCTTGCCCCCACAGTTCGCCGCGGCCAAACGCCATCAACGACTGGGTCAACTGATAGCCGCTGCCGAACGGGTCGTCCCACGGATTCCAGAACGACGTCACGCGGCGCACGCGGTACGGCTCTGCGATAATCAGCAACCCGACGGCGAAGATGCCACAACCGATGATCGCCAGGAACTGCCACAGTTTTGCTCCGGCCAGAAACAACATCGCCAGCGTGGTGATGAACAGCACCACCACCGTACCGAGGTCCGGCTGAGCCAGCAGTAGCACCGCCAGCACCACCATCACGCCCATCGGCTTGCAAAAGCCCCAGAAGTTATTTCGTACCTCTTCGACTTTGCGCACCATGTAGCTGGAGAGGTAGCAAAACAACGACAACTTCGATAACTCTGCCGGCTGAATACGCAGCGGACCGAGAGAAATCCAGCGTGACGCCCCGTTAACCGAGCTGCCCACTACCAGCACGATCAACAGCATCACTATCGACGCCAGCAGCAATACCACGCTGTAACGCTGCCAGACCTCCATCGGTACCCGCATGGTGACCAGCGACAAACCAAACGCCAGCCCCAGATACAGCGCATCGCGCTTGGCGAATAAAAAGGGATCGCTGGCCAGCCGCTGCCCGACCGGCATCGACGCCGAGGTCACCATCACAAAGCCGATCACCGCCAGCCCCAGGGTCAACCACAGCAGCGTCCGGTCATACAGCACGGTGCTGAGGTTGTCGCTTTCACGCGTCCCCATCACCCAGCTTTTCAGACGTTCGACTATGCCGGCCCCGATAAAACGCATTATCCCAGCTCCTCCGCCAGGCGAGCGAACTCGTCGCCGCGCTGTTCGAAACTGCGGAACTGATCGAGACTGGCGCAAGCCGGCGACAGCAACACCATGTCACCCGGCTGGGTGCGGCCGGCGATAAGACGCATCGCCTGCTCCATGGTTTCGGTCTGCTCGGCGATTTCCGGACGCAGCGCCGCCAGTTGCCCGCCATCACGGCCAAAGCAGTACAGACGAATGCTGTCGCCTTGCAGGTAACGCAGCAACGGAGAGAAATCCGCTGATTTCCCGTCGCCGCCCAGCAGCAGATGCAGCGTGCCATCGACATGCAGCCCGCTCAGCGCCGCCTCGGTGCTGCCGACATTGGTAGCCTTGGAATCATTGACCCAGCGCACGTCATGACGCGCCAGCACTAGTTGGAAACGGTGCGGCAGGCCGGTAAAGGTAGTCAGCGCGATCAGGGCCGACGAGCGGGGAATGCCCACAGCGTCCGCCAGCGCCAGCGCAGCCAGCGCATTGGTGTAGTTGTGCTGACCGACCAGTTTGATTTCGCGGGTATTCAGCACCCGCTCGCCTTTCACCCGCAGCCAGGTTTCACCCTGCTGCCGGTTCAGGTGGTAATCGCCCACATCCACGCCGAAACTCAGGCAACGCGCGTCGGCGCCGCGCACCGGCATGGTCAGGGCGTCGTCCGCGTTCACAATGCAGACTTTGGCGTTTTCATAAATGCGCAATTTGGCGGCGCGGTACTGCTGCAGCCCCAACGGGTAGCGGTTGGTGTGATCCTCGGTAACGTTGAGGATCGTGGCGGCGGCGGCGTGCAGGCTGTAAGTGGTTTCCAACTGGAAGCTCGACAGCTCCAGCACATACAGCTGGCTTTCCTGCTTGAGCAGCTCCAGCGCCGGTACGCCGATGTTGCCGCCTACGCCAACGGCCCAACCGGCCGCACGCGCCATTTCACCCACCAGCGTGGTAACGGTGCTTTTACCGTTGGACCCGGTGATAGCGACGATCGGCGCCTGCGCTTCGCGACAGAACAGTTCGATATCGCCGATAATTTCAATGCCGGCTTCCGCCGCCTCGCACAGGATCGGCGTCGCCAGCGCAATACCCGGACTGGCGACGATTAAATCGGCGGACAGCAGCCACTCATCATTAAGGCTACCCAGATGACGCTCAACGGACTCAGGCAGTTTATCCAGGCCCGGCGGACTAATACGGGTATCCACCACGCGCGGCACCACCCCGCGTGCAAGGAAAAAATCAACACAGGAGAGCCCTGTCAGCCCTAACCCGATAATGACAACCTTTCTACCCTGATAGTCCATTTTTTACCGTACCTTGAGCGTTACCAGACCGATGAGCATCAGCATCAGCGAAATAATCCAGAACCGCACGATCACCCGCGGCTCCGGCCACCCCTTAAGTTCGTAGTGATGGTGGATCGGCGCCATACGGAAAATCCGCTGGCCGCGCAGCTTGAAGGAACCCACCTGCAAAATCACGGACAGGGTTTCCACCACAAACACCCCGCCCATGATCACCAACAGGAACTCCTGACGCAGCAGCACCGCGATGGTGCCCAGCGCGCCACCCAGCGCCAGCGATCCGACATCACCCATAAACACCTGCGCCGGATAGGTGTTAAACCACAGAAAACCGAGACCGGCGCCGACAATCGCGGTACACACCACCACCAGCTCGCTGGCATGCCGGATATACGGAATGTGCAGGTAGCTGGCGAAATTCATGTTGCCGGTCGCCCAGGCCACCAGCGCGAAACCGACCGCCACAAACACCGTCGGCATGATGGCCAACCCGTCCAGACCATCGGTGAGGTTGACGGCGTTGCTGGTGCCGACAATCACGAAATAGGCCAGCACGATGTACATCAGGCCCAGTTGCGGCATCACGTCCTTAAAGAACGGCACCACCAGCTGCGTCGCTGGCGTATCCTTGCCAATCGCGTACATGGAAAACGCGACTGCCAGCGCCAGTACCGACTGCCAGAAGTACTTCCAGCGGGCAATCAGCCCGCGGGTGTCCTTACGCACCACCTTGCGGTAGTCATCCACAAACCCGACGATGCCGTAACCCACCAGCACCAGCAGCACGCACCAGACATACGGGTTAGCCAGGTTGACCCACAACAGCACCGAAATAATGATCGACGCCAGAATCATCACCCCGCCCATAGTCGGCGTGCCGCGTTTGCTGAAATGGGACTCCGGCCCTTCGTTACGCACCACCTGACCGATTTGCAGGCGTTGCAGCCAGGCGATCAGATGCGGTCCCATCCACAGGGAAATGATTAACGCCGTCAGCAGGCTGACAATGGCCCGGAACGTCAAATACGAAAAGACGTTAAAGCCGGAATAAAACTTGACCAGATGCTCGGCCAGCCAAACTAACATGTGGCATTCTCCTGTAATGCGTGTACTACCTGTTCCATCGCAGCGCTGCGTGAACCTTTAATTAAAACGGTAATGGTATTGTGCTGTGCCACCAACGCCCGCAAACGGGCGATCAACGCAGTTTTATTGTCAAAATGCTCGCCTGCGCCGCTGGCGTCGCCGATAAGCGCGCTCAGCACGCCTACGCTCAATACTTTCTCAATGTTTGCCTTGCGGGCCGCCTCGCCCACCTGACGGTGACACGCCTGCGCATTCTGGCCCAGTTCGGCCATATCGCCGACCACCATCACCCGGTAGCCCGGCATCTCCGCCAGCACCTGCGCCGCCGCGGTCATTGACCCGACGTTGGCGTTGTAACTGTCGTCCAGCAGCAATTTTCCAGGCGCCAGCGCAATCGGGAACAACCGCCCCGGCACAGCCTGCAATTGCGCCAGTCCGGCCTTCACCGCAGCCAGCGACGCGCCTACCGCCAGCGACAGCGCCGCCGCCGCCAGCGCGTTGGCGATGTTATGCCGCCCCGGCAGCGGCAAGGTCACCGCGATATTGCCTGCCGGCGTATGCAGCACGAAATCGGTCCCACGCTCGCTGATGCTGACATCGCTGGCGTAAAAATCGACGCCCGCGCGCGCCTGCGGCGAAAAGCGCCACAGGGTTTTCCCGGTCAGCGCATCGTGCCAGCGCGCCTCATCGTGGCTGTCGGCATTGAGGATCGCCACGCCCTGAGCCGGCAAGCCGCTAAAGATTTCGCCTTTAGCCTGCGCCACGCCTTCGAGCGAACCAAATCCTTCCAGATGAGCGGCGGCCAGGTTATTCACCAGCGCCGCTTCCGGGCGCACCATCGCCGTGGTGTAAGCAATCTCGCCGATATGGTTGGCGCCCAGCTCAATCACCGCGTAATCATGCTCCGGCGTCAGGCGGAACAGCGTCAGCGGCACGCCGATATCGTTGTTGAAATTACCGGCGGTATACAGCACGTTGCCGCACTGACGCAAAATCGCCGCGGTCATTTCCTTGACGGAGGTTTTTCCCGATGAACCGGTCAGCGCCACTACGCGCGCCCGGCTTTGCTGCCGCACCCAGCCCGCCATCGAACCCAGCGCCAGACGCGTATCATCCACCACCAGTTGCGGCACTTCTATTGGTAAGCGCTTACTTACCAATAACGCGGCCGCCCCATGATTAACGGCATCCGCCGCGTAATCATGAGCGTCAAATTTTTCCCCGCGCAACGCGACGAACAGACAGCCGTCGGTGAGTTTACGGGTATCCGTGGACACCTCGCTGATAATCAGGTCTTCCCCCACCAACCGGGCGCCCAGCACATCAGCCAACTGCCGCAACGAAACGCTGATCATACGATAACCCCCAGCAGACGCGCGACAGTAATGCGATCCGAATAATCCAACCGCTCATTTCCTACCAACTGATAGTCTTCGTGTCCTTTGCCTGCGACCAGCACCACATCATCGGCGCCAGCCTGCATCACCGCGCTGGTGACGGCTTCCGCCCGACCGGCAATCACCTGCACCCGGCCCGCATCCAGCAATCCGCTCAGGATATCGGTCACAATCGCCTGCGGGTCTTCGCTGCGCGGGTTATCGTCGGTAACAATCACCCGATCCGCCAGCTGTTCCGCAATCGCGCCCATTAGTGGGCGCTTACCTCTGTCGCGATCGCCACCGCAACCGAATACGCACCACAGTACGCCCCGGCAGTGCAAACGCGCCGCCGCCAGCGCTTTTTCCAGCGCGTCCGGAGTATGGGCGTAATCCACCACCACCGTCGGCCGGCCGCCGGCAAGAAAAACTTCCATTCGACCGCAGACCGGCTGCAGCGCAGAGCCGGTCTTCACCAGCTGTTCCAGCGAATAGCCCAGCGACAACAGCGTCGCCAGCGCCAGCAACAGGTTACTGACGTTGAACTCGCCCATCAGGCGGCTATTGATCTCACCGGCGCCCCAGTTGGAGTCGAATTGCACGGTGAAACCGCTGTCGTGATAATCGATACGGGTGGCTTTCAGCCAGTGCGCCCGGCCGGCATCGATCTTGCCCGCCACGCTCACCGCCACCGCTTCCGGCAGGCGGCTTAACCAACGACGGCCAACGTTGTCATCGGCGTTAATGATTTTCTGCCCGACCTGATGCTCGGCGAACAGCCGCCATTTGGCCGCTTCGTAATTCGCCATGTCGCCGTGATAATCAAGATGATCGCGACTCAGGTTGGTAAATACCGCGGCGGCGAACGACAGCGCCTCCACCCGGTGCTGCACCAGCCCATGCGAAGACACTTCCATGGCGGCGAAATCCGCCCCTTGCTCCACCAACTGACTCAGGATCTGCTGCACATCCACCGCCGAACCGGTAGTGTTTTCCGACGGCACCACATGCCCCAGCAAGCCGTTGCCGACGGTGCCCATCACCGCGCTGGTTTTGCCCAGCGCCTGACTCCACTGCGCCAGCAACTGGGTGGTGGTGGTCTTGCCGTTGGTGCCGGTAACGCCGATCAGTTGCAACGAGGCCGATGGCTGGCGATAAAAGCGCCCTGCCAGCGCGGATAAACGCTGGTTCAGGTTACCCAGATAAATCACCGGTACGCCGTGCATTTCAGTCAGGGTGCCATCGGGCGTGGCATCATCCGCCTGTGCGACAACCGCCGCGACGCCCTGCGCAATAGCCTGCGGAATATAGTGCCGCCCATCCGTCTTGTGGCCGACTATCGCCACAAACAGATCCCCGGCAGCCGCCACGCGGCTGTCTAATGTCATTTCCCGCAGCGCGCGCTCCGGGGCATCGGTCACCCACGGAGCCAGGACATCGCGCAAGTTACGATCTGTCACCTGAACCCTCTTTTCTGTTGATTACAAACTCGCTTTTTTCACCCGTCGGCAACGCATCCGGTTCGATATTCATGGTGCGCAGTACGCCGCCCATGATCGCCCCGAAGACCGGCGCCGACACCGCGCCACCGTAGTATTTCCCCGCCTGCGGGTCGTTAATGACCACTACCAGCGCAAAGCGCGGGTTACTGGCCGGCGCCACCCCGGCGGTATAGGCGATATATTTGTTGATGTACTTGCCGTCCGGGCCGACCTTTTTCGCCGTACCGGTTTTAATCGCGATGCGATAGCCTTTCACCGCCGCCTTGGTGCCGCCGCCTCCAGGCAGCGCCACGCTCTCCATCATGTGCACCACGGTACGGACAATCTGTTCGGAAAAGACGCGCTCGCCCGGCACCGGCGGATCGACTTTGGTGATGGATAGCGGGCGATAAATGCCGAAGCTGCCGATGGTGGCGTAGACACGCGCCAGTTGCAGCGGGGTCACCATCAGGCCGTAGCCAAACGAAAACGTCGCGCGCTCGATATCCGACCAGCGTTGGCGATTGGGGTACAGACCCAGACTTTCCCCCACCAGCCCCAGATTGGTGGCTTTGCCCAGACCAAAACGGGAGTAAGTGTCCACCAACGCGGAAGCCGGCATCGCCAGCGCCAGATGCGATACGCCGACGTTACTGGACTTCTGCAGCACGCCGGTCAGGGTCAATTCGCTATAACGCGCCACGTCCTTGATTTCATGGCCATTGATGTAATACGGCAACGTGTTGAGCACCGCATTTTCCTTGACCACGTTGCGCTGTAGCGCCGTCATCACCACCATCGGTTTCACGGTCGAACCGGGTTCGAAAATATCGGTGATGGCGCGGTTACGAATCACGTCGGTCGGCGTGCCGGTCAGGTTGTTCGGGTTGTAGGAGGGACTGTTGGCCATCGCCAGCACTTCGCCGGTGTTCACATCCACCAGTACGGCGGTGCCCGATTCGGCCTTATTGAACGCCACCGCGTTGTTCAGCTCGCGGTACACCAGCGCCTGCAGGCGCTCATCGATACTGAGCATCAGGTTGTGCGCCGCCTGACTGTCCACCGAGGAAATGTCTTCGATGACCCGACCAAAGCGGTCTTTACGCACGGTACGCTCGCCGGGGCGGCCGGTCAGCCAGCGATCGAAGCTCTTCTCGATGCCTTCAATCCCCTGGCCGTCAATATTGGTAAAACCAATCAGATGCGACGTTACCTGACCGGAAGGATAGTAACGACGAGATTCCTGCCGCAAATTGATGCCCGGCAGTTTCAGTTTGTGGATGTATTCGCCGATCGCCGGGTTCACCTGGCGGGCAAGATAGACAAAACGGCCGTTCGGGTTGGCGTTCACCTTAGAAGCGATTTGGTCCAGCGGGATTCCCAGCGCATCCGCCAGCGCCTTCCAGCGGGTATCCAGTGAAATGCCGCCATGATCGTTGACGTCTTTCGGGTCGGCCCAGACCGCGTTAACCGGCACGCTCACCGCCAGCGGGCGACCGGCGCGATCGCTGATCATGCCGCGAGCGGTCGGAATCTCCTGCACGCGCAGGGAACGCATGTCGCCTTCACGCACCAGCTTGTCGGGCGCGATCACCTGCAGGTACGCCGCACGCAACATCAACCCGACCATGCACAACAGAATACCGCCGCAAAGCAACGCAAAACGCCAGCTGACAAAGCTGGCATGTTCTTCCTGACGCTTCAATTTTCCCGGTCGCGCTGCTCTCATAATTTAGGCGATACCTGTCAATTCATTGTTGTTTAACCACAATATTTTCCTGTGAAGGATCAACGTGCACCATATGCAGTTTCTCGGTGGCGATCTGCTCGACGCGGCTGTGATCGCCCAGGGCATTCTCTTCCAGAATCAGGTTGCGCCACTCGATATCCAGCGCATCACGTTCCAGCAACAGACGCTCACGCTCCGCCGTCAGCAGGCGCGTGCGGTGCGCGGTGGTCACCACCAGAATGGCGGACACCAACACCGCTATCAGCAGCAACAGCGGCAGTTTTCCGTGTCGCAGCAGATCGTCGCCAATCACGCCGCCCAGCGAATGGCGCTCGTTCCCGATCACGACGGCAGTCTCTCGGCAAAGCGCAACACCGAACTGCGCGCGCGCGGATTTTCCGCCACTTCGTCATCAGGCGGCATCATCTTGCCCGCCGCCTTGAGCGTCTGGCCGCCCTGGCTACGCAGTTGTTCTTCCGTCAGCGGCAGACCAGCGGGCACCTGCGGCCCCCGGCTGTGCTGGCGGATAAAGCGTTTCACAATCCGGTCTTCCAGCGAATGGAAGCTGATCACCGACAAGCGTCCTTCCGGCGCCAGCACCTGCAGCGCGCCATCCAACGCCCGCTCGATCTCTTCCAGTTCGCTGTTGATATAGATACGAATGGCCTGGAAGGAACGGGTCGCCGGATGCTTGTGCTTCTCGCGAATCGGGCTGGCGGCGGCGATCAATTCCGCCAGCGCTTTGGTACGGGTCAACGGTTCGACGCGGTTACGCTCCACAATGGCGCGCGCGATGCGCTTGGCGAAACGCTCTTCGCCGAAGGTTTTCAGCACCCAGGCGATGTCTTCCGCTTCCGCTTTCATCAGCCATTCCGCCGCTGACAGGCCCCGAGTGGGGTCCATGCGCATGTCCAGCGGCCCGTCGCGCATAAACGAGAATCCCCGTTCGGGATCGTCGAGCTGAGGCGAAGAGACGCCCAAATCCAGCAGGATGCCGTCGATTTTTCCGGTCAGCCCGCGCTCGTCGACATACTCAGCCAGTTCGGAAAAAGGTCCGTGAATGATGGAAAAACGCGCATCATCAATGGTATTGGCGACCGCGACAGCTTGCGGATCGCGATCGATGGCCAACAAACGGCCTTCCGGCCCAAGGCGGGACAGAATGAGACGGGAATGGCCACCCCGGCCAAACGTACCGTCAATGTAGATACCGTTGCTGCGAATGTTCAGGCCGTTGACGGCTTCATCCAGCAACACGGTGGTGTGTTTAAACGTTTCTGCCATGACTATAGTGATAAGTCCTGCAGCCGCTCAGATAAGGGCTCCTGAGTTGACTGCTCAGCGTCAATATCTTCCTTGACTTGTCGATACCAGGTCTGTTCATCCCACAGTTCAAACTTGTTGAACTGGCCGACCAGCATCACTTCTTTCGTAAGACCCGCATGCTGCCGCAGCGTAGATGCAATCAGTATCCTTCCGGCGTTATCCATCTGGCATTCGCTGGCATGCCCGAGTAGCAGGCGCTGAACACGGCGTTCAGCGGGGTTCATACTCGACAGGCGAGAAAGTTTCTGTTCGATAATTTCCCATTCGGGTAGCAGGTAAAGCAGCAGGCAGGGCTGATGAAGGTCAATGGTGCATACCATTTGCCCTTGAGCTTCCTCGTTCAGTAAGTCCCGGTAACGGGTGGGAACGGCAAGCCGTCCTTTACTGTCGAGGTTGACCAGTGTCGCCCCACGAAACATGACAGTATTTAACCCTTCATGACCTTTTTCACCACTTTGCCCCACAAATCCCCACTCTTGAGAGTTTACGGAGGGGATGAAAAGCTTGTCAAGCCAGCACGGATGCGCCCGGGCATTATTTCCCGTCGAATCAGAGAGTGAAAAAACCGCAAAAAAACCACCACGAAGAAATAATGAGGATTAACGCTGTGATTATTTAAGGAAAATTAATGGCTCTCGGGGAGGCGCATAAAGATATAGGATTTTTCATTCGGTGCAATATTATTTTGTCTGTCACAGTTCGATACGTATTTCTTAAATCTTCATACGATATCGAAATATTTTTATCGACTGATTTTTAAGCACTTTTAAAAGTCATTTTTCCTGCCTGCACAAAATATGACGGGAAAAATGAATTTATTGGACGCGGGATCCCATTTTTTTGACCTGAACCACACTGTCGGTTACTTCAACTCAGGTTATCTATTCATGTCTGAAACATTAACCCGCTGTTTCATCAGTGTCAGAAAGAATAACTGGATTTATTTCCAGTATTATTCACATTCACTTGCACTTTACCGTTCCGCAACTTTTTCATTCCAAACCACGCCGTTTCCGGTCGGCTTTTCCTCCTATCGCCAGCATCTCATTAATTGGTTGTTTTATATAAAATTAAATACCCAACTCATGATAATCGAATGAAAAAGACGATTTGCAACCATAAAGTTGCGCCACTGAACAAAAAACGAGCAAAAATAAGTTTTTTAAGCTAGTTAAAACGCAATAAATAGTTATGTAGACTACAAACAAAGCAATAAAGCAAAACTAAACACCAATAAAATACGCCACAAGCAACGTTATTATCCTTCACCATGGAGCCATACAATATGTTTTCCCCCGTTTTCCGCGTGCGTGGCATCGTTGCCGATACCGTTGCTATGGTGGTGTATTGCTTCCTGACCGGCATGGCGATTGAAATCCTGCTGTCCGGCATGACCTTCCAGCAGTCGCTCTCTTCCCGACTGCTGTCGATTCCGGTCAATATCGTCATTGCCTGGCCCTACGGCCTTTATCGCGATCGCATCGTTGCCCTGGCGTTACGCCTAAACGCGGATTTACGCTGGGGAAAAAATATGGCGGATCTGTTTGCCTATGTCAGTTTTCAATCGCCGGTTTATGCCGCCATTCTGCTGACGATTGGCGCCGAGCCGTCGCAAATCATGAAGGCGGTTGCCAGCAACGCGGTAATTTCCATGTTCATGGGCGTGGCGTACGGTTATTTTCTGGAATATTGCCGTCGCCTGTTCCGGGTCGGCGTTCCGGCTCGTCCGCAAATTGTCAGCCATTAATCCAGCGCAACAAGCGGCTGTGGAATATATCCGTCCTACTCCACGTTGCTGGTGTGTTGGCTGCGTTCGCTCACCCGAATCACTTACCTGAGTAAGCTCATCACGATTCACTCACTTGCCGTCTTCCTGCAACTCGAATTATTTTGGGTATAAATATAAAAGAAGAGAAAAGCGGGGAAAAAATAAGAATTATCCGATGCGGCGTGGAACAGAAAATTATTCCAGCGCCGCATGCTATCGTTCAGAAACGACTTACCGATCAGAAACGACTTGCGATCCGCAACGGCTTACGATCAGAGACGGCTTAGAAAACCGCGGCGATAGAGATTACGACGAATACGGTATAAACCCGGTTTCGGTTTACGCGGCTCATCCAGACTCGCCAGCACCAGCTCCAGCACCCGCTCCGCCACCTCACGATGGCGCTGCGCCACCGCCAACACCTGGCATTCCAGGAAATCCAGCAATTCATTATCGCCGAATGTGGCGATAGCCAGATTGTTCGGCAGGCGTCCGCTCTGTCTGAGCGTCACGTCCATCACCCCTTGCAGCAGCGGGAACGAGGTCGTAAACAACGCCTGCGGCATCGGGTTGGTTTTCAGGTATTCCTCAAACACCGCCGCCGCCGCGCTGCGTTCATAGCTGTTGGCATAGATGTAATTCACCTGACGCGGATCTTCCTCCCAGGCGCGTCGGAATCCCTGCTCGCGCAGGAAACTGACCGACAACTCCGGTAGCGCGCCGAGGTACATCACCGATTCCGCCGGCACCTTGCGCAGCTCCTGCGCCAGCATCTCCGCGTCTTCCATATCCGCGCCGACCACGCTGGTGAAATGCTCGCGATCCAACGCCCGATCGAGCGCGATCACCGGCAGGGGATCATTAGCCCAGCGCTGGTAAAACGGATGTTCCGGCGGCAGCGCCGTTGAGACGATAATCGCATCCACCTGACGTTGCAGCAGATGCTCGATGCAGCGCATCTCGTTATCGGGTTGATCTTCAGAACACGCAATCAGCAATTGATAGCCGCGCTGACGAGCCTGACGCTCCAGATAATTGGCGATACGGGTATAACTGGTGTTCTCCAGGTCCGGAATAACCAGCCCGATGGAACGGGTGCGTCCGGCGCGCAGACCGGCTGCGACAGCGTTCGGATGGTAGTTGTGCTCCCTGACTACCGCCATCACTTTCTCAACGGTCTTATCGCTTACGCGATATTGTTTCGCCTTACCATTAATAACGTAACTGGCCGTTGTACGCGAAACCCCAGCAAGACGCGCGATTTCATCCAGTTTCACTGGCAACCCCTTAATAAGCCGGACAAAAAATAAAGAATGAAACGATAACCATGAATTAACCGTGGATATGATACCGATCTAAGCGCAGAAAACACTGACGGGCAACCGCTTTTATTATTTACTTCAATCAGGATCAGAAAAGCCCGGCGTCATGGCCGGGCCAGATATTACCATCAGAAAAGCCAGTATTGCTGTATGAAAATCAGCAAACCATCAGACAAATGGCCGAATTTCAGCACGGCGTCAGCGCATGACGCGATCGCCGCGCGATACGCCCACGATGCCTGAGCGCGCGACTTCAACAATTTCCGCCACTTCGCGCACGCTATTGAGAAACGCATCCAGCTTCTCGCTGGTTCCCGCCAGTTGCACGGTATACAGCGATGCGGTGACATCGACGATCTGCCCGCGGAAGATTTCCGCGCTGCGCTTAACTTCTTCACGGCCGTAACCGGTAGCCTGCAGCTTGACCAGCATCAGCTCGCGTTCAACGTAGGCCCCTTGCCCCAGCTCGCTGACCCGCAACACGTCCACCAGCTTGTGCAGTTGCTTTTCAATCTGTTCCAGCACTTTTTCGTCGCCCACCGTCTGGATGGTCATCCGCGACAGGGTTGGGTCGTCCGTCGGGGCGACGGTCAGACTTTCAATGTTGTAACCGCGTTGAGAAAACAGGCCAATCACGCGCGACAGAGCACCCGATTCGTTCTCCAGCAATACCGACAAAATACGACGCATGATCAGGTCCTCTCCGTTTTGCTTAACCACATCTCATCCATCCCGCCGCCGCGGATCTGCATCGGATAGACATGCTCGCTGCTGTCCACCCGCACATCCACGAACACCAGACGGTTTTTCTGTTCCAGCGCCGCTTTCAGCTTCGGCTCCAGCTCATCCGGAGTATCGATGGTGATGCCGACGTGACCGTAAGCCTCCGCCAGTTTGACGAAATCCGGCAGGGATTCCATGTAGGAACTGGAGTGACGGCCGGAGTAGATCATGTCCTGCCACTGTTTCACCATACCGAGGAAGCGGTTGTTGAGGCTGACTACCACAATCGGCAGGTCATACTGCAACGCCGTGGACAACTCCTGAATATTCATCTGGATACTGCCGTCGCCGGTGACGCAGATGACCGTTTCCTGCGGCAACGCCAGCTTGATGCCGAGCGCGGCGGGCAGGCCGAAGCCCATAGTGCCCAGGCCGCCGGAATTGACCCAGCGGCGCGGCAAATCAAACGGGTAGTACAGCGCGGCGAACATCTGGTGCTGCCCCACGTCGGATGCCACGTAAGCCTTGCCTGCCGTCAGACGATGCAGGGTTTCGATCACCGCCTGCGGTTTGATGGCGTCGCCGTCGGTGTTGTATTTCAGGCACTGACGCGCGCGCCACTGTTCGATGCGCAACCACCAGTCGCGCATCGCGTCGAATTGTTGTTGCGCTTCCCCTTGCGCCAGCAGTTCCAGCATCAGGCCAAGCACCTGACGGGCATCGCCGACGATCGGGATATCCGCCGCCACGGTTTTGGAAATGGACGCCGGGTCGATATCGATATGCAAAATGGTAGCGTTCGGGCAGTACTTGGTCAGGTTATTGGTGGTTCGGTCGTCAAAACGCACCCCGACGGCAAAAATCACGTCGGCGTTGTGCATCGCCATATTGGCTTCATACGTGCCGTGCATGCCGAGCATACCGAGACTCTGGCGATGCGTGCCCGGAAAACCGCCCAACCCCATCAGCGAGCTTGCCACCGGCAGGTTGAGTTTTTCCGCCAGTTCGCGCAGTTCCTGATGGCAATTGGCGTTGATCACGCCGCCGCCGCTGTAAATCACCGGACGCTCGGCGGCCAGCAACGTCTGCAACGCGCGTTTGATTTGGCCTTTATGGCCCTGCACCGTCGGGTTATAGGAGCGCAGGCTGACCTGATCGGGATAGGCATAAGGCAGTTTTTTGGCCGGGTTGAGAATGTCTTTCGGCAAATCCACCACCACCGGGCCGGGGCGGCCGGTAGACGCGAGATAGAAGGCTTTTTTCAGCACGGTGGGAATGTCTTCGGTCTGTTTGACCAGATAGCTGTGCTTCACCACCGGGCGGGAAATCCCCACCATGTCGCACTCCTGAAAGGCGTCATAGCCAATCAGCGAGGTGGCGACCTGACCGGAAATCACCACCAGCGGAATGGAATCCATATACGCCGTGGCGATGCCGGTAATGGCGTTGGTGGCGCCCGGGCCGGAGGTGACCAGCACCACGCCCACTTCGCCGGTCGCTCTGGCGTAACCGTCGGCCATATGCACCGCGCCCTGCTCGTGGCGCACCAGAATGTGTTCTATGCCGCCGACGGTGTGTAGCGCATCATAAATATCCAGCACCGCGCCGCCCGGATAGCCGAACACATGTTTTACGCCCTGATCGATCAGCGATCGAATCACCATCTCGGCGCCTGACAACATCTCCATGGGTTTGCCTCTTATTTTATTGTTCAGATGCGAATTGTTCAGATAGCGGGTCGCTTCTGTATTGACAGGGAACACCCCGTGCTCATTGAGACGGCGTCTGGTGAATGAAGACGCAAAGCGGGGATTCGGTTTCCAATCACACGCCGGCCTCATCGCCCAACACCGCCCGGGTTTTTACATATAACTTATTAACATAACGCCGGATTATGAAGCAGGCAAACGCCGCGCCGCCGCTGGGAGTGACGTGATTATGGTAAATCAACTGTTAAAAGAGAAAGCAAAGAGATAAAACGCTAAGGAGTGACCACAGCGTTAAAAAATATCCCGCCGTGGTCAGGCATTACAGAGTGAAATATTGACGATAAAATTGCGATGCAGCGCGATGATTTGCCACCGATACGTCTGCTAGTCGGCGTACATGGCCTCGATTTCCAGCTGATAACGCTGATGAATGACCTTGCGGCGGAGTTTTAATGTCGGGGTCAGTTCGCCTTCTTCCTGACTAAACGGCGCAGGCAGCAGGGTAAATTTCTTCACCTGTTCAAAACGCGCGAACTCTTTTTGCACATCGCGCAACCGCTGTTCAAACAGCGACAGGATATGGTTATGGCGCAACAACTCCAATCGATCCTGATACCCCAGATTGATCGAACGGGCATACTCCTCCAGCGCCTCAAAGCAGGGGACGATCAGCGCGGAGACGTACTTGCGCGCGTCGGCGATCACCGCCACCTGTTCAATGAAGCGATCCTGTCCCAACGCGCCTTCCAGATGTTGCGGCGCAATGTATTTGCCGCCCGAGGTTTTCATCAGATCCTTAAGGCGTTCGGTGATGAACAAGTTGCCATTGGCGTCCACCTCGCCCACATCGCCGGTTTTGAACCAGCCATCCGGCGTAAAGGCGGCTTCCGTATCCTGTGGGCGGCGATAGTAGCCGCGCATCACGGTGGCGCCGCGCACCTGGATTTCATTTTGTTCGCCGATGCGCACATCGATGCCCGGCAGCGGCGTCCCGACCGACCCCAACCGGTAGTGGTCGGCTTCCCAGCAGGACACGGTGGCGCAGGTCTCCGTCAGGCCGTAACCATAAACGATACGGACGCCCATCGCCTGGAAAAAGGCGATGATATTGTCATCCAGACGCGCACCCGCCGCCGGCAGAAAACGGACCTTTCCTCCCAGCAACTGGCGCAGACGCGACAGCACCAGCCGATCGGCAAGACGATACGTCAGCGCGTTCCACACTCCGGCGCGTTTCCCATCCTGCCGGCGTAAAAACCGTTTATGGCCCTGGGCGATCCCCCAGTGAAACAACGTGCGCCGGTGCCACGGCGCCTGCGCCACTTTCTCATGGATGGCGCTGAACACTTTCTCGTAGAAACGCGGCACCGCGCACATAACGGTAGGGCTGACCGCCGCCATCGCCGCACGGACCTGATCGGTGTCGCGCAGGTACACGTTCTGCGCGCCGCGGTGCATGATGAAGAAGCTCCAGGCGCGTTCGAAGACATGCGACAACGGTAAAAAGCACAGCGATACGTCCTGTTCGCTCGTCTGCAGCCGCCCATCATGCAGCACCAGTTGGGTCGCCATGTTGGCATAATCCAGCATCACCCCTTTGGGCTCGCCGGTGGTGCCGGAGGTGTAGATCAACGTAAACAGATCGCTCAAATCCCGATCGGCCACCCGTTGGCGCAGCACCGGCTCCCACACCGACAACTCCGCCTGCGCTTCAAATTCCTCCAGCGATACCGCGATGTCGCAACCGCGACGGCGAATCTGCTCATCCAGCAGAATAATGGTGCGCAGTTGCGGACAGCTGTCGCGCAGCGACATCAGCAGATCAAACTGCGCCTGACCGCCGACAAAAACGGTACGGATATCCGCGTCATTCAGAATGAACGACGCCTGCGCCGCCGCGCTGGTGGCATACAGCGGTACGGTAATCGCCCGCAGGTGCAGCAACGCCAGATCCGCCAGCGACCAGGTGATGGCGTTGTCGGAAAAGATCGCCACCCGTTCCTGAACATCAACGCCCAGCCCCAGCAGGCCGCAGGCAATGCGGCGGATACGCTCGCCTACCTGATGCCAGTCGAGCTGCTGTTCCTGTTCAGGCGCCCATTCGCGAAACGCCAGCGCGTTAGGGCGCTGAGCAATTTGCTGCTGAATACGGTGAACCAGATGGTAGTGCGAGAGTGAATTCGTCTTCATGCGCGTGCGGGCCTGGCAATCTCAAAAATGGGCGTAAAAATTGGGCAGGCAGTCTACCGCGCCCATCAACAGCCTCAAAGCGCTTTCCGCCGCTTTTCAGCCGGGAATGTGACGGGTAAAACACACCGGATACGGCTACCGTATGCGATCCCGAGGTTGACATCAATGCGGGAATCAAGTACCAATAAAAGCAGAACTGAATTTTTAATCGATTTGGACAACGAAACAGCATGTTTAACTTCGCTCAGCTACTAGGCCTACTACTAAACGCATCTCACGTGCGCGGTATGCCGGTGGGCGAAATCCAGAGCTGATTTCACGTCACACCTCATATAAAAAACCCGCGCCGTTGCGCGGGTTTTTTTTTACTCGCCGGGCGCCCAAGCAAACAGAACAAAGGAACCAGACCGATGAACCAACAAGTTATTATTTTCGATACGACGTTGCGTGACGGTGAGCAAGCGCTGCAGGCCAGCCTGAGTGTGAAGGAAAAACTCCAGATCGCGCTGGCGCTGGAAAGAATGGGCGTCGACGTGATGGAAGTGGGTTTTCCGGTGTCCTCCCCCGGCGATTTCGAATCCGTACAGACCATCGCCCGCAATATCAAGAATAGCCGCGTCTGCGCCCTCGCCCGCTGCGTCGAGAAAGATATCGATGTCGCCGCCGAATCCTTGCGCGTCGCCGAGGCATTCCGCATCCACACCTTTATCGCCACCTCGCCGATGCATATCGCCACCAAGCTGCGCAGCACGCTGGATGAGGTGATTGAACGCGCGACCTACATGATCAAACGCGCCCGCAACTACACCGACGACGTGGAGTTCTCCTGCGAAGACGCCGGCCGCACCCCGATCGAAGATTTGAGCCGGGTAGTGGAAGCCGCGATCAACGCCGGCGCCCGCACCATCAACATCCCGGACACCGTCGGTTACACCCTGCCCCACGAATTCGGCAACATCATCGCTTCCTTGTATCAGCGCGTTCCCAACATCGATAAAGCCATCATTTCCGTGCACACCCACGACGATCTCGGCCTGGCGGTGGGCAACGCTATGGCGGCGGTGCACGCAGGCGCACGTCAGGTGGAAGGCACGTTGAACGGTATCGGCGAACGCGCCGGCAACTGCTCGCTGGAAGAAGTGATTATGGCGATCAAAGTGCGCAGCCAGTTGATGAACCTGCACACCGGCATCAATCATCAGGAAATCTACCGCACCAGCCAGACAGTCAGCCAGATCTGCAACATGCCGATCCCGGCCAACAAGGCGGTGGTGGGTTCCAACGCCTTCGCTCACTCTTCCGGCATCCATCAGGACGGCGTGCTGAAGAACCGCGAAAACTACGAAATCATGACGCCGGAATCCATCGGCCTGAAAGAAGTGCAGTTGAACCTGACTTCCCGTTCCGGTCGCGCCGCGGTCAAACACCGCATGGAAGAGATGGGCTATAAAGAAGGCGACTACAATCTGGATACCCTGTACGCCGACTTCCTCAAGCTGGCCGACAAGAAAGGCCAGGTGTTCGATTATGACCTGGAAGCGCTGGCGTTCATTAATAGTCAGCAGGAAAGCACCGAGTTCTATCGTCTGGACTACTTCAGCGTTCAGTCCGGCTCCAGCGTGATGGCGACCGCGTCCGTCAAATTGTCATGCGGCGAAGAGACACTGTCCGAAGCCGCCACCGGCAACGGCCCGGTAGACGCCGTGTATCAGGCCATCAACCGTATCACCGGCTACCCGATTACGCTGGTCAAATACCAGTTGTCCGCCAAGGGACAGGGTAAAGAAGCGCTCGGTCAGGTGGACATCGTGGTGGAATATCAGGGACGCCGTTTCCACGGCGTGGGTCTGGCGACCGATATCGTGGAATCCTCCGCCAACGCGATGGTTAACGTATTAAACAACATCAAACGCGCGCAACTGGTTGAAAAAGAAGTGCAGCGTTTGCAGCAACACAACAAACACAACAGTCAGGAAACAGTGTGATGAGCAAGAGTTACCATATTGCCGTCTTACCCGGTGACGGCATCGGCCCGGAAGTAATGGCTCAGGCGTATAAAGTATTGGATGCGGTTCGCCAGCGTTTTGGTCTGCGCATCACCACCAGCGAGTACGACGTGGGCGGCATCGCCATCGACCGTCAGGGCACGCCGCTGCCGCAGGGCACGGTTGAAGGTTGCGAGCAGGCGGACGCCATTCTGTTCGGTTCGGTCGGCGGCCCGAAATGGGAACACCTGCCGCCGGCGGAACAACCGGAGCGTGGAGCGCTGCTGCCGCTGCGCAAACACTTCCGTCTGTTCAGCAACCTGCGCCCGGCGCGCCTGTATCAGGGGCTGGAAGCCTTCTGTCCGCTGCGTAGCGACATCGCCGCCAACGGCTTTGACATCCTGTGCGTGCGTGAACTGACCGGCGGCATCTACTTTGGTCAGCCGAAAGGCCGCGAAGGCAGCGGCATGTACGAACGCGCCTTTGACACCGAGGTGTATCACCGTTTCGAAATCGAGCGTATTGCCCGCATCGCTTTTGAGTCCGCGCGCAAACGCCGCAGCATCGTCACCTCCATCGACAAGGCCAACGTGCTGCAAAGCTCGATCCTGTGGCGCGAAATCGTCAGCGAGATCGCCCGCGACTACCCGGATGTCCGTCTGAACCATCTGTACATCGACAACGCCACCATGCAGTTGATCAAGGATCCGTCTCAGTTTGACGTGCTGCTGTGCTCCAACCTGTTCGGCGACATCCTGTCCGACGAGTGCGCGATGATCACCGGTTCGATGGGCATGTTGCCGTCCGCCAGCCTGAATGAACAAGGTTTCGGCCTGTACGAGCCGGCAGGCGGTTCCGCGCCGGACATCGCCGGCAAGAACATCGCCAACCCGATCGCCCAGATCCTGTCCGCCGCGCTGCTGCTGCGCTACAGCCTGGGGGCTGATGACGCCGCCACCGCCATTGAGCAGGCGGTCAATCAGGCGCTGGCGGAAGGTTACCGTACCGGCGATCTGGTCAGCGGCGGCAACGCCGTCACCACCGATGAAATGGGCGACGCCATCGCCCGATTTGTAGCAGAAGGGGCCTAATCATGGGTAAGACCTTATATCAGAAACTGTTCGACGCGCACCTGGTGCACGAGGCGCCGAATGAAACCCCGTTGCTGTATATCGACCGTCATCTGGTGCATGAAGTGACTTCGCCGCAGGCGTTCGACGGCCTGCGCGCCATGGGCCGCAAAGTCCGTCAGCCGGGCAAAACCTTCGCCACCATGGACCACAACGTGTCCACCCAGACCCGCGACATCAACGCCAGCGGCGAGATGGCCCGCATCCAGATGCAGGACCTGATCAAGAACTGCGCCGAGTTCGGCGTGCAGCTGTACGACCTGAATCACCCGTTTCAGGGCATCGTGCACGTTATCGGGCCGGAGCAAGGCATGACGCTGCCGGGCATGACCATCGTCTGCGGCGACTCCCACACCGCCACCCACGGCGCGTTCGGCTCGTTGGCGTTCGGCATCGGCACCTCGGAAGTAGAGCATGTGCTGGCGACGCAAACCCTGAAACAGGGCCGCGCCAAAACCATGAAGATTGATGTCGCCGGCGACGCCGCCGCCGGCATCACCGCCAAAGACATCGTGCTGGCGATCATCGGTAAAACCGGCAGCGCCGGCGGCACCGGCCATGTGGTGGAATTCACCGGCAAGGCGATTGAAGCGCTGAGCATGGAAGGCCGCATGACCCTGTGCAACATGGCGATCGAAATGGGCGCCAAAGCCGGTCTGGTAGCGCCGGACGACACCACCTTCGCTTACCTGAAAGGCCGCCAGTTCGCGCCCACCGGCAGCGACTGGGACGCGGCGGTGGAATACTGGAAAACCCTGCGCTCCGATGCCGACGCGCATTACGACGCAGTAGTGACGCTGAACGCCGCCGATATCGCCCCGCAGGTGACCTGGGGCACCAACCCCGGTCAGGTGATCGCCGTCGATCAAATCATCCCGGCGCCGGAATCCTTTAGCGACCCGGTGGAGCGCGCCTCGGCGGAAAAAGCGCTGGCTTATATGGGCCTGCAGCCGGGCGTGAAACTGACGGAAGTGGCGATCGACAAGGTATTCATCGGTTCCTGCACCAACTCTCGTATCGAAGATCTGCGCGCTGCCGCCGCCATCGCCAAAGGCCGTAAAGTGGCTGCCGGCGTGCAGGCGTATGTCGTCCCCGGCTCCGGTCCGGTCAAGGCGCAGGCGGAAGAAGAAGGTCTGGATAAAATCTTTCTGGATGCCGGCTTCGAATGGCGTCTGCCCGGCTGCTCCATGTGTCTGGCGATGAACAACGACCGCCTGAATCCGGGCGAGCGTTGCGCCTCCACCAGTAACCGCAACTTTGAAGGGCGTCAGGGCCGCGGCGGCCGCACCCATCTGGTTAGCCCGGCTATGGCGGCGGCGGCGGCGGTTACCGGTCGTTTCGCAGACATTCGTGAACTGAATTAAGAGAGGCAACCCATGGCTAAATTTACCCAACACACTGGTTTGGTGGTGCCGCTGGATGCCGCCAACGTCGATACCGACGCGATTATCCCGAAGCAGTTTCTGCAAAAGGTGACCCGCACCGGTTTCGGTCAGCATCTGTTTCACGACTGGCGTTTTCTGGATGACGCGGGCCAGCAGCCCAACCCGGATTTCGTGCTGAACCAGCCGCGCTACAAAGGCGCCAGCATCCTGCTGGCGCGCGAGAACTTCGGCTGCGGTTCTTCCCGCGAGCACGCGCCGTGGGCGCTGACCGATTACGGTTTCAGGGTGGTGATCGCCCCCAGCTTCGCCGACATTTTTTACGGCAACTCATTCAACAATCAGCTGTTGCCGGTCAAACTGAGCGAATCCGATATCGACTCCCTGTTCAAACTGGTGGCGAGCCACGAAGGCATCACCTTCACGGTGGATCTGGAAGCGCAGCAGGTGAACGCAGGCGACAAAACCTACTCGTTCGATATCGACAGCTTCCGCCGTCACTGCATGATCAACGGGTTGGATAGCATCGGCCTGACGCTGCAGCACGAAGCGGCCATCTCCCGCTACGAGCAGCAACAACCGGCATTCCTCCGTTAATTCGGCCTCGCCGTTTGACAACACGCACAAAGCCCACTTCGGTGGGTTTTGTAGCTGTTGACAAACAGCCGGATTGTTTTGAACGATGATGTCTGTCTGAGCAGTGAATGATTTCGTGCGGGATAAACAGTGTTGCTTCTTTGCGATTTCATCGCACGCACGACAAGGAGAGGTTCAAACGCCACCTCTCCTTGACCACTGGCTAGGGGCTAAACCGTGCCGCTGACGCGGTTCCTTCGGCGTTTGCCTTCGCTGTTCGGACCGCCCGTGACGCTCTCCCGGAGCGGCACGGGCTTGCGCGGCTTCCCTGCCGCGCATCCGGCGAAGTCACCCGCCTCAGCACAGTTTTAACGCCTGAAAACCCTTCATTTGCGCTTATAGGGTTTTTCAGCAGTCTGAAAGACCACTTCGGTGGCCTTTGTTGTCAACAACCTCAGTGTGGACGCGGGCCGCGGCTCCAGTAAGCCATAAAAGTGATGGACTCCTGCGTCATGCCTTTTTCTCCCAACAGGTAACGGCGCAGTGCTTTCACCGCTGACGATTCGGCCGCTACCCAGCCGAAGAACTGACCTTGCTGGGCATTTGCCCGCTCCCACATGATTTCACCATCCGGAATCTCAGCCACCGTTACCGCGCCAGCGTGAATGTTTTCCGGCAGACGAACCGACTGACGCGCCGCGTCCAGCAAGCGCTCGCCATAGCTCTCGTCGGTACCTTCGCGCGGTAGCCACACCACCTCGGCGAACGTCAGATGGCGATAGTCGATGCAATCCGCCTGCAACGGTACTTCGATAAAAGCCTGCACCTGCGGCGGGTTATCCAGTTGCGATAACTGTTCCAGAATGCCTTTGATCGCCGGCAGCGCGGTTTCATCCCCCATCAGCAGCACCTGACGGGTATTTTCCGACAGTACCCATTCATAGCCGCCGTTATCGCCGGCAAAATCGCCGCGCGGCGCCACTACCTGCAATTCTTCGCCAGGCTGCGCGCTCATCGCCCAGGCTGAAGCCGGGCCTTCGGTGCCGTGCACCACGAACTCCACCACCATTTCTCCGGCGACGGTATCCAGACTGCGCAGCGTGTAGGTGCGGGGAATCGGGCGTTGCGCTTTGGGCATTGCCTGCACCAGCTTGTACCACTCGCCGACATCCGGCAGACGCGGCGGCGTGCCGTCCTCGGCAGGCAGCAATACTTTAATTCGTTGATCCGGCGAGCAGATTTTCATCTTCTTCACCGCTTCGCCGCTGAATACACAACGCATCAGCGATGGGGTAAGCAATGTCTTGTGGGCCAACGTAACATCAAACACTTTATATTCCTTTACCCCAGCCATAACTCGCCTCTACCTCTCTGCTTGTGACTCTCCGGCAACGTGCCGCCTGTTAATGACTTGTGCCGATAACGGCCTCAAACCCCGCACAGTTTTATCATTTACTCACGATAATGAGAAACATTATTGACTCAATTTCTATTCTCATACCAATCATCGCCAGCCACCTCCGGATTGCCTGCGGGATCACGGTTTTGTCCGCCGCTTTTCGCCTATTCTGATTATTCGTTACTCACGAGATAAGGAGACCTCATGACACGCGTTATCCGGTGTTATCGCCTGAGCCTCTCCGGCGATTGTCGCCCCTGGTTCAACATCGACCACCGTCTCACCAACGATTTCCCACGCCCGTTTCATGCCTGATTCAGCTTTGCTCTGATTTTTCCCTTTTATTTCAATTTATTTTTGACGTCATACCGCGGCGGTTACGTCTGCCGACGGGCGTCATGGAGATATCGCATGAAACGCATTCCTGAGCCTTTTCGCATCAAAATGGTAGAAAACATCCGTATGACCACCCGCGACGAACGGGAACGCGCCCTGCAGGAAGCAGGCTACAACCCGTTTCTGCTGCGCAGCGAAGATGTTTATATCGACCTGCTGACCGACTCCGGCACCGGCGCCATGAGCGACCGCCAGTGGGCGGGGCTGATGATGGGCGACGAGGCCTACGCCGGGTCGCGCAACTACTACCACCTGTGTGATCAGGTGAAGGCGCTGCTGGGTTATCCGTTCACCATTCCGACCCATCAGGGGCGCGGCGCGGAGCAAATCCTGTTCCCGTGTCTGATCGCCAAAAAACAGCGCGCCGGCGGCGGCAAGAAACCGGTGTTTATTTCCAACTTCCATTTCGATACCACCGCCGCCCACGTGGAACTGAACGGCGCGCGCGCCATCAACGTGGTGACGCCAAAAGCCTTCGATACCACCACCTATTACGACTGGAAGGGCGATTTCGACCTTGACCTGCTGCAAACCACCATTGAACAGCACGGCGCGGACAACGTGGTGGCGATCATTACCACCGTCACCTGTAACAGCTCCGGCGGCCAGCCGATCTCGATGGGCAACATGCGCGCGGTGTATCGCATCGCGCAGCAGCACGGGATCCCGGTAGTGATCGACTCGGCCCGGTTCTGCGAAAACGCCTGGTTTATCAAACAGCGCGAAGCCGGCTATGAAAACCGTTCGATCAAAGAGATCGTCCACGAGATGTATCAGTACGGCGACATGCTCACCATGTCGGCGAAAAAGGATCCGATGGTGAACATCGGCGGCCTGTGCTGTTTTCGCAGTGACGAAGAGCTGTTCAATGAGGTGCGTATTCGCTGCGTGCCGATGGAAGGCTTCGTCACCTATGGCGGCCTGGCCGGGCGCGACATGGAAGCGTTAGCCATCGGGCTGGAAGAAGGCATGAACGAGGACTATCTGACCTACCGCATTGGTCAGGTGACCTACCTCGGCGAGCGCCTGCGCGCCGGCGGTATCCCGATTCAATACCCGGTGGGCGGGCACGCGGTGTTTGTCGATGCCAAAAAGCTGCTGCCGCATATCCCGGCGGAACAGTTCCCGGCGCAGGCGCTGAATAACGAGCTCTATCTGGAAGCGGGTATCCGCAGCGTGGAAATCGGCTCATTGTTGCTGGGGCGGGATCCGGACACCGGCGAGCAGAAACCGTCGCCGCTGGAACTGCTGCGCCTGACCATCCCGCGTCGGGTGTATACCAACGACCACATGGATTACATCGCCGACTCGCTGATCGCGCTGAAGGAAAGAGCCGGCAGCATCAAAGGCCTGACCTTTACCTACGAACCGCCGGTATTACGCCACTTTGTCGCCCGCCTGAAACCGGTGGAATAACGCTCCGCCATAAAAAAAGCCAGCGGAATACTCCGCTGGCTGGTGAACAGCACCATTACTCAGAACACTGCGGCGGTTTCCCGCCGCTGTTCTCACTCTCATTCGATGTCGCCGCCGGCCTTACAACCAGCGACGATAGTCTTCCTCATCCATGTCCCGGATCTGCCATTGGGTAACCTGCAGCAGCAACGCCATCCGCTGGGCGGCGGTGAGTGCGCCCCATCCCCGGCGGCATCCCCGGCAGAGCCAGTGATGATAAAAGCGGAATAACCGGCACATATTGCCTCCCCTTCGCGGCGGTTCACGTACTGAACCATTCACTGACTGAAAGTATCCGCGTAATATAGGGAAAAATATATTGATGAGCTTGAGCCACGGAGTTCCTCTTTTATGTCCTCGCCACGCCTGCAACAACAATTCATCCGGTTATGGCAATGCCTGCAAGGTCAGGATACCGACACCACGCTGCAGGAACTGGCGCTGCTGCTCAACTGCTCCCGCCGTCATATCCGCTCTCTGCTGAACGCCATGCAACAGCAGGGTTGGCTCACCTGGCAGGCGGAAGCCGGGCGCGGCAAACGCTCGCGCCTCGGCTTTCTCTACACGGGGTTAGCCCTGCAACAGCAGCGCGCCGAAGACCTGCTGGAGCAGGACCGCATCGACCAGTTGGTGCAACTGGTGGGCGACAAGGAAACCGTGCGCCAGATGTTGCTGTCTCACCTCGGGCGTAGCGTGCGGCAAGGGCGCCATCTGCTGCGTATCCTGTACTACCGGCCGATGCACAACCTGTTGCCCGGCAGCGCGTTGCGGCGTTCGGAAACCCACATCGCCCGTCAGATTTTCAGCGGGCTGACCAGCTTAAATGAGGAAAATGGGGAACTGTTGCCGGATATCGCTCACCACTGGCAGGCGCTGTCGCCGCTGCACTGGCGTTTCTATCTGCGCCCGGCCATCCGTTTTCACCACGGTCGGGAGCTGACCATGGAGGACGTGATCGCCTCGCTGTCCCGGCTGACGGCGCTGCCGCTGTTCTCACACCTGAGCGACATCGCTTCCCCTACGCCGTTCGTGCTGGATATCCGGCTCAGCATGCCGGATGACTGGCTGCCGTGGCTGCTCGGCAGCGTACCGGCGATGATCTTGCCCAAAGAGTGGCAAACGCTGCCGGACTTTATGCGCCAGCCCATCGGCACCGGGCCGTATCAGGTGGTGCGCAACTCGCCCAACCAGTTGAAAATCGCCGCGTTTGACGACTACTTCGGCTACCGGGCGCTGATTGACGAAGTCAGTATCTGGGTGCTGCCGGACGCGCCGATCATTCCCGCCTGTACGGTTACATTGCAGGGAGACGACACCACGGACAATGAACTGGAGAACCGGCTGGAAGAAGGCTGCTATTTCCTGCTGTTCGACCGCCGTTCGCCGCAGATGGCGGATCCGGAGATCCGTCACTGGCTGTGTCAGGTGTTAAGCCCGGTGGCGATGCTTGGCCTGGCCGATAGCCCGTACCAGAGCGACTGGTCCCCCGCCTATGGCCTGCTGCCGCGCTGGCATCACAGCCCACCGCGGGCGGTACGGGAAAAACCGGTTGGCCTGACCCACCTCACCCTCACCTGCTACCGTGACCATCCCGAATACGCGGTGATAAGCAGCATCATGGGCCGGCTGCTGGCGTCGCACGGCGTCACGCTGACGCTACGCTGTCTGGAGTTCGATGCCTGGTGTCAGGGCGACGACGCCAGCGATCTCTGGCTTGGCAGCGCCAACTTTTATCTACCGCTGGAATTTTCGCTGTTCGCGATGCTGTACGAGCTGCCGCTGCTGCGGCACTGTCTGGGCGATGACGAACTGGAACACACTGCGCGTCAGTGGCGTCAGGGCGAGTTGTCGCTGGCGGAATGGTGCCAGTCGCTGGTCAGCCGCCAGCAACTCCACCCGTTGTTCCACCACTGGTTGCGGTTGCAGGGGCAGGCCAGCATGCGGGGGCTACGCATGAACACGCTGGGCTGGTTCGATTTCAAATCCGCCTGGTTTGCACCGCCGAACCCGACGCCATGAGCGCTCGTCGCCGGTCATGGCGCTTTTCCTGATGTGACAAACACTTTACAATACCGCCGTTCTCAACGGGGTGCGGTCAACGCGCATAGGCGTTGCATCGCTGAGAAAATACCCGTCGAACCTGATCCGGTTAATACCGGCGAAGGGATTTGAGACTGCATCCCGCTTGCTCAAAGACCTTTGCCGCCTTCAACAATTGGAGCGCAAAGTGTTAAAGAAATTACTGTCCTGCCTGTTACTGCTGTCCGCCCCTGTGTTCGCCAAACCGACCCTGACGGTCTACACCTACGACTCGTTCGCCTCGGAATGGGGCCCCGGTCCGGGCGTCAAAACCGCGTTTGAAAAAGAGTGCAACTGCGAGCTGAAATTCGTGGCGCTGGAAGATGGCGTCGCTCTGCTCAACCGCCTGCGTATGGAAGGCAAAAATACCCCGGCGGATGTGGTGCTGGGGCTGGATAACAATCTGGTACAGGCGGCAGCGCAGACCGGCCTGTTCGCCCCGCATGGTGTCAACACCAGCGAGTTGACGGTGCCGGGCGGCTGGCATAATGACACCTTCCTGCCCTTCGACTATGGCTATTTCGCCTTCGTCTACAACAAGGACAAACTGAAAAACCCGCCCAAGAGCCTGCGCGAACTGGTGGAAAGCGACCAGCCGTGGAAAGTGATCTATGAAGATCCGCGCACCAGCACGCCGGGTCTGGGCCTGTTGCTGTGGATGCAGAAAGTCTATGGCGACAAGGCGCCGCAAGCCTGGCAGAAACTGGCGGCCAAAACCGTCACCGTCACCAAAGGCTGGAGCGAAGCCTACGGCCTGTTCCTGAAAGGCGAAGCCGATCTGGTGTTGAGCTACACCACCTCCCCGGCTTACCACCTCATCGCCGAGAAGAAAGACAGCTACGCGGCGGCCAATTTCAGCGAAGGCCACTATCTACAGGTCGAAGTAGCCGCGCAATTGGCCGGCAGCAAAAATCCGCAACTGGCGGCGCGCTTCCTGCAGTTTATGGTCAGCCCGACCTTCCAGCAGATCATCCCGACCACCAACTGGATGTACCCGGTTGTCAAAACCGAGCTGCCCGCGGGCTATAACACCCTGTTGTTGCCGGCTACCGCGCTGGAGTTCACCTCGCAACAGGTGGCCGAGCAGCGCGCGAATTGGGTACTGGCATGGCAACGCGCCGTCAGCCGCTGATTCCCGGCTGGCTGTGGCCAGGGCTGCTGGCGGCCGCGCTGCTGACCGGCACCGCGGCGCTGGCGTTCGCCGCGCTGTGGCTGGACGCGCCCGGCGCGCCCTGGCGGTCGTTGTGGGATGACAGCTACCTGTGGCATGTCATTCGCTTCAGCTTCTGGCAGGCGCTGCTGTCGGCGCTGCTTTCCACTCTGCCCGCGCTGTTTCTGGCGCGGGCGTTGTACCGCCGCCGCTTTCCCGGCCATCGCCTGCTGCTGCGCCTGTGCGCGATGACGCTGGTGCTGCCGGTGCTGGTGGCGGTATTCGGCATCCTCAGCGTCTACGGCCGCGAAGGCTGGCTGGCGCGCCTGCTGATGCAATTCGGTATCGAATACCGTTTTTCGCCTTACGGTTTGCAGGGCATTCTGTTGGCCCACGTCTTTTTTAATCTGCCGCTGGCGACCCGGCTGTTTGTGCAGGCGCTGGAAGGCATCGCCACTGAGCAGCGCCAGTTGGCGGCCCAGCTCGGCCTGCGCGGCTGGCACTTTTTCCGGCTGGTGGAGTGGCCGTGGCTGCGCCGTCAGTTGTTGCCCGCCGGCGCGCTGATTTTCATGCTGTGTTTCGCCAGCTTCGCCACCGTACTGGCGCTGGGCGGCGGCCCGCAGGCCACCACCATCGAACTGGCGATCTATCAGGCGTTGAGCTTCGACTATGACCCGGCGCGCGCCGCGCTGCTGGCGCTGTTGCAGATGGCGTGCTGTCTGGGGCTGGTGTTGTTCAGTCAGCGGCTGAGCCGGCTGCTGGCGGTGGGAGCCAGTAGCCGCCTGCGATGGCGCGATCCGCAGGACAGCGGGTTCAGCCGCGTTACCGATACGCTGCTGATTGCGGCAGCGTTGCTATTGCTGTTGCCGCCGCTGCTGGCGGTGGTGGCGGACGGCCTGAACCGTTCGCTGCCGGATGTCTTGCGCCAGCCGGCGTTATGGCAAACGCTCTGGACCTCGCTGCGCATCGCGCTGGCCGCCGGCGCGCTTAGCGTGGTGCTGACGTTGATGCTGCTGTGGAGCAGCCGGGAATTGAAACTGCGCCGGCGGGGGCTCTCCGCCCAGTTGCTGGATATAAGCGGGATGCTGATTCTGGCGATGCCGGGGATTGTGCTGGCGTCCGGTTTTTTCCTGCTGTTTAACCGCACCATCGGATTACCGGCTTCTCCCTACGGACTGGTGGTGTTGACCAACGCGCTGCTGGCAATCCCCTATGCGATGAAAGTGCTGGAAAACCCGATGTATGACACGGCGTCGCGTTATAGTCTGTTGTGCCAGTCGTTGGATATCCGCGGCTGGCACCGTCTCAGAGTGGTAGAACTAAAGGCGCTGCGCGCGCCCATCGCCCAGGCGCTGGCCTTTGCCAGCGTGCTCTCGGTGGGCGATTTCGGCATCATCGCCCTGTTCGGCAACGAACAGTTTCGCACCCTGCCGTTTTATCTCTATCAGCAGATTGGCGCTTATCGCAGCGCCGACGGCGCGGTGACGGCGCTGCTGCTGCTGATGTTGTGTTTTATGCTGTTTACCCTGATTGAAAAACTGGCAGGCCTTAATGATCGCGCTCGATAAGTTGACCTATCTCTACCAACACCTGCCGATGCGCTTCGATTTACAGGCGCAGCCCGGCGAGCGTATCGCCATTCTGGGCCCAAGCGGCGCGGGAAAAAGTACCTTGCTCAGCCTGATCGCCGGTTTTCTGCCGGCCGACGGCGGCCGCTTGCAGCTTAACGGACAGGATCACCGCGCCACGCCGCCGGCAAAACGCCCGGTGTCGATCCTGTTTCAGGAAAACAACCTGTTTCCCCATCTGACGCTGGCGCAGAATATCGCGCTCGGCCTGCACCCCGGCCTGAAACTGAATGCGGAACAGCGAGATACGCTGCGCGATATCGCCAGCCGAATGGGACTGTCGGAGCTGCTGGAGCGCCTGCCGTCGCAGGTTTCCGGCGGTCAACGGCAACGGGCGGCGCTGGCGCGCTGCCTGATCCGCCGGCAGCCGATCCTGCTGCTGGACGAGCCGTTCTCGGCGCTCGACCCGGCCCTGCGTCAGGAGATGTTATCGCTGGTGGACGAGATCTGCCGGGATCGCCAGTTGACGCTGCTGATGGTGTCTCACCAGTTGGAAGACGCCGCGCGTATTGCGCCGCGCAGCGTGCTGGTGGTGGACGGCCGCATCTATCACGACGGCCCGACCAACGAACTGGCTAGCCATCCGGATGCGGCGCGGGTGCTCGGTCTGGGATGACAGTTCGGTCTGAAATGACAAAGTGAAACCCTTACCAAAAAAATGTGATCTATCGCACGATTTTGCTTTTTCAGCGTAACGGAGCCTTGTCTGATTTTCCGCACTCATGGTTAGATGAAGACGCTGATTAACCCAAACGAATATAAGGTTCTCCGTGAAACACGCCGCCTCTACTTTCGCACTACTAAGCAACACCGCGCTGCTTGACGCGGTCGTCGTCGTGCGCGTGGTGGTCGTGGTCGGCAGCGCGCCGTAACGGGTTCCGAATCAAGCCTAGATTCCCAAACCCCGCCGGCGCAAGCCGAGCGGGGTTTCTTTTGTCCACCCTCCCCGCTCCTCCTGACACCGGCTCTGATAAAGGATATGACTATGCGTTATACAGGAGCTGAGCTGATCATCCGTCTGCTGGAGCAGCAAGGCATCACCACAGTGAGCGGCATCCCGGGCGGCGCGGCGCTGCCGCTGTACGATGCGCTGGGAAAAAGCCGTACCATTCGCCACGTACTCGCCCGCCATGAGCAGGGAGCCGGATTCATCGCGCAGGGTATGGCGCGCGCCAGCGGTAAAGCCGCGGTTTGCATGGCGTCCAGCGGCCCCGGCGCCACCAACCTGCTCACCGCCATCGCCGACGCCAAACTCGACTCTATTCCGTTGGTGTGCATCACCGGTCAGGTGCCGTCCGGCATGATCGGCACCGATGCCTTTCAGGAAGTAGACACTTACGGCATCTCGATTCCGGTCACCAAACACAACTATCTGGTGCGCGACATCAGCGAACTGCCGCAGGTCATCAATGACGCCTTCCGGCTGGCGCAGTCTGGTCGCCCCGGCCCGGTCTGGGTAGACATCCCCAAAGACGTGCAAACGGCCACCATCGAACTGGCGGAGCTGCCCGCGCCGGCCGAACTGACCCCTGCGCCAGCAGTGGATCAGGATGCCATTCGCGCCGCCGCCGCGATGATCAATCAGGCCAAGCGACCGATCCTGTATCTGGGCGGCGGCATCATCAGCGCCGGCGCACATCAGCAGGCTATCGACCTGGCGGAACGCGCCGGGCTGCCCACCACCATGACGCTGATGGCGCTGGGCGCCATGCCGGTGGATCATCCGCTGTCGCTTGGCATGCTCGGCATGCACGCCGCCCGTTACACCAATATGATCCTGCAACAATCGGACTTACTGATCGTACTGGGCGCCCGCTTTGACGATCGCGCCATCGGCAAAGCGGAAGAGTTCTGCCCGGATGCCCGCGTTGTCCATATCGATATCGATCCGGCGGAGTTCGGCAAGATCCGTCAGCCGCACGTGGCGCTCCACGCCGATGTGGCGCAGGCGCTGGATCAGTTGCTGCCGCTGGTTGACCGTCAACCACGCGCCGACTGGCTCGCTCAGGTGCGCGCGCTGCAATGTGAATTCCCATTCAGCATGCCAAACGCCGACGACCCGCTCAGTCACTACGGGTTGATCCGCGCCGTGGCCGAGCAACTGGACGATCAGGCCATCATTACTACCGACGTCGGTCAGCATCAGATGTGGGTGGCGCAGGCGTATCCGCTGCGACGCTCACGCCAGTGGCTGACCTCCGGCGGTTTCGGCACGATGGGTTTTGGCGTGCCCGCAGCTATCGGCGCCGCGCTGGCGGAACCACAGCGAACCGTGGTCTGTTTTTCCGGCGACGGCAGTCTGATGATGAACATTCAGGAAATGGCTACCGCCGTGGAAGAGAACCTGAACGTCAAAATCGTGCTGATGAACAATCAGTCGCTGGGGCTGGTGCACCAGCAGCAGGATCTGTTCTACCAGCAGAATTTTGTGGCGTCCGACTACCGCTATCAGACTAATTTTCTGGCGATTGCCGCCGGATTCGGCTTCGCCACTTGCGATCTGAACGCGGCGGATAATCCGCAAGCCGCCCTGCGCGACGCACTGCAACGACCCGGCCCGACGTTGATCCACGCCGCTATCGATATCAACGAAAAAGTGTTCCCGATGGTACCGCCGGGTGCCGCCAACATTGAGATGATTGGAGATTAAATCATGCAGACCCCATCCATTACCGCACAGGTCACGCTGGAACTATCGGTACGCAACCATCCGGGCGTGATGTCGCACGTGTGCGGGCTGTTCGCCCGTCGCGCTTTCAACGTGGAAGGCATCATGTGTATGCCGCTGCCGGGCAACGAGCAGAGCCGCATCTGGCTGCTGGTGAAAGACGATCAGCGCCTACCGCAGATGATCAGTCAGGTGGAAAAGCTGGAAGATGTACTGCAGGTGACCCGCCACGGCGAAGAAATGCGTATCTTTGATCAGGTCGCGGAGTTTTACCGCTGAGCCGCAGGGGCCATACCGATTCCTGGTATGGCCCTCGAGCCGGATTCAACCAATCAGAATTTTCCACAACAGGCGACGGTACACCGGCATCAACGGATGCTGCCACAACTGCCACAGACTGGCGGCGGCGATAACCGAAACCAGCGGCGCCATCCAGTACAAACGGGCAGGCGTCAACCAACCGGTTGATTCGGCTTTTGCTCCACGACGCGCACGCCACAGACGCCACACCAACCAGCCCGCTCCCCACAGCAGGATAGCCGTGATTAACAGCAGCCATTTAAAACTGCCGCTGTCGGCCTGCTTGGGGATATCGATCGCCACTCCGGCCAAAATGCCGGGCATCAGATAAACCGGCGGCCAGGTGAGACAGCCGATGATATTCGGCAACGCAAAGCGCCGGGGCGACAACTCCAGCATTCCCGCCACCATCGGGATCAGCGGACGAGTCGGGCCAAAAAACCGTCCAATCAGAATGGTCGCCATATTGTGCTGATGCAGCATTTTTTCGGTGCGATACAGGTAAGCGCGGTGCTTTTGCAGGAAAGACCAGTTATGCAGCCGATCCTTGAAACGCCAGCCAATGAAATAGGAAATCCAGTCTCCCAGCAGGCAACCGATAATGCCCATGCCCCAGGCCGGGTAAAGCCCCATATTGCCGCTGCCGATCAATGCGCCCAGCGACGCCATCATCAGCGTGCCGGGCAACAACAGCCCCACCAACGCCAGCGACTCCAGAAACGCCACCAGCAGTACCGCCGTCAGCGAATACGCTAACGATTGAGTGATCAGATGCTCCAGCCAGGCTTCCATAAATCTCTACATTTCTGCTTTTTTATGAACAAAGATAACGGGATGATAGCAGGAAACGGCGGGAATATGGCAGATAGTAGTAAAAACGCAACTGACGCGAGGTTCATCATTACCGGACTGCCACTTCCTTGAAGCTGCGCCATTTTGTTGTTATAAAAGCATCACTTTAAGAAAATAAATGGATTGATTCATGGAAGAAGCCAGGATTGCTTTTCCGGTTGGCAAAGGGCAGGTTAACAGGGCTAAGTTAGGGTAAACCACATGAAAAAAATAGCATGTACTTCTTTGCTAATAGCGTTATTGGCCTCATTACAATCCAAGGCCTCTATTAGTTTGGTCAAGAATGAGGATCAAGCCTTATCAAATGAAGTGGTAAAATATGGAAATGCCAGAGGGGTCGTTGATATAAAAAGTCAGAGCGAACAGAGCTTTGACATTATTGAAGATGGAAAATACATAGGAACAATAGTTCCAGCCAAAGGATTTCATAAAAACTATTACCCGTTATGCTTTATTGGCTGGTCTACTGACAAAAAAACAATATCAGATATTGTTCCATCAATAGGACAAGGATCCTTTGAGCTTTCACTCTGCTCAACGCTTGATGGAGTAGGGAAAATAGAGGAAAAAGAAAGAACCTTTATTGGTTTTGTGTACACCGTAGGACTGAGAGACAGATATGCTCAAAACTACTTTCTAATAGAGCTGAACAAAGGAAACAAAACTATAGAAGACAAGAGCCAGCTCATTGAAAGATTTCAAAACGATTCAGAAAAGAAAAGTATAGCTGACCTTAGAAAAGACATAAAGAAAATCGACAAGAGAAAACAATGAAGAAAACACTAACAACAATAATATTGTCGGCATCACTTCAAGCTCATGCATCGATTACGTTAGCCCCTATGGACGGCAATCACTTTTTATCACAATCAGCTACAAAAATTCAGCATCTGGGAATAGACCAGATAAAAATACATAAGGGTCAATCTTTTAACATCATTGAAAATGAGGAATATATAGGAACATTAATTCCTGCCGAAGGGTATTATAATCAATATAATCCATTGTGTTTTATTGGCTGGTCGATAGACAAAAAAGAAATTAGTAATATTATTCAGTCTATTGGTCAGGGTGATTTCGAAAACTCAATCTGCCTAAGCCTCGATGCAGTTGGGAAGATCGAGGTAAAAGAGAAGACATATATAGGATTTGTTTATACAGTTGGATTAAGAAATAGACGAGCGAAAAACTATTTCTTGCTTGAGCTAGATAAAGATAAAAAAACCATCGTAGACAAAAGCACACTTACCGACAGCCTACAAAATAATGGCGATGAAAAAAGCATTGCGATGCTCAGAAAATATCTTTCTCAAAATACATTACGTTAACCTAAATTTATCTGTATTAAATAAAAACTTGATCTGGCTGCGTTCTATATTAGAACACGGTTAGATCTTACAGTCGGCAACGAGCGAGAAGAGGATATTAACGCAAGTGGGCGTTATAAATTATTATGCACGACTACCATCAGGTAGTTGTAACTTCAAATTTTCATTAAACTCCTGGGGCGTCATTATAGAAGCAATATCACTTAAATCTCCGATAGGTAAAATATAAGGTCCGGGTTTTTTATTGTTAGTCTTAATTTTCACTCTGTACTCACGCTGATGAGCGAAAAGACTTCGTTTTTGAAAGCCAAGATTATCTTTTGCCATATATCCGTGATACTTATTCTCATCAAAATAGTCGACCAATCCAAGATGACCGGCAAATTTTTTTTCCACAATTGCGGCACGGCAACGGTCGATAAATTTCGAAGCATTCAAAACAACTACACAGAATTTACCTAAACCAAAACATGATTTATGAAGTTCAATAGTACGCTTAAAATCAGATAAAGTTTCTGTTGAAACTGAACTATATCCTCGGCTATTCAATGAGTATATACAAAAAACATTATGGTCTAATAAATCCTCTCCATGAATGACTATTGGTGCTGCATGATCTGAAGCCGGAATTGTAACCTCACCAATTTTTACCTCTCTTAATTTCTCAGGTTGATAAAGAGCAATAATACCTTCATATTCATCACCACGTAACTCACCATTTTCATCTTTGTATTCCTTGAATGAGCGGATTGTGTTCATGAAAAGCTTACCTTTAAGAAAATCTTCTGCATATTCCTTACATTCAAACAATTTGACGAACGCAAATATTGTAGACATTTCTCCCCCTTTGGTTTCATGGAGATTGCTTAACGCTTTCTGAGAAGCTTATTTATCAGAATCCCAAATTTTTTCGTGCAAGTCTGACCTATTTCCGGTTAATTAGCATACCTGAAATGTAAGCATATCCGCCACTGGCACAAAGCTATCCGTCAGATTAGTTATAATTCTGTACCACAAAATTATCAATTCAAACCTGAGTTAATATAGCTTAAATTTAATTATCAAACATTTAAATTAAATAGTATTTTTATAACAAAACCTCAAAATAAGTAGCATTATCCTCACGGTTAACGGAAAGCACAATAAACTTATTTTTATCTGGCGATTCCCACACTTCTCGGTAGCCGTCATCTATCTTAATCATAAAACCTAATGATTTAACATAGTTCCTTAACGTATTAATATCCTTAGTGTTTTCAAAATATACACCCATCACCTGCTTCCCTGGCCCCTCTGCATCGCCATATTTGATTTGATAATTTTGAGATATTTTTGGTACGTTTTTTATTATTGGTTCAGTTATACTACTATCTTCCAAAGAAGAAATTTGATTTTCTGAACTATTATTATAAAACAAAAAATAAGCGATCGATGCTCCTAAGAGGAAAAACAATATTATAGATTTATTTCTCATTTAATCACCATTAAAGTAATTATTATGTATCTCAGTACCATCCTCTACTGCAATACCAACTTTATCTGATGTGAAACGAGAGTATGGTTTTATAGTTAGCATAAACGATGGCAAAAACCCCCAATATGGTCTTGAATTTGGATATTTATCTGGCTCAGGGAACAACATAGGCCTGAATGTTTTATTCTTAAATGAGCCAATAGGGCCATAAAAATCCCATCGTTTCAAAGCACTTTCTTTACTCACAGGTCTTAATTCAGGAAAGTAATTCTTATTATATATTGCCCGATAAAAGCCAAGTAAATCAGACACCAAGTCTTCACCGCTAAATCCACTGTCAGTAATAGTGCTGAAAGGGAACGAGTCCTGCAAATTCTCAAATCGAAAAGCCACCTTCATCATCATGGCAAGAGCAATACTATATCTTTCATATAAAGTAGTTCCTTTCTTTATTCTCCAAACAATATATTTAGATATTCCAACTTTTTTTTTGAATTTCCACATCCCTTGGAAGTACTTGACATCATAGTATGGTTGACTTCCATTTTCACCGGCCTCAAACTGACTCATCAAAGCCTTTATATCAAGACCTTGAGCATGACCCAAATCGACCCACCCCAAAACTTCTGTATAGACTAAACCATAGCTTTTCAAGGTGGCTTCAGAGCCATTTAATATATCTGAGCGTTTACTCATAATCATCTCATTCCATTGAATTTGATATAATCAAGCGATACTACATTGTAGAATCTCTCCAAAACATATAAGAATTTGTGCGCGCAGCAACATTTTCCCACTCAATTGTATTGAATTTGATAGAAATATTTTCACATGGCTGTATATCGTTATGCGTTAATGAGTTTGGATAAAAACTGCTAATATTAGATATTATTGCTCCCAGAAGATTTATCTTAAAGTACAACTCTACCCCTCCAGAAATACTAGTCCTGAAAATGGAAAAATTACATGTCAGCGTTTCATTCTCATTTAATGCTTGAGATATCAATGGTGTGGCTTTATCTATTGGTTTTCGTACCTGAACAGGCTGGAATGATATATTCTCTTCACGCATAATATTGGTATTTAATTCATATATAAATATTTCATCCTCATGCCCAGCCTGATACAAATTCCCTATTGATGGAACAGTAGAACATCCTGCTGATATAAGCCCTTGTTTTTCTCCATGAAGCGAAAGATAAATAATGTTTGCCATATCAAATCCCTGATTACATTAGTTTAGAGGTATAAAGTTACTAACCATTACATTTTATGTCAACGATAAATAAAACCGAAACGGATCAGGCCCAATGCTGCCATAATGCCTCAAAAGGAGTTTTGGTTTTCCACTAACTCGCTCACTAGATATGGAAAAAACCGATTGCTCAGAGGCAACCGGCTTTTCACATGATACCTCCACCTTAACATTTGATAAGCAAAGTACCGCTATTCACTCTATCCCCCCAAATACATCCTTTTCACCTCTGGGTTGGCGAGAATGTCCTGCGCCGGACCGTGCAATGCAATACGTCCGTTTTCCAGCACATAGGCGCGATCGGCGATTTTCAATGCGGCGGTGGCGTTCTGCTCCACCAGCAGGATGGTGATGCCTTCCCTCTGCAACTGCTTGATGGTTGAAAATAATTCGCCTACCACCTTTGGTGCCAGCCCCAGGCTTGGCTCGTCCAGCATCAGCAACACCGGTTCGCTCATCAGCGCGCGGGCGATCGCCAGCATCTGCTGTTCGCCGCCGCTCATGGTGCCCGCCATCTGGCTGCGCCGCTCTTTGAGACGCGGGAACAGCGCGTACATTTTGTCGCGCAGATAGGCGAAATTGACCGGGTTGTTGTAGGCGCCCATGCGCAGGTTTTCCTCAATGGTCAGATTGGTGAACACCTTGCGCCCTTCCGGCACCAGCGCCAGCCCTTTACGCACGATCTGATGCGTTGGGCTGTGGGAAATATCTTCGTTGAGGAAACCGACCGTCCCGGTGGATTTCACCAGATTAATGATGCCGTTAAGGGTCGAGGTTTTCCCGGCGCCGTTACTGCCGATCAGGGTGACGATTTCGCTGTTGTTAACCTCAAGATCGATGCCTTTTAGCCCCTGAATCAGCCCGTAAAACACCTGCAGATCGCTGGCTTTAAGCATAATCGATGTCCCCCAGGTAGGCGGCGATCACCTCGGGGTGATTCACTGCGTCCTGCGGCGTGCCGCTAAATAGCGGTTTGCCGTAATCCAGCACCATCACCCGTTCGCACAGTGTGTTGACGAACGACATATCGTGCTCGATCAGCAGCACCGTCAGGCCGTAGTCGGCGCGCATGCGGAAAATCAGCTGCGCCAGCTCGGCCGTCTCTCGTGGGTTCATGCCGGCCGCCGGTTCGTCCAGCAGTAAGAGCTTGGGCGAGGTCGCCAGCGCGCGGGCAATCTCCACCTTGCGCTGGTTGCCGTAGCTGAGGTTGGTGGCCAGCGAATGCGCGTGTTCGGCGATGCCGATGTATTCCAGCAACGCCATGCCGGTTTCCCGCGCCTGTCGCTCGGCGCGGAAAAAACGGCCGATACGCAGCGCCGCCTCCAAAAACGAGTACGGGATAAAGCGATCGAGACCGATCAGTACGTTCTCCAGCACCGTCATCGACGGAAACAGGCGGATATTCTGGAAAGTACGGGCGATACCGCGGTTGACCACCTGATTGGGTTTCAGCCCGGCCAGCGTCTGTCCGTCCAGCCAGACGGCGCCGCCGGTCGGTTTATAGTTGGCGGTGATCACGTTGAACATCGTGGTTTTACCGGCGCCGTTGGGGCCGATCAGCCCAAAGATCTCCGCCGGGTTGATAGTAAAACTGACGCTATCGATGGCGCGCAGGCCGCCAAATTGCATGGTGACGCCCTCAACGCGCAATAACGGGTTATTTTCCATTCGCGCTTCTCCTGCGGATATCCCAGACTTCCTGCTTGCCCAGCAGCCCTTCACGAGCGAACAGCATGATCACCAGCAGCACCAGCGAGAACACCACCATGCGCAGCCCCGGATGCGCGCCCAGATCCTGTCCGAACAGCGTTAGCGGTTGATCGAGGAAGCGCAGCCACTCGCCGCTGCCGATCACAATGATCGTGCCGAGAATGGCGCCGGTGGTGCTGCCCAGCCCGCCGAGTACGATGATAATCAGCAACTGGAAGGTCAGCATGAAGTCGAACAGATCCGGCGAGATGATGGTCAACAGCGACGCCAGCAGCCCGCCGCCGATCCCCTCGAAAAAGGCGCTGGTGGCGAAAGCGCAGGTCTTGATGCGAAAGGTATTGATGCCCATCGCAATGGCGGCGTCTTCATCGTCACGCACCGCTTTCATGGCGCGGCCGTATTTGGAGTACACCACCTGCAGGATGAACAACACCGCCGCCAGCGCAATGAAACCGCACCAGTACAGAATGTGGCTGACCTGCGGGATCTCGTTCAGGCCGATGGCGCCGTTGGTGAATTGTGGATTGTTGATAGCGAAAATCTTGATGATGAAGCCGAACCCCAGCGTGACGATCGCCAGATAATCGCCGCGCACGCGAAATACCGGAAACGACAGGCACACCGCCACCGCCGCCGCGCATACGCCGCTGATGATCAGCGCCGGCAGAAACGACGCATGTACCGCCAGAATCAGCGGACTGGGCGCCGTCATCTCGAACATGTTGGTTTTAGCGTCCGAGCTCAGCAACAGCAGCGCGGTAATGTAAGCGCCGATCGCCACAAAACCGTTAGGCTCCAGAGACAATTGCCCGGTCACGCCGTTAATCAGGTTATAGCTGACCGCCAGAATCATAAAAATGAAGATGTTACAGAAGATGCGCACGATATAGTCGTCGAACAGCGTATCCAGCCCGATCAGCGCCAGCAAAGCCAGCGCAAACACAGCAAGGTACCCCAGCCACATCGTCGGGGAAGTCCGCGGCATTCTCATCAGAAACGGCTCCTTTCCAGTCGTTCGTCGCCCATGATGCCCACCGGTCGGAACAGCAGCACCAGAATCAAAAACATGAAGGCAAAGGCGTCTTTATAGCCGCCCAGTTCCGGAAACATCGCCACCGCCACCACTTCGGTGAACCCAAGGATAAAACCGCCGATCACTGCGCCGGTGACGCTGCCGATGCCACCCAGCACCGCCGCCGCGAAGGCTTTCAAACCGATCAACACCCCCATCAGCGGATCGATGGAGGGGTAACTGATGGCGTAGAACACGCCGCCCAACGCCGCCAGCGCGCTGCCGAGGGCGAACACGAAGGCGATGATCTGATTGGCGTCGATGCCCATCAGCCGCACGGTGTTGACGTCAAACGCCACCGCGCGGATCGCCATCCCCTGCCGGGTGCGGTACAGAATGCACAGGATCACCGCCAGCAGCGCCAGCGTCATCAACGGTACGATCCAGGCCACATTGGTGACGACGATCGGCCCGAGATTGATGGTCTGATTAAAGAACGGCGGCGACTCGAAGTAGCGCGGGCTACCGCCGAACACCACATTGAACAGGTTCTCCAGAAAAAAGCTGACGCCGATGGCGGTGATCAACATCGAGATCTTCGATGCCTGCCGCAGCGGGCGGTAAGCGATTTGATCGATGGCGATCCCCAGCAGCGCGGCGATGAGAATCGCGAGAATCACGGCGGCCCCGAAAGGCAGCCCGAGGGAAGTAAAACCGAGCAGGGCCATAAAAGCCCCGACCATCATGATATCGGCATGAGCAAAGTTGATCAGCCGCAGCACGCCGTACACCATGGTGTAGCCGATAGCGATCAGCGCGTACATGCTGCCAAGGCTCATGCCATTGACCACTTGCTGTAAGAAAACGGCAAGATCCATCATGTCATCCTTTACTGTTAGGCGGCGCCCCGCCTTTTTATTCGCGGATGCCGCTGGCGGCAAGGGTTCCGCGCGGCAGGGCGCCAGCCGTGAAGTGTGGTAGACCAGACCAGCGGCGAGTCACGCAGCGGCGCGGAAAAAATAGGGCATCCGCTTTCTGCATTATCGGGCTTGTCCATCGGCTCCTGTGAACCCGCGTCCTGCGCGTTGATAGCGGCATGTCGGCCGCGGGCACCGCCGATTACGGATTGATCACCGTTTTAAACACCATCTCGCCGCCTTTCACCTCGTTGATCACCGCCGGACGAATGGCGTCGCCGTCTTTCAGGGTCAGGGTGCCGGTAATGCCGGTGAAGTTGCTGGTGGCGCGGATCGCCTTGTTGACGCAAACGCGATCGTGCGGATCGCTACAGGTGTTCATGGCGTTGACGATCATCTTGTAGGCATCCGCCGTCATCGCTCCCCAGGTGTGGGTCGGTTCCTTGTATTTGGCGGTCCAGGCTTTGATGAACTTTTCCCCTTCCGGCGTCTGTTCTTTGGCGTTCGGCGAGTAGTAGTCGGTGGTCATCCACCCTTCCACCGCGTCCTGTCCCATTTTGAAGAACACCGGGTCCGCCGCCAGACCGTCGCCGCCAACCACCGGCACCTTCAGCCCGAGCTGTTTGGCCTGCACCGCGATCAGCGCGCCTTCGGTGTAGTAAATCGGCATGTAGATCACGTCCACATTGTGAGATTTGATGGTGGAGAGCTGGGCTTTGAAATCCTTACTGCCGCCGGGCGCCTGTACTTCAATCGGAATGGTGCCGCCATTTTTCAGGAACTGGGTGCGGAACGATTTGGCCAGCCCGACCGAATAGTCATTACTGCTATCGAACATGATGGCGGCTTTCTTCGCTTTCAGATCGCGCGTCGCCAGGTTGGCGCCCACTACGCCCTGAAAACTGTCGGAGAAGCAGACGCGGCTGACGTACTCTTTGCCTTTGGTCACCCGGTCGTTGGTGGCGGTCGGCGAGACGATCGGCGTTTTGGTATCTTCCGCCATCTTGGTCATCGCCATAGTATTGGTGGAGGTTACCTCGCCGATCACCGCGTCCACCTTATCGCTGGACACCAGTCGCTGCATGGCGTTGGCCGCTTCCACTTTGTCGCTCTTGTCGTCAATCACCACCAGCTTGATGGTGTCGCCATTCTTCAGTTTGGTTTCGATACCGTTAATCAGCTCCAGTCCTTTCAGGGACGGCTGACCGTAACCGCTCAATGCACCGCTCAGGGGCAATACCACGCCAATCTTGATGTCATCCGCCCACGCCCCCACTGAAGCCAGTGAAGACGATACGGCTACCGCTGCGACAGTAAATCTGAAAAATTTGTTCTTCATGATCGCCTCTTCAAAAATAAACATCACATTTCAGCTATGAAATGACGCTGTATACAGGGTGATAAAAAGAAGATCTGTGTGACAGGATATCCAGGCTGTTCACCGGGGAAGAGGCAGCAATAAATATGCCAAATACACAAAAATAATTAATGTATTAATAATCAAAACGTAAAAGAAAAAGATATGAATAATTTCTAGCTCAGCTGATTAACCGTTAACGCTCATGCACCAATTCGTCACCGCCATGCTTTTTATTAGTGCGAAAACGGCGTAATTTTTCACAGATAAATCAACCAATAGCAAAACATGCCATATTGGTGCTCATGTATTTCCCCATAAATGTATTATTCTCTGTTTATCCTTTTTCGGCCTGCCGGTTTCAGCGATTATTTCTGGAATAATTTCGTTTTCGTCGTTTTATTCTGAGTTGTTTTATTCTGAATGGAATACGCTCAGGTTAAATAAATAAACGTTTTTAACAATGACGCAACGCGCCAGGCCAGCCATCACGATGCAGGGGAATAGCGCTGGACAAATACTGTATGCATATACATAATTTACTGCATTATTTCATTTATCCATCTGACTACACGCCATGACCCTTTCACCACCGCGTCAGGGATTCGTATTGACCCGCCACTGGCAGGACACGCCCGCCGGGGTTCAGGTCGAATGCTGGCTGGCGACCGATAACGGCCCCTGCCGGGTCAGGCTATCGCCGCAGCAGGCCGTGGCGTTTGTGCCGATGCGGCATCAGGCACAGATTACCCAGCTACTGAGCGGTGAAAGGAACTGGCAACTGCGGCCGCTGGCGCTGAAAAACTTCCACCACGAACCGCAACTCGGGCTCTACTGCCTGCAATATCGCCAATTGCTGCGTCTGGAAAAGAAACTGCAGGAAGCGGGGATTCCGGTGTACGAGGCGGATATCCGCCCGCCGGAACGGTTTCTGATGGAGCGCTTTATTACCGCCCCGGTCTGGTTCAGCGGCGAAGAAAGCGCCGATGGTTTGATCGACCAGGTCAGGCTGAAGCCGGCGCCCGACTATCGCCCGCCGCTGAAAACCGTGTCGCTGGATATCGAAACCAGCCGTCACGGCGAGCTGTACTGCATCGGTCTGGAAGGCTGCGGCCAGCGTCAGGTATTTATGCTGGGGCCGGAGAACGGCAACGTCGACGATGCTGGCGATCTGACGCTGGAATACGTCGCCAGCCGCCCGCAACTGCTGGAAAAACTCAACCAGTGGCTGCAAACCCACGACCCGGATGTGATCATCGGCTGGAATCTGGTGCAGTTTGACCTGCGGGTGCTGCAACAGCACGCCGAGCGCTACCGCATTCCGCTACGGTTCGGGCGCGGCGGCCAGGAGCTGGAATGGCGCGAACACGGCTACCGGCAAGGGCACTTCTTCGCCGGCGCGCCGGGCCGGCTGATCGTGGACGGTATCGAAGCGCTAAAATCCGCCACCTGGAACTTTGCCTCGTTCAGCCTGGAATTTGTTTCCCAATCGCTGCTGGGCGAAGGCAAGGCCAGCGATAATCCCTATCAGCGGCTGGAAGAGATTGAACAACGCTTTCAGCAAGACAAGCCCGCGCTGGCGCGCTACAACCTGAAAGACTGCGAACTGGTAACGCGCATTTTCGAGAAAACCCATCTGATGCCTTTTCTGCTGGAGCGCGCCAGCGTGACCGGGCTGGCGGCGGACCGCAGCGGCGGTTCAGTGGCGGCGTTTACCCACCTGTACCTGCCGCGTATGCACCGGGCCGGGTTTGTGGCGCCCAATCTCGGCGAAGTGCCGCCGGAAGCCAGCCCCGGCGGCTACGTGATGGATTCCCGCCCCGGTCTGTACGATTCGGTGCTGGTGCTGGACTACAAAAGCCTGTATCCCTCGATCATCCGCACTTTTCTGATCGACCCGGTCGGTCTGGTAACCGGTTTACAGCAGCCGGATGAGCAACATGCGGTGGAAGGCTTTCGCGGCGCCTGGTTCTCCCGCCGGCACCATTGTCTGCCCGCCATCGTGGAAGGCATCTGGCATGAGCGCGACCTCGCCAAGCAGGAAAACAACAAACCGTTGTCGCAGGCGCTGAAAATCATCATGAATGCATTTTACGGCGTGCTGGGATCCAGCGGCTGCCGCTTTTTCGATCCGCGTCTCGCCTCCTCCATCACCCTGCGCGGCCATGAGATCATGCGCCAGACTCGCTCTCTGATTGAAGCCAAAGGCTATCAGGTGATTTACGGCGATACCGACTCTACCTTCGTCTGGCTTAAGCGCGCTCACCGCGAAGATGAGGCGGATGCTATCGGCCGTGAACTGGTGGCCTATATCAACGACTGGTGGCAACAGCACCTCCACCAGCAGCACGGGCTGAACAGCGCGCTGGAGATGGAGTACGAAACCCATTTTCACCGTTTTCTGATGCCCACCATCCGCGGCGCTGAACTGGGCAGCAAAAAACGCTACGCCGGCATGACCATTACCGGGCAAGGCGAGCAGATGGTGTTCAAAGGGCTGGAAACGGTGCGTTCCGACTGGACGCCGCTGGCGCAGCAATTCCAGCAACAACTTTACCAGCGCATCTTCCACCACGAACCGTATCAGGAATGGGTGCGGGAATACGTGGCGAAGACGCTGAACGGCGAACACGACGACCTGCTGGTGTACCGTAAACGCCTGCGTCACAAACTGAGCGACTATCAGCGTAACGTGCCGCCGCAGGTACGCGCCGCCAGAATGGCCGACGACTACAACCGCCAGCATGACCGGCCGTTGCAATACCAAAGCGGCGGCTGGATAAGCTACGTCATCACGGTGAATGGTCCGGAACCGCTGGAGAATCGCCGCTCGCCGTTGGATTACAGTCACTACGTGGAAAAGCAGTTACAACCAGTGGCCGATGCGATACTGCCTTTCATTCACGATGATTTTGCTACACTGATTACCGGACAGATGGGGCTATTTTAACAATCCGATGGTGCCTGACAGGTGACGAACAGGCTACCATCCAGTACCATAGCGCCCTTTCAAAAATATCAGGCGTGAGTCCACGTCTGTCTGTTAGACAGCGGTCAATTAAATATACCCTAAATAATTCGGGTTGCAGGAAGGCGGCGACGCAGCGAATCCCCGGAAGCTTACTCAAGTAAGTGACCGGGATGAGCCAAGGAAGCCAACGCACCTGCAACTTGAAGTATGACGGTTATAACCGGAATACCCGGGGCGTTCCCCACACCCGCATCACAGGCTGTGCCCGACATCACCACTGTCGCGCAGGGCGGGTCAGGTATTGCCGGACGCAGGGGTCGGCGGCCCTCTGTTCAGACATTCTCCGACAACGACGAGTATCGAGCTTAGAATTTATGCCTTTTACACTTGGTCAACGCTGGATCAGCGATACAGAAAGCGATTTAGGATTGGGTACGGTAGTGGCGATGGATGCCCGCATGGTCACTCTGCTGTTTCCGGCCAGTGGCGAAAACCGTCTCTATTCAAGAAATGACGCCCCCATTACCCGTGTCATGTTCAATCCCGGCGATACCGTCACCAGCCACGAAAGCTGGCAGTTACGGGTGGAGGACGTGCGTGACGAGAATGGTCTGCGCACCTATATCGGCCAGCGGCTGGACACCGATGAACCCGCCGAACTGCGGGAAGTGTTCCTCGACAGCAAGCTGACGTTCAATAAGCCGCAGGATCGGCTGTTCGCCGGTCAAATCGACCGAATGGATCGCTTTGCGCTGCGTTACCGCGCGCACCGTCACCAGCTCGAACAGGCGTTGCAGCCGTGGGGCGGACTGCGCGGCATGCGCGCCAGCCTGATTCCGCACCAGTTGCATATCGCCCGCGAAGTGGGCCAGCGCCATGCGCCGCGCGTGCTGTTGGCGGACGAAGTGGGGCTGGGCAAAACCATTGAAGCCGGCATGATTATCCACCAGCAGTTGCTGGCGGGCCGGGCGGAACGCGTGCTGATCGTGGTGCCGGAAACATTACAGCATCAGTGGCTGGTGGAGATGCTGCGCCGCTTCAACCTGCTGTTCTCGCTGTTCGACGACGAGCGCTACGCCGAAGCCCGCCTTGACAGCGACAACCCGTTTGAAACCGAGCAGTTGATCATCTGTTCGCTGGATTTTGTACGCCGCAACCCGTCCCGTTTCGAACAACTGCTGGACGCCGACTGGGACCTGCTGGTGGTGGACGAAGCGCACCATCTGGTATGGAGCGAAGCCGCGCCCAGCGCCGGATACAAGGCGGTCGAGCGTCTGGCGCGCGCCATCCCCGCGGTGCTGTTGCTGACCGCGACGCCGGAACAATTGGGTCAGGAGAGCCACTTTGCCCGTCTGCGGCTGCTCGATCCGAACCGTTTCCATGACTACCACGAGTTTATCGCCGAACAACAGCAATACCGCCCGGTGGCCGACGCGGTCACCCTGTTGCTGAGCGGCAACAGCATCAACGACAGCGATCGCAACGCGCTCGGCGACATGCTGGGCGAGCAGGATATCGAGCCGCTGCTGAAGTCCATCGCCAGCGACAGCGACGACAGCGCCGCGGCGCGTCAGGAACTGATCACCATGCTGATGGACCGCCACGGCACCAGCCGCGTGCTGTTCCGCAACACCCGTCAGGGGGTGAAAGGCTTCCCGAAACGCGAACTGCATCAGATCAAGCTGCCGTTGCCGACGCAGTACCAGACGGCGATCCGCGTGTCCGGCATCATGAATGCCCGCAAATCCGCTGAAGACTGCGCGCGCGACATGCTCTATCCGGAGCAGATCTATCAGCAATTTGAAGACGACAACGCCACCTGGTGGAGTTTCGATCCGCGCGTCGAATGGATGCTGGATTTTCTGACCAGCCACCGCGACGAGAAGGTGCTGGTGATCTGCGCCAAGGCGGCCACCGCGCTGCAACTTGAGCAGGTGCTGCGCACCCGCGAAGCCATCCGCGCCGCGGTGTTCCACGAAGGGCTGTCGATTCTGGAACGCGACCGCGCCGCCGCGTACTTCGCTTCCGCAGAGGAAGGCGCGCAGGTGCTGATCTGTTCCGAGATCGGTTCCGAAGGCCGCAACTTCCAGTTCGCCAGTCACCTGATCATGTTTGATCTGCCATTCAACCCGGATCTGCTGGAACAGCGCATCGGTCGACTGGATCGTATCGGCCAGAGCCGCGATATCCAGATTCTGGTGCCCTATCTGGAAAACACCGCTCAGGCGCTGCTGGTACGCTGGTACCACGAAGGGCTGGATGCGTTCGAGCACACCTGCCCGACCGGCCGCTCGATTTACGACAGCCACTACGAGCAATTAATCAACCTGCTCGCCAAACCGTCCGAACAGACGGGACTGGACGAGTTCATCCACACCTGTCGCCAGCAGCATGACGCGCTGAAGACCCAACTGGAACAAGGCCGCGACCGCCTGCTGGAGATGCATTCCAACGGCGGCGAACAGGCTCAGGCGCTGGCCGAAGCGATCGCCAAGCAGGATAACGACGTCAATCTGGTGAATTTCGCCCTCAACCTGTTCGACATCATCGGTATTCATCAGGACGACCGCAGCGATAACCTGATCGTGCTAACGCCGTCCGATCATATGCTGGTGCCGGATTTCCCCGGCCTGCCGCAGGACGGTTGCACCATCACCTTCGACCGCGATCAGGCGCTGTCCCGCGAGGACGCGCAGTTCGTCAGTTGGGAACACCCGCTGATCCGCAACGGTCTGGATCTGATCCTGTCCGGCGACACCGGCAGTTGCGCCGTGTCGCTGCTGAAAAACAAGGCGCTGCCGGTCGGCACCCTGCTGGCGGAACTGGTATACGTGGTAGAAGCGCAGGCGCCGAAGAAATTGCAGTTGACTCGCTTCCTGCCGCCAACGCCGATTCGCGTGCTGCTGGACCGCAAAGGCACCAATCTGGCGGCGCAGGTGGAATTCGAGAGCTTCAACCGCCAACTGAGTTCGGTCAATCGCCACACTTCCAGCAAACTGGTGAATGCGGTGCAGGACGATGTGCATGACATGCTGCAGAAAGCCCAACCGTTGGTGGAAGCGCAGGCGCAAGCGCTGATCGCCGACGCGCAGCGCAACGCCGAAACGCAGCTGCGCCGCGAACAGGAGCGGCTGGAAGCGCTCAAGGCGGTCAACCCGAACATCCGTGACGACGAACTGGAGGCGCTGGCAGAACAGCGCGAACAGGTGCTGCTCAACCTGCAGCAGGCCAACTGGCGTCTGGATGCCATCCGTCTGGTGGTGGTGGCGCACCAGTAAGCCCCATCGGTTGTCTATATACTTCGCGGCAAGATCTTCTTGCCGCGATGCCGGAGCCATTCATGGAACCCTACAACCCGCCCCGCGATCCCTGGCTGCACATCCTGTATCAGGATCAGCACATCATGGTGGTGAACAAACCCAGCGGATTGCTCTCCGTTCCCGGCCGCGCCGAGGAACACAAGGACAGCATCATGACCCGCATTCAGGCCGACTTTCCCGCAGCCGAATCCGTCCATCGTCTGGACATGGCGACCAGCGGCGTGATGGTGGTGGCGCTGACCAAAGCGGCGGAACGGGAATTGAAACGCCAGTTCCGCGAACGGGAACCGAAGAAATCCTACATTGCCCGCGTCTGGGGCCATCTGGCGTCGGATGACGGGCTGGTGGATTTGCCGCTGATTTGCGACTGGCCGAACCGCCCAAAACAGAAAGTCTGTTTTGAACAGGGTAAACCCGCTCAGACCGGTTATGCCGTGTTATCACGGGACGGCGACGGCACCACCCGCGTGAAGCTGATGCCGATCACCGGCCGCTCGCACCAGTTACGCGTCCACATGCTGGCGCTGGGCCACCCGATTCTCGGCGACGGCTTCTACGCCCACCCGCAGGCAAAATCCATGGCGCCCCGCTTGCTGCTGCACGCGCAGGAGCTGGCGATCACCCATCCGGCTTTTAACACGCCGATGCATTTTCGCTGCGAAGCGGATTTCTAGCGCACGTGCCCGGGCGCTAAATCGGGTTCGCAGAAAACGACGATTCCTGCCAAACAAGTGCTAACAGGAGACGGTCAGAGGACAAAGGGAAGAGGATCAGCGGGAAAACTTGTTGATTTTGAGAAACTCATAGGCGGCCTGAATATCCTGCGCTTTGCGCTTGGCCATTTCAATCATGCGCGGCGACAGGCCCTTGCCCATCATCTTATCGGGGTGGTGTTCGCTCATCAGTTTACGGTAAGCCCGTTTCACCGTGGCGGCGTCATCGCTGCTGCGCACTCCCAGCGTGCGGCAGGCGCTCTCAACCGTCGGCCCATGCGACGACACAGGCGGCCGCTGGCCGTAAGACTGTCCGCCATACGACTGGTTTCGCCGCTGGTAAGATTTGTTGCCCTGACGCGATGACTGATTGCTGTTTTGTCGGGACTGATAATTACTGTTCTGCCGCGACTGATGGCTGCCCTGTCGTGATTGATAATTGTTGCCCTGCCGCGACTGGTAACCGCTGCTGTTGTTCTGTTTTGATGACTGGTGGTTGCCGCGTTCCATATTACGCATGAACAACTCGAACTGTTCGCGGGTCACGCCCAGTTCATCGGCGAACAGATACAGCAACCGCCGCTCGCTAGGGTGCAGCGCGCCGTCCACAAACGCCACCTGTAGCTGAATCTCCAGAAACATCCGGATCAAATCAAAGCGGCCGATACAGGCGTCACGCAGTTTGCGCAGTTTGCCGCGTACCGGAAACTGGCTGGCTTTGCCTTCGCGAAACGCCTGTTGCGCGGCATTGCGCGCCTCGCCATGCAGTTCCAGCCGGTCCATCATGGTGGTGGCGATACGGATATCGGACTCCGTCACCCGGCCTTTCGACTTGGCCAGATGCCCCATCGCCTGAAAGGTTGTCAGACAAAACAGCGCCTGGCGGGTGGCTTGCGCGGAAAAAAAGTCGCGCTGACGGGATGCACGGGCTCTGTCAAGCAAATGACCCAACAACAGTCCGATTATCAACCCGCCGACACCGGCGCTGGACGCAATCCCCAGCGCTAGCCCCAGCAACTTTCCCCAATACCGCATATACTCCTCAAATCCCCATGCCGTCGGCCAAAAATTGCTTTATCATACCCGTCATTTATCTTTGCTCCTAACGGCAACGCATAGAAAATGGCGGGGATTTTGCACTGGCGCCACGCCGGTGGCTGATATAGTCTCTGACCGTTTGCCGGCATGATGCCCTTGATGACGGAACACCAGATACCGCGTATGAAAAAAAGTTTTCCAACCCTGCTGGCCTCATTAATTTGGTCGGCGCTGTACAGCCAGCACGCGCTGGCCGATCTCGCCTCTCAGTGTATGTCGGGCGTCCCCGTATATAATCGTCCGCTGGTTAATGGCGACACCAGCCAGTTGCCGGTGCACATCAAAGCCGATCAATCACAGGCTAATTACCCGGATAGCGCCGTTTTTACGGGTAACGTCAACGTCGAGCAGGGCAACCGCGTGCTCACCGCCGATCAGGTACAGCTGCATCAGAAGCCGCAGCCCGGTCAGGCCGACCCTATCCGCACCGTCACCGCCATCGGCAACGTGCATTACGATGACAACCAGGTCATCCTGAAAGGTCCGCGAGCCTGGTCCAATCTCAACACCAAAGATACCGACGTGGAAAACGGCGACTATCTGATGGTGGGCCGTCAGGGGCGCGGCGATGCCGACAAGATGAAGCAGCGTGAAAATAACCGTTACACTATTCTGGATAACGGCTCGTTTACATCCTGTTTGCCCGGTGATGATAGCTGGAGTGTAGTCGGTTCGGAAGTGATCCAGGACCGGCAGGAAGAAGTGGCTGAAATCTGGAACGCCCGCTTCCACATCGCCGGCGTACCCGTGTTCTACAGCCCTTACATGCAACTGCCTATCGGCGATAAGCGCCGTTCCGGTTTCCTGATCCCCAATGCCAAATACGGTAACCGTAATGGTTTTGAACTGATCACCCCTTATTACTGGAACATCGCCCCCAACTACGATGCCACCATCACGCCGCATGTGCAGACCAACCGCGGCATTCAGTGGCAGAACGAGTTCCGTAATCTGTCCCGCTTCGGTTTCAGCGTGGTCGAATTCGACTGGCTGCAAAACGACAGACAGTATAAAAGCGATGTGCTGTCTGGAAAGTCAGGCTACGCGGCTGATGATAATTACAACCGTTGGCTGTTCCACTGGATGCACAGCGGCGTTGTCGATCAGGTCTGGCGTATCAACGTCGATTACACCAAGGTCAGCGATCAGAACTATTTCACCGACCTGGACTCGGTCTACGGCAACACTACCGACGGTTACGCCACCCAGAAGTTCAGCCTGGGTTACGCCACCCGCAACTGGGACGCCACGCTGTCGACCCGCCAGTATCAGATCTTCAGCAACCTGGCTAATCGGGACGTGTACCGGGCCATGCCGCAGTTGGATATCAACTTTGCCAAGAATGATATCGGCCCCTTCGATTTATACCTTTACGGTCAGGCGGCGAAATTTACCAACGTCAACCCGAACATGCCGGACGCTACGCGGCTCCACATTGAGCCGACGCTGTCGTTGCCGCTTTCCAACGGCTGGGCCAGCCTGAATACCGAAACCAAGCTGATGGCCACCCACTATCAGCAGGAAAATCTGGATACTTATAGAAACAACCCCAATAATTCAGCAGAGCAACGATTAGAATCACAACGATTGAAAGACAACGTCAACCGTGTGATGCCGCAGTTCAAAACCGACGGCAAGATGGTGTTTGAACGCAACATGGATTGGGCCAAAGGCTACACCCAAACGCTGGAGCCTCGGGCGCAATACCTGTACGTACCGTACCGCGACCAGTCTACGATCCGCGCTTATGACTCCACGCTGCTGCAGGCGGATTACGCCGGCCTGTTCCGCGATCGCACCTTCAGCGGTCTGGATCGCATCGCGTCCGCCAATCAGGTCTCGACCGGCGTCACCACCCGTTTGTACGACAGCACGCTGGAAGAACGTTTCAACGCCTCGCTGGGGCAAATTTATTACTTTGAACGTCCGCGTACCGGGACTGCGTCCACCATTGACCAGAACGATGACCGTGGCAGCCTGAGCTGGGCAGGAGACTCTTACTGGAAGTTCGCCGACAACTGGGGTATCCGCGGCGGCGCGCAGTATGACCAACGCCTGAAGGATTTCACGCTCGGCGACGCCGTGCTGGAATACCGTGGCGGCGGCGAACGTATGTTCCAGTTGAACTACCGTTTCGCCAGCTCGAAATATATTCAGGCTATGTTGCCGACCGTGACCAACCCTGGCTTCCAGCAAGGCATTTCCCAGATTGGCGCCACCGCCAGCTGGCCGTTGACGGATCGCTGGGCTATCGTGGGCGCTTACTACTACGATACCAAGGCCAACCAACCGGCCGACCAGTTGCTGGGCCTGCAATACAATACCTGCTGCTGGGCGGTGAACGTCGGCTATGAGCGCAAAATCACCAAGTGGGATAGCAACACCAATCAAAGCGTTTACGACAACAAGATTGGCTTCAGCTTTGAACTGCGCGGCCTGAGCAGCAATTACGGTCTGGGTACGGAAAAAATGCTGAAAAACGGTATTTTGCCTTACCAGCGCGCGTTCTGATGAGGTAACGCCGGGAACTCTGGCGGCAATAAACGTCTAATGACCGGTAGCGATTAAACATTTAACCCGCCCTGGCGGATAAAATTAACGGGAAAGGTATGAAGAACTGGAGAGCGCTTGTTCTGGGGCTGGCACTGAGTGCCAACATGGCGTTTGCGGCGCCGCAGGAGGTCAACAAGATCGCCGCGGTCGTCGACAACAGTGTGGTTCTGGAAAGCGATATCAATAGCCTGCTGCAGTCCGTCAAGCTGAACGCGCAAGAAGCCGGTCAACAGTTGCCGGACGACGCCACGCTCCGTCACCAGATTCTGGAGCGCTTGATCATGGATAACATCGTCCTGCAGATGGCGCAGAAGATGGGCGTTCAGGTAACCGACGAGCAACTGGATCGTTCCATCGCCAACATCGCCGCGCAGAACCGCATGAGCGTGGACCAGTTGCGTAGCCGCCTGGCGGCCGAAGGCGTCAGCTTTGATACCTACCGCAACCAGATTCGCAAAGACATGGTCATTGCCGAAGTGCGCAACAGCGAAGTGCGCCGTCGCGTCACCGTGCTGCCGCAGGAAGTGGATTCGCTGGCCCAGCAGATTGCCAGCCAGGGAGCGAGCGGTCCCGAGGTTAACCTGAGCCAGATTCTGATCCCGCTGCCGGAAAACCCGACGCAGGATCAGGTCGACAAAGCGGAAAGCCTGGCTAATCGTCTGGTGAAAGAAGCCTCGCAGGGCGCCGACTTCGGCAAACTGGCCATCACCTACTCCGCCGATCCGCAGGCGCTGAAAGGCGGACAAATGGGCTGGGGCCGTCCGCAGGAATTGCCGTCACTGTTCGCCGAACGTCTGACCAATCCGCAGAAAGGCCAGGTTATCGGGCCGATCCGCTCCGGCGTCGGTTTCCATATTCTGCGCGTCAACGACACCCGCGGCGGCGATCAGTCCGTATCGGTGACCGAAGTTCACGCCCGTCATATTCTGCTGCGTACCTCGGTGGTAATGAACGATGCGCAGGCCAGAGCCAGACTGGAAGACATCGCAAGCCAGATCAAAAGCGGCAAGTTAAGCTTTGCCAACGCCGCCAAACAGCTGTCGCAGGATCCGGGCACCGCCAATCAGGGCGGCGATCTGGGCTGGTCATCGCCGGACATGTATGACCCCTCATTTCGTGACGCGTTGACCCAATTGAAGAAAGGCGAAATCAGCGCGCCGGTGCATTCCTCCTTCGGCTGGCATCTGATTCAGTTGCTGGATACCCGTCAGGTGGACAAGACCGACGCCGCCCAGAAAGATCGCGCCTATCGCATGCTGTTTAACCGTAAATTCGCCGAGGAAGCGCAAACCTGGATGCAGGAAAAACGCGCCGCGGCTTACGTGAAAATCCTGAATGGGCAGAACTGATGCCGACTGAAGCGCTGGTGCAGCGAGTGGTGATCACCCCCGGCGAACCCGCCGGGATTGGTCCTGACCTGGTGGTGGCGCTGGCCCAGCAAAACTGGCCGGTGGAACTGGTGGTGTGCGCTGACGCAGAGCTGCTGTTGAGCCGCGCGCTGGCGCTGAAACTGCCGCTGACGTTACGTGAGTACCAGCCGCACCAGAGTGCGCAGGCGCAGGCCGCCGGGACGCTGACGCTGCTGCCGGTCGCCGCCGACGCCACCGTGGTGCCGGGGCAACTGAACGTGGCGAACAGCCGCTATGTGCTGGACACGCTGACCCGCGCCTGCGACGGTTGCCTGAACGGCGACTTCGCCGCGCTGATCACCGGGCCGGTGCACAAAGGCATCATCAACGAGTCAGGGATTCCGTTTTCCGGCCACACCGAGTTTTTTGCCGAGCGCAGCCACTGCCGGCGTGTGGTGATGATGCTGGCGACCGAGGAGCTGCGCGTCGCGCTGGCGACCACGCATCTGCCGTTGAAAGACGTCGCGGACGCCATCACCCGCGACAGCCTGCATGAAGTGATCACCATTCTGCATCAGGACTTGCAGCGCAAGTTCGGCCTCGCCCAACCGGTCATCTACGTCTGCGGCCTGAATCCGCACGCCGGCGAAGGCGGCCACATGGGACGTGAAGAACTGGATGTCATTATTCCGGCGCTGGATGAACTGCGTCAGTCCGGTATCCAGTTGGTCGGCCCGCTGCCGGCCGACACCTTGTTCCAACCCAAGTATCTCGAACACGCCGACGCCGTACTGGCGATGTATCACGATCAGGGCCTGCCGGTGCTGAAATATCAGGGCTTCGGCCGGGCCGTCAACATCACGCTGGGGCTGCCGTTTATCCGTACTTCCGTCGACCACGGCACCGCACTGGAGCTTGCCGCCAGCGGTCAGGCCGATCCGGGCAGCTTCCGCACCGCATTAAATCTCGCTATCCACATGATTGCTAACCGTAATGAATAATCGCGTCCATCAAGGCCACTTCGCCCGTAAGCGTTTCGGCCAAAATTTTCTCAACGATCAGTTTGTGATCGACAGTATTGTTTCCGCCATCCACCCGCAGCCGGGTCAGGCAATGGTGGAAATCGGCCCCGGTCTGGGGGCGCTCACCATTCCGGTCGGCGAGCGTATCGACCACTTTACCGTGGTGGAACTGGACCGCGATCTGGCCGCCCGGCTGGAGGTTCACCCGACGCTCAGGGACAAGCTGACCATCATCCAGCAGGATGCGATGACGGTGGATTTCGCCGCCCTGTCACAACAGGCGGGACAACCGCTGCGGGTTTTTGGTAACCTGCCGTATAATATTTCGACACCGCTGATGTTCCACCTGTTCAGCTATACTCAGGCTATTCGCGACATGCACTTCATGTTGCAGAAAGAGGTGGTCAACCGGCTGGTGGCGGGGCCGGACAGCAAGGCTTATGGCCGTATAAGCGTGATGGCGCAGTACTATTGTCAGGTGATTCCGGTGCTTGAAGTGCCGCCGACGGCTTTCAAACCGGCCCCGAAAGTGGATTCCGCAGTGGTTCGTCTGGTGCCGCACACCACGTCGCCTTATCCGGTGGTGGATACCCGTATGTTGAGCCGGATTACCACGGAAGCCTTTAATCAGCGACGCAAAACGCTGCGCAACAGTCTGGGCAACCTGTTCACGCCGGAGCAATTGACCGCGCTGGAAGTGGACCCGAACGCCCGGGCGGAAAACGTCACTATTGCGCAATACTGCCGTCTGGCCGAATGGCTGACCGCGCACCCCACATCGCAGGAATAAGCTGGAGTTGTCGTCATGATGAACGCGCCCCGAGTGTGTATACAGGTTCAGAGCTTCTATGTAGAAGCGCAGTCCCAGCCAGAGGAAGGGCGCTTCGTGTTCGCTTACACCATCACTATCCGCAATCTGGGTCGTCATGACGTCAAACTGCTCAGCCGTTACTGGATGATTACCAACGGCAACGGCAAACAAACCGAAGTACAGGGCGAAGGCGTGATCGGCCTGCAGCCCGTGATTCAACCGGGCAATGAATTCCAGTACACCAGCGGCGCCATTCTGGAAACGCCGATGGGCACCATGGAAGGCCATTACCAGATGATTGACCATCAAGGTGAAACATTTCAGGTCCCCATTACGGTATTCCGCCTGGCCATTCCCTCACTGATACACTGAAAGACTATGGCTACCTATCTTGTTGGCGACGTTCACGGCTGCGCCGTCGAACTTAAAGCGCTGCTGGCGCAAGTCGCCTTTGACCCCGAGTATGACACGTTATGGCTGACCGGCGATCTGGTCGCCCGCGGCCCCGATTCGCTGGACGTGCTGCGCTATGTCCGTTCGCTGGGCGATGCGGTGCGCATGGTGCTCGGCAACCACGATTTGCATCTGCTGGCGGTGTACGCCGGCATCAGCCGCAACAAACCCAAAGATCGTCTGGACGCGCTATTGTCGGCGCCGGATGCGGACGACCTGATCAACTGGCTGCGTCGTCAGCCGCTGTTACAGGTGGACGACGAGCGCAAACTGGTGATGTCTCATGCCGGCATCACGCCGCAGTGGGATCTGGACACCGCGAAAATGTGCGCGCGGGAAGTGGAAGCGATCCTCAGCAGCGACAGTTACCCGCTGTTTCTGGACGCGATGTACGGCGACATGCCGAACCACTGGAGTCCGGAACTGAGCGGGCTGGCGCGTTTGCGGTTCAGCACCAACGTATTTACCCGTATGCGTTACTGCTTCTCCGGCGGTCAGCTCGACATGCTGTGCAAGGAGCCGCCGACACAGGCGCCGTCGTTGCTGAAACCCTGGTTTGACCTGCCGGGACCGGTAGCGGCCGAATACGCGATTGCGTTCGGCCACTGGGCGTCGCTGGAAGGCAAAGGCACGCCGGAAGGCATCTACGCGCTGGATACCGGCTGTTGCTGGGGCGGCGTTCTCACCTGCCTGCGCTGGGAAGACCAACGCTACTTCACCCAACCGTCGCTGATGGCGCCGGATACGGAAGCCTTCGCCATCTGATGTAACCGGCGGTTCTGCCGCCGGTCATATTGCCTCTCGCGTGTATCTCGCGCCGTTACGCCCCGATCACGCCGCCGTCTTCACGGGTGATCATGATGACTGAGGAACGGGGCCGCACACTGTTATTCGGGAAATGCGAATCCCCTTTTTCTCCGGGATGCTGCACATTGACGAACATCGTGCGGTAGTCGGACGTGAACGCAATGCCGGTCAGTTCGCAGGATTTCGGACCGACCATAAACCGACGGATCTCGCCGCTGGTCGGGTCGCCCACCAGCATCTGGTTATTCCCCTGCCCGGCAAAATCGCCCTTGTTGCTGTAATTGCCGTCGGTCAGGATCCACAGACGCCCGTCGTGATCGAACCCCAATCCATCCGGGCTGTTGAAACTGTTTTCCGCCGTGATGTTCGGCGTACCGCGATTAATGCCATCCGGATGCGCCACCGGATTACCGCACAGCGCGTACATGTCCCAGTCGAATACGTCCGCCGTCGCATCGCCGTTTTCGTTCCAGCGAATGATCTGGCCGTAGACGTTATTCGGCCGCGGATTGGCCGCATTGATCGGCATACCTTCCTCGCCGCGTTTGCTGTTATTGGTCAGGGTACAATAGGCGCGACCGTCATGCGGGTTGACCGCAATCCACTCCGGGCGATCCATCCGCGTCGCGTTCACCTGCGAGGCGGCTTTGCGGGCAAAAACCAGCACCTCCGCCTGATCGCGGAACCCGTTTTCCGGCGTCAGCCCGTTCTTGCCGAACTCCAGCGCTACCCAGCGCCCTTTGCCTTTCAGCGGCGTGCCGCCCGCATCGCCGTCAAACTGCGCCACATACAGTACGCCGTCATCCAGCAGACGTGCGTTGGCCGAGGGATTAGCGTGATCCACCTTGCCGTTGGAAACGTATTTGTAGATGAACTCGCCGCGCTCATCATCCCCCATGTACACCACCAGATGCCCATTCTTCGCCACCGTCACCGCGGCGTTCTCATGCTTGAAACGCCCCAGCGCGGTACGTTTTACCGGGGTCGATGCCGGATTAAGCGGGTCGATTTCTACAATCCAGCCATGCCGGTTAAATTCATTGGGGTGCTTCGCCACATCGAAACGCTCGTCAAAATCCACCCAGTTGCGTTCCGGTTCATGCACTTTCAGCGTATAGCGCTTCTGTTCCGGCGTGGTGTGGTAATCGGCATGCCGGGTGCCGAAATAGGTATCGAAATTCTCTTCACAAGTCAGATAGGTGCCCCACGGCGTTTTGCCGTTGGCGCAGTTACCGAAGGTGCCCAGCACGTTCATGCCCTGCGGATCCGCCGCCGTTTTCAGCAACGCATGACCCGCCGCCGGGCCGCTGAAGGTCATAACCGTATTGGCGGTAATGCGACGGTTATAACGTGAAGGGCGTTCCACTTCCCAGCGCGCCGAATCGGCTACGCGTTTCACCGCCACGACCGACACGCCGTGCGCCGCCTGAGATTTACGCACATCTTCCAAGCTGGCTGCTTTGGCGCCGCCGTGCGCAAACAGGTATGGCTCGTTCACATATTCGTTGTTGATAGCCATCACGCCGTGACGGTCATCAATCGGGAAAAAACTCATGCCGTCGTTGTTGTCGCCAAACTGCTTTTCCTGATCGATGGCGCTGTTCTTGCCTTCGGCATGAAACGCCGGCGCGCCGTCCACCAGCGGGTCGCCCCAGGAAATCAGCACCTCGGCCCGGTAGCCGGGGGCAATGGCGATATGATCATCGGCAGAGGCGGCAATGCCCTTGAAACCCAACAGTTTGCTACCCGGCGGCTGACCTTCCGCCAGCCCCGTTGCCGGAAAAGACCAGATACCGCCGCCGAGGAAACCGGCCAGTCCCAGCGCCCCCGCATTGCCCAGCAGTTTGCGGCGGGCAGGATTGCTCAGGCGGTCGACATTCAGCTCATCAGTGCTCAGGTGCTCAATCTTGTCGGTCATGTTCGACTACGTCCTCTTGCTTTCGTTCTGGTTCCAGCGCCGTTACCGTCCGGTGCTGAGGCGATGATAAAAAACCAAAGCAGATACTACGCAATGATTGTGACCAATTAGTTACATGTGGATACATTAGGATAACAAAAGAAAAACCCGCTCGATGAGCGGGTTTGATATCGGAAAAGCAGCGGCAATCAGCGGCGTTCGAGGATCTCGAAGCAATAGCTGTGGGAGTTTTGTTCGTCCGCGTCATGGAATTCGCTGAAGGTGGAAACCCACTCGTCCGGCTCGTAATCCGGGAAATGGGTATCGCCTTCCACCTCGGCGTCAATGTGGGTCAGATAGAGACGGCTAGCCTGCGACAGCATCTGCTGATAGATACTGCCGCCGCCGATCACCATCACCTCATCCACGTCGCCGGCCGCCGCCAGGGCTGCGTCCAGCGACGCCACCCAGGTCACACGGTCATCGTCGCCCGGTTGACTGCTCACCACAATATTCAGCCGCCCCGGCAGCGGCCGACCGATGGAGCGGAACGTGTTGCGCCCCATAATCACGGGTTTGCTGAGTGTATTGCGCTTAAACCACGCCAGATCGGCCGGCAAATGCCACGGCATGGCGTTCTCCATACCGATCACACGATCCACTGCCAGTGCGGCAATCAAACTAATCACCATGGTAAAACCCTGCAGGCTACAAAATTGGTGCCACTATACGGAAAGCCCGTTCATGCGTCGATATGATTACCGGGTCGCCGCCCAATATTTAAGAGAACACCGAATCCTTATACCCCCGGCCGTTTGCGATAAATCCAGATCCCCGGCAACGACAGCCCGATGGAGAGCGCGCCGACGATAAAACTGGCCTTCAGGAAGTTGGTGATCAGCGTTTGCATCAACGCTTCGCTGTACCCCTGATGGGAAAGCTGCACCACCGAAATCATCGCGGTATAGGCTGAAATACCGGGGAACATCGGGATTACGGCCGCGACGGTAAACACTTTGGGGTGCGCCAGAAACCAGCGGGACCAGCGAATACCGATGATGCCCACCATGATCGATGCCACGAAGGTCGCCCATTCGATGGGAATACCGAAGTGAATCATCAGAAAACGCGCGCTGTGCCCCAGCCCGCCCAGCAACGCGCAGTAAGGCAATGCCTTCACCGGCACGTTAAATACCATGGCGAACCCCACCGCCGGCACCGCGGCCAGCACCATGTCCTGAATCAGCGCCCAAATCAGTTCAATGCCCATCCGTGCAGCCCCCATACCGCCATTGCCGTTACCACGCCAATACAGGTCGCCAGCGTCAGCAGGCTGGCCATCGTCCAGCGCGCCAGCCCGGTGTTGACATGGCCTTTGAACATATCCGCCACCGCATTAATCAACGGGAAGCCGGGCACCAGCAGCAACACGCTGGCGGCCATCGCCACGGAGGAGCTGTGCTCCAGCCCAGGCACTCGCATCAGCAACCCGGACGCCGACGTCGCCACAAAAGCGGTAATACAGAAGTTAATCAATGGATTGAGATGCCGGCCGGTCAGCACCTGCCGTACATACATCGCCATGCCGCTGGCAATCAGCGTGACCAGAAACGCATCCCAGCCGCCGCCGTTCAGACGGCTGAAGCAGCCGCACGACAGCGCCACGATCGTCACCATCAGCCAGCGCGGATAACGCAGCGGTTTGATATGACTAAAGCGCTTTGCCACCCCGTCCACATCCAGCAGCTTATGTTCAGCCATGATCACCACATGCTGCACCTCGGTCACCACGTGCATATTGATACCGCGATCCACATTTTTACGGGTGGATGTCAGGCAATGCCCCTGCATGATGGTGGTCAGCACAATCGCGTTAGCCGAAATCGAGCTTTCCACACTGTCCATCCCCAGCGCAACGCCGAGCCGCGACGACAACTGCTCGACCAACATACTTTCCGCGCCATGCTGCAACAGCAACAGCGCGCACTGAATACACAACCGGGTGATATCCCGCTGCTGTGTGGTTTCATTTACCATGTTACTTTCCCGTCCCCTGCCTGAATACAACCACTATAAGCGCGGTTTTTATAAGTTTATTAACATTTCAAATCGATGATTGATAGTGCGAAAAAATGCCACCGGCGGTATTATGCCCACCTTTTTCCGTCGGTTCCTTGATTGTCATTCTGAATCCATCATGCTTGAAACCTCTTTATTCGTTGCGACCATCGCCGCGCTGGGGATGATCTCTCCCGGTCCGGACTTCTTTTTGGTGATCAAAAATGCGGTCCGCTACCCGCGGCTGGCCGCCATGATGACCGCTGTCGGCGTCATTGCCGGCGTCGCCACCCACATGGCCTACTGCGTCGCCGGGCTGGCGGTGGTCATCACCACCACGCCCTGGCTGTTCAGCCTGCTGAAATACGTCGGCGCCGCCTACCTGATCTGGCTGGGCATTCAGGCGCTGCGCTCGCGCGGCGGCAACAAGCTGGACCTGTCCGGTCTGGCGCCGCAGCGCGTCGGGCTGTGGAAAGCCTTTATTCAGGGCTACCTCTGCAACCTGCTGAACCCGAAAGCCACGCTGTTTTTCCTGGCGGTGTTTACCCAGGTGTTGAGCCTGAATTCCAGCTTTGGCGAAAAACTGTGGTACGCCGGGATCATCTGGGGACTGACGCTGATTTGGTGGCCGCTGCTGGTTATCCTGATCCAGAGCGAGCCGGTACGTCGCGGCCTGACCAAAGCCCAGAAGCTGATCGACAAACTGCTCGGCGGCGTGTTGATCACCCTCGGTATCAAAGTCGCCTTAAGCTAAACGCGCCCCCTGTATACAGACGAAAAAAAACCGGTCAGACGCAATTGACCGGTTTTATCTTTCACAGAACCGTGCCGGAACCGGCACGGTTTTTTTGTACCGTTACCCCTGAATACGGGCATGCATTTCCTGAACGGAAATCACCTGCTCGGTCGGGTCGGCATTCAGCGACATCGCCGTGGCGAAACCGCCGTTCATGGTGGTGTCGTAGTGCACCTTATACTGCAGCGCGCTGCGGCGAATCAGTTTGGAATCCTCAATCGCCTGACGGCCGGCCGTGGTGTTGACGATGTAGGTGTATTCGCCATTCTTGATGCGATCCTGAATGTGCGGACGGCCTTCATGCACCTTGTTCACCAGACGCGGGTTGATACCGGCTTCGCCCAACACCACGGCGGTGCCGTGGGTCGCGTCCAGTTCAAAACCGTGCTTGAGCAGTTTAGCCGCCAGATCCACCACGCGCGCCTTGTCGCCTTCTCGCACCGACAGCAACGCACGGCCGGTTTTCTTCATCGGCGAGTTGCTGCCCAGCATCGCTTTGGCAAACGCTTCGGCGAAGGTACGGCCCACGCCCATCACCTCGCCGGTGGAGCGCATTTCCGGCCCGAGGATCGGGTCTACGCCCGGGAACTTGTTGAACGGCAACACCACTTCCTTGACGGAGTAGTACGGCGGGATCACCTCTTTGGTGACGCCCTGCTGCGCCAGCGTCTGCCCAACCATCACACGGGCCGCCACTTTCGCCAGCGGCACGCCGGTCGCCTTGGAAACGAACGGTACGGTACGGGCGGCGCGCGGGTTAACCTCAATCAGGTACACTTCGTTGTTCTTCACCGCGAACTGCACGTTCATCAGGCCGCGCACGGAGAGTTCGAACGCCAGTTTTTCTACCTGACGGCGCATCACGTCCTGAATGTCTTTGCTCAGGGTGTAGGCCGGCAGCGAACAGGCAGAGTCGCCGGAGTGCACGCCAGCCTGCTCGATGTGTTCCATGATGCCGCCAATCAGCACGCGCTCGCCGTCGCAGATAGCATCAACGTCCACTTCCACCGCGTCGTCCAGGAAACGGTCCAGCAGTACCGGCGCATCGTTGGACACGCTGACCGCGGTCTGGAAGTAGCGGCGCAAATCGGCTTCGTCGTAAACGATTTCCATCGCGCGGCCGCCCAGTACATAAGACGGACGCACCACCAGCGGATAGCCGATGCCGACCGCTTTTTCCACCGCCTGATCGATGGTGCTGACGGTGGCGTTAGCAGGCTGCTTCAGGCCAAGACGGTTGACCGCCTGCTGGAAGCGCTCGCGGTCTTCCGCGCGGTCGATGGCGTCCGGGCTGGTGCCGATTACCGGCACGCCGGCGGCTTCAAGCTGGCGCGCCAGTTTCAGCGGGGTCTGGCCGCCGTACTGCACGATGACGCCTTTCGGCTGTTCGATACGCACGATCTCCAGCACGTCTTCCAGCGTTACCGGCTCGAAGTACAGGCGATCGGAGGTGTCGTAGTCGGTAGATACGGTTTCCGGGTTGCAGTTGACCATGATGGTTTCATAGCCGTCTTCGCGCAGCGCCAGCGCCGCGTGCACGCAGCAGTAATCGAACTCGATGCCCTGGCCGATACGGTTCGGACCGCCGCCCAGCACCATGATCTTGTCGCGATCCTGATTCGGATTGGCTTCGCACTCCTCGTCATAGGTGGAGTACATGTAGGCGGTATCGGTGGCGAACTCGGCGGCGCAGGTGTCCACGCGCTTGTAGACCGGGTGCAGGTCGTATTTGTAACGCAGCTTGCGGATTTCACCTTCAGACACGCCGGCCAGCTTCGCCAGACGGGCGTCGGCAAAGCCTTTGCGTTTCAGCAGACGCAGGAATTCCTTCGTCAGACCGTTGGCGCCCTGCTCGGCTACCTGCTCTTCCAGACGCACCAGCTCTTCGATTTGCACCAGGAACCAACGGTCGATGTTGGTCAGGTTGAATACGCCGTCAACCGACATCCCGGCGCGGAACGCATCCGCCAGATACCAGATACGGTCGCCGCCGGCGTCTTTCAGCTCGCGGCGGATTTTGGTCAGCGCTTCCGGGTCGTCCAGATCCACTTTCGGATCGAAGCCGGTGGCGCCCACTTCCAGACCGCGCAGCGCTTTCTGCAGCGATTCCTGCTGGGTGCGGCCAATCGCCATCACTTCACCCACGGATTTCATCTGCGTGGTCAGGCGATCGTTGGCGCCGGCGAATTTTTCAAAGTTGAAGCGCGGGATCTTGGTGACCACGTAGTCGATGGACGGCTCGAACGACGCCGGGGTGCGGCCGCCGGTGATGTCGTTCATCAGCTCATCCAGCGTATAGCCGACTGCCAGCTTGGCGGCGATCTTGGCGATCGGGAAGCCGGTGGCTTTGGAGGCCAGCGCCGAAGAGCGGGACACGCGCGGGTTCATTTCGATGACGATCAGACGGCCGGTTTTCGGATTAACCGCGAACTGCACGTTGGAACCGCCGGTTTCCACCCCGATTTCACGCAGTACCGCCATCGAGGCGTTACGCATGATCTGATATTCCTTGTCGGTCAGGGTTTGCGCCGGCGCCACGGTGATGGAGTCACCGGTGTGGATCCCCATCGCGTCGAGGTTTTCGATGGAGCAGACGATGATGCAGTTATCGTTTTTATCCCGCACCACTTCCATTTCATACTCTTTCCAGCCGATCAGCGATTCGTCGATCAGCAGTTCCTTGGTCGGCGACAGATCCAGACCGCGGGTGCAAATCTCTTCGAACTCTTCACGGTTGTAAGCGATGCCGCCGCCGGTGCCGCCCATAGTGAAGGACGGGCGGATAATGCAGGGATAGCCCACGTCCGCCGCCACCGCCAGCGCTTCTTCCATCGTGTGCGCGATGCCGGAACGAGCGGTTTCCAGGCCGATTTTCTTCATTGCGATGTCGAAACGGCGACGATCTTCCGCTTTATCGATGGCATCGGCGGTAGCGCCGATCATGGTCACGCCGAATTCTTCCAGCACGCCCTGACGTTCCAGCTCCAGCGCACAGTTCAGCGCCGTCTGGCCGCCCATCGTCGGCAGCACCGCATCCGGACGCTCTTTTTCGATGATTTTGCGCACCACTTCCCAGTGGATCGGTTCAATATAGGTGGCGTCGGCCATCTCCGGGTCGGTCATGATAGTGGCCGGGTTGGAGTTCACCAGAATCACGCGGTAGCCTTCTTCGCGCAGCGCTTTACACGCCTGAGCGCCGGAGTAGTCAAACTCGCACGCCTGACCGATCACGATCGGGCCGGCACCGAGAATCAGGATACTTTTTATGTCTGTACGTTTTGGCATTTTTCGCTCCTGCGAACCCGTTTACTCACCGCCGCGCCGGCGTTTTCGCCTTGTACTTTTATCGCAGCGTGACTAAACGGATTCTGATTATTTGGTATGGCTACGGTAAGACTCAATCAGCTCGATGAAGTGATCGAACAGCGGCGCGGCGTCATGGGGGCCGGGGCTGGCTTCCGGGTGACCCTGGAAGCTGAACGCCGCTTTATCGGTGCGGTGAATGCCCTGCAGCGAACCGTCGAACAGCGACTTGTGCGTCGCGCGCAGCGTGGCGGGCAGAGACGTCTCATCTACCGCAAACCCGTGGTTTTGTGCGGTGATCATCACCCGATTGCCGTCCAGATCTTTGACCGGATGGTTGCCGCCGTGGTGGCCGAATTTCATTTTGATGGTTTTAGCGCCGCTGGCCAGCGCCAGCAACTGGTGGCCCAGACAGATGCCGAACACCGGAATCTCGGTTTCCAGGAAGGCTTTGATCGCGTTGATGGCGTAATCGCACGGCTCCGGGTCGCCGGGGCCGTTGGACAGGAAAATGCCGTCCGGATTCAGTTTCAGCACGTCTTCCGCCGGGGTTTGCGCCGGCACGACGGTCAGGCGGCAGCCGCGATCCACCAGCATACGCAGGATATTGCGCTTCACGCCATAATCGTACGCCACCACGTGGTACGGCAGTTCACTCTCTTCTTTCGCCGCCGGCAGCTCGCCTTCCAGCGTCCAACTGCCCTGTAGCCAGCTATAGCTGGAACGGGTGGTGACTTCTTTCGCCAGATCCATACCTTTCAGGCCGGGGAAGGCTTTGGCCTTTTCCAGCGCCAGCGCCGCATCCGGCGCATCGCCCGCGATGATGCAGCCGTTCTGCGCGCCTTTTTCACGCAGCAGTCGCGTCAGTTTGCGGGTGTCGATATCCGCAATCGCCACGATGTTGTTGCGCTTGAGGTAATCAGACAGGCTTTCTTCGCTGCGGTAGTTGCTGGCAATCAGGGGTAAATCGCGGATAACCAGGCCCTGAGCATGAACGGCGGGGGATTCTTCATCGGCTTTATTGGCGCCGACATTACCGATATGGGGATAAGTAAGAGTGACAATCTGGCGGGAATAGGAAGGATCAGTGAGGATTTCTTGATAACCGGTCATTGACGTATTGAAAACCACTTCCCCCACCGCCGTTCCCTCTGCCCCAATGGCCCGACCGTGGAATTGGGTTCCGTCTTCCAGAACCAATAGCGCTGACTTAATCAAAACACCCTCCAAGGAATAAAAAATCACGTTATTTGCATATTAATTCAGATTTGACGTACTAAATCAATGCAAAAACCACCTGTAAGGCAAATTTTTGGCAAATTGCGCGCATTTTAATGAGGCCCCTGACCGTTGTCTAGCCAAACCGGATTTTTTTTCACTATTTTATGGCTTCAGGAGCTAATGTGCGGTCATACCCGCAAAAACACACATCAACTATCGGAAGTAAACGGTTGCCAGCGCCAATGAGTGATGAAATGATTAAAATCACGCCAAAAACGGCAACCGGAATCGTAAATGGCTAACGCACACCGGAGAAAAAGACAGATAACACCGATAAAAATCGGTTTTGATGAAAAATAAATACCAAACCAACATTTTCACATAAAAACAATGGCGCCAAACTTAGCGCCATTAAAATCAATAGATTAAAGACAGGAAGATTTTCACCTGTTATATATCATCAAGCCCCAGCACATCTCTCATATCAAAAAGACCATGATTACGAGAGCTTACCCACAATGCGGACCTGACTGCGCCATTTGCAAACGTCATTCGGCTGGAAGCCTTGTGCGTTATCTCTATACGCTCACCGACATCCGCAAACATAGCGGTATGTTCGCCCACGATATCGCCGGCCCGAATGGTGGCAAAACCGATGCTTTTCGGCTCACGTTCGCCGGTATAGCCTTCACGTGCATAAACCGCGCATTGCTTCAGATCGCGGCCCAGCGCCCCGGCGATCGCTTCGCCCATCGCCAGCGCGGTGCCCGACGGCGCATCGACTTTGTGGCGGTGGTGCGCTTCAATGATTTCAATGTCCGTGTAGTCGCCCATCACTTTGGCCGCTTTTTCCAGCAGCTTGAGCAACACGTTCACCCCAACGCTAAAGTTGGCGGCAAATACAATCCCAATGTCGGCGGCGGCCTGCTGGATCGCGGCTTTACCCTGATCGTCAAACCCCGTGGTGCCAATCACCATCCCTTTACCGTGCTGACGACAAAAAGCCAGGTGGCTCAGCGTGCCTTCCGGACGGGTGAAATCGATAAATACATCGAAATCGTCAACGACCGCCTCAAGACTGCTTTGTACGGTGACATCCGTTTTACCTGCGCCGGCCAGTTCTCCCGCATCGCTGCCCAGCAGGGACGAACCTTCACGTTCCAGCGCAGCACCCAGCACTACGCCATCCATCTGCAACGCAGCCTGAATCAACTGCCGTCCCATGCGGCCACCCGCTCCCGCGATGGCGACGCGGATTTGTGCATCACGCATATTCGTACTCTTTATCTGTTGATGAATGAGAAAACGTTATCAGGTTAACCAGCCCGGCCAAGGGCTGCCAGCCGAAAACGCCAATAATTAGAAATTTATGACAAAACAGCGGAGATATCAGTAAAAGCTATCGATTAGCCAGAGCCTTCCGGCCGCCGCGGTTATCCACCGCCGGCGAGTAAACTGCCCCCGCAGGTATTCATATCGCCAGCGCCTATTCATGACGCTGGCCGACGGCGCATCGTTACGAGACAGCTTAGGGCGCCAGCGCCAACACCTGCGCCACCCAGGCGCGGAAACCGTCCACATCCAGCGCTAACGCCACCTGTGCGTTGGCCAGGCGATTCAGCCGATGTTGAAGATCCACCACTGTGGTGCCCGCGGTGTACTCGCCCCGGGTTTCCACCGCCACAAAACAGTGTGCCAGAGTAAACAACGCCGGTTTCACCAGATAAGCAATAGCGCATAGATCATGCATACGCAAACCGGTCGCCATGCTGCCGCTGCGGTAGTGACTGAACAACGCATGAAGCATGGCGCCCGTTTGGTTAAGCCCCGGCAACGTTTCCAGGTAATCCGGCGCCAGCACCGCGTTATTGGTGACGTCCAGACCGCACATCACAATGTCGATTCCGCTGTCGAACACCCGCCCTGCCGCTTCCGGGTCAATCGCGATATTGAATTCCGCATTCGGCGTAAAGTTACCGCGTCCTGACGAACCGCCCATCATCACCAGACGCTTGATGTTGTTTTTACATTGCGGGTATTGGGTCAGCAGCAGTGCGACATTGGTGAGCGGCCCAATGGTGACCAGCGTTACCGGCTCGGCGCTGCTGATCAGGCATTCATACATCGCCTGCACGGCGGGCTTTTCCAGCGCTACCCGGTCATGCGCCACAAAGTCGTACCCCGCCATCCCGGACTCGCCGTGGACGTAGGCCGCATCACGCAACGCGCGCGTCAGCGGCGTCGCCGCGCCTTGTGCGACCGGCACCGTCGAGCCCCAAAAATGCAGCAGTTGCAGCGCATTGCGGGTGGTTTTTTCCACATCCACATTTCCCGCCACCGTGGTGACGAGCTTCAGCTCCAGTTCAGGCGCGAACAAGGCGGCGGCGATAGCAACGGCATCGTCAATGCCCGGGTCGGTATCCAGAATAATGGGGATTCGGTTCATGAGCTTGCTCCCAAAAAAATGCCAGGCGATTTTCATCGTCTGGCATCTTCTCATAATGATAAGGCGAACGTGTTATTCCACTTCACGAACGTCCATACGCAGTTCCTTCGGCACTTCAAACACGATGTTCTCTTCGCGCCCCTGCATCTCCATCGCGATCTGTCCGCCCATGTTCTGCAGGCGTTTGATCACCTGCTGAACCAGCACGTCCGGCGCGGAAGCGCCAGCCGTAACCCCGACACAGGCGACATTCTTCAGCCACTCTTCCTGAATATCATCAGCGGAGTCAATCAGATAAGACGGTTTGCCGACGCGCTGCGCCAGCTCGGCCAAACGATTGGAATTGGAGGAGTTTTTCGAGCCGACCACCAGCACCACGCTGGCTTCCGCCGCCAGATTACGCACCGCTTCCTGACGGTTGGTGGTGGCATAGCAAATATCGTCCTTGCGCGGCCCGATAATCTGCGGGAAACGCGCCCGCAGCGCATCGATCACCGCCGAGGTATCATCTACCGACAAAGTGGTCTGGGTCATGAAGCAAAGGTTGGATTCGTCTTTCACCCGCAACGCCCAGACATCCTCGGGACCTTCCACCAGATACATGCCGCCGTTCGGGTTGTTGTACTGGCCCATGGTGCCTTCCACTTCGGGATGCCCGGCATGGCCGATCAGGATCGCTTCCGTTCCCTTGCGGCTGGCGCGCGCCACTTCCATATGCACTTTGGTCACCAGCGGACAGGTAGCGTCGAAAACGGTCAGTTCCCGGCTTTTGGCTTCCGCCCTCACCGCCTGCGATACGCCATGCGCGGAAAAAATCAGAATAGCGCCATCCGGCACGTCTTCGATTTGCTCGATGAAGATGGCGCCGCGCTCGCGCAGCCCTTCCACCACATAGCGGTTATGCACCACTTCATGACGGACGTAAATCGGCGCGCCGTAGACTTCCAGCGCCCGCTCGACAATGCTGATGGCGCGATCGACGCCAGCGCAAAATCCACGGGGATTAGCCAGCAGGATTTTCATGCGTTGCCTCCGTCTGAAGGGGGATGAATCTCCAGTACTTCCACGTCAAACGTGATGGTGTGCCCGGCCAGCGGATGGTTGAAATCCACCGTTACCGACTCTTCCGTCACGTCGCGGATAATGCCCGGCATATCGTTACCGGCCATGCCGCTGAACAGCATGATGGTGCCCACTTCGGGCACCCCGGTCTGCGCAAAGTCGCGACGCAAAAAGAACTGGATCAGGTCCGGATTCGAGGGACCGAACGCCGACTCCGGCGGCAGACTAAACTGGCGCCGGTCGCCGACCCGCAGGTCCAGCAACTGGGCCTCCAGCGCTGCCGACAGACTGCCGTCGCCCAGCCGGAACATCGCCGGCTTGCCGCTTTCGCGCGTCGCTTCCGCCACGGAACCGTCTTCCAGCATCAGCGTAAAATGTACCAGCACTTCACCGCCGTTTGTCACGAATTCCGTCATGCGTTATTTACCTTCCGCCTGCTTTTTTTGCGGAGAAGCCAGAAACCCCTCCAACACAATCAGCAGTGCGCCGACCACAATCGCGCTATCCGCCAGATTAAACGTCGGGTAATGCCAGTTGCCGACATAAAAATCCAGAAAATCGATCACATAACCATGTACCAGTCGATCGGCCAGATTGCCGATCGCGCCGCCGATAATCAGCGAATACGCAATATTATTCAGCTTCTGGCTGGCGCTGGAACGATGCATCATCGCCAGCAGCGCCACAATAATCACCAACGCGATCACGGCAAACAGCCAGCGCTGCCAGCCGCCTTTGTCCGCCAGGAAGCTGAACGCCGCGCCATAGTTATGGGCGTAGGTAAAATTGAAGAATGGCACCAACGATACCGATTCGCCCAGCTGAAAGTGGGTCATCACCCACTGTTTGCTGCCCAAATCGACCACCAGTACTAGTGCGGCCAGCCACAGCCAGCGCAGACCCGTTGCTCCAATAGATTTACTCATCAGACAAATTTACGCTCTTCGCCATTGCCGCCAACATTGGTCGCACAGCGACCACACACCTCTGGATGCGCGGCATCGCTGCCGATATCCGTTTCATAGTGCCAACAACGCGGGCATTTCTCCCCGTCGGCCTTACTAAGGACAACTTTCAGGCCGGGTAATTCACTCTGCTGGGCATCCGCCGGCGCATTTTCGTAATGTTCCAGACGCGCTTTGGAGGTTAACAAGGCAAAGTGCAGTTCGCCTTGCAGGCTGTTGAGCTGCGTAAACAGTGCGTCGTCGGCATATAACGTCACCGCGGCTTCCAATGAACCGCCGATGCGCTTGTCGTTACGCGCCTGCTCGATCACCTTGTTCACTTCGCCGCGCACGTTCAGCATGTCGGCCCAGAAGGCATCGTTCATCGGCTCGCTGTCGGCCAGCCCGAACAAACCGTCATACCACTCTTCGGTGAAGACAAACTGCGCGCGCTCGCCCGGCAGATAAGCCCAGATCTCATCCGCAGTAAAGGAGAGGATCGGCGCCATCCAGCGTACCAGCGCTTCGGCAATATGGAACAGCGCGGTCTGGCAACTGCGGCGCGCCACGCTGTCGTGCTTCGCGGTGTACTGGCGGTCCTTGATGATATCCAGATAGAACGACCCCATCTCGATGGAGCAAAACTGCATCAAACGCTGCACCACACGGTGGAAATCGTAGCTCTCATAGGCTTCGACAATTTCGTCCTGCGCGGCTTTGGCGCAGCCCACCGCCCAGCGATCCAGCACCACCATGTCTTCCGGTTTCACCGTATGCTGCGCCGGATCGAAACCATTCAGGTTGGCCAGCAGGAAACGCGCGGTGTTACGGATACGACGGTAGGCGTCGGCGGAACGCTTGAGGATCTCGTCGGACACCGCGATCTCGCCGGAATAATCGGTAGAACCGATCCACAAACGCAGAATATCGGCGCCCAGCTTATCCATCACGTCCTGCGGGCTAACGGTGTTGCCGATGGATTTCGACATCTTGCGGCCCTGACCGTCCACGGTGAAGCCGTGGGTCAGTACCTGACGGTACGGCGCCTTGCCTTTGATAGCGGTAGAAATCATCAGCGAGGACATGAACCAGCCGCGATGCTGGTCGGAACCTTCCAGATACATATCCGCCGCATGGCCGCTGAATTCCGGACGCACATCCACCACCGAAGCGTGGGTCGATCCGGAATCGAACCAGACATCCAGCGTATCCGGCACTTTTTCATAATCGGCGGCGTCCGCGCCCAGCAGGTCAGCCGGGTTCAAATCCCACCATGCCTGAATGCCGTCCTGTTCGACGCGTTTTGCCACCGCTTCGATCAATTCGGTCGTGCGCGGATGCAGCGCCTGCGTCTCTTTGTGAACGAACAGCGACATCGGCACGCCCCAGGTACGCTGACGGGAGATACACCAGTCAGGACGGTTCGCCACCATGGATTCAATGCGCGCCTGACCCCAGTCCGGGATCCACTGCACGCCCTTGATTTCGGACAGCGACTGTTTACGCAGACCATTCTGATCCATGCTCACAAACCACTGCGGCGTGGCGCGGAACAGGATCGGCGACTTGTGGCGCCAGCAGCAAGGGTAGCTGTGCTGCAGTTTTTCATCATGCAGCAGCGCGCCGCGCTCACGCAGCAGCTCGACAATCTTGTCGTTGGCTTTGAACACGAACAGGCCATCCAGCCCCGGGAACGTGCCCGGCAGGTAGCAACCGTTCGGCCCGACCGGGTTGGCGATTTCCAACTGGTATTTCTGGCTGATGACATAGTCGTCAGGACCGTGGCCGCCGGCGGTATGTACCGCACCGGTACCCGCGTCCAGCGTAACGTGATCGCCCAGGATGGCAGGCACGTCGAAACCCATGAACGGATGACGGAAGCGCAGCAGTTCCAGATCGCTGCCTTTGACGGTGTGACCCAGACGGGCGCTGACGTCGCTCCCGGCAATGCGTTTAGCGACCGCGTCGGCCAGCCCTTCGGCAACAATGATGGCTTTGCCGGCCACCTGAATCAGCACGTAGTCAATCTCGGCGTTCAGGGCAATGGCGCGGTTGGCCGGCAACGTCCAGGGGGTGGTGGTCCAGATGACCAGCGCGACATCGCCGTTTACCGCATCGTCGGTCAGGCCGAATTTCGCCAGCACCGCCGCGCGATCGACCGCGTTGAACGCCACATCAATCGCCGGAGAAGTTTTGTCGTAATACTCCACTTCCGCTTCCGCCAGCGCGGAACCGCAGTCGGCGCACCAGTGCACCGGCTTGGCGCCCTTGTGCAGATGGCCGTTTTCGATGATGCGGCCCAGCGCACGAATAATGTTGGCTTCGGTTTTGAAATCCATCGTCAGGTACGGACGATCCCAGTCGCCCAGCACGCCCAGACGGATAAAGTCTTTCTTCTGCCCGGCAACCTGCTCGGCGGCATACTTGCGGCACTCTTCGCGGAACTGCGCGGCGCTCACCTTCTCGCCCGGCTTGCCCACCAGTTGTTCTACTTTCAGTTCGATCGGCAGGCCGTGACAGTCCCAGCCCGGCACGTACGGCGAATCATAGCCGGACAGCCCTTTGGACTTGATAATAATGTCTTTGAGAATCTTGTTAACCGAGTGACCAATGTGAATGTTGCCGTTCGCATACGGCGGGCCATCGTGAAGGATAAAGGTTTTTTTACCCTTCTTGGCGCCACGAATAATCCCGTACAAATCCTGCTCATACCAACGTTTCAGCATGTCAGGTTCGCGCTTGGCCAAATCGCCACGCATCGGGAACCCTGTTTCCGGCAAATTCAGGGTAGTTTTATAGTCACTCATTCGCTTCTCGATTTCGTTTTCGGCTAGAGAAAAATTAGACCGGCGCCTTCAACCCGAAGAACTCACGGGCGGCCACCACATCGTTGGCGATTTGCTGCTTCAGCGCATCCAGCGAAGCAAACCGCTGCTCACTACGTAATTTTTTACACATCACCACATCTATATGTCGGCCATACAGATCCAGCGTTACATCCAGCAGATGCACTTCCAACTGCTGACGTTTGTCTCCGGTCACGGTCGGGCGGGTGCCGATATTGGCCACGCCGGGTAACGGCGCGTCGCCCAATCCATACACCTGAACCGCATACACGCCGCTGACCGGCGATACCTGGCGCTTGAGAGGCAGGTTGGCCGTTGGAAAACCGATGGTGCGACCCAGCTCGTTGCCGTGCACCACCCGACCAGAAATACTGAACGGGTGTCCCAGCAATTCCTCCGCCAGGACCAGATCGTCCTGTGCCAGCGCTTCGCGCACCGCGGTGCTGCTCACCCGCTTGCCGCTGCTGCAGAAAGTGGTGGTGCTGATCACCTCGAAATTCTGCTCGGCGCCGGCTTTCTGTAATAACAGGAAATCCCCCTCCCGGCCAGCCCCGAAGCGGAAGTCATCCCCCACCACCAGAAACTTCACCCCCAGCTTTTCCACCAGCAGACTGGAGATAAAGGTATTGGCATGGTTAGCGGCAAAGCTGGCGTCAAACGTCACGCACAGCAGGTAATCCACGCCGGCCTGCGCCAGATATTTCACCTTGTCGCGCAGGCGGGTCAGCCGTGCCGGCGCTTTCTCGGCGGCAAACAGCTCCAGCGGCTGAGGTTCGAAAATCATCACCATCACCGGCAACCCGCGTGCCTGCCCTTCCTGCTTCAGGCGTTCAAGCAATGCCTGATGTCCGCGGTGGACACCGTCAAAGTTACCAATAGTTAGCACACAGCCGTAATGGCAGGCCTGAAGATTGTGTATACCGCGAATTAGCTGCATAACTGGCTCAAAACAGTGGAAATCGGCGGATTATACCTTGTACAGCGAGCAAGGTTAACCCGCGATTCATGCCTTTTGTGCCGGCCCGGCGGATTTCAGCATCCCGCTTCGATGAGAATTTTTCATATACCGAAAATCGGGCGCATCGCCGGGCGTGCGGCTTTTAACCCGTAATCAAACGCTTGACGCCACAAAGGCGGCAAACGGTGAATTTATGACGCGAAAGGCTGTATTCCCGACGCTTAAGCTGTTAAAATCCCGCGCCATCACAACGTAACAAGCGCTGGCGTACAAACGGCGCTTATTTGCACAAATCCATTGACAAAAGAAGGCTAAAAGGGCATATTCCTCGGCCTTTGAATTGTCCTCGATAGAATATATTTGGGAGTTGGACCTTGGCTAATATCAAATCAGCTAAGAAACGCGCCGTACAGTCTGAGAAGCGCCGCAAGCACAATGCAAGCCGTCGCTCCATGATGCGTACTTTCATCAAGAAAGTGTATGCGGCCATCGCCGGTGGCGATAAAGAAGCTGCACAGAAAGCATTTAATGACATGCAACCGATCGTGGATCGTCAGGCCAGCAAAGGTCTGATCCACAAAAACAAAGCTGCTCGTCATAAATCCAATCTGACTGCGCAGATCAACGCGATGCAATAATCACGTTTACGTGATGAATCGCTGAAAAAACCGGCTCAGGCCGGTTTTTTTGTGCCTGCTCGTCAGTGAAATTGTTTCATTCGCAAAACAGGGAAGAGAAATCCGCATTGCAGACACGCTGCACCGCCGGGTGTTGAATCATACGTTCCGCGAAAATGACGTAATACTCGTCCTGAATGTTGTCGAGGCGGCCGATTTCCATAATGTCGTCTTGTGCGGCCATCTCGCGGGCATGCAGCGACGGCGCGACGAAAACCGCGTCATGGTTCATACCGAAAGCGGTCATCAGCGCCGCGTCATCAAACTCGCCCATAATGTCCACCGGCAGATTCTGCTCGCTGAACCAGTTGAGTAACTTGCGGCCCAGCATGGTGCGGCGCGCCGGGATCAATAGCTTACGCTGCGACAGACAGTCGGGGAAAGGCAGACTCGGCTCCGGTCGGCGACAGTAAAAACTCACGCAGCACTCGCCGAGCTTGCGGGAAAACAGCCCCGCCTGCTGGCCGGAATCGACCGGGCAATCCGACAGAATCATGTCCAGCTTATGCTGACTCAACTGCTCGATCAGCATCTCATGGGTGGACTCGAAACAGCGCAGGTGAATCGGCGTCTGTTCATTCACCACCGTTTCCAGCACCCGGCTCACCAGCCGTTTGGACAAGGCATCCGCAACGCCGACATCAAACAGCAGGCTGGACTCCTTGCGGTAATTCACGATATCCAGCATTTCCTGGCTCAACGCAAACATCTTGTCCGCATAGCGGAACACCAGTTGCCCCAGTTCGGTCGGCTCCAGACCGCGCCCTTTACGTTTGAATAACTTGCCCTGCAAACGTTCTTCCAGCGACTTGATCTGCCCGGTAATGGTCTGCGGCGTCAGGAACAACCGCTCGGCGGCGCCCGCCACCGAACCGGTCTTGCACACCTGCCAAAAATAATAGAGATGATTGAAGTTGATGTGCGACATACGATCGTTCCCCTTCTCTCTCATGCACGCCTTAGCGTTGCGCGGCAGGCAATACCGAACGCAACGTCAGGTAGCCCAGCACCGCCGTCGTGAGCGACGTCAGCAAGATCGCCAGTTTGGCGTACAGGATGTCCGGCGCGGCCACCTCGCCAAACGCCAGCAACGTAATGAAGATAGACATGGTGAACCCGATGCCGCACAGCACCGATACCGCCATCACCTGACGGAAATCCACGCCGCCCGGCAACCTGCCCAGCCCAAGGCGGATCACCAGCCAGCTAAACAATGACACGCCAATCGGTTTACCCAGCAATAACCCGCTGGCGATGCCCAGCGTCAATGGCGACAGCAAGTGTTCGACGGCGACGCCCTGCAGCGTAATGCCGGCATTGGCGAAGGCAAACAGCGGGATCACCAGAAACGCGATCCAGCTTGCCAGCCCATGTTCCAGCGTACTGGCGGGCGAGGGGTGGCCCGCCGGAGCGCGCAGCGGAATAAAGAAACCGACAATCACGCCGGCCAGCGTGGCATGCACGCCGGATTTCAGAATGCAGACCCACAACACAATCCCGACCAGCAGATAAGCAGACGTTTTCATCACCTGCTGGTGATTCATGTACGCCAGTAAAGCGATCGCCGCCAGCGCGCCCGACAGCGCCAGCCAGTGCAATTGCTGGGTATAGAACAACGCGATAATCACGATCGCCCCCAGATCGTCAATGATCGCCAGCGCCAGCAGGAACACCTTCAACCCTGCCGGCACTCGTTTACCCAGCAGGACCAGAATGCCGACCGCAAAAGCGATATCCGTCGCGGTAGGAATCGCCCAGCCTGAACGGGTTTCCGCTTCAGCGGCGTTAAACAACAGGAAAAACAGCGCGGGAACCAGCATCCCGCCAAAGGCCGCCACCACCGGCAGTATCGCCTGCCGCCGGCTCGCCAGCGCGCCGACCACCAGTTCGCGTTTCACTTCCAGACCGACCTGCAGGAAAAACAGCGCCATCAGGCCGTCATTGATCCACAACAGCAGCGGCTTGTTAATTTCCAGCGCGCCAATGCCCATCACCACCGGTATCTCCAGAAAGGACTGATACCACGGCAATGTGGCCGGTATGTTGGCGACCAGCAGCGCCAGCAGAGTCGCGGCAATCAAAATCATTCCGGCGGCCGCTTCCAGCCCGGTCAGATAGCGGAACAGCTTTATCACGTTTCTTCTCCCTTACAGCATCGGCGGGCATCACTCATCACTGCCCGATAATGGATAGCAAGGTTAAGCCACACCACTCATCGTTAAAAGCAGTTTTAAACTGGATTAATACTCGAAAAAACCGAATCGGTGGATAACGGCAATAAAAAAACCGGCCAGGATAAACCGGCCGGTTTTTATCACCGCGTCACGGTGGTAATCAGGATCAGCGCGTCAGGTCGTCAAAGAATTTCTTCACGCCGTCGAAGAAACTTTTGGAGCGCGGACTGTTGCTTTCGCCAGTCGGGCCGCCAAAGCTCTCCTGCAATTCCTGCAACAGCTGTTTTTGACGATCGCTCAGATTGACCGGGGTTTCCACCACCACCCGGCACAGCAGATCGCCCTGAATGCCGCCGCGTACCGATTTCACGCCCTTGCCGCGCATGCGGAACAGTTTGCCGGTTTGCGTTTCCGCCGGTACTTTCAGCATCACGCGCCCGTCCAGCGTCGGCACTTCAATTTCACCGCCCAACGCCGCCATAGCGAAGTTGATCGGCACTTCGCAGTAGAGGTTGTTGTCTTCGCGCTGGAAGATCGGGTGCTCGCGTACCTGCACTTGTACGTACAGATCGCCGGCCGGGGCGCCAAATTCCCCCGCCTCCCCTTCACCCGCCAGGCGGATGCGATCGCCAGTGTCCACGCCGGCCGGAATCTTGACCGACAGCGTTTTGCTTTTCTCAACACGCCCGTGACCATGACACTTCGTGCAAGGATCTTTGATGATCTTGCCGCGGCCATGACAGTGCGGACAGGTCTGCTGCACGGTGAAGAACCCCTGACGCATCTGCACCTGTCCGTTGCCGTGACAGGTTGGACAGGTCACCGCGTTGCTGCCCGGTCTGGCGCCGCTGCCATGACAAACGTCGCATTCCTGCAGCGTCGGGATACGGATCTCTTTGGTGACGCCGCGTACCGCTTCTTCCAGCGTCAGCTCCATGGTGTAGCGTAAATCAGAGCCGCGACTCGCACGCTGACGGCGACCGCCGCCAAAGATATCACCGAAAACATCGCCGAAAATATCGCCGAAATCAGCGCCGCCGAAACCACCTGCGCCGCCACCGCCGCCCATACCGCCCTGCTCAAACGCGGCATGTCCATACTGATCGTAGGCCGCGCGTTTCTGAGCATCGGTCAAAATCTCATAGGCTTCTTTGACTTCCTTGAATTTGGCCTCGGCGTCTTTGTCGCCCGGATTGCGATCCGGGTGATATTTCATCGCCAGCCGTTTGTAAGCCTTTTTGATTTCGCGCTCATCCGCGTCTTTCGCAACGCCCAGAATCTCGTAGTAGTCTTGCTTCGCCATTCTTTTTTCCTGCCCTCAACATGCGTGCACGGGCGCAGAGTTTCCCCGACGCCCGTGCTGGTTGCCAGCAACAGTATGAGCTACCGCTACTGCGCCCGCTTAAGGGCGATTATTTCTTGTCTTTGACTTCTTCGAACTCGGCGTCAACGACATCATCATCCTGACGGGCTGCATTGTCGGCGCCGGCAGCACCGGCCTGAGCCTGTTGCTGCTGAGCGGCTTCCAGCAGTTTGGTAGACGCTTCCGCCAGCTTCTGGATCTTCGCTTCGATGTCCGCCTTGTCTTCGCCTTTCAGCGCAGTTTCCAGCGCTTTCAGCGCCTCTTCGATAGCGGTCTTGTCGGCAGCGGCCAGTTTGTCGCCGGTTTCTTCCAGCTGTTTGCGGGTGCTGTGCAGCAGGTGGTCGCCCTGGTTGCGCGCCTGCACCAGCTCTTCAAACTTACGATCCGCTTCGGCGTTGGCTTCAGCTTCACGCACCATCTTCTGGATTTCGTCTTCGTTCAGGCCGGAAGACGCCTTGATGGTGATGTTCTGCTCGCGACCGCTGTTCTTGTCTTTAGCGGAAACATGCAGGATACCGTCGGCATCGATGTCGAAGGTGACTTCGATCTGCGGCATACCGCGCGGCGCCGGCTGAATACCGTCCAGGTTGAACTGCCCCAACGATTTGTTATCGTGGGCGCGCTTACGCTCACCCTGCAGTACGTGGATCGTCACCGCGGACTGGTTGTCTTCCGCCGTCGAGAACACCTGACTGTGCTTGGTCGGGATAGTAGTGTTCTTGGTAATCAGCGGAGTCATCACGCCGCCCATGGTTTCGATACCCAGAGACAGCGGAGTAACGTCCAGCAGCAGCACGTCTTTCACGTCGCCAGCCAGCACGCCGCCCTGCACCGCGGCGCCAATCGCCACCGCTTCGTCCGGGTTCACGTCTTTACGCGGTTCTTTACCGAAGAAATCGGCAACTTTCTTCTGCACCAGCGGCATACGGGTCTGGCCGCCGACCAGAATCACGTCGTGGATTTCGGAAACCGACAGCCCGGCATCCTGCAACGCCACTTTCAGCGGCTCCAGGGAACGGGTTACTAGATCTTCGACCAGCGATTCCAGTTTGGCGCGAGTTACCTTGATGTTCAGGTGTTTCGGGCCGGTGGCGTCCGCCGTGATGTACGGCAGGTTAACATCGGTCTGCTGAGCGGAAGACAGTTCGATCTTCGCTTTTTCCGCCGCTTCTTTCAGACGCTGCATCGCCAGCGGGTCGTTACGCAGGTCAAAGCCCTGCTCTTTTTTGAATTCGTCGACCAGGTAGTTGATCATACGGCTGTCGAAGTCTTCGCCGCCCAGGTGAGTATCACCGTTGGTCGCCAGTACTTCGAAGGTTTTCTCGCCGTCGACATCATCGATTTCAATGATGGAGATATCGAACGTACCGCCACCCAGGTCGTATACAGCGATAGTGCGGTTGCCGACGCCTTTGTCCAGGCCGTAAGCCAGCGCAGCCGCCGTCGGTTCGTTGATGATACGTTTGACTTCCAGACCGGCGATACGGCCGGCGTCTTTGGTCGCCTGACGCTGGGCGTCGTTGAAGTATGCCGGTACGGTGATGACCGCTTCGGTGATGGTTTCACCCAGATAATCTTCCGCCGTCTTCTTCATTTTTTTCAGGACTTCAGCGGAAATCTGCGGCGGAGCCAGTTTCTGGTCTTTCACTTCCACCCAGGCGTCGCCGTTGTCGGCCGGCAGGATTTTGTACGGCATGATGTTGGTGTCGCGCTGTACTTCTTCATCCTGGAAACGACGACCAATCAGACGCTTGATGGCGAACAGCGTATTTTTCGGGTTAGTCACCGCCTGACGTTTAGCCGGTTGGCCAACCAGAGTTTCACCATCTTGCGTATAGGCAATAATGGAAGGCGTGGTGCGATCGCCTTCGCTGTTTTCCAGTACCTTAACCTGCGTACCGTCCATAATCGCTACACAAGAGTTGGTTGTACCCAAGTCGATACCAATAATCTTACCCATCTAAACATCTCCACTTAAAAGTCATATCCGGTGTGGTGGTTTAACCTACTATGCGGGCGAAATGTTGCTTTTCAACACCCCGAAATCGTCTTTGTCTTTTCGGTCAAACCGCTTTGATGACTCTAAGATGGGGACGACAATTCCTGCATCAAGGGGCACTAACCAAAAAAAACTGCATCTTCCCGGTTTTTGATCAAAGTATTCGCATCCTATCTGGTTGTATCGCCCATTCCCGCCCGCTATGATGCCGCGCTCGCCGCAGAAAAGGGATTGACCCGGCCTGACAGCGGGTACCGGCGACGCTCCGTTTACCTCATGGGAACGCCCGCCGGGCAAACCTTGAGACACAACAACACATTGACCATTTTGTTATTGCAGAGGATGTATGCACGCGAAAACGTTGGCGAATCCGGGCCCACTGGGACTGATGGGCTTCGGGATGACCACCATTCTGTTAAACCTGCACAACGCAGGCTTTTTCCCACTGACTTCCATTATTCTGAGCATGGGAATCTTCTACGGCGGCATCGCCCAGATCCTGGCCGGTCTGCTGGAGTATAAGAAAGGCAATACCTTTGGCGTGACTGCCTTTACCTCCTACGGCGCGTTCTGGCTGACGCTGGTCGCCATCATCATGCTGCCGAAAATGGGCCTGGCGGAAGCGGCCGACGCGCAGTTCCTCGGCGTGTTCCTGGCGCTGTGGGGCATCTTCACCCTGTTCATGTTCTTCGGCACCCTGGGCGCCAACCGCGCACTGCAGTTCGTGTTCGCCAGCCTGACCGTGCTGTTCGCCCTGCTGGCGATCGGCAACATCACCGGAAACCACGCGCTGCTGACCTTCGCCGGTTATGAAGGCATTATCTGCGGCGCCAGCGCCATCTATCTGGCGATGGCCGAAGTGCTCAACGAACAGTACGGCCGTACCGTACTGCCGATTGGCGCTCGCGGCGCGCACTGACGGAAAACCGTTTAGAGCGGCACCAACGCAAACCAACGCAAAAAGAGAGGCGCATCAGGCGCCTCTCTTTTTTTGTCCGGATGTCCGCGCGAGTCTACACCCCGGCCGGAGAACCGACCTGCTCAGCCTGTGCTTCCACCTCGCGGTGAGTCTGGCTTTGCAGATAAACGCCCAGCACCAGCCCCAACGCGCACAACGCCAGCACATAGAAGGCCGGCGCCAGCGGCGTCCACTTCATCATCAGCGTAACGAAAATGGGCGTCATGCCGCCAAAAATGGCGTATGCCACGTTATACGAGAAGGAAATGCCGGAGAAACGCACCGCCGCCGGGAACGCCCGCACCATCACGTAAGGCACCGCGCCCACCACCCCGACGCTCAATCCCGCCAGCGCATAGCTGATAAACAGCAGGCTATGGCTCTGCGCGGCATGGGAGTAAAACAGCCAGCTGCACGTCGCAAACAACAGACTGCCGATGATGAAGGTACGGCCGACGCCAATCCGGTCCGCCGCCAGCCCGGCGATAATACAGCCGACCATTAACGCAACGGTGGCCAGACTGTTGGCCTGTAACGTCAACGCCGCCGGGATACCATGCAATTTTTGCAAATACACCGGCGCCATCAGAATCACCACGACAATTCCAGCGGACAACATCCAGGTCAGCAACATGCTGACCAGTATCGCTTTCTTATGACGTAACACGATTGTCTTGAGCGGCAGTTCGTCCGCCAGCGCTTTGTGCGCCTGCATCTCGCGGAAAATCGGCGTTTCCTGCAGCCAGCGGCGCAAATACAGCGCGATAAGTCCGAAGATACCGCCGATAAAGAATGGGATACGCCAGCCGCCGGCGACGATCTGCGCGGGCGGCAGCAAGGTATTAAGCAGCGTGGCGATCATCGAACCGAACAAAATCCCCAGCGTCAGCCCGGCGGTCAGCGTGCCGCAGGCGATGCCGATACGAGAGCGGGGAACGTGTTCCGCGACAAACACCCAGGCACCCGGCACTTCACCGCCGATCGCCGCGCCCTGCAGCACCCGCATCAACAGCAGCAGCAAAGGCGCCGCGATGCCGATGGAAGCATAGGTCGGCAGCATCCCCATTCCCAGTGTGGGCAGGGCCATCAGTAAGATGCTCAGGCTGAACATTTTTTTGCGACCGACCCGATCGCCAAAATGCGCCATCACGATACCGCCCAGCGGGCGAGCCAGATAGCCGGCGGCAAAGATGCCAAAGGTTTGAACCTGCCGCAGCCATTCAGGAATATCCGACGGAAAAAACAGATCGCCGATAACAGCGGCAAAAAAGACGAAGATGATGAAGTCGTAAAACTCCAGCGCGCCGCCCAGCGCCGCCAATGAAAGGGTTTGATAATCGTGTCGATTCAATCGACGGTGTTGTTCGCCAGCCATAAATCACCGCACAATGCCAGTACAATAAGAAAATAATTTCAAATCGCTGTGTAAATGAAACCTTACTATAGCGGCAGATTTTTGGCACACCAGCACCAGGCGATGGTTATCAACAAATTGCGTTAACTTCAGCTTTTTATATCGCGTATCGCACTCTTGGGGCGAAAAGCTGCTACTACGTCCGGATTGGTTTCGATATAAGGTCCTTCCAGCAGTTGGATGCAGTAGGGAACACTGGCGAAAATCCCCGGTACGATGACCTGGCCGGACGCATCTTTCAGGCCGGTCAGGGTCTCGCGGATGGATTTCGGCTGCCCCGGCAGGTTGAGGATCAGCGCCTGTTTACGGATCACGCCAACCTGACGCGACAGAATGGCGGTGGGAACAAACCGCAGGCTGATCTGCCGCATCTGCTCGCCGAATCCCGGCATTTCCCGATCGGCCACCGCCAGCGTGGCGTCCGGCGTCACATCCCGACGCGCCGGGCCGGTGCCGCCGGTGGTCAGCACCAGATGGCAACCGCACTCATCCACCAGTTCACACAGCGTCTGCTCAATCAGCGGCTGTTCATCCGGCACCAGACGAGTTTGCACGTCGAAGGGGGTGGTCAGTGCTTCCGCCAGCCATGCCTGCAGAGCCGGAATGCCTTCATCCTGATAGACACCGCTGGATGCGCGATCAGAAATGGATACCAAACCAACACATAGACTGTTCATAAGCACCTCTTGTTTATCAAAAAATTTATTCTATCAGTCTGATTAATAATCCGAAGCGTTAAATCCGTTCAAAAATCCGCTCGCTAATGCGACAATGTTCGAAATCTGCGCGGTTCCACAAGAAAATACGTTATGACCGTGCACAATATCTAACGATTCAACGAGTTAATTCTCGCTCATCGATTAATGTTTCTGACAATAACAATAATTAAGAGTCTACCTCAGCCAGCGTGATTGTCGCAGCCAGATTGAACAAGGAAAGTGAACGGAAACCACAACGTTAATCACGACTGTGCGAATTCCGGGCACCATTCGGTTCAACCCGGTAAGCGAAATCCCCGAGCGGAGCAGACTCGGTAAGTAAGACCGATTGCCGGGCAACGGCGCATCATCGGGAAATGCAGGAAAAGTGAATGAATTTTATTAAAAATCACATTGTCAGATTGCTTGCCAATCCGGTTTCCGCTTTTGTTTTGTTTGGCCTGTTCTCGGTTGCTCTAACCAGCCTGTTGTTGCTGAACTCCCGCCAGAAAGACTGGCAGGAGGAAAAACGCAATTTCGACAGCATCATCCGTCTGTACGAGTCCTATAACACCAGCGGCGAAATCGCTGAAAGCGACCATTTCTACAAGGTCGGCAACTCGATGTTTTCCCGGGTGCGCATTATGGCGTTCAACACCCGCGACGTCGGCCACGAATGCATCAACCGCCTGTCAGAACTGAATCTTTCCCTCAACGACATGGCGATCATTCGGGTATGCCAGAATCTGCTGCCGTCCGCCGGTAACCCGCCGGAAAAGGAGCAGCTCACCACCGTCATGCCGATTCTCTCGCCCACCGACAAACTGATCGGCTTACGCATACGCGTCACCACGCTGGGCTCCTCGCCCGGCTTTGGCAACATTGCCACCACCTCGGCGGAAGTCATCACGCTGGCCTGCATCAGCCTGATGGTTGCCGTCATGGGCAGCCTGCTGTCGCTGGTCGCAAAAAAATATCTGATTGAGCTGCCGACCACCGCCCGTTACGACGATCTGACCGGCTTTCTGCGCCGGGATGCGTTTTACCAGTCAGCCAACCGCGCGTTGAAAGCGGCGCGTCATGAAAACAAGCCGCTGTGCGCCATGCTGATTGATATCGATCACTTCAAGCAGGTCAACGACACGCTGGGACACGCGGCGGGCGACGAAGCGCTGAAAGCGGTGGCGGACGTTATTCGGCATTCGTTTCGCCGTCATGACATCCTCTGCCGTCTGGGCGGCGACGAGTTTGCCGTCATATTGCCCAACATCTCGCAGGAAAACGCGGTGCGCGTAGCGGAGCGCGTCAGAGAGGGAATCCATGAGCTCGGCCATGCCTCAACATCCATGTCGCCGGGAATTACCGTCAGCATCGGGCTGGTGACCGTCGAGTCGCCGGATGAAGGGCTGGATGAAATCATCCGCCGCGCCGACGTTAACCTGTATCTGGCGAAAAGAACCCGCAACTGCACGATCACCACCCCGCTCGCCCGGCCTCTGCAAGGCGACGCAGAAACAAAAACGGCCAGCGCCAGCTGACCGTTTTCCACACGAAAAAGACGTCGCGTCTTACAACAGCGCGGCGATCATTTTTTCCAGTTTTTCCTGGTCTACCGCAAACTTACGGATACCGTCGGCCAGTTTGTCCACCGCCATCGGATCCTGATTGTGCTGCCAGTAGAATTCGGACTCGGTCAGTCTGGCCGGACGCGCTTTCACCTCACCGCTGTAAGACAGTTTGTGCGCCACGTCGCCCTGGCTTTCCGCCAGTTCTTTGAGCAGCGCCGGCGCAATGGTCAGGCGATCGCAACCAGCCAGTTCCAGAATCTCGCCGACATTGCGGAAGCTGGCGCCCATCACTACCGTTTCATAACCGTGCTGTTTGTAATATTTGTAGATGTCGGTAACGGAGATGACGCCCGGATCTTCGTGCGGCGCAAACTCTTTCCTGTCGCTGTTGGCTTTGTACCAGTCCAGAATACGGCCCACGAACGGGGAAATCAGGAACACGCCCGCTTCGGCGCAGGCGCGCGCCTGAGCAAACGAGAACAGCAGGGTCAGGTTACAGTTGATGCCTTCTTTTTCCAACTGCTCGGCGGCGCAGATCCCCTGCCAGGTGGACGCCAGTTTGATCAGGATACGGTCGTTGCTGATGCCGGCATCGTTGTACAGCTTGATCAGGCGTTTCGCTTTGGCGACGCTGGCTGCGGTGTCATAGGAAAGACGGGCGTCCACTTCGGTGGAGATGCGCCCCGGAATCAACTTGAGAATTTCCAGACCGATATTAACCGCCAGTTTGTCCGTCGCATCGACAACCTGCTGCTCGCGTTTGTCGCTCTGCGCGCGGGCCCAGGCCACAGCGTCATCAATCAGCGCACGGTATTCCGGGATTTGCGCGGCATTCAGAATCAGGGAAGGGTTGGTGGTGGCGTCCTGCGGCTGGTAAAGCTTCATTGCCGCGATATCGCCGGTATCCGCCACCACAGTGGTGAATTGGCGTAGGGAAGTCAGTTTATCCGTCATGTTGGCCTTTCTCATTGTTTGTGCATGAACTGGTGGCAGGAACTGTCGCCAGAGCCTGATAATAACACGCGCCCAAGCCCGCGCAAGCGGACCAGAAAAAAACCGCACGCAGGAAACAAAATATTTTTTCAATTAAAAATCAACAAAATAAACATCATTTATTTTTCTTTTACCCCTGTTTTTGATGAAAAATCACACGAGAGCCTAAACCACGCTGATTTATCACGCCTGTCACAGCCATCGCCCCTTTTTTACCGGCTTTTGCTACAGTAAGGCCATTCAAGACACCAACGGGATACGTTTATGCTGATCACCCTTTCACCTGCCAAAACGCTGGATTACACCAGCCCGCTGCCCACGCAACGCTACACGCAACCCGCTCTGCTGGAGTATTCCCAGCAGTTGATGCGGCATTGCAAACAGCTGACCCCGGCGAATATCGCCTCGCTGATGGGTATCAGCGATAAGCTGGCGGACCTGAATGCAGCCCGTTTTCAGGAATGGCACCCGGAATTTTCGCTGGATAACGCGCGTCAGGCGTTGCTGGCGTTCAAAGGCGATGTCTACACCGGGCTGGCGGCGGAGGATTTCAACGAGGCGGATTTCGATTTCGCCCAGCAGCATCTGCGTATTCTGTCCGGCCTGTACGGCGTGCTGCGGCCACTGGACCTGATGCAGCCTTACCGGCTGGAAATGGGTATCCGGCTGAAAAACGACGCGGGCAACGACCTGTATCAGTTCTGGGGCGATACCATCACCGACACGCTCAATCAGGCGCTGAAAGCGCAGAACGACGATATTCTGATCAATCTGGCGTCCGACGAATACTTCAAATCCGTCAAACCGGCCAGACTCAAGGCGCGGCTGATAAAACCGGTCTTTCTCGATGAGAAGAATGGCAAGTTTAAGGTGATCAGCTTCTACGCCAAGAAAGCGCGCGGCCTGATGAGCCGCTTCATCATTCAGAACCGCCTGACCACGCCGGAGCAACTGAAAAACTTTGACAGCGAAGGCTATTACTTTGACGCCGCCAACTCCTCGGCAGACGAACTGATCTTCAAGCGCCGCGAACGCGACGCCTGACAAAACGGGTTATCCGCTCCATAAACGAACACGGCCGGAAAGCGGTTTCCCCCTTTCCGGCCGTCATACGTGCAGAAGTAATACGTTGCAGAATTAGCGCGGCAGTTCCATCAGGAATTGACGCAGCTGCGCGAAGTCCGGCGCGAAGTGGTGCGACAGCAGCGCCAAATCGGCGCGTTCGGCCAGCGCCGCCGGCAGCGGCAATGTCTTAGCGAGAATCGCCTCGACGCTCTCCTTGAACTTCGCCGGATGGGCGGTGCCCAGGAACAGGCCGTATTCGCCCGGCTGCAACTGATCGCGCAGCAGACGGTAAGCGATCGCCGCGTGCGGCTCGGACGTGTAGCCCAGCGCCGCCAGTTCCAGCATGGTGGCTTTGGTGGTCTCATCGCTCACCGCGCCGAACGCCAGCTCTTTCAGTTGCCAGTTCTTGCGGCGGAACAGCTCTTCCACACGCGGCCAGTTGTTCGGCTGGCTCACGTCCATCGCATTGGACAACGTCGCCACGGTCGGATTCGGCTGCCAGGCGCCGCTTTGCAGAAAACGCGGCACCGTGTCGTTGGCGTTGGTGGCGGCGATAAAGCGCTTCACCGGCAGGCCCAGCGATTTCGCCAGCAGGCCGGCGGTCAGGTCGCCGAAGTTGCCGCTCGGTACCGATATCACCAGTTGATTGCGAGCTTCCTGCGGCAACTGCGCCACCGCTTCGAAATAGTAGCTGATCTGCGCCAGCAGACGGCTGATGTTGATGGAGTTGGCGGAATTCAGCCCTATCGCACGTTTCAGCTCTTCATCATCAAACGCCTGCTTCACCAGCGCCTGACAGGCATCGAAATCGCTGTCGACGGCGATAGTGTGAATGTTGCCGCCCAGCGTACAGAACAGTTTTTCCTGCAACGGACTGATCTTGCCGTTCGGATACAGGATCACCACCCGCACGTTCTTCAGGCCGTAGAACGCATGCGCAACCGCCGCGCCGGTATCGCCCGAGGTGGCGGTCAGGATCGTGATCTGCTGATCGCCCGCGACTTCCGCCAGCATCTGCGCCATCAGGCGGCCGCCGAAGTCCTTGAATGCCAGCGTCGGGCCGTGAAACAGCTCCAGCGCGGCGATGTCTTCGCTCACCGGCACTACCGGCGCCGGGAAGCGGAAAGCCGCTTTAACGCGCTGGTAGACGGTTTCATCGGACATCTCATCGCCAATGAACGCCGACAGAATGCGGCTGCTGCGGGTGACAAAATCCTGTTCCAGCAGTTCATCAATCGCCGTGCGGTCGAATTCCGGCAGCTCAAGCGGGAAAAACAGGCCCTGATTGCTCCCCAGCCCTTTGCGGATCGCTTCGGCGAAATTCACCTGTTCATTGTGATCTTTCAGATTGTACAGTTTCATGCGTTATCCCAATTGTCGCGCGCCTGCGGTATCCAGACGGCAAATATGAACAAAACCTTCGTCGTTCTGCAGATAGTTTTCCCGCAGCCAGCTTGCCAGACGCTCTGCCGAGCCCATGTTGTTGCACACGGAGAACAGCGTCGGCCCGGAACCGGAAATACCGCAGGCCAGCGCGCCCAACTCGTTGGCCGCCTGGCGCGCTTCGGCAAAGCCGGGCAACAGACGCGTGCGGTAAGGCTCGGCGATGACATCTTTCATCAGGGTCGCCGCCAGCGCCGCCTGGCCGGTATGGCAGGCGTGGATAAAGCCCGCCAGATAGCGGCCGTGGCTGATGCAATCCTGACGACGGTACTGCGCCGGCAGGATCGCCCGCGCTTCAGCCGTGGACACCTTGATGCCCGGATAGGCCATCACCCACAACCAGTCGTCAAATCCCGGCACCGGCTGACTGACGATGCCCATCTCTTCCACCATCAGTTGAATACCGCCCAGGAAGCACGGCGCCACGTTGTCGTAATGCACGCTGCCGGAAATGCGCCCTTCCAGTTCGCCCATCAGCGTCAGCAGGCGGGTGTCGTCCAGCGGTTTGCCGCAGAATTCGTTCATCGCCATCAGGCCGGCTACCACCGAACAGGCGCTGGACCCCAGCCCGGAACCGATCGGCATGTTTTTTTCCAGCGTCATGGCCACCGGCACGGTCTTGCCGATTTCCTGACAGAAACGTTCCCAGCACTGATAAACGATGTTTTCTTTCGGGTTGTCCGGCAGCTTGCTGACAAAACGCCCTTCGTTGTGCAGGCTGAACAGTTCGGCTTCCCGCACGGTTACGCAATCGCCCAGCAGGGTGCCGTCCACCGGCGATACCGCCGCGCCCAGCACGTCAAACCCCACGCTCACATTCCCGATGGATGCCGGGGCATAAATCTTCACCATTCTCACACTCCCACCTTCCACGACAGCGTACGCAACAGGTCTGCAAACACCCCGGCCGCCGTCACATCATTGCCCGCCCCGTAACCCCGCAACACCAACGGCAACGGCTGGTAATAACGGCTGTAAAACGCCAGCGCGTTCTCGCCGTCCTTCACCTTGAACAGCGGATCGTTGCCGCCCACCGCGCTGATCGTCACCTGGCACTTGCCGTCGTCGATCTTACCGACGTAGCGTAACACTTTACCTTCCGCCCGCGCCGCTTCAACCCGACGGGCGAATTCGGCGTCCAGCTCCGGCAGGCGCGCCAGGAAGCTGGCGACATCGCCCTGCGCATATTCCGGCGGCAGCACGGAATCGACCTGAATGTCGTCCAGCTCCAGTTCATAACCCGCTTCACGCGCCAGAATCAACAACTTGCGCGCCACGTCCATACCGGACAGATCGTCGCGCGGATCCGGCTCGGTAAAGCCTTTTTCTTTCGCCAGCAGCGTGGCGGCGGACAGCGACATGCCTTCATCCAGCTTGCCGAAGATAAAGGACAGCGAACCGGACAGAATACCGTTGAAGCGAATCAGCTCATCGCCGGCGTTCAGCAGGTTCTGCAGGTTCTCGATCACCGGCAGACCGGCGCCGACGTTGGTGTCGTACAGGAACTTGCGACGGGATTTGGCCGCCGCCTGACGCAACTGGTGGTAATAACGCAGCGTGCCCGTGTTGGCTTTCTTGTTAGGCGTGACGACATGGAAGCCGTTCGCCAGGAAATCGGCGTATTGATCGGCAACCGCCTGACTGGAGGTACAGTCGATGATGACCGGGTTCAGCAAGTGATACTCTTTCACCAGACGGCTGAGCGCAGCCGGGCTAAACGGTTCACGCGCCCGCGCCAGCTCGTCGCGCCAGCGATCCATTGGAATACCGTGCACGTTGGTCAGCATCGCTTTGGAATTGGCGATGCCGCATACCCGCACGTCGATGTGTTTTTGTTTCAGCCACGGCTGCTGGCGCTGAATCTGCTCCAGCAATGCGCCGCCGACGCCGCCGACGCCAATCACGAACACGTCCAGCGCCTGATTGGTGTTGAACAGCATCTGATGCGCCACCCGCACGCCGGTGGTCGCTACGTCATTGTTCACCACCACCGAAATCGAGCGCTCGGACGAGCCCTGGGCAATCGCCACGATATTGATGTTGGCGCTGGCCAGCGCGGTGAACAGACGGGCCGACAGGCCGCGCAGCGTACGCATACCGTCGCCCACCACGGAAATGATCGCCAGCCGTTGCACCACGTCCAGCGGCTCCAGTACGCCTTCTTTCAGTTCCAGATAGAATTCGTCTTCCAGCGTTTTGCGCGCGCGCGGCAACTCACTCTGAGACACGCAGAAACTGATGCTGTACTCGGAAGAGGACTGGGTGATAAGCACCACCGAGATACCGGCGCGGGACATGGCGGCGAACACGCGCGCCGCCATCCCGACCATCCCTTTCATACCAGGGCCGGAAACGTTGATCATCGCCATATTGTTCAGGTTGGTGATGCCTTTGACCGGATACTGGTTATCGTTGCTTTCCAGACCGATCAGCGTGCCGGGCGCCTGGGGATTTTCGGTATTCTTGATAAGGCAGGGAATCTGGAACTGGGCGATGGGGGCGATAGTGCGGGGGTGGAGAACTTTGGCGCCGAAGTACGACAATTCCATCGCTTCCTGATAGGACATCGACTTCAGCAACCGCGCATCCGGCACCTGACGCGGGTCACAGGTGTACACGCCGTCGACGTCAGTCCAGATCTCACAACAGTCGGCCCGCAGACACGCGGCCAGCACCGCCGCCGAATAGTCAGAGCCGTTGCGGCCCAGCACCACCAGTTCGCCTTTATCATTGCCGGCGGTAAAGCCCGCCATCAGGATCACATGGTCAGCGGGGATCGCCTGCTCATCAATGCGGCGGGTGGATTCAGCGATATCTACCGTGGATTCCAGATAATGGCCTTGCGCCAGAAGGCTGCGCACCGGGTCGATGATCGATACCTGATAGCCGCGCGCCTGAAATACGGCTTCCATGATGGCGATGGACAGCTTTTCACCACGACAAATGATAGCGGCGTTAACGCTGTCCGGGCACTGCCCCAGCAAAGCGATGCCATGCAGCACCTGTTTGAGCTGGGAAAACTCTTCGTCCACCCGCGCTTTCAGCCGGTCATAGGCAAAACCAGGCTGGGATTGCGCCAGTCCCTGCAGCAAATCGGCAAAAATGACTTCCGCTTCGGTGATATTTGGCTGGATATCCTGTTTAGCCACGGTTTTTTCAATCATGGCCACCAAGTGATTGGTGATCTTCGCCGGTGCCGACAGCACCGTAGCGACCTGTCCCTGACGTGCATTGCTTTCGATGATATCGGCAACACGCGCAAATCGTTCTGCGTTGGCTACCGAGGTCCCGCCAAATTTCAACACTCGCATTTTTGTCTGTTCTCCTGAATTTTCAGTTGCCAAAAACGCCGGGAGCGTTTTTGAAAGCCATTTGCAACGGCCTTATAAGGTTGGCGGGCAGCAATAAGCCCGCGATAACGGTAAAAAAAAAGCCCGCACTGTGAAGTGCGGGCTTTTTCTGGATTCATCTGTACGCGTCAGCCCGCACCGTTACTCGTCGTACCGGTGGTAATAATAATGGTGGTGGTAACCAGGCTGATGTGATGCATTGCGTAACGTTCTCGTAGAGCGAAAAATTATCTGCCCTATTAGTTATGGCAATCGCCCTGCTAAGTCAACGGATTTCTTCATTCCTCCCTCCACTTTACGCCGGTGACGGCGGATAAAGTCACTATGGAAAAACAAAAAACCCAAACAATGATTCAGAAAAATCGGCCAGTCATGATGATTCGCCAGAGAATCCTCATTTTCCCTGATCTTCTGCCGATAGCGCTTTTTCCACATCATGCAGCAGCCTATGCAGCATAGCGCTGTCACGTTGCTCCAGTAATCCGAGCCGCTGTTGCAGCCAGTCGCGCAGTTTTTCGTCCTGCTGCGCGCCGACCCGAACCAGCAAACGCGCAAACCGCTCGCGCAACGCCGCCAGTTGTCCGGACTCAGCCTGCGTCGGCTTGGCCGCGGTCACCTGCATCAACGACGCCAGTTGATAACAATACACCATCACCGCCTGCCCCAGATTCAATGACGGATAATCCGCCGCCATCGGCACGCCGGTCAGGATGTCCGCCAGCGCCAGCTCCTCATTGGTCAGCCCGGAATCTTCGCGGCCAAACACCAGCGCCGCAGAACTGACCCATTGCCGCTTTTCCTCCAGCACGCTCAGCAACTGCGCTGGCTCACAGTAGTAATGAAAACGGGCGCGGCTGCGGGCGGTGGTCGCTACCGTGAACTCAACATCCGCCAGCGCGTCGGCCAGCGTCGGGAAAACGTCGACCCCATCAAGAATATCGCCGGAGCCATGCGCCACCCAACGCGCCGACGGCTCAAGATGCGCAGTGCTGTCGACAATCCGCAACCGGCCAAACCCCATGGTTTTCATGGCGCGCGCCGCCGCACCGACGTTTTCGGCCCGGGCGGGCGCCACCAAAATGATATAAAACTGCACACAACCTCCCAGCACGCACCTGGCAGGTGCGCTGACGAATAAAATGTAGCGATGATTTACGCTGGAAAATAAGTCCCTACCGGGATTTGACGCATCCCGCCAGATGGCCTGAAATCGTAGCCGCATTGACGCGCCGCCGAATGACGCGACGGAAATGGAAACGCTTCAGCTATCAGCATTTATTATGCCGTGGTGAATATAAAAATGTTAAATTGTGATAGATAGCGGTATTCGTGGTGCGTTTTCCACAAATTGCTAACGTGCTACAATGAAATTTGATATATGTCAATGGAACCGTAGATTTGCCAGTCGGCGAAATCAGTGCTCACTGTTATGTTGCTGTTAATAAGGTTAAACTGTGCGCCACAATAGGCTCTGTTGCAAAACCTCATCGCCACCTGTTATCAGGCTCGCGTCGGGTGGAAACAAGTGCTTCAAAACGTATTTACGTACTTGAGTCAGTCGGCGAAAAAACGGTGAACACGATTTCCCAAAGCGCCCGAGAGAACCAGGACTTCTGTACTTTCGAATCTCTATATTAGTTGGCAATTTTAGGTAGCAAACATGCAGACCCCCCACATTCTTATTGTCGAAGACGAGTTGGTAACTCGTAACACCCTCAAAAGCATTTTTGAGGCCGAGGGATACGTTGTTCACGAAGCCACCGACGGCGCCGAGATGCATAACATCCTGTCCGAACATGACATCAATCTGGTCATTATGGATATTAACCTGCCGGGCAAGAATGGCTTGTTGCTGGCGCGTGAACTGCGCGAGCAGGCAAGCGTGGCGTTGATGTTCCTGACCGGGCGCGATAACGAAGTCGACAAGATTCTGGGCCTGGAAATCGGCGCAGACGACTACATCACCAAGCCGTTCAACCCGCGTGAACTGACCATCCGCGCACGCAATCTGCTGTCCCGCACCATGAATCTGGGCGGCGGCACCGAAGAGCGTCGTCTGGTGGAAAGCTACCGCTTCAATGGTTGGGAGCTGGATATCAACAGTCGTTCGCTGGTCAGCCCGAACGGCGAGCAGTACAAACTGCCGCGCAGCGAATTCCGCGCTATGCTGCACTTCTGCGAGAACCCGGGAAAAATCCAGTCCCGCGCCGAACTGCTGAAGAAAATGACCGGCCGCGAGCTGAAGCCGCATGACCGTACGGTAGACGTCACCATCCGCCGTATCCGCAAACATTTCGAATCCACTGCCGATACGCCGGAAATCATCGCCACCATTCACGGCGAAGGTTATCGCTTCTGCGGCGATCTGGAAGACTGATTCCCGGCGCGGTCATCACGCGCCAATATCCAATATGTAGAAAGCCGGGTCTGCCCCGGCTTTTTTATTTCTGAGATGTTGTTTATTTCCGGGATAGATCGCCGTTACTTGCTCCAGGGCAGAATCGGCACCGCGCTGAGCGCGTTTTTCGGCGACCCTTCCACTATACGATCGGAATAGGTCAGGTAAACCAGCGCATTGCGTTTTGCATCGTAAAAACGCACCACCTGCAGTTTCTTGAAAATCAGCGACGTGCGCTGCTGAAACACCACGCTGCCTTTTCCCTTGCTGCTGGTGATCTTATCGCTCAGGGTAATCGGCCCCACTTGCTGACAGGAAATGGCGGCATCCGATGTATCCTCCGCCAGGCCAAGCCCCCCTTTGATGCCACCGGTTTTGGCTCTGCTCAGATAACAGGTCACGTTTGCCACATCCGGATCGTCAAACGCTTCCACGATGATTTTGTGGTCTGGTCCCAGCAGCTTAAAGACCGTATCCACCGATCCGATTTCCTCGGCCCAGACTGACGTCGCACCGCAGAGCAGGGCCGCAGCCATCAACACAATTCGTCTTTTCATCATTGCCTTTCTCTCACTTTGTCGCCGCCATGGCGTAGTTTCTGTGGTTCAAAGACCATTTGTCGGATAGATTTCTTTAGCAGCCTATGTTAATCAGATTCTTTATTCATCAGGCACAAAAATCTTGGTAAGTGCCCCAGGGAAAAAGTTGCTATTATGCCGGGCTTATACGCTTAGCTCTCGGTGTGTTCTATGAGGACGATCTATGGATCAAGCCAGTATCATACGTGACCTGCTCAACTGGCTGGAGGGTCATCTTGACCAGCCTTTATCGCTGGATAATGTCGCAGCCAAGGCCGGCTATTCCAAGTGGCATTTGCAGAGAATGTTCAAGGACGTAACGGGTCATGCCATCGGTTCATACATTCGTGCCCGTCGGCTCACCAAAGCGGCTGTCGCACTGTGTCTGACCAGTCGCCCGATTCTTGATATCGCCTTGCAGTACCGTTTCGATTCACAACAGACGTTCACCCGGGCGTTCAAAAAGCAGTTTGCCCAGACGCCGGCATCCTATCGTCGGGCGGATGACTGGAATACTTTCGGTATCCACCCACCGATTCGTCTCGGCGCTTTTACCATGCCGCAACCGCACTTCGTCACCTTGCCGGAAACGCAGTTGGTTGGTCTGACCCAGAGCTATACCTGTAATCTGGAGCAAATTACCTGTTTTCGTACCGAAATACGCGTCCATTTCTGGCGGCAGTATTTGGGAGAAGTCAAACAGGTCCCGCCGGTGCTGTACGGTCTGCATCATTCTCGCCCAAGCAAGGAGAAGGATGATGAACATGAAGTGCTGTATACCACCGCGCTGGAACCACACCATGTTCCGGAGGGCGTGCATCCCGGCGAACCGGTGGTATTACCGAGCGGCGACTATGCCATGTTTATTTATGAAGGCCCGGCGGATGATTTGCAGGATTTCATCATCACCCTCTACGACACCTGCCTGCCGACTTATAAACTGACACGCCGCAAAGGTTTTGATGCTGAACGCTTTTACCCCAAAGGCCACAAAGAAGCTGAACCGCCCAAAATCATCCGCTGCGAATACCTGATTCCAATTCAGCGTTAACGCTGCAATTCATCCAACGCCGGAGCGTCAAGATGGGAGACGTCTCCGGCGGTTTCTACTATCCATCCAAGCGCCAGCCAGGGGCTCTGTTGATAATCAACACGAGACAATGAACAGTTGCGCAGCCGCAAGCGGCGCTCCGCCCAGGCCGGTAATCCCAACAACGTACTCAGCAGGCAGCCCAGCGCAATACCGTGACTCACCAGCAGTGGGCGGCTGCCTTCCGGCAACGCCAGGCACTTTGCCAGCACGCTCTGCATACGCAGAGCCAATTCCGACATGGACTCGCCGTTGGGGATACGGCCATCGCGGGTGCCATCCACCAACTGTTTACGCCAGCGCTCTTCTTCAAGGCTCAGCGAATCAATCAGCCTTTCCTCCAGCACGCCCATGTTCAGCTCTCTCAAAGCCGGCTCCATGATCACCGGGCAGTCGCCGCAAGCCTGCGAGATAATGTCGGCAGTGCGGCGGGTCCGCCCCAGATCGCTGGTAAAAATATGGGTAATCCCCAGTTTCCTGACCCTTGCAGCAACCAGCCGGGCCTGATGCTCGCCACCCGAGGTCAGCGGACTGTCCGACTGCCCCTGAATGCGTCGCGCCACGTTCCACTCTGTTTCACCATGGCGAACAAGATATACCTGTAACATGATTTTTTTCCGTTATACTGCGTCAAATTAACTACAAGGTAGGGAAACATTATGTACCATGTTGTCGCTTCTACGACCAACCCGGCCAAGATTAACGCCATCACTTTAGCATTTGCCGACGTTTTTGGTGTGGATAATTGCCGCATCGAAGGGGTTGATGTAGATAGTGGAGTTCCCAGTCAACCGTTAGGTTCCGTCGAAACCCGAACGGGCGCCAGGAATCGGGTGATGAGAGCGCGGCAGGTCCGTCCGGAAGCTGATTTCTGGGTAGGCGTGGAAGCCGGCATTGAAGAAAGCATGACGTTCGCCTGGATGGTGATTGAAAATGCGGTCATCCGCGGTGAATCCCGTTCAGCCAGTCTGGTATTGCCGGAAAGCATTCTGCAGGGAATTGGCGAAGGCCGCGAACTGGGTGATGAAATGGCCCGTCTGACCGGCATTCAGGATATCAAACGTCAGGGTGGCGCGATTGGCGTATTCACGGATGGCAAACTGTCCAGAACCAGCGTGTATTATCAGGCGTTGCTGCTGGCGCTAGTGCCGTTTCATAATCCGGTTTATCAGCACCCGATTCATGCGCCGTCCGTTTGATTGCTTCCCGAACGCTAGCCCTTCTTCTCCGGTAGCAATTGCTCCTCCAGCCAGACTTTCAGCCTGGCCGGGGCGGATTTGAGGCTGTTGGAACCTCGGGTGATGGTCGCAATGCCCGCACCCAACTCATTTTTCAGCTCACGCTGGCTCATCTCGCCGCGCATCAATTCCTGAATAATACGTACCCGAGTTCCCAGCGCGGTTCGCTCATCCGGCGTTAACAGCAGTTGCAGCAGCGGTTGCTCCAGCCCTTCCGCCATCGCCTGTTGGAACAGGCTGACAAACGCCTGCCAGTTTTCATCGTCTTGTTCGGAAAATACCGGATCATGAAGTGAAGGTGATGTCATAACGGCCACCATACTATTTAACTAGTACATCAGCATAACATACTCTTCATGATGAAAAAAAGCGTAACAAATAGGATAAACGCCCGCCTTAACGAGACGGGCGTGAGGTAACGACTGCCAGCATGATGAGACTTTTCTTCACCTGCGTAAGGCGGGGAATGCGTATATCGTGCAATCCCCGCTAACGGTCAGTAACGCCGCTGCCACTCGTTGTCCATCAGCAACGTCGTCGGGCGCTGTTGCATCAGGCTACGGTAGAAAACGTCGTAGGCCAGTACATTTTTGACGTATCCCCGCGTCTCGGAAAACGGAATACTTTCCACAAACGCGATGGCGTCGATCCGACCGTCGCTGTCTTTCAACCAGTTACTCACCCGCGATGGCCCGGCGTTGTAGGCAGCGGATGCCAGAATGCGGTTCTGACCGAACGATTGATAAACATAATCCAGATAGCTGGTGCCAAGCTGGATATTCATCTGCGGATCCAGTAACTGACTGCTGTTGGTATAGCTGGCGATATTAAACATTTCGGCAGTGTGCTGCGCGGTGGCGGGCATCAGTTGCATCAGGCCGGCCGCCCCCACGGCGGAATGCGCTTGCGGGTTCCAGGCGCTTTCCTGACGGGCAATCGCCATGGCATAACTCTGGCTGATGCCCTTACCTTGCGTCGCCCGGCGGAAATCGTCATTCCATGCCAGCGGGAAGCGTTCCTCCAGATTGTCCCAGAGTTTCGCCACAATCGTGGCCTGAACACTCAAGTCATACCAATGCTGTTCGAACGCAAGACGCGCCAGCGCTTCCTGCTGCGGACGATCCCGGCTAGCCACCAGCCCCGCCCATTCGGAACGAGCCAGACTTTCCAGTCCCCAGAACATCAGCTCGCGTACCCGCGCCACTTCCGGTAACTGCCCAATCGAGCGCTCCGGTTTGGCGGCAATCATAATGGTCAGCGGATAGTTCACATTGAGCTTCTGCGCGGCGGCCATCGGGTAAAAACCGCGAATCGTCATCAATTCGCGCAGTTGGTTCTCGCCTTCCTGCTTTTGCCCTTGTTCGATCAGCAGTATCGCTCGCCAGTAGCGCCACTCATCCTTTTGCTGCACGTCGGCCGGCAAGCGCGCCATCCACTGCTTCAGCCCGGGCCGATCCCCCTGACCCAACGCCATACGGACGCGTCGTTCCAGCAGCGGCGCCGAGGCGCTGCGCAGAATTACGGCATCACGCCAGAGCGCCTGCTCCTCGGTGGTATCGCTGCCCATCAGACGCCAGGCGATGTCATCTTCCATGCTCTGGCGTTCCTGCGGGCGCATTTTCTGCAGGCGAATCAACTGCGGCAGCAATGCCCGCGCCTCATCCGGATCCTGACGGGCAATGCGGCTGAACGCCGATAATACCGCTCTCCGGGTAAAATCCGTCGGGCCGACAGAGCGGGCGAAGCGCTCGATCGTTTTAGGATTGCTTTGCAATCTCAGCAACGCATCGGTGATGGTCTTGTAATCTGCCGGCAATTGTCTGGAAAGATGATTCACCAGACCTGCGCTGCCCGCATCCATCGCCAGTCGCATCCGTTCAAGAACCATTAACGACGTCAATCCGCCTTGCTGCTGCCAGGCAGAGAATAGCTTGTCACAGGTCGGCGGCAATGAACGACCGGTCAGCCAGATTTCGCGGGTCTGCTCCCAGACGCCTTGCGGTTGCCCCACCATGACTTTGGCATACAGATAGTTGCAGAGAGAGGCGACCGGCTTCGGTTGCTCCGGGCTGAACACCAGCAGCCCATTCCAGTCCTGACGACGAGCCAGTTCATTGATAAAGCTGTTATTGAGCGTACGCACCGCAGGCAGTGTCGGGTGCGAAGCCATAAACTGTTTGACCTGCGCCTCGCTGACCGTCGATAAATCCTGCGTCAGCGCTCGGTATTCCAGATAAGGGTAAAGCGGGTAATCACGTAGCGTCGGCATTAATTGGGAAACCACATCCATCTGGTTATTATCCCACGCGGACTTTATTTGCTGATAACGCTGCCGCTGCTCATCCAGAGAATCCGCCAACGCCTGGCACGATACCCCAATGAGACACAGTGCGGCGGCCACATATCGCCAATACCCTAATTTGAACATAACTGCCCTGACCTCACTCGTTATCGTTTCCGCCATTACCGCCGAACGCCGTCATTAATGTTCACGGCCATCGTTCATACCCGTGACGGCTGCATTGCATTGACTAACGTTGGTTTTTTCAAACTAAATCAGTGTGGCATATCCTGCCCGGCAACGATACGCCGAAAGCAGCTTAAAACAGAACGAAATTCGCAGCGTTAACATCCTTTTACCAGAGCGCCCGCAGTTTCGGCTGATATTCGTCCCAATGGTTCCATCATGGGTGGAAGCTGCATCGCAGAGTCAACAACACGATGACGGGATGGCTGGGATCATGCAGCGAAAACAGCTAAACTCCGTCAACAGTAAATTCCTTTTGCCGGCGGGGCGTCAGCGCGCTTCCGGTATCATGCCCCTACAGGCGCCATGCTTTAATGGCATAACGCTAAACTGGACAGAAAGAGGCTCAGAGCAACGTGGCTCAATACGTTTACACCATGCACCGCGTCGGCAAGGTTGTTCCGCCGAAGCGTCATATCCTGAAAAATATTTCCCTCAGTTTTTTCCCGGGCGCCAAAATCGGCGTGCTGGGTCTGAACGGGGCGGGTAAATCCACCCTGCTGCGCATCATGGCGGGGATTGATAAAGACATCGAAGGCGAAGCCCGCCCACAGCCGGGGATCAAAATCGGCTATCTGCCTCAGGAACCCCAGTTAAATCTGGAACATACCGTCCGTGAAGCGGTTGAAGAGGCTGTCAGCGAAGTGAAACGCGCGCTGACCCGTCTGGACGAAGTCTATGCCGCCTATGCCGACCCGGATGCCGACTTCGACAAGCTGGCGAAAGAACAGGGCGAGCTGGAATCGATTATTCAGGCCCACGACGGCCACAACCTTGATAACCAGCTTGAGCGGGCCGCCGATGCGCTGCGCCTGCCGCCGTGGGAAGCGAAAATCGCCAACCTCTCCGGGGGCGAACGCCGTCGCGTCGCAATCTGCCGCCTGTTGCTGGAAAAACCGGACATGCTGCTGCTCGACGAACCCACCAACCACCTGGATGCGGAATCGGTCGCCTGGCTGGAGCGTTTCCTGCACGACTACGAAGGTACCGTAGTTGCCATCACCCATGACCGTTACTTCCTCGATAACGTTGCCGGCTGGATTCTGGAACTGGACCGCGGCGAAGGGATTCCGTGGGAAGGCAACTACTCGTCCTGGCTGGAACAGAAAGACCAGCGTCTGGCACAGGAAGCCTCCACCGAAGCCGCTCGTCGCAAATCCATCGAGAAAGAGCTGGAGTGGGTGCGTCAGAATCCGAAAGGCCGTCAGGCCAAAGGCAAAGCGCGTCTGGCTCGTTTCGACGAACTCAACAGCGTCGAATACCAGAAACGCAACGAAACCAGCGAACTGTTCATTCCGCCTGGCCCGCGCCTTGGCGACAAAGTGCTGGAAGTGCAGAACCTCACCAAATCCTACGGTGACCGGGTGCTGATTGATAACCTGTCGTTCGCCATCCCGAAAGGCTCCATCGTCGGGATTATCGGCCCCAACGGCGCAGGTAAATCGACCCTATTCCGTATGTTGTCCGCGCAGGAACAACCGGACTCCGGCACGATCTCGCTGGGCGAAACGGTGCAACTGGCGTCGGTGGATCAGTTCCGCGACAAGATGGACGGCAGCAAGACCGTATGGGAAGAAGTCTCCGGCGGTCAGGACATCATGCGTATCGGCAATTTCGAGATTCCGAGCCGCGCCTATGTCGGCCGTTTCAACTTCAAAGGCGTCGATCAGGGCAAACGTATCGGGGAGCTCTCCGGCGGCGAACGTGGTCGCGTACACCTGGCAAAACTACTGCAGGTTGGCGGCAACATGCTGCTGCTTGACGAACCGACCAACGACCTGGATATAGAAACCCTGCGCGCGCTGGAAAACGCCCTGCTGGAATTCCCCGGTTGCGCCATGGTGATTTCCCATGACCGCTGGTTCCTGGACCGTATCGCCACCCACATCATCGACTATCAGGATGAAGGTAAGGTGGAATTCTTTGAAGGCAACTTCACAGAATACGAAGAGTACAAGAAACGTACTCTGGGTGCGGAAGCGCTGGAGCCGCATCGTATCAAGTACAAGAAAATGGCGTGACAGTCCGTCTGCCACCTGTCACGGTCAAGACGCCGTGACAGCAAAAGCCCGCCAACCGGCGGGCTTTTTCATTGTCAGCGTTAAACCACCTCCTGGGAGGTGGTAACTGTTTTGACCATTTTCATTCGATCGCATTTGATTCCATCAGATATGTGGCCTGCTGATGACCGCCACACATCACTGCAATCAGAACGTTTCCCAGTTCTGGTCGTTACGGCCTGATCTGCCCGCACCAAGAGCGGCTACCGCCGGCACCGGCTGAGCGACCGGCCGGGATGGCAACGAGGCGCGGACCGGCTCGTTTTCCTTGTGGTGTCTCAGCTTGAAGACCGCCACCGCCTGAGTCAAACGTTCAGCCTGTGATTCCAGCGAGACGGCGGCGGCCGAAGCCTCCTGCACCAGCGCGGCGTTCTGCTGGGTTGTGCCTTCCATCTCCAGCACGGCCTGATTCACCTGACCGATGCCTCGGCTTTGCTCATCAGACGCTGAAGCAATTTCCCCCATGATATCCGTCACGCTGACTACCGCTTTCACAATCTCTTCCATCGTACTCCCGGCTCTGGCAACCAGTTCCGAACCGGTATCCACCAGCCTGCCGGATTCGCCAATCAGAGATTCGATTTCTTTCGCCGCCTGCGCACTACGCTGCGCCAGACTACGCACCTCTCCGGCAACCACCGCGAAGCCCCGGCCCTGCTCGCCAGCGCGTGCAGCCTCTACGGCGGCGTTCAGCGCCAGAATGTTGGTCTGGAAAGCAATGCTATTGATAACACTGGTAATTTCAGAGATTTTCTTCGAGCTGGACGAAATATCCCCCATCGTCTTCACCACATCCTGAACGATATTGCCGCCCTGCTCCGCCTTACCGGAGGCGTTGCGCGCCAGCTGGCTGGCATGGTTGGCGTTATCCGAGTTCTGTTTCACCGTGGAGGTCAGTTCCTCCATGCTGGCCGCCGTCTGCTCCAGCGCCGCCGCCTGTTGTTCCGTGCGGGAAGAAAGATCGACGTTGCCGGCGCTGATTTCGGAAGCGCCCTGATAAATAGAGTCAGCGCCTTCACGAACCACCGTCACGGTGTTGGTCAACGACTCCTGCATATGCTGCAGGTTTTGGCCCAGAATACCGATTTCGTTACGCCCCAGATTTTCGGCCGGCTGCGTCAGGTCACCCTGCGCAATTTTCTGGATACGGGTAATCAGCACATTGACCGGCACCAGAATCGCCCGGCGGATCACCAGATAAGTCAACGCTGCCAGCAGAATAGACAGAATGAACGACACGCCCATCAGGATATTCCCCAGACGAGCATTATCAGAAGCCAGCGTATTAATATTGTTCGCATGGTCCGTCAGGTATTTCACTTCCTTTCGTACCTGCATGGCATAACTGGTATCCAGCTGGCGCGCCAGCGAGGTTTCCAGCTCAATGGTGCTTTCGAATTCGCCGTTACGCACAAACTCCACCATCGGCACCATTACTTTGTCCCGATAGGCGGTGTAATTGGTGGTCAGGTCAGCATCCAGCGCCTTCTCTTCATCCGACTTATCGGTACGAGCCATATAGTCATCAAAGCGTTTCTGCGAGCTTTTGATGCGCTCCATGCCTTCATTGAAAGCCTGATTGTAGGAATCCTTATCACCAATACGCGATGCGGCTACAGCCTGCACCAGCAACTGGCGGGAAACACGGAAATTGTCCATGCTGCTGCTGATCCCGGCACGGATCTCGGACACCAGATTAGCCCGCCCCAGAGAGGCATTACTCTGTTTGAGAAAATAACTGGCAGTACCAATTGAGAGGGCAAACAGAATCAGAATAATGGTTAACAGCGTGATAAAGAGCGTCACAAGACGAATGTTATTTATGGAAGAGATATTCCCTTTTTGTTCTGCCATTCCGATTTCTCACTTTCACTACAGGATGCTGATCACTTCCGCCGCGTCAACAGCAGAAGCACGTATAGCTTTGCGCCATTCACTCTTTCCTGACAAACACCGACCACTGCACGTAAGCGCCTAAAAAGGCAACAGACGTCACACAGGAGCAGGAAAACAAAACAACATTTTAATTTAATTGCATTGTTGTTTCTTTAAAAAAGAAAAACCGTGATGACTGTAGCATGCTCTGCTGATAAGTGGTCAACAGAAACGGTCAGGTTCCTTTTTCTGGCCGAGTTATTCATGCGTGGCAGGGACATAAACCGGAAAAACCGCGTTTGCAGCCAGAAGATGCAAGATTTGAAGCTATGAAGTTATTAAGGTTTCACGGTTTCAAACCGCTGAGGTTTAAAAACCACCAGGTTTGAAGCCATTAAGGCAAGCAATAACGTTCTCTGACGAGGCAGACGGGCAGCGTGTAATCACGCGTGATCAAATCTCCGGCTCCGTGGAGAACGAGATACAGCTTAACGAGCAGAATAATCACACAATGCCTCAAAACTCAGGGCAAAATCAATAAAGCAGTTCAGGGCGGGCGAATTCAGTTTGCGTCCGGGATAAATCAGATACAGATCGTTGGTATCCGCCCGCCACCCAGGCAGCAGGCAGACCAGTTCGCCACGGTCCAACTGCTCTCGGCACAGGAACTCCGGCAACAACGTAATGCCGCCGCCGGCCAGCGCGCAGGCTCGGGCATACAGCAAATTATCGGTAATATGCGACTGCGGCAGCCGCCAGAGGAAATACTCCGCTTCATGGTGAAATCCCCACTCCGGCCAGGCTCGATGTGCAATACACCGGTGCGACTGCAATTCACGCGGATGCGCGATCGGCGTGGAGCCAGCCAGATACCCGGCCGACGCGACCAGATAATGCGGCACCCGCCCCAGCGAGCGGCCAATCAGCGAAGAATCCTGCGGCTTGCCGGTGCGCAGCGCGGCGTCAAACCCTTCCTCCACCAGATCGATTACCCGGTCGGCAACAATGATATCCAGCGAAACCGCCGGAAAGCGCGACTGAAACTCCGCGGTCAGGCGCGCCAGCAGGGTAGCCCCCAAGCCGGCCGGACTGGTGATCCGCAAACGCCCGCTGGGGTTATCGCGCAAATGCTGCATCGCCATCTCGGCGCGTTCGCTGGCTTGTCGCATCTCCCGGCAATGCACCAGATAGCGTTCGCCGGCAAAGGTCAGGTTGAGCTTGCGGGTGGTGCGGTTAAACAGCCGCAGCCCCAGCGACTGCTCCAACTGACTGATGCGCAGGCTAAGGCTCGACTTGGCCATGCCCGCCTGTCTGGCGGCTTCGGTAAAACTGCCGCATTCCGCCACCAGCGTAAATAGCGCCATATCCTGTAATTGTTTGAACATAATTGTTCTTCATAGCCGAACACTTCGTTAGTAATTGTCCATCTTATCAGCACTATCGACAGGTTCTACACTGTTATGCAGTCCAACACGTAACAATGGAAAAACGCATCATGACAGTAAAAGCAATAGCCGTTGACCCCAGACAACCCGAGAACTTCGTAGAAATCACCGCCGAATTACCGCAACCCGGCGAGCACGACCTGCTGGTAGCCGTAAAAGCGGTATCGGTTAACCCGGTAGATACCAAAGTTCATGCCGGGTTGCGTCGGGACGGCCTGCAACATCCGCGCATTCTTGGGTGGGACGCCAGCGGCGTGGTGATCAAGGCCGGCTCAGCGGTAAGCGGTTTTCAACCTGGGGACGAAATCTGGTATGCGGGCGATATCACCCGCCCCGGCAGCAACAGCACGCACCAACTGGTCGATGCGCGTATCGCCGCGCATAAACCCGCCACGCTGGACTGGGCTGAAGCAGCCGCCCTGCCGCTGACGGCCCTAACCGCCTGGGAAGGATTATTCGAGCATCTGAAAATTCAGGACGCGGCTAAAGGTAAAACGCTGCTGATTATCGGCGGCGCCGGCGGCGTCGGTTCGCTGGCTATTTCTCTGGCGGCGCAGCGCAGCGAAGCGACGATCATCGCTACCGCTTCCCGTCCCGACTCCGCACAATGGTGCCGCGACCGGGGCGCGCATCTGGTGGTGGATTATCGCCATCTGGTGGATGAATTGAAAAAGCAGAATATTGAGCAGGTCGATTACATTTTCTGCCTGAATGACACCGACGGCCATTGGGATGCCATCAGCCGGTTAATCGCACCGATGGGGCACATCTGCACCATCGTGGAAAACACCCGGCCGTTGGACCAGAATCAACTTAAGCTGAAAAGCGCGGCGCTGCACTGGGAATTCATGTTTACCCGCAGCATGTTCACTACGCCGGACATCGCGCGTCAGGGAGAAATCCTGCGCGAGGTGGCGCAACGGGTGGATAGCGGCGAATTGCAGGGCACCCTCAGCCAGACGTTTAACGGACTGACGACGACAACGCTGAAACAAGCGCACGATGCCGTACTGGCCGGTCATATGCGCGGCAAGGTCGTAATCACGCTGTAGCGCCAAACCAGCGTAAAAAAAGCCAGCCCGGTGGGCTGGCTTCCTCATCAAGCCGAATTATCGGTTACAACCGGCCGGCACTCGCACTTAGTACAGCAAACGGGCGCGAATGGTGCCAGGGATGGATTTCATCAGTTGCAGCGCGGTGTCGGCGCCGTCGGTTTCCACATCGATAACCACATAACCGATTTCCGGGCTGGTCTGCAGATACTGCGCCGCAATGTTGATGCCCTGCTCGGCAAAAATGTGGTTAATCTGCGTCATGATACCCGGGCGGTTTTCATGAATGTGCAGCAGACGGCTGGCGCGGTCGCTGTGCGTCGGCAGCGACACTTCCGGGAAGTTGACGGCAGACAACGTGGAGCCATTGTCGGAATACTTCACCAGCTTACCGGCGACTTCATCACCAATGTTCTCCTGTGCTTCTTCAGTAGAGCCGCCGATGTGCGGCGTCAGAAGCACGTTATCGAACTCGCACAGCGGCGACAGGAACGGATCGCTATTGGTCGCCGGTTCCTGCGGGAACACGTCGATAGCCGCGCCGGAGAGGTGCTTGCTGGCAAGCGCATTGCTCAGCGCCGGAATGTCCACCACGGTGCCGCGCGATGCGTTGATCAGGATAGAACCCGGCTTCATCAGCGCCAGTTCCTCGGCGCCGATCATATTCTGGGTGCTGTCGGTTTCCGGCACATGCAGGCTGACCACATCGCTCATGTTCAGCAGATCGGACAAATGACGTACCTGTTGGGCGTTGCCCAGCGGCAATTTGCTTTCGATATCGTAGAAATAAACGTGCATCCCCAGGCTTTCGGCCAGAATACCCAGTTGGGTACCGATGTGACCGTAACCAATAATGCCCAGTTTCTTACCACGCGCTTCAAAGCAGCCAACCGCCTGTTTGTGCCAGATACCACGGTGAGCTTTGGCGTTGGCGGTCGGAATGCCGCGCAGCAGCAGCAGCAATTCGCCGATCACCAGTTCGGCCACGGAACGGGTATTGGAAAAAGGCGCGTTGAAGACCGGAATACCGCGTTTGGTCGCGGCCGGCAGTTCAACCTGATTGGTGCCGATGCAGAAACAACCAACGGCCACCAGTTTCTCGGCAGCGGCGAAAACCTCTTCCGTCAGATGCGTGCGCGATCGAATCCCCACAAAGTGCGCATCGCGAATCGATGCTTTCAGCGCTTCCGGGTCAAGCGCCCCCTTATGGTATTCAATATTGGTGTAACCTGCGGCGCGCAGATTCTCCAGCGCATTCGGGTGTACACCCTCCAGCAGCAGAAACTTAATCTTGTCTTTTTCCAGTGATACCTTTGCCATTTCCCGACCTTATTTTCAGACTTCAGATATGACGGTTTGCAAACCGGTCTCTGCAAACATAACAAAAAATACGCAAGCGGCAATACAAACGATTGCCTGCCCATTTTTTCGCGCCACCTCGCTCAGACGGTTTCATGGCAAAAAATACTGCCAACCACCAGCCGGACCACACAGGGATGATGCGAAATAAGAAAAACTGATATTAAGTACCAAAAATGAGCCGTTAAGAATAGCCGGATTTTTTAGATAAAAAAATCCGGCCGCCGTTAGCGTCACCGGATGTGGGCAAGAAACAACAACGAGTTATTTCAGGCGAACCGTTTTCACCCCGTCGGATGAGCCTACCAGCGCGACATCCGCGCCGCGATTGGCGAACAATCCTACCGTCACCACGCCGGCCAGCCCATTGATACGGTTTTCCATCGCCACCGCATCGGACAGATCCATGTTATGCACATCCAGAATGATGTTGCCGTTGTCGGTAATCACGCCGTCGCGGTATACCGGCTGCCCGCCCAGCTTGACCAGTTCGCGGGCCACGTAGGCGCGCGCCATCGGGATCACTTCCACCGGCAGCGGAAAACGTCCCAGCACATCCACCTGTTTGGACGCATCGACAATACACACAAACTGACGAGCGATCGCCGCCACGATTTTTTCCCGGGTCAACGCCGCGCCGCCGCCCTTGATCATCTGCATGTGCGGGTTGATTTCATCCGCGCCATCCACGTAGACATCGAGCACATCGACGTCATTGCAGTCAAAGACCGGGATCCCCAAACTTTTAAGCTTGGCGGTGGAAGCGTCCGAGCTGGAAACTGCGCCTTCGATCTGATGTTTGATCGAACCCAGCGCATCAATAAAGTGGGCGGCGGTGGAGCCGGTGCCCACGCCAACAATAGTACCGGGGCGAACATAGTCGAGTGCGGCCCAGCCAACGGCTTTTTTCAGTTCATCCTGCGTCATGGTGTGCTTGTGCCTGTAGCTACGAAAACGTGTGCGTATTATAGGGCATGGCATGCTCAAAAGCAGAGGGTTGTACCCTGAGCGCGGCAATATTTCAGCTTCCGCGCGCAGAGTCAGGCGATTTTTTTCGGCGGCGCATCACAAAAATGTGGCATATTGCCGAAATGGTTTTTACGCAAAGGAATCTTCACCTTCATGAAACGCCCGGACTATCGCACCCTTCAGGCGCTGGACGCCGTGATCCGTGAGCGAGGCTTTGAACGCGCCGCACAAAAACTCTGTATTACACAGTCCGCCGTCTCGCAGCGCATCAAACAGCTGGAGAACCTATTCGGCCAGCCGCTGCTGGTGAGAACGATTCCGCCGCGTCCGACCGAGCAAGGGCAGAAGCTGCTGGCGCTGTTGCATCAGGTTGAATTGCTGGAAGAAGAGTGGCTGGGCAACGAAAATAGCAGCGAAACGCCGCTGTTGCTGTCGCTGGCGGTCAACGCCGACAGCCTGGCGACCTGGCTGCTGCCCGCGCTGCAACCGGTGCTGGTGGATTCGCCGATCCGGCTGAATCTGCAGGTGGAAGATGAAACCCGCACCCAGGAGCGCCTGCGCCGGGGTGAAGTGGTGGGCGCGGTGAGTATTCAGCCTCAGCCGTTGCCAAGCTGTCTGGTGGATAAACTGGGCGCGCTGGACTACCTGTTCGTCGCGTCGCCGGGATTCGCCAACCGTTACTTCCCGAACGGCGTGACCCGCTCCGCGTTGCTGCGCGCGCCGGTGGTGGCGTTCGACCATCTGGATGACATGCATCAGGCGTTTTTGCAGCAGAACTTCGATCTGCCGCCCGGCAGCGTACCCTGCCACATCGTTAACTCGTCCGAAGCCTTCGTTCAGCTCGCTCGTCAGGGCACCACCTGCTGTATGATCCCCCATTTGCAAATCGAGAGAGAACTGGCCAATGGCGAGCTGATCGACCTGACGCCGGGACTGTTCCAGCGCCGCATGCTGTACTGGCATCGTTTTGCGCCGGAAAGCCGGATGATGCGGCAGGTCACCGACGCCCTGCTCACGCATGGGCGTCAGGTTCTGCGCCAGTCCTGACGTTAAAAACCGCAGCCCTATTCAGTCTATTTTAGGGCTGCGCCGCGCCCGGCTCAGGGGGCGCGTTGCAGTTCAAACACCACATCCACCTGATCGTCAAAGTGAATGGTCTGTTGTTCGTAGGTCTGAGAGACTTCGCTTTGCGCCACCATGTCGGCAGTTTTGAACATGCGGGCGACCGGCACCGGCTGATAATTGGCGACGTGATAGCGGATGCTGTAGACAGGCCCCAGCGTGGCGTTAAACCCGCTAGCCAGCGACTGCGCCTGCTGCGTTGCCTGTTCTATCGCTTTTTTGCGCGCCTGCTCGCGGTAGGCGTCCGGATTGGCGACGCCCAGATCCACCGCCCGAATCTCGTTAAGACCGGACTTGAGCGCGCCGTCCAGCAGTTCATTGAGTTTGTCCAGCTGACGTAATGTCACCTCCACCTGGCGCACCGCCCGGTAGCCTTTCAGCACCGAACCGCCGTTTTTCAGGTAGTCGTACTCCGGCTGCGTGCGCAGGTTGGCGGCGTTAATATCTTTTTTATCGATACCGCTTTTATCAAGAAAAGCAAAATATTGCGCGACCCGCTCATCCACCTGCTTTTTGGCGTCGGACACATCCTTGGATGAAACGCTGACTTCTATCGCCAGCCGGGCGATATCCGGCGTCGCATCGACGCTGGCGGTGCCGGAAGTCACGATGTGCGGCCCGCTGGGTAATTCATTGCCGGCCTGAACCGTCATCGACGACAGACCAATACCAAGCAGAGTGGTCAGTGCCAGAACTTTCAGCTTCACGTTATCCCCTTTGCATGTGAGTGAATGACAAAGCCTACCGCGGGCAGGCTCCATTCAATATAGGCGAATGTCCGAATACCGGTTAAGAATGACGTAACCGGATGAAAACCGGACGAAGACGCTTACGCCGACGGCGTAAAGCCCAGCTCGTGAGAAATGTTCCGGGCGGTTTCCTGCAACGGCGCGACCAGCGCATCAATGCCGATCTGCTGCAAACGCGCCATCGACAGCGAAATGGAAACGGCATAAACCACCCGGTGCTGAATATCAAACACCGGCGCGGAAATACAGGAGACGCCCAGTTCATTCTCTTCCCGATCCATTGCCAGCCCCTGGCGACGAATCTCCGCCAGTTCCCGCTCCATGTCGGGTAGTTCGATGATGGTATTGTCGGTCAGCGGACGAATGCTGTCCTGATGGGTATGCCAGTATTCGGCCGGGTAGTCATCTGCGCCATAGGCCATGAAAATCTTGCCCATCGCCGAACTGTGCAGAGACATATGCTGGCCGATATAAGCACGGGTACGCATCATGCCGGTGGTGGGTTCCAGCTTGTAAATCAGGATGGCGTGGTCGTCTTCACGGGTTGAAAAATTGACGGTCTCGCCCACCGTCAGGTTGAGTTCTTCAAGGTGCGGCGCCGCCACGTGCAACACATTCAGCGACGAAAGCGCCTTCTGCCCGATAGCGATGAACTTGGTGGTCAGACGATAGCTGCCCGGCTGCCGTGCCGGCGCGACATAACCGCACCCGGCCAGCCCTTGCAACAAACGGTGGACGGTGCTTTTGTTCATGCCGGACAACTCGGCAATCCGCGCCAGCGGGCACCCGTTGGGGTAATCGCTCAGTATTTCGATCAACTGCAAACCGCGAAACAGGCTTTGGCTACCCAGCGGCTTTTCCGCCTTCCCCTCTTCATCAATGCTATGTTCATTTATCACGTCTGATCTTCCTCATCATAACGCCCGTCAGGACATCAACCTCTGACGGGACGGGGACCATCATGAAACAGCATTTTATGTGATGCAATAGAGGAAACCGCCTCCGCACCGTCATCAGGTGCCGACCGGAGGCGTGTTGTTACAGCGTAGGCGCGCCCTGGGAGCCCGTCTTCGCCGAAGAAGCGGTCTGATGCAGGTGCACGTCCATCTGCGGGTAGGGAATACCGATACGGTGTTCATCCAACGCGCGTTTGAAGCTTTCCAGCAGGTCCCAGTACACCGCCGCCGCATCGCCGTTGGTGGTCCATACCCGCACGACGAAATTGAGCGAGGAAGCACCCATTTCATTTAAACGAATGGTGACGCCCTTATCCTGCTGGATGCGCGTATCCGCCGCCACAATGTCGCCCAGTACCTTTTTCACCACATCGATATCCGCGTCATACGCCACGCCGACAATAATTTCGGTGCGGCGATCCGGCTCACGGGAACTGTTGGTGATATTGCCGGCGATAATCTTGCCGTTCGGCACCACGATGACTTTACCGTCGGCGGTCAGCAACGTGGTGGAAAAAATCTGCACCTGCGTCACCGTACCGGCGACTCCGCCCAGATCCACCGATTCGCCGGTACGAAACGGCCGGAACACCACCAGCAGCACCCCGGCGGCAAAGTTCGACAGCGAGCCTTGCAACGCCAGACCGACCGCCAGGCCGGCGGCGCCCAGTACGGCAATGACCGATGCGGTCTGCACCCCGACCCGGCTTAACGCCGCGATCAGCGTGAAAGCGATGATACCGTAGCGCACCAGCGCGGACAGAAAATCCGCCACCGTGACGTCGATGCCGCGAGCCACCATCAGCCGGTTTATCGTGTTCGACATAATGCGGGCGATAAGCATCCCGATGCACAGGATCACCAGCGAAGCGACAATATTCACCGCGTACTGCAGCAAGATATGTTGGTTGTTTACCAGCCATGACTGCAGGCGACCCATGCTTTCGGCTACGTTGAGTTCTTCCATCTGTTCGCTCCTGTTAGCGTTATTAGCGTCATCTGTGCGCAGATAAAATTAAGGCTCCCGTAGGAGCCTTAGTCAAACCATACTGAGAAAATTACAGCACGTCGATCGCGTTCAGTTCTTTAAACGCTTTTTCCAGACGAGCTACCATGCTCGCCTGACCGGCACGCAGCCAGACACGCGGGTCATAGTATTTCTTGTTCGGCTTGTCGCTGCCTTCCGGGTTGCCCAGCTGGCCCTGCAGATAGCCTTCGTTTTTCTTGTAGTAGTTCAGGATGCCTTCCCAGGTCGCCCACTGGGTGTCGGTGTCGATGTTCATCTTCACCACACCGTAGCTGACCGCTTCGGCGATTTCTTCCGCAGAAGAACCGGAACCGCCGTGGAATACGAAATCCAGGCTGTTGTGCGGCAGGTTGAATTTTTTGGACACGAATTCCTGAGAGTTGCGCAGGATTTTCGGCGTCAACTGAACGTTACCCGGCTTGTACACGCCGTGTACGTTGCCGAAGGACGCCGCGATGGTGAAACGCGGGCTGATGGCGTTCAGTTTTTCGTAGGCGTAAGCCACGTCTTCCGGCTGGGTGTACAGCGCGGAGTTGTCCAGATGGCTGTTGTCCACGCCGTCTTCTTCGCCGCCGGTGCAACCCAGTTCGATTTCCAGCGTCATGTCCAGTTTGGCCATACGCGCCAGATACTTGCTGCAAATCTCGATGTTTTCTTCCAGAGATTCTTCAGACAGGTCGATCATGTGGGAAGAGAACAGCGGTTTACCCGTGGCGGCATAGTGCTTCTCGCCGGCGTCCAGCAGGCCGTCCAGCCACGGCAGCAGTTTCTTCGCGCAATGGTCAGTGTGCAGAATCACCGGCACGCCATAATGCTCAGCCAACTGATGTACATGGTGAGCGCCAGAAATCGCACCCAGAATTGCCGCCTGCTGACCTTCAGCTTTCAGACCTTTACCAGCGGTAAATACAGCGCCGCCGTTGGAGAACTGAACGATTACCGGCGCGCGCACTTTGGCTGCGGCTTCCAGAACGGCGTTAATAGAGTCGGTACCGACACAGTTAACCGCCGGCAATGCAAAGTGGTTTTCTTTGGCAATTGCGAATACTTTCTGAACGTCATCACCCGTGATGACACCAGGTTTTACGAAATCAAAGATTTTAGACATGTCACGTGTCCTGTTTCGTTGGCCGTGGAGGGTTAGAGATTTGTCTGTTGCTACTTACCGACATAACCGCGATTGTGCCGGCATCATTACGCTTTACTGCACGATTTACTTGCTGGTTGCCCGGCCGCTGACCGGGCAACCGGAAGCGGGCGTGTTTCCCGCTTCGGATAACGGATTAAAACCGCTTACTGACGAGCGCGCTCTTCCAGCATTACCACCGCCGGCAGTTTTTTACCTTCCACGAACTCCAGGAAAGCGCCGCCACCGGTAGAAATATAGGAGATCTTGTCGGCAATGCCGAACAGATCGATCGCCGCCAGCGTATCGCCGCCGCCAGCGATGGAGAACGCGTCGCTGTTGGCGATGGCATTGGCGATGATTTCCGTACCTTTACGGAAGTTCGGGAATTCGAATACGCCGACCGGGCCATTCCACAGAATAGTTTTGGCGTTTTTCAGAATTTCAGCCAGACGCTCTGCGGACACATCGCCCAGGTCCAGAATCTGTTCATCATCTTTAATGGCGGCAACGGATTTCAATGTCGCCGTGGCAGTTTCGGAGAATTCCGTAGCAACGCGAACGTCGCTTGGTACCGGAATATCACAGGTTTCCAGCAGTTTCTTCGCTTCCGGAATCAGTTCTGCTTCATACAGCGATTTACCGACGTTATGGCCCTGAGCGGCCACGAAGGTATTGGCGATACCGCCGCCGACGATCAGCTGGTCAGCGATTTTGGACAGCGAGTCCAGCACGGTCAGTTTAGTGGAAACTTTAGAACCGCCCACGATAGCGACCATCGGACGGGCCGGGTTGCCCAGCGCTTTGCCCAGCGCTTCCAGTTCGTCGGACAGCAGCGGACCGGCACAGGCGATCGGCGCGAATTTGCCCACGCCGTGGGTAGAAGCCTGGGCGCGGTGCGCGGTACCGAACGCATCCATCACGAACACGTCGCACAGCGCGGCGTATTTTTTGGACAGGACTTCGTCGTCTTTCTTCTCGCCTTTGTTGAAGCGGACGTTTTCCAGCACCACCAGTTCGCCTTCCGCCACGTCAACGCCGTCCAGGTAGTCTTTCGCCAGACGCACCGGTGAAGACAGGCGATCTTTCAGGTAGTTCACGACCGGCAGCAGGGAGAATTCTTCGTTGTACTCACCTTCGGTCGGACGGCCCAGGTGGGATGTCACCATCACGCGGGCACCCTGCTTCAGGGCGATTTCAATGGTCGGCAGGGAAGCGCGGATACGGGCGTCAGACGTCACTTTGCCATCTTTAACCGGCACGTTCAGATCCGCACGGATCAGCACGCGTTTGCCAGCCAGATCCAGGTCGGTCATCTTAATTACAGCCATGGTGAATCCTCTTGTTGATTCTCTTTAAAGTTGCTTGAGTGAGGCGTCGGTCTCCCGGCGCCGCCTATCAGAAACCGCAGGCCGCCATCGCCCGAGTTGTATCCAACATCCGGTTGGCAAAGCCCCATTCGTTATCGCACCAGACCAGCGTCTTGATCAGATGCCCTCCGCTGACCCGGGTTTGCGTTCCATCCACAATCGCGCTATGCGGGTCATGGTTGAAATCCACGGAAACCAACGGCAAATCGGTATAGTCAACTATACCACGAAATGTATTCTGCGCTGATTGACGAAACAGCGTATTGATTTCACTTACGTTTACCGCGTTTTTCACACTGACGCTCAGGTCAATGGCCGTCACATTGATGGTCGGCACCCGCACCGAAATCGCCTCAAAACGGTCTTCAAATTTCGGAAAGAAACGGGTAATGCCCACCGCCAGTTTGGTGTCCACCGGGATGATCGACTGGCTGGCCGCACGGGTGCGCCTCAGGTCATGGTGATAAGCGTCAATCACCGGCTGGTCGTTCATCGATGCATGGATCGTGGTGACAGTGCCGCTCTCGATGCCGTACGCATCGTCCAGCAGCTTGATAATCGGAATAATACAGTTGGTGGTGCAGGACGCGTTGGACACCAGACGGTGAACCGGCTGCAAATCCGGATGGTTGACGCCGTACACGATGGTGGCGTCGAGATCCGGCGCGCCGGGGTGGGAGAACAACACTTTCTTCGCCCCCGCCGCCAGATGGGCTTCGCCATCGGCGCGACTGCCATATACCCCGCTGCAATCCAGCACGATATCGACGCCAAGCTCCCCCCACGGCAGGGAACGAAGGTCCGGCTCATGCAACAGGCGGATAGTGTCATCCCCTACCGACAAACGATCGCATTCCTGACGCACATCCCACGAAAAGCGGCCATGACTGCTGTCGTATTTAAGCAGGTGGGCAATCCCTTCGGCGTTGGCCAGTTCGTTAATCGCCACTACCGCAATCTCGGCCCGCCGACCGGACTCATACAACGCGCGCAGTACGCTACGACCTATGCGACCAAAACCGTTTATCGCAATACGGATTGTCATGAAATTCCCTGTGTAGTGATAAAAGCATCGCGCATCATAGAATAATCAGTACGTCGTCAGGAATAAACCGCTTGTTGCGCGCGGTGGGCTGCGAACCGAATCCTATTGGGATCCCGACGGCCAAATGCTGTCACACCAACAACTGAAACGCTTCAGCTAGCATAAACGAATTGCCGGTCAAAGGAAATATGGCGACAGGGCGGATGCCAGAAGAGTGATCTGCGTCAAAAAATTACCGCACGGTTTGCTACCAAAAAGCTGACGGGATCAAAAAAGGCCGGGAGACGATCCCGGCCTTGCATGAGAGGCTAACAAAGCGATGTGCTTATTTCAGCAGCGCTTTCGCCTTCGCTACCACGTTGTCGGTGGTGAAGCCAAATACGTCGAACAGTTTTTCTGCCGGCGCGGATTCGCCAAAGCTTTCCATACCGACAATCGCGCCATTCAGACCGACATATTTGTACCAGTAGTCAGCGATGCTGGCTTCGATCGCCACACGGGCAGCCACAGCAGACGGCAGTACCGCTTCACGGTAGGCTGCATCCTGTTTGTCGAACGCATCGGTAGACGGCATGGACACCACGCGCGCCTTAACGCCTTCGTCGGTCAGTTTCTGCCAGGCGGCAACCGCCAGTTCCACTTCAGAACCGGTCGCGATCAGAATCAGCTGCGGCTGGCCGCCGCTGTCTTTCAGCACATAGGCGCCTTTGGCGACGTCCGCCAACTGCTGAGCGGTACGATCCTGCTGCGCCAGGTTCTGACGAGACAGGATCAGCGCCGTCGGGCCGTCTTTGCGCTCAATGGCGTATTTCCAGGCCACCGCGGTTTCTACCTGATCCGCCGGGCGCCAGGTGCTCATGTTCGGCGTCACGCGCAGGCTGGCCAGCTGTTCCACCGGCTGGTGGGTCGGGCCGTCTTCGCCCAGCCCGATAGAGTCGTGGGTGTAGACATAGATGCTGCGCACTTTCATCAGCGCCGCCATACGTACCGCGTTACGGGCATATTCAACGAACATCAGGAAGGTCGCGGTGTACGGCACGAAGCCGCCGTGCAGCGAGATACCGTTGGCGATAGCGGTCATGCCGAATTCGCGCACGCCGTAGTGGATGTAGTTGCCTGCCGGGTCTTCATTCAAGGCTTTGGAACCGGACCAAATGGTCAGGTTGCTCGGCGCCAGGTCGGCGGAACCGCCCAGGAATTCCGGCAACAGCTTGCCATAGGCTTCCAGCGCGTTTTGCGAGGCTTTACGGCTGGCGATCTTGGCCGGATTGGCCTGCAGTTGTTCGATCACCTTAGCCGACTCCGCCTGCCAGCTAGCCGGCAGTTCGCCGCTAACGCGACGGGTGAATTCGGCAGCCAGTTCCGGATAAGCGCTGGCGTAAGCGTTGAACGCCTGTTGCCAGGCCGCTTCTTTGCTCTGACCGGCTTGGCGGGCATCCCAGGCGGCGTAGATATCAGCCGGGATTTCAAACGGACCGTATTTCCAGCCCAGCTGTTCGCGGGTGGCGGCCACTTCGGCGTCGCCCAGCGGCGCGCCGTGGGAATCGTGGGTGCCGGCCTTGTTCGGCGAACCGAAACCGATCACGGTCTTGCACAGCAGCAACGACGGTTTGTCGGTCACGCTCTGCGCTGCTTTGATGGCGCGCTGGATAGCGTCGGCGTCGTGGCCGTCAACACCGCGCACTACATGCCAGCCGTAGGATTCGAAACGGGCGGCGGTGTCATCGGTAAACCAGCCCTCGATGTGGCCGTCGATGGAAATGCCGTTGTCGTCGTAGAAGGCGACCAGTTTGCCCAGTTTCAGGGTCCCGGCCAGCGAACAGACTTCATGGGAAATCCCTTCCATCATGCAACCGTCACCCAGGAACACATAGGTGTGGTGGTCAACGATGTCATGACCCGGACGGTTGAACTGCGCCGCCAGCGTGCGCTCGGCAATCGCCATACCGACTGCGTTGGCGATCCCCTGGCCCAACGGGCCGGTGGTGGTTTCCACGCCCGGCGTATAACCCACTTCCGGGTGACCCGGCGTTCTGGAGTGCAACTGGCGGAAGTTTTTCAGTTCTTCAATCGGCAGATCGTAACCGGTCAGGTGCAGCAGGCTGTAGATCAGCATGGATGCGTGGCCGTTGGACAGCACGAAGCGGTCACGGTTGGCCCAGTGCGGGTTGGCCGGATTGTGGTTCAAATGGTCACGCCACAGGACTTCGGCGATATCCGCCATACCCATCGGTGCGCCCGGATGACCAGATTTGGCCTTCTGCACGCCATCCATACTCAACGCACGGATAGCATTGGCAAGTTCTTTACGAGAGGACATGCTTTACTCCAGATCGGATTGAACAGTTGCCTGTCGAACATAAAACATATTAATCAATGTGTTAGCTCAAAAAGGCAAAGAAAAGATATCCACAAATGTACATGAAAACCCGGCCGATTGCACATGGAACAGCAAGCGGAAAAAACGCACGGATCTGCTGACATGCAGGCCGGATAGCAGGCTTTTCGCTTTATCAGGGCGGTTTTATTCGTTCCAGCTCACACGATGTAGCAGCTTTGCCTGTTTACGCCCGCGATTTTTCATTACATTTGGGCGGTATAATTTTGCACGGATATAATCGCAGCACTCACCGGGGCGGCGGTTCGTCTGGCTCGGGGCGAGCGCGTCCGCTAAACAATCACGCGGCATCCATCAGAAAGATTGATAAAAAAAGGCATCCCCAGGGATGCCTTTTGGTGTTACTGGCCGGAGTTTATCCCCGATTAATGCGCGGCGGCCTCATGCCCGTGCAGACGGTGACGGGTCACCAGCCCCAGCAGGAAGCACATCACGAACACCACAAAATACAGTCCGTTGGCGGTCACCAGTGCGGCATGCACGCCAAAGTGCTGCACGATCGGCCCGGTGACGATAAAGGTCAGCATGGTCCCGACCGTTCCGCAGGTCAGAATGAAGTTCACCAGTTTCGGCGACGGTACTTTAGTCTGCTGGGAACCCAGCGTAATCAGCGTGGTGTAGATAGCGCTGGAAATAAAGCCCAGGCCGAAGATGAAGTATTTCAGCAGTTGGGGCTGATCGCTGCTCACGAACAGGTACATCGCCCCGGCGGCCAGAATAGCCAGTACGGTAACGACGCGCTGCAAATCAAAGAATTTGAGCACAAAGCTAAACACCCACATGCCGATCATGTACGACGTCCAGAAACTGCTGACCAGTTCGCCGGCATCGCCGATGCTCATGCCAAAGGATTTGGTCACATATTCCGGCACCCACTGGATAAACGCCAGTTGTCCCAGGATGTAGCACAGCGCGGCGATCGACAGAAATACTACGCCCATGCCCCATTTTTCCGTCTCGACAGCCGTTTTCTGAGCGCTGGTTTTATCCGTGCCGATGGCGGGGAAGTCAGACAACAGCGTCAGCACCAGAATCGCCACGTACAGCAGCCCGATACAGGCGTAAATCCAGTACCAGCCGAAATGGCGGGACAATAATGCCGCGGCCACAATCGGGAAAATCATGCCGGCCATACTGAAAAACGAATCGGTGAACAGCAGACGGGCGCCACGCTGGCGGCCGGAATACAGTTGCGTAATCAGGAAGGTGCCGATCGACATGGTAATGCCGCTGACCACGCCCAGCGTAAACATACAGACGGAAAAGACAGCCAGCGATTTACCCACGAACAGCCCGATGATCGACAGCACGATCAGGACAAAACCGAAGACCAACTGTTTTTTCAGCGGGAAAATATCCATCAGCCACACATTGAGGAAAATGGACAGCAAAATACCGGCGTTCAGAAACGTAAAGGTATTGCTCATATTGGCTATCGGAACATTGAAGTACTGGGCGATATCACCCATGACCATACCGGTCACGATAACCAGCGCACCGGTCAACGCATAGGAAAAGCAGCTGGTAAAAAATAGCCGCTGACGATTCAGATCAGACATATACCCTTTCCTGTCATCAAATATGAAAAGCGCAATGCCATACCACATTCAGTATCGGTATTGCGCCACAACGTTATCATCAAAGTATTTATAAGCCGTATGCAACAACATACTAACTGGAACCCGATTCCGCAGAGCAATCAGAACCGGCTATTCTGCCACCCTGAAAAAGAAAAAGGTTGAGCACCTCTTCAGTACTCAACCTTTCCGTACGAAATATTATTCGTCTTCCAGATACGTATAACCGTACAAGCCGGTTTCAAATTCTTCAAGGAATTGTGCTTGCAGTTCCGGCGCCAGATCGGTTTCCTTGACCTGATCGCGGAAGCGGGACATCAGCACGTCCGGATCCAACTGCACATATTCCAGCATATCGGCCACGGTGTTGCCTTCGTCCGACTCTTCCAGTTCGACGGTGCCGTCCTGGAATACGAACACGTCCACGGTGGAGGTGTCGCCGAACAGGTTATGCATGTTGCCGAGAATTTCCTGATAAGCGCCGACCATGAAAAAGCCCAGCAGCGGCGGGTTTTCCGGGTCATACGGCGGCATCGGCATGGTGGTGGCGACGCCGTCGCCGTCGACATAGTGGTCGATGGCGCCATCGGAATCACAGGTGATATCCAGCAGCACCGCACGACGCTGCGGCGGCTTGTCCAGCCCTTCCAGCGGCAGCACCGGGAACAACTGATCGATCCCCCAGGCATCCGGCATCGACTGGAACAGCGAGAAGTTGACGTACAACTTGTCCGCCATACGTTCCTGCAGTTCATCGATAATCGGCCGGTGGGCGCGGTTGCTCGGATCAAGCTGCTGCTGAATCTGCTGACAGATATTGAGATACAGCTGCTCCGCCTGCGCGCGTTGGGTCAAATCCAGCATGCCGTGGGTGTATTGAGTGTGGATGTCGTGCAGGTCCATCTGGCTGTCGTGCAGCCACTCGCGTAAAGAGCGACGGTTGCCCGGCTCCTTGATTTCCTGCCAGGTATTCCACAGGCTTTCCAGCGCGCGCGGCGCGTCTTCATCCGGCGCTACCGGTTCGCTGAATTCGTTGCGCTCCACCCCGATGATGTTGGACACCAGTACGGTGTGATGCGCGGTGACGGCGCGTCCGGATTCGGTGATCACCGTCGGGTGCGGCAGACCGTATTCGTTACAGGCGTCGCCGATACCCCAAATGACGTTGTTGGCGTATTCGTTCAGGCCGTAGTTGACCGAACAGTCGGACTGCGAGCGGGTTCCTTCATAATCGACGCCCAGACCGCCGCCCACGTCAAAGCATTGGATGTTGACGCCCAGCTTGTGCAGTTCGACGTAGAAACGCGCCGATTCACGCACGCCAGTCGCGATATCGCGGATGTTCGCCAACTGTGAGCCGAGATGGAAGTGCAGCAGTTGCAGGCTGTCGAGGCGATTGGCCTTGCGCAGCAGTTCTACCAGTTGCAGTACCTGCGTCGCCGCCAGGCCGAACTTGGATTTCTCGCCGCCGCTCGACTGCCATTTGCCGGAGCCCTGCGATGCCAGACGAGCGCGCACGCCCAAACGCGGCACCACGTTCAGCCGCTCGGCTTCTTCCAGCACCATGTTGATTTCCGACATCTTTTCGATGACCAGATACACCTTGTGGCCCAGCTTTTCGCCGATCAGCGCCAAACGGATGTACTCGCGATCTTTATAGCCGTTGCAGACGATTACGGAGCGGGTCATACCGGCGTGGCCCAGCACCGCCATCAGTTCGGCTTTGGAACCCGCCTCCAGTCCCAGCGGCTCGCCTGAATTGATCAACGATTCAATCACGCGGCGATGCTGGTTAACTTTGATGGGATATACCAGGAAATAGCCGCCTTCATAGCCGAAGGACTCACGCGCGCGTTTAAACGCCGCGTTGATGGAGCGCAGACGGTGCTGCAAAATCTGCGGGAAGCAGAATAGCGCTGGCAGACGCTGGTTGCCCTGTTGACGGGTTTTCACCAGCTTGGCCAGGTCAACGCGCGCTTCCGGCACATCCGGATCCGGGCACACGCTGATGTGCCCCAGCTCGTTGACGTCGTAATAGTTGTTGCCCCACCAGGCAATATTATAGGTTCTCAGCATCTCGCTGGCGTCGCGGTCATTCATGGCTACCTCCTGCATGGAGCGCAGATGATCGTGTTTACCCGCCGCTGACGAGTACGGTTGAATCATATCGTCAGACATGGCGATCCCCTTCTTCCACTTCTTGATGAATAATCACATTTTTTCCCGCAACAAACACCGGCGGCACGGCAAAAGCGCGCAACGTCGGCAGTGAAAAACCCGACGGGCAGTAGTATGCCGCCGTTTTATGACTCTTATTAGTGTAAAACACGATGTCAGACTCCGAGGTTCGGGTCGGTGAAAACCAGGGAAAACATCACCAGGAAGAATGCAAACGCATTCACTGGCGCGGAGAAAAAAGCAGGTTAGCCAGCTCGGGAGTCCTGCGTTGCGCTGCGGGACAGGCAACTTCGGGCAAATGTCGGAAAGGATTGAGTCAGTGACGCGATGGCGTCAGAAGAAAAGCGCAGCGGGCGCAACTCACTCAATAAACAACGGATCATTAATCCTATCACCTCCACGCTCGCCGCAGATGATGCGGTCAGGCTATCACGAAAAACCATCAGGAAAATGGTCAAACAGTATCGGGCCGAACCCCGTCGCCAACGCTCGCGCATCACCCTGGATAAGCGTCGCGCAGCGCGCCGGAATCGCCCGAATTACGGACAACAAAACCGCCCGCCGTTTATACCTATCCAGCCCCGGAAAAGCAAAATGAAAATGGTAAAAAACCCTATCATTTCTGCAAAAGATGCCGATGAACATCTTCAACCGGCCCGTGCGGCATAAAAACTGCTGGCATGGGGCTACAGTGTGACCTAGAATAGCCGTCCAGATGTTAATCCATCTATACTGATTAACTGATATATTGCTTAACGGCTTTAGCTTATAAGGTAAAGAAACTCATGGCTAAACACCTTTTTACGTCCGAGTCGGTCTCCGAAGGACATCCTGATAAAATCGCTGACCAGATTTCCGACGCCGTCCTTGACGCGATTCTGGAGCAGGACCCCAAAGCGCGGGTTGCCTGCGAAACTTACGTAAAAACCGGTATGGTGTTAGTTGGTGGCGAAATTACCACCAGCGCCTGGGTTGATATCGAAGAAATCACGCGCCGCACCGTCCGCGAAATTGGTTATGTCAACTCCGAGATGGGTTTTGACGCCAACTCCTGCGCCGTACTGAGCGCGATTGGCAAACAATCTCCGGATATTAATCAGGGCGTTGACCGTAAAGACCCGCTGGAACAAGGCGCGGGCGACCAGGGCCTGATGTTCGGTTATGCGACCAACGAAACCGACGTGCTGATGCCGGCGCCGATCACTTACGCGCACCGTCTGGTACAGCGTCAGTCCGAAGTGCGTAAAAACGGCACCCTGCCGTGGCTGCGCCCGGACGCCAAAAGCCAAGTGACCTTCGCATACGACAACGGCAAGATCGTCGGTATCGATGCGGTGGTGCTGTCTACCCAGCATTCGGAATCCATCGCGCAGAAAGATCTGCAGGAAGCGGTGATGGAAGAGATCATCAAGCCGGTTCTGCCGTCTGAATGGCTCTCCGCCAATACCAAATACTTCATCAACCCGACCGGCCGTTTCGTGATCGGCGGCCCGATGGGCGACTGCGGCCTGACCGGTCGTAAAATCATCGTCGATACCTACGGCGGCGCAGCACGTCACGGCGGTGGCGCGTTCTCCGGCAAGGACCCGTCCAAAGTGGACCGTTCCGCTGCCTACGCCGCCCGTTATGTGGCGAAAAACATCGTTGCCGCCGGTCTGGCGGATCGTTGTGAAATTCAGGTGTCCTACGCTATCGGCGTAGCGGAGCCGACCTCCATCATGGTGGAAACCTTCGGCACCGAGAAAGTGTCCAGCGACCGTCTGGTCGATTTGGTCCGCCAGTTCTTCGATCTGCGCCCGTACGGCCTGATCCAGATGCTGGACCTGCTGCACCCGATCTACCAGCAAACCGCGGCTTACGGCCACTTCGGCCGTGCGGAATTCCCGTGGGAAAAAACCGACGTGGCAGAAAAACTGCGTGACGCCGCCGGCCTGAAATAATCGACCCGCACTGTCATGCCAAACGGCGAAGCCTCTGCTTCGCCGTTTTTTATTGTAGAGCCGCCGCGGGCATTATTGCATCCGGCCCGCCCAGACCGTAAGCTGCCAGCATGAACACGCCACGACTCCCTATCGCCCTGCAGCAAGCGGTGATGCGCTGTTTGCGGGAAAAACTTCAGCAGGCCAACACGGTATTGGGCTGTGATTACCCCGAACCCGTCATCAATTATCAGCAACGCGGCTCCACCGCCGGCAGCGCCTGGCTAAAAACGTGGGAAATCCGCCTTAATCCGGTATTGCTGCAGGAAAACCAGCAGGCGTTTATTGATGAAGTCGTCCCGCATGAGCTGGCGCATCTGCTGGTATACGCCCGTTTCGGCAAAACCGCGCCGCATGGCCGGGAATGGCGCTGGATGATGGAAAACGTACTGAACGTGCCCGCCCGCCGGACCCACCAGTTTGCGCTCGCCTCGGTGCAGGGCAAAACCTTCCCTTATCAGTGCGCCTGCCGCCGACATGAACTGACGCTGCGCCGCCATAACCGGGTCGTTCGGGGCGAGTCGGAATACCGCTGCCGGTCTTGCGGCGAGCGGTTACGCGCCCTCGTAACAAACTCTGTTTAAACTAGAAATCCAGCGTTTCATGCTGCCTTTTTTGCGTTTGCCTGCATGGTGTTCTTCAGGTACGCTGCCCACTTTCAACCCTGCTGGTGATTCTGGAATATGCTTCGCAATCTTGTCATTTTCGCTGTGTTAGGCGCGGGCCTGACGACGCTGGCCGCCGCCGGTCAGAACATCAACAATTTTACGCAGGCCAAGGCCGCCGCCGCCAAAATCCATCAGGATGCGCCCGGTACCTTCTATTGCGGCTGTAAGATCAACTGGCAGGGCAAAAAAGGGACGCCGGACCTGGCTTCCTGCGGTTATCAGGTGCGTAAAGACGCCAACCGCGCCAGTCGCATCGAGTGGGAACACGTGGTGCCGGCGTGGCAGTTTGGTCATCAGCGCCAATGCTGGCAGGACGGCGGCCGCAAAAACTGCACCAAAGACGATGTTTACCGCCAGATAGAAACCGACTTACACAACCTGCAGCCGGCGATTGGCGAAGTGAACGGCGATCGCGGCAACTTTATGTACAGCCAGTGGAATGGCGGCGAACGCCAGTACGGCCAGTGCGAGATGAAGATTGATTTTAAAAATCAGTTGGCGGAGCCGCCCGAACGCGCCCGCGGCGCGATCGCCCGCACCTACTTCTATATGCGCGACCGTTACAACCTGAACCTGTCCCGCCAGCAAACCCAGTTGTTTGACGCCTGGAACAAGCAGTATCCGGTCACCGCGTGGGAGTGCACCCGCGAAAAACGCATCGCCGCCGTACAGGGCAACCACAACCCGTACGTGCAACAGGCTTGCCAGCCCTGACGCCGCTCCCTACTATAACGGCTTGTCTCTTATAATGATTGCCTGCCGCTGTCGCCACCGTCGCCGCACGGTGGCTGACGTCCGTCGGGCCATTCGCCCATCCGACTGATAACCACGTAAGGCCAGATTATTCATGCGAATACCGCGTATTTTTCATCCCGATACGCTTGCCCCGCAGGGGGGAGAGACGGACCTGAGCGAAGACGCCGCCAACCATGTGGGCCGAGTGCTGCGCATGAACGCCGGACAGGCGCTGCAGCTGTTCGACGACAGCAATCAGGTATTTGACGCCGAGATTTTGCAGGCAGGGAAAAAAAGCGTGCGGGTCCGTTATGCCGCCGGGCAGACCGAAGATCGGGAATCGCCGTTGCACCTGCACCTGGGCCAGGTGATGTCGCGCGGCGAGAAAATGGAGTTCACCATCCAAAAATCCATTGAGCTGGGGGTGAATGTCATCACCCCGCTGCTCTCCGAACGCTGCGGCATCAAACTGGACGGCGAACGGCTGGAGAAGAAAATCACTCAGTGGCAGAAAATCGCCATTGCCGCCTGTGAACAATGCGGCAGAAACCGCGTGCCGGAAATTCGCCCCGTCCAGACGCTGGAAAGCTGGTGCGCGGAACCGGACAATGGGTTAAAACTGAATCTGCATCCGCGGGCGGCGAACAGTATCAACACGCTACCGTTGCCGGTATCGCGCATCCGGCTGCTGATTGGCCCGGAAGGCGGGTTGTCGGCGGACGAAATCGCCATGACCGCAACCCAGGGTTTTACTGATATTCTGCTGGGGCCTCGCGTTCTGCGAACAGAAACCACCGCGCTCACCGCAATCACCGCGCTGCAGGTACGATTCGGCGATCTGGGGTAAAGGAGATAACAATGATTAAACTCGGTATCGTGATGGACCCAATTTCGTCCATCAATATCAAGAAAGACACCAGCTTTGCGATGTTGCAGGAAGCGCAGCGTCGCGGCTGGGAACTGCACTATATGGAAATGGGCGATCTCTACCTACATGCGGGTGAAGCTCGCGCTACGACCCGTATTCTGAGCGTTCAGTACGACTACAACGGCTGGTACGACTTCGGCGCGACGCAGGACATCGCCCTGCATGAACTGGACGTGGTGCTGATGCGTAAAGACCCGCCGTTCGACACCGAATTCATCTACGCCACCTATATTCTGGAGCGTGCGGAAGAGAAAGGGACGCTAATCGTCAATAAACCGCAGAGCCTGCGCGACTGCAACGAGAAACTGTTCACCGCCTGGTTCCCACAACTAACGCCGGACACGTTGGTGACCCGCAACGCCGACCGACTGCGTGCGTTCCATCAGCAACATACCGACGTGATCCTCAAGCCGCTCGACGGCATGGGCGGCGCGTCGATTTTCCGCCTGAAACCGGAAGACGCCAACGTATCAGTGATCATCGAAACCCTGACCGAACACGGCAGTCGTTACTGCATGGCGCAGAATTACCTGCCCGCCATCAAAGACGGCGACAAGCGCGTGCTGGTGGTGGACGGCGAGCCGGTGCCCTACTGTCTGGCCCGTATCCCGAAAAGCGGTGAAACCCGCGGCAACCTGGCGGCCGGCGGCCGCGGCGAAGCCCGCCCGCTCAGCGAAAGCGACTGGCAGATTGCCCGTACCGTAGCGCCGGTGCTGAAACAGAAGGGACTGATCTTCGTCGGACTGGACATCATCGGCGACCGCCTGACTGAAATCAACGTCACCAGCCCGACCTGCGTGCGTGAAATCGAAGCGGCTTATCCGGATGTCTCTATTACCGGCATGCTGATGGACGCCATTGAGCGCCGGCTGGCTCAGCGTTAACGATACACGGACCGTATCCCGGTCGGTGATGTATCCCTGCCCGGTTCGCTGCCCGGCGGCGAACCGGAAACATCCACTCCGACAGAGAAGCGATAATAAGACGATGAATTTACAGCACCATTTTCTGATTGCGATGCCCTCTCTGCTGGACCCCGTGTTCAGGCGGACGGTGATTTACATCTGCGAGCACAATGAGGACGGCGCCATGGGCCTTATCATCAACAAGCCAATGGAACAGTTCACCGTCGAAAATATCCTCAAAAAGCTGAAAATCACGCCTAACCCGCGGGATACGGCGATTCGCCTCGACAAACCGGTCTTTTCCGGCGGCCCGCTGGCGGACGATCGTGGTTTTATCCTGCATACGCCGCTTCCTGGCTTCGCGTCCAGCATCAGCATTTCCGACGAAACCATGATCACCACCTCAAAAGATGTGCTGGAAACGTTGGGCACGCCGGAGCAACCGCGCAATACGCTGGTGGCGCTGGGTTATTCCGCCTGGGAAAGCGGTCAGTTGGAAAACGAACTGCTGGAAAATGCCTGGCTGACGGTGCAGGCGGACCATCATCTGCTGTTCCACACCCCGATTGCCGAGCGCTGGCGCGCCGCCGCTAAAAAACTGGGCGTGGACATTCATAATATCGCCGCCGAAGCGGGGCACGCCTGATGGGAAATCGTACTTTGCTGGCCTTCGACTTCGGCACCCGCAGCATCGGCGTCGCCATCGGTCAGGAGATCACCGGCACCGCTCGCCCGCTGACGTCGCTGAAAGCACAGGACGGCGTACCCGACTGGCAAAAAGTGGAAAAGCTGCTCAACGAGTGGCAGCCCGCGCTGGTTATCGTCGGTCTGCCGCTGAACATGGACGGCACCGAGCAACCGCTGACCGCCCGGGCGCGCAAGTTTTCCCAGCGCCTGCATGGCCGTTTCGGCGTCAAGGTTGAGCTGCACGACGAGCGGCTCAGTACCGTAGAAGCGCGGGCAGACCTGTTCGAGCGCGGCGGGTTCCGGGCGCTGGACAAAGGCAGTGTAGACGCCGCCTCCGCCGTGATTATTCTGGAAAGCTGGTTCGAGCTGCAACTCGACAGGCCGCAGTAAATCAGGCTCAGTGTTTCACACCACGTCCTTTCCTGATGCTATCAACGCCATAAAACGACTCAGGCCCGCATTGGCGGGCCTGAATTAAACTGCTGGCGTGAATTTACGCGTCCGGATAGTCGCGCAGGAACCCCTCCAGATCTTCCACCATCGACGTGTTGCCGACGAAGAACGGCGCACGCTGATGCAGTTTCTTCGGTGTGATGTCCAGAATACGGTTTTTACCATCGCTGGCTTTGCCGCCCGCCTGTTCCGCCAGGAACGCCATCGGGTTGCATTCGTACAGCAAACGCAGTTTCCCTTCCGGATAGCTGGCCGTGCTCGGATAGAGATAAATACCGCCTTTCAACAGGTTACGGTGGAAATCCGCCACCAGCGAACCGATATAACGGGTGGTATACGGGCGCTGAGTCGCCTCATCCTGCTCCTGGCAGTATTTGATGTACTTCTTCACACCCTGCGGGAATTTAATGTAGTTCCCCTCATTGATGGAGTACATGTTGCCTTTCTCCGGGAAACACACACGTTCGTGAGACAGGCAGAATACCCCCAGCGACGGGTCATAAGTGAAGGCATGCACGCCATGACCGGTGGTGTACACCAGCATGGTGGAAGAGCCATACACGATATAACCGGCAGCCACCTGCTTGTGGCCGGGCTGGAGGAAATCCTCTTCGCGCACCGGCATACCCAGCGGGGTGATGCGGCGGTAAATAGAGAAAATGGTTCCGACAGAGACGTTTACGTCGATATTGGAGGAACCGTCCAGCGGATCCATCAATACCACGTATTTGGCGTTTTCGGCGCGCTCACCGTCGAAGATAACGATCTCGTCTTCTTCTTCGGAAGCAATCCCAGCCACCTCGCCACGTGCTTTCAGCGCCGCTTTCAGCTTTTCATTGGCGTACAGATCGAGCTTCATCTGCACTTCGCCCTGAACGTTGGAAACGCCGCTGGTGCCCAGAATATCCACCAGACCAGCTTTGTTGATGTCGCGGTGGATAATCTTCGCACCCAGTTTGATGGCCGACAGCAGCGCAGTCAGCTCACCAGTGGCGTGAGAGAAATCGTGCTGTTTTTCGACGATAAATTCGCCTAACGTTTTCATAACACTATTCCAGAATCTACGAATGAAAAGCGGTTTCATTTTTGTACCGCCAGCGTTTGCGTCTGCAGTGTAGCCCAAAGAGAAAGCGAGTACCTAGCAAATCCATTTCTTATGACGTATTCCAGGCGTTAGAATGGACGGCAGACTCTCTGAATATAGATGGAAAACGTATGCGTATTCATATTTTAGGAATCTGTGGCACCTTCATGGGAGGACTGGCGTTGCTGGCCCGATCACAAGGACATCAGGTAACCGGTTCGGATGCTAACGTCTATCCGCCAATGAGTACCTTACTGGAAGAACAAGGGATTACCCTTATCCAGGGATACGACCCTGCGCAGTTGGACCCGGCTCCGGATCTGGTCATCATTGGCAATGCCATGACCCGTGGCAATCCCTGCGTTGAGGCGGTGCTGGAACAAAATATCCCTTATATGTCCGGTCCGCAATGGCTTCATGATCACGTACTGCGCGAACGCTGGGTTATCGCCGTCGCCGGCACCCACGGCAAAACCACCACCGCCGGCATGGTGACCTGGATTCTGGAAGACTGCGGCTACCAGCCGGGATTCGTCATCGGCGGCGTGCCGGGCAACTTCACCGTCTCCGCCCGTCTGGGCGAAAGCCCGTTCTTCGTGGTGGAAGCGGACGAGTATGACTGCGCCTTCTTCGACAAGCGTTCCAAGTTTGTGCACTACAGCCCGCGCACGCTAATTCTGAATAATCTGGAATTTGACCACGCGGATATCTTCGACGACCTCAAGGCCATCCAGAAACAGTTCCACCATCTGGTGCGTCTGGTTCCGGGCAAGGGCCGCATCATCGTTCCGTCTCACGACCTGCATTTGAAACAGGTGATGGGCATGGGATGCTGGAGCGAACAGGAACTGGTGGGTGAGGAAGGCATCTGGAAAGCGAAAAAGGTCACCACCGACGCCAGCGTGTTTCAGGTGTACCTCAACGACCAACTGGTCGGGGAAGTCACCTGGAATCTGGTGGGCGAACACAACATGCATAACGGCCTGATGGCGATCGCCGCGGCGCGCCATGTCGGCGTCCCGCCGGAAGAAGCCTGCCGCGCGCTGGGCGGTTTCATTAACGCCCGTCGCCGGCTGGAACTGCGCGGCACCGCGCACGGCGTGTCGGTCTATGACGATTTTGCCCATCACCCGACCGCGATCCTCGCCACGCTGGCCGCACTACGCAGCAAGGTGGGAGGCACCGCACGGATTCTCGCCGTGCTGGAGCCTCGCTCCAACACCATGAAAATGGGTCATTGCAAAAACGAGTTAGCACCGGCGCTGGGCCGCGCTGACGGTGTCTTCCTGTTCCAGCCCCAGCATATTCCCTGGCAGGTGGCTGAAGTGGCTGACGCCTGCGTTCAGCCAGCCTACTGGAGCGCGGATATCGACACGCTGGTGGAGATGATCAGCAAAACCGCTCAACCTGGCGATCATATTCTGGTCATGAGCAACGGCGGTTTCGGCAATATTCACAACAAACTGCTGGATGCGCTGAACGCCAAAGCGCAGGCGACGAACGACGAAGACTAACGGGTTTATCGCAGGCTGCGTACATCGCCGGCAACATGTTTGCCGGCAAGCAGATAGCAAAAAGGACGGGCAAGCCCGTCCTTTTTCATGCAGTCACCATTATGATTACGCGTCGAAAGGATCGCGCAGAATCATGGTTTCTTCACGGTCCGGGCCTGTGGAAATGATATCCACCGGCACACCGGTCACTTCTTCGATGCGTTTAATGTAGTTCAGCGCAGCCTGCGGCAATTTGCTGTACTCTTTCACGCCAAAGGTGCTTTCAGACCAACCCGGCAGCGTTTCATAAATCGGCTCAATGCCTTCCCAGCCTTCAGCAGCCAGCGGGGTCACATCCACCTCGCTGCCATCCGGCATACGGTAGCCGACGCAGATTTTCACTTCTTTCAAGCCATCCAGAACATCCAGCTTGGTCAGGCAGAAACCGGACAGAGAGTTAATCTGCACCGCGCGGCGCACCGCGACCGCATCCAGCCAGCCGGTACGACGGCGACGGCCAGTCGTTGCGCCAAACTCGTTGCCCTTCTGCGACAGGTGCTCGCCAACGTCATCGAACAGCTCGGTCGGGAACGGACCAGCGCCAACGCGGGTCGAATAGGCTTTAACGATACCCAGCACGTAATCCACATAACGCGGCCCCAGACCGGAACCGGTCGCTACACCGCCGGCGGTGGTGTTGGAAGAGGTTACATACGGATAAGTACCGTGGTCGATGTCCAGCAGCGTGCCCTGCGCGCCTTCGAACATCACCAGATCGCCACGCTGATGCGCTTTGTGCAGCAGATCGGAAACATCCACGACCATCGCGGTCAGGATGTCGGCAACCGCCAACACGTCGTCCAGCGTTTTCTGGTAATCCACCGCATCTGCTTTGTAGTAATGCACCAGCTGGAAGTTATGGTATTCCATAATTTCTTTCAGCTTGACGGCAAAGTTTTCCCGGTCAAACAGATCGCCGACGCGCAAACCGCGACGCGCAACCTTGTCTTCATACGCAGGGCCGATACCACGACCGGTGGTGCCGATCGCTTTAGCGCCGCGCGCTTTTTCACGGGCATTATCCAGCGCGACATGGTACGGCAGAATCAGCGGGCAGGCTTCGGAAAGCAACAGACGCTCACGCACCGGCACGCCACGTGCTTCGAGTGCGGTCATTTCTTTCAGAAGCGCATCCGGCGCCAGCACCACACCGTTACCGATGATGCTGATGACATTTTCGCGCAGAATACCTGAGGGAATTAAATGGAGAACGGTTTTTTCACCGTTGATAACCAGCGTGTGACCAGCATTGTGACCACCCTGGTAGCGCACAACATATTTGGCCCGTTCAGTCAGCAGGTCTACGACCTTGCCTTTACCTTCGTCACCCCATTGGGTGCCCAGTACGACAACGTTCTTACCCATCTCAAGAATCACCAGATTGGTTAAAAAAGGATTCTAGCATCTCATCTTGCGGCTTTCAGTACTTTTAGCACACGTTTGCGCACATTTTTAGCGGAAATTTCAGCCGCCTGCCCGACTACGCAACATGTAGTAGATCACACAGCCGGCGACCACAATACCCCCGCCAAACCGGCGCAAAACATTATCGGGCAGTTGTGCCATGGTCAGGATCATCCGCCGCCAGATACGTGGAAACAGCAACGGCCCCAACCCTTCCATGATTAGCACCAACCCCAGCGCCAGCCAGATGCTCACATTCATAAAAAACTCCAGACAGAAAAAAGCCCGTAAACACGGGCTTGATAGTGGCGGTAAATAACCTTAACGAGTAGAGAGGCTTTTCTCGGGCGATTTCATATAACGGAAGAAATCACTGTCGGGACTCAGCACCAGCACATCCTGATTGGTGCTGTTAAAGCTATTCTCATAGGCTCGCAGGCTACGAATAAAACCATAAAAAGCCGGATCCTGACTAAACGCGCCGGCGAACAGTTTAGCCGCGTCGGCATCCCCTTCACCGCGCAGGATTCGACCCTGACGCTCAGCTTCCGCCAGCGTACGAGTGACCTCATAATCGGCCGCCGCCTTGATTTTCTCGGCCTGCTCCTGACCCTGAGAGCGATGACGGCGAGCAACCGCTTCACGCTCGGCGCGCATACGCTGGTAGATCGCGTCCGATACTTCGGTTGGCAGGTTGATCTGCTTGATACGCACGTCGATCACCTCGATCCCGAGCGCCGCCATACTGTTAGGGTTGATCCGCGGACCACCGCTGGAAGTCTCGCGTTCCACACGCGCCGCCGCCGAGGCAATGGCGTTATCCGCTTCCGTAGTCTCGCCGGTACCGGCGTTCAGCGCCTCACGCACATCGGACATCAACTGGCCGCGGGAATCGGTCACGATGCCTTTCACATCCAGACGACCGATCTCGGAACGCAGACGGTCGCTGAACTTACGTTTCAGCAGGACTTCCGCCTGAGACACATCGCCACCGCCGGTAGCCAGGTAATAACGGCTGAAATCGCTGATACGCCATTTGATATAAGAATCGACAATCAGGTCTTTCTGCTCTTTGGTAATGAAGCGATCGGCCTGGTTTTCCATGGTCTGGATGCGGGCATCCAGCATTTTTACCGACTCAAGGAACGGAATCTTCACATGCAGACCGGGCAAATACACCAGCGGCTTGTTTTCGTTGTCGCGCAGGACTTTGCCAAAGCGCATCACGATACCGCGCTGACCTTCCTGCACCACAAACAGCGAGGCATAGACCACCAGCAGTAACAGGACAAGAATAAAGAGGACTGACTTACGCATTGCTTATTCTCTCCCTACGCGAATGTTCTCGTCGCGCTGCGCGTTGGCGCGGCGTTGATCCATAATGTTGCCGTTGTTGCCGGAAGAACGCGGCGCATAGCCGACACCACTACTGTTTGATGAGGTTGACGGCAGACGCAACGGCGCCGGATTGGCGGCGTTGCCGCTCGTCGGCGCACTGGTCGAAACGCCCCCCTGACCACGCATAATTTGATCAAGCGGCAGGACCATCAGATTGTTGCTTTTGTCGCTCACCAGCACCTTGTTGGTGTGGCTCAGCACGCGCTCCATCGTCTCTATGTAGAGACGCTCGCGGGTAATTTCCGGCGCGGCTTTATACTCCGGCAACAGACGCGAGAAGCGGGACACTTCACCCTGCGCCTCCAGCACGGTGCGGTCTTTATAGGCGCGGGATTCCTCCAGAATACGCTGCGCCTGACCATTGGCGCGCGGCTGGACTTCGTTGGCGTAAGCTTCCGCCTCACGAATGTACTGCTGCTCGTTTTCACGAGCGGCGATCGCATCGTCGAACGCGGCTTTAACTTCCTCCGGCGGACGAGCGGTCTGGAAGTTCACGTCCAGCAGGGTAATACCCATATCATAAGGACGCACGGTTTCTTCCAGCACGCGCTGGGTATCCGTACGCACAATGGTGCGCCCTTCGGTCAGGATTTTATCCATGGTGTATTTGCCGATCACCCCGCGCAGCGCGCTGTCGGTGGCCTGACGCAGGCTGTCATCGGCATTGGTGACGCTAAACAGATACTTGTCCGGCTGGGTGACGCGGTACTGGACGTTCATCTCCACCCGCACCACATTCTCGTCAGACGTCAACATAACGCCGGACGTCGCCAGTTCACGAACGGACTCAACGTTTACGGCACGCACCGAATCAACAAAGGTCGGTTTCCAGTTCAGGCCCGGACCAACCAGATGGCTGAATTTGCCAAAACGGGTGACCACGCCGCGCTCGGCTTCCTTGATGGTATAGAAACCGCTGACGCCCCAGACCACCACGGCAGCCGCCACGACCAGCCCCAGAATACGGCCGCCGTTACCGCCGCCGCCCTGAGAACCGGTACCGGAACCAGACGACTTGCCACCCAGTTCGCCGAGCTTTTTGCTCAACTTACGGAAGATATCGTCGAGGTCAGGCGGTCCCTGATCCCGTCCACCTTTATTGTTTCCGCCAGAGTTGCCGCTATTGTTATTGCTGCTCCCCCACGGGTCGCGGTCCTGTCCGTTGTTACCGGGCTGATTCCACGCCATGTTTAGCTCCATTCATTATGATAGGTATTTTTCGGGGTCAATGTCCCAGAGTTATGAGACTGTCTGTGTCGCTCAGACAATATAATCCTGCAATTTCTGCTCCTGCTTGCACAGGCGCCGCCAGTCGATAATGGGCATTCTGACCACCAACCCTACGCTGCCGTCTTCCTCAATCCATTCTTTTTCTATTGCCTGAAGCTGGTAGAAACGGCTTCGCAGACGCCCGGCCTGCGGAGGAAGATGCAGAGAATAATGCGCAATTTCTCCGGAAAGCCGTTCAGTCAACGCCTGGAATAATAATGGAATCCCTTCTCCGGTCTGGGCAGAAAGCCATACCCTGATCGGTCGGTTCTCTTCATCACGGTCGATACGCGGTTCAATGTTTTCCAACCGGTCGATCTTGTTCATGATCAGCAGAAACGGAATATCGTCCGCTTCGATTTCAGCCAATACCTCATTCACGGCATCAATGTTTTCATCAATGCGAGCGTCAGAAGCATCAACCACATGCAACAACAAGGTCGCTTCCCGGGTTTCCTGCAGCGTCGCTTTAAACGCCGCCACCAGGTCATGCGGCAACTCACGGATAAAGCCGACGGTATCCGCCAGTACGGTATCCCCGACGTCATCCACATTGATGCGTCGCAAGGTCGGATCCAGCGTGGCAAACAGTTGGTCGGCGGCATACACATCCGCCGATGTCATGCGGTTGAACAGGGTCGATTTCCCGGCGTTGGTGTACCCCACCAGCGAAACCGTCGGCACTTCGGCTCGGGTTCGCGCCCGACGCCCCTGTTCACGCTGCTTTTCCACCCTTTCAAGGCGGGACAAGATCTGACTGATACGATTACGCAGCAAACGCCGGTCGGTTTCCAACTGGGTTTCACCCGGCCCGCGCAAACCAATCCCGCCCTTCTGTCTTTCAAGGTGGGTCCAGCCGCGCACCAGACGCGTCGCCAGGTGGCGCAACTGCGCCAGCTCAACCTGCAGTTTACCCTCATGGGTGCGGGCGCGCTGAGCGAAGATATCCAGAATCAACCCGGTTCGGTCGATAACCCGGCATTCGCACAGCCGTTCCAGATTACGCTCCTGCGCGGGCGTCAACGCATGATTGAACAACACGACAAAGGCGCCGGTCGCTTTGACCGCCTGCGCGATCTCCTCCGCCTTGCCTTCGCCGACAAAATATTTGGAGTGCGGCGCCTTACGGCTGCCGGTAATCACCTGCAACGCGTCTATTCCGGCTGAAGACACCAGAGATTCAAACTCCAGCAGATCCTCAGTATCTTTCTCTTGCGAAAAGTAAATATGAACTAGTATGGCCTGTTCACCGGCTTCATAACGGTCAAACAACCGGGCACCCTCTCAGAAAAAAGCGACCACGGCAGTGAAAGTCGCTGCAATCAGCGCTTTTCCCGCCGTGGTAAACTGGTAAGGACGCGTTATTCAGCGTCATCACTTTCCTGCTGCGGCTGTTGCTGCGCAGACTGGTTATTGGCATGGTAGTTATTTGAGCCGGGATTATTGCTATGATGCGACACCGGGCGAGACGGAACTACCGTAGAAATGGCGTGTTTGTACACCATCTGACTAACCGTGTTTTTCAGCAGAATCACAAACTGATCGAAAGACTCAATCTGGCCTTGCAGCTTGATGCCATTAACCAAATAAATCGAAACCGGAACACGTTCACGACGCAAAGCGTTCAAGAACGGATCTTGCAAAGATTGCCCCTTAGCCATTCTATATTTTCCTTATTTGCTTGTTATTTGTAACAAAGAACCCTGCGGCCCTAAAATAACGTTATAAAAATTTGTGCCGAGAATCAGTCAATTGTAGACACAGGCAATTGTACACAATCGTCTAACCTATGCACTAACAACCTGAATCACCTTGCGTAACGCCTCTCCGGGCTGGTCGCTGTCAAGCCAGCAAACTTCTTCCCAGCCACGCAACCAGGTCATCTGGCGCTTCGCCAGCTGCCGGGTGGCGCAGATGCCACGATACACCATCTCATCGTAATCGATCTCGCCCGACAAATATGACCACATCTGGCGATATCCGACACAACGGATTGACGGCAACGCAGGATTCAAATCCGGCCGGGCGAACAGCGCCCGAGCCTCTGTTTCAAAACCTGATTCCAACATCTGCCGGAAACGCAACGCTATCCGTTCATGCAGCAACTCGCGCGTTGCCGGAGCAATCGCAAACTGATGAACACGATAGGGCAACGCTTCACCGGATGTCTTTGTCAACTCGGTTAAAGTGTTACCTGAAACGAAAAAAACTTCCAGTGCCCGAGACAGTCTCTGCGGATCATTTGGATGAATCCGAGCCGCCGACACCGGATCGATGGCACTCAACTGACGATGCAACGCTTCCCATCCCTCGGTCCGCGCGCGTTCTTCGATTTCCCGCCGAACCTGCGCATCCGCCGACGGCAGCGGCGACAACCCTTCCAACAGCGCCTTGAAATACAGCATGGTACCGCCCACCAGCAGCGGAATGCGCCCGGCGGCGGTGATCTCCGCCATCGCTTGCAGCGCATCGCGCCGAAAATCCGCGGCGGAATAGGCCTCGGCCGGATCAAGGATATCAAGCAGGCGATGCGGGGCTCGCGCCAGCTCTTCCGGACCAGGCTTGGCGGTACCGATATCCATACCGCGATAAATCAGCGCCGAATCCACGCTAATCAACTCAACGGGAAGTTGCTCGCGCAATGCCATCGCCAGCGCGGTTTTCCCGGACGCCGTCGGCCCCATGATAAAAATAGCAGGCGGATGCTGCGCCGTTTTAAACTCATTCATGCTTCTTCAACGCCCTGATGGCGGATTCAATATCCATCACATATAACAATTCTGACGGCGGCGTTTTCACGTGCAGAGGACATAAACGCTCTACATCGGACAACAGCTGTACGGCCTGAGCAAGCGTCCAGTTTTCACGCTCGCTGCCAAGTCGCCCGGCTATCCACGCCGCCACCGCATCAGGCTTCGCGTCATGAGAATCAGCAAGATAGCCTAGCAGGTCAGAAATCAAGTTTTGTAAATTTTGTTGTCTCAATGGTAAAGGTACCGCCCGCAGCGTAGCGCGCGGCGGCGCCAGTTCCACCTCGATTCCCATACGGGTCAATAGCGGCTGTTGCTGCTGCATGACCGCCAGCTCGGACGGGTTCAGCGTCAGCCGTTGCGGAATCAGCAACGGCTGCGGTCGTAATCCCTCGCCGGCGTCCAACGGCGTCAACTGCGCCTGCCTGAGGTAACGTTCCGCCACAGTCAACGACAACAACGCCAGACCTTGCTGATATTCCACCAGCGCATAGCTGGGCGGATACACCGTCAACACACGCCCCAGCCCTAACGCATGGCTCTCCAGCGGCGCTTCGCCAACTACCGCCGCCTTTACCGTCACATCGTGCGCCACAGGCACATCCCTGACCGGCGACATCTCTCGGGCGACCGTTTGCTGCCGCGATGACTCAGTATGCAGCAACTGCTGGTACAGCTCGCCCTGTTTCTTTTGATAACCGGCCGTCTCGGTCCGGGCAGGCTGGCGCTCACGAGCATGGTGACTCTCTACGTGACGCCCCGCGCTACCCGACGATACCGCTCTCGGCGTCTCCGGCGTTGGTTCTGCCGGCCGGGCAAACTGGTTTTCACCGGCGGCAGTCCGGTTTTCCGGCTGCCATGTCGTCGCCGGCGTCTGCGTATCGCCGACGCCGGTCAACCCCGGCGATGCTGCCTGCTGTAATACCGTTATCACCGCCTGATAGATAAAGTCGTGTACCAGCCGGGCCTGATGGAAGCGAACCTCATGCTTGGCCGGATGCACATTGACATCCACCTGATGGGGGTCGACCTCCAGATACAACACATAAGCCGGCTGTTGTTCATCGCGCAACTGATCCTGATACGCCTGACGAATCGCATGATTGATTAAGCGGTCACGCATCATGCGCTGATTGACGTAGCAATATTGCATTTCCGGCAACTGGCGCGATCCAGCCGGATCCGCCACCCAGCCGTGAATTTTCAGATCGCCATGTTGCCAGGAGATCGCCAGCGCATGCTGCAGAAACGCCGCGCCACAGATGCTGCCAAGCCGCCTCTCGCGCTGGGCGGGCTCCGACACCGCGCGATATTGCCGGATCAGCTTACCGTTGTGATGCAACGTGATCGCCACATCGAAGCGCGCCAGCGCAATGCGGCGCACCACTTCATCGATGTGCATGAATTCCGTTTTTTCGGTACGCAGAAACTTGCGTCTGGCCGGGGTGTTGTAAAACAGATCAAGGACTTCCAGCGTCGTGCCAACCGGGTGCGCCGCCGGTTTGACGGTCACCGCCATCTCTCGCCCTTCGGCGTAGGCCTGCCACGCTTCCGCCTGTGCGTCGGTACGGGAAGTCAGCGTCAGGCGAGAGACCGAACTGATACTGGCCAGCGCTTCGCCGCGAAATCCCAGGCTGACGATCGCTTCCAAATCGTCAAGCGTGGCGATCTTGCTGGTGGCGTGACGAGCCAGCGCCAGCGCCAGATCCGCCTTACCGATGCCACAGCCGTTATCCCGAATGCGAATCAGCTTCGCGCCGCCGCGTTCGATTTCGATATCGATCCGCGTCGCTCCGGCATCCAGGCTGTTTTCAACCAGTTCCTTGACGACGGAAGCAGGCCGCTCCACCACCTCGCCGGCAGCGATCTGGTTCGCCAACTGGGGCGGCAGCACCTGAATCGGCATGGACTCTCCTCGTTTTATCACCCTGATCAGGCAGAAGGGATAATCAGCGTTTGCCCCAACTGCACGGTTCCGGAAGACATGTTGTTCGCCTGCTGGATCGCTTTCATACTCACGCCATACCGGCTGGCGATGGCACTCAGCGTATCGCCCCGCGTCACTTTGTGTTTTATCACGGTTGCGCTTTTCTTCACGCTCGAAGACAACGCGGCCGCAACGGGTTTGCTCTTCGTCGCCGAAGCCGTCTTGACCGCCGGTGAGGCGCCGGACGGGATCCTCAGCCGTTGCCCCACCCAGACCACGTCTTTTTTCAGGCGGTTTGCTTCACGAATGGCGTTCATACTGACGCCATAATGCGCGGCGATCCCCGATAATGTTTCGCCGGTCGCGACAGTATGGCGTACCGTTGCTCCTGTTGCGATCTGAGCCGGCTCAGGGGCTGCTGCGTTTTTCACCGTCTGCGAGCCGAGCGGACGGTTTTCCTGCTTTGGGATATTTTGTAACGGATGAGTCTGGAAATAGCTGCGCAACCCCTGATAGATGGCGTTGGCAATCTTTTCCTGATACTCGTTGCTGCCCAGCAGCCGTTCCTCGCTCGGATTAGAAATGAACCCGGTTTCCACCAGCAACGACGGAATATCCGGTGAACGTAATACGCCCAGGCTGGCGTGTTCCGGCCGGCGCTTATGCAGGCTGCCGACACGCTGCAGCTCGCGCAGCACTTTCACCGCCACATCATACCCCACCCGCTGCGAATGCCCGAACTGCAGATCCAGCACCGCCTGACTCAGGTACGGATCGGCCGCGCTGTTGGCCAGCAGATCGCCCGCGCCCCCCAGCAATTCGGACTGTTTTTCATGCTGTTCCAGCCAGTTGGCCATTTCACTGTTGGCGCGCCGGTTGGACAATACCCATACTGATGCGCCGGTCGCGCCGCGGTTAGGCGCCGCGTCCGCGTGAATGGACACCAGCAGGTTAGCCCCTTGCTTGCGCGCCACGTCGGAGCGCCCCATCACCGAAATAAAATAGTCGCCGTCGCGGGTCAGCACCGGTTTAAACTCCGGATCGGCGCTCATAATGGCGCGAAGTTTACGGGCTATCGAGATAGTGACATTTTTTTCATGTAGCCCGCCCGGCCCGGTGGCGCCCGGATCCTCACCGCCGTGGCCGGCGTCAATCGCGACAATGATTTTCTCGCCGCTGCCCGCCCGTCCCGATACCCGGGTCGGCGCAGCCGCTACCGCCGTGGCCGATGTCTGGGGAACCAGAGGATTACGCCCGGCCTGCGCCGACGGTTGCATAGGCTGGGCCACTGGTTTGCGGGCCACCGTTTTGCGTTCGCCGGTCAGAGTAAAGACGGCGCCATTGCCTTCTTTCACGGCCCGAACCTGCACCTTCTGGGTCAGGTCCAGCACCAGACGCAGGCTTTTCGGGTCTTTGGCGTTGCTGGTGCGAATGCGGGCAATCAGATTCTGGCCGTTAAACGCTAGCGGCAGCCCTTTCATCATGCCGGACTGGCTGATATCGATAACCACCCGGTTTGGATTATTCAGCGAAAAGTATTCATACACCGGCTGACCGCTAAAACTCAGCGTAACGACCGCCTCGCCGGCGGCGTTATTTACCCGGATATCGGTCAGGCTGCTCGCCCACAGCGGCCATGACAACATCAGCAGTAGCCCCAGCAGGGCCTTCATCAACCGCACAGTCATGGCGCTTCCTGCTCCGGCCAGGCGGCCAGCGCCGCTACGATCTGCTCGCCCTGCGGCGTACGGGCCTTGATCTCCGCCTGTCGGCCCGCCCCCTGATAGCCAAGATGTAATTCAACATCGGCTTGCGGCAAGAAGCCTGCGCCTTGTTGCGGCCATTCAATCAGGCAGAGGGCGTCCTGCGACAAATAGTCACGAATGCCCATGAACTCCAGTTCTTCAGGATCCGCCAGTCGATAAAGGTCGAAGTGATACACCGGACGCGGCAGCAGCGCATAGGGCTCTACCAGCGTATAGGTCGGGCTTTTCACATTGCCCTGATGCCCCAACGCCTGCAGAAATCCGCGGCTCAGCGTGGTTTTACCCGCCCCCAGATCGCCCAGCAGATAAATAATGGTGGCGCGCTCGCAGGCTCGGGCTAACGCCGCTCCCAGCGCAATCGTGGCTGCCTCGTCCGGCAAAGGTAACAAAAGCGTCTTCATTCTGTGTTTTCTAAGGATATCCGCTCAGGATTTACATACTGCGGCAATACCGCCATCAAATCGGTTGCCAACATCCCGCGTGTGCCCTGCCGCTGCGCCAGCCAGTCCGCTGCCGCTCCGTGGGCTACACAACCGGCGCAGGCGGCGTCGTACAACGACAGCCCTTGCGCCAGCATCGCCCCAATCATGCCTGCCAGCACGTCCCCCATACCGCCGGTCGCCATGCCGGGATTTCCCACATCGGCGATCGCCAATTCGCCCTGCTCGCCAGCCAGCACCGTACCGGCGCCTTTTAGCACTACCACGCCGCCATAGCGTTTCACCAGGCGTTGTGCAGCAAGTAAGCGATCACTTTCAATATCGGCAATCCGGCAGTTCAACAGACGGGCGGCTTCGCCGGGATGAGGCGTTAAAACGCGATTCTGACGTTTATGCGGGCTGATTGCCAGCAGGTTGAGCGCATCGGCATCCCATAACATGGATTTGTTACAATTTTCTGCGATTCGCAGTGCGTTTTTTCCCCATTCGCGCTGCCCCAGCCCCGGCCCGATCACCACTACATCCGCCCATTCGACGCCAGCCTTGACCGAATCGGTGGTCAGCTCCTGTACCATCAGTTCCGGGCGAGCCACCAGCAAGGCGGCCAGATAGCTTTTGTGAGTAAGCACTCGCACTAGCCCTGCGCCACTGCGTAACGCCGCTTCTCCCGCCATGAAAATCGCACCGCCGGTGCCTTCGTCGCCGCCGATAATCAACAAACGGCCGTGCTCGCCTTTATGCGCGCCCGCACGCCGTGGTTTCAGCCATTGCGTTAGCGACGCCGCGGTCAAACGCGCGATCGGCGCCGATTGTTGCGCCAGCCAGTCGCCAAGCCCTAAATCATGGTAATGAAGCTGCCCGACGACATCCCGTGCCTGGCCGGTTAATAAACCGGGCTTCAGCGCAATAAACGTCACCGTGTGAGCGGCATGGATCGCTGCCCCTGCGCAGACGCCGGTTTGCGCATTCAATCCGGAAGGAATATCCAGCGCGACGATCGGTGCCGGATGGCGGTTGGCCTGAGCGATCAGGGCGTCATAAGGCGCGCGGGGAGCGGACGACAGCCCGGTTCCCAGCAGGCCGTCAATGATCAGGTCGACATCATCAGGCCACGGCGCATCGACATGCTGCTCGCGTCCCCCGGCATCGAACCATGCCTGACGCGCCAGGTGCGCTTCTGCCGGCAGCGGCCGATCGCCGATCCCCGCAACCACCGTGACCGCAATTCCTGCGCCGCGCGCCAGAGCAGCGACCACATACCCGTCGCCGCCGTTGTTGCCGTGCCCACACAGAATCAGCCAGTGCCGGGCGGTAGGGTATCGCTGTTGCGCTATACGAAAAGCGGCATCGCCCGCACGCTGCATCAGCGTATTTAATGAGACGCCGACATAACGCGCGGCATAAGGCTCCTCACGACGCAGCCAGTCGGGTAAAAAAACAGTATGAGGCAGGTCGGGTAATGATCCGCCGGGCTGATACACGCGATGGTCTTGATGCATGTCATCCCTCCGTCGGTAGCAGGATAGTGCGCCTCAACTTAGCAAGCTCTGCCGGGAAGCGCCATATGCGGAGAAACGGAATAAGGATAACAATACGCTGAACGCAATTCAGCGTAGCGATCCTTCCAGCACGTCGACAAACTGTCTTAATGCTTGTACATGCGTCTGCACGGTTTGTTCGTCGTAGCTCATCAGCAACGTTTCACGCACATCGTTAATCAACGTCGCCGATGAAGATAGATCCGCCGAGGCAAAACGGTTCGCTACCTGGTCGCCGGCAATCGACTGGAACAATTTCCCCGCATTCTCCTGATATTCACTAATCCATTCGGGGTGCTGGGGAAATTGCTTCACAAAATCGAGATAAGGCGCAAACCAGTCGCCACCGCTTTCCAGCGCGCCCAGATATGCCTGATAGCGGCCAGGATCTTTTTCCTTCATCAGTTCGGCGACATCCACTTTATACTCGTTCGTGCCGGGAACTCGCTCAGGCAGGGTAAGATAAGAAATGTTGCCGTTGTCATCGACCTGGCGTGTTTTCACTACCGATGCCAGCAGGTTCATGCTTTCCATAAACGCCGTTTTCTTATTACCGCTCAGATAGCGTTCGGCGAAATAGCCGGCCTGCGACAAACCAAGCTCCAGCGCCAGCTGACGCTGCTCGTCGTCCAGCTCAGCCGCATTCACGAAGTTGTCGTCAATCAGGCGGTATATGGCTTGCGAAACCTGCTCCGGCTGATCGGCCAGCGCCGCCGACACCCCATTATCGATCTGCGAAGAAAAATAATACCGCGCCGGCGAGTCCACAATATCGCCCTCTGCCAGCTGGCGTCCCTCATTGCTGATTTGGACGTATTCAACCATCGGTTTCTCCGCGCGCGTCACATACGCCAGCGTCGTCTCCTGTGGCTGATTGGGGTCAATACGCAAATTCAGATCCTGATTCACCAGCCGATAGGCTGAAAGCGCTACTGTTTCCACTTCATCTCCTCCCAGAGCCATGACGAAAACCGCCAATTCGCTCAAGTTATCGACACTTTGTGGGAAAATATTAATAATTATGTCTATTTGTTTCTTTCGCTACCACCGACTCGCCGCGAACGATGCCGGGACAATGTGATAAAATCAGACGCCCGATTTCTTCTTGATGGTTACGCATGACATACCCCTACGATCTCAACGAACTCGCACAGCTCATCAAGCAATGGGGGCTTGAATTGGGTTTCCAGCAAGTGGGGATTTGCGACACGGATTTGTCTCATGAAGAACCCCGTCTTCAGGCGTGGCTAGACAAGCAGTATCACGGCGAAATGGAATGGATGGCGCGCCACGGCATGATGCGGGCCCGCCCGCATGAACTGTTGCCCGGAACGTTACGCGTCATCAGCGTGCGCATGAATTATCTGCCGGCCAAAGCCGCATTTGCCAGCACGCTGAAAAACCCGCATCTCGGGTATGTCAGCCGCTACGCTCTGGGACGCGACTATCATAAGTTACTGCGCCAACGGCTGAAAAAGCTGGGCGACCGAATTCAGGAGCATTGCGGCGAATTACAGTTTCGTCCCTTTGTCGATTCCGCACCGATCATGGAACGGCCACTGGCCGCTAAAGCTGGGCTTGGATGGGTTGGCAAGCACTCACTGGTGTTGAACCGGGAAGCGGGTTCCTGGTTCTTTCTGGGGGAACTGCTTATTGACCTGCCTTTGCCGGTAGACCAGCCGGTTGAAGAGCAGTGTGGTAAATGCGTAGCCTGCATGACGACCTGCCCTACCGGCGCAATCGTCGAGCCTTACACTATTGATGCCCGCCGCTGTATTTCCTACCTGACCATTGAGCTGGAAGGCGCAATTCCGGAGCCTCTGCGTCCATTGATGGGAAACCGCATCTACGGCTGTGACGATTGCCAGTTGATTTGCCCCTGGAATCGCTTCTCACAACTTACCGACGAACCCGATTTCAGCCCACGGGCGGCCTTGCATACACCAGAATTACTGGCGCTGTTTAGTTGGGATGAAACCCGTTTTTTGCGGGTAACTGAAGGTTCCGCTATCCGGCGCATCGGCCACGAACGCTGGCTGCGTAATATCGCCGTCGCACTGGGCAACGCGCCCTACGAAGATAAGATCATCCTGGCGCTGCAGAGCAGGCTGGGAGAAAGTGCCCTGCTGGATGAACATATTCATTGGGCCATCGACCAACAGCTAACCCGACGCAGCCAGCAATCTATCGACGTTCAGCCTATTGATGTTCAGCCGCCGCAAAAAAAGCGGTTAATCCGCGCGATAGAGAAAGGTTTGCCGAGAGACGCCTGAAATTTTGCGTTGCGATTGTTTGACGATCCTGAACCATCCATCTGTGGATAATTTTAAAAAAGCGTTGTCAATCAATCATCACAAAAAGTACAAGTGATCTGGATAGCGTTTTTTATCATAAATTTATCTTTTTATTTCAATATCTTGAAATGACGTCTTTTTCATGACATTTCCAGACAGACGCACGAAACCCATTTTCAGGCTGTGGATAAGTCTGTTCAGAAAAGTATGAACATATGCAGAAAAGTTGTATGAAAATGAAGAGATGAAGAAGTGTAAAACTGGAGCGGGAAACGAGACTCGAACTCGCGACCCCGACCTTGGCAAGGTCGTGCTCTACCAACTGAGCTATTCCCGCACACGCAACGCTTAAGTATCGACGCTTTTCCGCCAAACGCAAACTGACGTGATCACATTTTGCGCTACTTTTATTGCATCACAGCTAACTTATTGATTTAACTGTGTTTTAAAAGCTGTATCGCAAAGAGGGCAGCATTATGAACCAATCCGCCCATTCTGACAAGGGGGGAAAACAACTTTCTTTGCGCCGCGCAGACACCCGATAAATGATTTTATCCGCCAGCCATCGCAGCACCTCCGTACTCTGCCGATGACGCAAAAACTTATCCAGCCTTACTTTTGAAGTAAGGAAGCGCTGTCCTATTTCAGAACACTCTACTATATAAGGCAGTAAACGATAAAGATTCTTATTATCGAAAATAGCAAATAGGAAAATCACCACTAAAAAAAGTCTGTCATTGCTGTAAAATAGTGACTTAACCTGTAAAATCGGCGCAGTAAAAGATAGGTACTGAACATAGACGATGCAGGCGCATCTGCTTGATATATATAAAACCCATACAATTCAGAGCTTTGGCAACTGTGAGCCAAGGGCGGTAGCTTGTCTGAATTAATATATCCCCAAGCGATTCGAAAAACCCTTTTTCGAACGGAAAACAATCAAGGTTATTACAAGATGTTACTCCCCGTAATCATGGCTGGTGGTACAGGTAGTCGCCTGTGGCCGCTTTCACGTGAACTTTATCCCAAGCAGTTCATTTGTCTCCACGGTCAGAATTCCATGCTGCAGGAAACGGTTAACCGTCTGAGTGGTATTGAAACACGAGCGCCTGTAGTTATCTGTAACGAAGAACATCGCTTCCTGGTTGCAGAACAGTTGAGACAAATTAACCAGCTATCCAACAATATCATTCTGGAACCTGCGGGGCGTAATACCGCTCCGGCGATCGCGTTAGCCGCACTGAATGCGATCAGGCAGGGAGAAGACCCTCTCCTCCTGGTGCTGGCCGCCGACCACATCATTGAAAATAAAGCCGCCTTTCACTCCTCCATCAAAAAAGCCATCGCTTACGCCCAGAAAGGAAGTTTGGTCACGTTTGGTATCGTCCCTACCGGCCCTGAGACCGGCTACGGATATATTCAGCGCGGCGAAAAATTACCCGGTGACGAATTTGCGCCTCATAAGGTTTTACGGTTTGTTGAAAAACCAAGCCTTGAGATTGCAGAGGAATATTTGCAATCGGGCGAATATTACTGGAATAGCGGTATGTTCATGTTCCGAGCCAAGCGTTATTTGCAGGAACTGGAAAAATTCCGCCCCGATATTTTGAAAGCGTGCCAATTATCTATTGATGGCGTTAGTCAGCAAGGGGACTTTATTAATGTCCAGACCGAGCACTTTATTACCTGCCCGGATGAGTCCATCGATTACGCTGTAATGGAAAAAACGGAAGACGCCGTTGTTGTTCCTTTGGACGCAGGATGGAGCGATGTCGGCTCCTGGTCGGCGCTATGGGAAGTCAATGACAAAGATGACGACGGCAACTCCCTGAAAGGCGATACCTTCCTGCATAACACCAAGAACTGTTATATCAATACCGATGACCAGTTGGTTGCCGCAATCGGCGTTGATAACCTGGTAATTGTAAATACCAAGGATGCAGTGCTGGTGGTCCAGAAAGATCAGGTTCAGGATGTAAAACGGGTGGTCGAATTCCTGAAAGAAAAATGCCGCCGCGAATACCGCCGTCACCGGGAAACTTACTGGCCCTGGGGACGCTGCGACCTGATTGTACGCACTGACAGATTTAATGTTAACCGCATTACCGTAAAACCCGGCGAATCATTCCCATTGCAGATGCATTATCACCGCACCGAGCATTGGGTCATTCTGTCTGGTACGGCCAAGGTGACCATTCAGGACAAAACCCAGTTATTAACTGAAAATCAATCCACTTTTATCCCAATTGGCGCTATGCATAAGCTTGAGAATCCTGGGAAGATCCCGCTGGAAATGCTGGAAATCCAATCTGGTTCCTATTTGGGTGATGATGATTTTATTGAAATAAACTGATAATCAAAATTTCAGAAGGGATATATGTCAGCATTAACGTGTTTCAAAGCCTACGATATTCGCGGCGAATTAGGCAAAGAGTTGAATGAGGATATCGCTTATCGCATCGGCCGAGCCTACGGGCAATTCCTTTCACCCAAAACGGTAGTCGTAGGCGGCGATGTTCGTCTAACCAGCGAATCCCTGAAAATGGCGCTGGCAAACGGGTTGATGGACTCTGGCACCGATGTGCTGGATATCGGATTAAGCGGCACGGAAGAAGTGTATTTCACCACTTTCCACCTGAACCTCGATGGCGGCATTGAGGTCACAGCCAGTCATAACCCGATGAATTACAACGGCATGAAGTTAGTCCGGGATAATGCAAAGCCGATCAGCGGCGACACTGGGTTACGAGATATTCAGCGGCTTGCGGAAGAAAACAATTTCCCTGCGGTTGATCCGCAAAAGCGCGGTTCTTATAAGAAGATCAACATACTGAATGCGTATGTCGACCATCTAATGAGCTACATCGATCTCAACAATTTCACGCAACCGCTCAAGCTGGTCATCAACTCCGGCAACGGCGCCGCTGGTCACGTTATCGATGAGATCGAGAAACGATTCAAACAAGCCAACGCCCCGGTTGAATTTATCAAGGTACACCATCAGGCGGATGGTAATTTCCCTAATGGTATCCCTAACCCTCTACTGCCTGAATGCCGCAAAGATACCTCTGATGCCATGCTCAAGCATAATGCGGATATGGGCGTTGCGTTCGACGGAGATTTTGATCGCTGCTTCCTTTATGATAATCATGCCGAGTTTATCGAGGGTTACTACATTGTCGGCTTGCTCGCCGAAGCCTTTCTGCAGAAAGAATCTGGCGCAAAAATCATCCATGACCCACGCCTGACCTGGAATACGATTGATATCGTTAAGAAAGCCGGCGGCGTTCCCGTCATGTCAAAAACCGGCCATGCGTTCATCAAAGAACGGATGCGTAGCGAAAACGCTATTTATGGCGGTGAAATGAGCGCACACCACTACTTCAGAGATTTCGCCTACTGCGATAGCGGTATGATCCCCTGGTTGTTGGTTGCAGAGTTACTGTGTATTAAAAAAACCACGCTTTCAGACACCCTGAATGAAAGAGTAAATTTATTCCCGTGCAGCGGAGAAATAAATTATCGCGTTGAGAATTCAAAAGAAGTTCTGTCCCGGATTGAAGAAGCCTATGTAGGTAATGCCAAGCGCGCAGAATATGTTGATGGAGTGAGTATTGAATACGAGGATTTTAGGTTCAATGTCCGAGTTTCCAACACCGAACCGCTTCTGAGACTGAATGTAGAGACCAACAACAGCAGCGAGTTACTGCGTGCCGAAGTTGAGAAGCTAGATAAAATTATTAAATCTTAATATCAAGACAGTAAAATAATATTGGAGAATTATAGATGAAGAAAGTTGCTTTGATTTCCGGTGTAACAGGGCAGGATGGTTCTTATCTTGCTGAGTTCCTTTTGGAAAAAGGTTACGAAGTTCACGGTATTAAGCGCCGTTCATCACTCTTTAATACACAGCGTGTTGACCATTTGTATCAGGATCCCCATGAAGAGAATGTAAAATTCAACCTTCATTATGGCGATCTGACTGATACCTCCAACCTGACTCGTATTATTGCTGAAGTTCAGCCTGACGAAATTTACAACCTGGGCGCCCAGTCACACGTTGCAGTCAGCTTCGAATCCCCGGAATACACGGCGGATGTTGATGCTATCGGCACGCTTCGCCTGCTGGAATCCATCCGTTTCCTGGGCCTGGCCGAAAAAACCCGTTTCTATCAGGCATCCACCTCCGAACTGTATGGTCTGGTGCAGGAAATCCCGCAGAAAGAAACCACGCCGTTCTACCCGAGAAGCCCGTACGCCGTAGCTAAAATGTACGCTTACTGGATTACAGTAAACTACAGAGAATCCTATGGCATGTACGCCTGTAACGGTATCCTCTTCAACCATGAATCTCCGCGTCGCGGCGAAACGTTTGTGACTCGTAAAATCACACGCGGCCTGTCCAACATTGCGCAGGGCCTGGAAAAATGCATTTACATGGGCAACCTCGATTCTCTGCGCGACTGGGGTCATGCTCGTGACTACGTCAGAATGCAGTGGATGATGCTGCAGCAGGAAAAACCGGAAGACTTCGTCATCGCGACCGGCGTTCAGTATAGCGTACGTGATTTCATCAGAATGTCTGCGGCCAAACTGGGTATCGAACTGGAATTCACCGGTACTGGCGTCAACGAAAAAGCAGTAGTATCCAAAATCACCGGTAATAATGCGCCGGCACTGAAAGTAGGCGATGTGATCGTGGCTGTCGACCCGCGTTACTTCCGCCCTGCTGAAGTAGATACGCTGCTGGGTGACCCGAGCAAAGCCAAAAACAAACTGGGCTGGGTACCGGAAACAACACTGGAAGAAATGATCGATGAAATGGTCGCTTATGACCTGGAAAAAGCCAAGCAATTCGCTTTGCTGAAATCCAACGGTTACGATGTAAGCGTAAGCGTAGAATAACTCGATACAACAAATTAAAAGAGCTGTGTTAATCAGCTCTTTTATTAATTTGGGCATTTCCTACATGTTAAATGACTTAAAATCAGCGTTAAAAAACCCAGAGTCGTGGGTCGTTTTATCCTGGTATGATATAAAGCAGAGATATAAACGTTCAACACTAGGCCCTTTTTGGGTAACGATCAGTACTGCTATTCTGGTAGGGATGTTGAGCTTATTGTGGTCAACTCTCTTTAAGTTGGATGTACAAGATTACCTTCCTTTTTTCTGTATTGGTCAGGTATTCTGGACATATATATCTACCCAACTGACAGAAGCCAGCAATGGTTTTATTCAGTTTGATTATATAATCCGTCAGTCGAAAATATCTTTCACATCAATAATGTTAAGAATATTAAGTAGAAACATTATTGTTTTCCTTCATAACTTCATTATTATTATCTTTGTTATTACCTTTGTCGGCCCAGGATGGACTGTTACCGCCCTACTATCCATTATAGGGTTTGTATTGCTATCAGTGGCATTAGTCTCAAGCTCTCTGATCTTAGGTATCATATGTACCCGATTCAGAGATATGCAGATGATTATTCAAAATATTCTGCTCGTCAGTTTCTACTTTACTCCAATCATGTGGAAAACAGATCAGCTGAATGAACAATGGCTTTATTGGGTACAATTCAATCCATTAGTTCATTTCTTTAACATTATCCGTGAGCCCATGCTTGGTCATTTGCCAGACCAGAACTCAATAATTATCGCGACCGCGATAACTGTTGTTCTGTTTATACTGTCAATGATAACTCTCAATAAGACTAAAACCAAGATTGCGTACTGGCTTTAATATATGAAGAAAATAATTGAGGCGGTAAACGTCAGCGTTGAGTTTCCGATATATTCATCATCCCAGCGAAGCCTGAAAAAGATGCTTTTCAAGCGTACCGTCGGGGGTGGATTCAACGATAGCACAAGTTATGTCACGGTTAAGGCCCTGAATAATGTCTCCTTTGATATACATGAAGGCGAACGGGTCGCGCTGATAGGGCATAACGGCGCAGGGAAAACTACGCTGTTACGTGTTCTGGCCGGTGTCTATCACCCTTCTTCCGGCGCTATCAATATTGAGGGGGAAGTTGTCTCCCTCATCGATATGGCAATGGGAATGGACAGTGAGGCAACGGGATACCAGAATATTTTTATACGAGGAATCCTGCTTGGTTTGAGAAGAAAAGAAATCTCCAAGCATATCGATTACATTATCGAATTCAGTGAACTCGGTGATTATATCAATCTCCCCGTCAGAACCTATTCCAGCGGTATGCTGTTACGCCTTGCCTTCTCCATCATCTCTATCCTGAAACCCAGTGTTCTGCTGATGGATGAATGGCTGACCGTTGGCGATACCTATTTCAGAGAAAAAATGGGGAAAAAACTGGAAGAGATGATCAACAATACATCTGTCCTGGTACTGGCCTCTCATTCCAAAGATATTATCAAAAAATACTGTAATAAGTTCTTCTTACTACAGAACGGAACTATTACAGAACTGGCACTCTCTGAGATAGATAATTATCTATAATGGTGAATAAATGGAAAGGAAGAGCAAGATTTTAATCACTGGCGCAGGCGGTGTCTTAGGATATGGCTTAATCGATGCGCTGGCGAAAAATGGTTATGATAATGTACTCACACCGAATAGAAATGAGATGAACTGCCTGAGTCAGGAAAGCGTTGATGATTATTTTAATCAGCACCAACCTGATTATGTTTTCCATCTGGCATCGCTTGTATTCGGTTTGAAAGGAAATCTGGATAACCAGCTAAAATCGATATCCAACAATACCATTATCAACCAGAACGTTATTCTGGCTTGCCATAAGTTTAACGTAAAAAAAATCTTCTTTGCTGGTACCGTCGCCTCTTATCCTTTCCCGTATGTTCAGCTACCATTGGATGAAGACGACTTGATGTTGGGCGAGCCTCATGGAGGCGAGTATGGGTATGCCATGTCCAAACGGCATGCCCTGGCCTATCTCAAAATATTGAACCAGTATCATAATGTTGATTATTGTTATGCCCTGTTCACCAACCTGTTTGGCGCAAACGATAAGTTTGATCCAATCAATGGACATGTCATTCCTTCATTGATCGATAAAACATACAACAGTTTGCAACGCGGTGATAATCAACTGACAGTATGGGGTAGACCTGAAACGACACGAGATTTCTTATACAATAAGCAGGCTGGTCTGGCAGCACTACACGTCATGAATAACCTGAGCGGTGTGGTCAATATTGCCAGCGGCGTAGAAACGTCAATGGGAGATATCGTTAACGCGATTGCCCGTTATTATGATAACAAGATAACGGCAGTGTGGGACGCGAATGCTCCGATCGGAATTCCGAAAAGAAGTGTATCAATAAAACGCTTGAATGATTCAGGCTTTCAGCCAGAGTTTGATTTAAACCTGCAAATCTCAGATACAATTTCTTGGTATGAGAACAATGTTTCCAGGATAAGAAAATGAAAAAAATAGCTATAATTTCCAGCTTCTCCGAAAGCTGTGGCAATGCTTATTTTACAAAGATTTTAATGGACTCCATGACAGATGCTGGCGTTCATGTTGAGTGTCTCAGCTTAAACTTGTTGTTAACTCAGTCTGTTAACCCTGATATCAGAAAGAAAGCCGACAAACATATCGACGATCTGTGTGAAAAACTCAAACAGTTTGACGGTGTGAATATTCAGTTTGAAGCCGGGCTCTATGGCACTATCCCGTCCGATATCATCAAGCGCACATTAAAACTGGTTTCCGCCAACCCGCACACCAGTGTGACGCTGCATAGCCCAAGACTGGTTAGCGATAGCGCGTCACAGCGTGAAGCCATTAAACAGGCTCTCAAACTGCGCGTCAAAACAGCCATCAGAATGTATTTCGCCGAACTCAGACGTAATGTATCGACCCGCCTGAACGCGACCATTATCAAGAACCTTATCAAAAGAAGAATCAATATTATCGCTCATACCTTAAGAGCGAAGGAGCAAATTGAATTATTCTTTAATTACGATAACGTTCATGTACATCCGTTGAAAATCGTTGATGAATCACATGAAACATCGCCGGATCTCCTGAAGGCGATTAGAGTAAAATATAAATTCCGTGAGAATGATAAAATCATCGGTATGTTTGGCTTTGTGAATGAATACAAAGGCCACTCAATGGCGATCAAGACGTTATCCTGCATGCCGAAAGGTTATAAATTAATGATCTTTGGCAGACAGCACCCTCAGACGATCAAGAATAACGAACTGGTTAACCATTACATTTCATCACTTCAGCATCAGATTCATTGCGATAAAGTCGCGGACCGCGTCTTCTTCATGGGTGAATACGATAACGAAGATTTTATCAACCTTGCAGGATCGGTTGACTACGTTTGGTTGCCATATGTGGAAAACGGCCAGGATGGTTCCGGTATCGCCTCCATTTGTATGGACGTATCCAAACAAGTGCTGTGTTCTTCGTCATTTGCATTTGATGAATTATTCCGTCTGATTCCAGACTACAGCAACTATTCTCGATTCGATATCGGTAACTATTTGGAACTGGCAACCAAAACAACACGTTTTATTCCTGCCAAGCCCAAAAAACCATCATCTGGAGAGAAGAAATATACTCTTCAGTCTCAGGCTGAGCTTTATATCAAGCTGTCAACAGAATAAAGCGAAAGAGCCGTCTCTTTATGAGGCGGCTCGTTATCTTCTGGGAAAAACATGATTAACGTTCTGCATTTTTATAAAACTTACTATCCCTATACTTATGGTGGAATTGAGCAGGTTATATTTCAGCTTTGTGAGGGTGCGGCTCATCATGACGTTAACTCAACGGTTGAATATATTGCTCCTGGTAAAGACAGCGGTATAGAAAAGTTTCACCACCATAACGTTACCTGTGACCATAAACTTTTCGAAATATCTTCGACCCCGTTTTCCCTATCCTCTATAAGAAAATTCAAAAAGCTGGCAGAATCCGCAGATATCATTCACTACCATTTCCCTTATCCTTTTGCTGATATGCTGCATTTTATCTGCAAAATTAAAAAGCCGACAGTCGTCAGCTATCACTCTGATATCCTGAAACAAAAGTATCTGCTGAAATTGTATAAGCCGCTGATGTACAATTTTTTGGAGTCGGTGACATCAATTGTGGCAACGTCGCCAAACTATCTGGCAACAAGTGAGACGCTGCAAAAATTCAGCCATAAAACCTCGGTGATTCCCATTGGGCTTGATTCCCGTGCTCATCAGGTTATTGATAATGACAATAAGCTGAAATGGCAGAAAATCCTACCTGAACGCTTTCTGCTTTTTATCGGAAATCTAAGGTATTACAAAGGACTGGGCACGCTTTTAGCTGCCATAGAAAATAATCCGGAAATAAACATTGTTATTATTGGGTCCGGGCCTCAGGAAAAACAGCTAAAAGAACAAGTCTCAAGAAAAAACATTGAAAATGTCTATTTTCTTGGCGCACTGCCTGACAACGATAAGAACACATTACTTGAGCTGTGCTCCGGCATTGTTTTTCCGTCTCAATTACGAACAGAGGCATTTGGAATCACCCTGCTGGAAGGGGCAATGTATGGTAAACCGCTGATTTCTTGTGAAATTGGCACAGGCACATCTTTTATTAACATTGATGGCCAAACCGGAATTGTCGTGCCGCCATCGGATCCGGCAAAACTGCGTGAAGCGATGGAATATCTGTGGATTAACCCGGAAAAAGCGCAGGAAATGGGCCAAAACGCCCAAAAACGATTCCATGAGTTATTCACGGCTGAAAAAATGGTGAATGACTACGTCAATCTTTACAAAAAACTTCTGCATAGAGAGCACGTATAGTCATCCCCTTTTCCGGCGGCAAGGATGCCTGATTTCCTGCCTTACCATCAGTAACTTCTATCGAAATCCACCTCTCCCGCTAACGTCTGTCCTTGTCGGAAGCGCGGCAGGTTGTCCAGAAACAGTTTCCCCAGCCGAGCGGGTACCAGCGGCCCGGCGACATGCGCCGTGATGGTGAGGTTCGGCGTCCGCCAGAACGGATGATCGCCCGGCAGAGGCTCCTGCCGAAACACATCCAGCACCGCCCCGGCAATCTGCCCCTCGTGCAAGGCCGCGCACAAATCCGTATCCACCACCGCGGTGCCACGGCCAACGTTGATAAACAACGCCGAAGGCTTCATCGCTGCAAACACGCCGGCGTGATAGATATCCGTTGTCGCCGGCGTATCCGGCAAAATGTTGATAACGTAATCCGCAGACGCTACCGCTTGCTCAAGCGATGACAACCCTTCTACCCGTGCAAACATCGGCATCTCTCGCGGTGAATAAGCAACCCCGAACAGTTCCACGCCAAAAGGCTGCAAAAAAGCCGCCACCTCCCGGCCAATATCCCCCGCGCCGACAATCAGTACCCGACGCCCGAACAGCGACCGCGGCAATATCTTTTTCCATTCGCCGCTTTGCTGACTCTGCAACCGTTGCGATAAATGCAGCTCATGCTGCAACAAGTAAGCCAGCACGTATTCAGCAATAGGCTGCCCAAACACCCCGACAGCCCGGCTCAGCCGATAATCACGCGGTAACCCCGCTGCCAGTAAAGGTTTATAGCCGGCCCAGGTCGATTGTAACCAGCGAGGCTTCGCCCCCTGAGCCAGCAACAGGGCAGCCTTATCCGGCTCGCCCACCCAGATATCACAGGTCGCAGCCTGAGCAACCTCACCTGAGCCAATCAGCAACGGTAAGTCCGGCGCCGCTTCGCGCAGCACGTCCCGTAGCTCATCCGCACGGGAGTCCAACAGCAGAATGGATGTCATGTTCGTCGTCTAGGGGAAACTCATGCGACGATAATATATGAAATCGAGATAGCGCCAAATAGCAGTGGCTTATGATTGAAGCTGTTTGGGAAACGACAAGAAAATGAGAGAAAACAGAAAGAAAACTTGGAGCGGGAAACGAGACTCGAACTCGCGACCCCGACCTTGGCAAGGTCGTGCTCTACCAACTGAGCTATTCCCGCGTAGGATGGTTATTCAAAGCGCCTTGAAGCATCTAATTCTTTGTAACCAACTGATTAAAAAGGCTTTAACACTTTAAGGCGTTTGGAATGGCGCTGATTATGGACCGGTTCGCCCACTATGGCAAGTGCTTTTTCGTGCCTTTAGTTTCGTTTGTTTATAATATCGACAATCCGTTACTGCGCATCCCCCGGCTGGCGATACAGCGCGGCAATGCCGCCCGCGCCCTTTTCCCGCCCTCGGCGCCGTTCTCAGGATGACACCGACGCGGCCGAGGCCACGCCAACGCCTTCCCGGTTTCCATCTGTCAGGCAAGATGGTTATTCAGCGCAACAACTCTCCGTATTTTAGTTTTTCTCCAATCATTACCATCTATTGCGCAGCGTCATAATATCGCTGTGGAATAACTGTCATTTTAGAACGCTCGCCATCACGTGGGTTTATCGGTAATATCTGGCGAGTGAAATGAATAAGATGCGGTAGATATAAAATCTGATTGAGCACACGCTGGCATTCTGGCAAATTAAATCGACATCTAATGGCGCATCAATCACTGTTGATGTCATGAATTAAAAATAAAGCCGTTAATTTCACATAGCGTTATTACTCGACAACACCACAACCACTATTTCATTCTTCTTTTATGCAGGCTTTTGAGAAGCAGGTTGCTGGCTCATTTCTGGAGAGAACGCGTATGCCAGATATCAATATATTTTTTTCTTCCCTGCTCGAACGGCAATTACATGATGCCGCCAGGCGCGCCAGCGCCCGGGCGGAAGCGTTGAGCCGTCAGGAATTGCATCAAAAAGCCCGTGCGCTGCTCGACCAGCTCACCGGTATAGACAACGACGATAGTTATCAGGATGACCGCTCCGGGCAACCCGCTGACGATGCCCCTGAACGGCTGGCGCGCGCCCGGCAGGCCTCCGCCTTTGTCAACGACTACGGCGCAAACCCGTTCAACGGCCTGACTTACCAGCAACTATCGCTGATTGTCTACGATGAAAGCGGCGTGTTTACCCTGAATGAACGCCGGGCCGCCTGGAGTGAAGCCTACGCCCAGGATCAAGCCTGGCGACAGCACGTCGTCACGCAGGCCCGCTTGAACTACCGCCATCCTCAGTGGCAAATACGCTTTTTTACCGAGGTTCTGAAAAACTACCGGGCGCTGTCGGCGATTGAAAAAGCGCAATACCCGCGTTACTACGAACGGGAATTGCAATGTCACCTGCTGCCCAATCGCGACGGGGCCCACCCCTTTGACTTTTCCGGTCTGGCTGATTACCCAAGCCTGCTGGAAATGCTGCTTGCCATCCGGCAGGACAGCCCCAGACGGGAAATGTCGACGGCTACCGTCAATCCTGCGCCCTGAGCCCGGCGGCCAACCCTCTGATTGATGTCAGCCGCGCTGCCGGGTCGTTAACCGGGGTATGAATAATGAACTCGCTGACGCCAAAGCGCTGGTGATAGTGCTGCAACTGGCGGTGGACCTCCGCCGCCGTGCCATACAGGATGTTCTGCGCCTGCTTCTCGATACGAAACTGCGCGCTGCCGGACTGCTGCACCAGCGTATCCGCCTGTTCCTGCGACAGCACGTTCAGCGGCGCCCGGTCCCCGATATACACCTTGTAGTTATACCGCTCGCCCGCCAGCGCTTTCGCCTCGTCATGGCTATCCGCCACGATCACCGATAGCGACAACAGCGCCTGCGCCTGCTCGGGCTGGTACTCGCGCCAGGTCGACAATGCTTCCGTCAACAGGGCTTCACTGGGCTGGATAAACCCGGCGAACACAAAATTCCAGCCCAGCGACGCCGCCAGACGCGCGCTTTCCGCACTGGCGCCCAGCAGAAAACGCGTGGGCGGCGCCGGTGGCGACGGCGTAGCGCGCAAGTCGGCATCCTGTGTCGCTCCCGGTTCCAGCAGTTCATGCAATTGCCGCAGTTTATCGGCGAACGACACCTGACGCGCCGGGTCAACCTCCTGTTGCAGCGCACGGGTCGACAGGGGAAAACCGCCCGGCGCTTTGCCGACGCCCAGATCGACCCGATCCGGCGCCAGCGACGACAGAACATGGAAATTCTCCGCCACCTTATAGGGGCTGTAGTGCTGCAACATCACCCCGCCGGAACCAATCCGGATATGGCGGGTATGGGCCAGCAGCCAGGCAATCAACACTTCCGGCGACGATCCCGCCAGTGCATCGGAGTTGTGGTGCTCAGACACCCAGAAACGGGAATACCCCGACGCTTCGGCGAGGCCGGCCAGCTCGACGGTCCGGGCCAGCGCATCGGCGGCGGTCATCCCCTCCGCAATCGGGCTTTGATCCAATAAGCCAAGACGATAACTCATATATTTCCCTTCTGTGATCCAGCCTAAATTTCCCGCATATTTTCATAGCCTGGAAAAATCCATAAATAACAAAACAGGGTTTGGTTAGTACAAATCCGCACTATAAATAAAATGAGAATCACAATAATCAGCGTAGTGAACTGCATACTTTCCTAACTTAATTTTTATTCTGCTCGCGTTCGAAAAATAGGCGCATAAGCGTCAATTTCAATTCCTGAATAAACAAATCACAAAACCCCCTGAGACGTTTTTTTGCTTTGCCATATTCAATTTTGTTGTTTTACATCCTGTAGCCTCTCATCAATAGTATTTTTCAGTTTTCTTAACTCTCCATTAACCACCTGAACATGAGGTTTCTCCAGCGCTTTATCCGTGCCGGAGACGGGTTTCTTTTCGCCAAATTTCGCTGTAGGGAGCATGCTGATGAGTGAAAAAACGATTCCCCGACAAAAGACGAGTCCTGACCAGCGTCAGCTGAGGCTGGGCGTGATATTGCAGGGCGCGGCCGGAAACATGTCGGCCTGGCGGCACAACAATGTGGTGCCGGACGCCAGCATCAACTTCGGTTTTGTGCTGGATACCGTGAAAAAAGCCGAACAGGGGAAATTCGACTTCGCCTTCGTGGCTGACGGCCTGTACATCAACGAGAAGTCCATTCCCCACTTTCTCAACCGCTTCGAACCGCTGACGCTGCTGTCGGCGCTGGCGGCGTCAACCCATCACATCGGCCTGGTCGGCACCCTGTCCACCTCCTATAGCGAGCCGTTCACCACCGCGCGGCAGTTCGCCAGCCTCGACCATTTGAGCCACGGTCGCGCCGGCTGGAACGTGGTGACCTCGCCGCTGGAAGGATCGGCGAAAAACTTCTCGCGCGCCCAGCACCCGGAACACGCCCTGCGCTATCGCATCGCCGATGAATTTTTGCAGGTGGTGAAAGGACTGTGGGACTCCTGGGAAGACGACGCGTTTATCCGCGACAAGGCCAGCGGCCGCTTCTTCGACCCGCAGAAACTGCACACCCTGAATCATCAGGGGGAATTTTTCTCGGTCGCCGGACCGCTGAATATCGGCCGCACGCCGCAGGGCCGCCCGATTATCTTCCAGGCCGGCGCGTCGGATGACGGCAAGAAACTGGCCGCCAGCCACGCCGATGCCATCTTCACCCACCAGCACACGCTGGCGGAAGCGCAGGCGTTTTACCGCGACGTTAAGCAACAGCTGGTGGAACAAGGGCGACGCGAAGACCAGTTGCACATCTTTCAGGGCGTCAGCGTACTGGTAGGCGACAGCGCGGAAGACGTGGAACGACAGTATCAGGACACCGCCGCGCTGGTGACCATAGAAGATGCGCTGAATTACCTCGGCCGCTACTTCGAACACTACGACTTCTCGCAGCACCCGCTGGATGAACCCTTCCCGAATATCGGCGCGCTGGGCCAGAACAGTTTTCGCAGCACCACCGATGAAATCAAGCGCAACGCCCGCGAGCGCGGACTGACGCTGCGTCAGGCGGCGCTGGAAGCCACCACCCCGCGTCCGCTATTCAGCGGCACGCCGCAACAGGTGGCGGACGGGTTGCAACTGTGGTTTGAACAGCGCGCCGCCGATGGCTTCATTATCCAGAGCGCCACGCCGGACAACTTCACCCGCTTTGTCGATCAGGTGGTGCCGTTGCTGCAACAGCGCGGCCTGTTCCGCCGGGAATACCCCGGCTACACGCTGCGGGAAAGCCTGGCGTTGGATTACCCGACCAATCGCTACGCCGCCACCCGCCAACCGGCAGAGGAAACGGCACAGTGAACGCGCGCCACGCCACGCCGCTGCTGCTTGCCGCACTGCTGTTCAGCGCCGGCGGGCACGCCGAACCCACCACCGTCGGCCGCATCGACCTGAAGGCCAACCAGTTGCCGGTGCGCGCGCCTGGCAACCCGCAGGCCATCGCCGAGATCCCGGCCGGGTTTACCTTTGCCGAACCCGGCACGCTGACGGTGGCGATCTCCAACCACAGTTCCCCGCCGCTGGCGCTGCTGGCGGAGGACAACAAGACGCGCATCGGCAGCGATCCGGACATCGCCCGGCTGCTTGCCGACGCGCTGGGGCTGAAGCTCAAGCTGGTGCCGACTGCCTGGGAAGACTGGCCGCTGGGTATCGCCTCAGGCCGCTACGACGCCGCCATCATCAATATCGCGGTGACCAAAGCGCGCAAGGAGCGATTCGATTTCGCCACCTACCGCGTGGATACGCTGGGTTTTTACGTCAAATCCACCAGCCGGATTCAGGCGATTCGCGAGCCGGCGGACGTGGCGGGGCTGAAAGTGATCGTCGGTTCCGGCACCAATCAGGAAAACATCCTGCTGGGCTGGGATCGCCAGAATCGCGCTCAGGGCTTGCCGCCGGTACAGCCGATTTACGTGACCGACGATGCCGCCGCCAACCTGAGTATTCAGTCCGGCCGGGTGGACGCCTTTTTCGGCCCGCATTCCATCGGGGCCTACAAAGCGGCGTTGACCGGCCAGACGCGGATGGTGGGCATCGGCCCCACCGTGGCGCCGGTGGCGGTCACCACCCGCAAAGGCAACGGGCTGGCGCAGCCAATCAGCACCGCGCTCAACGGCGTCATCGCCGGTGGGCAATACGCGCAGGTGCTGGATCGCTGGGGCGAGAATGACGAAAAAGTCACGCGCTCCGACGTCAACCCACGCGGTCTGGACGAATAACCCGGCTCGCGCCGACCGTCGATTTTTTATGTTCAAGGAATACGCTATGCAGACTCTCGCCGTTCGTCCGTTTTACCGTCTGGCCGCCACGCTGTTCGGCGGCTGGCTGTTGCTCGGCAGCGCACACGCCGCCGGCATCGACCTCCAGGCTAATCAGCAACCGATCCATGCGCCCAAAAACCCGCAGGCCATCGCCCAGATTCCGGCCGGATTTACCTTTGTCGAACCGGGCAAACTCACCGTCGCGGTCGCGGCATTGGGTTCCTCGCCGCCGTTGGCCTTTCTGGCGGACGACAACAAAAGCGTCATCGGCAGCGAACCGGACATCGCCCGGCTGGTAGCCGACAGCCTCGGGCTGGAGCTGAAGCTGGTGTCGACGTCGTGGGAAGATTGGCCGCTGGGCGTCGCTTCCGGCAAGTACGATGTCGCCATCACCAACGTCACGGTGACCAAAGCGCGCAAAGCGCGTTTTGACTTTGCCACCTACCGCGCCGATACACTGGGCTTCTACGTGAAATCCAGCAGCAAGATCCAATCGATCCAAAGCGCTAAAGACATCGCCGGGCTGCGGATCATCGTCGGCTCCGGCACCAATCAGGAGGCTATCCTGCTCGACTGGGATAAGCAAAACCACGCCGCCGGCCTGCCGCCGTTTCAACCGGTCTACGTCACCGATGCCGCCGCCGCCAACCTGAGCATTCAGTCCGGCCGCGCCGACGCCACCTTCGGTCCGAACGTCACCGGCGCGTACAAAGCGGCGCTGAACGGCCAAACCCGGCTGGTAGGCACGGTCAACGGCGGCTGGCCGCAGGTGGCGCACATCGCGGTGACCACCCGTAAAGGCAACGGGCTGGTGACTGCCCTCAATACCGCGCTCAACGGCGTGATTCAGGGCGGCGAATACGACCGGGTGCTGAACCGCTGGGGAGAAAGCGTGGAACGCATCAGCCGTTCGGAGATCAACCCGCCGGGCCTGGGCGACACGCCGCTGTAACCCGTATCCGGCTGAACAGGGAGGACACCATGTCTGACGAACGCTTTATTATCACCTACCCGGAAGACGCCCGCATTGCACCGGTACTGGACGGCCTGTTCGCCGAATACCGCCAGCGCTACGGCGATTACTTCGCCCATCGGGATCCGGAACCGGAAGGACTCTATCTGCAACCAGACGGCATCTTCATTGTGCTGCTGCGTGATGAGCGGCCGATCGCCACCGGCGCGTTCAAGCGCTACGACGCCACCACCGCTGAACTCAAACGGATCTGGACCGACAGAACCCTGCGCCGTCAGGGGCTGGCCAAACGGGTGCTGCATGAGTTGGAACAGCACGCCCGTCGGCTGGGCTACCGGGATTTATTCCTGACCACCGGTTTCCGTCAGCCGGAAGCGGTCGGCCTGTACCTGAGCGAAGGCTATCAGCCGCAGTTCGATACCCAGGTCGACCCGGAATACTACAGTCTGCCGCCGCACGATGGCCGCTTGCCGTTTCGCAAACCCTTGTATGGCCCGGTGCCTAACCGGGCGGCGCAACAGGAACGGGTAAAGGTATAAGCTCATGACGCAATCCATCCCTCCTTCACTGTCCCAGAACCCGGCCGATATCCCTGCTGCTCCGTTGCGCGTGGTGCCGGCGCGTTATCCGCTGCGTATCGCAGGCGCGCTGTTTTCGCTGTTTATTTTCGCCGGCATCGCCGAGTCGGTGGCGCTCAACAACCGCTGGGAATGGCCGGTGTTCGCCAGCTATTTCTTTAACCCGGTGATTCTGGAAGGGCTGGGGCGCACGCTGCTGCTGACGCTGCTCGGCACCCTGTTCAGCATTATCGCCGGCACCGGGCTGGCGCTGGCGCGGCTGTCATCGTCCACGTTACTCAGCACGCTGGCCTGGCTGTACATCTGGCTGTTCCGATCGCTGCCGCTGATTCTGGTGCTGATTATCCTCTACAACTTTTCGTACCTGTACGACGCGCTGGCGCTGGGCATCCCTTTCACGTCCATCGAGTTTTTCCGCTATCCGACCATTGATGTGCTCGGCCCGTTCTCCGTGGCGGTGCTGGGGCTGACGCTGGTGCAATCGGCCTATACCGCCGAAATTATTCGCGGCGGCATCCTCGGCGTCGACGCCGGACAATTTGAAGCCGCCGCCGCGCTCGGCCTGCCGGGCTACCGCCGCACCTGGCGGATTATTCTGCCGCAAGCGCTGCGTTCGATTCTGCCGACCGGTTTCAACGAAATCATCAGCCTGGCCAAAGGCACCTCGGTGGTGTACGTGCTGGCGCTGCCGGAGCTGTTTTACACCGTGCAGGTGATTTACAACCGCACCCAGCAGGTGATTCCGCTGCTGATGGTCGCCACCGTCTGGTATCTGGTGATCACCAGCGTACTGTCGGTGCTGCAATATTTCGTGGAGCGCTACGTCGCCCGCGGCGCGGTGCGGGAAATAACGCCTCATCCGCTGCAGCGACTATTCCGGCGCCTGAGCGCACGCCGCCGACACTGATTTTCAGGGAGAAGCACCATGTCTGAAGCCATTGATCTCTATTCCATCCCACGTACCGCGCCACGCGCCGTGACCGAACAAGGCCGGATCGATATTCAGGGGGTCGGCAAGTGGTTCGGCGCGCACCGGGCGCTGGATAACATCAGCCTGACGCTGCCGCCCGGTTCGGTCACGGTGATTATCGGGCCGTCCGGTTCCGGCAAATCCACTTTGCTGCGCGCCATCAACCATCTGGAGCGGGTGGACGAAGGCACCATCCGCATCGACGGCGACTACATCGGCTACCGCCGCGAAGGCGATACGCTGTACGAACTGAAAGAACGGGAGATCCTGCGCCAGCGCCTCGGCGTCGGCTACGTATTCCAGAACTTCAACCTGTTCCCGCACCTGACGGTGCTGGAGAACATTATCGAAGCGCCGCGGGTGCACCGGTTGTATCGCCGCGCGCAGGCGCAGAGCGTGGCGCTGGCGCTGCTGGACCGGGTCGGATTACGCCACAAGGCGAACGCTTACCCGCGCCACCTGTCCGGCGGGCAGCAACAACGCATCGCCATCGCCCGCGCGCTGGCGCTCAACCCCAAAGTGATGCTGTTTGACGAACCGACCTCGGCGCTGGACCCGGAACTGGTGGGCGAAGTGCTGGACGTGATCAAGGATCTGGCGCGATCGGGCGTCACGATGGTGATCGTTACCCATGAGATCGGCTTCGCGCGCGAAGTAGCGGATCGGGTGGTGTTTATGGTGGACGGCAAAATCGTGGAAAGCGGCGACGCGCATCAGGTGCTGAACCATCCAGCCCATCCGCGCACCGCCAGCTTTTTAAACAAGGTGCTCTAGCTTTAAACAAGGTGCTATAGATTGTGTCCCGATTCCCCGGCTGACGCCGGGGAGAGAGGGTTATTTCAGTCGTTCACGCAGTTCGGTGGACGCCTGCAACAGCGCGGCGCGGGTAGCCGGCACGTCGCTCAGCGCATTGAGCAGACCGAAGTCATGGATCATGCCGTTATAGCGTGTGACGGTGACATCCACCCCGGCGGCATCCAGCTTACGGCCGTAGGCTTCGCCTTCGTCGCGCAGCACGTCCAGTTCGGCGGTTTGAATCAACGCCGGCGGCAAGCCGGTCAGTTGTTCGCGAGTCGCCTGCAGCGGCGAAGCCAGAATATCGCGGCGCTGTTTGCTGTCGGTGGTGTAGGCGTCCCAGAACCATTTCATCATGTTGCGGCTCAGGAAGTAGCCATTCTGGAACTGCTGATAAGACGCCGTGTTGAAGTTGGCGTCGGTCACCGGCCAGAACAGCACCTGATAACGAATACGCGGCGTACCCGCCTGTTTGGCCTGCTGCGCCACCGCCGCCACCATGTTGCCGCCCACGCTGTTGCCCGCCAGCGCCAGTCGTGAACCATCAACGCCGATGTCTTTACCATGCTCCGCTACCCAGCGGGTCGCGGCATACGCCTGACGAATCGCCACCGGATAATGCACTTCCGGCGATGGAGAATAATCGACGAACACCGCCGCCGCGCCGGACTGCACCACCAGATCCCGCACGAAACGCTCATGCGTCTGGTAATCCCCCAGAATCCAGCCGCCGCCGTGGAAGAACATGAACACCGGCAAAACCCCGGTGCTGCCCGCCGGCTTGACGATGATCAGCGGGATTTTCTGACCGTCGACGGTAATGGTTTTCTGGGTGACGTCAGCCGCCGGCAGTTTCGCGCCCGCCTGCGCCGCCACCAGCACTTCGCGCGCTTCCGCCGGCGACAGCTGTTCGATCGGCTTGCCGCCGCCCGCGTTCAGTTTATCCAGAAACGCCTGCACATGACGTTCGGCATACGGCGCGTTGTTATCCGCGGCGGAGGCGTTTCCCGTTACAGCGGCCAGCAAGGCCGCGACAAGACATTTTCTCATGATGAATTACCCTGGTGTTAAGTGAAAAAGAGTTTATTTTTTATTTATTTACACTTACTTCTCACTGACTCAGATAACGGTCAGTGTTACATCGATGTTGCCGCGCGTCGCGTTGGAGTACGGGCAAACGATGTGCGCTTTCTGTACCAGGTCTTCCGCTACCGCACGCTCCAGACCCGGCAGAGAGATTTTCAATTCGACTTCGATGCCGAAACCGTTCGGAATCGCGCCGATCCCCACGCTGCCATTGATGGTGGTCGCCGCCGGAATCGACACTTTGTCGCGTGCGCCGACGAACTTCAGCGCCCCCAGGAAACAGGCGGAGTAACCGGCAGCAAACAGCTGCTCCGGATTGGTGCCTTCGCCGCCGGCGCCGCCCAGCTCGCGCGGGGTAGTCAGTTTGACGTCCAGCTGCTGGTCGGAAGAGACCGCACGTCCGTCACGACCGCCGTTAGCCTGGGCATGAGCAACATAGAGAACTTTTTCAATAGACATGGTGTGACTCCTTTTGAGTGGATTGGGTTGGCGATTTAAATCGATAAAAATTAAATCGTACACTACTTAATTGGATATAAAAAAACATAATCAACAACCGCGCGTCCCGCTACCCCCATCATCAAATATGTCTGATGAGACTGGCGCGCAGCGTTTCCAGATCCGTCTTGATGGCGCGTAACTGTTCGATATTACATTCCGCCGCGCAGAACACGCCTTCCGGCACCGCCTTCGCCTTATTCTGCAATTCACGACCGTCATCGGTCAGCTCAATCAGCACCTGACGTTCGTCTTCAGTACCGCGGCGGCGCGTCACCAGCCCGGCGGTTTGCAGGCGCTTGAGCAGCGGCGTCAGGGTGGCGGAATCCAGGAACAGACGTTCACCCAGTTCAGATACCGTTATTCCGTCGCGCTCCCACAGCACCAGCATCACCAGATACTGGGGATAGGTGAGGTTCAACTCGGTCAGCAAGCGGCGATACAACTTGTTCATCGCCAGATTCGCCGAGTAGAGCGCAAAGCAGAGTTGGCCGTCCAGCCGGAGGGCGTCATCACTCAGTGTTGGTTTGGTGTCGGTATCTTTTCTGTTCATGGTCGCCACTCTACATCGCTCAAAATTAAATAGCAAACGATTTAGATTAAAAAATGACAAAAACCAAAAAGAAAATTCTAATACATTGATAACAAATAAAAACCGGCGGATAGCACCGCCGGTTTACCGTCAGTTATGGTGACAGGCAACTTTGGTTACAGGCAACTCTGGTTACAGCCAACGTTATGCCGTATGGCGATTATAAATGCGGATAAACACCTGGTCCGATCGGCAGCCCCAGCAGATACCACACCAGCAACAGCGCCAGCCAGACGGTAAAAAACACCAGCGGATACGGCAACACCAGCGAGTAATAGGTGCCCAGCCGCGCCTCTTTGTTATAGCGCTGCAGAAATCCGAGGAATAGCGGAATGAACGGCGACACCGGCGCCAGCGGGATCACCGACGAATCCGCCACCCGGAACACAATCTGGGCAAAGGCCGGATGAAAACCCAGCAGCATGAACATCGGCACGAAAATCGGCGCCAGAATCGACCAGATGGCCGAACCGCTGGCGATAAACATGCACAGGAACGCCGACAGAAAGATCAGCCCGACAAACGCCGGTATCCCGGTCATGCCCAGCGATTCCAGCAAGTCGGTCAGCCCGATGGCGATGAACTTGCCCATGTTGCTCCAGTTGAAAAACGCCACGAACTGCGACAGCGGAAACACCATGACGATGAAACCGGCCATGCCCTTCATCGGGTCGACCATCAACTGCGGCAGGTCGTTCTGGGATTTGATTTGGCCGGTAACCATGCCGTAAGGAATCGACACCACAAAGAAAAACGCAATGATCAACGGCACGATGCCCTGAATAAACGGCGACGGCATCACGGTATGCTTGACCGGATCGCGCAGCGGCCCCCATTCCGGCACCACCAACAACGCCACGATAGCGATGAACGCCAGCGCGGCGATACCGCTGGCGCGCAGGCCGCGATTTTGCTCCGGCGTCAGCCGGGACAGATGCTCGTGGCGTTCGCCCTGATAAGGCGGCAGACGCGGCTCGATAAATTTGTCCGTCAGCAATGCCCCGGTAATGGTCAGCACGACCACCGACGCCGCCATGAAAAACCAGTTATCAATCACGCTGACATGTACCGCCGGATTGATGACCTTGGCCGATTCGGTACTCAACCCGGACAACAGCACATCGGTGGTGACGATCAGCAGGTTGGCGGTAAAACCGGAACCGACGCCGGCGATCGCCGCCAGCAGACCGGCCACCGGGTGACGGCCGACCGCCAGAAAAATCAGCGCCCCCAGCGGCGGCATCACCACCAGCGCGGCATCCGACGAAATGTGGCTGAAAAAAGCGATAAACAGCACCATGTAGCTGGCGTAGCGGGCGCTGACGCGCGAGGCCATCTTGTACATCAGCGTTTGCAGCAGGCCGACGCGCTCCGCCAGCCCGGCTCCCAACACCAGCGCCAGAATGGCGCCCAGCGGGGTAAAAGCGCTGAAATTCCTGATGACGTTGGGCAAAATCCATTGCAACCCTTCTACGCTGAGCAGGTTTTTCACCCGCACCACCTCGCCGTTGGCCGGGTTGGTGGCGGTGATGCCAAACCAGGAAAACAGCGCGCTGGCCGCCATCAGCGCGGCGATCAGGTATACGAACAACAGAAACGGATTGGGGATTTTGTTCCCCACCCGCTCTACCCACTGAAATAGCCCGCCCGGCTGCGGCTGGCTGCTTTCCGCTGTCACACTCATGGTTTTCCCCTCTGTACTGAATTTTTATGTGGTTGTTTTGTTGTGATTTATAGGTAAAACACGGTCAGGTATCGGGCGGTGATTCACGTGTATCTCTCTGAACACATCGTTGACTCACCCCCAAACCCTGCCGTCGGGTAATAGCGACCTTCCCCTGCTCGGTTTCTCCGACGTTTGCGGCGGTTGCGGGAACGACGCAACGACAGCAAACGATTGCCGGACTACGGTCAACAAACCGGGAGCATTAGCCTTGCAACGGCGACGGCTGGATACCGGCCGGGATCGGGCAGCGGTACGGCGTTTCCTGCCGTTGCTGCCGCCATTCCTGCCGACAGGCTTGCAACAACGCGCTGTCGGTCAACAGCGCCAGCGCGGTGGCGGACATCACTTTCGCCGCCAGCAGCATGCCCTTGTGCGCCAGCGAAGTGCGGCCCTGCGCCACCGCCTGCCAGGTATGCAGCGGCGTGCCGAGCGCGTAGCAGGGGCTGAAGCACTGGGCGGTCGGCACCAGCCAGCTGACATCCCCCACATCGGTGGAGCCGGATAGCAACGATTCGGTCGGCGCATAGGGCGCGACCTGCGAGGTCAGCGACTGGCCTTTCAGCGTGCGGCTGAACGCCTGACCGGCCGCGCCGCCGGTGCGGGCGATGGTCGCCAGATTGCTGGCGATATCCTCGGCGCTCAGCGTCCGGGCTATCTCGGCGGCGTACTCCTGCTCCTGCCCGCTGTACGCCGGCACGCCAAACGCCGCGACAAAACCGTACATCGCCTGTTCCAGCGTCCGGTTAGGCACATAGTTGGAACAGGCCTTGTCGAAGCGCACCGTCAGGGTGGTGTCGGTCATCAGCGCCGCGCCGCGGGCGATATTCACCACCCGCTCATAGATGGCCTGCGCCTGATCGATCTGCGGCGCGCGTACCAGATACAGCACTTCGGCGTCCGCCTGCACCACATTGGGCGAATGGCCGCCGGTGTCGGTCACGGCGTAATGCAGCCGCGCGTCGGGAATGATGTGCTCACGCAGGAAATTAGCGCCGGTGTTCATCAGCGTTACCGCATCCAGCGCGCTGCGCCCCAGATGCGGCGCGGCCGCCGCATGCGCCGCCACGCCTTTGAAACGAAAGGCGGCCTGAATGTTGGCCAGCGTCGGGGTACAGAACATGCCGCTGAAGGTTTCCGGGTGCCAGGTCAGCGCCGCGTCCACGTCATCGAACACGCCCTCGCGCGCCATGAAGGTTTTGCCGGAACCGCCCTCTTCTCCCGGGCAGCCATAAAAACGAACGGTACCGGCCTGCGGGTGTTGCTCCAGCCAGGCTTTCACCGCCAGCACCCCGCCCAGCCCGGCGGTGCCGAGCAGATTGTGGCCGCAACCGTGGCCGTTGCCGCCCGCTGTCAGCGGCGACGGCGCGGCGCAACCGGCCTGCTGGCTCAACCCGGCCAGCGCGTCGAACTCGCCCAGCAGCGCTACCACCGGCTGGCCGCTGCCAAAGCTGGCGACAAACGCGGTATCGATGCCGGCGATGCCGCGCTGCACGCAAAAGCCCTCCGCTTCCAGCGCACTGGCCAGCCGTTCGGCCGAGTAATGTTCGGTAAAGCGGGTTTCCGGGTGATCCCAGATATCATCCGCGATGGCGGCCAGCTGTTGCGCGCGTGCCGCCAGCGTGTCGTTAACAAATCCGACGATTGTCTGGGTCATTGCGCCTCCCCAAACTCGCGGATATTGAGCGCCAGCAGCGCCAGCGTTTTCACCGCCACCGCCATCACGCTTTCATCGAAATCGAATTTCTCGTTGTGATGCCCGGCGCTGAGTTCGGTGCCGAACACCGCGTAAGATGCCAGACCGCCGTGCGCTTTCACCCGCTCCATCAGGTAGGTGGCGTCTTCAGAACCGGCCTCGCCGTCTTTGCGGTCGATGATATGAGTCAGTTCCCGCACCTGCTCCGCCTGACGGCGAATGAACGCCACCCATTCCGGGCTGGGCTGGCTGCACTGCGCCGCGCCCATCAACGCGATATCCACCTCAACGCCGTGCATGGCGGCGGCGCCGTCGATCACCTTCAGCGCCTGCTGATAAATAAACTCGTTGACCTCGTTGGTGGCGCCGCGGGTTTCCACTTTCATCGCGGCGTGCGACGGCACTACGTTGCGCCCGGTACCGGCCTGCAGCACGCCGACGTTGATACGCGAGCTACCGCCGCTGTGGCGTGGAATGGCATGCAGCCCCAGCGTGGCCTGCGCCGCCGCCAGCAGGGCGTTGCGGCCCTCTTCCGGTCGACCGCCGGCGTGAGACGCCACGCCGCGGTAGTTGACGTCCAGTTTGGTGGTCGCCATGAACGTGTCGTTACCGCACACCAGATGCCCATTTGGAATGCCGGTGCCGATATGAATGGCGGTGAAGTAGTCCACGTCATCCACCACGCCCGCTTCCGCCATTGATTTGCCGCCGCGGGTGCCTTCCTCCGCCGGCTGGAACAGAATTTTGATGGTGCCGCACAGGTGCTCGCGCATCGCCATCAATACCTGCGCCAGTCCCAGCCCGATAGTGGTGTGGCCGTCATGACCGCAGGCATGCATCATGCCGGCGTTGCAGGAAGCAAACCCGTCGCGGAACGGGCGGTGATCGTCCGCCAGTTGTTCGTTAAGATCGAGCGCGTCCATATCGACGCGATAGCCGATGACCGGGCCGGGGCGTCCGGTGTCCAGCGTCGCCACGATGCCGGTAAAACCACCGGAGAAATAGGGCAGCCACTGCGGCAGCGCCCCCTGCGCCAGCGCCCGTTGCTCCTGCGCCTGCAATACCTCGTCCGGCGGCAGCCCCATGCGGGCGTCGGCGTTGATCACCTCCCGCCCGAGCTTCAGCGGATAACCCAGTTGGTGCAGCGCTTCGGCGACCCGCGTGGCGGTACGAAACTCCAGCCAACCGGATTCCGCATATTTATGCAAATCGCGGCGCGTTTCCCGCAGCCACGGAATGAGTTTTTCCACGCGTTGTGACAAATCGGAATAAAGAACGTCTGAGTGCATAAGCCTGTTTTCTCTGGTGGTGTTCTGATTCGAAGACGCCCGTGCAACGGACTGTCATTAACTGAAAAAAATGTACACAAACCCACCAGTGTGAATAAGATGTCAGGATCTTTGGCGTGATAAATCATAGTTATCACCAGAATGGCGATCAGAGAACCAGATGACTCAGAACGTAAAGCTGCATCAGTTGCAATCATTCGTAGAAGTGGCGCGCCACGGCAGCATTCGGGCCGCGTCGCGGCAGTTGAATCTGTCGCAACCGGCGCTGACCAAATCCATTCAGGAGCTGGAAGCCTGTCTGGGCGCACGCCTGTTTCTGCGCCACCGCCAGGGGATGGCGCTGACCGACTGCGGCGAAGCCTATTTCCGCCACGCCAGCCTGATAATGGAAGAGTTGCGCGTGGCGCGCGAAGACATCCAGCAGCGGCTTGGGCAGGCCAGCGGACGGGTCAATATCGGGGTCGGCGCCAGCATCGCCCACACGGTGATGCCGGAGATCGTCAATCGTTTTCACCGGCTTTATCCGCAGGTCAAACTGCGCATCACCGAAGGGCAACTGGTGGCGATGATCCACGAGCTGCGGCAGGGAGAACTGGACTTCACCGTCAATACCTACTCCGGCTCGTCCTATGATAACGAACTGTTATACGAAAAACTGATGGAAAAGGAATACTGCGTGGTGGTGCGGCGTGACCACCCGATTCAACGGGCGCATTCGCTGGAGGATTTACTGGACTACGAGTGGACCATGCCCACCCCGCGCGGCAGCTACTACAAACAGCTGTTTGACCTGTTCGCCACGCTGCCGGTCACGCCCCGGGTCAGCGTCACCTGTGAAACCCTGATGTCCAGCGTCAGTCTGGTCGCCAAAACCGACTTCGTCAGCATCCTGTCACGGGATGTCATCCGCGACCCGATCCTCGGCGAACGCCTGCGGGTGCTGGAACTGGACCAGCCGCTGCCCAAAGCCACCTTCTATCTGATTCAGCGTAAGGACACCATGCTGTCGCCGATGGGCGCCCAATTAGCCAAACTGTTTCGGCGCTATTGCCGGTAATCGGCGCCATGCACGCTGGCTCAGGTTTTTCGCCAGACAACAGCACATCTACTACGGTTTAGCACATCAATGGTTTAGCACATCTACGGCTCAACACATCAATGGCTTAACACGTCGCTGAGGCAAAAAAGCGGCGACAACCCGCAGGTCGCCGCCGCTGTAAGATTCGTACCAAAGGCGCCGTGTGAAGCCGACGCCGCCGGGATTAGAACGACGTCCAGTCGTCGCCGGCCTTCTCCTGTCGGGATGCCGGGCTCAGGTTCGCCAGCGCGGCTACCTTCCCGGCCGGTTTGAGTTCCCGACGCGCCGCCGTTGCGTCGGCCACGCCCGGCAGTTTGAATACCGAGACAATCTCGTTCAGTTGATGCGCCTGTTCTTCCAGCGAAGACGAGGTTGCCGAAGACTGTTCAACCAACGCCGCGTTCTGCTGCGTCACGCTGTCCATCTGCGTGATGGCGGTTCCCACCTGGGAAATCCCCTTGCTCTGTTCGCTGGACGCCGAGGCGATTTCTCCCATGATATCCGTCACATTGGTGACCGACTTCAGAATATCCTCCATCGATTTGCTGGCCAGCGACACCTGCTCGTAGCCATTCTTGACGTTGTCTACCGACTCGTCGATCAGGGTTTTGATTTCCTTCGCCGCCTGAGCGCTGCGCTGGGCCAGATTTCTGACCTCGCTCGCCACCACTGCGAACCCGCGACCGGCTTCTCCGGCGCGCGCCGCTTCCACCGCCGCATTCAGCGCCAGAATATTGGTCTGGAAGGCGATACTGTCGATCACATTGATGATGTCGACGATTTTCTGCGAACTGTGGGTGATGTTCTGCATGCTGTTGCTTACCGCTTTCACCACGTCGCCGCCGTTGTTGGCCGCTTTTGACGCATCCCGCGCCAGCGAGCTGGCCTGATGGGCGTTATCCGCGTTCTGTTTCACCACCGCGCTCAGTTGTTCCATGCTGGCGGCGGTTTCACTCAGGGCGGCGGCCTGCTCTTCGGTACGAGAGGACAGATCACTGTTGCCGGCGGCGATCTCGCTGCTGCCGTGATAAATCTCGCTGGCGCTGCGGCGAATATCGGTCACCGTCTTTATCCAGTTATTCTGCATGGTGTGAACAAACGGAATTAACTGCCCAATCTCATTGCGTCCCATCTCGCCGATTGTCGAATCCAGTTGTCCGTTCGACAGGATTTGCAGATGCGCTTTCACCCTCTCCAGCGGGCGGCCCATCTGAATAGCGAGATAGCGGTCGGTTAATATCACCACGCACAACCCAACAATCATGGCGACGATCAGCGTAACCTTACACCAGTATACCCAGGCTGAAATGCGGGCCTGCGCTTCTGTTTTCAGATTTTTAATAATCTGATTATATTCGTTGATGGCGGCGGTGAATTTTACCCGCAGCGGGTTGTATTTCTCCCTGACGAGTTTGTCATAGACATCGTGGTTATTCTGTTTGGCTGCATCCAGCATCGGCACAATCGCTTCGCTGAACAGTTGATAGGAACTATTGTAAATATCATCAATGGTATTGCTGCTGATATTGGCGTGGTCGGTCACTTTGAACTGCGCCAGCCCGCCTTTCAGAAAATCCACGTCCGCGGTGGCGTCGTTGAGCAATGTGCGAGCGCGCTCACTGTTATTTCCAGCAATAACGGCTTCGTCCATCGATAATTTAACTTTGTAGTAACTATCGCTGGCGCCATTAATAATATCGCCGTTGGTTTGCTGCACATTCGTCAGACCAATCTCGCCGGTCAGACTATTCAGTGAATACAGAGAGAAAACTGACACCCCGCCCCATAACAAGGTAAATATGATCAGGATAGCCAGCATCATAATTTTAACCCTGACGTTACAAATAAAACTCATTTAATACCTCTCGAACATGCGATTGATTATTGGTTTTATGGCTATTGATTCGTTCTCATTTTAATTAATTGTTATCCGCCTCCTTTTATCGCAGCAGAGATGCCTGCTATATCGGCCATTCCGCCTTTTTATTTAACCGGCGGCTCGAAAATGATAAGTAAGAAAGATATTTAAAATAAATATATTTTTAAACGCGGGAGGAACGAAAGAGAATAAAAGTGGAAACGGCAGGAAACCATCCGCAGGACCAGTCGTAGTATAAATGCATCATTTACGCCTCATTGCAGGGCGTCGTCGGATGAAATTATTCCGGCGCAAAGCACAGCGCCCATTCGCAGCAGTCGTCGCAACTGGGGGAGCGGCACACCAGTTCGCCGTCCTGATGCAGGCAACGCTGACGGTAGAAGAATTTTTTCCAGCGCATATTTTGGTGGTTCAGCGCCACCAGTTCCGGGAAGCAGTCGCTCATCAGCAGACGCAGCTCGGCGCGGGAATCCAGCCCCAGATCCTGCCACAGGTGATTGAAGCCCAGCGAGGCGCTGGCGATGATTTGATGCATCGGCGCGCCGTCCGCCGCCAGATAGCCGTACAGCCAGTCGGCCAGTTGCGCCCGTTCTTCCCGCCGGGTTTGTTGCAGTTCGCTCATCAGCGACTGGCGTTGATCCCGCGCGGCGTTCTCCCCCGGCGCGGGCCCGTTCAGCCGCTGTCGCAGCGCCAGCCAGGCGGCGTTATCCAACCCCATTTGCCGGGGGAAGCAGGCCGCGCCGGCGTCATGCAACGCCAGCAGCCGCCGCAGCCAGTACTCCGCCCCGGCCATCAGGCCGCTCCCTGCGCGCGTTCCCCGACGGGTTGCGCTTGCTGACGTTGCCGCCACCAGCGGCCCAGCACCTCGGCGATATTCTGCCAGGCGCCTTCCACACAGGGCTGGATACCCTGCTGTTCCAGCTTCTGCCACGGCGCGTAGCCGATGCGGGCGCAGAACACCGCCTCCACGTCCGCCAGCAACGCCAGCATCGCCGCCATGCGATCCTCGCTGTCGGTCGGTTCGCAGTCATCGCCGCCGCGGCAGTATTTGGGCGCAAAACGCTCGTTGACCAGAATCACCCCCGCGGCCGACAGGCTGTAGATTTGAAAGCGATCGGCATGGCCGAAATGGCAGTCGATCACCTCGCCGCCGGACGACGCCACCGCCACCAGACAGGCGTCCGGCTCCTCGGACTCGCCGCGCGAGGCGATACTGGCGTGCACCTGCGCGCGCTGGCGCAGCAACGGCAGGTAAGGCTGCGGCTCGGCAGGCAGCGACGACAGCCGAAACTGCTGGCTGCGGTCTTCGCCCAGCATGCCGATAGCGTCGGCCCGGCACTGCTGGCAGTGCGCCATTTGCGGCATCGCCGCGCCGCACTGCGTCCGCGCCGCCGCCAGCGCCTCGGCGTCCGGTTCCGGCTGACCGTTGAGGCCGAATACCGTGCCGTGTTCCGGCCGGGCGATCAGCGGCATGATGTTGTGCAAAAACGCCCCCCAGCGCCGCGCCTGCTGGCTGACCTCAAACAAATGCCGATCGTTGATGCCGGGGATCAGCACCGAGTTGATCTTCACCAGCACGCCGTTTTCCGTCAGCCGCCGGATCCCCTCCTGCTGGCGTTCCAGCAGGATCGCCCCCGCCTCGCGCCCGGTATAGCGATCGCCGTCCAGCCACAGCCAGGCGTAGATCCGCGCTGCGATATCCGGATCGAGCGCGTTGACCGTCACCGTAACGTGATCGACGCCGACATCCAGCAGCCGATCCACCGCCTCCGGCAGCATCAGGCCGTTGGTGGACAGGCACAGCTTGAGATCCGGCAACTGTTCGCGCAGCAGCGTCAGGGTGCGAAAGGTGCGGGCGAGATTCGCCAGCGGGTCGCCCGGCCCGGCGATGCCGACCACCGACAGTTGGGGAATAGCCGCCGCCACCTGATGCGCTTTCGCCACCGCCTGCTCCGGCGTCAGCAGTTCGGACACCACGCCGGGGCGGGATTCGTTGCTGCAATCGTACTTGCGGTTGCAGTAATGGCATTGCAGGTTACAGGCGGGCGCCACCGCCAGATGCATGCGGGCGTAGTGATGGTGCCCGCTCACCGAGTAGCAGGGGTGATGCGCCACTTTGCTGGCTTGCAATGGAGTAAAACGGTCGGTCTGGTCGGAACGGCAACCGGATGCGGAAGGGCAGGATGTCATGGTTATGGCCTATCAAAGGATGGAATCATATCCGGAGAGTGCAAGCGCCATACCGTATAGCCAAAAAATTTATTATTGAAAAAACAACGTGATAATAAGGAAAACTGCCGAAGCGGTTTGTCGGAATTGCGGCATTCGGCCGACAATGTGCCACATGCCACAATCCCGTCGTCCGGTTACAGACGGTGCATGTTGATGTCCATAATCTGGATGCGATAGGCCACCTGCCGCGGCGTCATCCCCAACAGCCGCGCCGCCTTGGCCTGGACCCAGCCGGTTTTCTCCAGCGCGGCGATCAGCCGCTGGCGTTCATCCAGATTCTGATCGAGCCAGCCCTCTTCGGCGGCGGCCGGCGGCGTCGGTTTGTTCATCATCGGCGCCGCGTCGTGGTGGTTAAACAGGATAACGTCGCGGTCGATCAACCCGGTGTCGGTCATCACCGCCGCCCGCTCCAGACAATTTTCCAGCTCGCGCACGTTGCCCGGCCAGTTGTACCCCATCAGCAGGCGGATGGCGCCGTCGCTGATGCGCAGCGCCCGGCCCTGATGCGCGGCGATCTTCTTCACCAGAAACTGCGCCAGCTCGACGATATCCTCCTGCCGTTCCCGCAGCGGCGGCAGCGACACCGGCATCACGTTCAGCCGGTAGTAGAGATCTTCGCGGAAATGGCCGGCGCGCACCTCCTCCTCCAGATGGCGGTTGGTGGCGGCGATAATCCGCACATTGACGCGCAGGGTTTCGTCGCCGCCCACCCGCTCCATCTCCCCTTCCTGCAGGATACGCAGCAGCTTGGCCTGAAACGAGGCGCTGCTCTCGCCGATTTCATCCAGAAACAGCGTGCCGCCGTCCGCCAGTTCAAAGCGCCCCTTACGCTGACGCACCGCGCCGGTGAAGGCGCCTTTTTCATGGCCGAACAGTTCGCTTTCCAGCAGGTTATCCGGCAGCGCCGCGCAGTTGAATTTCACGAACGGCGCCGCCGCGCGCGGCGAATTGTAGTGGATGGCGTTCGCCACCAGCTCTTTACCGGTGCCGCTCTCGCCGCGCACCAGCACCGTGGTGTCCCAGCGCGACACCTGACGGATGATCTCCATCGTCTGGCGCATCGCCGCGCTTTTCCCCACCATGTTGTCAAAACCGAACGGCCGCGGCGTTTTACAGGCGGCCGGGCGGCTCGCCGCCGACGGTGATTCGCCGTCGCGCCGGGGGGCGCGCATCAGCCGCACCGTCTGCACGATCAGGCTAGCCACCGTTTCCAGAAAACGGGTGCTAGCCGGCAGGCGTTCCTCGTAGCGCGCCATTGGCTGGGCCGCCAGCACGCCGATCGGCTGTTGTTCGATGCCCAACAACGGCACGCCGATAAACGGCAGCTCGTAGTCATACAGATTAAGCCGGTCGAGAAAACGCTGATCGTCCGCCACGCGCGGCAGCGTCAGCGGCTGACGCTGGGTCATCACCGTGCCCACCAGCCCTTCGCCCGGCCGGTAACACACCTGGCTGCTGCTGGACAGGACCCGCTGATCCTCGCAGTACAGCGCTTCCACTCTCAGCCCGCCGCGCTGCGGGTCATACAGGCAAATCATGCCGTGCTGCATGAAGGCATCATCATGCAGCACCCGCAACACCGCCTGTAACGCCTGCCCGATGTCGGTGGCCCGGCTCAGCGCCGCGCTAATGCGCTGCACCGCGGTAAACTGCTGAGACAAATCAAAACGCCATACGACGTTCCCCGTATCGGGTGCCTGTGTCATTTTGAGCCTCCTGTCAGTGAAGTGGGGAGTCTGGTTAGTGAAGCCGAGTGTGCCGTGAGTGCAGCAGATAGGGGGAAGCGCAGGACCAGACAGGTGCCGCCGCCCGGATGGGACGTCAGGTCTATCGCCCCCTGATGATGCGCCACCAGCGTCTGGATCAAACGCAGTTCCATGCCCTTGCCCGGCGTGGTGAGCGCGGTCTGGGTGCTGACGTAGCGCACCTGCTCCAGCGGTACATTGTCTTCCAGATACAGCGCCAGCCAGTCGCCGTCCTGACGGGCGAACAGATGCACCGAAAGCGCGAAAGGACGGATTTCTCCCGCCAGCGCCAGCGTACGGTCCAGCCACAGGCTAAGACAGGCCAGAATCTGGGTGCGCTGCCCGAACCCGGTCAGCTGCGGCGTGTCCAGTTCGCAGCGCAGCTGGTCGCCGTCGGTAAAACGGGTGTGATACAGCGCGGCCAGATCCTCGGCCAGCACGCCGATCGGCCAGTCCGCCGCCGGTTCGAAATCCAGCGACGGGCGGCAGGCCTGCAACCGCGCCACCGCCTCTTCGCCTTCGCGCCAGGCGGATTCCAGCGCCACGTTGCTGCGGTCCGCGCCGTTGAGCCGGCGGGCGGCCGCCAGCATGTTGATCGGGCAATTGAGCTGAATCAGCGCCGCATCCAGCGACTCGCGGATCGCCGCCAGCAGCTTGCCGTTGGTCATCTGCTGTTTGAGACGATCGAGCCGCCCCTGCTGTTGTTGCTGCTGCTGTTCGGTGCAGTCGCTGATGACGATCAGCGTGCGCGGCAGCGCGGTGTCGGTGAAATAGCGGCTGGCTTCCTCATTAACGCCGGGCAGCGCCCAGTAGCCGAGCGTCAGCCAGCGCACCGCGCCGCGAATGGTGACCGGCAGCGCCGTTCCCTGCTGCAACGCCGCCTTATTGGCCGGATAATCCAGCACCGCCAGCAGTTCGCGGCCGCCGCAGTCGGCGCACAGCGTCTTGTAGGCCAGGTTATCCATGATCACCCGATCCTGCTCGTCCACCACCACCACTGCCGCCGGGATATTGTTCAGCACCGCGGTGATCATGGTCATGTGGTTGCGCAGCCGCTGCTCCAGCGCATAACCGGCGCTGATGTCTTTATGCATGCCGAGGTAGTGCTCCACCTCGCCGTGGGAATTGAAAATCGGCGTGATGTCGATTTCCGCCAGATACAGGCTGCCGTCGCGGCGGCGGTTAATCAGCTGACCGCGCCAGGCGCGCCCTTGCAGCAACGTCTGCCACAGCGTCTGATACACCTCGGTCGGGGTCTGCTGGCTGGCGAGAATGCGGTGATTCTGCCCGAGCAATTGCGGCAGGCTGTAGCCGGTCAGGCGGCAAAACGCCGGGTTGGTGTACACGATATGGGCGTGCGGGTCAGTCAGGGAGATCGCCACCGACGACTGTTCCACCACGGTGGAAAACAGCGACGGATGCTGCCGGGACAAATGGCTGGCGATTTCGCCCAGCGGAAAAGATTCCGTCATCAAATGCATGGACATGGGGTGACTCCCTTACGGTTTGGCGGCGGGGATGTCGGCTTGTCGACAATTTGTCGCAGGCTGCGACACCCCGTCCGGCTGGCGAATAACGGAGAATAACCATGCAAACACTGCACCTTTTATTGATTAAGCCGACTAAACATTGATCCGGATCCTGTTTTACCGCCCAAAAGCGCCCATCCCTGTTGCCATGCGCCCTGACCGTGAAAAACCGCCGGCTCGCCAGTACAAAAAAAGCACAATAAAAGTGCAGCGGTGCGCCATCAATGTGCAGAAAAATCCATATTGCGCACAGTCAAAACTGGCACGGGATTCGCAAATGGCAAATGAATGAACGGCCTGATGCATCCTTCACGGAGGGCTGTTTTTGTTTTCATCACCTGTTTTTTTCATCACGTAATCAGGAGCAACGCTATGGCGAACATTGGCATTTTCTTTGGCACCGATACCGGCAAAACCCGCAAGATCGCCAAACTGATTCATCAGAAACTGGGCGAGGCGGCGGACGCGCCGGTCAACATCAACCGCACCTCGCTGGAAACCTTTCTGTCCTACCCGGTACTGCTGCTGGGCACCCCGACGCTGGGCGACGGCCAGCTACCCGGTATCGACGCCGGTTGTGAAAATCCGTCCTGGCTGGAATTTGCCGATGAGCTGGCCGGCACCGACCTGAAAGGCAAAATCGTCGCGCTGTTCGGGCTGGGGGATCAGCAGGGCTACCCGGATAATTTCGCCAGCGGGCTGAAACCGCTCTACGACGTGATGACCGATCTGGGCGCGCGCGTGGTGGGCGACTGGCCGAGCGACGGCTACGAATTCAATACGTCCGCCGCATTGCAGGAAGACCGCTTTGTCGGCCTGGTGCTGGATCAGGACAACCAGCACGACCTGACGGAACAGCGCCTCGACAGTTGGCTGGCGCAAATCAAGCCCGCCATCCTGTAACGCGCATTCGGTTCCCCGCCCAATACCCACCCGGCCTTTCCCGCACCTCGGAGAAAAGGTCGGGTACATCCTGCTCAAAAACACTAATTATTTGATTTTTAAAATCAAAAAATATCCGTCACGTTTTTTTTTGACGAAAATCACATTTCCTCACCAAGACCACTATCCTGTTCCGAAACGCGGAAGATTGGGGAACGCTTTTGCGGTTTACTGAAGGCCGGAATTCAGGGGAGAACCACATGAACGATACCGTGCTGACCACATGGCAACAGGCGAGAATCAGCCGCGATCCGCGTTTTGACGGCACCTTTTTCGTCGCCGTCAAATCCACCGGTATCTTCTGCCGCCCCATCTGCCCGGCGCCGTTGCCGCTGGAGAAAAACGTCGTTTACTACCGCACCCGCACCGAGGCGATTCAGGCCGGTTTTCGCCCCTGCCTGCGCTGCAAGCCGGAATACGCGCCGCGTTTCGCCGAACTGGACCGCAAGCAACAACTGCCGGTGCGCATCGCCGCCGCCATCGACAGCGGCGAACATCTGCTGTCGAAGGTGGAGCAGATTGCCGCGGCCCACCATCTCTCCAGCCGCTACCTGAACCGGCTGTTCCGCGAGCATTACGGCTGTTCGGTGAAGGAATACCAGAACATCGCGAAGATTTTTTTCGCCAAGAAACTGTTCCAGAGTTCCAGCCTCAGCATCACCGACATCGCCGCCTCGTGCGGGTTTAACGGCCTGAGCGGGTTTTATCAGCTTATCGACAAGTACCTGAAAACCACGCCCAAACGGATGATGTTGTCGCCACCGGACAGCCGGGATAAGGCGGAACACATCAGGCTGCGCCTCCCGGTCGGCGGCCGCTACCACTGGGATTATTTTCTGGCTTTTCAGTTCCGGCGGTTGATCGACGGCGTGGAATGGATCGACGGCGAGACTTACGGCCGCCGCTTTATCCTCAACGGCGAGAAGGGATCGTTTCAGATACGTCCGGCGACCGGCGGGTTTGACGTGACGATCGCGCTAAGCCGCCTGACGCTGTTGTCTCAGGTGCTGGAGCGGATCCGCAACATGTTCGATCTTAACGTCAATATCGACGCGATCGAGGATCAGTTGCGTCAGGCTTATCCGACATTGCCGATCGCCTCCGGCATCCGCATTCCCGGCGTGTTCTCGCCGTTTGAAGCCGCCATCCGCGCCGTTTGCGGTCAACAGGTGAGCGTCGGTGCCGCGACCACGCTGCTAAACCAACTGGTGTCGCTCTGCGCCATCGAGGAAGACGGCCAGCGTTACTTCCCAACGCCGGACCGCATCACCCCGGAAATTGTTGAGCCACTGCGCAGCATGCGGTCGAAAAAAACCACGCTGGTGAATGTCGCTGACTGGTTCTGCCGCCACGACATCAGCGACATCGATCGACTCACCGAGGTGAAAGGCATCGGTCGCTGGACGCTCGATTATCTGAAACTGCGATCGCTCAACGATCCCGATATCTGGCTGGGCGGCGATCTGGGTATCCGCAACGCCTTGCGTCAGTTGGGAGAGATCGACCCGCAGCGCGCGGCGCCGTGGAAGAGCTACCTGACCCTTCATCTGTGGAACACGCTGTAAACATGCAACATGTGGTGAAAAAACATCCTGTGGAGGAAAATCGTGTGAAAATGGCGACGCAACAACTGGACTGCCCAGACAGCTTTCCCTGGCGCTACGCCGACGTCACCGCGGCAGACGGCTGCGTGACCAGCGTGCTATTCAGCAATGAGCAAAAACCCACCCGGCCGGACGCCGTCACGCAAGCCTGCTGCCAGCAGTTGCAGGCGTATTTCGCCGGTCAGCGCACCACCTTCGACCTGCCGCTGCATCAGGACGCCACGCCGTTCCGCCGGCAGGTCTACGCCCGGCTGCTGGACATCGGCTACGGCGTTACCCGTACTTACCAGCAAATCGCCGCCGCCGTCGGCAATCCCAACGGGTCGCGGGCGGTAGGCATGGCGTCGTCCAAAAACCAGATTTCCATCATCGTGCCCTGCCACCGGGTGATCGCCACCTCCGGCGCGCTGACCGGTTACGCAGGCGGGCTGGCGACCAAGCAGTGGCTGCTGGAGCACGAGCGGCGTTATGCCGTCAGCACGGCAACAATGTCTGCAACCATTGGCGCTGGTGCTGACGCTGACGCTGCGCCCGCAGGTAATCGGCCGCTTTAGCCAGCGCCTCCGCCTCCGGCAGCGGCGCGGCCGGGCGAATCGCCTCGCAGCGCAGCAGATGCAGGCCCAGTTCGGTTTCCACCGGCTCGCTCAGCGCCCCCGCCGTCAACGCAAACAGGCAGCGGTCCAGCGCCGGAAACAGCAAACCCCGGCTGACCCAGCCCATCAGCCCGCCGTCCAGCGCGGTTGGGCAGTGAGAATGCCGCCGCGCCAGCGATTCGAAACGCTCCGGGTCGGCGCGCAGCTGACGCAACAGCTCGGCCATCTGCTGCCCGACTGCCGGGCGATTATCGTCGACGGTCAACAACAGGTGGCGGGTCAGCCGCTGCTCCGGGCGACAAAAACGCCCGGCGTGTTGTCGATACCAGCGCCGAATCTCGGCCTGTTCCGGCTCGCCGGCCTGCGCGCCAACGCTCGCCAGTTGCAGTTCCATCAAGGCGTGGTGCAACACGATAGCCTGTTGCTCGTCGGCGGAAAAGCCGGTGCGGGTCAGTTCCTCCGCCAGTTGCTGCGCCACCTGCTGCAACTGCGCGCCTGTCGCCGCCAGCGATTGCCGACGAGCCGCCGTCACCACCGCGTGCTCCAGCGCCAACTGGCGCTGCAACTGGCGCTCAAAGCGCGGCCGATCCGGCTCAGGCAGTTGCTCCGGCAGACAATCCCACCGGGTCTGCGCCAGCCGCAGGCGACTGAAGCGCTGCCAGGCCGGTGGCGTCATTCGTCCACCTCCAGGCTATGCAACGCCGATATCGGCACCTGAAACTGCCGCTCGCCGAACAGTACGATACAGCTGTCTCCCCGTTCGCCCTGCGCCGTCGCCAGCACCTCGCCTTGCTGGCCCATCGCCACGACGATGTCGCCATTGATCGCCAGCGGCTGCATGCTGCACACCCGATCGCCGTACTGAAAATCACCCGCCAGCCAGGGCTGATCCGCGTCGATCAACTCTGACTCGCGGCAGCCGACGACCCGATCCCGATCGAGAAAATGCACCTGATAGACTATCTGATCCTGCAGGAATACCCCCCACTCGCGCACATACCCGACACTGCCGCGCCGCACCAACAGTTCGCCGCGCGCCCGCCCGGCGAACGTGCCGTCGTTGCGCAGCGCGCGCACTACCCGCACGGCATCGCCGCATTCAAACCTCGGCGTCATCGCGGCCTCCCTTCGCCCAGTGTTGATAGCTCTCCGCCAGCAGCCGCCGCGCTAACTGCCAGTCAGCGTTCGGCGCATCGTCCAGCGCGTTGCGCAGCGGCACTGCCGTCATCAGCCGACGGTGAAACTCGCGCAGCACCGGCACCTGACATCGGCTCAACCGATCGGCGTCGTACGGCACCTCAAAAAAGGCAAAAAAAGCGTCGGCGCCCTGTAACGCCTGCACTCCCGGCAAACGGTAGAACCACTCCATCGCCTTATCCCCCCTGACAGCGCAACGCCCGATCGTCGCCAAACAGATCCTGATAGATCTGGCGCAATTCGGTATCCCGCGGGTTGCGTTTCCCGTTTTCCGCGAACACCCGCACCGCATCAAGCAACGCGTCGACCTGCTGCGCATCCAGCCCGTAGCCCAGACGGGCGAACACGCCGCCCACCGCCTGGCGGCCGGAATGCTTGCCCAGCACCAGCCGGAACTCCCGCCCCATCAGATGCGGATCGATGCCCTGATAGCTTTCCCGATCGTGCAGCAACGCCGCCACATGCACCCCGGACTCATGGGTGAACACCTGCTCTCCCACCAGCGGTTGCTGTACATCAATGGTGCGCTGCGCGGCGTTCGCCACCAGATGGCATAACGACGGCAACTGCGCGAAGCGGATGCCGCTTGAGCGCCCGAGGCAGCGCTGCAACCCCAGCGCCACTGATTCCAGCGCCGCGTTGCCCGCCCGTTCGCCCAGCCCCAGCACCGTGGTGTTGACGTGGGTGGCCCCCGCCCGTACCGCCGCCAGCGTGTTGGCGGTCGCCAGCCCCAGATCGTTATGGGCGTGCATCTCGATCTCGCCGGGCCAGCACTGGCGCAGCGCCTGAATCCGGTCATAGGTGGCGAACGGATCCAGCACCCCCAGCGTATCGGCGAAACGCAGCCGCTCCGCACCTGCGGCCTGCGCCGTCTGCGCCAGCTGGCGCAACACATCGTCGCCGGCACGCGAGGCGTCTTCACACCCGATGCTCACCCGCAGCCCGCACTGACGCGCCAGCGCAATCAACGCCGCCAGCCGGGGCAACAGCACGGACAGCGGCTGGCGCAGTTTCTGCTGCCGCAGCCGATCGGACGACGGCACCGAAATATCCACCCAGTCCATGCCCAGATCGGCGCTCTGACGGATTTCGTCCTCGTTCATCCGGCACCAGGCCATCATCACGATGCCCGGCAGCCGCCGTCTGACCAGCGCCATACGTGAGCGCTCTTCCAGCCCCATCGCCGGCGTACCGACCTCCAGCGCCGGCACGCCCGCCTCCGCCAGCGCTTCGGCAATCGCCAGCTTTTCGCTGGCGCGAAATGCCACACCGGGGCTCTGCTCGCCGTCGCGCAGCGTGGTGTCGTTGATGATCACCTGCTCCATCGTCGGCGCTCCTTAACCGTAGGTCGGCGCGAACGCCGTCCCGGCCAGCGCCGCCGGTTTGTCCTGCTGCCAGTAAGGCGACAGCGTTCTCAGCCGGGCAATAATCGGCGGCAGTTGTTCAATCACATAGTCGATCTCTTTTTCGCGGGTATAGCGCGACAGCGAGAAACGAATGCTGCCGTGGGCGGCGGTATAGGGAATGTCCATCGCCCGCATCACATGCGACGGCTCCAGCGAGCCGGAGGTGCAGGCGCTGCCGCTGGACGCAGCGATGCCGACATGGTTCATCAGCAACAGGATCGCTTCCCCTTCGATGAATTCGAACGCCATATTGAGGGTATTGGGGGTGCGCGGCTGCCCGTCGCCCATCACCATCACGCTGGGAATGCGGCGAGCCAGTTCGTGCTGCAAGGTGTCGCGCAGCGGCGCCACGGCCGCCGTCATCATCGGCAAATGCACCTCCGCCAGTTCGCAGGCGCTGCCCATGCCGACAATACCGGCGATATTTTCCGTACCGGCGCGACGGCCGCGTTCCTGATGCCCGCCGCGCAGCAGCGGACGAAAGCGGGTGTTGCGACGCAGATACAGACAACCAACCCCTTTCGGGCCGTGGATCTTGTGCGCCGAGCACGAGAGCATGTCGATATCGGTGGCGGAGAGCACGATCGGAATCTTGCCCACCGCCTGCACCGCGTCGCAGTGGAACAATACGCCGTGCTCATGCGCCAGCGCCGCCATCTCCGGCACCGGGAACAGCACCCCGGTTTCATTGTTGGCCCACATCACGCTGACCAGCGCGACGCGATCGCTCAGCAAGCGGCGGTATGCCGCCAGATCCAGCTCGCCCTGCGGCGACACCGCCAGCCGATGGATGGTATAGCCCTGCCGCGCCAGGTGCTCGCACACCTCCAGCGTGGCCGGATGCTCCACCGCGGTGGTGATGATTTCGCGCCGTTCCGGCGCCAGATTCACCGCGGAATGAATCGCGGTGGAGGTGGCTTCGGTGGCGCAGGAGGTAAACAGGATCTCGCTGTCATAGCGCGCCCCCAGCAGGCTGGCGACCTGCTGGCGCGCCCGTTCCAGCGCGCCGCGGCACGGCGTGCCGAAATCGTGAATCGACGACGGGTTGCCGTAGTGTTCAGTCAGAAACGGCAGCATCGCTTCCAGCACCATCGGGTCAAGCCGGGTGGTGGCGTTGTTGTCCAGATAGATTTTTTTGTCTGGAGCGCTTTTTTTGTCCGGATAAACGTTGTTCATGGTTGTTTTCCTCATGCCTGTCTGCCTGACGGTTATGCCGCCACCACGTCCATATACTGCCCGGTGCGTTCCACCAGCTTCTGTTGCAGCCAGGCCAGCGTCATGTCGGTCATCATGCAACCGCTGCAACTGCCGGACAGGCTGACCGTGACCTGACGCTCGCTGACATTCACCAGCGACATATCGCCGCCGTCGGCCTGAATGTGCGGCCGCAGCTCCGCCACCGCCTCCGCCACCTGTTGCCAGCGTTCATCCTTCACTACGATCGTCGCCGCCGCCGGCGTCGCCTCGTGCTCGCTCAGGATCTGCGCCAGCGCCAGTTCGATCTTTTCATGACAGGCGCTGCAACCGCCGCCCGCTTTGGTGTAGTTGATCACGTCCTGCAGCGTCGTCAGGCCGTTGGCCACCACCGCACGGCGGATCTGCCCTTCATCCACCGCAAAGCACTTACAGATCAGCGCCCCTTCCTCGTGATCGTCCTCCAGCGTTTCGCCACGGTAGTTGGCGATCGCCACCCGCAGCGCTTCCTGTCCCATCACCGAGCAATGCATTTTTTCCGGCGGCAGGCCGTCGAGATAGTCGGCGATCTGCTGGTTGGTTACCTGTTCCGCTTCCCGCAGGGTGCGGCCGATGATCAGCTCCGTCAGCGCCGAAGACGACGCAATGGCGCTGCCGCAGCCGAAAGTCTGAAAGCCGGCGTCAAGGATGGTTTCGCTGTCCGGATCGACGCGCAGCATCAGCCGCAGGGCATCGCCGCAGCTGAGCGAACCGACATCGCCCACGGCGTTGGCCTCCGCCACCACCCGTGCGTTGCGGGGATTAAAAAAATGGTCTTTCACTTTCTCGGAATAGTTCCACATCTGCTCTGCTCCCTACTGAATGGGTGAAAACGCCGGGCACCCAGCCGCCCGGCGCTCACCCGCGTTGCATGGTCTGAGTAAACAGAGTCAGAGCAAATGTGATGCCAGTCACAGAAACAAATGCAGATCAACGAGATAGCGGCGATAGCCGATAACAAAACCGCGACCAATGTCGCGGTTTATGTCGGTTTTGTCAGAGAGGTGACACTAATCAAAGGCAATCCTTCCGGCACGGAAGGCTGACAGCAGGGAAATAGATTCCCTGCTAATGTATAATCGAATTGAAAAATTATTTAACCATTTTAATCATCAGGGCTATTTTCCTTGCCATTTTGGGCCTAGGCTACACTCGAAACTCTCACGTACTTTGTGTATGCTCCGGTTTCCGCGCTCTGTCGCGTTCAAACTGGCTGTGACAATTATGCCTATTGGGATTAGAATAAGTTAACTAAATATATATCACGAAGGTATTTATATAAGACCATGAAAAAAATAATTATATCTATAATCGCAGTCATTATTTCCTTCAATGCATTTTCTAAAGAAAAAACCCTCCCATTTTTTGAAGGAAAAACATATGATATTTATCTATCCTATGGTAATTGCTCTCAGCATGAGATCGAGTGCAGTGATATAACATATCATTCAATTAACAAAAAAAACAAAAGCGAGCTAAATATAAAAGGAAAGACATTAAATATTGAACCATCAAAAAACTTCAGGGGATATATATTCAAAAACGGATCATATACTTATACACTCACCCCCTCACCAGAAGTAGATAATTATGATGACAGCATATGGTTTCTGGATATTTATAAAGCAGCGGATAATGGTGACAAGCCTGTCTTCAGAGAAAAAGGTAGAGTATCTGATTAGAAATATTAGAAGAACAATAAAGGTAATCACGCTGTTATAAATAGACTGTCATAACAATCTGACCGCGACGAATATCACGGTTCAGTTTCTTCAAAGAGGATATTAAACGGCAAGAATAATGACGTAACTTTGGCTGCACTGTTGATTCAGGCAACCGTACCATATTAATATTAGATGGTACGATCACCATCAGGTACCCCTGCAAAATGTAACAGGAAAAGCTATTTTTTCTTTTTTAAAAACATTCCAGTCAGATAGGTCACGGTAAAAGACAGAACGGATGATATCAGCACCTTGATTATCAGCACTGAAAAATAGAAATCATCAATTGCTTCTTCGCCGTCACCGCTGATGGTCAGGTGATTCATAACAAAATCATTTAACGTATGCTCAGGAAGCATCGACACGATTAAGAAGAATAAAATGATAAAAAAAATAAATTTTTTCATCTTATGTCACATTTGCTGAAATCAGGTTTGCCTATCACGTCGATCCTACCATAGGCTTCCAAACCTTTACCACCCGGTACTGCAACCTTAATCCCCCCTAAAAGAGATCGCCGCAAGTTCTGAAAATCAGATGCATTATAAAAGGTAATACATCCCCATGAAACGCCGGTCCCATCAGTATTACGCGGGTGTAGCCTAAAACTCCCCCTTCGAATACCATTAACATAAACATGATCACTCATGGTCTTCGAATTATATAAACCAAACCATTCCGAATGATGATTTTTGTATAGATGAGCCATGTCAATAGCCTCAGCACGAAGCTGATTTAGTATACTTCCTTTAGGGCGATCTACTATCCAATATGTTCCGGGTGGAATGGCTGCTTTTTCTACAAAAGAGCAATTAGGATCATTAATATAACCATCGACACCAGAAAAAACATCAAAAACACCGATACCATAGCATTTTAACTTGAGTGTCTTCCCATCACGAGACAGATTCTCATAATCCATCATACATATCTGCATGCCTATAATCCTTTACTAGAACCGCTTACCTATTCCAATTAAAAGAGCGAATAATTTATTATGAACCAATAGACTCTTCACGTTTAACTAAAACAAACTACTATCCCAAAGACAATATGCACTTGTCCCCGCCTTTATATGCTCACACAACATTGTTTTATATGTAAAAGATATCATTTCATCTGGTTGACTATCATTGTGAGTAGCACTATTAGGATAATTCATTTTTATATTATTTATCTTGGCATTTTGAAGAGTTATAGAAAAATAAACCTCTAGACTGCCGTTTCCGTTCGTTCTATAAAATAAGAACTTACACTCCAAATATTCGTTATCATTTAAAGCGGTAAGTAGCAGTGGAGTAGACTTATCAATAGGCTTTCTAATTTCAACAGGATGATAATTAACATTATCTACCCTATCCACCCAATTGTTTAACTCATAAACCAGTATTTCATCCTCATGCCCCTTCTGCCATTTATTTCCTATTGAATCATAAGAGCCACACCCAGATGAGATTAAACCTTGACTTTTCCCTTCTATACTTAGATAAATAATATTAGCCATTACATAAAATCCTTTATAAAAAATTCCATTTAAATATCTAACACGATATTAAACAATAAATTAAAAAAATATTATAAGGCAGCCTATTACTGGCTGCCAACCATTTGATAAGAAAAACTTACCAAATACAATAAAAATATTTTTCTCTACCACCCCACATTTTGAAAACGGGCATGCTTCCCCCAATCAACAGACATCACTCACAACACATCATCCTCCTCGCGCCATTCCTGTTCGGCGATCAGCCGTTCGAAACGGTTAGGATCGCGCTGGCGGCGGGTGACGCGCGGCTCGCCGTCATGCCAGCATTGCTGGATCTGCTGCAACAGTTGGGCGATCGGCGTATCGGTCGGTACGCGCACCGCCCGGACCCCCACCTGCAACAACTGGCGGAATACAGCGTCGCCAATCGCCACGCAATACAACGTGACGCAGTCCTCCAGCGCGTCGATGCGGCAGGTGAGTTTGTCCTCCTGATGACCGTAACGCACGTTGAAGTCCACCACTTTCAGCAGCGTGACCTGATCTTCTTTCACGCCGTAGATCACCAGCCGGGGCGTGGCGCCAAAGTGTTGATCGACATGGTGATAATCAGAACTGGCGAACGCCACCTTCATTGACCAGACGCCGGCGCTGATGGCGCTGAGATGCCGGTTAACATGCTGCATGGTCCGCCTCCTGACGCCGCGGCGGCGCAAACTGCTGCTTGAGCGGCGAGTGGTAAACCGGCTGGTGGTGATGGCCCGCCAGCATCAGGTTCGCCAGTTCGAACAGGGTGTCGCGCATACCGGCATAGCCCTGACGCGGGCGGCGGAACTCGCCGATCTTATCGAAGATCGGAAATCCGGCGCGGATCAACGGCATGCCGAACTGTTCCGCCAGATCGACGGCATGGGAATTGGACAGCAGCAGGTCGGCCGGGTTGTCGCACAGGAGATCCTGCAAATCCTCCAGATCGCCGATCACCACCTGTTCCACCGGCAACGCCGCCAGACTTTGCTGGTTGACCGGCGCCACCACCGGGCCCGGCGTGATGCCCTGACTGAGAGCGAAGTCGCACCAACCCGCCAGCAGATCGCCCTCCGCCGCCAGCGCCATCCGCCGACCTTGCAGCCACATATGGCAGTCGATCATCGCGTCCTGCAACTGGCCGCGCTGACGGTCGATCCACGCCGGGACCTCGCGCCCGGCCAGCTGTTGCAGATGCCGGATAAAGCAGTCCATGTTCTCCAGCGTCATCAGATGCGGCAGGCTGAGCGATTGGCCGCGGCTGCGCATCGCCAGCAAACTGGCGGCGCGCTGGAATGACGCCCCAATGGTGATGGTGCTCAGGCTTTGCCCCATCTGCTCGATACCGCGCAGCGGCGTGCCGCCCTGCGTCACCGCCTGAAAATCGCCGCCGGCGAGATGCCCGTCCAGCGATTGCGACAGATCCGGCAGGATCACCGGTTGCAGCCCAAACGCCTCGACGTAGCTGCGGATCAGCTCGACATCGCCGGGATTGAGCAGATGACTCAGCAGCAGGTTGACGCGCCGGTTGCGCATCCCCACCGGCGGTTTTTCCGGCACCCACTGCTGGATAATGCTCTCCACCACCGCGCTGAAGCCATTCTCCAGCGATCCGTAGAAATCCGGCGTGTTGACCGTCAGGATCGCCACCGATTTAAAGCGCGGATAGTCGTCGCGGAACTGCCGCACCGCCCGCGCCATATCGCTGCCCTGCGCCTCGGACAGCCCGGTGCTGACCAGCACGATCGCTTTCGGCGTATTGCGCTGGCACAGCGTGGCGAGCGCGGTAAAGATGTTGTCGTCCGCTCCCATGATGGTGGTGGTCGGGTCCATCGCGGTGGATTGCAACGGAATCGGCTCGTGAAAATGCTGGATGAAAAACACCTTGGCGAACGCGCTGCACCCCTGCGCGCCATGTACCAGCGGGATACTGTGTTCGATGCCCTGAGCGGCCAGAATCGCCCCCAGCGGCTGACCGCTTTTAATCGGGCTGGTCGCCAGCGGTTTTTTACTGCGAATCACCTGTGCCATCGCTGCTCCTTAGTGCCACGGGGCCCGTTGATGAGTTTGCCGCCAGATGGGGCTATCGAGCGTCAGGCACAGCTGCTGCGCCAGCGCCACCAGCCCGCGATACCCGGCGAAAGCGTGCTCACGCTCCTGGTTGATATCCAGAAACGGCAGCCGCGCCTTGTACGCGGTATACATGTTGCGCCCGCCGGCGATCATCATGTCCGCGCCGTAACGGTAAACCACATCCAGCAGCGTGCGGGCGTTGCCTTCTTCCAGCATCAGCGCGTCGTCGCCCATCAGCTCGCGGATGCGCTGCTTGTCCTCCTCGGTGGATTTACGGGTGCCGGTGGCGACTACGGTGATGCCCAGATCCTGCAACGCCGACACCACCGACCAGGATTTGACGCCGCCGGTGTACAGCAGGACTTTGCGCCCCTGCAGACGTTCGCGGTACGGCGCCAGCGCCCGCGTCACGGCGGCCTCTTCGCGGGCTATCAGCGCGTCGGTGCGGGTTATCAGGTCCGCATCGCCGGTCATCGCCGCCAGTTGCCGCAGCGCGTCGGACATCGCCCGCACGCCGTAGAAGCTGCCTTCAAACCACGGAATGCCGTAGCGCTGCTCCAACTGCCGGGCGACATTGATCAGCGCCCGCGAGCACACCAGCATGTTCGCTTCGGCCCGGTGCATCGTCTGGATTTCAGCGAAGCGGGCATCGCCGGACAGGCTGCCCAGCACCCGGATACCCAGTTCGTCCAGCAGCGGCAGCACGTTCCAGAACTCGCCGGCGATGTTGAACTCGCCAATCAGGCCGATATCGTGCCGGTGTTCGGGAGCGAATGGGGTGTCCTGCGGCCAGGGCGCCGGTTCCCGCTGACCCATCACCTTTTTCACCATCACCTCGCCCGCCAGCCGGTTGCCGAAATTCTTGCTGCCGTAAAAACCGGCGGCGTCGATGGCGATCACCGGCACGCCCACCGCCTCCGATGCCGCCAGACATACCGCTTCAATGTCGTCGCCCTCCATCGCCGGTACGCAGGTGTTGTAGATAAACACCGCCGCCGGGCGGTAGCGGTTGACGATATGCCGCACCGCATGGAACAGCCGCCGTTCGCCGCGCCCCATGATCACGTCCTGCTCGCTGAGATCGGTGGTGAAACCAAGCCGGTTGAGCGTCGGGCCGGAGCTTTGGCTGCCGCGGTTATCCCAGGAACTGCCGGTGCAGCCAATCGGCCCGTGCACCAGATGGGCGACGTCCGCCAGCGGCAGCAACGTGATCTGCGCGCCGTCAAACGCGCAGCCGCCTGCGGTGGCGCCGGGTTTGGGCGCGCTGCACCCCGACTTTTGCTTGTGGTTATGTTCACAGGCTGGCTCGTCGAACAACGCCAGAATCTCACTTCCCTTCATCTCACCCTCGCCGCGTTTGTTGATATCCCTCATGCGGTGCAAAACGCAGGCCAGCGCTGATAAATTGATTTATAAGGAAAAAGTGATGTGAGGTTTACGACAAAGCAGACAATTGGCGGAGATTACCAGCACAGGGGGCGCGAATCATTGCGGGGCACAGCCTGACCTACATCAACAACCATTCGTTATAAAACTATTAGGCTGTCCCCCCTATCGGGCCGGCACGCCACGTCTGATGAAAAACACAGCTTAATAGTCGCCTTACCGATATTGACTTCATGTCAGCAAGACATAAGAAACCATAGCGGCAGGCAGGGAAAACCCGTCGTTTAAAGGAGATAGGGAATGTTAGAAAAAATCAAAATAAAAAATGGGCTTTACTGCGTTATCGCCGTATTTGTGCTGCTATTACTTTCTGTTTGCACGTTCAGTCTGTATTCCTCCATGCAAAGCAACCTGTCTATCCGCAAGGTCAGCAGCATCGAGGGAGAACAGCTTATCCCGCTTTATTCCGCCTATTCGGAAATGCTGAATGCCCGGCTGGCCGGCATTAACGTCGCGTTGGCCATTGAGAGCAAAAAGGATGACGCCACCATTCAGGCCGGTCTTGAACGGCTGAACGGCTACATCACTTCCGCCAACAGCACCATGTCGGAACTGCGCGGTATTCCGGCGCTGACGTCGCAAGGCCGGGCGCTGCGCGGTGAAATCGACGACGCCTTCAATGACTACATGAACAACGCCGTCGCTCCTATGCTCACGGCGCTGCGCGACCGAAACGTTGATCGGTTCTACACGACGCTGGTGCCCGATGCGCTGGAAAAAGGCGCGACCTTCCGCCAGAAGCTGACGCAGTTTGTCACCTTCGCCAAAGGTATCGGGCATGAAGAGATCGCGCATGCGGACGGCTTCTATCAGCAGACATTAACTATCCTGATTTCCACGCTGATAGTGGTGCTGTTCATCAGTCTGTTCACTCTGAAATTCATTCGCACCGTGGTGCTGACGCCGATGCAGAAAGTCAGAACCTATTTCGGCATGATGGAACGAGGCGTGCTGACGCTGGATATTCCTCCTCAGCACAATACCGAGATGGGTGGGCTGATGGTTTCGCTGAAAGACATGCAGCAGGCATTCCGCAAAATCGTGCTGGATGTCAGAGACTCGGCCGGTTCCGTGGCGGCCGGCGCGGAACAAATCTCCGCCGCCAACCGGGATTTCGCCGCCCGTACCGAAGCGCAGGCGTCATCCGTCGAACAAACCGCCGCCAGCATGGAGCAGATCACCGCGTCGGTGCAGGAAAACACCGCCAACACCGGCAAAGCCATGACACTGACCAACTCCGTGGCGGCGCTGGCGGAAAAAAATGCCAGCAACTTTAGCCAGATGATCGAACGCATCCAGCACATCGCCGACAGCTCCAACAAGATCAACGATATCATCAGCATCATGGACGGCATCGCCTTCCAGACCAACATTCTGGCGCTTAACGCGGCGGTGGAAGCCGCCCGCGCGGGCGAAGCCGGTAAAGGCTTTGCGGTCGTGGCGTCTGAAGTGCGCAGTCTGGCGCAGCGCAGCGCCGGGTCGGCACGCGAAATCAAAGAGTTGATCGAAAAAACGGCCAATGAAATCGCCCAGGGCGAAAAAGTCGCGTCGCTCTCCACCCAGGATATGGCGCGGCTGATGGACGAGATCAAACGCGTGAATGAATTCATGGCGGATATCTCGATGGCCTCATCAGAGCAAGCCAAAGGCATCGAACAGGTTAACACCGCCATCACCCTGCTTGAGCAATCCTCCCAGCAAAACGCGGCACTGGTCGAAGAGTCCGCCTCCGCCAGCTCCTCGCTGCACGAACAGGCGAAAAATCTGGACGACACCATGACGTTTTTCAATCTGAACGACAGTAACCCGCTGGCTATCGCCGCGCCGCGTTGATGCTTTCCGGCAGCAACCGCCGCCCCTTGGTCAGCCCGCCATCAACGGCGGGCTGATTTTTCTCAATATTGCGCAGGCAGAAACAGCCGCTCACACCAATCAGCGCGCTTGTTACACCCGGCACGCGATCTTTTACATCCAGCGACGATAATAGACGGTGTCCCGCCATAAGGCGTGACACCGCCCAACGTTGAAGAAGGCTACCTCTTACCCGCAACGGCTTTATCAGGAGGCATCATGGCGCTCAAGCCTGTCCGAACCGGCATTATCCCTATGAGATCGTTGTTATCCGGGACATTTTTGTTATGCGGTACGTTGCTGTTGTCCGGCTGCCCCCGCACGTCGGAATGGCCTGATAGCGGCGCCGGTACGCCGCCGGCCAACCAGCCGGTGCCCTACGGCCAATGCGACAAAGTCGGCACCTACGACATCCGTTTCGATCGCTTCGACGAAACCGCCCAGCAGATCGCCCACGCCACCGGCTGCGGCATCATCACCGACACCAGCAAAACCGGCGCGGTGCGCCCTCACCCGGTTATCGGCACGATGACCATCCGTCAGGCGGTGCAAACGGCGATCGCCGGCACCCGATTGCGGATCACGCATCAGGACGGAGAGAGCATAACGGTGGAGTGATAACACGGAACTTAATTGAATTTTTTCTTTTTATCATGACGATACGGCTTCACGCTGTAAGTCGGCGTCATGACTGTCGATACCGCGTGTTTAATTGACGTTTTTAATCCTTTAAACACGCTGACTTCATTTGAAATATCCAGATAATCACTGATCCCCTGAGCCAGGGACTCAATAATAGTTTGGGCGTCACGAATACGGAAAGTAGGCGACTCCGCCAGTTTCAGCAGGCAGGCTTTATCCGGAAACACCTTACTGTTTGCCATCTTGAGCGCCATCTTATTATCAATAGCGTCATAAATCAGGGTGTGGGTGATATCAAACGGTGGAGAAACAAATATCCGTTTCATGTCGGGCGTATATTGCAAAGCAAAATTTTTCAGATGCGCATCGCCATTACCGATCAGACAATTAAACACAATGTACCGATACATTCTGGATACTTCATCATAACTACCGGTGTAAAGATGCGTTGCTTTCAACAATGTCTCATAGCTGCCGCTATATTTCGCATCAGGATTGTTGGGTTTCTTCAACAATGTGGTGAAATCTTCATACCCCAATCGCTGCCCTTCTGGTTTGTCGAAACGCGCGACGATGAAGGTTTCGAGATTCTCCGACAACCAGGTTTCAGGCGGTTCCAGACCGCAATACCTCGCCGCGCCCATACATACAAACTCATTAACCGTCAGTAATGGAAATAGCTCGTCAAACGATTTAACGATAAGCGCTTTCTGTTCCACCGTCCTGCCTGCTTCAGGCAAGCTGACCTTGGGCTGCACGCCAGCCAGCGTATTACGTAAATAATATTTTTCCAGCAATTGGGGAAACAACGGCTCCGATCCCTGATAATGCAAAATCTCGGATAACGAGATATTTTCAGTTTCAGGAAAATGCAAATCGCTTTGGTAATCCAGCATGCCGATACCATGTTCTCCCTGCAATGCAAGCAGATACATATCATTAACCCGCGCATAACGGGCCAGTTTTTCCGCGATGTAGCGTCGGTTAAATCCCTCAGGCAAGTTTTGCGCGAAAACAGGATGCAGGGCGCCGGATACATAGCCATCCAGCGTAGAGTTGGTCATGGTTAACGATACATGGCGCTGAACCTGAGTGGGCTGGTAATGATGAACCGAGCCATGCGTTAGCACGCCCAATGGCTGACCTGACGAGCACACGGTAATCTTATCGATTTTTCTGGGTAGTTGCTCCAGCACCATTACTCATCCTCCGCAAAGAGCTTGTCGACCTCATCCCAGCCTGGCAGCCGATGCTGCTTCATCACCAACTCAAGCTGTAAACCGACCGCATCCAGATACCGTTCAAAAATATCCAGCGAGCCAGTAAACCGGCCGTTCTCAATCTCGGATAGCGTGGTTTTGTTAATCCCCGTTTGCTCCGCCAATTGTCTTTGTGTTAGCCCGCGCGCCTTACGGGTACTGGCTATCGTTTTCCCCATACTCTCTCTGCTTGCCATGCTCGCCGCCGTCAACGTGATGCCATCGCCTATCAAAAGAATACCACCGAAAAAGTTAGCCATATAGCTAACAAGTGAAATAAAATACAAAAAGTTAGCCATACGGCTAACCTTTATCAAAAAATAGACGTCAACCATCAACGATGATGGCACCAATCAACGGCGACACGATGCAGAACAACGGACGCCAGCCATCAGGGAAAGCATACCAACGCACTGGTATGCTTTTAGGATATCAAAACACCCTATCCTCCAGCGGGTTGCCCTTTTCCAGCCGCTTGGCGAGCCACGGCGGCAGCGTGCCGGCCAGCAGGGTTTGCAGCGCGTCGCGCTGGGGTTGAATCCGGGTGCCGGGCGCGACCTTGACCGGGTGGATGTTGTGGCGAATGATGCGCGCCGCCGCCGGGCCGCCAATCGCCTCGCAGAACAGCAAGTGGCAGTCGTTCAGCAGCGCCGAACGCACTTCATTGCCTTCCTGCTCGCCGCCGGCAGGCTGATAGCGGCGCAGGTCGTGCAGCCAGGAACCGTCCTGATCGAACGCGTAGATAAAAAACAGCCGACACTGACCGAAATGGCCGTTAATGGTCAGCCCATCCTGCGAGGCGAACGCCGCCAGCAGTTCCGGCCTGCGTCGGGAAGGCGCCGCGACAGCCAGGTGCGGCGGCAGCGCGCCGCGCAGGCAGTCCATCACCGAGCGCCAACGCGCCGGGGTCATGGCGTCGGCATCAATCGGGAAACGCGCCGCCAGTTCCGCCTGCGTCAGCGACGCCAGCCGGTCCGCATCCAGCGACGCTTCATCGCCGTCGCCAAGCCAGCCCAGCAGCCGTGGCGGCGGCAGCTCCGGCAGGCACTGGATCAGCGCGAACAGGCGCCAGAACAACACATCATCATCAGACATGCTCCTTTCTCCTTATCCGAGCTCAGCACGGCTGGCCCGCAGGCTGACCGGGAACACGGGTTTCGCGTCCTGAGGATTGACGTAATAACACTTGCCGCCTTCCAGCTCGACGCGTCCGCCCCAGTAATCGTGCCGATCAAACTCCATGCCCGTTACTTTGGCTTCCAGGTCCAGCTTGGCGACGTAGCAGTACAGTTGTGCGTTGCGTTCACGAAAAATCACCACCGGCATCGGTTTCTCCTTAACGGAACAGGACAGCCCGGACAACGCCGGGCGCCTGATAGTGGAAGAAGGTTGCAGCCCTCCCTGTTCACAGGGAAACGCCGCCACCTCAGCGGATCAGATCGAAGTTGTAATCGGTCTTGCCGAGCGTCATGGTGTCGTGATCCAGTTTCTCCAGCACCGCATTCACCAGCGTGGTGAGGATCGACATCGCTCCCTCGTAACCCCAGGTGGTCTGGCGATGCAGGTGGTGACGGTCGAACAGCGGGAAGCCGAGCCGGATCAACGGCACTTCAAACTGTTCGCCCTTCGCCAGCGTGTCGCGCTGAATGAACTTGCCGTAGGAGTTGCCGATCATGAAATCCGGTTTGTTGGTAAACATCAGCGAGCGGAAGTGCCACAGGTCGCAGTTGATGTACACCTCGCTGTCCTGACCATAGGGCGACGCTTCCAGTAGTTTCTTCATCGCCTTTTGCCAGCGTTTGTTGCCGTTGTGGCACAGGATCACCGTCGGTTCGCAGCCCAGCTCCAGCAAAAACTGGGTTAACCCCATGACAAAATCCGGATCGCCGTACAGGCCGAAGCGCTTGCCGTGCAGCCAGGTGTGGGAGTCGAGCATCATGTCCACCAGCCGGCCGCGCTCCAGCGTTAGCGCCTCACCAATCGGTTTACCGGTCAGTTCGCTGACCGTCATCAGTAGTTTGTCGGTGGCGGCCAGGCCGATCGGCACCGGCACCTCGGTGGCGGGCTGGCCCCATTCGTCGTGCACCATTTTTTTGGTCTTCACCAGATGCCACGGCTGCAGCAGCAGCGTATCGATGGCGTTCGGCGCGTCGCGCATCTCCTGCTGGCTGGTGCCGCCGGCGTACATACGGTAGTGACCGTCGGCCGGGGTATCCAGCACCTCGGACGGATCCGACAACAGGCTGCACGGCACTTCCATCTGCGCCATCATCCGTTTTATCACCCGGTAGTTGCCGAGGTAGGTTTCAAACCCGGTAACCAGATTCAGCCGCGCCAGCGAGCCGGGCTGATGGTTTTTCCCTTCGCCGGTGGTGAAAGTGCGGGCGAAACCTTCGAACATGTTGTCCCAGCCGGTGATGTGGCTGCCGATAAAACTCGGGGTGTGGGCGTATGGAATCGGCATGTCCGCGGCGACAAATCCATCTTTCTTGGCGTTGGCGATAAAGGCCTGTAAGTCATCGCCGATCACCTCCGCCATGCAGGTGGTGGAGACGGCGATCATTTCCGGCTGGTACAACGCGCTGGCGTTCTGCAAGCCGCTGTTCATATTGTTATTGCCGCCGAATACCGCGGCATCTTCGGTCATCGAGTCGGAAACGCAGGCGATCGGCTCTTTAAAGTGACGATTAAAGTAGGTACGAAAATAGGCCACGCACCCCTGCGAACCGTGTACGTAAGGCAGGGTGTTGGCAAACCCGAGCGCGCACAGCACCGCGCCCAGCGGCTGGCAGGCTTTCGCCGGGTCGATGGTCAGCGCTTCACGCTGGAAATTCAGTTCCTGGTACTCTTGAGTGGTGGTCCACTCGAAGACGTCGCGCACGCGCTGTTCGTCGTGGGCTTCCTCCATACCGCGCTTGTTGCGAAACAGCGTCTGGTATTCCTCCTGCTCGAACAACGGGTAGCAGGGCTGGGTTTTTTCAGCAGTTTGACTCATGGTTTTCTCCTCCCGCGCCACTAATCGGTGAACTGACGGGATATCAGGCTGGTTTTATAAACAATCATCGTTGATAAATCATCATCATCAGGCGGACTTCAGCCACGGGGCGGTTAATTCGCTCCAACTGGGGTTATTGAGCGTCATGTCCATATCGCGGGCGAAGATGGCGAAGCCGTCATAGCCGTGGTACGGACCGGAGTAATCCCAGGAGTGCATCTGACGGAACGGCACCCCCATTTTCTGGAAGATGTACTTTTCCTTGATGCCGGAGCCGATCAGGTCCGGTTTCAGCGCCTTAACGAAGGCTTCCAGCTCGTAGCTGCTGGCGTCGTCGAACATCAGCGTGCCTTCCTTCAGCTCCGGCAAGGTGCGGTCGTAATCGTCGTTATGACCGAATTCATAACCGGTGCCGATGATCTCCATGCCGAGGTCTTCATACGCGCCGATGATGTGGCGCGGCCGCAGCCCGCCGAGGTACAGCAGCACCTTGCGCCCTTCCAGCCGCGGGCGGTATTTGGCGATTACCGCGTCGGTTTGGGCCTGATAGCGGGCAATCACCGCCTCGGCGTTGTTCTGGATGGTTTCATCGAACTGCGCGGCGATTTTGCGCAGCGACTCGGCGATTTTGGTGGGACCGAAGAAGTTGTATTCCATCCACGGAATGCCGTGTTTTTCCTCCATGTGACGCGAGATGTAGTTCATCGACCGGTAGCAATGCACCAGATTCAGCTTCACATGCGGGGTGTTTTCCATCTCCACCAGCGTGCCGTCGCCGGACCACTGCGCCACCACCCGCAGCCCCATCTCTTCCAGCAGAATGCGCGAGGCCCAGGCGTCGCCGCCGATGTTGTAGTCGCCGATGATCGCCACGTCGTACGGCGTGGATTCGAACGGTTTGCCGTCGCGGTTATCCAGCACCCAGTCGCGGATCACGTCGTTGGCGATGTGGTGCCCGAGCGATTGCGACACGCCGCGAAACCCTTCACAGCGTACCGGCACCACCGGTTTGCCGATGGCTTTGCGGCTGGCGTTGGCGACCGCTTCGATGTCGTCGCCAATCAGCCCCACCGGGCACTCCGACTGAATGGAAATGCCCTTGGTCAGCGGGAACAGCTGTTCCAGTTCCTCAATCAGTTTGGTGAGTTTTTTATCGCCGCCGAACACGATGTCTTTTTCCTGAAAATCAGAGGTGAAATTCAGGGTGCCGAAACTGTTCACGCCGCTGACGCCGGTGTAGTAATTGCGGCGTCCGGCGCGGGAATACTGCCCGCAGCCGATCGGCCCGTGGGAAATATGGGCCATGTCCTTGATCGGGCCGAACACTACGCCTTTGGAACCGGCGTAGGCGCAGCCGCGAACGGTCATCACCCCCGGCTGGGATTTGCGGTTGGACACGATGCATTTGCCCACGCTGTCCATCGCCGGGTCGGTCACCATCATGTGTTTTTTGCGCTCTTTGCGCGCTTTTTCAGGGAAGACCTCCAGCACTTCCTGGATGATCGCCTGATTGCGTTCACTCGTTGCGTTTGTCATTCCGGCTTTCCTTTATTCATCGCCAGACGCCCGCCCCCGCGGCCGCCGGCACAGGGTTCATCAGGCGGCATTCTCTTCGGCGGCGGTCTTGCCGATGATGCTGGTGTCTTCTTCTTCCATGATGCCGAACTCCATCAGCAACGCTTCCAGTTCGTCCATCGTTACCGGCGTGGGCACCACCATTTTGGTGTTGTTGACGATCTTGCCCGCCAGCGTGCGGTACTCATCGGCCTGTTTGCATTTGGGGTCGTATTCGATCACCGTCATGCGGCGGATTTCGGCGCGCTGCACGATGTTGTCGCGCGGCACGAAGTGAATCATCTGGGTGCCGAGTTTTTCCGCCAGCGCGATGATCAACTCATCTTCGCGATCGGTCTGACGGGAATTGCAGATCAACCCGCCGAGGCGCACCTTGCCGGACTTGGCGTATTTAACGATGCCTTTGGAAATGTTGTTGGCGGCGTACATCGCCATCATCTCGCCGGAGCAGACGATATAGATTTCCTGCGCCTTGTTTTCGCGGATCGGCATGGCGAAGCCGCCGCACACCACGTCGCCCAGCACGTCGTAGAACACAAAGTCGATGTCCTCTTCATACGCGCCCTCCTCTTCAAGGAAGTTGATGGCGGTGATGACGCCGCGACCGGCACAGCCCACGCCCGGCTCCGGACCGCCGGATTCAGCGCAGCGCACGCCGCCGTAGCCGATTTGCAGCACGTCCTCCAATTCGAGGTCTTCCACCGAGCCGACTTCCGCCGCCATTTCCATGATGGTGTTCTGGGCCTTAGCGTGCAGGATCAGACGAGTGGAGTCCGCCTTCGGGTCGCAGCCGACGATCATCACTTTCTTGCCCATCTCCGCCAGCGCGGCGACCAGATTCTGGGTGGTGGTGGATTTACCAATACCGCCCTTGCCATAGATGGCGCATTGACGCATTGCCATGATTGCTTCTCCTGTTCGGGTTGAATGCTTGTTGCACACCCCATGAGGAGTGCAGGGAACGTACCAGCCGGGCCATATCCATCAATTCATTGATTTACTTTGATTTTTATAAAACGTCAGCCGCCACGGCGGCACAGAGACAAGACAATCGGCAGACCAATTGTTGGAAAAGGGACAATCAGGATAGCGTCTGAATGCGGTATGCGGCCGGCAGCGCCGCCAATCGGCATGCAATCGGAATACGGTACGTTTTCTTAAACGCCGCCATAGTCGATGCGATAAAGAAGATGAATGAAAAGAAAAATAAAAAAACCACGTATGTTATCCAAACGTGGTTATTATTGAAGAATACATTTATACATATTTTATCTATGATTCTGAATTATATCTTCAGAAAAAAACCATCGTTATGAAATTTTCTGTATAGAGATGGAGCCATCCTGGGTGGTATTAGCCGCGGATATCGGTGAATAAACCAGTTGGCTCGAAACACCGTAAAAATTCTTGGTATAAGAATTCCCCGGATTCACCAGAATATCAAAATCCGCGCTGGCAATACCGCTACCGGAGGTGGCAATCACTTTGGTTCTTAATACCTCCTTGATTTCATTTGGCGTATTAACCGCAATAACATCAATACGATTGCCGGAGAAATACAGCCCCACCTGCCCGGTATTACCGGATTGAACGGTCAGTGCATACCAGGCCAGCGGCGGGGTGGCGTACGAGCGGGAATAACCGTTAAAGTGTACGGCACGCCCATCCAGCGGAATTTCCTGATTCTGGATTTTACCCAGCGGAAAATAGAGACTGACCGCGTAGACATCAATGGACGATCCCTGCTGTTCCGTTTTCGGTACGGAAACCGTGATCTCGCTGGCATGGGTCACGCCGGGATTGATGAGATAAGCCAGCCCGAGAGAAAAACCCTGGGACTGTACGGAATCAATCTGATAACTGGTCGGCGCCTGATTGTTATATACCACATTAAAACTGGTTGTATTCCCGGTATTGTTATACGCCACAATGGCAACCGGCTGATTGGGTAAATTCGTGAATGTCACTGCATCCCCCGTACCTAATGTGGTACGGCTGCCGTCATCAATACTTTTTTTCAACTGCACCGCATTCAGAGTTTCAACTGCAATAGCCATATTCCGTTCCTCTTAATGAATAATATATTGGAGTGAAAGCGGTAATATCACCGCCGTCTGATAACTGTAGGCAGTGAATATTTTCCTCTCAAGAAAATAGAATATGATATTTTCGTCAATACTAATCCATTAATGCCAATTGAATTAATTAATTCATCGCATGCTCCATCCCCATTGATATATAGAGATATTTTTAAAACATCCACGCATATTATTTATAATAAAATAATTCAAAAGCGTATTTCTTATTATCAGGCCACAAAATTTGATGGCGGCGACTCTATTATGCGCGCCGCCCTCGTCTGACGCCCGGCAACAGTAGCCACAAGTGCGGGACGCGGCACAACACTTTGTTGGCAGGCCGACAGGATGTCGCAGTCCGTGTCTTGTTCCGCTCAATCACACCGGCGCCACATTGCCACAGCCGCGGCAGCAGCCATCGTAACCCTTTCAATCTCCTGCTTTTCCTTTATCAGGCGCTAACTGGCATAAGCCGTGCTAGGTCAGCCCATGACGGTGCGCCAGCCGGCAAAGCGTAGCTGGCGGCCTTCGACACCACAGAGAGGAACCCGTACATGGCAAGAAAGATGAAAACAATGGATGGCAACACCGCGGCGGCGTATATCTCGTACGCCTTTACCGAGGTGGCGGCAATCTATCCCATCACCCCCTCCACGCCGATGGCTGAAAACGTGGATGAATGGGCGGCGCAGGGCAAAAAGAATCTGTTCGGCCAGCCGGTCAGAATGGTGGAAATGCAGTCGGAAGCCGGGGCGGCGGCGGCGGTGCACGGTTCGTTGCAGGCCGGCGCGCTCACCACCACCTATACCGCGTCGCAGGGGTTGTTGCTGATGATCCCCAACCTCTACAAAATCGCCGGCGAGCTATTACCGGCGGTGTTCCACGTCAGCGCCCGCGCGCTGGCCACCAGCTCGCTCAATATTTTCGGCGACCACCAGGACGTGATGGCGGTACGGCAAACCGGCTGCGCCATGCTGGCGGAAAGCAGCGTACAACAGGTGATGGACCTGTCCGCCGTGGCGCATCTGGCGGCGATCAAAGGCCGGGTGCCGTTCATCAACTTCTTCGACGGTTTTCGCACCTCCCACGAGATCCAGAAGATTGAACTGCTGGAATACGACGAACTGGATACGCTGCTGGACCGGCAGGCGGTGGACCGCTTTCGCCGCGGCGCCCTGCACCCCGACCATCCGGTGGCGCGCGGCACCGCGCAAAACCCGGACATCTACTTTCAGGAGCGGGAATCGGTTAACCGTTTCTATCAGGCGCTGCCGGAACTGGTGGAAGAGACGATGGCGCACATCAGCCGGCTCACCGGCCGCGAATACCACCTGTTCAACTATTACGGCGCGCCGGACGCCGAACGCCTGATTATCGCGATGGGTTCGGTGTGCGAAACCATTCAGGAAACCGTCGATTACCTCAACCAACGCGGCGAACAGGTCGGGCTGCTGACCGTGCACCTGTACCGCCCGTTCTCGCTGACGCATTTTTTTGCCGCCATCCCGCCCACGGTGCAGCGCATCGCGGTGCTGGACCGCACCAAAGAACCGGGCGCACAGGCCGAGCCGCTGTACCTGGACGTAAAAAACGCCTTCTACAATCACGATACCCGGCCGCTGATCGTCGGCGGCCGCTATGCGCTGGGCGGCAAAGATATCGCACCGGCGCACATCGCCGCGGTTTTCAATAACCTGCTGCAGCCCATGCCGCAGGATGGTTTTACCGTCGGCATCGTGGACGATGTCACCCACAGCTCGCTGCCGCTGCCGGTCGATGACATCGATACCGCGCCTGCGGGCACCACCGCCTGCAAGTTCTGGGGACTCGGTTCCGACGGCACGGTCGGCGCCAATAAAAGCGCCATCAAGATCATCGGCGATCAGACGCCGATGTACGCGCAGGCCTATTTCTCCTATGACTCGAAAAAATCCGGCGGGATTACCGTGTCGCACCTGCGTTTCGGCTCCCAGCCGATTACCTCGCCGTACCTGATCCGCAACGCCGACTTTATCGCCTGCTCGCAGCAATCCTACGTCGATAAATACGACCTGCTGGCGGGGCTGAAACCCGGCGGCATTTTCCTGCTCAATTGCACCTGGAACCCGACGGAGCTGGAAGCGGCGTTGCCGGCGGCGATGAAACGCTATCTGGCGCGCAACCAGATTCGCTTCTATGTGGTCAACGCGGTGGACATCGCCCGACAGCTCGGGCTGGGCGGCCGCTTCAACATGATCATGCAGGCGGCATTCTTCAAACTGACCGGGATTATTCCCGCCGATACCGCCGCCGATTACCTGAAAAGCGCGGTCGCCCTGTCCTACGGCAAGAAGGGCCAGAGCGTGGTGGAGATGAATCAGTCCGCCATCGATCAGGGCATGCAGGCGCCGGTTCAGGTGCGCATCCCGACCGAGTGGGCCGACCTGCCGGAACCTGTTGCGACCCTCGACGACACCCAGCCCGATTTTATCCAGCGTATTCTGACGCCGATGAACCGGCAGGAGGGCGATAACTTGCCGGTCAGCGCCTTTACCGGCATGGAAGACGGCACCTTTCCGCTCGGTACCGCGGCGTTTGAGAAACGCGGCATCGCCATCAGCGTGCCCGCCTGGCAACCGGAAGGCTGCACCCAGTGCAACCAGTGCGCGTTTATCTGCCCGCACGCCGCCATCCGCCCGGCGCTGCTGACCGAAGAAGAGCGGGCGCTGGCGCCCGACACCCTGCTCAGTAAACCGGCCACCGGCGCTAAAACGCTGCATTACCATCTGGCGGTGTCGCCGCTGGACTGCTCCGGCTGCGGCAACTGCGTGGATATCTGCCCGTCGCGCGGTAAATCGTTGACCATGCAGCCGTTGACGTCGCAGCAGCCCAAAATCGCGCTGTGGGAACAGGTGCTCGGCCTGCCGCCCAAAGCCAACCCGTTCAGCAAAACCACCGTCAAGGGCAGCCAGTTCGAGACGCCGCTGCTGGAGTTCTCCGGCGCCTGCGCCGGGTGCGGCGAAACCCCGTACGCCCGCTTGATTACCCAGCTGTTTGGCGACCGTATGCTGATCGCCAACGCCACCGGTTGCTCCTCCATCTGGGGCGCCAGCGCGCCGTCCATCCCTTACGCCGCCAACCACCGCGGACACGGCCCCGCCTGGGCCAATTCACTGTTTGAGGACAACGCCGAATTCGGATTGGGGATGCTGCTGGGCGGCAACGCCATCCGCGAACAGCTGGCCGGCGACGCCGCGACGGCGTTGATGCAACCGCTCAGCCCGGCGCTGGCCGACGCGCTCAACCTGTGGCTGGAACTGAAAGACCGCGGCGACGACACCCGCGAACGGGCCGATCGATTAATCACCCTGCTGGAGCATGAAAAAGGCGACGATCCGGTGCTCAACCGTCTCTATCAGAACCGGGATTACCTCGCCAAACGTTCGCAATGGATTTTCGGCGGCGACGGCTGGGCCTATGACATCGGCTTCGGTGGGCTGGACCACGTGCTGGCCTCCGGCGAAGACATCAACGTGCTGGTGTTCGACACCGAGGTGTATTCCAACACCGGCGGCCAGTCGTCCAAATCCACCCCGGCGGCGGCGATGGCGAAATTCGCCGCCGAAGGCAAACGCACCCGCAAGAAAGACCTCGGTCTGATGGCGATGAGTTACGGCTACGTGTACGTGGCGCAGGTAGCGATGGGCGCGGACAAGGCGCAAACGCTGCGCGCCATCGCCGAAGCGGAAGCCCACCCCGGCCCGTCGCTGGTCATCGCCTACGCCGCCTGTATCAATCACGGCCTGAAAGCCGGCATGGGATGCAGCCAGCGTGAAACCAAGAAGGCGGTGGAAGCAGGATACTGGAATCTGTATCGCTTTAACCCGCAGTTGCAGGCGGCGGGTAAAAACCCGTTCACGCTGGACTCCGACGAACCGGAAGCCGATTTCCAGGACTTTTTGATGGGAGAAGTGCGCTATAGCGCGTTACGGCGCCAGTACCCGGAGCAGGCGAGCCAGTTGTTCGCCAAAACCGAACAGGACGCCAGAGAGCGTTTCGAGCGGTACAAACGTCTGGCGGAGGGGTAATGCTGCCAGCGCCTATGATTGTCAGGCAAGGATAGCCGTTGCTCTGGCGCCTGCGTTGCAGGCGCCATCTTAATCACCGGGGAATCAGAATGACTGCAACGCGCCGATCTTCCCTTGCTGCCAGTTGGTTTCAGACTGGCGCAGCGCCTGACTGATATCCGCCAGCCGGTCGGAAGGCAGCGTTTTCGGCAGCAAATCCAACCCAACGGTCGAGAGAATTTGGCCGTAGGTATTGCGCAATTCCGCGTAGGCCAGATCCTGACGCAGATTAGCATTCAGGGCGTTCAGTTCGCCTTGAATCAATTGCAGTTCGCCGATGCTGTTGGCCTTATAGCGATTGCGCAGTTGTTCGGCAATCTGGCCGTCGAGATCGCGCAGTTCCACACTGGTTTTATACTGGCGCACCGCTTCGTTGAAGTTGGCGCGGGCGATATACAACTGTGCCATAACGGCCAGCGACATTGCCTGACGCTGCACTTCCGACACCTTTTCATTGGCCTGAGCGGTCTTATACGCCGCCGGTCCGGACAGCAGATTAAACAGGTTCCAGGTCACCTTCACGCCGACGTCGGCCCAGCTCTGGTTAACCATGAACGAGTTGCTGTCGTAGTGGCCGCCCGCGCTGACCTCCAGCCCCGGCAACATGCGCAGCAGAGATTTACGGGTTTCAGCTGCGTGAACGCGCACCTGATAATCCTGCTCCTTCAGTTCCGGACGGCTAAGCAGCGCGGTCTGTTCCAGGGTATTGAAGTCGACGTTTAATTGCGGCACCGGCATGTCGTTACTGTTCGGCAACGCCAGCGTATACGGGGTATCCAGCGGCAGATTCATCAACGTCGCCAGTTCGGTCTTCGCCAGCGACAATGCCCGGCGTTGTTCTTCCAACTGGCGCACCGCGTCAATCAGCGCACGGCGATAACTGAGCGCTTCAACCGGATCGCCGACCTGCTGCGTACTCATGTGCTCACTGGCTTCGCGCGCCTGATTCACTCGATCGATCAGGCTATCAATCCGCCCCAGCAGGCGCTCTGCCGCTACCGCCCGCCAGTACGCCGAGCGCACGTCCTGAATAATGGTATGGACGACCTTGCGCTTACGCTCGTCGGCGATCCAGCGCTGATCGGCCTTTTGTTTGGCGCTGACATAACTGACGCCGAAATCCAGCACGTTCCACACCATCGTCAGGTCGGCAACGTCGCGGTCGCGTTCCAGCGAGGTGGAAGGCTCCAGCGATTGCCGCCCGGTTTCGATGCTGCGGCTACTGGACGCGCTGGTGTTGCTGCGCCCGACATAGCCCGCCGACATCGCCATCTGGGGCAGCATGTCATAGCGCGCCAGCTCCAGTTGCTGTTGCGACAACGCCTGCTCCATCACCTTAAGCCGGGCTTCCAGGTTGTATTTAAGCGCCCTCGCCATCGCATCGTACAAGGTAATGGGCGCCGTTACCGGCTCCTGTTTGCTGAACATGGCGACCTTATCCAGCTGGATACGTTGCTCGCTTTGTTCTTTCGAAATAGGCTGACTGGTGACGGCACAACCGCTCATCGTCATGACGATGAGGCTGAGACTGAAAAGTTTCCGACCCTTTGACACGATTTCACTCCTGACCTTTGTTGTTATTTTTCGGCTGCTATTGTCATCACTACTGCTATTGCCACGAATGCCTTGTCCCAAGACCGCGTTTATCCTTGCTGTCTATCGTTACTGCTCTGACCGCGATCGGTCTGAGCGCTATTGAACTGCCCCATATCGAGCAACGCCTGTTCAATGGCGGCCAAACGTTGCGATTCCATGTCCCCAATGTGCCGCAACTGACGCTCCAGGCCGGGGGCGAACTCCATCGCCATGCCGCCGGATGGCGTCGTAAGCCGCGCCTCATTTCCGGTGTTGCCTGCGTTGACGCTGATGTCACGCCAGCTACCGCCGGAGAACACCGCCATCGGCGACAAGGAAGGCAGGTTGATCCCTGAAAACACGCCTGCCAGCGAAGAGCTTCCGCCCAGCGCGCCGCCGGTATTGAAACTGGGGAATGACCCCAGCGAACTTTCAAACCGGTTGGCGCCGCCGGAAACAGCGCCCTGCCCGAAGGCACCGGCGATCTGACTGACCGGCGCGCTACCGGTTTGCTGCGTATTCTGGGACGCCTGAAAGATCGTTGACGTTGCCGTCGTGTTGTCTGTCGTTACGCCGGTATTCAGTGAGCCGAGCGGCGTCGGGGCAAATAATGCGCCTAACGTGATCGGCGCATTGGGCGCCACCGTAATCATCGGCACCGGCGCAGCGTTAGTCGGCATCGACCCCGTGCCGTTGACCCTGAATTCCGGGTCGCCGTTATCCACACTATTGCTGTTATCCACATTATTGCTGTTATCCACACTGCTGCCGGTGACGACAAGCCCAAAGGTGGTGCTGACCGAGGCATTACCGCTGTCGGTCGCCGTTACCCGAATGGTCAGGTTACCCACATCGCCGTTGCCCGGCGTGCCTGAGAAGGTGCGCGTCGGCGGATTGAAAGCCAGCCAGCCCGGCAGCGCCGAACCATCCGCCTGCGTCGCGCTCAACGTCAGCGTATCGCCGGTATCGGGATCGGTGAAAATACCGGCCGGTACGGTAAAGCTGAAGCCACCGTTTTGTGTCGCCGTTTGAGCATTCAGCGAGCCGGACACCACGGGCGCATCGTTGACGTTGGTGACGGCCAGCCCGAAGGTGGTGCTGACCGAGGCATTGCCGCTGTCGGTCGCCGTCACCCGAATGGTCAGGTTGCCCACATCGCCGTTACCCGGCGTGCCCGAGAAGGTGCGCGTCGACGGGTTGAAAGCCAGCCAGCCCGGCAGCGCCGAACCATCCGCCTGCGTCGCTCTTAACGTCAGCGTGTCGCCGACATCGGGATCGGTAAAAGTGCCGGCCGGTACGGTAAAGCTGAAGCTGCCGTTTTGCGCGATGGTCTGGTCGGCCACGGGTAGGGAAACGACCGGCGGAAGATTACTGTTGTTAACCGTCAACCCGAAGGTGGTGCTGACCGAGGCATTGCTGCTGTCGGTCGCGGTTATCCGGATGGTCAGGTTGCCCACATCGCTGTTGCCCGGCGTGCCCGAGAAGGTGCGCGTCGACGGGTTGAAAGCCAGCCAGACCGGCAGCGGCGAACCATCCGCCTGCGTCGCGCTCAACGTCAGCGTGTCGCTGCTGTCGACGTCAATAAACGTACCGGCTGGCACCGTGAAACTGAACACCGTATCTTTCGTCGCGCTTTGACCACTGACAGTGCTGCCGACGGTCGGCGCATCATTCACGCTGGTCACCGCCAGCGACGCCTGCGCACTATTGGTAGAGAACGCGCTGCTGCCGCCGGAGGTCGAGGTATCCGCCAGGCCCTTGCTGGCACCCGCCGTCGCCGTGCCGCTGGTTTGATCCCACGCTCTGAAACCCAACGTTGCGGTTTCGCCGTTGGCGCGGTCCGGCATATAGCGAATCTGCGCCGTCGATCCAAGCAGCAGGGCCGATGACCCCGATACCGTACCGACATTAAACCAGTTGGCTCCGCTGTCGGTGGAGTATTGCCAGCCGCCATTCCCCACCGTCGAGGTAATGGCGATACCGCTGGAGGCTCCGCTGTCTACGTCGCCATAGCCGGCATTGCCGAGCAACGACGACACAGTGGTCGCGGCAGATGTCACGTCTTCGGTCGTCGGCGTCAGTGCAACGGTCACGCCGCTGGATAAGGTCGGCGCATCGTTGACGTTGCTCACGGCCAGTGACGCCTGCGCGCTGTTGGCGGAGAACGCGCTGCTGCCGCCGGTGGTCGAGGTATTCGCCAGCCCCTTGCTCGCGCCCGCCGTCGCCGTGCCGCTGGTTTGATCCCAGGCTCTGAAACTGAAGGTGGCGGTTTCGCCATTGGCGCTGTCCGGCATATAGCGGATCTGCGCCGTCGAACTGAGCAGCAGCGCCGACGAGCTGGATACCGTGCCGACGCTGAACCAGTTGCTCCCGCTGTCCGTCGAATATTGCCACGCCCCGTTGCCGGTCAGCGCCGTCAGCGCGATACCGCTGACGGCGCCGCTGTCCACATCCGCGTAACCTGCAGAGCTCAGCAGCGACGATACCGTCGTGGACGACGAAGCGGCGTCTTCCGTCGTGGTGGTCAGCGTAACCGTGGCGCCGCTGGATAAAGTCGGCGCATCGTTGACGTTGCTCACGGCCAGTGACGCCTGCGCGCTGTTGCTAGAGAACGCGCTGCTGCCGCCGGTAGTCGAGGTATCCGCCAGCCCCTTGCTGGCACCTACTGTCGCCGTACCGCTGGTTTGATCCCAGGCTCTGAAACTGAAGGTGGCGGTTTCGCCATTGGCGCTGTCCGGCACATAGCGGATCTGCGCCGTCGAACTGAGCAGCAGCGCCGACGAGCTGGATACCGTGCCGACGCTGAACCAGTTGCTCCCGCTGTCCGTCGAGTATTGCCACGTCCCGTTGCCGGTCAGCGCCGTCAGCGCGATACCGCTGACGGCGCCGCTGTCCACATCCGCGTAACCTGTAGCACTCAACAACGACGACACCGCCGTGGACGACGAGGTGACGTCTTCCGTCGTGGTGGTCAGCGTAACCGTGGCGCCGCTGGATAAAGTCGGCGCATCGTTGACCGGCGTAATAGTGAGCACCGCCTGATTGCTACCGGCGCTGTTTAGCGAACCGTCATTGAAGGTCCAGTTCAGGGTTACGCTGGTCGGCGGATTGTCGGAACTGTTGGCATAGGTCAGGGATTGCAGCACGGCATCGACGATGACCGAGGTCGCGTTGATGTTGAACGTCAGCGCCAGCGTACCGTTCGAATTGGTGGTGACGCTGCCCACCGTCGTGCCGTTGTACGTGAAGTTTTGTCCTTGCGTCAGCACCCCCAGCAAGCCGCTGTTGCCGAAGATATCATTACTGCTGGCTCCGCCGTTGCGGGCGATGGTAATCGACGCGCCGTTATAGTTGCCAAGTCCGGTGTTAAGCGCATCCAGCTCGGTGTCAGCGACCGTAACATCGCTGTCTATCACCACCGCGCTGCCATTTTCGGTATAGGTGGCTCCGCCGTTCAGGTTGCTGAATACCGGCGCGGTATTGGAGGTCGAGGTTATCGACGAGCTGTTGCTCGCCGTCAGGCCGCCCGAGGTAGCCCGCAGCGCCAGCGTATTGGTGCTGCCGCTGTTGGTGTACTGGATAATGAGGCCGGTGTAGGTGGCAATACCACCGGAGGGCGTCAGCGTCACCGTCGTGCCGCTGGCGTCCTGATCGCCGGAGGTGACCGACAGGCTGTTGACGGTGCCGTCAACGGTGCCGTCGTTAGGATCGGTCACCGAGAGCACGATATTGGTGGTGTAATCCTGATCCACCATGCCATTGGCATCTACCGCCTGCACGACCGGCACCGTGCTGAAACTGGTGCTTTGCCCATTCTGAATGGTGACGGGCACCGGCTGGGTGGAAAAAACCAGCCTTGTTGCGACCACATCCGGATCAATTGACGCCGAGGCGGCGCTGACCAGGCTGCCAGATGCGGCGGTAAGCACAAAGTTGGCGTCGGCGTCGCTGGCCGAGGTGTATTTCACGCCGCTGAAGGTAGCGATACCGCTTGATGCCGCCACCGACGTGGTGCCGGTCAGCGAGCCGCTGCCATTTTCGCTCAGCGTGACGGTGCCGCTGAAATCAGTATCGATATTGCCGCGATCGTCAACGGCGATCACGACAGGCTGGGTGGTAAAGTTAATGCCGCTGACCACCGCGGTGGACGGCGACTGGCTGTAAATCAGTTTGGTTGCCGCCACATCAATGCTGGCGCCGCTGCCGTTGGTCACATTGGCCTGGCTGCTGGCAAAGGTGGAACTGCCTGACCCGGTAGTGAAGCTGCTGGCATTCACCGACAGCACCACCGTGTGGTGATCCGTAATGTCGTTACTGCCGGTGTTGTCGTTGTAATACGCCTTGATGGTGTAAGTTTCGCTGCTGCTATTGGCAATCGACAGGCTGAGCCCGGAAAACGTGATTCTGCCGGTGCTGCTGTCGTACGTACCAACTACGTTGGTGGCATCCGGGCCGCTGAGCAGAAACCGCATCTGGCTCAGCTCCGATGACGTCGCCGTCCCGCTGACATTGGCGTAAAAAGCGCTGACGGTAGTGGCCGAACCATCCGACGTACCGGGGTCGGTAATGGTGAAGTCCAGCAGCGAGGCGGCGCTGGCCGCAGAGGTGGCGGTGGTGGAGAATGTCGTCGCTTCGCTGGCCGGCCCGGCAGTCACGGTCGATGTCGCATCTACCGAAGACGCGGCCCGAATATTGTTTAACACCAGGTTATCCAGGTAGTACTCGTTGGTACCCGAGGTAGTAATGGTAATTGAGGACACGCCGACAAAATTGCTGTTAAAGCCGCTGACCGTGGTATAAGACACCGCCCCGGGAAATGTCAGCACCCCGCTCTTATTGTCCCCACTGGTCGATTTACTGGATGAAACCGTGTAGTTCATGTTCCCGACGCCATCGGCATTCAACATATCCAGTGAAGACAAGTCAAAAATATAGCCGGGAATGCTGATGGTGAAAGTCAGCGAATTTGACGAGCTGGAACCATCCGTTTGCACGTCGTATATCATGGTATTGCCATCGCTGTTTAACCCAGCCAGCACGTTACCGACAAAATCGAAATGCAGGGTGTGCGTCCCTTCCTGCCAGGTCTGGTTATTACCGCTACCGCCGCTGGAACCGGCTTCAAAAGTAAAGGTATCCAGCACGCGGGTATATTCGCTCTGCGTAGCCGCCGTTAGCGCGATGTCGGTGTTTATCTCGCCTACTTGCGCTTCCAACACCCAGTCGCCGTTCAACGTCGCCGACCCGGTCAGATCGGTAGACGCCGCCACATCGGCCCCGGTTAGTGCGGCCAGATCGCTGATGAAAGCCTGCCCATTGGTTCCTTCCGCCACATTACAGCCATAAAGCAGAATATCGCCGGAGTCGCTCAACGCCTGGCCGATGGTCGTCAGGTCGGCGCGTCTGCTGGCAAGCATACTGTCGGTCAACGTGACGCTCCCCAGCGTCAGGCTGCCTTCGCCACCATTGCTGATGATATGGATGGCTTCATAACCGGTATGCGTTTGCGCCCATTGCGCTATCTGGCTTAATCCATCCTTGCCGGCATCCAGCAGCACCACCTCAACCCCGTCTTTCACACCGCTGGCTAACTGCTGGTAATCCGCCACCGAGGTGTCAATAAACACCACTTCTTTATGCGTGGCGCTGCCAGCAACCGCAACGCTGCTGTCTGCCGAAGTCGTCGAATCCTGGGTATCGGTATTGTGGCTGGTCGCCTCAGTCGCTTTTTGGTCAGATTGACTGCTGTCGGCATGCGACGCGGTATCGGTTGTCGCGGTTTGCGTAGCCGTATTTTGAGTGGCGGCAGTCTGTTCAACAGTGGCAGCCACCGCGCCATCAAACAGCATTCGCGCTTCCAGCATGACCCCCAGAGGCGATTCCGCGTTGAACTCAGCGCCCTGTGAAACCTGACGACTTTTTTTACCCAGCCAATGACGCCACAACATAAGGATACCTTTCAGGATGTGATTTATTTACAACACAGACCAGCCCGCGTTATGCCGAACTGGTCTGTTTTTTCAGATAATTGCCCCGCGAACCATCCTGTTAGTCATCAATCAGGACGCGGTGGATACAGTCCATTGGCCATAATGCAAACAGTCAGCCCTTGCGAAGGCGACTGGGTCGCCACGTTAACCACCGGCTGCGCTACCCCTGTCACGCTTACCGCCACTGTTCCGCCAGTGACTGTCGGTATCGTTATCGGGAACGACGGAATCGTTGGCGTACCCGTTACCGTACCGCCGCTAATAGACGAGGTAATGGTGCCGCTCACCGGGCCGGTAAGCGTCTGGCTAGGCCCGATAGTAGTATCGGCAGCCGCCGTAGGATTATAAATATTAGGTGCCCCCAACGCGGGTTTGGCCAGTATCGCGCCATTGGTGGGTAGCGGCGCGCTACCGGCGACAGTCGCCCCCCCGGCAATCTTCAGCAGGCCGGAAGTCGCTGCCGTCAGGCTGTGCGTATTGGTGATGGTCTGGCCGCTTACCGTTAGCCCGGTACCGGTTTTTTCCGGCACCGTTACCGTGGTCGTAGAGGTGGTTGCGGTAAAGGCCGCGATGTGGTTATGCGCGGGTAAAGGCACGGTAACATTCACCGCCGGATTACCGATTTTCTGCCCGAGGGTGACGGTCTGTAACCCGAGCCCGGTACCCGTTCCGACTGCCGAGCGTCCACGCAAATCAGGTATCCCGAAGGTGGTTGAGCCGTTGCCGCCGAACTGGAATCCCAGCAGGGAGTACAACGCCTGATAGCTATTGATAGGGACAGTCTGACCGTTGGCCGGAAGCCAGCCGCGCGGGCAAAAAGACATGGCAAAAGAACACACGGTGCCGGTGTAGGCTTCGTCATTACAAGCTGCCGCACTTTGGGGCAGAAAAGCGCTCACGGCAATAGCAGTAGTGATGGCTGATTTTACAAATAAACGCTGAATATGCCTCATACACATCCCTCCTGGAGGAATAGTTGGTTTAATAAATTAACGTTATTAATAGCCAGCATTATAATTTGGATTGAAAATCAAATAACAAGACTACGGTGACGCTGTAAAATCTGTATGACTACTCTGGAATATAGCTCAGCCAGAGAAAAATTCCCTACAAAAAAACAACACTACTTTACATTTTTCATTCAAATGAAATAAATAGAAAAAACAATTTTTTTTGTTTTAATTAGAATAAGATAGTGTGGCCGCACCCGTTCGGAGCCATATCACAGCGAATCCTCACCTTACAACGATGACAAACGCCTTACGGCCACAGCCAATATGACGAACATCCCCTGAAGCCTCCCGGCGTATTCGCATCAGAAACCGCTTTCCCGGATCCCCAGCGCCGCCACCCGACGCCATACCGCACCGAGGATGGATTCTTTTTCTCCTTCAAGAATGACGCTGCCCCGTAGCGGCTGTTGCGGCGGCGAAAACCGCCCGTCCTGCACCGTAAAACGGACGCCATACTGCGCCTGCACCGGTTGGGGGTTATGGTCCCGATCCCGGCGCACGGCGATAGGGCCGTGGCGATCGGACGCCAGCATCTCTTGCTGTAGCCAGGCCACGCCGGTTGGCGCTATGTCTTTCAACTGCACCGCAATGCGGGGATAAGCCGGGTCATCCGCGATAAAATCACCGGTCATGCCCACCTGAGCCCGTTTCAGCGTGTCTTCGGGCAAATACCCTTGTACTTTTCCGCTCCCTTGCTCGACGACGCGTAACAAAGGCATGTCGGTGGTCAGCCAGCGGCCTGCGGTCATATCCCGCGCCACATCTCTGATTTGCCCTGCCTGCGGCGCCGTGATCGACAACCGCTGACGCTGCGCATCCAGTCCCCGATAACGAGCCAACGATTCGGCCAGTTGCCTGTCAAGCACCTGGGTTTCGCTGGCGGTTTCCTGACGCCCGGCGCCCCGCTGCCGTTTTTGCTGCAACACCGCAATCTGTTGGCGTTCAATGTTGATGCGATAATCCAGATCGGACGACGTCAGTTCCAGCAACACCTCGCCGGCTTTCACCTGCTGGCCGTCCGTTACATGCAAGGCTTTAACCTGTGCGGCAATGGGCGCGTAAAGCACGCTGACGCTTTCAGCCTCCAATACCGCCGGAATACGGACGCTGCCGCGCCAGGGAAACAGCAGAAACAGCAGCACAGCCGCCAAAATCAACCCCGAACGCCACAGGCTGACAGGATGAGCAGTTTTACGCATGGACCACCAGATATGCGCTTCCTTAACCACTGGAAGCGCGATAAACCAACCAATTTCCACCAGCATCAGGACGATGCCGACCACCTTGATAAAAAAGTGATACACCACCAGCGCAATGCCGAAAAACAGAAAGAAACGCCATATCCACGAGGCGTATCCCCAGATCAGCAGTTTGCGTTGCATCGCGGGCGACCAGGTTTGCGGCGCCGGGCGGCCGTAGCCAAACAGCGCTTCGCGCAGCCGCCAGCGACACAGGGCATACGCGCGCTCCTGCAGGTTTTCCACCCGCCAAAAGTCGCTCAGCAGAAAGTACCCGTCAAAACGCATCAACGGGTTGAGGTTAACCGCCAGCGTGGTTATCCAGGTTACGCTGGAAAGCATGAAAGCAGCGGTGCGTATCGGTCCGTCAGGCAGCAGCGACCACGCCAGCAGGGCGACGCATGCCAGCATCAGCTCCGCCAGAATACCGCCCGCGCTGATCAGTAGCCGGGCGTGGCGGTCCCGGAGCTTCCAGGCGTCGCTGACATCGGTATAAAACAGCGGGAACAGCACGATAAAAGCCACCCCCATGTTTTGCACCCGGCAACCGGCGCGTTTGGCCATAAAAGCATGCCCCAGTTCATGGATGAATTTGGCGCCGACCAGCGCCACACCGAAGGCGGCCGCCCCTTGCAGGCTGAACAGATGGGGAAAAGAGTGGATATAACGGACCCAGTCCCGGCTGACTAAAAATCCCCCCAGCAGCAGTATTAGCGGTAACGCGATCCGCAGAAACGGCCGGCCGTAACGTTGCAGCCAGGGCCAGCAACGGCTGAGCACCGGGTCCGGACGCCATAATGGAATCCGGAAAAACAGATACTGATGCAGCAGGGTTTTCCACAGACTGATCCGCAATGCCGCAGCCTTGATGGCATAGCCTTGCCGTTGCAGCGGGTCGCTGGCGGCAATCAGATCGTGGTTACGCAGAAACCGCAGCAGTTGTTCCAGTTCTTTATCCTGCAAGGGCAAACCGGGCTCGCGGTTGGCGGCGTCCAGCACCCATTTGGGATGGCGCAGCGACCAGTGCCGCAACAGACGGATCGCCGACGGCGCCAGTTTAAAGTAGCGCCCGGTGACCGGGTCGGCCAGCACCCACTGCGGCGCGCCGTCCAGACCGGTGGCGGACTCCACCAGTTGCAGGTCGGTTCTCAGTTCGGGCAGAAAACCACTCATAGACCGACCGATTGACGCAACACGGCGAGCGGCCGCCGGAACAGATACACCGCCAGCGGCACATATTCGCCGGAAACTTTAGCGGTACCGCGTAGCCCGATGCGCGGCGGCTCGCCGGTGAAACGCGCATCCAGCCGGTAAGCCAGGTTGCCCGCCGGGGTCTGTTCCGACTCGTAAGCGACGCGATCCAGCAGGGCGCCATGCGGCGTCACCGGATCGCTATCGAGAAACAGGGTGATCGGCGCATCCGGCTCCAGTCGAATGGCATCGCCGACATCCAGTTCGATGCGCAGCGATACCGATGCCGGATCGGCTAATTCCATCAATCGTTCACCGGTACGGACCGGTTTACCGGTCCAGCGTTCGGCCTCGGCAAACACCGCGATGCCGTCGCGTTCTGCTCGAATTTCAGCGCGACTCAACAAGGCATTGGCGTAATCACGCTCGGCGCGCTTTTGCGCCACCTGTGCGGCCAGAAAATCCAGCTTCGCCTTGGAATCGGCGTCCTGAAAAGCGCGTTGCGAATTGGCGCGGTACTCCGCTTCCGCCACATTCAACGCCCGTTCGGCAACATCCGCCTGCGCTTTCAGGGTGGTATCGTCAAAGCGCACCAGCAAGTCGCCTTTGCGCACGCTCTGGTTTGGTTGAACGGCAAACGCCTGAATCACGCCATCCAGCGGCGCGGCGACTACTCGCCCGTTGAACGGAATCACCTCTGCCGGAGCAAGCACTGACTGACGCACCGGGATGAACAGGCACCCGACGAGCAGCAGGCAGGGAATAGCCAGTTTCCACCGCCAGCGGGTGCGCCGCCAGACCGGTTGCGGCTCCAGCGCCAGCCAGGCATGACTAAACGCATGAGCCAGTTGTTCCGCCAGCAATTGCTCGGCGCTCTGCCAGGGCTGCTCGCGGGCATACCAGATGCCGCCAAATGTGCGTCCCTGACGGTCTTGCAGCGGCGCCCACAGCACTTCGGGCGCCGACAACGCCAGCCAGTCATTACGGCTTTGTTGATCCAGCGACGCTGCGGTTACCACCGCACACTGCTCATGCTGCTGAGCGTTCTGCAACTGCGCGCCGGCTCGCTCGATAAACGCGACAAAGGGCGCATGCGGCGCCGGCTGAGTCACGCCAGTCACCGCCCGCACCGTGCCGTTGATCACCAGCGCGGCGTGGCGAAACCCAAACAGCGTCTGGCTGTCGTTAACGATGCAATAAGCCAGCGCTTCGGTCGTGTTCGCCGAGCGCGCCTGACGTTCGATGTCCAGAAAGCGGGCGAAGATACGTTCGCCGGAAACAGGGGGCGTATTGCTCACGGTTTCTCCGGAAAATGTGCTGTGCCACTCATTCCTGCCATCAACGCAGTGTCTTTGGTTTCGATGACGCCGGTCAGGCTGAGAGTCTGGCTGCTTTCATCAATACGCGCCCCCAGTCTGGATACGCTGGCCTGCAGCGGCGTGCCGGTTTCATCGGGCGTAAACGTAAAGGTCAGCCCGGGTTTCAACATCGACAGCCAGCGGGACGGCACCAGCAGATTAATCTCCAGATGGCGGTTGTTGACGATATCCAGCACCGGCGCGCCCGGCGCGACGCTTTCATAAGCCTGAGCGCGCCGCTTAACCACCTGACCGTCGAACGGCGCCAGAATACGGCAACGATTAACCTGAATCTGGTAAACCTGGCTTTCCGCCTGCGATTGCGCCAGACGCGCGGCGGACAAGGATACCGCGTGCTTTCCCACCGACTTCAGTTGCGCCAGTTGCTGGTTCTGGCTCAGTTCCGCTTCCGCCGCGCGCATCGCCGCCTGAGACGCCGCCAACTGCGCCTGATAGATGGCACAGTCAAAACGCGCCAGCAGGTCGCCTTTTTTGAATGACTCCCCTTCCCTGAACGGCATTTCCACAATGCGCCCGGCCAGATCGCTGGAAATCGTCGCCTGATCCACCGCCACCAGCATCCCACGCGCCTGATTGTCTGCCGTCGCAAGCGGCTGACCCGCGCTAGTGGGAAGCGGGGAAAGTTCGGGAGCGCTGGCCTGGCTCGCTCCACTGAATCCCGCAGTACAGAAAACCAACACCTTCAACGCATCACAAAACATGAATTTGCTGAAATTATTCACACCAGCCTGCCTTAATCTCGTTGTAGCATAAATTTAATTATTAACAGGTTATCGGCTCTGAATCGCTGAGCCACAGAAATATATCCGCCGTCCGTCCATCAGACGCGAATCAAATCAGTCATCAGGGCAAACAAAACGACCGAGGGCACATTGAACGCCATCGGTCGCGGTTCTGTCGATTATTTCCGTCACACGTTTATGACGCGGGTATCACGGCATATATCCATCATACTTCAAGTTACCGCTGCGTTGGCTGCCCTCGCTCACCCCAGTCACCGACTAATGAAGGTATCGCTCCACGGCGCTCACACACGTTAGCGTGTAAAAAAAATTAGTGATAAAGCAATCAGGCCGCCTCCTCTTTTATGCGGTCCTCTCAGCAATGAGAGGCCGCATTCCCCAAGAGTAAAACGCGTGAGATGAGAAAAATCAGTCGAGATCTTCAGGCGGCAAAAAACGCGGCGACTGGCGTAACAGCGTCAACAAGTGTGCTTGCAGCGGTTGTTCCAGCACGGCAAGCCGGGCATCAACCGTTTGATAAAACGCCTCCTCTTTGGCGGCGAAATCAGCGTTTTCCTCCTGCCATTTCGTCTGCCATGCGTTGAACTTCTCGTTAGTCGGCGCCTGATCAGACATCAAGTCTTCCTGCGCTTTGAACCAGAGGTCGCGTTTTGCCGGCATGGCCCGTTCCGCCGGCGTCCAGCCCGCGTCAATTTGCGCGATTTGCCACAAAATGACATTGATGGGATCCCGTAGCGTTTGCCATGTTTCCGAAGCCGCGACAGGGGCAGGCGACAACGCGGCGAGGATATCGACCAGCGCATTCTCAAGCTCTTGCGTCGCGTCCTGTTCGGCTTTCCAGGCGGAGGTATATTGCCGGAAAGGCTCCCAGTCGCGTTCCGACACCGCCTGTCCCGATAAATAGCGGTCGGTCAGCGCCAGCCACTGTTTACGCAAGGCATCCAACTGCGGCGCCCGCAGCCAGTCAGACCAGGGCTGGCAGGCATCGCTCAACAAAAAGCGCACCCATTGCAGCGGCACCGCCCAGATGTCCTTGTCCGGCGTCAACACCTCAAACAGTGCCTCGGCCTGTTCCGGCGTCAGGAACGGCGCCGACTCCAGAATCACGGCGAAAGCGGTCGGCAGTCCGGTCACACGCTCAAACACCGTCATGGATTCATGGTGCGCCAGCGTGGCGGAAATCGTCCCGCGCTCGTCCGCCCAATACGGTGTGGAAGCGCGCACCACCGCCCCTGAGGCGGCATGCTGTCTCAGTCGCTGCGCCAGAAAGGCGTGTAATGGCGGGTCACCGTAAAACGCAGGCCAGGGCGCGTCGGTTCGAAGCGATGCGGCCGGCAGGTTTTCCAGGGCGATGCCCTCAGACTGTAGCCATTGCTTAAGCTCCGATAGCGTCAGGGCGCCCATTTGCCGCGAGGCCAGCTTCCCATGCTTAAACAGCAGCAACGTGGGAATAAACCGGGGCCGGGGGCCTCGCACGAATTCATCGTGGAAATAGAGGAAAATACCGGTACACAAAGAATTCTGGTTAAAGACACGCTGGGTCAGACCCATATGACCGCCATCAGTGCCGTCAATCAGGTCGAGCGTGTTTTGGGCTTGAATCACCGCTTGCCGCCCGCTATCGGCATCACGTATCCGGAACAGTCCGCTGATTTGCAGGCCGATATTACCGCTATGGCCGCCATGGGGTTGTCGGTGCTGCCTTGTTGATTAACGCTTTTGTTAAACCCGATGAGAGGCAAAGACCCGATTATGAATTTGTCGTGGCGATCGACAACAGCGCAATAATGGGCTGCTGCGATCCTTGCACTAAAACATCGTTGACGCCGATTTATAAAACATCGATGCAGCGAAAAGAGAGATGACGAGCGAAGCGCCGCGATAAAACAGCGTTGGCTTTAGCCTGCGCTGACTTGAAGCGTCGTTGAGACTAATCAGCGTGCCGGCGTAGGTCCATATAAAAGAAATGGGAAGCAATGCCAACAGCAGAGCGAACATCGCTTGAATATAACTGTCTTGATATATGAAAGCCGACGGAGGAATGATGGAATCGGCGAATAAAAAGGCCTTGGGGTTGAGTAAGGTCGTGATAAAGACCGTGCCGAAAGTGATATTGCCGCTAATTTGATGAAGCGAAAACCGCCACACTTTGATCGCCAAATAAACGACATAACAGGCCGAGAACAATTTAATGACGCTCAGCACCAGATTTCCATGTTGTGCCAGATAAGTAAACAACAGCCCCCATGCAGAGACTGCCAATAGATATCCGAGCCATTCTGATAAAATCAGCTTTATGCTTTTAATAAAACCTTGGGTATAACCAGAACAAAGAAGCAAAGTGTTGGTCGGCCCCGGAATGCTCAGAAATAATGCGATATAGAATATAACTTTTATGTATTCATTTTCATGAATCATGTTGATATTACCTCAATTAAGCCAACAGTGTTTGATCTGGGTATCGTTCCGGGTTCGGTATACCGATATAGTCCGCTCCTAAACAAAACAATCACCTTTCTATCTGGATCTGCTAGACTGGGCGCCTTGTCTGATAACTCATTTGGTTTGTTGATGAACACGTCCCAACATCACGATAAAGCAGAAACAACATCCATTAATATTGGAAACAAAATCAAACAATTAAGAATGACCAGAAATATTTCTCTTAATGATCTTTCCAGGTTATCAGGCGTGTCAAAAGCCGCGTTGTCCAAGCTAGAGTCTGGTCACTCGAACCCACGAGTCGATACGTTGGATGCGATTGCCAGCGCCCTGCGAGTTCCTCTAAGCGATCTGCTTGCCGTTAATACCAGCGCTTATCCTTACATGGAAAAAGGTATTCCAATGCAAGGGGAATACGCCCAAAAGATGAAATTCCGTATTGGGCTGGGCAATATCGCTGAAATATGGCATTTGCAAATGAACCCCGGCGTCATTATCAATAGCCCGCCACATGCATCTGGAACACACGAGCATATTCTGGTGCATTCAGGCTCATTAATGCTCAAGCTTGCCGATGACGAAAGCATCGTGCTTAAAGCGGGCGATTTTTACTGTTTTTCCGGAAACATCACTCACTCTTATATATGCACAGATAGTGCGGTCAGTGCGACCGTGGTCATGTCTAACGCTATTCAGGTTTAGTCAAACGGGGCGCCGCCGCCCCCAATTGACATATATTCTTCAGCTATCCTTTCCTTTCGTATCGACGTCTGCAATAAAGCGAAGAATGATGTCGTAAATATCTTGCTCCTGCTCCGATTGAATAAAATGCCCTCCCGGCACACTCTCCATACGATAAATACCGCTGGTACATTCACACCAGCGAGAAGGAGCAAAGGGAAGATACGGGTCGTCCTCTCCGTAGATCACTAACAACGGCACATCCTCCAGCGGACAAGTGCTTTCGGGCTGAATGGAATTGGCAACGTCCAAATCGGCAGCCAGCACCTGAATAAACTGCTGACGTAACACGTCGTCTTGCGTCAACCAGTCAGGAAGTTCCCCGAGTTGGGTCGCAAAATGCCATATCGCTTGCTGCGACTCCGGGTTAAGCTCCTGCCACGGAAAGCGCCTGCGGCAATGGATAGGGTCGTTAGACATCGCCACCAGTACGATATCCCGATCCGGCGTTCTGCTCCGGCAGTAGCCGGCCAGCAAATAGGCCATATAGGCGCCCAGGCTGTGTCCAACCAGGATGAGCCGGCCCTGAGGGGGAATGCGCGAGGCAAAGTCATCCACGATACGCCCGGCGTCACGCATCAGTTCTTCCTGACGGCGCCGGCCGCGCCCCGGCATTTCCATCAGCATGGTGTCGAACTGTGGCGAAAAACGCCGGGCAATCGCGTTCATAGCCGAGGCGTTACCGCCGGCATGATGAAACAGAACCATGTGATGCTGGGGCTCATTCATAGCGTTTACCCTCAAGCACACGCCCTACCAACGCAGCAAAAACGATGACTGCTCCACCGATGCCCTGCCAGACCCCAATCACCTCGCCCATAATGGAGACAGCAAAAAATGCGGCAAAAGCGGGCTCCAGCGACAAAATGAGCCCAACCCGAGTCGGACTGGTGAGCTTCGCCGCATAGAGTTGCATCAGGAATGCAAATGCCGTCGCCAGCAGGCTCAGAAAGAGAATATAGCCCCAGATATCAAGGGAAATGCTGGGGATAGTACGCATAGACTCCGGATCGGAAACATAGACAAACGACAAGCCAAGCACGGCGACGGTCAGCAGTTCGACCAGCGTGATATTGATCAGCGAATAGGGTTTGCCGGCCGTCTGCCTGCCAAACATGAATATCTGGAATCCGCGAATTAATGCCGCCAGCAACACAAGCCAGTCACCGAGGTTAAAGCCGACTTGCCCACCATTGGAAAAGCTTATCAACCCGCCGCCAGCCAATGACAGGAAACAGGTAAAATAGATGAGCTTGCTCTGTCTGCGCTTGCCCAGCACCCGTTCATAAAAGGGAACCAGAACCACCGACAGTGCAATCAGAAAACCCGCATTGGCAGCGGTAGTATGCTTCACGCCAAGCGTTTCGAGCGTCAAAATGGCGTAGAGCAAGGCACCGAAAATCACACCATTAACCACTTCGCCGCGTGTAAAATCGCGCAAGCGGATGCGAGTGCCAATGAACATAAAAGGAACAGCCAGGGCAAAGCGCAGCATCAGGAACAAAGGAACAGCCACCCCCGCATGAATGATCATCTGCATCAATGAGTAACTTGCGCCCCATGACAGGGCGACCGCCAGTAATCCCAAATCCACCAGATACAGTCGTGAGCGTGAAAGTTGCAGGGTCGTCTCATTAGACATTGTCATTCCTCGGGGCGGTATGGCTGGCGTCATAACTGATACGCAGCTGGTTTTTCTTGAATTTGGCCGATTTGATCGAGAAATCGGCGATCTTACTGAGGTTATCCACGTGCGTTCCGCCACAAGGCATCGCTTCGGTATCGTGAATCAGAGAGTAGCGGGTATCCCCCTCCAGCCATATCTTGACCTCGCCGCCATCCCTCAGACGTGAGCTGATGCCGGCTTCGATATCCTCAAGCGGCAAGCGATCAACCAGTACCGCGCTGGAACCCATAGGGGAAAAAACGACGCGAGACTCCCCGGGGAAATGGTGCCCGGCAGTCGCCATCCATCCATACCGACGCATTTCCCAGTTCAGCAAATGCCCGGCGGTATGCAACGCAGCATTTCGCATACGTTCGGACGCGGATAACCTGGACTCCAACAGGTCCGACTCAGCGGACTTGAGTGGAGATTGCGGATAAACGACCACCAGACCGGACGCATCTTTGCGGACGCTAACGGGGATGTCATTGACCCACCCCGTATCTGCGGGCTGCCCCCCGCCCTGCGGGTGAAAAATGTTCTCCTTCAGGGCTAGCCATGTTCCAAACTCATCAGTGCCGGCGGCAATGACCTCGCTTGTTGCAGAAAAGCAGTAGGTATCATCCAGATAGCGTTGAATTTGAATCATTTGGGGGCTCCTTTTTATAGGGTTTCAGTCAGGGGAGTGAAGGGTTGCCCGAGCAGGTTATTTGAAGCGATACGGTTTCTTCCGTTGAGGCTCCGGCCTGAAACAATAACGCACCCAAACTTATCGAGCGGAATACTGCCGCCGTACTCCTGCACGACGTCGGTATCGGGATAGATATCGACAACGCTTGGCGCATAGCGCGTGGCAAACCCCATACGGAAGTCTTTTTTGGACGAGTTGGGATAGGAAGCGTGCATCAGCGTGGACCAGAAGATAACGCATTGGCCCGCCTTCATTACCAATGGAACCGCTTTGCTTTCGTCTGGTTTCCAGTCCGGCTCGATTTGCAGTTCGCGGTAGTCATAGCCAAAGAACCCCCGGCTTTTACCCTCTTTCGCGCGGTTATTGATAATATCTGTCTGATATGCCATCGACTTGGTTTCGTCGTAATTCATCTTGTGGTGCGTGCCGGGCATGATTTCAAGACAGCCATTTTCAATCGTGGCGTCGGTAAAGGCCGTCCAGACGGTAAGCGTTCCCTTGCCGAAGCGATCTTCCGTTTCGCCGGGCCATAGAATCTGCGGCTTGCCGCTGGCGTTGGCGAAGGTGTCGGCCTGATGCCAGTCAGTCCCCTCATCCCCCGGATATTTTGGGAAAAACTCGGTCCGCCAGCACAGCACATCCTTGCCCAGAATATCGGAAACAGGGGCGACGATACGTGGATTGGTAATATGCCGGCTAAGGAGTTCAACATCCAGATGACGATCATAATTGGAGATGTTTGTAGCCGCGCTGTAGGAGTCGGATGGATAGGCGGCGTTACTCCGGTCAGGTAATTGGCGACGCACTTTATTCCAGATTTCATTCATTTCATCCGGAGTATAAATAGTTAACGGGCCGATATAACCGTTGCGATGAAAGCCATCCAATTGTTCTTCTGTCAGGTGTAATGTCTTACTCATTTTACATATCCTCTGTTAGGGAACTATTTGGCTGCAAAGAAAACGTCTTTTAATGTCGTGTTATATAAACGCTCCATTGATAGCGTAAGTCCGAATTCTTTTTTAACCCTTTCATTTAACGAAATAGCAATCATCGAGTGACCGCCTGCGTCGAGAAAGTTATCGCCGGGTTTAACCGACTGCTCCAGGATATCGCTCAGCCACAGTAAATATTGCTCTAGTGCTTTTTCCTTCTGGGCTGTTTTATTCTGGATATGGTCTTGGGAATTTAAAGCATCAGTGACAGTCATGATTTACTCCATTGAATGCAAAATTAATTTTTTATCAACCTTTCCGTTTACCGTTTTTGGCATCACGTCGACTCGCCTGTAACGCATCGGACGCATATATACAGGCAAAGCGAGTCGGGCCAGAGACTTCAACTTCTCCTTTACATCACCTTCTGCAATCTTCGATGAAGTGGTAAAGAAACAGATCAAGTGATGACCATGCATTTCGGTCTTTGCCGCCAGCACTGAAATGTCGTCAATGTCGTCTATCTGTGCCAGGACAGATTCGATTTCGCCAGTTTCAATCCTGAATCCATTAATTTTCACCTGGTCGTCGCATCGACCAAGATAGAGCAGTTCACCGTCATGGTTATGCTTTACCACATCACCGGAACAATAATATCTTCGCGATACACCCTCTGTTTCCAGCCAGATAAATTTTCGGCTTTCGTCGTTGTTTATATTCAGGTATCCATGAGTAACCTGTGGACCGGATAACAGAAGCTCACCACCTTCCTCTGCGGAAGGCTCGTTTCCGATAGGTCTAATAATGTAATGAAAATCTGGCAGCACTCGCCCAATATTGGAGTTGGGGTTGATTAAATCGGCGTCGCTGACAATGTGCCAACTGGTATGCACCGTCGTTTCGGTGATGCCGTACATATTCACCAGCATGGGGGAATGTAATCCAAAATGATTATGCCAACGTTTCAGCGTTTGGAAATTCAATCGTTCCCCACCAAAAATAATGCAACGTAGCGAGAGTTCGTCTGGTTTAAATTGGCAGAGTTTATCGGCATTCACAGAAAATGCGGTGGGTGTTTGATTTAATAACGTAATATTTTCTTCTTTAATTAGTCTGGCCAGAGCATCCGGAACAATTCTGGTTTCATCGTCAGGTATAACCAACTTTCCGCCATAACCCAGAACCGACCATATTTCCCATACTGAAAAGTCAAATGCATAGGAGTGATACAACAGCGTTGCGTCTTGTTGGTTGAAATTATAAATAGCGGCGGTAGCGGAAAATAATGCTTCAAGATTGCCGTGGGTAATCGGCACACCTTTGGGTTTTCCTGTGGTACCTGAGGTGTAGATGATATAAGCCGTGTTTTCGAGCCGTGACTGATCGTATATGTCGGATGAAGCAGAAGCAGACGTCAAAGCCTGTATGTGCACATTTTTGACATCCCGATGAGGAGTCATGTCGCTATCGGAAATAATCAAAGCGGGCCTGGCGTCATTCACGATCAGTTGGTTTCTTTCCAGCGGCGCCTTCTTATCCAGAGGAACATAAGCAGCCCCGACATATTGCACGGCGAGCAATGCCGCGATCAGCTCTTTGGAAGGGGTAAGTTCGACGGCGACGCGGTTACCCGGCACCACCTGCAATTCACGCAACGCGCTGGCGATATTGAGGATCAAGCCCTTCATGGCCTGGTAGGTGAGACGTGTTTCGCGATCTTTGACGGCGATGCGGTCGGGATACTTTTCCGCCGCTGCCAGAAAGCACCCCAAGAGTGTCCTTCTCGGCTGCGTGGATGAGGGCTTAGCGTTCACACCATCCTCCTTTTCGTTCACATTGGCATCACATTTGTTTTTTTAAAGACTATACAATACCACTAAAACGAACAAGCGTTTTTTATATGCTGATTTTTTTATTAAGAAGTCATTTTTATACGTTGTTAATCGAACCGCCCGACGTCAGGCATGCCACACCGCACCTTGTCAGTTCGCAATGGTTTTCTTATCGAAGCGGTGTAAAGCGGATAAGGGGAAGAACGCGGATGTCGGGGTTTCCCCGTCAGGCACGCTGCTGACACGCCGATTGCAGGAAGGGCGAGGACAGGAATCAGGGAAGACCCGCTCGTGGGAAAAAGCGGTGGGAAAATCGTGTTGGTAAGAATCAGTCGGCGGGTTTGCTATAACGAACGGCAGAAACAAAAAAACCACCTTTCGGTGGTTTTCTGCATCATGCAGACATTCATCTGCACAACTGAATTTGGAGCGGGAAACGAGACTCGAACTCGCGACCCCGACCTTGGCAAGGTCGTGCTCTACCAACTGAGCTATTCCCGCAGGGTGTGGCGTAACGTCGCACTACTTTCTGTCGTTACGGGGAGCGCATTATACGAGAAACGTTTTTTCCCGCAACCCCCCTGACGAAAAATGTCGTTCAAGTGCCGACAAAATCATCAATACGCTGAAAATGCCCGCAGAACCGGGCGATTTTCCTGGTTTCCTCGTGGAGGATGCCATTACAGCTGGATAAAGTGCTCACGGTAGTAAGCCAGTTCCGCTACCGATTCGCGGATATCGTCCAGCGCCTGATGGGTGTTGCGCTTTTTGAATCCGGCCAGCATCTCCGGCTTCCAGCGGCGCGCCAGTTCTTTGAGCGTGCTGACGTCCAGATAACGATAGTGGAAGTAGGCTTCCAGTTCCGGCATGTAACGGAACAGAAAGCGGCGATCCTGCCCGATGCTGTTGCCGCAAATCGGCGATTTGCCCGCCGGCACCCACTGCTGCAGGAATGCGATGGTTTCCCGTTCCGCGGCGCTTTCGTCAAAGGCGCTGGCTTTGACCCGATCCACCAGCCCGCTGGCGGTGTGGGTGCGCACGTTCCAGTCATCCATCAGCGCCAGTTGGCTGTCCGGCTGATGCACCGCCAGCGTCGGGCCTTCCGCCAGTACGTTCAGGTTGGCATCGGTCACCAGTGTTGCGATCTCGATGATCCGGTCCCGCTCGGGATCCAGCCCCGTCATTTCCAAATCGATCCAGATCAGGTTGTTTTCATTTACCATCGTCGCCTTTCCCGTGTCGCCGTTGCTGAAAATTTCGCCGGCGGCAGGCTGACAGGCCCGCTGGCGGCGGTTAATTAAAATAAAATAGCGTGTATTATAGTCGCTTCCATCGCCACCGGCGATAAGCGCCGAACCAAGAGAGACCGCGTGAGTAAAAAGAAACTGTCAAAAGGTCAGCAACGGCGGGTCAGCGCCAACCATCAGCGCCGCCTGAAACATGCCGACAGCAAGGTCGAGTGGGATGACAGCCAACTGAGCGAACCGCAGGAAGGCGTCATCATCAGTCGTTTCGGCATGCACGCCGATGTGGAAGCGCCGAACGGCGAGCTGCACCGCTGCAACATTCGCCGAACCATCCACTCGCTGGTCACCGGCGATCGGGTGGTCTGGCGCGCCGGCAACGAAACGCTGGCCGGCATCAGCGGCATCGTCGAGGCGGTGCATCCGCGTCAGTCGGTGTTGACCCGCCCGGACTACTATGACGGTCTCAAACCCATTGCCGCCAACATCGATCAGATTGTGATTGTCTCCGCCATTCTGCCGGAGCTGTCGCTCAATATTATCGATCGTTATCTGGTGGCCTGCGAAACGCTGGAAATCGAGCCGCTGATCGTGCTCAACAAAACCGATCTGCTGGATGACGAAGGCCGGGCGTTTGTGGAAGAGGTGATGGATATCTATCGCGCGCTGCACTACCGGGTGTTGATGATGTCCAGCCACACCCAGCAGGGCGTCGCCGAGCTGGAAGCCGCGCTAACCGGCCGCGTCAGCATCTTTGCCGGGCAGTCCGGCGTCGGTAAATCGAGCCTGCTCAACGCACTGCTCTACCTTGACGACGCCCAAATTCTGGTCAACGACGTATCCGACGCTTCCGGACTGGGCCAGCACACCACCACCGCCGCTCGTCTGTACCATTTCCCGCACGGCGGCGATGTCATCGACTCGCCGGGCGTGCGCGAATTCGGGCTGTGGCATCTGGATCCGGAACAGGTGACGCGCGGTTTTATCGAGTTCCGCGAATACCTGGGCAGTTGCAAATTCCGCGACTGCAAACACGACACCGACCCCGGCTGCGCCATTCGCGCCGCGCTGGAACGCGGGGAGATAGCACCAGAGCGTTTCGACAATTATCACCGTATCCTTGAGAGCATGGCGCAGGTAAAAACGCGTAAATCCTTTTCTGCTCCGGATAACTGACATTTATCGTATCCACCGCTACAATGCGCCCCTTTTTACGGCGTACCCTTAAAAAAACGACGAGGCTCACTGTGCTGGACAGAATCAAGATTGCTCTACAACATCTGCTCCCGAAGGTCTGGCTGACGCAACTGGCTGGCTGGGGAGCCGACCGTCAGGCCGGCATGCTCACCAAACTGGTGATTGACCTGTTTGCCCGCATCTACAAAGTCAACATGCAGGAAGCGCAGCAACCGGATACCGCATCCTACCGCTCGTTCAACGACTTCTTTGTGCGCCCGCTGAAACCCGGCATCCGCCCGGTAGACCCGCTGCCGAACCGGCTGGTGTTGCCCGCCGACGGCACCATCTCCCAGTTGGGCACCATTGACGACGACCGGATCCTGCAGGCCAAACAGCACGACTACACGCTGGAAGCGCTGCTGGCCGGCAACTACATTATCGCCGACCTGTTCCGTGACGGTCTGTTTGTCACCACCTATCTCTCCCCGCGCGATTACCACCGCGTCCACATGCCGTGCGACGGCATTTTGCGCGATATGATTTACGTGCCGGGCGACCTGTTTTCGGTCAATCCACTGACCGCCGCCAACGTACCGAACCTGTTTGCCCGCAACGAACGCGTGATCTGCCTGTTCGATACGCCGTTCGGTCCGATGGTGCAGATTCTGGTCGGCGCCACCATCGTCGGCAGCATCGAAACCGTCTGGGCGGGGGTGGTAACCCCTCCGCGCGAAGGCATCATCAAACGCTGGGCCTATCCGATGGAAGGCGAAGGCGCGGTAATTCTGGAGAAAGGCGACGAGATGGGCCGCTTCAAACTCGGCTCCACGGTGATTAACCTGTTTGCGAAAGACCGGGTGCAATTGATGCCCGGACTGGCCAGCCAAAGCGCCACTCGCATGGGTGAAGCCATGGCCGAAGCGCTGGATGAGGACGTTTTGGCGCGCATGAATGCCGCCAACGACAGCGATACCCCCTGACCCCATCAACCCGCCTGAGGAGGCCAGCCGTGCGTCTGATTCTGATTTTCCTGTTGGGATGCCTGTTATCAACCACGTCGCTGGCCGCCCAGTTGCCTGACGAAACGCAACTGAAGCAGGAGCTGCAACAGGCCGAAGCCAACAAGAACACCCCGGCGCAGGCCGATATCGTCAAAGAGTTACAGTCGGCGCTGCGGCTGCTGGACGAACGCCGGGACACCCGCCAGCGTGCCGACCAGTACCAGCGCGCGATTGACGACTTTCCCAAATTGACCCGCGAACTGCGCCAGCAGTTGGATGCCGAAAACGCCAAACCGGCCGCGCCGCCGAAAACGACATCGGTCAACGAGCTGGAACAACAGATTGTCCAGTTCAGCAGCCAGTTGCTGGAGCAAGGCCGCCAGTTGCAACAGGAGCAGGACCGCCAGCGGGAAATCAGCGATTCGCTGGCCCAACTGCCGCAACAGCAAACCGAAGCCAACCGCGCGCTGAGCGAAGTCGAACGGCGTCTGCAGGCGCTGGGCAACCCGCCCACCACGCTCGGACAGGCTCAGTTGGCCGCATTGCAGGCCGAAGCGGCGCTGCGTAAAAGCCGGGTGGAAGAGCTGGAGCTGGCGCAGCTTTCCGCCAGCAACCGTCAGGAACTGTCGCGCCTGCAGGCGGATGTCTACAAAAAGCGGCGTGACCGGCTGGACAGTCAACTGCAGCTGTTGCGCAGCACGCTGAACACCTTGCGCCAGCGCGAGGCGGAGCAGGCGCTGGAGCGTACCGAGCAACTGGCGGAACAGGAAGGCCAACTGCCTGCGGCGGTCGCCGGCCTGCTGCAAACCAACCGCGAACTCTCCGTGGCGCTCAACCAGCAGGCGCAGCGCATGGATCAGATCGCCGCCCGTCAGCGCCAGACCGCCGCCCAAACGCTACAGGTACGTCAGGCGCTGAGCACGCTGCGCGAACAGGCGCAGTGGCTCGGCTCGTCGCCGGCGCTGGGGGAAACCCTGCGCGCGCAGGTGGCGCGACTGCCGGAAATGCCCAAGCCTCAACAACTGGACGGCGACATGGCGCAACTGCGCGCCCAGCGTCTGCATTACGAAGACCTGCTCAACAAACTGTCGGCGGCCGGCGAACCCGCCCGGCAGGACGACGGCACCCCGTTAACCGCCGCCCAGCAAAAGATCGTCAACGATCAGCAACGCACCCAGCGCGATCTGCTCACGTCGCTGATTTCCGGTTGCGACACTCAGATTCTGGAACTGACCAAGCTGAAAGTCGCCAGCAGCCAGCTGGAGGACGCGCTGACCGAGATCCGCGATGCGGCGCATCGCTATCTGTTCTGGGTGGCGGATGTCGACCCGATCGGTTTCGCCTACCCGCTCAACCTGCTGCGCGACCTGTCGCGCCTGCTGTCGCTGGATACCTTTACCCAACTTAGCGGCGCGATGCTGATGATGGCGACCAGCCAGAGCACGCTGTTGCCGCTGCTGGGCGCGTTGCTGCTGGTCGGACTCAGCATCAGCTCGCGTCGTCATTATCATGCTTTTCTGGAGCGCGCCAGCAGCCGGGTGGGCAAAGTCACCCTCGACTATTTCATGCTGACGCTGCGTACCGTGTTCTGGTCGGTGATGGTGGCGATGCCGCTGCCGGTGCTGTGGGCCGCGCTCGGTTATGGCCTGCAAAACGCCTGGCCCTACCCGGTGGCGGTGGCGATCGGCGATAGCGTGACCGCCACGGTGCCGCTGATGTGGGTGGTGATGGTCTGCGCCGCGTTTTCCCACCGTCAGGGGCTGTTCATCGTGCATTTCGGCTGGTCGCCGAAACAGGTGGCGCGCGCCATGCGTTACTACCGCCTGTCCATCGGCTTTATCGTACCGCTGGTAATGGCGCTGATCACCTTTGATAACCTCAACGACCGGGAGTTTTCCAGCACGCTGGGGCGGTTGTGCTTTATTCTGCTGTGTATGGCGCTCAGTCTGGTAACCACCAGCCTGAAACGCGCCGGTATTCCGTTGTATCTGGATAAGGAAGGATCCGGCGAAAACCCGGTGAACCGCGCGATGTGGAATCTGATGATCTGCATCCCGCTGATTGCCGCGCTGGCATCCTGTCTGGGCTACCTGACCACCTCGCAGGCGCTGCTGGCGCGGCTGGAAACCTCGGTCGCCATCTGGTTCTTCCTGCTGGTGATTTATCACATCATTCGCCGCTGGATGTGGATTCAACGCCGCCGCATCGCCTTTGACCGCGCCAGACAGCGCCGGGCGGACATGCTGGCGCAACGCGCCCGCGGCGAGGAAGACACCAACCCGTCGTCGCACGAAGCCGGCGTCGACGTGGTGGAAGAACCGGTGGTGGATCTGGACGCCATCAGCGCCCGCTCGCTGAAACTGGTGCGCTCCATCCTGACGCTGATTGCGCTGGTGTCGGTGATTGCGCTGTGGTCGGAAATCCATTCCGCTTTCGCGTTTATGGAAAATATCAGCCTGTGGGACGTCACCAGCACGGTGAAAGGCGTAGAGAGCATACAGCCGATTACCCTCGGCTCGGTGTTGATCGCGCTGCTGGTGTTTGTCATCACCGCGCAGCTGGTACGCAACCTGCCCGCGCTGCTGGAGCTGGCGGTGCTGCAGCATATCGAGCTGTCGCCCGGCACCGGCTACGCCATTATCACCGTCAGCAAATACCTGCTGATGCTGGTGGGCGGGCTGATGGGGTTCTCGCTGATCGGCATCGAATGGTCAAAATTACAGTGGCTGGTGGCGGCACTTGGCGTGGGGCTGGGGTTCGGCTTACAGGAGATCTTCGCCAACTTCATCTCCGGCCTGATCATTCTGTTCGAAAAACCGATCCGCATCGGCGATACCGTGACCATCCGCGATCTGACCGGCAGCGTGATGCGCATCAATACCCGCGCCACCACGATTTCCGACTGGGACCGCAAAGAGATCATCGTGCCCAACAAGGCGTTCATCACCGAGCAGTTCATCAACTGGTCGCTGTCCGATTCGGTCACCCGCGTAGTGCTGACCATCCCGGCGCCCGCCGACGCCAGTACGCAGGAGGTCACCACGCTGCTGCTGGACGCGGTGAAACGCTGCTCGCTGGTGCTGGATAACCCGCCGCCGGAAGTATTTCTGGTGGACCTGCGTCAGGGCATCCAGATTTTCGAACTGCGTATCTTCGCCGCGGAAATGGGCCACCGCATGCCGCTGCGCCACGAACTGCACCAGCTGATTCTGGAAAGCTACCGCGAACACCATCTGGTGATGCCGTTCCCGCCGTTCCAGGTACAGATGGATTCGGTGCAGATCGTCGGGCGTAACGCCGCCACCTCAACCCGCACTGCTGGCGGGCTGTAACCCCTCTGCAAAAAGAAAACCACGGCAAGCGATGGCTTCCGTGGTTTTCAGTCAGACTGAATAATAAAGGAAAAGCGGCGTCAGGCGCGATCCACCGTAAACGCCATCACCTCGCCGATAGACTCGGCATTCAGCGCCATCATCACCAGACGATCAACGCCCAGCGCCACGCCGGAACACGGCGGGATACCGGCTTCCAGCGCCGCCAGCAGGTTTTCGTCGATCGGCTGCATCGGCAGGCCGCGCGCCGCGCGTTTGCGGTTATCCTGCTCGAAACGCTGACGTTGCTCTTTGCTGTCGGTCAGTTCGCAAAAACCGTTAGCCAGTTCGATGCCTTTGTAATAGACCTCGAAACGCTCCGCCACCCGGTGATCCTCGGTGCTGATTTCCGCCAGCGCCGCCTGCGTTGCCGGGAAATGGTAGACAAACGCCGGTTTGTCGCGGCCGATTTGCGGCTCCACGCCAAACGCGAACAGCAGTTGCAGCAGGGTGTCGCGATCCTCTTCCCGGTTGGCGACATCCCCCACGCCGATTTTCTCCGCCGCTTCACGCAGCTGCGCCTTGTCCGCCGACAGCGGATCCACCTCCAGATGACGCTGGAACGCCTGCTGATAGGAAAGCATCTCCGCGCTGTCGCACTCCAGCACCTGTTGCAGCAGGTCATCCATTTCGTTCATCAGCCGGTACATGTCATAGTGCGGGCGATACCACTCCAGCATGGTGAACTCAGGGTTGTGATAACGGCCGGATTCTTCGTTGCGGAAACTGCGGCACAGTTGGTAAATCGGCCCGCTGCCCGCCGCCAGCAGGCGTTTCATGTGGTATTCCGGGCTGGTCATCAGATACAGCGCCATGCCATCGGCGGCGCCGGGGCCGACAAAGTGGGTCTGGAACGGGAACAGATGCACATCCGTCACCGTCGCCTGGCTCATGGCCGGCGTTTCCACTTCCAGCACGCCGCGGTCTGAGAAGAAACGCCGGATTTCTTTCATTATCGACGCCCGCTTCAACAGATTGGCGACAGGGGCGCTGGGCTGCCAACTTGCCGTTTCGCTCATGATTTCCACTCCACACTAAAACTGGAGGTGCAGTCTACCCGCATCACCACAGCCAGACAAATTTATCCCGCGAAGGGTTTTCCTCTATTTGGCTTACCTATATTCATAATTACCAGGCGCCGCCTAATCCAGACTCCCGGAGATTCACCCGGCGGCCCTCTTGCTGCAACTCAAATTATTTGGGGTATGAAAGTGCTATTTGCGGATAAATCACATTTTCCGGAATATGTCCGTATAGATATTAAAAAACAGCAAAATGCTGGATCACATCAAATTTCAGTCATCTACAAATCGCTATAATCATTTCCATACAAAAAAAGGGTGATTTAATCTCTCAGTACTGTTTGACCGGATATTTTTTCACTCGATTTAATGTCTTGGAAATTAAAACGGAAAATAAGTGGCTAAACTTAATTTCATATTATTTTCTTAATTTAATTTATTTAACTTAAGTAACTGGAGGCATGCAGTGCAAACCTTTAATGCCGATTTGGCCATTATCGGGGCCGGGGGAGCAGGTTTACGGGCGGCGATCGCCGCAGCAGAAGCAAATCCCCAACTCAAGATTGCGCTGATTTCCAAAGTCTACCCGATGCGCAGCCACACCGTGGCTGCCGAAGGGGGATCGGCGGCAGTCACACAGGATCACGATAGCTTCGACTTCCACTTCCACGATACCGTGGCCGGGGGAGACTGGTTGTGTGAACAGGACGTGGTGGATCACTTCGTGCAGCATTGCCCGCGTGAAATGACCCAGCTTGAACAGTGGGGCTGCCCGTGGAGCCGCAAACCGGACGGTTCGGTCAACGTGCGCCGCTTCGGCGGGATGAAGATCGAACGCACCTGGTTCGCCGCGGATAAAACCGGCTTCCACATGCTGCACACCCTGTTCCAGACTTCGCTGAAATACCCGCAGATTCAGCGCTTCGACGAGCACTTCGTGCTGGATATCCTGGTGGATGACGGGCAGGCCCGTGGGGTCGTCGCCATCAACATGATGGAAGGGTCGCTGATTCAGATTCGCGCCAACGCCATCGTGATGGCTACCGGCGGCGCCGGCCGCGTCTATCGCTACAACACCAACGGCGGCATCGTTACCGGCGACGGTATGGGCATGGCCTTCCGTCACGGCGTACCGCTGCGCGACATGGAATTCGTACAGTACCACCCCACCGGCCTGCCGGGCTCCGGTATCCTGATGACCGAAGGCTGCCGCGGCGAAGGCGGCATCATGGTCAACAAAGACGGCTACCGCTACCTGCAGGACTACGGCCTCGGGCCGGAAACGCCGCTGGGCGAGCCGAAAAACAAATACATGGAGCTGGGTCCGCGCGACAAAGTTTCGCAGGCCTTCTGGCACGAATGGCGCGCCGGACGCACCGTGTCCACCCCGCTGGGCGACGTGGTCTACCTCGACCTGCGTCATCTGGGCGAGAAGAAACTGAAAGAACGCCTGCCGTTCATTTGCGAACTGGCAAAAGCCTACGTCGGCGTCGACCCGGTGAAAGAGCCGATTCCGATTCGCCCCACCGCGCACTACACCATGGGCGGCATCGAAACCGACCAGCAGTGTGAAACCCGTATTCAGGGCCTGTTCGCCGTCGGCGAATGTTCGTCCGTCGGTCTGCACGGCGCCAACCGTCTCGGTTCCAACTCACTGGCGGAACTGGTGGTCTTCGGCCGCGTCGCCGGTGAAAAAGCGGTGGAACGCTCGCAGGCGGCAGCGCCGGCCAACGCCAGCGCGCTGGATGCGCAGGCCAAAGACGTGGAACAGCGCCTGCACGCGTTGATGAAGCAGGAAGGCACCGAAAGCTGGGCCAAAATCCGCGACGAAATGGGGCTGTCGATGGAAGAAGGCTGCGGCATCTACCGCACCACCGACCTGATGCAGAAAACCGTCGACAAACTGGCGGAACTGAAAGAACGCTTCAAGCGCGTGAAGATCACCGACCATTCCAGCGTGTTCAACACCGATCTGCTCTACACCATCGAACTGGGCCACAGCCTGGACGTTGCCGAGTGTATGGCGCATTCCGCCATCAACCGCAAAGAGTCCCGCGGCGCGCACCAGCGTTTGGATGAAGGCTGCACCGAACGCGACGACGTCAATTTCCTGAAGCACACGCTGGCGTTTTATAACCCGGAAGGCGCGCCCCGCCTGGAATACAGCGATGTGAAGATCACCAAGCTGCCGCCGGCGAAACGCGTTTACGGCGCCGAAGCGGAAGCTCAGGAGAAAAACAAGAAGGAGCAAGCGAATGGCTGATATGCAAACCCTGAAAATGGAAGTCATGCGCTATAACCCGGAGCAGGACAACGCCCCGCACTTCGAAACTTACGAGGTGCCGTATACCCGCGAAACCTCGCTGCTGGACGCGCTGGGCTACATCAAGGACAACCTGGCGCCGGACCTGTCCTACCGCTGGTCCTGCCGCATGGCGATTTGCGGCTCCTGCGGCATGATGGTCAACAACGTGCCGAAGCTGGCCTGTAAAACCTTCCTGCGTGAGTACACCGGCGGCATGAAGGTCGAAGCGCTGGGCAACTTCCCGATCGAACGCGATCTGGTGGTGGACATGACCCACTTCATCGAAAGTCTGGAAGCGATTAAGCCGTACATCATCGGCAACAACCGCACGCCGGACCAGGGACCGAACAAGCAGACGCCGGCCCAGATGGCGAAATACCACCAGTTCTCCGGTTGCATCAACTGCGGGCTGTGCTACGCCGCCTGTCCGCAGTTCGGCCTGAATCCGGAGTTCATCGGTCCCGCTGCCATCACGCTGGCGCACCGTTACAACCTGGACAACCGCGACCACGGCAAGAAAGAGCGTATGGCGCAACTGAACAGCGACAACGGCGTCTGGTCCTGTACTTTCGTGGGTTACTGCTCCGAAGTGTGTCCGAAGCACGTCGATCCGGCGGCGGCTATCCAGCAGGGTAAGGTGGAAAGCGCCAAAGACTTCATGATCGCCATGCTGAGACCACAATAAGGGAGGCAACAAATGATCACCAAACGTAAAGCGTATGTCCGTGGCATGACGCCCACCTGGTGGCAGAAGCTCGGTTTCTACCGTTTCTATATGCTGCGCGAAGGCACCGCGGTACCCGCCGTCTGGTTCAGCATCGTGCTGCTGCATGGCGTGTTTTCGCTCAAAGCCGGTCCGGAAGGCTGGAGCCAGTTTGTCAGCTTCCTGCAAAACCCGCTGGTACTGTTGCTCAACATCATCGCCTTGCTGGCGGCGGTGTTGCACACCAAGACCTGGTTCGATCTGGCGCCGAAGGCGAGCATTATCATCGTAAAAGATGAAAAAATGGGGCCGGAGCCGGTGGTTAAAGGACTGTGGGCGGTCACCGTCGTTGTCACGCTGGCGGTGCTGGCCATCGCCTTGCTGTTCTGAACAGGAGGAATCTCGTGATTAATCAACAACCCAAACGTTCCGACGAACCGCCGTTCTGGGGCCTGTTCGGCGCCGGCGGCATGTGGAGCGCCATTTTCGCGCCGGTTATCATCCTGCTGGTCGGGGTTCTGCTGCCGCTTGGTCTGTTCCCGCAGGCGCTGACCTACGATCGCATCGCCGCGTTCAGCCACAGCCTGATTGGCCGCGCGTTCCTGCTGCTGATGATCGTGCTGCCGCTGTGGTGCGGCCTGCACCGTATCCATCACGCCATGCATGACCTGAAAATCCATGTGCCGGCCGGCAAATGGGTGTTCTACGGTCTGGCGGCGATCCTGTCGGTCGTCACTATCATTGGTGTGGTTACGCTGTAAAACCGCCGCCTCGCCATGTCTCACGGCTCGCACTCTGCGGGCCGTTTTTTATTGCATCTTCACTTCCCGCTTCCTACTGTTAAACCATGTTCAAACCAAAAGGCACAGGAAGCCGCGCATGAAGCACTGGCGCTTATTGCTGACATCGTTTATCGCACTGTTTACGACCGCATGCAGTACCACAACGCCACAGGGCGTTCAGATCGTGGACAACTTCGAGCCTTCCCGCTATATGGGAACCTGGTATGAAATCGCCCGACTGGACCACCGTTTCGAGCGTGGTCTGGAGCAGGTCACCGCCACTTACAGCCCACGCGAGGACGGCGGCATCACCGTGGTTAACCGCGGTTTCGACCCGGTTAAGCGGGTCTGGCGCGAAAGTATCGGTAAGGGCTACTTCACCGGCTCGCCGCAACGCGCCGCGCTGAAAGTGTCGTTCTTCGGCCCGTTTTACGGCGGCTACAACGTGATTGCGCTGGACAGCGACTATCGCTACGCGTTGGTATGCGGCCCAAACCGCGATTATTTGTGGATTCTGTCCCGCACGCCTGAAATCCCTCCGCTCGTCAGGCAGGCGCTGCTGGCGACCGCTCAACGCAATGGATTCCAGACGGACAGCTTAATCTGGGTTAAACCATTCTCTGGGTTAAACCATTCTCTGGGTTAATCCACTCGCCGGTTCAGGGAAATAATCAGGCTGACCGAAACAACACAGGAAATAAATAAAACAGCGTTTTGATATTGTTATTTCCTGCAATAACAGGCCAATTCGTCCGGCTTATTTTCAGCCGGCGATCGCGCCGACTGTTTTTACGAAATATCGTTACGCGATGGGTCAACCCATAATTTTATCGCGGAACATAAAGAATACCGCGCCCAGCAGACACAGCCCGGCCCAAATATAGTCGGTACGGAATGGCTCTTTGAGAATAATTATCGAAAAGGGAATAAAGACTGACAGGCTGATCACTTCCTGCAGAATTTTCAGTTGCCCGGCAGACGCCACCTGATAACCGATACGGTTGGCCGGCACCTGCAACAGGTATTCAAACAGTGCGATCCCCCAACTGACCAACGCCGCCACCATCCAGGTACGGCCGCTGAAATAGCGAAGGTGCCCATACCAGGCAAAGGTCATGAATACATTACTGAGGGTCAGCATGAAAACCGTGATAATTAGTGGGGACATAGCACTCTCCTTAACCAAGACGCGGCATTATTACGTCAGGCGGCGCAAAATACCATCAGGCAACGCTCGGCGTGTGTGAGAGAATTTTTCAGGCGGGATATCAAAGGCAAAGCAACGCGTAAACCGCCCGACGGGCAGTTTACGCGCCGGGAAGATTACTTCACGCGGGAGACGTATTCGCCGGAGCGGGTGTCAACCTTGATCACTTCGCCGATCTGCACGAACAACGGCACTTTTACCACGGCGCCGGTGGACAGGGTAGCCGGCTTGCCGCCAGTACCGGCGGTATCGCCTTTCAGGCCTGGATCGGTTTCGGTGATTTCAGCTTCGATAAAGTTCGGCGGCTGAACGGCGATCGGCCGACCGTCCCACAGGGTAACGATACATTCGGCGTTATCCTGCAACCACTTAGCAGAATCACCCACGGTTTTCGCTTCAACCTGATGCTGTTCAAAGGTTTCAGGATGCATGAAATGGAAGAACTCACCGTCGTTATACAGGTAGTTCATGTTGGTATCCATCACGTCAGCGCCTTCAGCCGAGTCGGTAGACTTGAAGGTTTTCTCAACGCGGGACCCCGTCAACAGACGACGCATTTTGACGCGAGCAAAAGCCTGGCCTTTACCCGGTTTCACAAATTCACTGGATTCGATGGCATACGGCTCGCCTTCGAACATGATTTTAAGACCGGAGCGGAAATCGTTGCTAAAATAAGTCGCCATAATGGCCCTCTACATTAATACTGGTACTTAGCCAAAAAAATGGCACACATTGTAACCCTAAATATACCTTCCCGAGAAGATTGGTTGCAGCAACTCACCGACGTTATTACCGATCCTGATGAATTGCTGCGACTTCTGGCGCTGGATAACCATCCGCAACTGACCGCCGGGCGCGATGCCCGCAAACTTTTCCCACTGCGGGTGCCGCGCGCGTTTGCCGCGCGCATGCGGCCCGGCGATGCGCGCGATCCGCTGTTGTTGCAGGTGCTGACCGCGCAGGACGAGTTCATCACCACCCCCGGCTTCAGCCACGACCCGCTGGACGAACAGCACAGCGTGGTGCCCGGACTGCTGCACAAATACCGCAATCGCGCGCTGCTGCTGGTGAAAGGCGGGTGTGCGGTCAACTGCCGTTACTGCTTCCGCCGCCATTTTCCCTACCAGGATAATCAGGGCAACAAAGCCAACTGGCGCCAGGCGCTGGAGTATATCCGCCGGCACCCGCAACTGGACGAAATCATCTTTTCCGGCGGCGACCCGCTGATGGCCAAGGATCACGAACTGGACTGGCTGCTGACCGAACTGGAACAGATTCCCCACCTGAAACGGTTACGCATCCACACCCGCCTGCCGGTGGTGATTCCGGCGCGCATCACCCACGAACTCTGCCAGCGGCTGGCGCGCTCGTCGCTGCGCGTGGTGCTGGTGACCCACATCAACCACGCCAACGAAATCGACGCGGAATTCACCGACAGTATGGCACGTTTGCGCCGGGCGGGCGTGACGCTGCTCAATCAAAGCGTACTGCTGCGCAGCGTCAACGATAACGCCGACACGCTGGCGGCACTCAGCAACGCGTTGTTCGACGCCGGTATTCTGCCCTATTACCTGCATGTGCTGGATAAAGTACAGGGCGCGGCGCACTTTTTGGTGCCGGACGACGAAGCGCGAACCTTGATCAGGGAATTGATGACGCGGGTATCAGGCTATCTGGTGCCGAGCCTGACGCGGGAAATCGGCGGCGAAGCCAGCAAGACGCTGCTGGATATCGGTATGCCGCAACAACAGGAAAATCAGAACTGAGGCACCGCCAGCGTCACGCGACGCTGGCGGCCTTCGACATCAGGGGCACTTATAAACCTGACCCTGCATCTTGCTGTCCAGCGGCGCGAAGCTGGACAGGAACGTCTGGCTCGGCGTAGTCGCGCCGTAAATCACGTTGCCGCCCATCTCCGCCGCCCTGTTGCGCAGGTCATTCGCCGCGCCGCGCATTGAGCTGCCTTCATCACCGCCGCCCGACAACCAGTTGGATTGCGTGCCAGTAATATTGCCCAACAGCTGGCATTGCGCCGCTGGTTTACTGTCGGTAAAACGCACCGCCTGACCGGCAGCACTGAGTTCGTTGGTGGTGCTGCATCCCGCCAGCAAGGCGACAGCAGCCAATCCCATCAGAATACGAGTCCGCATGCTTCTCTCCGTGATAGTCGATACACTGGTCGAAGCCGGGCTACCCCGACCCGACAATCGAAAACTTATGCCAAAACAGGCTCATGTTACCACCATCGGGGTGGCAATTACCGGATAAACGACAACAATTTCTGTTGCCATGACTGTGATCACGCCCGGCTTCACATCGGCGGGAACAGCATTGTCGCGCTCTGCCTCGGGGCATTCGTTGCAACCGAGGCTTTTCCCTTCACCAACAGGATATATCGCATGAAAAGGACGTATCAGCTATTTCGCCAGATATCACTTGCCGCCTGTCTGATGACCGCCACAATCAGCCAGGTCGGCGCCCATACCGTGTCACCAGTCACTCCCAACGCGATGGCGACGACCCGCGCCATCTACATCTATGGACTACCTCCGTTTTGCAAGCACTGATTCTGGTTTTGGGTTGTTGCTTACATCTATCCGGCATCAGGAAAACCTGTGCCCAAATGGGTAATCCGCACACGATCGCCTCAACAACTGGACGGCCTCTGAGGCCAGTATAAAAATCAGGTTCCGATTGTGCAGGTGCAACCTGTCACCATTTCTCAGTACACTGCAACTTTTCTGGCTGGGAATTAACTTCCGGCTGCCTGATATTCTGTATCATTTCTCAGCATCGACCAGATTATTCTCGCGTTCTTGTTAGCTACCGCCACGGTCGTTTTATTAAACCCTCGCCGTTCCCTCAACTGATTAACCCACTGATGCAGACAGCTATCATTCTTATTCGTGGCAACCCTGACGACAGCGCGGGCACCATGAATAAAAAGAGTCCGCAGATGCTTGTCGCCTTTTTTCGTCATATTCATGAGAACTTGCCTGTCACCACTTGAGTGTTGCCGGGGAACCAGACCAAGCCACGCGGCGAAGTGACGACCATTTTTAAATTCAGTTCCTTTGCCAATAGCGGCAACAACAGCCGTTGCCGTTTTAGGACCAATACCTTTAACTTTGGCAATGCGCTGGCAGGCTTCAGATTGCCTGAACACAGCCTCTATTTCTTTATCAAAAAAGTTTATGCGACGACCAAGATCGTTAAAGAGATCATAGAGTTCTGCAATCGTCCTGCGCATTCTGGTACTGAGACCATTTTCTGCATCTTCAAGGATCAGCGGAACTGCATGACGAACTCTTGAGACCGCTGCACCGATTGTTATTCCCCGGTCAAGCAGCAGTCCTCTGATTTGACAGACGGTTGCAGTACGATGATTGACAATACGTTGTCTTGCACGGTGCAGAGCCTGAATATCCTGCTGTTCGGGACTTTTAGGCGGAACAAACTGCATCGTGGGTTGCATAAGGGCCACAGCTATCGCCTGTGCATCATTACCGTCATTTTTTTGCCCGCGAACAAAAGGTTTTACATACTGTGGGCTGATGACTTTTACTTTATGTCCCAGTTTTTCAAACTCGCGTTGCCAGTAAAATGCCCCTGTTGACGCTTCGATACCAATCAGACAGGCAGGAATATTTGCCACCGTCTGGAGTAATTCTTTTCGGCCGGTACGTTTTGTATAAACCGGTTTGCCAGCCTGGTTTAATCCGCAAAGCTGGAAAACATTTTTAGCCAGATCAATACCCAGAAATACGATATTCATGGTGACTCTCCTGTTGAGCATATTTCGTACAGTTAACCGCAGGGGGAGGAGGTAGTCCATCCCATTAACTGGATGGCGCACCTGCCGAATCGCAGCGATTCCCGCCTGCTCTCCGGCGCGTTTGGCGGCTACGCCAATATCGGCGGCGATGACGCCTTCTCGCTAGCCGAAGCGGAGAACATCGCCGCCCGTACCGGTCAGTATCCGGCCATCTACGCCTGCGACTACGCGCGCGGCTGGGACCGAACCTCCGCGGGTAACGAGGCGGATCTGGTGGATTACAGCTGCAACAGCACACTGATCGATTACTGGAAAAAAGGCGGTCTGGTGCAAATCAGCCATCATCTGCCCAACCCGGTATTTGCCGGCAACGATCCCGGCACCGGCGAAGGCGGGCTGAAAAAAGCAGTCAGCAACGAGCAACTGGCTGCCGTGCTGCAATCAGGAACGCCGGAGCGCACCCGTTGGTTGGCTATTCTGGACAAGGTGGCGGCCGGGCTCATGCAGTTGCAACAGCAAGGCGTGGTAGTGCTGTACCGCCCGCTGCATGAAATGAACGGCGAGTGGTTCTGGTGGGGCGCCACCGGCTACAACACCCATGACACCACGCGAATGAACCTGTATATCCGTCTGTACCGCGACATCTACACCTATTTCACCCAGACCAAAGGGCTGAACAACCTGCTGTGGGTGTACGCGCCGGACGCCAACCGCCAGGACAAGACCGGGTTCTACCCCGGCGACGCTTACGTGGATATCGCCGGGCTGGATATGTATCTGGACAACCCGGCCAATCTCAGCGGTTACGACGAGATGTTGCGGTTGAACAAGCCGTTCGCCTTAACCGAGGTCGGCCCGTCCACCACCAACCAGCAGTTTGATTACGCCCGTCTGGTCAGCATCATCAAAAGCCATTTCCCCAAAACCGTCTACTTCCTGCCCTGGAATAACGTCTGGAGTCCGGTGAAAAATCTGAATGCCTCCGCCGCCTACAACGACAGTAGCGTCGTCAACCGGGGCGGCATCTGGAACGGCAGCCAGTTGACGCCGATCGTCGAAGCCAACTGATGCTATAAAAAACCAATGCCATAAAAAAACAGGCCCCGAAATCGGGGCCTGTTGTTATTGAGCGCCTGCGCCGTCATTACGCACGCCACTGTTTGAAGCGGTTGATCAGCCCGTTGGTAGAACTGTCGTGGCTGCTGACGGCGCTGTCATCCTGCAGTTCCGGCAGGATACGGTTAGCCAGCTGTTTGCCCAGCTCCACGCCCCACTGGTCGAAAGTGAAGATGTTCAGGATCGCGCCCTGGGTGAAGATCTTGTGCTCGTAAAGCGCGATCAGCGCCCCCAGGCTGTACGGAGTGATTTCCCGCAGCAGGATGGAGTTGGTCGGACGGTTGCCTTCAAACACTTTGAACGGCGCCACGTGCTCGACGTCTTTGGCGGATTTGCCGGCCGCTGCAAACTCCGCTTCCACTACCTCGCGGGATTTGCCGAACGCCAGCGCCTCGGTCTGAGCGAAGAAGTTCGACAGCAGCTTGTTGTGGTGGTCGCTCAGTGCGTTATGGGTGAGCGCCGGCGCGATGAAGTCGCACGGCACCAGCTTGGTGCCCTGATGGATCAACTGGTAAAACGCGTGCTGACCGTTGGTGCCCGGTTCGCCCCAGATGATCGGTCCGGTCTGGTAATCCACCGGGTTGCCGTTGCGATCGACGTACTTACCGTTGGACTCCATGTTGCCCTGCTGGAAGTAGGCCGCAAAGCGATGCATGTACTGATCGTACGGCAGAATCGCTTCAGTTTCCGCGCCAAAAAAGTTGTTGTACCAGATGCCGATCAGCGCCAACAGCACCGGCAGGTTTTTCTCGGCCGGGGTGGTGGCGAAATGCTGGTCCATAGCGTGCGCGCCGCTCAGCAGCTGCTCGAAGTTGTCGAAGCCGATGGACAGCACGATCGACAGGCCGATGGCGGACCACAGCGAATAACGGCCGCCGACCCAGTCCCAGAATTCGAACATGTTGTCGGTGTCGATACCGAATTCGCCGACGGCTTTGGCGTTGGTGGACAGCGCCGCGAAGTGTTTGGCGACATGTTTTTCATCGCCGGCCGCCTTCAGGAACCAGTCGCGCGCGCTGTGGGCGTTGGTCATGGTTTCCTGCGTGGTGAACGTCTTGGAGGCCACCAGGAACAGCGTGGTTTCCGGGTTGACGCGTTTGAGGGTTTCGGCGATGTGGGTGCCGTCGACGTTGGAAACGAAGTGCATATTAAGGTGATTTTTATACGGGCGCAGCGCCTCGGTCACCATGAACGGCCCCAGGTCGGACCCGCCGATACCAATGTTCACCACGTCGGTGATCGCCTTGCCGGTATAGCCTTTCCACTCGCCGCCGATCACGCGTTCGCTGAACTGCTTCATCTTTTGCAGCACGGCGTTCACTTCCGGCATCACATCCTTGCCGTCGACCACGATCGGCGTGTTGCTACGGTTGCGCAACGCGACATGCAGTACGGCGCGCGCTTCGGTGCGGTTGATCTTCTCGCCGGAAAACATCGACTTGATGGCAGCGGACAGATCGGTTTCACGCGCCAGCGCCTGCAGTTTTTCCAGCGTGTCGGCGGTGATGCGATTCTTGGAATAATCCACCAGCATCAGGTCGCCGAACGTGGCGGAAAAGTGAGAGAAACGCTCGGGATCCTGCGCGAACAGATCGCTGATCTGCACCTCTTTCATCGCGGCAAAATGCTGCTGCAATGCCTGCCAGGCGGCAGTCTGCGTCGGGTTGATATTTTTCATCACACTACTCTTCGGTTTGAGAACAAGTCGGTTTGAGAACAAGTCGGTCGCCGGGCGGGAAATCCTGCCCGCTTTTTCCCGATTGTATCCCTTAACGCCGTGCGGGGAAGCCCTTTTCTTGCGAAATGCCGCGCCCCGGTCCAATGTTGATTGACAGCCGCCGCGTTACCCGCTATTTGTAAAAGCCTACTTGCGCACCTGTTGCGCAAGCCAGAAGAGGAGCGCCGCCCAGGCAAGGTATCGGAGGAACCGTATCCGATGAAGATACCTGAGGGGGAGCGGCGCCGAGGCAGACGTAACGTACGGTGTTTACGCTGTCGACCGCAGGGGCTGAATCCCCTGGGTTGTCACCCGCATCGCTCCGCAAGGCGGAACGATCAGCAAGGTGGAGCGCTTCTGGGTGTGCCGTAGCCAGTTCCTACGCTTGCCCCCTGCTTACCGCTCTTCCCTTGTGCCAAGGCTTAACGATGGAATGCTGTTGTCGACGACGACAATGACGCCCCTGACACGAGGTTTTTGAATGTCTGCTAACACTGAGAACTCACTGATTATCGCCAAATTCGGCGGCACCAGCGTCGCTGATTTCGACGCCATGAACCGCAGCGCCGACATCGTGCTGTCCGACTCGCAGGTACGGGTGGTGGTGCTGTCCGCCTCCGCCGGCGTGACCAACCTGCTGGTGGCGCTGGCGGAAGGCTTGCCGCCGGCTGAGCGCACCGAGCATCTGGAAAAAATCCGCCAGATCCAACACGCCATCCTCAACCGACTGGGCCAGCCGGCCGTCATCCGTGAAGAGATCGACCGCATGCTGGACAACGTGGCCCGCCTGTCGGAAGCGGCGGCGCTGGCGACGTCCAACGCCCTGACCGATGAGCTGGTCAGCCACGGCGAACTGATGTCCACCCTGCTGTTTGTGGAAATTTTGCGCGAGCGCAACGTCGCCGCCGAATGGTTCGACGTGCGTAAAATCATGCGCACCAACGACCGCTTCGGCCGCGCCGAACCAGACTGCGACGCGCTGGGCGAACTGACCCGCAGCCAGCTTGCGCCGCGTCTGGCGCAGGGGCTAGTCATCACCCAGGGCTTCATCGGCAGCGAAGCCAAAGGCCGCACCACCACGCTGGGCCGCGGCGGTAGCGATTACACCGCCGCCCTGCTGGGCGAAGCGCTGAACGCCGGCCGCATCGACATCTGGACCGACGTTCCCGGCATCTACACCACCGACCCGCGCGTGGTGCCGTCCGCACACCGCATCGACCAGATTACCTTTGAAGAAGCGGCCGAAATGGCGACTTTCGGCGCCAAGGTGCTGCACCCGGCCACGCTGCTGCCCGCCGTGCGCAGCGACATTCCGGTGTTCGTCGGCTCCAGCAAAGACCCGGCGGCCGGCGGCACGTTGGTATGCAACAAGACCGACAATCCGCCGCTGTTCCGCGCGCTGGCGCTGCGCCGTAAGCAGACGCTGCTGACCCTGCACAGCCTCAACATGCTGCACGCGCGCGGTTTTCTGGCGGAAGTGTTCAGCATTCTGGCCCGCCACAATATTTCGGTGGACCTGATCACCACCTCTGAAGTCAACGTGGCGCTGACGCTGGACACCACCGGCTCTACCTCGACCGGCGACAGCCTGCTGTCCAGCGCGCTGCTGACCGAACTGTCCTCGCTGTGCCGGGTGGAAGTGGAAGAGAACATGTCGCTGGTGGCGCTGATCGGCAACAAGCTGTCGCAAGCCTGCGGCGTCGGTAAAGAGGTGTTCGGGGTGCTGGAACCATTCAACATCCGCCTCATCTGTTACGGCGCCAGCAGCCATAACCTGTGCTTCCTGGTGCCGTCCAGCGATGCCGAACAGGTGGTCCAGACGCTGCACCGCAATCTGTTCGAATAACGCGAGATAAATGGCCGCAAGCCATCACGGCAGGCAAATCCGAAACCCCAGACGGGTTTCGGATTTTTTTATGCCTGCGGTCCGCCAGCGCCGCCGCCTCCATGATCCCAGCCAATAAAAAAGGATAAACGACAGAGCCTGCCGCAGCGGAAAACACGATGTTTAAACATCAAGGCGGGATGGAAAAGGGAGCGCGGTGAACGCATGGCAAATCCTCGTGAAATTGTAGAGCTCAGTCATCACATACGAAAAATCGCCAATAACAAGATTGCCGATATCGACCACATCAACCGGGAAACCACATTTCTTGCCCTGAATGCCTTGATTGAGGCGGCACGCGCCGGAGAGGCGGGAAGAGGATTTGCGGTGGTCGCCAGCCAGGTTAAACACGTAGCGTCGCTGATTAACCAAATCACCACCGACCTCAATCAGGAACTGGCGGGACCGCTGTCAAAGCTGACAGAACTGGGCGACAACATGATTTCCCGGCTGCACGAGCATGAAAGCGGGCGCCACGTCGATCAGGCGCTGAACATGATCGACATCATCGATCGCAACCTGTACGAGCGCTCCTGCGACGTGCGCTGGTGGGCGACGGACACCGCAGTGGTCGCCTGCGCCGCTCATCCGGGGCAGGCCGAAAAGCAGTACGCTTCGCATCGGCTATCGGTCATTCTGTCGAGCTATACCGTTTATCTGGACCTGTGGATTACCGACCTGAACGGTACGGTACTGGCGAACGGACGCGGGCAGGATTACGACGTCACCGGCCGCAACGTCTCCGACCTGCCTATTTTCCGGCAGGCGAAAGCGACGAAAAACGGCACGGACTATGCGGCGGCGGATATCCAGAAAATCGCGCTGCTACGTAATGCGGCGGTAGCGACCTACGCCACGGCGATTCGTGAGAACGGCGACGAGCATGGCCGCCCGGTTGGCGTATTGCTGATTTTCTTCGACTGGGCGCCGCAGGCCGCGACGGTGGTTCGAAATGTGCGCCTGACGGCTCAGGAGTGGCGGCATACGCGCTGTCTGATTGTGGATTCCGCATCGCGCGTCATCGCCAGTTCCGATGACGCGACCCCGCTGGGAGAACACTTTCCGTTACGGACTGAAGGAAAGGCGGCCGGGTACTATAAAACCGACGGCCGAACCCTGTCTTTCGCGCTGACGCCGGGTTACGAAAGCTATCAGGGCCTGGGCTGGTACGGCGTGATCGAACAGCGAACGGACATGTAGGCATGGACCGCCGGGCAGCAGCGAAACACATCGCCGCCGCCCGGCTCTTAGCATGGCTTACATGGAAACCGAGGACTCTTCCCTCCCTTCGTCTTCTTCTTCCGTCACCATCAGCACGTTGTAGGCGACCGCGCAAAACAACGAATTCAGTCGGTTCATATCGCCCAGCAACCCGAGATGCAGCGAACTGGTTTCCAGACTCTGCACATTCTGATGATGCAACCTGTCGACATGCGCGTGGGAGTAGCGCCGGTTCAGAATACGAAAACGGTGTTTGGCGCGGCGCAGCCGTCTGGCGCTGGTCACATCCGACGACAGGAACACCGACATTCCCAGTCGCAGGTTGTTCAACAGTTGTTCGTACAATGCATTAAGCTCGTCGCGCCCGGCGGTCGAAAAACCGCGCAGCCCATCTGGCGCATGCGCGTCAAGATCGCAAACCACCCGCTCGATAATATCGCCGGCCTGTTCCAGATTGAGCGCCATCTCAATCACCTCCGCCCAGCGCCGGGAATCACGTTCATGCAACCCGGCCTTTTCAATCTGCGCCAGATAGAGCTTGATGGCGTTGTAGAGCACGTCCACGTCGTCATCCAGTCTACGGATCTCTCGCACCTGCTGGCGGTCACCCCGCAGCGCGCCCTGAAACATTTTCAGCATCTGTTCGATCACATCGCCGATGCGCAGCGTCTCCCGCGCCGCGTTAGCCAGCGCCAGCGTCGGTGTATCCAACGCGCTGACATCCAGATGGCGGGGTCGCAACCGCGGATCGAGATCCGGTTCAACCCGCACCAGATTGCCGCACAGCTCCGCCATTCGTCCGGCAAATGGCAACAACAGCAGACAGCGCGCCAGGTTGTAAAACAGGTGGAAATAAATCACCCGTTCCTCATCCGGCAACGGCACCGCCTCCATCCAATCCGCCAGATAACCTATCGCCGGCAGCGCCGGCATACAGCCAATCAGTTTGAAGAACATGCTCCCCAGCGCCACCTGCCGCGCCGCCGGGCCTTGTGCGCTGGCGTTCGCCAGCGCCAGAATGCCGCTGCCCAGATTGGCACCGATCACCAGACACAACGCCACATCCAGGGAAATCACATGGCTGGCGGTCAGGGTGGCGGTCAGCAGCACCGCCGCCAGGCTGGAATAACTCACAATGGCGAACACCGCCCCGACCAGCGCATCCAGCATCACATCGCCAGTCAGCGAGGAAAACAGCACCTTAACCCCGGCGGTCTGGGTGATCGGCGTCGCCGATTCCACAATCAATTCCAGCGCCAGCAGAATCAGCCCCAGACCGATGGCAATCCGCCCCAACTGTCCGACGCGGGTCTGCTTGCAACTGAGGAAAAAGATAACCCCGAGGAAAATCAGTAACGGCGACAGCCAGGAGAGATCAAACGTCAGGACTCGCACCATCAGCGCGGTGCCGACATCCGCGCCCAGGATAATCACCAGCGCCGGCGCCAGCGCAATCAACCCTTGCGAGACAAAAGAGATCGTGAGCAGCGCGGTGGCGTTGCTGCTCTGCACCAGCGCGGTCACACCGATGCCGGCGAGAAAGGCCAGCGGCTTACGGCTTACGCTATCGCTGATCGTTCGCCGCAGACGGGCGCCGTACACCCGCATAATCCCGGTACGAACAATATGCGTCCCCCAGACCAGCAGCGCGATGGCGGACAATAAATGCAGCAGCGTCAACACGGAACTGGGCCTCCCTTAGTCAAAATAGTTATGGAAAAAAATGGCATTCCCGCCCACAAGCCCGGTGTACTACCCACTTGCGCCCGGTCTTAATTCTGACATCTTACTGACATCTTATCCGTTCTTGAGTGGGTCAACGGGTGTAAATAAGCGTAATTTTTTTAAAATCACGGCCTAAATCAATAACAGGGCGTATTTCCCCCCACGCGGCACGTTTCTGGCGTTATGCTTCTTCCATCAGCCGCTTCGCCCGACACCGGCGACGGCATCCTCTTCAGACCTGAGCTAAGGATATACGGATGAAGACAAAAACCGCATATGGCCTGAACTGGCTGGCGCTGCTTATCATCATGATTGTGGCCGCCTTTTTCTGGCAACTGACGCCCCCATCCGGGCTGAAACCCGCCGCCTGGCACTCCGCCGTACTGTTCGTCGCCACCATCATCAGCATCGTGGCGAACGTGCTGCCGATCGGCGCCATCGGTATCATCAGCATTACGCTGTTCGCCCTCACCTACGCCGCCGGCGACACCAGCGCCAGCGCCTCCATCCAGACCGCGTTGAGCGACCTCAACAGTTCGCTGATCTGGTTGATTGTAGTAGCATTCATGATTGCCCGCGGTTTTATCAAAACCGGGTTGGGCCGTCGCATCGCCTTACAAATGATCCGCCTGTTGGGTAAACGCACGCTAGGGCTGGCTTACGGTCTGGCGTTCGCCGACCTGGTGCTGTCGCCCGCCATGCCCAGCAACACCGCCCGCTGCGGCGGGGTGATTTACCCGATTGCCGACTCGCTGGCGCGCAGCTTCGACTCCAAACCGGAAGACGCCTCCCGCAGCAAGATCGGCACCTTTCTGGTGACCTGTATCGGCAACGTCAACGACGTCACCGCCGCACTGTTCATGACCGGCTACACCGGTAACCTGCTGGCGGTGAAACTGGCGGCCAACGCCGGCGTCACCATCACCTGGGGCAGTTGGTTTGTCGCAGCGGTCGTACCTTGCGTGATTTCTCTACTGCTGGTGCCGCTGTGCGTTTATATGCTGGCGAAACCAGAAATCCGTCATACGCCGGACGCGCCGAAACTGGCGATCACCGAACTGGAAAAAATGGGGCGCATGTCGCGCGGCGAATGGCTGATGGCGGCCACCGTGGTAATTCTGCTGGTGCTGTGGATTTTCGGCGATCTGCTGGGCATCGACGCCACCACCGCCTCTTTTGTCGGCCTCTCCTTCCTGCTGCTGACCGGCGTATTAAGCTGGGAAGACATCAAGAGCGAGAAAGGCGCATGGGATACGCTGATCTGGTTCGCCGCGCTGCTGATGATGGCTAACCAGTTGAAGAAACTGGGTTTCACTACCTGGTTTGGCGACCTGATCGGCAGCAGCATCGGTCACCTGATGCAGGACACCAGTTGGGTACTGGTGTTGCTGTTGCTCAACGCCGCCTACTTCTACACCCATTACTTCTTCGCCAGCGGCAACGCCCAAATCGCGGCGTTGTACGCGGTGTTCCTCGGCGTGGGCATTAACCTGCACATCCCGGCGGCGCCGATGGCGCTGATGCTGGCGTTCACCAGCAGCCTGTACTGCTCGCTGACCCAGTACACCCACGCCCGCGGCCCGATTCTGTTCGGCGCCGGCTACGTGCCCACCGCCGTCTGGTGGCGTACCGGCTTTGTCATCAGCCTGATCAATCAGGCGATCTTCATGTCCGCCGGTCTATTGTGGTGGAAGGTGATCGGGCTTTACTAAGCCAAGCAGGCATCAAAAAAACACAGGCCGGGGTAACCCGGCCTGTGTTTTTTTAGCCTCTGATGACTCGAAACGAATATGACAGGCTGGCGATGATTAACGAGTCAGCCCCTGGCGCACAATCTCGGCATACACGAAAGGGGAGTCATCTTTCAGGCTATTAAGCGACCAATCCCCGTTGATATATTTCTCAAAATGGCGTGTACGCATCCGTCGATGCTCCTGACTATCGAGCCTAAGCCGGGATATTGTCGATTCTGCCTGCGTGGCATACGGCGAACCGTTAGGATATAACGCATAATTAGGGCTAATCTCACCCGACAGGAAATTAATTACAAAGGTATCCGGCTGCAAACTGATTGGATCCAAGACGTCATCGAAGTCATTCTTGTTACGATTTGGCCCCAATGAACTTAGGCGATAATTGTTCCATTCATAGGCGTCACCGGCATTATGGGATTTAGCGACGAAATGGTCGGTAGAAGATGCCCCTGTCACCCACTCAAAATAAATCGCCAGATAGGCGCAGACACCGCAATAAGATTCCCAAAGCGAATAATTGCTGTGCGTCCAATAGTTCGGTAAATCCGAAGCCTTCGGCGGTGGTGCATTAAGAGCAATACCCTTTTTACTCAACCAGTTATGCCCTCTCTGACGCACCTCGACATCAAAATCATCAGGCTCCGCCTGTAACACCACCGGAATCATCTTTGCGTCCTTTTTTTATCTTCTTATTATTTTGCTCCGGGTTTGCTTTTTTTCCACGGATAAACCGCCAGCGAAACAGGAACTCATCTTTAACATCGAGAGCCGCCAGCAACTGCTGATACATCGCGTCCAGCTCCTTTTCCGATGCATCAGACTTATTCAGCAGCTTTGCCGCGTCCTCAACCAGTCGCTCATACTCCAGCGGTCTGCCACTTTTTAAATCGAACGCCTCGCTCGTCAGCCAGTTGGTCACATCACCGTGTTTTTCAAATTCACGCCGCTCCAGCACCACCGCACCATTTAGAAAATCCAGATCAAACCATGCATCTCGTGAGCCATCAAATAATGGCTCTACCGAGGTCATCACCAGCGGAGAATGCGTGGTAGTGATCAACTGCACCTGTGCTTTGGCGTTCAGCTTTCCCATCACTTTCAGCAAAGCGGGAACAATACTGCGCTGCCAACTGGGATGAAGATGAGACTCAACTTCATCAATCAGGAACGTAATCTGAGGGCTGACGTCTTCCCCCACAATACTGGCGGCTCGCTGGTGTTCCTCCCAGGCCCATACCAAAAAATAAGCCAGCGCCAGAATACGCCGCATTCCCGAAGACGCATGGAGCACAGGCACATCTTTTTGGTAAGGCATCCTGAGGGTCGGTATTTCACGTACGTCATCCAGACTGATGCGGGTCAGTTCCCCCAGCGAGAGCACTTCGGTTATCGAGGGGGAAAGCACCTTCAGCACGGCATTAAGATGTTTGAACGCCGCGCCTTTCTCTTTTTGCCAACTGGCAATATCACGGATCAACCCGTTACAGAGCCAGGAGCGTTCGTCACCCGGCAAACCATCCCACACTTCAGTCGGGTTTAACACATAGGCCGGAACCCGCTCCTGCACATCAATGCCATCCTGCGTGCGCCAGTAATTACGGTGCGGATCCCACACCGCAAAGCTGCCATCCGCCATCGCATACAGCACCAGTCCAGGGTTGGTCGGCCGACCGGCACGGCCAGTCCAGCTCTGCTCACGTCGGGCATAGGTACTCTCGTAATGGCTTTCATAACGTTCAGTCTTGACCTTACCGGCAAATGAAAAAGCAATACTTGCCTCTTCACCTGCCAGGCCGAACGCAGGGAGCGCTTTTTTGCCAGCGGCCAGTTTAGGATTCACCTCTGCGGGCCATCGGCGAGTCAGCGCCCACCAAATAATATCCAGTAAAAAACTCTTTCCCAGACCATTATCGCCGGTTAACAGGTTGAGCCGATTGCCAAATGTGAGATGCATGGTGCTGGCGGGCCCAACATTGGCAAGGCTAAGTTCATGGATCATCTCACCACCTTATTCCGTTTCATGAATAACTTTTATATCAATCCGCATCATACCCCAGATTCGGCGCCAGCCAGCGCTCCACCTCGTCGATCGGCAACGATTTACGAGCGGCGTAGTCTTCCACCTGGTCGCGCTGAATTTGCGCCACGGCGAAATACTTGCTGTCCGGGTGGCTGAAGTACCAGCCGGACACCGACGCGCCCGGCCACATGGCGTAGGACTCGGTGAGTTTCATGCCGACGGTATTGTCCACGTCCAGCAGTTGCCAGATGGTCGCTTTTTCGGTGTGGTCCGGACAGGCCGGGTAGCCCGGCGCCGGTCGGATGCCCTGATAGTTCTCGCGGATCAGCTCGTCATTGCCGAGGTTCTCGTTCGGCGCATAGCCCCAGTGGACCTTGCGCACCCGCTCGTGCAGGTATTCGGCGAACGCTTCCGCCAGCCGGTCCGCCAGCGCTTTGAGCATGATCTTGTTGTAGTCGTCGTGCTGCGCTTCCCACTGCGTCGCCAGCTCGTCTTCTTCCAACCCGCCGGTCACCGCGAACGCGCCGAAATAATCCGGTTTGCCGCTGGTTTTCGGCGCGACAAAATCCGCCAGACAGTAGTTGGGAAAATCGGTCTTTTCGGTTTGCTGGCGCAGATGATGGCTGACGACCAGCACCTCGGTACGACGCTCGTCGGTATAGATTTCGATGTCATCGCCCACCCGGTTGGCCGGGAACAGCCCCACCACCCCGCGCGGGTTCAAGGTGCCGCTGGCCGACAGGGTATCCAGCATGGCGTTGGCGTCGGCAAACAGGCGTTTGGCCTCCTCACCCACCACTTCATCTTCAAGAATGTTGGGGTATTTGCCCGCCAGCGACCAGGTCATAAAGAATGGCGTCCAGTCGATGTAGTTACGCAATGTCTCGATGCCGGCGGAAACCGGCTGTACGCCGAGGCGATGCGCCACCGGCGGCGTATAGCTTTCCCAGTCGATCGGCATGGCGTTGTCGCGCGCCACGCCCAACGCCACCGGCGGCGTGCGCGGTTTTTTGCGACCATGCTGAATGCGCACCGTTTCGTATTCCTTACGAATGCGCGCCACAAAGTCGTCGCGCTGGCTGTCCGACAGCAGCGCCGACACCACGCCCACCGAGCGCGACGCATTCTGCACGTATACCGTCGGGCCGCTGTAGTTCTGTTCGATCTTCACCGCGGTGTGCGCCTTGGAAGTGGTGGCGCCGCCGATCAGCAACGGCAGCGTAAAGCCCTGGCGCTCCATCTCTTTGGCGACGTTGACCATTTCATCCAGCGACGGGGTAATCAGCCCCGACAGGCCGATGATATCGACGTTCTCCTCGCGCGCGGTCTTGAGGATCTTGTCGGTCGGCACCATCACGCCCAGATCGATAATTTCATAGTTGTTGCACTGCAATACCACGCCGACGATGTTCTTGCCGATGTCGTGTACGTCGCCCTTCACCGTCGCCAGCAGGATCTTGCCGGCGCTGGAGCCCTGCTCTTTGCTGGCCTGAATGAACGGTTCCAGATACGCCACCGCCTGTTTCATCACTCGCGCCGACTTCACCACCTGCGGCAGGAACATTTTGCCGGCGCCGAACAGGTCGCCGACCACGTTCATGCCGTCCATCAGCGGCCCCTCGATCACTTCGATAGGGCGAGTCGACTGCGCCCGCGCCTCTTCGGTGTCCTGCTCGATAAACTCGGTGATGCCTTTGACCAGCGCGTATTCCAGCCGTTTTCTCACCGGCCAGCCGCGCCATTCGGCCTCGCCTTTGTTGCTGTCGTCGTCGGACTTACTACCGCGGTATTTCTCGGCAACCGCCAGCAGCCGTTCGGTGCCGTCGTCGCGCCGGTTGAGAATCACGTCTTCCACCGCGTCGCGCAGCTCGGCGGGTAAATCATCGTAGATCGCCAGCTGACCGGCGTTGACGATGCCCATGTCCATGCCGTTGCGGATGGCGTAATACAGGAACACGGCATGAATCGCCTCGCGTACCGGCTCGTTGCCGCGAAACGAGAACGACACGTTGGACACGCCGCCGGAAATCAGCGCATGCGGCAGTTGTGCTTTGATGTCGGCGCAGGCCTCGATAAAGTCCACCGCATAATTGTTGTGCTCATCAATACCGGTAGCGACGGCAAAAATGTTCGGGTCGAAAATGATGTCTTCCGGCGGGAAACCGACTTCTTCGGTCAGGATCTGGTAGGCGCGGCGGCAAATCTCAATCTTGCGCGCGCGGGTATCCGCCTGCCCCACTTCATCAAACGCCATCACCACCACGGCGGCGCCGTAACGGCGCACCAGCCGGGCGTGATGCACAAAGGCCTCCACGCCTTCTTTCATCGAAATCGAGTTGACGATGCCCTTGCCCTGAATACACTTCAGCCCGGCTTCCACCACGTCCCACTTGGAGGAGTCGATCATGATCGGCACCCGGGCGATATCCGGCTCGCCGGCGATCAGGTTGAGGAAACGCACCATCGCCGCTTCGGCGTTGAGCATGCCCTCGTCCATGTTGATGTCGATGATCTGCGCGCCGCTTTCTACCTGTTGACGCGCTACGTCCAACGCCTCGTTGTACTTTTCTTCTTTGATCAGACGCTTAAATTTGGCGGAACCGGTGACGTTGGTGCGTTCGCCGACGTTAACGAACAGCGTGTCGTCGCCGATGTTCAGCGGCTCCAGCCCGGACAGGCGGCAGGCCACCGGCAGCGTCGGCAACGCGCGCGGCGCCACGCCGTCGACGGCCTTAACCATCGCGGCGATATGCTCAGGCGTGGTGCCGCAGCATCCGCCGATAATGTTCAGGAAGCCGGACTGCGCCCACTCGCCAATCTGGCGCGCCATCTCGTCCGCATCCAGATCGTATTCGCCGAAGGCATTCGGCAACCCGGCGTTGGGGTGTGCGGTCACATAGCACTCGGCGATGCGCGACAGTTCCGCCACGTACTGACGCAGTTCGTCCGGCCCCAGCGCACAGTTAAGACCGAACGACAGCGGCCGGGCGTGACGTAGCGAGTTATAAAACGCTTCGGTAGTCTGGCCGGACAGAGTACGGCCGGAGGCATCGGTAATGGTGCCGGAGATCATCACCGGCAGCGTGACGCCCAGCGCTTCGAATTCGGTTTCTACCGCAAAAATGGCGGCTTTGGCGTTCAGGGTGTCGAAAATGGTTTCGATCAGGATGATATCAACGCCGCCTTCAACCAGCGCGCGGGTCGATTCGCGGTATGCTTCCACCAGTTGGTCGAAGCTAACATTACGGTACGCCGGGTCATTGACGTCCGGCGAGATCGACGCGGTGCGGTTGGTCGGCCCCAGCACCCCGGCGACATAGCGCGGGCGCTCCGGCGTACGCGCCATCCACTCGTCGGCACAGGCCCGCGCCAGCCGGGCGGCGACGGTATTGATTTCCGCCGACAGCGCTTCCATCTCGTAGTCAGCCATAGCGATGCGGGTGGCGTTGAAGGTGTTGGTTTCCAGAATATCCGCGCCCGCCGCCAGATAATCGTTATGAATGGCGGTGATCACCTCCGGTTTACTCAGCACCAGCAAGTCGTTATTGCCTTTCAGGTCGCACTGCCAGTCGGCAAAACGTTCGCCGCGGTAATCTTCTTCCTGCAGGCGGTAGCTCTGGATCATGGTGCCCATGCCGCCGTCCAGAATCATAATGCGTTGCGCCAGCTGCTGCTGTAATGCCTGTAACCGATTTGCCATCATTTTATTCTCGTTATCACCCTCGTCTGTGCGAACCTTTATCCTAGCACAACAGCCCGCCGCGCCAGCGCAGTACGCGGTTGATAATACCGCCTGACAAGACGGTTGCATTCTGCGCTAAAAAAACGAAAATCGATTCCATGATATGAAAAAGGAAATCGACGATGACGCCACCCGAACCCGCCAAACGCGGCAAGAAACCCCGCGCTGCCGCCGCCAGCCCCGCTCAACCTGCCGGACAGGTGCAGTCGTTGACCCGCGGTCTGACGCTGCTGGAATACATCGCCAAAGCCAACGGCAGCATCGCGCTGACCGATCTGGCCCAGCAGGCGGGCCTGCCCAACTCCACGACCCATCGGTTGTTGACCACCATGCAGCAGCAGGGATTTGTGCGCCAGGTCGGCGATTTGGGATTGTGGACCATCGGTACCCATGCGTTTATCGTCGGCAGCAGCTTTCTGCAAAGCCGTAATCTGCTCAGTCTGGTGCACCCGATGTTGCGTCAGTTGATGGAGAGTTCTGGTGAAACGGTGAATCTGGCGGTGCTGGATCAGAGTGATTATCAGGCCATTATCATCGATCAGGTGCAGTGTACCGCGCTGATGCGCATGTCCGCGCCGATCGGCGGCAAACTGCCGATGCACGCGTCCGGCGCCGGCAAAGCGTTCCTCGCCATGCTGCCGGACGACAAAATCACCCAGTTGCTGCACCGCAAAGGGCTGCACAGCTATACCCCGCACACCCTCAGCGCCCAGACGCTGAAGGAGAACCTGACCAGCATTCGCCGGCAGGGCTACGCGCTGGACGATGAGGAACACGCGCTGGGCTTGCGCTGTGTCGCCGCCTGCATTCTCGACGAACACCACGAAGCGTTTGCCGCTATCTCCATTTCCGGGCCGGTCTCCCGCATCACCGATGATCGCATCACCGAACTGGGCGCGCTGGTGATCAAGGCGGCGAAAGAGATCACCTATCAGTACGGCGGCGCGCGCTGACCGGCGTTATAACGTCAGCGCGTCCGCTGACGTTACCGGGTCGGCATAACGTAAGCTGAAGCGTTTTCTGCGCCGGTAAGCGTAGACATCTTCGATGTGACCGTCGCGAATCCGCTGCTGCAACGCCCGCCAGTATTCAGCCCGAAACAGATCGCCGTGCAGCTCTTCAAACAGCGGCAGCAAGCGGCGATCGCTGCACAGAAACTGGCGAAACTCTTCCGGAAACACATCATTCGGCCCGACGCTGTACCAGGGTTCGGCCGCCAGTTCGTCCGCCGGATCGCGGGGCGGCGGAATGTCGCGGAAATTCACCTCGGTCATGTAGCAGATTTCGTCGTAGTCATAAAACACTACCCGGCCGTGGCGGGTGACGCCGAAGTTCTTGAACAGCATATCGCCGGGAAAGATATTGGCCGCCGCCAGTTGCCGGATGGCGTTGCCGTACTCCTCAATCACATCGCGCAGCGCCTGACCGTTGACCTGTTCCAGGTAGAGATTCAGCGGCGTCATGCGACGCTCCATGTACAGATGGCGAATCACCAGCCGGTCGCCCAGGTCTTCCAGTTTGTCCGGCACTTCCCGCCATAATTCCGCCAGCAGTTCCGGGCTGATGCGCGCTTTCTCCAGCACGAAATTTTCATACTCCTGAGTGTCCGCCATACGTCCGACGCGGTCGTGTTCCTTCACCAGCCGGTAACACTCCCGCACCCGCGCTTCGCTGACCTCTTTTTGCGGCGCAAACCGATCTTTGATCACCTTGAACACCCGGTCGAAAGTCGGCAGCGTGAACACCAGCATCACCATTCCTTTTACCCCCGGCGCGGTAATGAACGGCTCCTGCGTACTGGCGATGAAATCGAGGTACTCGCGGTAATATTCGGTCTTGCTGTGTTTCTGACAGCCGATCGCCAGATACAACTCCGCGGTGGTTTTACCCGGCAAAATCTCCCGCAGCCAGGCCACCAGCGCCGACGGCAGCGGTGCGTAAACCATAAAGTAGGAACGGGCGAAACCAAACACAATACTGGCGTCCGCATGGCGGGTCAGGCAGGTATCGATAAACAGCGCGCCGCGTTCGTTGTGGTGAATCGGCAGCAAAAACGGAAACACGCCGCCCGGCAAACGCAGTTTCCCCACCAGCCAGGCCGCTTTGTTGCGGTAAAACAGCTCGTTCGCCACCTGTAGCGAAGCGTTTGCCAGCGACGCCGCCGGGAACGCTTCCCGCAGCGACCGCACCACATAGCCGATGTCTCGCGTCAGGTCTTCCCACTGCAATCGCAGCGGCAAAGCGGTCAGCACCGCTTCCAGCATCGCGGGCCAGCCGTTGTCGGGCTGGTAAGTACGAGCCAGCGGACGCGGAATTTCCTGAAAACGCCGTGCCGGCTGCGAACTGAACACGAACAGTTTGTCCGGCGTCAGTTCACGGTGATGAAACAGCCGGCAATACACTGAGTTGAAAAAGCTCTCCGCGATTTCGAAGCGCGGATAGTCCGGCAACAGCGCGGTATAAATCTGTTTGACCCGCGCGACGAACGCCGCGTCGTAACACTGCCGGTCGGTGATGCAGCCCAGTTGCTCCACCACCAGCCCGACATGATGGTCATAGAGCTGGATACGCTGCTTCATCGCCTGCTGCACCGCATGCCAGTCCGCCTGCTCGAAGCGCTGCTGTGCGCCGGCAGTCACTTCCAGAAACCGGCCATACTGCGCATCGAACCCTTGCAGAATGGTCTGCGCCACCAGTTGTTCCCGACCTCGACTCATCCACCTCTCCTCTGACGCCATCGATGTAACGACACGCGGCCAGCATCAGGCTGGCCGCAATGGTGCGATCTTCCGGTTCAGAACTGCTGTTCTTCCGTCGAACCGGTCAGCGCGGTGACGGACGACGCGCCGCCCTGAATCAGGGTGGTCACCTTGTCGAAATAACCGGTGCCCACTTCCTGCTGGTGAGACGAGAAGGTGTACCCTTGTTTAATGGCCGCAAATTCCGGCTGCTGTACTTTCTCCACGTAGTGCTTCATGCCTTCGCCCTGCGCATAGGCATGCGCCAGGTCGAACATGTTGAACCACATGCTATGGATACCCGCCAGCGTGATGAACTGGTATTTGTAGCCCATCTCCGACAGTTCATCCTGAAAACGGGCGATGGTGCGATCGTCCAGATTCTTCTTCCAGTTGAACGACGGCGAACAGTTGTAGGCCAGCAGTTTGCCGGAGAAACGGGTGTGAATCGCCTCGGCGAAACGCCGCGCCAGCGCCAGGTCGGGCGTTGAGGTTTCACACCACACCAGGTCGGCGTAAGGGGCATACGCCAGCCCGCGGCTGATCGCCTGCTCCACCCCGGCGCGGGTGCGGTAAAACCCTTCCACCGTGCGTTCGCCGGTGACGAAGTCCCGGTCGTAATCATCACAATCCGAGGTCAGCAAATCGGCCGCGTCGGCGTCGGTACGCGCCACCAGCAATGTCGGCACGCCCAGTACATCCGCCGCCAGCCGGGCCGCCACCAGTTTCTGCACCGCTTCCTGCGTCGGCACCAGCACCTTGCCGCCCATATGGCCGCACTTCTTCACCGACGCCAGTTGGTCTTCAAAATGGACCGCGGCGGCGCCCGCTTCAATCATCGATTTCATCAGTTCAAACGCATTCAGCACCCCGCCAAAACCGGCTTCCGCATCGGCGACGATCGGCAAAAAGTAATCGGTATAACGCGGGTCATCCTGCCCGATGCCGTTGGCCCACTGGATTTGATCCGCGCGCCGGAAGGTGTTGTTGATACGCTGCACCACCGACGGCACCGAGTTGGACGGGTAGAGCGACTGGTCCGGGTACATGCTGGCGGCCAGGTTGGCATCCGCCGCCACCTGCCAGCCGGACAGATATATCGCCTCCAGCCCGGCTTTCGCCTGCTGCAACGCCTGCCCGCCGGTCAACGCGCCGAGGCAGTTGACGTAGCCTTTACGCGACTTACCGTTCAACAGCTTCCACATCTTTTCCGCGCCCAGTTGCGCCAGCGTACAGGCGGGGTTCACCGACCCGCGCAGATTCACCACATCCTCGGCGCGGTACGGGCGGGTAATGCCTTTCCAGCGCGGCGTGTTCCACTCTTGTTCCAGTTGCTCGATTTGTTGGGTACGAGAGGTGCTCATAGCGATTCCTTTTTTAAACAGGATTAATCAAGTAAGTCGTAACCGGGTAAGGTGAGAAAATCGATTAACGCGTCCTGCGTGGTGATGCGTTCCATCAAACGGGCGGCGTCATCGAAACGGCCGTCGTCGAAACGGGCGTCGCCCAGCTCGCCGCGGATAACCTGCATCTCTTCCGCCAGCATCTGGCGAAACAACGACTTGGTCACCACCCTGCCGTCACTGAGGGTTTTGCCGTGGTGAATCCACTGCCAGATGGAGGTACGGGAGATCTCGGCGGTGGCGGCATCCTCCATCAGCCCGTAAATCGGCACACAGCCGTTGCCGGAAATCCAGGCTTCGATGTATTGCACCGCGACGCGGATATTGGCGCGCATGCCGGCCTCGGTACGCTCTCCCGGACAGGGCGCCAGCAGTTCATCGGCGGTCACCGGCGCATCGTCTTCACGCAGCACATCCAGTTGATTGTGACGATCGCCCAGCAGGCGATCGAATACCGGCATCACCGTGTCGGCCAGACCGGGATGGGCGATCCAGGTGCCGTCATGACCATTACGAGCCTCCAGCTCCTTGTCCTGCCTGACTTTTTCCTGCACCCAGGCGTTGCGCTCCGCGTCTTTGCTGGGAATGAACGCGGCCATCCCACCCATCGCAAACGCGCCGCGCCGGTGACAGGTTTTGATCAGCAAACGCGAGTAAGCGTTCAGGAACGGTTTGTCCATCGTGACTGATTGCCGGTCCGGCAATACCCGGTCCGGATGATTTTTCAACGTCTTGATGTAGCTGAAAATGTAGTCCCAACGGCCGCAGTTCAGCCCGACAATGTGGTCGCGCAGGTGATAGAGAATTTCGTCCATCTGGAACACGGCAGGCAGGGTTTCAATCAAGATGGTGGCTTTGATAGTGCCGCGCGTCAGGCCAAAGCGTTCTTCGGTATAGCTGAACACCTCGCTCCACCAGGCGGCCTCCTGCCAGGATTGGGTTTTCGGCAGGTAGAAATAGGGGCCGCTGCCTTTTGCCAGCAACTGGCGGTAGTTATGGAAAAAATAGAGCGCAAAATCGAACAGACTGCCGGGGATGGGTTCATCATTCCACAACACGTGTTTTTCCGGCAGGTGCAGGCCACGCACCCGACAAATCAGCACCGCCGGGTCAGGCTTGAGCTGATAAATCTTTCCCGCCTCGCTGGTGTAGGTGATGGCGCCGCGCACCGCATCCCGCAAGTTGATTTGCCCTTCAATCACTTTCGGCCAACTGGGCGCCAGCGAATCTTCAAAGTCCGCCATAAAGACTTTCACGTTGGCATTCAGGGCGTTAATCACCATTTTTCGTTCCACCGGGCCGGTAATCTCTACCCGGCGATCCAGCAGGTCAGCAGGAATACCACGAATCTTCCAGTCGGATTTCCTTATGGAATCCATTTCCGAAATAAAACCAGGTAATTCACCGTTATCAATTCTTGCCTGCACCGCCTGGCGCTCAGCCAGTAAACGGTTGCGCTGCGGAGTGAACCGGCTGACCAACGCGGTGAGGAAATCCACCGCCTCAGCCGTCAGAATCTGTCGTTCTGCCTCACCAAATGCGGTGGTGAACACCAGTTCCCTGCTTATCGTCTGTTGTGTCATGTCGTCGTTCCTATTCCGTTGTCCTCGCCTTATCGGCTGTTCAATCTGCGAACTCATTCCGAACATTTTTCAGCCAACAGAACTAAGCCTAATTCAATAAAATTAAAAATCAAAAACAATTTCCATTTTTAATTTAAATTCAATTCAAGCATATGATTAATTTAAAATTAAAGTTATACGCAATAGAGAAATGCATTCCATGAGCAGTAAGAAAAGGAAATCGGAGACGTACCCGCTTCGCTTGAGCAGGAAAAAGAAAAGGCGCCATGAGGCGCCTGACGGGAGAGAATGAGAGGAAAGCGTCAATCCAGCGTAGGATTCATATGACGCAAATCGAACGGCGTGATCTGGTAAACATAGTAATTCAGCCAGTTGGAAAACAGCAGATGGCCGTGGCTGCGCCAGGTCGCCCGCGGCGTTTTCTGGGGGTTATCCCCCGGAAAGTAGTTCACCGGGATTACTGGATTAAGGCCGGCATCGTAGTCACGGAAATACTCGCTTGATAATGTCAGCGCATCGTACTCCGGGTGCCCGGTCACAAACGCCAGCCGCTTATCCTTACTGGCAAACAGGTAGGCACCGGCTTCCTCAGACTCCACCAGAATATCCAGATCGGTGTGCTCACGAATCACGTCGGAAGGAAAATCCGCATAGCGGGAATGTGGTGCCAGAAAGGTTTCGTCAAAACCGCGCGTCAACAGGGCATGCGGTTGCAACGTATGGTGTGAATACACACCGGATAATTTCACGTCACGGGTCAGCTTGGGGATGCCGTACAGCACATTCAACGCCGCCTGAACCGCCCAACACACAAACAGTGTAGAAGTGACATGCTCTTTGGCCCAGTTCACCACCCGCTCGATCTGCGGCCAGTACACCACATCGCAAAAATCCACCAGCCCCAGCGGCGCGCCGGTCACGATCAAACCGTCAAAATTCTCGTGCTCGATATCTTCAAAGTCGCAGTAGAAGTTATTGAGGTGCTCCGTAGGCGTGTTCTTCGATTCCCGGCTATCAATGCGCAACAACTGAATATCCACCTGCAGTGGCGAATTCGACAGGAGCCGCAGGAACTGATTCTCCGTTTCGATTTTCTTTGGCATCAGGTTAAGCACCAACACCTTCAACGGACGAATTTCCTGCGTTCTGGCTCGGGAAGACGGCATTACAAAGACGTTTTCATTGCGCAAGAAGCTGACAGCTGGCAACTCATCAGGAACCCGGATTGGCATAACCTTACACCTCACTGCATACGTTTATACGTTTATACGTTTAGCCTTCTAGGCTGCCGAAGATAACGATTTTCCAGAGCAATGTCGAGTACATAACCATCTGGTTGAAAATCTTTCATCAGAAATCAGATTTATATATCCATTTTTAGCATAAGAATTACACAGTATGACGCAAAGCGAGACAGTTCCTCTGCTGATGCAAAGTAATGGGAACCACGGTAAAGGAGAGATAGGAGAGAAGGTATTGTAGAAAAGTGAAAAAAATATCGGACAGCGTTCAAAAGATCAGTAAAAGGACAAGGCGGTAGGGTAGTAAAAAACATCGGGCCGCCGGCCATCCCCGCCCTGGCACTCGGTTTGGCCACCGCGCCCCCAAAGCAAAAAACCCCCGGCATAACCGGGGGTTCCTTATGTGATGCCTGGCAGTTCCCTACTCTCGCATGGGGAGACCCCACACTACCATCGGCGCTACGGCGTTTCACTTCTGAGTTCGGCATGGGGTCAGGTGGGACCACCGCGCTCTCGCCGCCAGGCAAATTCTTTTCATTCCAACCGTCATGCCCACGCTACCGCGCCGCACAACCATCAGAATCCATCCGTCGAACAAGCCAAATTCTTTCTCGTCTCTCTCACCAAAACACCTTCGGTGTTGTAAGGTTAAGCCTCTCGGGTCATTAGTACTGGTTAGCTCAACGTATCGCTACGCTTACACACCCAGCCTATCAACGTCCTCGTCTCGAACGTCCCTTCAGGGGCCTCAAGGGCCCAGGGAAGACTCATCTCGGGGCAAGTTTCCCGCTTAGATGCTTTCAGCGGTTATCTCTTCCGCACTTAGCTACCGGGCAATGCAATTGGCATCACAACCCGAACACCAGTGGTGCGTTCACTCCGGTCCTCTCGTACTAGGAGCAACCCCCCTCAATCTTCCAGCGCCCACGGCAGATAGGGACCGAACTGTCTCACGACGTTCTAAACCCAGCTCGCGTACCACTTTAAATGGCGAACAGCCATACCCTTGGGACCTACTTCAGCCCCAGGATGTGATGAGCCGACATCGAGGTGCCAAACACCGCCGTCGATATGAACTCTTGGGCGGTATCAGCCTGTTATCCCCGGAGTACCTTTTATCCGTTGAGCGATGGCCCTTCCATTCAGAACCACCGGATCACTAAGACCTGCTTTCGCACCTGCTCGAGCCGTCACTCTCGCAGTCAAGCTAGCTTATGCCTTTGCACTAACCTCCTGATGTCCGACCAGGATTAGCTAACCTTCGTGCTCCTCCGTTACTCTTTGGGAGGAGACCGCCCCAGTCAAACTACCCACCAGACACTGTCCGCAACCCGGTTCACGGGTCCACGTTAGAACATCAAACATTAAAGGGTGGTATTTCAAGGTTGGCTCCATGCAGACTGGCGTCCACACTTCAAAGCCTCCCACCTATCCTACACATCAAGGCTCAAGGTTCAGTGTCAAGCTATAGTAAAGGTTCACGGGGTCTTTCCGTCTTGCCGCGGGTACACTGCATCTTCACAGCGAGTTCAATTTCACTGAGTCTCGGGTGGAGACAGCCTGGCCATCATTACGCCATTCGTGCAGGTCGGAACTTACCCGACAAGGAATTTCGCTACCTTAGGACCGTTATAGTTACGGCCGCCGTTTACCGGGGCTTCGATCAAGAGCTTCTCCTTACGGATAACCCCATCAATTAACCTTCCGGCACCGGGCAGGCGTCACACCGTATACGTCCACTTTCGTGTTTGCACAGTGCTGTGTTTTTATTAAACAGTTGCAGCCAGCTGGTATCTGCGACTGGGCTCAGCTCCGTCCGCAAGGGACTTCACCATGCCCAGCGTGCCTTCTCCCGAAGTTACGGCACCATTTTGCCTAGTTCCTTCACCCGAGTTCTCTCAAGCGCCTGAGTATTCTCTACCTGACCACCTGTGTCGGTTTGGGGTACGATTCAATGTTACCTGATGCTTAGAGGCTTTTCCTGGAAGCAGGGCATCTGTCACTTCAGTACCGTAGTACCTCGTCATCACGCCTCAGTGTTGACAGCAGACCGGATTTACCTGGTCCACCCACCTGCACGCTTAAACCGGGACAACCGTCGCCCGGATGACATAGCCTTCTCCGTCCCCCCCTCGCAGTAACACCAAGTACAGGAATATTAACCTGTTTCCCATCGACTACGCTTTTCAGCCTCGCCTTAGGGGTCGACTCACCCTGCCCCGATTAACGTTGGACAGGAACCCTTGGTCTTCCGGCGTGCGGGTTTTTCACCCGCATTATCGTTACTTATGTCAGCATTCGCACTTCTGATACCTCCAGCAGACCTCACAGTCCACCTTCAACGGCTTACAGAACGCTCCCCTACCCAACAACGCCTAAGCGTCGCTGCCGCAGCTTCGGTGCATGGTTTTAGCCCCGTTACATCTTCCGCGCAGGCCGACTCGACCAGTGAGCTATTACGCTTTCTTTAAATGATGGCTGCTTCTAAGCCAACATCCTGGCTGTCTGGGCCTTCCCACATCGTTTCCCACTTAACCATGACTTTGGGACCTTAGCTGGCGGTCTGGGTTGTTTCCCTCTTCACGACGGACGTTAGCACCCGCCGTGTGTCTCCCGTGATAACATTCTCCGGTATTCGCAGTTTGCATCGGGTTGGTAAGCCGGGATGGCCCCCTAGCCGAAACAGTGCTCTACCCCCGGAGATGAATTCACGAGGCGCTACCTAAATAGCTTTCGGGGAGAACCAGCTATCTCCCGGTTTGATTGGCCTTTCACCCCCAGCCACAAGTCATCCGCTAATTTTTCAACATTAGTCGGTTCGGTCCTCCAGTTAGTGTTACCCAACCTTCAACCTGCCCATGGCTAGATCACCGGGTTTCGGGTCTATACCCTGCAACTTAACGCCCAGTTAAGACTCGGTTTCCCTGCGGCTCCCCTATGCGGTTAACCTTGCTACAGAATATAAGTCGCTGACCCATTATACAAAAGGTACGCAGTCACACCCAAAAGGTGCTCCCACTGCTTGTACGTACACGGTTTCAGGTTCTATTTCACTCCCCTCGCCGGGGTTCTTTTCGCCTTTCCCTCACGGTACTGGTTCACTATCGGTCAGTCAGGAGTATTTAGCCTTGGAGGATGGTCCCCCCATGTTCAGACAGGATACCACGTGTCCCGCCCTACTCATCGAACTCACGGCCTGTGCATCTTCGTGTACGGGACTTTCACCCTGTATCGTGCGACTTTCCAGACGCTTCCACTGACACACAAGCCGATTCAGGTTCTGGGCTCCTCCCCGTTCGCTCGCCGCTACTGGGGGAATCTCGGTTGATTTCTTTTCCTCGGGGTACTGAGATGTTTCAGTTCCCCCGGTTCGCCTCATTAACCTATGGATTCAGTTAATGATAGTGTGACGAATCACACTGGGTTTCCCCATTCGGGTATCGTCGGGTATAACGGTTCATATCACCTTGCCGACGCTTTTCGCAGATTAGCACGCCCTTCATCGCCTCTGACTGCCTAGGCATCCACCGTGTACGCTTAGTCGCTTAACCTCACAACCCGAAAGTGTCTCGGGATGCGGGTATATTGAGAGACTCGAACAACACATGAATTCACACTCATATGCCGTCGTTTCAAATTTTCAGCTTGTTCCGGATTGTTAAAGAGCAGAATACTTCGCAGCATACTGTCGCCAGTATACTCTGAAGTCATTCGTAAATGGTGGAGCTATGCGGGATCGAACCGCAGACCTCCTGCGTGCAAAGCAGGCGCTCTCCCAGCTGAGCTATAGCCCCATAGAATGCAACACGTAAACCTTTACCCGTAATTTCTTCTGAGACAAGGCGTGGAATGACGACGCATACATCAATATGCGGGCTATTTCACAACGCAGTATCAGGAGAAATCTGGTAGGCCTGAGTGGACTTGAACCACCGACCTCACCCTTATCAGGGGTGCGCTCTAACCACCTGAGCTACAAGCCTATAAGGTTTTACCGCTCGTTTACTTCATCAGACAATCTGTGTGGACACCACGCAGGCACTTCAACTCGGTAAGGAGGTGATCCAACCGCAGGTTCCCCTACGGTTACCTTGTTACGACTTCACCCCAGTCATGAATCACAAAGTGGTAAGCGCCCTCCCGAAGGTTAAGCTACCTACTTCTTTTGCAACCCACTCCCATGGTGTGACGGGCGGTGTGTACAAGGCCCGGGAACGTATTCACCGTAGCATTCTGATCTACGATTACTAGCGATTCCGACTTCATGGAGTCGAGTTGCAGACTCCAATCCGGACTACGACGTACTTTATGAGGTCCGCTTGCTCTCGCGAGGTCGCTTCTCTTTGTATACGCCATTGTAGCACGTGTGTAGCCCTACTCGTAAGGGCCATGATGACTTGACGTCATCCCCACCTTCCTCCAGTTTATCACTGGCAGTCTCCTTTGAGTTCCCGACCGAATCGCTGGCAACAAAGGATAAGGGTTGCGCTCGTTGCGGGACTTAACCCAACATTTCACAACACGAGCTGACGACAGCCATGCAGCACCTGTCTCAGAGTTCCCGAAGGCACCAAAGCATCTCTGCTAAGTTCTCTGGATGTCAAGAGTAGGTAAGGTTCTTCGCGTTGCATCGAATTAAACCACATGCTCCACCGCTTGTGCGGGCCCCCGTCAATTCATTTGAGTTTTAACCTTGCGGCCGTACTCCCCAGGCGGTCGATTTAACGCGTTAGCTCCGGAAGCCACGCCTCAAGGGCACAACCTCCAAATCGACATCGTTTACAGCGTGGACTACCAGGGTATCTAATCCTGTTTGCTCCCCACGCTTTCGCACCTGAGCGTCAGTCTTTGTCCAGGGGGCCGCCTTCGCCACCGGTATTCCTCCAGATCTCTACGCATTTCACCGCTACACCTGGAATTCTACCCCCCTCTACAAGACTCTAGCTTGCCAGTTTCAAATGCAGTTCCCAAGTTAAGCTCGGGGATTTCACATCTGACTTAACAAACCGCCTGCGTGCGCTTTACGCCCAGTCATTCCGATTAACGCTTGCACCCTCCGTATTACCGCGGCTGCTGGCACGGAGTTAGCCGGTGCTTCTTCTGCGGGTAACGTCAATCGATAAGGTTATTAACCTTACCGCCTTCCTCCCCGCTGAAAGTGCTTTACAACCCGAAGGCCTTCTTCACACACGCGGCATGGCTGCATCAGGCTTGCGCCCATTGTGCAATATTCCCCACTGCTGCCTCCCGTAGGAGTCTGGACCGTGTCTCAGTTCCAGTGTGGCTGGTCATCCTCTCAGACCAGCTAGGGATCGTCGCCTAGGTGAGCCGTTACCCCACCTACTAGCTAATCCCATCTGGGTTCATCCGATGGCGTGAGGCCCGAAGGTCCCCCACTTTGGTCTTGCGACGTTATGCGGTATTAGCTACCGTTTCCAGTAGTTATCCCCCTCCATCAGGCAGATCCCCAGACATTACTCACCCGTCCGCCGCTCGCCGGCGGGGAAGCAAGCTTCCCCCCGCTGCCGCTCGACTTGCATGTGTTAGGCCTGCCGCCAGCGTTCAATCTGAGCCATGATCAAACTCTTCAATTTAAAGTTTGATGTGTTTTCCGAAGAAAACGTGCTCAAAGAATTTACTGTTAGTTCGTATGAATTAACTGTTGTCACTCTTCAAGACTTTTCACATAATTTTTTAGTGAAGCGTCCTGCGAGTGCCCACACAGATTGTCTGATTGATTGTTAAAGAGCAGTGCGACCGGCTTACAGCCTGCTGTCGCGAGGTGGCGTATACTACGCTTTCCTCATTCAGAGTCAACGACTTTTTTCTCGTTTTCTCTGCCTCACACCGCGCTGGCTTGTCGCCGTTGCCGTGTCAGTGGATGCGCATTATAGGGATCCGAACGGGTTACACAACCACTTTCTCGATCTTTTTTTCCGTTCGCGCATTTTTCCACCCTTACGTTGAGTTATTGTGCAGGCAACGCTATTTTCTGAGCAATAAAGCCGGATCCAACCAAGGATCCGGGATCCGTAATATTAACTTTAGGAGATGCGGCATATGTCCGAGGCATTACGCCCGTTTAAAGGAGCGCTGCCGGTTATCGGTAAAAACGTCATGGTGGACCCTTCCAGTGTAGTTATCGGGGAGGTCACACTGGCGGATGATGTGAGCATCTGGCCATTAGTGGTCATCCGGGGTGATGTCAACTTCATCCGGATTGGGTCTCGCTCCAATATTCAGGATGGCAGCGTCTTGCACGTAACCCACTGTTCGGAAAAAAACGTGAATGGAAATCCATTAATTATTGGGGAAGACGTTACCGTAGGGCACAAAGCCATGCTGCATGGTTGCACGATCGGCAATCGTGTTCTGGTGGGCATGGGTTCAATTCTTCTTGATGGCGTCACCGTTGAAGATGACGTCATCATTGGTGCGGGTAGTCTGGTTTCACCGGGAAAGACGCTGGAGAAAGGTTACCTTTATCTTGGTAGTCCAGCTAAAAAGGTTCGCCCACTGACAGAGCAGGAACTGGAAGGGCTGCTTTATTCATCCAATAACTATGTGCGCTGGAAAGACGAATATCTAAGCCAATCACACCAGTGAAGCAATTGGCGCTTTTCATCAATGAATTTCATCACTAAACAGAAAGCGCCCTTGCTCGTCGTATTCATCATCACGAATCAAGCGTTCAAACTCATCTTCCCAATCCCAGCGATGTTCACGGAACAGTGACAGCCACTGTTCCGGTTGCACATCACCATAGCGTTCCAGCAGAACATATCGTCTAATCACGCACTCGCGCTGGAACCCGCCGACCAGGGCCGGAAAAATGATCGCCCCATCATGATCACTCCACCATTCCCGATCTGGAAACTGAATCGCCTGATTCATGTTCCCAGTTCCTGTTTCATTTTATGAATTACCGGTACGACATCCGGCATGACGCCATGCCACAAATTGAACGCATGCGCCGCCTGCCAGACCAGCATCCCCATTCCGTCAACATAACGTTGTGCCCCCTGCCGGATGCACCACGTCAAAAAAGGGGTCGGTTCCGACTGATAAAACATGTCATAGCAACACACATCAGAAGAAATTAGAGAGGCTGGCAGATCAGGAACATCGCCCGCTACCCCCGATGAGGTAGCATTGATAATCAAATCAAAATGATGACTGCCCAACTTTTCCATCGGCAACGCGCTCACCTGACCATAGCGGCTGAAATGTTCAGCCAGTGCCTCAGCTCTGGCGAATGTGCGATTAGCGATAATTAACTCGCATCCGTACGCCAGCAAAGGCTGAATAACGCCGCGTGCTGCGCCCCCCGCCCCCACCAGCAACACCCGGTTATGAGGCTGGATAAACTCATGCTGCTGCAAATCACTCAGCAGACCAATACCGTCAGTATTGTCGCCATAAAGCGAACCATCGCCTTTCCTTTGGATCGTATTGACGGCGCCAGCGGAACGAGCACGTTCGCTCAACTCATCCATAGCCGCACATGCGCGTTCCTTGAACGGAGCCGTCACATTGGCGCCGCATGCTCCATGTTGAAAAAACGCGTTCAGGCTGTCCTCAAAACCATCCAACGGCGCCAGTATTCGCTCGTAGGTCAGCGAGATCCCCGTCTGCTCGGCAAATAACGCATGAATGCGCGGCGATTTGCTGTGCGCAATAGGATGACCAAAAACCGCAAAAGATTGACTCACGGACACCTTGTTCTCCAATACTTGCTACCCCTGACGCAACATTTCTCCCGTCAAGGCATCACGAATTTCCGATGGATTCAGACGACCGCCAACCTCTCCATTCAGGACAGGAAAACGCTCGCCAAACTGCGCCACCACTTCACTGACTGTACGACACGGCGGCTGGCCGCTCAGATTTGCACTGGTAGAAACCAGCGGCTTTCCGAACGCCAGACACAGCTGCTTAACCAGCGGGTGATCGCTCACTCGCACCGCCAGTGAGGTGAACCGCCCGGTCAGCCAATCCGGCGTTACCGTTTTGGCCGGAAGCACCCAGGTAACCGGCCCTGGCCAGGAGGCAAAGATGGTCTGGCGCTGAATGTTCGACAAGGCCGACATGTCGACATAAGGTTCCAGTTGCTGAAAATCCGCCGCAATTAGGATCAGCCCTTTTTCACGTGGGCGTTGTTTCAACGCCAACAAACGTTCTACCGCCGTTTCACTGTCGGGATCACACCCAAGCCCAAATACAGCCTCCGTTGGGTAGGCGATCACATTTTCTTCCCGCAGTTGCTGTAACAACGGTGCTAAATCTTCAGAATTTAAATTACTCATCACAATGACTTTCTTCAGCCGATACCGGCTTTCCACACAATTTACTAGCACAAAAGCGTCTTACGCCCTGCGCAGTTTTCTTCTCTATCAATAACGGGTAATGGCAGTATTCGCATTCCCCCGCGATCGGCTTGTGATTCAGCGTGAATTGACAGGCAGGATAACGTTCGCAGGAGTGAAACGTCTTGCCATAACGAGATTTACGCTGAAGCAATCGGCCGTCATGGCACTGGGGACATGTCAGGGTCGTTTCATCCGGGCGATCGATGGCTTCCGTATGCTCGCATTCAGGATAGTTACTGCAACAGATGAACATGCCATAACGCCCCTGACGCAGCACCAGCGCCGACTGGCAACGAGGGCAATGCTGCCCATCCAGCACTTTCACCACATGCCCATCAGCATAGGCTTTAAGCGGTCGAATATAATGGCATTCAGGATAACGGGAACAACCAAGAAACGGGCCGTGCTGCCCGGAACGGATAACCAACACGGCCCCACATTCAGGGCACACCTGCTGCGGCTTTTCAGCAATAAGTATGGTTTTAGCCATGATTTACTTTGATTCCCGACTACTGCAAATACCCTTCATTGGCTTCAAAGAGTAAATCTTCCATTTGCTGATAAGCATTTTCGCAACCTGGCACATTGAACAGCACCATCAGAATGACCCATTTTAGATCTTCCAGGTCAAAATCCTGCGTTTCAAGCGCCATCACCCGATCAATGACCATCTCGCGGGTTTCCAGATTGAGCACTTTAATCTGCTCAAGAAACAGCAGAAAGCCGCGACAATCCACATCCAGACGTTGTTCCTCTTCAGCGGTGTAAATGCGCAACGCCAGAGGGTCGCTGGCCAACGCCAGTGGCGGGGTTTGCCCTTCCTGCAAGTCGGCTAGTTTTTCAAGCCAGTCCAGCGCGCTGTAGATATCGTCACGATCAAATCCCGCGCGGGTGAGGTCATCAGTCAACGTATCCTGATCGACACGCATTTCGGTTTCATTGTGGATGTAAGTTTCAAACAAGTACATTAGTACGTCGAACATGGCCTGCCCTCCTTATACGGACATAGCCGCCGGGTACAGCTGCGATCCACCCTGCTAACTCCAGATCCAGTAACTTAATCACCACCTCTGGCACAGGTTGGCCGGCACGTTCAGCGACAACGTCAACAGGTGTAACCTCATCTCCTACGGTAGCCAACACATCAGCAAATGGCAATTCCAGTTCGTCTTCCGTCGCACAAATAATTCCCGGAACGCCCTCACTAGGAATATCGGCAAACCAGCGCAGTCCATTATGGAGTTGTTCAAAAATGTCCTGAGGTTGGGTAACCAGGCTGGCCCCTTGCTGTATTAGCCAGTGATTACCTTCCGTCATCGGATTGCCAATCGGACCGGGCAGAGCGAATACCTCGCGATTTTGTTCCAACGCATAACGCGCCGTCACCAGCGAGCCACTACGCATCGATGCCTCCACCACCAGAACGCCCAGGCTTAATCCGCTGATGATGCGATTGCGGCGAGGGAAATTCACCGGCAACGGCCGAGTATTCAGAGGAAACTCCGACACCAGAGCCCCACCCTGCTGCACAATTGCATCCGCCAGCGTCAGATGCCGGCGCGGATAAAGCTGGTTTAATCCGCTCCCCAATACCGCAATGGTTTTCCCTCCCGCCTGCAGGGCGGCCTGATGGGCAATACCATCGATCCCCACAGCAAGCCCGCTGGTTATGGTCAGATGATTCAGGCTGAGTTGCTGGCTGAAGACATGCCCCCACTGTTCGCCGTAAGCGCTATTGTTGCGACTGCCAATCACCGCAATCTGCGGAGATGACAGTACGCCAACATCTCCGGCGACATACAAACATACCGGGGGCGAAACAATGTTACTGAGCAAAGGGGGATAATCGGCGCTGTTGAATGTCACCAGGTGATGATCCGGCGTTTCCAGCCAATGCACTGTATTCTGGATATCCAGATCGCTCAGAGCGAGAAACTGCTCGGTCTGACTTTCCGTTAGGCCAAGCGATTTCAGATATCCCGCCGGATACGAGTTTTCGGCCTGCAATTGACCGAACAATGCGGCGCACCTTTTGGCGCCAAGGCCCTTAACCGACGCCAGACGCAACCAGATTTCCATATCCGTCATATCCCACTCCGCATCCTGCTGTGCCATGGCCGTGATGCTGTCAATCACCCTCGGAAATGTCTACAATAAAGACTGGAGCATTCTAACCACCTGAATACAGATCTAAACATATATGTCAGTGTTGCAAGTATTACATTTCCCCGATGAGCGGCTTCGCATTAAGGCGCAGCCGGTAAAAGAAGTTAATGCAGAGATTCAGCGTATCGTGGACGATATGTTCGATACCATGTACGAGGAAGAAGGCATTGGCCTCGCGGCCACGCAAGTTGATATCCATCAGCGCATCATCGTGATCGATGTTTCAGAAGAACGGGATCAACGACTGGTCTTGATCAACCCGGAACTGCTGGAGAAATCTGGTGATACCGGAATTGAAGAAGGCTGTTTGTCCATTCCTGAAACTCGCGCGCTGGTTCCGCGGGCAGAACACGTCAAAGTGCGCGCGCTGGATCGCGAAGGTAACCCGTTTGAGTTGGAAGCCGACGGCTTGCTGGCGATTTGCATTCAGCATGAAATGGATCACTTGGTCGGCAAACTGTTTATCGACTACCTGTCGCCGCTGAAGCGCCAACGCATCCGCCAGAAGCTGGAAAAATTGGCCAGACAAAACAGCAAGGCATAAGCAGTCCCGTAAACCTATTTCCAGGCAGGAAACCACGTGTCATTACGCATTATTTTCGCAGGAACGCCTGATTTCGCCGCACAGCATCTTGCAGCGCTGCTATCGTCAGAGCATGAGGTTGTCGGCGTGTTCACCCAACCGGACCGCCCGGCAGGCCGCGGCAACAAGCTGACGCCCAGCCCGGTTAAAGTGCTGGCTGAACAGCATGGTATTCCGGTATTCCAACCCAAATCATTACGCCCTGTTGAGAATCAACAACTGGTGGCGGAACTGGGCGCTGATGTAATGGTTGTGGTTGCCTATGGCCTCATCCTGCCGCAAGCCGTACTGGATATGCCTCGCCTGGGGTGCATCAATGTGCATGGTTCGCTGCTGCCGCGCTGGCGTGGAGCGGCGCCGATACAGCGCGCGCTCTGGGCTGGCGATGCACAGACGGGAGTCACGATCATGCAGATGGACGCCGGGCTGGATACTGGCGCCATGCTTCACAAAATCGAATGCCCGATTCTGCCGGATGACACCAGCGCCACACTGTATGACAAGCTGGCAAAGCTGGGTCCTCAGGGATTAATGGATACACTGGCGCAATTGTCCGCCTCTCAGGTGACCGCCGAAGCACAGGACGACAGCCTGGCAACCTATGCAGAAAAACTGAGCAAGGAAGAGGCGCGTCTGGACTGGCAATTGTCGGCAAAACAGCTGGAACGCTGCATCCGTGCCTTCAATCCGTGGCCAGTCAGCTATTTTCTGATTGAGGAACGACCGGTAAAAGTCTGGAAAGCCGAGGCGCTGGACGCCTCGCATCAGCAACAGCCGGGAACCATACTTGCTGCCGACAAAGACGGCATCCGGATTGCTACCGCTGACGGCGTATTAAATATTCAGATCCTGCAACCCTCGGGCAAAAAAGCCATGTCAGCACAGGATTTGCTTAACTCTCGCCGCGAATGGTTCACCCCGGGCCACACACTGGCCTGATACCACGGTACCGACCTTATGTCGGTACCACTGACATTCTCCTACCCGTTCTGAACCGATGAAAAGCACATATAATCTTCGTAGCATTGCCGCCACTGCTCTTGTCCAGGTTGTCGAACAAGGGCAATCACTCAGCCACCTGCTCCCTACGCTCCAGCGAGACATCAGTGAGAAGGATCGCGGCCTGCTGCAGGAGATCTGCTTTGGCGTATTACGCGTATTACCACAGCTGGATTGGTATCTTCGTCAACTGATGGCCAAACCGCTTACCGGCAAGCAGAAGGTACTGCATTATCTGTTGATGGTAGGTATCTATCAGCTCATCCACACTCGCATTCCTCCCCATGCCGCGCTGGCGGAAACGGTTAACGGCGCGGTTGCCCTGAAACGGCCTCAGTTGAAAGGATTAATCAATGGCGTATTACGCCAGTTCCAGCGTCAGCAGGACGAATTGCAGCAACGGCTGCAGAACAATCCGGCGCGCTATGCGCACCCCGAGTGGTTGTTGCAACGACTGAAAAAGGCCTATCCCGAGCAATGGGAGCGCATCGTCGAGGCGAACAATCAGCATCCTCCCATGTGGTTACGGGTCAACCGGCAGCATCATACTCAGGCAGCCTATCTGACGTTACTGCAGGAAAAAGAGATAGAAGCTTATCCTCACCCTTTCTATGCGGATGCCATTCGACTGGGGACACCCTGCGCCGTCAATCAGTTACCGGGGTTCGAACAGGGCTGGGTCACCGTACAGGACGCGTCGGCACAAGGCTGTATCCACTGGTTGTCGCCGCAAGACCACGAAGATATTCTCGATCTGTGCGCCGCGCCTGGCGGCAAGACAACACATATACTTGAAGCCGCTCCTCATGCTCATGTACTTGCCGTTGACGTGGATGAACAACGGCTAAAGCGGGTCAGAGAGAATTTGCAACGCCTTGGTCAACACGCCGAGGTCAAATGTGGAGATGGCCGAACACCAACAGCATGGTGTGGGGACAAGCGCTTTGATCGTATTTTGCTGGATGCTCCTTGCTCCGCGACCGGCGTCATTCGCCGTCACCCGGATATCAAGTGGTTGCGCCGCGATAGCGATATCGCCGAACTGGCTGCTATGCAACAGGCAATTCTGGAAGCTATCTGGCCACGGCTGAAAAATGGCGGCACGCTGGTGTACGCCACCTGCTCTATACTACCGGAGGAAAACCACCAGCAAGTGGCCGCATTTCTGCAACGCCATCCTGATGCCGCATTGGTTGATACCGGTAGCCCGCAGCACCCTGGGATTCAGAAATTACCCGCGGCGGAAGATGGCGATGGTTTCTTTTATGCGAAGCTGGTAAAAAACGGGCAATAGCTCTAACCGGTTGATAAGCCCCGACAGGAACAGACACGGCAGAAATCACGATGAAGATAATTATTCTTGGTGCAGGTCAGGTTGGCGGAACGCTGGCAGAAAATCTGTCAGGCGAAAACAATGATATTACCGTTGTGGACACCAATACGACCCGGCTACGCCAGCTTCAGGACAAATTCGATCTGCGCGTGGTGACTGGCTATGCCTCTCATCCGCGCATATTGCGCGAAGCCGGCGCTGAAGATGCAGATATGTTGATCGCCGTAACCAATTCCGACGAAACCAACATGATCGCCTGTCAGGTCGCTTACTCCCTGTTCAATACTCCCAACCGCATCGCGCGTATCCGCTCATCGGAGTATATCCGTGAATCTGAGCAATTGTTTCAGGCGGAAGCCGTCCCGATTGATCACCTTATTTCGCCGGAACAACTGGTTATCGACAATATTTATAAATTGATCGAGTATCCGGGCGCATTGCAGGTAGTCAATTTCGCAGAGGGGAAAGTCAGTATTGCCGCAGTAAATGCATACTATGGCGGGCCGTTGGTGGGTAATGCGATTGCAACGATGCGCGACCATATGCCTCACATAGAAACGCGAGTCGCAGCCATTTTCCGCCATGACCGGCCGATTCGTCCTCAAGGCTCAACCGTGATTGAAGCCGGCGATGAAGTGTTCTTTATCGCCGCCTCACAGCATATTCGGGCGGTGATGAGTGAGATGCAGCGGCTGGAGAAGCCCTATAAGCGCATCATGATTGTTGGGGGCGGAAATGTGGGCGCTGGCCTGGCCCTCAGACTCGAAAAGGATTATAGCGTCAAGCTAATAGAGCGCGACGCGCTGCGAGCCGCTGAGTTAGCGGAGCGCTTACAACACACTATCGTCTTTCACGGCGATGCTTCTGACCAGGAGTTACTGGCTCAGGAGCACGTTGAACAGATTGATGTATTCATCGCCATCACCAACGATGATGAAGCGAATATCATGTCAGCCATGCTGGCAAAACGGATGGGTGCCAAAAAAGCGATGGTCCTGATCCAGCGCCGGGCCTATGTCGACCTGGTGCAGGGCAGTGTCATTGATGTTGCTATTTCGCCACAACAGGCCACCATTTCCGCATTGCTGGGACATGTGCGTAAAGCGGATATCGTCAGTGTATCGTCGCTGCGACGCGGTGTTGCAGAAGCGATTGAAGCAATTGCACATGGTGATGAAGGCACATCGAAAGTAGTCGGCCGCATGATCGCCGATATCAAACTGCCGCCAGGAACAATTATCGGTGCAATTGTGCGCGGCGACGACGTCATCATTGCCAATAACAATTTGCAAATAGAACAGGGTGACCATGTCATTATGTTTTTGACTGACAAGAAATATGTGTCCGACGTCGAGCGTTTATTCCAGCCCAGCCCATTCTTCCTCTAACCTTTCCTCAGGGCGTTTTATCCTGCGCGCCCTGAAATATCCCTTTTTGGTAAATTTTCCATCGCTTGTTAAAATTAAAAAAGGTTTTATCGGGGAGAGTGTTATGAGCTTTATAAAAGAGTTTCGTGAATTCGCCATGCGCGGCAACGTGGTTGACCTGGCTGTCGGGGTCATTATCGGCGCCGCATTCGGAAAAATCGTATCGTCGTTGGTATCGGACATTATCATGCCACCACTGGGACTCTTGATCGGCGGCGTCGATTTCAAACAGTTTCATTGGGTTTTGCGAGAGGCGCAAGGCAATATAGCCGCAGTCAGTATTAATTACGGCGTATTCATTCAGAATATTTTTGATTTTATCATCGTTGCATTTGCCATTTTTATGGCCATCAAGCTCATGAATAAATTACGTCGTACCCAACAGGAAGAACCCAATGCGCCGCCCAAGATCAGCGCAGAAGAAAAATTACTGACAGAGATCCGAGATTTACTCAAACAACAGGCCGATAACCATTCCAAAAACGCATAATTGTCTTAACGGCAGAATCAACATGCCAGAAGGCCAGTGGTAAAAGCATTGTTTTCTTACCACTGGCCTCCCAGTTCTTACCCTGTGCTTTTTGATGTTTCTCTTTCCTGCGATAGCTCCCTTTACCTTTTGTATTCTGCTCAACACGCTGGTGAAACAGAGGGTCATGGAGCAGCGCCTCAAGTGCGTTATCTTTTATCTGCCCTTTAGTATGGCGATAATGTGACATAAATCTACCTCATTCGATGGATGTTATATTCAACGTAAATTGCCTGTTATAACAAGCGGTTCAGTCATCTTTAACGGAGATATTCTTCTCCAATCGCATGCCTAATGCATGCTGATAAGACCCTTTCAGAAAATCGGTATTCATTCCTGACAGCTGCAGGCGTAACTCTAGCGCCTTGAGCCGCCGGGATAAATCGGTATAGTCTGCTGATGCTGGGTCAGCCGCGCGCAGTAAATTTACCAATGTCAGCGCTTCTTTGCGATCGGATAGTTCCGGCGGCAAAAAACCGCCATTCTTCATCAGATGGTATGCGCTGCGTAGTTCAACAGGAACAGCGCTATTGTCATCCAACTGAAGCGGCTTACCGCTGCCTGGCAAATGGTCTAACTCCCCACGCTTTTGCGCCTCAATGATATGGCGCTCGGCCCATTCATCAATAGGGAACATAAAACAGCCTCCCGCACGATCTTTCATCCACATGATAGTAAATTGAAGAGAGTTCGAACAGCAACAAGGCGAGGTTTAATGAGGACGTAAAAAAACCGGGTTTCCCCGGCTTTTTTACGCTAGTGCAAATTACTCTGCAGCAGCAACTTCTTCTGTCTGAGAAACTGCGCGATCAACGAGCTCGATGTATGCCATCGGCGCATTGTCACCAGCACGGAAGCCACACTTCAGAATACGAGTGTAACCACCGGCGCGGCTCGCGAAACGCGGGCCCAGTTCATTAAACAGTTTAGCCACGATCTCGTTATCACGAGTACGGGCGAATGCCAGACGACGATTAGCAACGCTGTCGGTCTTGGCAAGAGTAATCAGCGGTTCAACAACACGACGCAGCTCTTTCGCTTTCGGCAGGGTCGTCTTGATAATCTCATGACGAACCAAAGAACCAGCCATGTTGCGGAACATAGCCTGGCGATGGCTGCTGTTACGGTTCAGTTGACGACCACTCTTACGATGGCGCATGACCTTATCCTTCTCAGTAAAACCTTAACCTGTGATCCGGTTACTCATCAGCAATGCTTGCCGGCGGCCAGTTTTCCAGGCGCATGCCCAGAGACAGACCACGAGAAGCCAGCACGTCTTTAATCTCAGTAAGAGATTTTTTACCCAGGTTAGGCGTTTTAAGCAGTTCAACCTCGGTACGCTGTACCAGATCACCGATGTAGTGGATAGCTTCTGCCTTAAGGCAGTTAGCAGAGCGGACAGTCAATTCAAGATCGTCAACAGGGCGCAGCAGGATCGGATCGAATTCTGGTTTCTCTTCTTTCACTTCCGGCTGACGTACATCACGCAAGTCAACGAAAGCTTCCAATTGTTCAGCCAGAATGGTCGCCGCACGGCGGATCGCCTCTTCAGGATCGATCGTGCCATTGGTTTCCATCTCGATAACCAGCTTGTCCAGGTCGGTACGCTGTTCAACACGAGCTGCTTCAACATTGTAAGCGATACGCTCAACAGGGCTGTAGCAAGCGTCGACTAACAGGCGACCGATCGGGCGCTCATCTTCTTCCGTATGAATACGGGCAGACGCCGGCACATAACCGCGACCACGCTGAACTTTGATACGCATATTGATAGATGCGTTCTCATCGGTCAGATGGCAGATCACATGCTGTGGCTTGACGATTTCGACATCACCGTCGTGGGTGATGTCGGCTGCAGTCACAGGGCCAATGCCAGATTTATTCAGGGTAAGAATAACTTCATCTTTGCCTTGAACTCTCACCGCCAGCCCTTTCAGGTTGAGCAGGATTTCCAGGATATCTTCCTGTACGCCTTCTTTGGTGCTGTACTCGTGCAGTACACCATCAATCTCAACCTCGGTCACCGCGCAACCAGGCATGGATGAAAGCAGAATACGGCGCAGTGCGTTACCAAGAGTATGGCCGAAGCCCCGCTCTAACGGCTCAAGGGTCACCTTGGCGTGCGTCGAACTGACTTGCTCGATATCTACCAGGCGCGGTTTTAGAAACTCTGTCACAGAACCCTGCATTGTGTCCTCTCTTTGGTACTAAGCTTTACTTGGAGTAAAGCTCGACGATCAGGTGTTCATTAATGTCCGCAGACAGATCGGTACGTTCAGGAATACGCTTGAACACACCTTCCATCTTGGCAGCATCAACTTCCAGCCAAGTTGGCTTTTCACGCTGTTCAGCCAGCTCCAGAGCGGCCTTAACACGAGACTGCTTTTTCGCTTTCTCGCGGATGCTGACTACGTCATTCGGAGATACCTGATAAGAAGCGATGTTAACAACGCGACCATTTACCATGACAGCCTTGTGACTTACCAGCTGACGAGATTCTGCACGAGTCGCGCCGAAGCCCATACGGTAAACAACGTTGTCCAGACGACCTTCCAGCAACTGCAACAGGTTTGCACCTGTATTGCCTTTCAGGCGAGCGGCTTCTTTGTAGTAGTTACGGAACTGGCGCTCCAGAACACCGTAGATACGGCGAACTTTCTGCTTTTCACGCAACTGCACACCATAGTCAGACAGACGCGGTTTACGCGCACCGTGCTGACCAGGAGCTTGTTCAATTTTACACTTGGAATCGATCGCGCGAACACCAGACTTTAGAAACAGGTCGGTGCCTTCACGACGGCTCAGCTTGAGCTTAGGACCCAAATATCTTGCCATTTTCTTTCTCCAGCAATCCTAAAAGCGGCGTTACACGCGACGCTTTTTCGGCGGACGACAACCGTTATGAGGGATCGGAGTCACATCAGTAATGTTAGTGATGCGGAAACCAGCCGCGTTCAGTGCGCGGATAGTAGACTCACGGCCCGGACCAGGTCCTTTAACCATAACTTCCAGATTCTTGATACCGTACTCTTTCACAGCTTCAGCGCAGCGCTCTGCTGCTACCTGAGCGGCGAACGGAGTGGATTTACGAGAACCACGGAAACCGGAACCACCGGCAGTTGCCCAACCCAACGCATTACCCTGACGATCGGTAATAGTAACGATGGTGTTGTTGAAAGAAGCATGGATATGAGCCACACCGTCAGAGACTTGCTTTCTTACACGCTTACGTGCACGAATAGGTGCCTTTGCCATTATTCAATCACCCCGATTATTTCTTGATCGGTTTGCGCGGACCCTTACGGGTACGGGCGTTAGTCTTGGTACGCTGACCGCGAACCGGCAGACCACGACGGTGACGCAAACCACGGTAAGTACCAAGGTCCATCAGACGCTTGATGCTCAGGGTGATCTCACGACGCAGATCGCCTTCTACAACAAACTTGGCTACTTCGTCACGCAGCTTATCGATTTGCTCTTCAGACAGCTCACTGATCTTAACATCTTCAGCAATACCCGTTGCAGCACAGATGGATTTGGAACGGGTTTTGCCGATGCCGTAAATAGCAGTTAATGCAATTACGGTATGTTTATGATCAGGAATGTTAATGCCTGCTATACGGGCCACTATGCACTCCTACAATTTTATAAAGCAATACCATACTGAAAAGCCCGTTTTCAGGATACTCAAATGGATATTGCAGTTACATACAAAAGATTGGCTGGCTAATCTAGCCAGCTCAATCCAACTTTGCAAGAAAAATATGCGAGATAATCAGCCTTGGCGCTGTTTATGCTTCGGTTCGGCGCTGCAGATGACGCGAACGATGCCGTTACGCTTAACGATCTTACAGTTACGACATAATTTCTTGACGGAAGCACGAACTTTCATTTTTACTCTCCGTAACTTCTCAAGCTAAACCTAATTAGCGGCTATAGCCTTTCAGGTTTGCCTTCTTCAATGCAGACTCGTACTGACTTGACATCAGCAAGGTTTGCACTTGAGCCATAAAGTCCATGATCACAACAACAACGATCAATAATGACGTACCACCGAAGTAGAACGGCACTTTCATTGCGTCACGCATGAACTCCGGGATGAGGCAGATAAAAGTAATGTACATCGCACCGACCAGAGTCAGGCGGGTCATCACTTTATCAATATACTTCGCCGTTTGCTCTCCCGGACGAATTCCTGGCACGAATGCACCGGACTTCTTCAGGTTATCTGCTGTTTCACGCGGGTTGAACACCAACGCAGTGTAGAAGAAACAGAAGAAGATGATTGCAGATGCATAGAGTAACACATAAAGCGGTTGCCCAGGCTGCAGATACAGCGAAATAGTTGTCAGCCAGTTCCAACCAGTACCGCCCCCGAACCAAGATGCAATGGTTGCAGGGAACAGGATAATACTGGAAGCGAAGATAGCCGGGATAACCCCTGCCATATTCACTTTCAGCGGTAAATGCGTACTCTGTGCTGCGTATACGCGACGTCCTTGCTGACGTTTGGCGTAGTTAACAACGATACGACGCTGACCACGCTCAATAAACACCACAAAAAACGTTACTGCGAATACCAGCACTGCAACCAACAGCAACAGGAGGAAGTGCAGATCGCCTTGCCGCGCTTGCTCGATAGTATGGCCAATGGCCGGCGGTAATCCCGCAACAATACCGGCAAAGATTATAATCGAGATACCGTTGCCGATACCCCGTTCAGTAATCTGCTCGCCCAGCCACATCAAGAACATTGTCCCGGTAACCAGACTGACAACAGCGGTGAAATAAAATGCAAAGCCCGGATTAATCACCAGTCCTTGCATTCCAGGCATATTCGGCAAACCGGTAGCAATACCGATTGACTGAAATATTGCCAACACCAAAGTGCCGTAACGGGTGTACTGACTGATTTTACGTCGGCCAGCCTCCCCTTCCTTCTTAATTTCCGCCAGAGCCGGGTGAACCACCGTCAACAACTGAATGATGATGGATGCCGAAATATACGGCATGATTCCCAGAGCGAAAATCGAAGCACGGCTGAGAGCACCACCAGAGAACATGTTAAACATTTCAATGATGGTGCCGCGCTGTTGTTCGAGCAATTTGGCAAGCACAGTGGCATCAATACCAGGAATCGGAATAAAAGAGCCAATACGGAAAACAATCAACGCACCGATAACAAACAACAGTCTGCGTTTCAGTTCGCCAACTCCGCCTTTAGCACTTTGAAAATCTAATCCTGGTTGTTTAGCCATCTGCTACTTATTCCTCAATTTTGCCGCCAGCAGCTTCGATAGCAGCACGAGCGCCTTTGGTGACGCGCAGACCACGAATCGTTACCGGACGTGCAACTTCGCCAGACAGAATCACTTTCGCGAATTCAATCTGAACGCCGATGACGTTAGCAGCTTTCAGCGTATTCAGATCAACAACATCGCCTTCTACACGCGCCAGATCAGACAGACGGATTTCCGCTGTAATCATCGCTTTGCGAGAAGTGAAGCCGAACTTCGGCAGACGACGATACAAAGGCATCTGACCGCCTTCGAAGCCACGACGTACGCCACCGCCAGAACGAGAGTTCTGACCTTTGACGCCGCGACCACCAGTCTTACCGAGGCCGGAACCGATACCGCGACCTAAGCGCTTCGGCGCGTGTTTGGCACCTTCGGCCGGAGACAGAGTATTCAAACGCATCTGTTACTCCTCCACTTTAACCATGTAGGAAACCGCGTTGACCATACCGCGAACAGCAGGAGTATCCTCACGCTCAACGGTATGACCAATACGACGCAGACCCAGGCCAAGCAGCGTTGCCTTGTGTTTCGGCAGACGACCGATTGCACTACGGGTTTGAGTAATTTTAATAGTCTTTGCCATGGTCAATTACCCCAGAATGTCTTCAACGGATTTACCACGCTTGGCAGCGACCATTTCCGGGGACTTCATGTTAGCCAGACCATCAATAGTTGCACGAACCACGTTAATCGGGTTTGTGGAACCATAGGCCTTAGCCAATACGTTGTGAACCCCTGCAACTTCCAGAACGGCGCGCATTGCACCACCGGCGATGATACCGGTACCTTCGGAAGCTGGCTGCATGAACACACGAGAACCTGTGTGTGCACCTTTAACCGGGTGCTGCAGAGTGCCGTTGTTCAGCGCGACATTCATCATATTGCGACGGGCTTTTTCCATCGCTTTCTGGATCGCTGCCGGAACTTCGCGAGCTTTACCGTAACCAAAACCTACGCGACCGTTACCATCACCTACCACAGTCAGTGCTGTGAAGGAGAAAATACGACCACCCTTAACGGTTTTAGATACGCGATTTACCGCGATCAGCTTTTCCTGCAGTTCGCCAGCTTGTTTTTCGATGTGAGCCATCTTACACCTCTACCTTAGAACTGAAGGCCAGCTTCACGGGCAGCATCTGCCAGTGCCTGGACTCGACCATGATATTGGAACCCGGAACGGTCAAAGGCCACACCCTTGATGCCTTTTTCCAGAGCGCGTTCAGCAACAGCTTTACCAACAGCTGCGGCCGCGTCTTTGTTACCGGTATACTTCAGTTGCTCAGCGATAGCTTTTTCTACAGTAGAAGCGGCTACCAGGACTTCAGAACCGTTCGGTGCGATAACCTGCGCATAAATATGGCGGGGGGTACGATGTACCACCAGACGAGTCGCACCCAATTCACGGATTTTGCGACGTGCGCGGGTTGCACGACGGATACGAGCTGATTTCTTATCCATAGTGTTACCTTACTTCTTCTTAGCCTCTTTGGTACGCACGACTTCATCGGCGTAACGGACACCTTTGCCTTTGTAAGGCTCAGGACGACGGTAAGCACGCAGGTCAGCCGCTACCTGACCGATCAGCTGTTTATCCGCACCTTTCAGTACGATTTCAGTCTGAGACGGACATTCAGCAGTAATGCCTGCAGGCAGTTCGTGATCGATCGGGTGAGAGAAGCCCAGGGCCAAATTCACCACATTACCTTTCACGGCTGCACGATAACCTACACCTACCAATTGCAGCTTTTTGGTGAAGCCTTCGGTAACACCGATAACCATGCTGTTCAACAGAGCGCGAGTAGTCCCGGCCTGAGCCCAGCCATCGGCAAAACCTTCGCGCGGGGCGAAAGTCAGCACGTTATCAGCTTGTTTAACTTCGACAGCGGCATTGATCTCACGAACCAACTCGCCGTTTTTACCCTTGATCGAAATATCCTGACCGTTGAGTTTTACCTCTACGCCGGCAGGAATGACGACGGGTGCTTTTGCAACACGAGACATTCTTCCCTCCCGATTAAGCTACGTAGCAGATAATCTCGCCACCAAGACCAGCCTGGCGAGCTGCACGATCAGTCATCACACCTTTAGAGGTAGAAACAACTGCGATACCTAAACCGGCCATAACTTTCGGCAGCTCATCTTTGCGTTTATAGATGCGCAGACCAGGACGGCTGATACGCTGAATGCTCTCTACCACTGCCTTACCCTGGAAATACTTAAGAGTCAGTTCCAGTTCAGGCTTGGTGTCGCCTTCAACTTTAAAATCTTCAATAAAACCTTCTTCCTTCAGCACGTTGGCAATTGCCACTTTCAGCTTGGAGGAAGGCATGGTGACCGCAACTTTGTTCGCGGCTTGACCGTTACGGATACGGGTCAGCATATCCGCGATCGGATCTTGCATGCTCATCTGTCTTTACTCCCGTGATTCAATTGGTGACAATTACCAGCTAGCCTTTTTCAGACCCGGAATTTCACCGCGCATGGCGGCTTCACGGACCTTGATACGGCTCAACCCGAACTTCCGCAGGAAAGCGTGCGGACGACCTGTCTGGCGGCAGCGGTTACGCTGACGGGACGGGCTGGAATCACGCGGCAGAGTCTGCAGCTTGAGAACAGCATCCCAACGATCTTCGTCGGATGAGTTCACATTGGAGATGATAGCTTTCAGCTCAACGCGCTTGGCGAAGAATTTATCAGCTAATTTCACGCGTTTAACTTCGCGTGCTTTCATGGATTGCTTAGCCATTAGTAACCCTACCTTACTTGCGGAACGGGAAGTTAAAGGCGGCCAACAGCGCACGGCCTTCATCATCGGTTTTCGCAGTGGTGGTAATGGTAATGTCCAAACCACGAACGCGATCGACCTTGTCATAGTCGATTTCCGGGAAGATGATCTGCTCACGCACACCCATGCTGTAGTTACCACGTCCATCGAATGATTTCGAAGACAGACCGCGGAAGTCGCGGATACGCGGTACAGCAATGGAAATCAGACGCTCAAAGAACTCCCACATGCGTTCGCCACGCAGAGTTACTTTACAGCCGATCGGATAGCCCTGGCGGATTTTGAAGCCTGCAACAGATTTGCGTGCTTTGGTGATCAACGGTTTTTGACCGGAGATAGCTGTCAGATCAGCTGCGGCGTTATCCAGCAGCTTCTTGTCAGCGATCGCTTCACCAACACCCATGTTCAGGGTGATCTTCTCGACCCGAGGGACTTGCATGACAGAATTGTAGCTGAACTGAGTCATCAGTTTGCTAACCACTTCGTCTTTGTAGTAATCATGCAGTTTCGCCATCGTACTACTCCAAATTACTTGATAATTTCGCTGTTAGACTTGAAGAAACGGACTTTTTTGCCGTCTTCGAATCTAAAGCCTACACGATCCGCCTTGCCGGTGGCCGCATTGAAGATTGCAACGTTAGAAACCTGGATAGCAGCTTCTTTTTCAACGATTCCGCCTGGTTGATTCAGCGCCGGAACCGGCTTCTGATGTTTTTTAACCAGGTTGATACCTTCAACAACGACCTTACCAGAAGTCAGGACGTTCTTAACTTTACCGCGCTTACCTTTATCTTTGCCGGTCAGCACGATAACTTCGTCATCACGACGGATTTTCGCTGCCATGATTCGCTCCTTAGAGTACTTCTGGTGCCAGAGAGATAATTTTCATGAACTTTTCAGTACGCAGTTCACGAGTTACCGGCCCAAAAATACGCGTACCGATAGGTTGCTCGCTGTTATTGTTCAGAATAACGCATGCATTACCATCGAAGCGAACGACAGAACCGTCAGGGCGACGAACACCCTTCTTGGTGCGCACCACTACCGCCTTCAGTACATCGCCTTTTTTCACCTTACCGCGGGGAATTGCTTCCTTAATGGTAATTTTGATGATGTCGCCGACGCCTGCGTAGCGACGGTGCGAGCCACCCAGAACCTTGATACACATTACGCGACGTGCACCGGAGTTATCGGCCACATTCAGCATAGTCTGTTCTTGGATCATGTTTAGTGCTCCGCTAATGTCAACTACTACTTTTCGAACCCTTGCGGGTCATTAATACCCCAGAATCGAGGGCGCAGCATTATAACACCACTTATCGACTGTGGGTAGAAAAAATAAACGGCCCTTTACAGAGCCGTTTATTATCAAGAGAAGAGCAATACTCTATTACAGAATCGCTTTCTCTACAACGCGAACCAAGGTCCAGGATTTGGTCTTGGACAGCGGACGGCATTCGCGGATTTCAACCACGTCGCCAATTCCACATTCGTTGTTCTCGTCATGCACGTGCAGCTTGGTCGTGCGTTTGATGAATTTACCGTAGATCGGGTGTTTCACGAAACGCTCAATAGCGACAACAGCAGATTTCTGCATTTTGTCACTAACGACACGACCTTGCAGAGTACGGATTTTATCGGTCATTACGCACCCGCCTTCTCAGTCAGTAAAGTCTTAACGCGTGCGACATTACGACGCACTTGCTTCAACAGGTGAGTTTGTTGCAGCTGACCGCTGGCAGCTTGCATGCGCAGATTGAACTGTTCACGCAGCAGTCCGAGCAGTTCGGTATTCAGCTCTTCAACGCTCTTTTCACGCAGCTCTTTTGCTTTCATTACATCACCGTCTTAGTTACAAAGGTGGTTTTGATCGGCAGTTTCGCTGCTGCCAGTTCGAATGCCTCACGGGCTAACTCTTCCGGCACCCCGTCCATTTCGTACAGGACTTTACCTGGCTGAATCAAGGCAACCCAATACTCCACGTTACCTTTACCTTTACCCATACGCACTTCAAGCGGTTTCTCAGTGATCGGTTTATCCGGGAATACACGGATCCAGATCTTACCTTGACGCTTAACAGCACGAGTCATAGCACGACGAGCAGCTTCGATTTGACGAGCAGTCAGGCGACCGCGGCCAACAGCTTTCAGACCGAAAGTGCCGAAGCTCACATCCGTACCAGCAGCCAGACCACGGTTGCGGCCTTTGTGCACTTTACGGAATTTTGTACGCTTTGGTTGTAACATTCAGCGACTCTCCTTACTTGCGGCCTTTACGCTGCTGCTTTTTCGGTTGAGCAGCCGGTTTTTCCGGTTGTTCAACGGCAGCCATACCACCCAGGATCTCACCTTTGAAGATCCACACTTTCACACCGATGACACCGTAAGTGGTGTGCGCTTCGGAGGTGTTGTAGTCAATGTCAGCACGCAGCGTGTGCAGCGGAACACGACCTTCGCGGTACCATTCGGTACGTGCGATTTCAGCGCCGCCCAGACGACCGCTGACTTCAACTTTGATACCTTTAGCGCCCAGACGCATGGCGTTCTGAACAGCACGCTTCATCGCGCGGCGGAACATCACACGACGCTCCAGCTGAGAAGTGATGCTGTCGGCAACCAGTTTTGCGTCCAGTTCAGGCTTACGAACTTCAGCGATGTTGATCTGCGCCGGTACGCCAGCGATATCCGCTACGCCCTTACGCAGTTTTTCAACGTCTTCACCTTTCTTGCCGATAACGATGCCCGGGCGAGCAGTGTGAATGGTCACACGAATGCTTTTAGCCGGACGCTCGATAACGATGCGAGAAACGGAGGCCTTCTCCAGTTCCTTGTTCAGGTACTGACGAACTTTAAAATCGCTGTCCAGGTTGTCAGCGAATTCTTTGGTATTTGCATACCAGGTAGAGTTCCAAGTTTTGACAATACCCAGGCGAATACCATTAGGATGTACTTTCTGACCCATTGCTAGTCTCCAGAGTCTCAGCGATCGGACACAACCACAGTGATGTGGCTGGTACGCTTCAGGATGCGATCCGCACGACCTTTAGCACGCGGCATAATGCGTTTCATGCTCGGGCCTTCGTCTACGAAGATTTTCGCAACTTTCAGATCGTCAATGTCAGCGCCATCGTTGTGTTCTGCGTTAGCAATGGCAGACTCCAGTACTTTTTTGACCAGACCAGCAGCTTTCTTGTTGGTGTAGGTCAGAATATCCAGAGCTTGCGACACTTTCTTACCGCGAATCAGGTCAGCCACCAGGCGAACCTTTTGAGCAGAAGAACGAGCATGAAGATGTTTAGCGATAGTTTCCATCTCTTCCTCCTACCTTATTTCTTCTTGGCTTTTTTATCAGCCGCGTGGCCGCGGTAAGTACGAGTCGGCGCGAATTCACCCAGCTTGTGTCCGACCATCTCGTCAGAGATGAATACCGGAACGTGCTGACGACCATTATGGACAGCGATGGTCAAACCGATCATGTTTGGAAAGATCGTTGAGCGACGGGACCAGGTGCGCAGGGGCTTCTTGTCACCGCTTTCCACCGCTTTCTCTACCTTCTTCAGCAAGTGCAGGTCGATAAATGGACCTTTCTTGAGAGAACGTGGCATGGTTTATCCTCTAAAATTATTTAGTACGGCGGCGTACGATAAATTTATCAGTACGTTTGTTGCTGCGGGTCTTCTTACCTTTGGTCTGAATGCCCCACGGAGTAACCGGGTGCTTACCAAAGTTACGACCTTCACCACCACCGTGCGGGTGGTCAACCGGGTTCATCGCCGTACCGCGAACGGTCGGACGAACGCCACGCCAGCGTGCAGCACCAGCTTTACCCAGAACGCGCAGCATGTGCTCAGCGTTGCCGACTTCGCCCAGCGTTGCGCGGCAGTCGGATTCAACTTTACGCATTTCGCCGGAACGCAGACGCAGGGTAACGTAAGCACCTTCACGGGCAACGATCTGAACGTAGGCACCAGCGGAGCGAGCCAGCTGGCCGCCTTTACCCGGTTTCATTTCTACGTTGTGAACCGTTGAACCCACCGGGATGTTACGCATCGGCAGGGTGTTACCGGTTTTGATTGCAGCATCAACACCAGACTGAATCTGGTCACCTGCTTTCAGGCCTTTCGGCGCCAGGATATAACGGCGTTCGCCGTCTTTGTACAGAACCAGCGCGATGTTCGCGGAACGGTTCGGATCGTACTCCAGACGCTCGACCACAGCCGGAATACCGTCTTTGTTGCGTTTGAAGTCAACAATACGGTACTGCTGTTTGTGACCACCACCGATGTGACGAGTGGTGATGCGGCCATTGTTGTTACGGCCACCGGTTTTGCTGTTTTTTTCCAGCAACGGGGCATACGGTTTGCCCTTGTGCAGCTCAGGGTTAACCACTTTAACAACGTGGCGACGACCCGGAGATGTCGGTTTACACTTAACAACTGCCATTGTTTTTACTCCTCCGACTTACTCTGCGCCGCCGATGAAGTCCAGATTCTGGCCTTCTTTCAGGGTGACGTAAGCTTTTTTCCAGTCGCTACGACGACCGATACGCTGTCCGTGACGTTTTACTTTCCCTTTAACAACCAGGGTGCGGACGTCATTGACTTCGACTTCAAACAGTTTCTGTACTGCAGCTTTGATTTCTGCTTTAGTCGCGTCTTTAGCAACTTTGAGCACGATGGTGTTATTTTTTTCCATCGCAGTAGACGCTTTTTCAGAAACGTGCGGTGCGCGCAGCACCTTCAGCAGACGTTCTTCACGAATCATGCCAGCATCTCCTCAACTTGCTTAACAGCATCAGCAGTCATAACCACTTTGTCGAAGGCGATCAGGCTTACCGGATCGATGCCTGCCACGTCACGCACGTCAACCTTGTACAGGTTACGAGCGGCCAGGAACAGGTTCTCATCCAGTTCACCAGTGATGATCAGCACGTCATCCAGCGCCAGTTCTTTCAGTTTCTGAGCCAGCAGTTTGGTTTTCGGTGCTTCAACAGAGAACTTCTCGACAACGATCAGACGATCCTGACGTACCAGTTCGGACAGGATGCTTTTCAGCGCGCCGCGGTACATCTTTTTGTTTACTTTCTGGCTGTGATCCTGAGGCTTGGCAGCGAAAGTCACGCCACCGGAACGCCAAATCGGGCTCTTGATAGAACCAGAACGCGCACGGCCGGTGCCTTTCTGACGCCACGGTTTTTTACCGGAACCAGTTACTTCAGCACGGGTCTTCTGAGCGCGAGTACCTTGACGGGCACCTGCTGCATAAGCAACAACAACCTGGTGAACCAGCGCTTCGTTGAAATCACGACCGAAGGTAGTTTCGGAAACAGTCAGCGCGCTTTGCGCGTCTTTCAATACTAATTCCATTGCTATCTCCTCACGCCTTCACAGCCGGTTTAACGATCAGGTCGCTACCGGTTGCACCCGGGACTGCACCTTTAACCAGCAGCAGGTTGCGCTCAGCGTCAACACGTACTACGTCCAGGCTCTGAACGGTTACGCGCTCATTACCCAGCTGGCCTGCCATTTTCTTGCCTTTAAACACTTTGCCCGGAGTCTGGTTCTGACCGATGGAACCCGGAACACGGTGAGACAAGGAGTTACCGTGGGTAGCGTCCTGAGTGCGGAAGTTCCAGCGCTTAACGGTACCGGCGAAGCCTTTACCTTTAGAAGTACCGGTAACGTCTACTTTCTTAACGTCAGCGAAAATTTCAACGCTAATGTCCTGTCCTACAGCGAATTCTTCACCGTCAGCCAGACGGAATTCACGCAGAACGCGACCAGCTTCTACGCCGGCCTTAGCGAAGTGACCTGCTTCCGGCTTGGTTACACGGTTAGCTTTTTTAGCGCCGGTGGTGACCTGGACAGCACTGTATCCGTCGTTCTCCAGGGTTTTCACCTGAGTCACGCGGTTTGCTTCAATTTCGATTACGGTTACGGGGATAGATACGCCGTCTTCAGTGAAGATGCGGGTCATACCCACTTTTTTACCGACTAAACCAATCATTGTTTCAACCTCTCAATCGCTCAATGACCTGATTAACCCAGGCTGATCTGCACGTCTACACCGGCAGCCAGATCCAGACGCATCAGAGCATCAACGGTTTTCTCGGTTGGCTCAACGATGTCAACCAGACGCTTGTGAGTGCGAATTTCGTACTGATCGCGCGCGTCTTTGTTAACGTGCGGGGAGATCAGAACGGTAAAGCGCTCTTTGCGGGTCGGCAGCGGGATCGGACCACGGACCTGCGCACCAGTGCGCTTGGCAGTCTCGACGATTTCCGCGGTTGATTGATCGATCAGACGATGATCAAACGCTTTCAGGCGGATACGGATTCTTTGGTTCTGCATGAGACCAGAGCTCCAATTATTTTATAAACGGAAATAATTACTCCTCACACCCATTACGATTGATGGGGGAGTGTAATCGTTCAGTACATAACCCCCATATCGGGAGTATTGTTCGGCAGGTATCAGGTACCTGCCTCAGATTCATACGAATCGGGCTTACCATCTCAGGTAAGCCCGCGCATTATACGTAAATTTGCTCAGGAAGCAATCGAAAGTTAGAGGTGGTGTTTTATTCACCAGCTAACGACTGAACAACAGCCGTATCGCAGAGAATGTCGGGTGGAAAAAATCACTCTTCTTTCAATTGCGTTTGCAGGTAGTTTTGGATACCCAGACGCGCAATCAGTTCCAGTTCGGTTTCCAGCCAGTCGATGTGCTCTTCTTCATCAGCGAGCACCTCAATCATCAGATCGCGACTGACATAATCCCTCACCGAGTCGGCATAGGAGATCGCCTCGCGTAAATCCCTCGCACCTTCAAGTTCCAGCGCCAGGTCTGAACGCAGCATCTCTTCGATGTCTTCGCCGATATTGAGTTTGCCAAGATCCTGCAGATTAGGGACACCTTCCAGAAAAAGGATACGCTCGATATAACGATCCGCGTGTTTCATTTCGTCAATCGACTCATGATACTCATGATCGTTAAGACGTTTGAGTCCCCAGTTTTTGAACATGCGGGCATGAAGGAAATACTGGTTGATTGCAACCAGCTCGTTACCCAACAGTTTGTTCAGATGTGTAATGACATTTTTATCGCCTTTCATGACTCAGCTCCTCCGCTCCAGTACTAAAAAGTGTAGAAGCGACCAACACAGAGTCAAAAGAATGCCCTTATCACTTATGCGACTTTATACAATTCCGCATTTTTTGCTGTTTCTTCTTCCAGGATCAACCTGGCCTGACGGATGCATTTACCACACTCCGTCCCAACCGGCACAAACTGCTTCAATTGCTTCAACGACTGGGGCTGATGCTGACGAACGACCTGTCGAATGACTTTGTCGGAAACGGCATTGCACAGACAGACATACATATGCGGATAACTCATTTTTTAACCAATTACACGCATTGTAAATAAGAATGGTTTGTATTTCAATTCTTCTCTGGAGAATAAAAAAAGGGTACCGAAGTACCCTTTTTCTTCATTTTAGCTATCGGCAATTAAGCGATAACTTTGGCAACCACGCCGGCGCCTACAGTACGGCCGCCTTCACGGATAGCGAAACGCAGACCGTCGTCCATCGCGATCGGCGCGATCAGGTTTACGACCATCTTGATGTTGTCGCCCGGCATTACCATTTCTACGCCTTCCGGCAGTTCGATGGTGCCAGTCACGTCAGTTGTACGGAAGTAGAACTGCGGACGGTAGCCTTTGAAGAACGGCGTGTGACGGCCACCTTCGTCTTTGCTCAGGATATACACTTCAGATTCGAACTGAGTGTGCGGCTTGATTGAACCCGGCTTGGCCAGAACCTGACCACGCTCAACTTCATCACGCTTGGTACCACGCAGCAGAACACCCACGTTCTCGCCCGCACGGCCTTCGTCCAGCAGTTTGCGGAACATTTCAACACCAGTACAGGTGGTTTTCGTGGTGTCTTTGATACCCACGATTTCAACTTCTTCACCCACTTTGATGATGCCGCGCTCTACACGACCGGTTACTACGGTACCACGGCCGGAGATGGAGAATACGTCTTCGATCGGCAGCAGGAACGGCTTGTCAATCGCACGCTCCGGTTCCGGAATGTAGCTGTCCAGCGCTTCGGCCAGTTCGATGATTTTCGCTTCCCACTCGGCATCGCCTTCCAGCGCTTTCAGCGCGGAACCGCGGATAACCGGCGTGTCGTCGCCCGGGAAGTCGTACTGAGACAGCAGCTCGCGCACTTCCATCTCAACCAGTTCCAGCAGCTCTTCGTCATCAACCATGTCGCATTTGTTCAGGAACACGATGATGTACGGAACGCCTACCTGACGACCCAGCAGGATGTGCTCACGAGTCTGCGGCATCGGGCCGTCAGTCGCAGCAACTACCAGGATCGCGCCGTCCATCTGGGCAGCACCGGTGATCATGTTTTTCACGTAGTCGGCGTGTCCCGGGCAGTCAACGTGCGCGTAGTGACGAGTCGGGGTATCGTATTCAACGTGAGAGGTGTTGATGGTGATACCACGCGCTTTTTCTTCCGGCGCGTTGTCGATCTGGTCGAATGCACGAGCCTGGCCACCGTAGGTTTTTGCCAGAACGGTAGTGATGGCTGCGGTCAGAGTAGTTTTACCATGGTCAACGTGGCCGATAGTACCGACGTTGACGTGCGGTTTTGTACGTTCAAATTTTTCTTTAGACACGGCTATATTCCTTACTCAAATGCTCTCCCCTAACGGAGAGAGCACGGGATCAATGTGTTGTTAAACCCGAATTACTTACCACGGGCTTCAATAACGGCCTGGGCAACGTTGTTCGGCGCATCATCGTACTTCAGGAACTCCATGGAGTAAGAAGCACGACCTTTGGTCAGAGAACGCAGCTGGGTTGCGTATCCGAACATTTCAGACAGCGGAACTTCAGCGTGAATCACAACGCCAGTAACGTTGGATTCTTGACCACGCAGCATACCACGACGACGGCTCAGGTCACCGATGACGTCACCAGTGTTCTCTTCCGGCGTTTCTACTTCAACCTTCATGATCGGCTCAAGCAGAACAGGTTTCGCTTTACTGAACGCCGCTTTAAAGGCGATAGAAGCGGCCAGTTTAAACGCCAGCTCGGAGGAGTCAACGTCATGGTAAGAACCGAAGTGCAGACGCACGCCGAGATCAACTACCGGGAAGCCAGCCAGCGGACCGGCTTTCAGCTGTTCCTGGATGCCTTTATCAACGGCCGGGATGTATTCGCCAGGAATCACACCACCTTTGATATCGTTGACGAACTCGTAGCCTTTCGGATTCGAGCCCGGCTCCAGCGGGTACATGTCGATAACAACATGACCGTACTGACCACGACCACCAGACTGCTTGGCGTGTTTACCTTCAACATCGGTAACTTTAGCGCGAATCGCTTCGCGGTAAGCAACCTGCGGTTTACCAACATTCGCTTCCACGTTGAATTCACGCTTCATACGGTCAACGATGATGTCGAGGTGCAGTTCACCCATACCAGCGATGATGGTCTGGTTGGATTCTTCGTCAGTCCATACGCGGAAAGACGGGTCTTCCTTCGCCAGACGGCCCAGAGCCAGACCCATTTTTTCCTGGTCGGCTTTGGTTTTCGGTTCTACCGCGATGGAGATAACCGGTTCCGGGAATTCCATACGCTCCAGAATGATCGGGTTTTCCGGGTCACACAGGGTGTCACCGGTGATCACGTCTTTCAGACCGATCGCAGCTGCGATGTCGCCTGCGCGAACTTCTTTGATCTCTTCACGTTTGTTGGCGTGCATCTGAACGATACGACCAAAACGCTCACGCTCAGATTTTACTGAGTTCAGCACGGTGTCGCCGGAGTTAACCACGCCGGAGTACACACGGAAGAACGTCAGGTTACCCACAAACGGATCGGTTGCGATTTTGAACGCCAGTGCAGAGAACGGCTCATCATCGCTAGCGTGACGCTCAGCCGGCGTATCTTTACCGTCGTCCAGAATACCGTTGATTGCCGGTACGTCGGTCGGTGCCGGCAGGTAATCGACAACGGCATCCAGCATTGCCTGCACGCCCTTGTTCTTGAACGCGGAACCACAGGTAACCAGAATGATTTCGTTGCTCAGTACGCGCTGACGCAGTGCTTTCTTGATTTCTTCCTCGGTCAGCTCTTCGCCGCCCAGGTATTTTTCCATCAGATCTTCAGAAGCTTCTGCTGCAGACTCGATCAGGTTCTGATGCCATTCGTCGGCCAGATCCTGCATGTCGGCCGGAATATCTTCGTAAACGAAGGTCACGCCCTGATCAGAATCATTCCAGTTGATGGCTTTCATTTTCACCAGGTCAACAACACCGGTGAAGTTTTCTTCTGCGCCAATCGCCAGCTGCAGCGGAACCGGGTTCGCACCCAGACGCACTTTAATCTGGTCAACAACTTTCAGGAAGTTCGCGCCCATACGGTCCATTTTGTTAACGAACGCGATACGCGGAACTTTATATTTGTTTGCCTGGCGCCATACGGTTTCAGACTGCGGCTGAACACCACCTACCGCACAGTAAACCATGACTGCGCCATCCAGAACACGCATGGAACGTTCTACTTCGATGGTGAAGTCAACGTGCCCCGGGGTGTCGATGATGTTGATACGGTGCGGTTCATACTGCTTAGCCATACCGGACCAGAAGGCAGTGGTCGCAGCGGAGGTAATAGTGATACCACGCTCCTGTTCCTGCTCCATCCAGTCCATAGTGGCGGCGCCATCATGAACTTCACCGATTTTGTGGTTCACACCGGTGTAGAACAGAATACGTTCAGTAGTAGTGGTCTTACCGGCGTCGATGTGTGCGCTGATACCGATGTTACGATAGCGCGCAATGGGTGTTGTACGAGCCATTTGTTTCCTCTATTCCTAGGGCGTTCAAAGTAGTAAACCCGGGCGGGTCAGCCTTTGAAGCGCCCGCCGGGTTATTAACGTCTACGCAGGGATTACCAGCGGTAGTGAGCGAACGCCTTGTTGGCTTCAGCCATACGGTGAACGTCTTCACGTTTCTTCACAGCAGTACCTTTGTTGTCTGCTGCATCAGAAAGTTCGTTCGCCAGGCGCAAAGCCATGGATTTATCACCGCGTTTACGAGCAGCTTCAACGATCCAACGCATAGCCAGAGCATTGCGACGAACCGGACGAACTTCAACTGGAACCTGATAAGTAGAACCACCAACACGGCGCGACTTAACTTCGACAGTCGGGCGCACGTTGTCCAGTGCTGCTTCAAAGGCTTCCAGATGGTCTTTACCAGAACGCTGAGCCAGGGTCTCCAGCGCGGTATAGACGATTGCTTCTGCGGTAGATTTTTTACCATCTACCATCAGGATATTGACAAATTTAGCCAGCAGTTCTGATCCGAACTTCGGATCCGGCAGAATTTTACGCTGACCAATGACGCGACGACGTGGCATGGAAATACTCCGTTGTTAATTCAGGATTGTCCAAAACTCTACGAGTTTAGTTTGACATTAAAGTTAAAACGTTTGGCCTTACTTAACGGAGAACCATTAAGCCTTGGGCTTCTTCACGCCGTATTTGGAACGGGATTGCTTACGGTCTTTAACACCAGAGCAGTCCAGCGCGCCGCGTACGGTGTGGTAACGCACACCTGGCAGGTCTTTAACACGACCGCCACGGATCAGGATCACGGAGTGTTCCTGCAGGTTATGACCTTCACCGCCGATATAGGAGGTAACTTCAAAACCGTTAGTTAAACGAACACGGCATACTTTACGCAGTGCGGAGTTCGGTTTTTTCGGGGTGGTGGTATATACACGAGTACATACGCCACGTTTCTGCGGGCAGGCTTCCAGCGCCGGAACGTTGCTTTTAGCAACCTTCAGGGAGCGCGGTTTGCGTACCAGCTGGTTAATTGTTGCCATTCAAAAAGCTCCTGGTTTTTGCTTCGTAAACACGTAATAAATCACCCCATACCAACACAGAGGCAAAGTATGAGGACGCAGAATTTTAGGGCTGGCCGGGTAAGGAGTCAAGAAATATACAAAAAGGCGAAATTACCAGGCCAGTTGCCGGGAATGCAGGGCAGTTAATTGCACAAATTCAGTATAGTCAATCAACACAATTGTGGTGGAAATTTGCGCAATCAGGCCCCGAGCCTCAACATCCTCTTTCAGGGCATGCACTGTCGCGCCGGAGGATAACAGACGCTCGCCGCCGGGCGTGCCGGCCAGCGCGGCAATCACGCCGTCCTGCAGCAGCAGAATGGCATCGCCGTCGCCGACGTTGCGCAGCAGCGCATCCAGGTCGGTATGGTAAGGTGAATGAGCCAGAGTATGCAGCATGGGGTCACCGGTCAAAAGGTCAGGACGGTATCGTAAGTGTTCAGCGTGGCGCGTAGCGCATCGGCCGCCAGCGGCTCCACATCCAGCACCCAGCGGGTTTCCGCCGGGATCCCACGCTGACGCGCTGACGCCTCGCAGACATAGCAGCGTTCAACGTCATACAACGGCAGCACCCCGAAGGTGGCGATATAGTTGCGCATCAGGATCAGATCCGGCCGCTGGTTTGGGAGAAGCTGGAACACGCCGTCAGCGATAAAGAAAACCCCGATATCCTCGGTCAGCGCCGACATCGCCAGCAAGGCGTCCAGCCCTTCCCGACCGGCAGACGAACCATGAGGCGCCTGGGTAAATACGAAAGCAACTCGCTTCATCTTATTCCCCTGCGGCTAAAACTGAACGACGCGATCGCAGCGCAGTACCGACTGCGACAGTTCGCCTAATCCGCTCAGGGTAAACCCCGGCTGGAGATTCGCCCCCGCCAACTGTAACTGTTCCGCCTGCTGCGCGTCAGTCACGCCGCGACGCAGCGCCGCCGCCACGCATACATTGAGTTCCACCTGATGGGTCTGCGCCAGTTGCCGCCAGGCCCGCACCAGATCAAACTCGTCGCTGGCCGGCGCGGTAAGCTGGTTGGCGTTCAATACCCCTTCACGGTAGAAGAAAACGCTCTGCAGCCGATATCCTTGCGTCAGCAAAGCCTGCGCGAACTGAAACGCGCTGCTGGCTTGCTGCGTGCCATAGGCGGGCCCGGTCACCAGCAGGCAGTAACTCAGCATTAACGATCGTGCCCGCTGAAGTCGCCGCTCTTGAACTGACGGATATAGAGGTAGACGGTGTGCTTGGAAATATTCAGCCGGTCGGCCACCTGATTGATGGCGTCCTTGATATCAAAGATGCCTTTCTCATAGAGATTGAGCACAATCTGGCGGTTCTTGGCATTGTTGGAGACGTTGCGATCGGCGTTCACCTCTTCGATGGTGAATTCCAGCGTCTGCGCCACCAGCTCATCCACCGAAGACGCAAAGTTGACGGAGGATGCCACTTCCTTGATTTCAGGCGGCATGAAGGTTTGCATGATCTGCGAGAAGGGGACGTCGAGATTCATATTGATGCACAAAAGCCCGATCACGCGCTGTTCGCGGTTGCGGATAGCGATGGTTACCGACTTCATCAATACACCGCTTTTGGCGCGGGTGAAATACGCTCTGGAAACGCTGCTGTCTTCGCCTGCCATATCGTGCAGCATGCGCAACGCCAGATCGGTAATGGGTGAGCCGATTTTCCGTCCGGTGTGCTCGCCATTGGCGATACGGACCGCCGAGCATTTCAGGTCGTCCAGCGAGTGCAGCACGATTTCGCAATGATCGCCGATCAGCATCGCCAGACCGTCGACCACTGCTTCATACGATTTCAGGATTTCATAATCCGTCTGCGTGAACGGACGCTGGTCCAGCAAATCAAGGTCATTGGATTCGCCAGTAACAAGCGAAGTAGACATGGCAGGCACCACCCTCAACGTCATTTATCATCGTATTGACAGGATTATCAGTCTATCAAATAACCCTTGCGTCGTCCTTTGTATTTCATGGCCGGACCAGCGTCACCTCTCTTAAGGTTGATTTAATTTATGCGGTTTAGAGTGCGACACATCATATTTCCCCCGCATGGATGGCTATCCGCAATGTTTAAAATGTCTCGCCTCTCCCGCCCGGTCTGGAGCAGCTTTACCTATAATCTGGTGTTCGCTGCCTTCATTACCCTGATACAAAATATCGCCTACTACCGCCAGGTTTCGCATCTGGTCGCTATCAACACCTGGCGGGATGGATTATTCCTGGCCACCATGCCCGTCGTCATTTTCGCGGTACTGAATATTTTGTTCACCCTGTTGGCGATTTCCTGGCTGCGTCAGGGCGTGGTCGCCCTGCTGTTGGTGGGCGGCGCGGCGGTACAATATTTCATGATCAACTACGGCATCATCATCGACCGCACCATGATGCAAAACGTGTTTGAAACCAACATGGCGGAATCGATGGCGCTGGTGACGCCGCAGTACCTGCTCTGGTTGACGCTGCTGGGCCTTGTTCCCGCGCTGGGCGCGCTGTGGGTTAAAATCAAACCGACGCCGATAAGCTGGATAGCGATTGGCTCCCGCTGCTTCAGCATCCTGATGTCGATTGTCGCCATTCTGCTGGTCGCCACCTTTTTCTATAAAGATTACGCCTCGCTGATGCGAAATAATAAGGAGCTGGTGAAATCGCTGACCCCCAGCAATATTATTTTCGCCAACATTTCCTATTACCGTCATCACGCGCAAGCCAATTTACCGCTGGTGCAAATTGGGCTGGATGCGCATAAAAAGCCGCTGCCGAATGATGATGCCAAAAAGAATCTGGTGATTCTGGTGGTGGGGGAAACCTCCCGTGCCGAGAACTTTTCGCTCGGCGGCTACAGCAAACCCACCAACCCGCGGCTGGCCAACGACAATGTGATCTATTTCAGTCAGACGGCGTCCTGCGGCACCTCCACCGGGGTTTCCGTTCCCTGCATGTTCTCCAACATGCCGCGCGCCGGCTACGATGAACAACTGGCCGCCCATCAGGAAGGATTGCTGGATGTGCTGCAGCACGCCGGCGTCAACGTGCGCTGGCAGGAGAACGACGGCGGCTGCAAAGGCGCCTGCGATCGCGTGCCGAGCACGGATATCACCGCGCTGAATCTGCCCGGCCAGTGCATTGATGGGGAATGCCATGACGAGGCATTGTTCAGCGGCGTCGAAGATTACATCAATCAGCTGAACAACGACGGCATCATTGTGCTGCATACGATGGGCAGCCACGGGCCGGCCTATTATCAGCGCTATCCCGACGCCTTTCGAAAATTCACCCCAACCTGCGATACCAATCAGATCCAGACATGCTCGCGAGAATCATTAATCAATACTTACGATAATACGATTCTCTACGTAGACTATATTGTTGATAAGGCAATTAATGTCTTGAAAGGGCATCAGGATAAATTTAACACCGCTTTGGTTTATCTTTCCGACCACGGCGAGTCACTGGGCGAAGACGGGATTTACCTGCACAGCATGCCGTACGCGGTCGCGCCCACACAACAAACTCATATCCCGATGCTGATGTGGCTTTCCGGCGGCTATCAGCAACAGTTTTCCATCGACGACAGTTGCATGCGCAAGCAGGCCGGTCAGCAACGTTTTTCCCAGGACAATCTGTTCCATACCGTTCTGGGCATGTTTAACATTGCGACAGCGGAATATCAGGCGCCGCTTGATATTCTTCAACCGTGTCGGGGCACTTCATGAAACTTTTGATTGTTGAAGATGATACGTTGTTACAGGAAGGATTATTGCAGGCGATGCGCAACGAAGGGTATGTCTGCGATTGCGCTTCCACCGCCAAAGAAGCGGATGCCCTGATCACCAGCGCCCACTACAGCCTGGTGGTGCTGGATCTGGGGTTGCCGGATGAAGATGGCCTCACCCTGCTAAACCGCTGGCGGCGGAACCACTACCAGCAACCGGTGTTAATCCTGACCGCCCGCGACACGGTGGACGATCGCGTTACCGGGCTGGACGTCGGCGCAGACGATTACATGATAAAACCCTTTGCGCTGAGCGAATTTCAGGCGCGGGTCCGCGCACTGATCCGCCGCCATCAGGGATCCAGCGACAGCTGGATCCGGGTAGACAACATCACGCTCGATCTCAACAATCAACAGGTCATGCTGGACGATAAACCCATCGTCCTGACCCCCAAAGAGTTCGCCATTCTGTCCCGGCTGATCCTCAAGGCCGGTTCACAGGTACACCGCGAAGTGCTGCATCAGGACCTTTACAGCTGGGACGACGACCCCTCCTCCAATTCGCTGGAAGTGCATATCCACAACCTACGGCAGAAGATCGGCAAAAATCGGATTAAGACCCTGCGCGGTTTCGGCTATCTGCTGACCAAGGGTGATCAGACATGAGGCTCATCCCCCGTTCTCTTCCGGATCGCACCACCAGCATCAGGAAGCAGCTGATCCTGACGCTTGGTTGTATCTTGCTGATTTGTCAGCTTATCAGCGTGTTTTGGTTATGGTACGAGAGTAAGGAGCAAATTCAGCTGCTGGTTAATCAGGCGCTGACCGCGCAATCGCGCGAAGACGATATCCAGTTCGAGATTTATGAAGCGATAGCCGCTCTCAGTCTGCCGGGCCTGGTCATGGTTACCGCCACCTTATTAATATGCGCACAGGCCATCAGTCGTCTTACACGCCCACTTACCGAACTGCAGCAGGAGTTGCAAAATCGGAGCGCTGAAAATCTGGAACCGCTCCAGCAACAAAGCAATCTCACCGAAGTCGCAGCCGTAATCGCCAGCATGAACCAGCTGTTTACGCGCTTTAGCGAATCGCTGCGCCGCGACCGGCTCTTCGCCTCGAACGTCGCGCATGAGTTGCGCACCCCGCTGGCCGGCATCCGGCTAAGCCTGGAATTGCACGAGCAAGTGCACCACATCGACTGCCAGCCATTAATCAAACGCGTCGACCATCTGACTAAAACCATCGAACAGTTGCTGTTGCTGGCTCGGGTCGGGAACGAACTCGCCGCCGGCCACTACGAGTCGGTGTCCCTGGTTGACGATGTGATTACGCCAAAACAGGAAGAGCTGGAGGAAATGGCGACCCTACGTCACCAGCAGCTCGACTGGCGGTCGGACACGCAAACCGGAACCGTACCGGGCAATGCGACGCTACTGCAGTTACTGCTGCGCAATCTGGTGGAAAACGCTTACCGATACAGCCCGGAAAACAGCACCATTACCGTCAGGATCACCGACTATTCCAACGGCGGCTGTGAACTGGTCGTCGCGGACGAGGGGCCGGGAATCAACGAGTCCCAGGTGGGAGAACTGACCAAGGCGTTTGTACGTATGGATACCCGCTACGGCGGTATCGGGCTCGGGCTGAGCATCGTGACCCGCATCGTGCAGTTGCACCACGGCGAGTTCTTTCTGGAGAACCGGCGTGACCGCACCGGGACGCAGGCCCGCGTCGTTTTCAAGCGCCACAGCAATGGCATCATCTGCTACGAGGACGGCGCCGGCTGACCGGTTCGCTCCTGTTCACCCGCAACATGCAGTTGCCGGGCATACGCAGTACCGCCGCCCGTTAGGGCAAAAAAATACCGCCGGCTCTGATGAGCAGGCGGTATCACCATCGTGCCGACGCCGCCACCGGCGGCGGTCAGTCGATTACTGAGCGGCTTTCTTAGCCTTGTCGTCAGCCGGTTTTTCCGCTTTCGGCGCAGCGCCTTTAGCGTCGGCATCCGATTTGATGTCCAGCAGTTCGACTTCGAACACCAGCGTGGAGTTAGCCGGGATCCCCGGAACGCCCGCTTCGCCGTAAGCCAGCGCCGGCGGGATGACCAGCTTGATCTTACCGCCTTTCTTCACATGCTTGAGGCCTTCGGTCCAGCCCGGGATTACGCCGTCCAGGCGGAAAGACAGCGGTTCGCCGCGCTTGTAGGAGTTGTCGAACTCGGAACCGTCAACCAGCGTACCTTTGTAGTTCACCACTACGGTATCGCTGTCTTTCGGCGCCGCGCCGGTCCCTTCCTTCTCTACCTGATAGAGCAGGCCGGACTCAGTTTTCTTCACGCCTTTTTCTTTGACGAAGGCATCACGGAATTTGGTGCCTTTATCCGCGTTGTCTTTGGCATCCTGCTGCATTTTGGCCTGAGCGGCTTCTTTCACACGGCCTTCAAACGATTGCAGGGTTTTCTCGATCTCTTCGTCAGACAGCTTGCTCTTGTCGGCAAACGCGTCCTGAACACCCTGAATCAGCTGTTGCTTGTCCAGTTTGATGCCCAGCTTTTCCTGCTCTTTCAGGGAGTTGTCCATGTAGCGACCCAGCGACGCACCCAGTGCGTATGCTGCGGCTTCTTCATCGCTCTTGAATTTGCCCGCCGCCGCTTTCGCTGCGTCCGCTGCCGCTGGGGCAGAGGTTGCCGCCGCGGCATCAGTGGTCTTGGCCGCGTCCGCCGCCATAACACCCGTACTCAGCGCCAGTCCCATGGCTGCCGTCAGCAGTGTGACTTTAAACAGTGATTTCATCCATCTCTCCAACATTCGGAGCACCATGCCCCGGCAACATTAACATTTCGCCAGCTACTATAACGTTGCGCGCAAAGACAATACAACGACGCGCCGCACCGGATAGCGAAAAATTCTGAATGCCAGGATTTACGCCCGACGGCGTATGGTTTTGCTACCAGAACTTTCCGCTTTCTGACACACTCTGCGCACACTGCACGGGAGGAAATAAAGATGTCACTGTCAGCACTGGAACAACGGCTCGAATTACTGGAAAGTCGTCTGGCTTTTCAGGAGGTCACCATTGAAGAATTGAACCAGACCGTCGTGCAGCACGAACTGGAAATGGTCAGGCTGCGCGAACAACTGCGGCTAATGACCGAAAAACTGCGGGCGACATCGCCATCAATGATTGCGTCGCAGTCGGAAGAGACGCCGCCGCCGCACTATTAACCCAGTCGTCGTATGACCTAACCCTGTCATCGCTTAACCCGGTCATCGTGACCCGCCGATCGCGACAGACTATGCCTTGCGCCACTGCCGCGGGCTGATGCCGAACCAGCGACGGAACGCGCGGGAGAAAGCGCTGACCTCAGAGTAACCCAGCAGGAACGCCATCTCGGAAATCGACAGCTGACGCTGCTGCAGATAATGGGTCGCCATCTCGCAACGCACCTTCTCCACCAGTTGGGTGAAAGTAATGCCTTCGTCTTTCAGCCGCCGCTGCAACGACCAGCTCGATAGACCGATGTTTTCCGCCACCTCTTCCAGCGACGGCTCGCCTTGCGGCAACACCTGACGCAGTCGGGCGCGCGCCATATCCACCACGCTCTGCTGGGGAACGTCGCTGTTCAGCCGGCGCAGGGAATCCTGCACCACCAGCAGCAACAGCGGATCATGATCCGGCATGGCTCGCATCAGGTCGCGTTTGGGGATCAGCAGAGAATTGAACGGTTGATCGAAGTAAACCGGCGCGTCGAACGCCTTGCAGTGCTCATGCCACTGTTCAGGGCGAGGATGCTCAAAATGCACTTCCCGCGGCGCCCAGTTTTTGCCGGCCGCATGACGAATCAGGTTCAACATCATCCCCAGCGTCAGTTCCGCATCCTGACGGCAGTGCAGGATGGCGCCGTGACGCACCTGATAGTCGAAACGCCAGCAGTCGCCCTTGTCCACCAGACGGATCAGCGTATCGTGCTGATGAAAGGGAAAGGCATTGACTACGTTATGCAATGCCTGCTCCAGAGTGGCACTGCATAACCCAACATAGCCTATCAACCCCAGCGCCTGCGGCTTGAACTGCCGGCCGTAATGCAGCCCGAAATTATCGCAATCCGAATAGCGGGCGGCCTCCTCCAGCACCCGGCAGTAATTCACCAGCCCGACACTGAGCGTCGGGCAAGCCAGCAGTTCGGGGTTGATGCCGCTGATGCCCAGAATGCGGTCCGCATCACCGCCTTTTTCACCGATAAAATCGGTCAGGCCCGATGCGGCGGCGGCCAGAACGCCCCGGTGCCCGATGGGCAGCCCGGCGACCGGCGGCAGCCGAAAAGACGTGGTTTCCATGATTCCTGCCTCACACACAACCAACGAAATATCATAGACCTGCAATTTCCATACCATTCACAAGTCACTGATTTAACTGGCGTCGTAAGACAGAGCGGCACCACGGCGATCCCACGGTGCGCTGTTGTGGTGCAGTTGCCGCGACGATCGGCTCAGGCGCCGACCGGCAGCGCTTCCTTGTTCAGATAGCGACGACACAACCGCACGGTGTGATCGCTCCAGTCCGCTCCCAGGCCGATCGCCTGTTCGGTTTGGCTATGAGAACCCGCCCAGGCCATCAACTGGATACGGCGCTGGATCAACAACGACGGGATCACCGCCCGATCCGCCTCGCTAAGCGGACAGACGCGCTGATAGCCGCTGAGCCAGCCTTCCACCCACGCGGGCGCGCTGGGGTGGTGCTCCACGAAACTGATCGCCGCCGCCAAATCGTGCAGATACCAACTGAAGCCGCAATCGTCAAAATCGATCACCCGGGTTTCGCCGTTCAGCAACAGCAGGTTGGTCAGGCGCAAATCCGCGTGAATCAGGCCATAACGCTGGCTGTCTTTGCCGTAGTGCGTTAGCGCGTCGCGCACCTGCGCCAGCGTTTCCTCGATGATGCCGTGGTCTTCCGCTTTCAGGTTGGGCGCGTCCTGCCAGCGTCCCCAGTGACCGTGCGCCCCCACCATGGTGTCATGGTCCCAGACCAGACGACGAAAGCCGATCGGACGCGCCCAGCGGCGACTGTGCTGATGCAAACGGGCGGTGATCACGCCCAGTTGTTCAAAGGCGGCGGCATCGACTGCCGTGGTTGGCATCTCGCCTTCAATCCAGTGAAACAGCACCACATTGCGCACCGTGCCATCCGCCGTCGTCACCGTTTGCACCGTTTCGCCATCCAGCCCGGTCAGCGCCTGCGGCACCGTAATCCCTTCTTCCCGCAACGCATCCAGCCAGGACAGTTCGCCGGCAATATCCTCGCGCTGATGATAGCCAGGCCGATGAATGCGCATCGCGTAACGTTTACCGCCCGCGACCAGCCGATAGGTGGCGTTTTCCGAACGACACAGCAGGGCGAGCTGCCCCTGCAATGCAGGTGGGTAACGTGTCATGGCCAGCGCGGCCAGTTGGTCCAGGGTGGTGTTATCAAGGGTATCGTACTGCTCTGCCATGTACTGCTCTGCCATGTCCTGTTCTGCCATACGTGTTATCTCATCCAAAGAGGGCCAGACCGGGTGTTATCCGGGTGATCGGCTCTCAGGATGTGATCACTCCCGTTACGATGCTTGACGTCGCAATGCCGCAAATTGACCGTACGCGACACCTCCCGGTCGAATTCCCCCGGTTTGACCGCAGAGCGCAAAAATCTCCGCGCGGATGTCAAGTCGCCGGCCGACCGTCAGCGGCATTATCGAAACATGCGGACCTAGCGGGCGTGCCCGTCGCAGACAACAGCAAACGGTTGTTACAACCCGATGGTTTTTATAACTAACTGATTCTTATAAATAGGGGTGATGAAAACCGGCTGTTTTCATCCCGCGTCTTGTAGGGGAGAGCGTCATGACAATGCAGTTAAAACCCACCCTGGGTACGCTTCATCTGTGGGGAATCGCCGTCGGTCTGGTGATTTCCGGCGAGTACTTTGGCTGGAGCTACGGCTGGGGCGTGGCGGGAACATTAGGCTTTCTCGTCACTACCCTGATTATCGCCGCCATGTATACCTGCTTTATTTTCAGCTTTACCGAGCTGACCACCGCCATTCCTCACGCCGGCGGCCCGTTCGCTTACAGCCGCCGCGCCTTCGGCGAAACCGGCGGCCTGATTGCCGGCATGGCGACCCTGATCGAGTTCGTCTTCGCCCCGCCGTCGATCGCGATGGCTATCGGCGCCTATCTCAACGTGCAGTATCCGTCGCTGGATCCGCGCTACGCGGCCACCGGGGCTTATCTGATCTTCATGACGCTGAATATTCTGGGCGTGAAACTGGCGGCGATGTTCGAACTGTTTGTCACCGTGCTGGCGGTCATTGAGCTACTGGTGTTCATGGGCGTGGTGGCGCCGGGTTTCAGCATCAGCCACTTTGTCGCCAACGGCTGGGCCGGCAGCGATAATTTCGGCAGCCCGGCTATCTCCGGCATCTTCGCCGCCATTCCTTTCGCTATCTGGTTCTTTCTGGCGATTGAAGGCGCCGCCATGGCCGCCGAGGAAGCCAAAGATCCGCAGCGCACCATCCCCAAAGCCTACATCAGCGGCATCATCACGCTGGTGGTGCTGGCGCTCGGGGTCATGATTATGGCTGGCGGCGTGGGCGACTGGCGCACCCTGTCCAACATCAACGACCCGCTGCCGCAGGCGATGAAAGCCGTGGTGGGTGAAAACTCCGGCTGGATGCACATGCTGGTGTGGATCGGGCTGTTCGGACTAATCGCCAGTTTCCACGGCATCATCCTCGGCTATTCCCGCCAGTTCTTCGCGCTGGCCCGCGCCGGTTACCTGCCCGCCGGTCTGGCGAAGCTGTCCCGTTTTCAGACGCCGCACCGCGCCATTCTGACCGGGGGCGTGATTGGCATCGCTACTATCTTCAGCGACAGCTGGATCAACCTGCAGGGGATGAGCCTGACCGCCGCGATGATCACCATGGCGGTGTTCGGCGCCAACGTAATGTACATGATGAGTATGCTGAGTCTGTTCCACCTGCGTCGTACCGAACCGGGCCTGCATCGTACTTTCCATGCGCCGGGCTATCCGATCATCCCGGCTATCGCACTGGCGCTGTCCGTGGTGTGCCTGATAGCCATGCTGTGGTTTAACCCGGTGATTGGCGGCTTGTTCATCGTGCTGATGCTGACGGGCTACAGCTATTTCCTGATGACGCGTTCCCAGCGCGACAATGCCCCGCAGGACGCAATGCTGATGGGAAAAGAGTAACCGGCGTCGCTGACTGATGTGCTTTCAACGCCTCCCACGGGAGGCGTTGGGTTTTCATGATGATGCGGTTTTTATGATGGACGGTTTTGCCCGGACGGGTACACAACGTGTAAACGAGTATGACTGAACCACATCGGCCTGATTTATCCCCCCAACCAACCCGCCCAAGCTGTTTTTATCAGAACGTGCTCTTCATAAAACAAAAAAGACACATTAATTAAACAAAAAATCAACCAGCCTGTTTTTTCACCATTACTCACCGCAAACACATAAATTATATTTATATTTATTGCCAACACATCCTTACAACTCGCCTTCCCTAAAGGGATGAAACGACATCCCTCCACCACAAGAATAAATAACGTTTAACTGTAACCGGCTGTGGGTAGCGATGTGCCCACACGGAAAAACACATTCGAATGATACCCACGTCAATCATGACACCACGATCACTCAGCAAGGGAGTCGCTAATGAATGCATTAACTCGTCGAAACTTTATGGCGTTTACTGTCGGTGGAACCGTCGCGCTGGCCGCCGGTAAACTGCATGCGCAAGACAACGCCATTCCGTGGACCGGCAACGGCCAGGGCGGTAATGATCCCGGCCCGCAAAACCCACTGCGGCAAGCGCAGAACCCGGACCTGGTCAACCCGCCGTTGACCGACAACGGCACCCTGCCCAACCTGCGTTTTTCTTTTAGCGACGCACACATACGCAAAGGCAGCGGCGGCTGGACGCGTCAGGTGACGCAGCGAGAACTGGGCATTTCCACCACCATCGCCGGCGTTGACATGCGCCTCAACGCCGGCGGCATCCGTGAACTGCACTGGCACAAGGAAGGCGAATGGGCTTATATGCTGTACGGCAATGCCCGCATCACCGCCATCGACGCCGAGGGACGCTGGTTTGTCGACGATCTGGGCGTCGGCGATTTATGGTACTTCCCGCCCGGCGTACCGCACTCGATTCAGGGATTGGGGCCGGATGGTTGTGAATTTCTGCTGGCGTTTGACAGCGGTAACTTCGACGAAGACAGCACCTTTTTACTTAGCGACTGGTTCAAACATGTACCGCCGGAGGTGCTGGCAAAAAACTTCGGCGTACCGGTAGAAACCTTCAGCCATCTGCCCAGCCCGTCCGAAGAGTACATCTTTGCCGCGCCGGTGCCGGGGTCGATCGACAAAGGCGCGTTTGGCGGCGCCGGTCAGGTCGCCAACCCATTCAGTCACCGCATGCTGGCGCAAACCCCAATCAAGATGAAGGGTGGCACGGTGCGCATTACCGACTCCTCGGTGTTCAAGGTGTCCAAAACCATCGCCGCCGCGCTGGTGGAGCTGGAGCCCGGCGCGATGCGGGAACTGCACTGGCACCCCAACAATGACGAATGGCAGTACTATCTCGAAGGGGAAGGACGGATGGGGGTATTTGCTTCGTCCGGGCAGGCGCGAACGTTCGATTTTCGGGCCGGCGACGTCGGTTATGTGCCGTTCGCTATGGGGCACTATGTGGAGAACACCGGCACCACGCCACTACGCTTTCTGGAACTGTTCAAGAGCGACCACTACGCGGACATCTCCCTGAATCAATGGCTGGCGCTCACGCCGCCGACACTGGTGGAACAGCACCTGCATCTGAACGACACGTTCATGCGTTCGCTGCAAAAAACCAAAGCGCCGATCGTGCCCTGACAACTCAGTCCCTGACACAAAAAAGAAAAAGGCCGCAAACGCGGCCTTTTCGGGGAAGGGCAAATCAGTGGTGGCAACCGCAGCCGCCGTTACCGCCGCAACCGCCTTTACCGTGGTCATGATCGTGGTCGTGATCATGACCGTGGCCGCCGCAGCAACCGTCGTGATCGTGGTCATGATCGTGCGCGCCGTGTACATGGCCGTGCGCCAGTTCTTCTTCCGTCGCTTCGCGGATAGCGACCACTTCCACGTTGAATTTCAGGTTCTGACCCGCCAGCATGTGGTTGCCGTCAACCACGACGTGATCGTCCTGCACTTCGGTGATTTCTACCGGCACCGGACCCTGATCGGTATCGGCCAGGAAACGCATGCCGACCTGCAGCTCGTCCACGCCGACAAACACGTCTTTCGGCACGCGCTGAACCAGATTGTCATCATATTCGCCGTAGGCATCGTTGGCGCCGACGCTGACGTCAAAACGCTCGCCCACATCGCGGCCTTCCAGCGCTTTTTCCAGACCGGAAATCAGCGAGCCGTGACCATGCAGATAGTCCAGCGGTGCGCTCACCGGAGACTCATCAACCAATACACCATCTTCCGTACGTACCTGATAGGCCAGGCTGACCACCAGGTCTTTTGCTACTTTCATGATATCTCCTAGCGTTGGAAATCGATTTTGCGCAAATTGTAGCGGAAAAACGTCCCCATGTACTGTCCGGGATAAAAAAACTGTCTGCGATAAACTATCCCGGCAACGCTGGCCGGCAGCAATGACTTAAGGCTTGTGTCGCCCTATTCCGGGCGAAACATACCGATGATTTCGCCGGCAGGCGGGGTGGCGGCTTTTGGCGGCGTTTCCGACTGGCTCTGCTGATAACCGCAGTGCACGCACACCACCACCTCATCGTCGCCCTCGCGCCCCACCGCCAGCGTATCCTGCGAGTGGCACTTCGGGCATACCGCCCCGGCAATAAAACGTTTCCGCATGGTTGCCCTCCGGCTCCCTTTCTTGATGTATCCTGATGGTCTGCGTTCGCGGCATACTGCGGTACGCCGCGAATGCGCCTAGTGTTCGTCCCAGTCGTCCGGTCGACGTCGCTCACGCAGCATTTCGCGCTCGAAGATATCCTCCAGCTCGCGGCGGGCTTCCTTAACGCGGGAAATCTGCGCCACATCGCCTTGGCGCTGCGGCATCAGTTCGCGCAGCATGCGCATGTCGAGCCGCCGGAAATGCTGTTGCGCCCGGTAAGCCTGATGGGGATGCATCCCTAATGAGATCAGCGTTTTGCGGCCCAGCTCCAGCGCGCTGGAGAAGGTTTCGCGCGAGAACTGCGTCACGCCGACCTGCAAAAACTCGTGCGCCTCCACACGGCCGCGCGCACGGGCCAGAATTTCCAGGTGAGGGAAATGCTGCTGGCACAGATGCACGATGGTCATCGCGTCTTCCGGCTCATTACACGTAATCACGATGGACTGAGCCTGTGCCGCGCCGGCGGCGCGCAACAACTCCAGCTCGGTGGCGTCGCCGTAATAGACCTTGTAGCCGTAGCTGCGCATCAGGCTGACGGCGCTGATATCGCGCTCCAGCACGGTGATGCGCATTTTGTTGGCCATCAGCAAACGGGCGATCACCTGCCCGAAACGACCGAATCCCACCACGATCACCTGCGGCTCATCGTTTTCCACGTACGGCGTTTCGTCCGGCTCTTCCTGCGCATTGAAACGGCGCGCCAGAATACGGTCGATCAACTGCATCAGGATCGGCGTCACCATCATCGACAGGGTCACCGTCACCAGCAGCAGCGGCAACTGCGCCCCTTTCAGCACTTTGTGGGTGGCGGCGGAGGAAAACAGCACAAAGGCGAACTCCCCGCCCTGACTCAACACCCCGGCGAACTGCAGGCGTTCGGAGGAACGCAGCCCGTACAACCGCGCCAGCAGGTACAGGATAAACCCTTTCACCACCACCAGGATCGCCACGCCCGCCAACACCATCAGGATATTGGCGTACAGCACGCCGAGATTGAGCGACATCCCTACCGAAATGAAGAACAGTCCCAGCAACAGCCCTTTGAATGGCTCAATGGAAATTTCCAGTTCATGACGGTATTCGCTTTCCGCCAGCAGGACGCCGGCAATAAAGGTACCGAGCGCCATCGACAGCCCCAGCGCGTCCATGAACAGCGCGGAGCCCAGCACCAGCAACAGCGCGGCGGCGGTAAACACTTCCCGCACGCCCGAGGCGGCGATAAAACGGAACAGCGGACGCACCAGATAGCGGCCGCCGATCAACATGCCGCCGAACGCCACCACCTTCAGCACCACCTGACGCCAGTCATCCAGCTCGCCCTGCACGCCCGCCATCACCGGAATCAGCGCCAGCGCCGGGATCACCGCCAGGTCCTGAAACAGCAGCACGGAAAAGCCGAGCTGGCCGGACTCGTTGCGGTTCATGCCTTTTTCGCGCATCAGCTGCAGCGCGATGGCGGTGGAAGACATCGCCAGTCCAATACCGCCAATCAGCGCCGCCTGCCAGGAAAACTGGCTCAGATACAGCGCGCCGCCCAGCACCGCGGCGCTCAACAGCACCTGCGCCGCGCCGGTGCCGAAAATAGAACGCCGCAGCCGCCACAGCTTGGCCGGGTCCAGTTCCAGACCGATGATAAACATCAGGAACACCACGCCCAGCTCGGAAAAATGCAGGATGGCTTCCACATCACGAATGAAGCCCAACCCCCACGGACCGATGGCGATACCGGCCAGCAAATACCCCAGCACCGCGCCGATTCCCAAACGGGCGGCGATCGGCACCATCAACACGGCAACAAACAGAAACAGCACGCCGGCATTCAGCAAAGAAGAGGTTTCCATGTGCTAGGATTCTCCGCGCGGAAATGGCGACGCCAGCCAGTCGCCATAGGCTCTGGCATGCTCTTGCAATACATCCGGCGGCAAGCGCCGGGCCCAGTAAATCACCAGCGGCGACAGCCAGTGCATGTGGCACATGGTCGCCGTCATTTCAAACGGTCTCAATACGTCATCCATCGTGTAACGATTCACACCCGAAGACCGGTAAGCGTCTTGCTGCTCGCCGGTCGTCACCACCGATCGCCAGTATTTTCCGGCAAGCGCATTACCGCCGACCCCGTTGGCAAAGCCGCGGGTCAGCACCCTATCCAGCCACTCTTTCAACAAAGCCGGGCAACTGTAGGTATAAAGCGGATGCTGAAACACGATCAGCTGATGCTCGCGCAGCAACTGCTGCTCATGATGAATATCGATAAAAAAATCAGGATAGTGCGCGTAAAGATCGTGCACGGTGACATGCCCAAGCTGGCGGGCGGATTGTAATAACAGCTTATTCGCGACCGAATCCTGGGATTCCGGATGGGCAAACAGCAGCAAAATTTTTGGTGGCTGCGACATCATTCCCCTCCAAAGCGTCGTCATTGCAGGTATTTTCGGCTACCATGCTGCGCAGCAATACAACAGGACACGGCAGTCCTGATACCCGATCGGTAATTTAACATATTTGAACATTTGGCGCGTTATGATTGTTTTCTCCTCCTTGCAAATTCGACGCGGTACCCGGGTACTGCTGGACAACGCCACCGCTACCGTCAACCCCGGCCAAAAAGTCGGCCTGGTCGGTAAAAACGGCTGTGGCAAATCAACCCTGTTGTCGTTGCTGAAAGGGGAAATCAGCGCCGACGGCGGCAGCGTAACCTTTCCGCAAAACTGGGCGCTGGCGTGGGTCAATCAGGAAACCCCGGCGCTGGCGCGATCGGCGATTGATTACGTGATCGACGGCGACCGCGAGTTCCGCCAGTTGGAAGCCGACCTGGACGCGGCGAATGCCCGCAACGACGGCAACGCCATCGCCACCCTGCACGGCAAGCTGGACGCCGTTCAGGCCTGGTCGATTCAGGCGCGCGCCGCCAGCCTGCTCAACGGGCTCGGCTTTCAGCAGGAACAGTTGCAACAGCCCGTCAGCGACTTCTCCGGCGGCTGGCGTATGCGCCTGAATCTGGCGCAGGCGCTGATTTGCCGTTCCGATTTACTGCTACTCGACGAGCCGACCAACCACTTGGATCTGGACGCGGTGATCTGGCTGGAGAAGTGGCTGAAGAACTATCCCGGCACGCTGGTGCTGATCTCCCACGATCGGGATTTTCTCGACCCGATCGCCAACCGGATTCTGCATATCGAGCAGGAAACCCTGTTCGAATACACCGGTAACTACACCTCGTTCGAGCAGCAGCGCGCCACCCGCCTGTCTCAACAGCAGGCGATGTACCAGCATCAGCAGGAACGGGTCGCCCACCTGCAGCACTACATCGACCGTTTTCGCGCCAAAGCCAGCAAGGCCAAGCAGGCGCAAAGCCGTATCAAGATGCTGGAACGCATGGAGCTTATCGCCCCGGCCCACGTCGACAACCCATTCCGCTTCAGCTTCCGGGCGCCGGAAGCGTTGCCCAACCCGCTGTTGCGGATGGAAAAAGTCAGCGCGGGCTACGGCGACCGTCTGATTCTGGATTCCATCAAACTCAATCTGGTGCCCGGTTCGCGCATCGGGTTGCTCGGCCACAACGGCGCCGGGAAATCGACGCTCATCAAGCTACTGGCGGGCGAGCTTCAGCCGTTCAGCGGCGACATCGGCCTGGCCAAAGGCGTGCGTCTTGGCTATTTCGCCCAGCATCAGCTGGAGTTCCTGCGTCCCGACGAGTCGCCGTTGCAGCACCTTGTCCGGCTGGCGGAACGGGAAACCGAGCAGCAGTTGCGCGACTACCTCGGCGGTTTTGATTTCCGGGGCGACAAGGTGACCGAGCCTACCGAGCGCTTTTCCGGCGGCGAGAAAGCACGGCTGGTGCTGGCGCTGATCGTCTGGCAGCGCCCCAACCTGCTGCTGCTCGACGAACCGACCAACCACCTGGATCTCGACATGCGTCAGGCGTTGACCGAGGCGTTGATCGACTTCGAAGGCGCGCTGGTCGTGGTGTCTCATGATCGTCACCTGATCCGATCCACCACCGACGATCTCTATCTGGTGCATGACCGCAAGGTCGAACCGTTTGACGGCGATCTGGAGGATTACCAACAATGGCTGCTGGATGCGCAGAAGCAGGATAACGCAACGGAATCCGCCTCCAGAGACAACGCCGCCAACAGCGCTCAGTCGAGGAAGGATCAGAAACGGCGCGACGCCGAGTTACGCACGCTGACCCAACCGCTGCGTAAGCAGATTACCCAACTGGAACAACAGATGGAGAAACTGCAAACCGCGCTGACCGCAGTGGAAGAACGCCTGGCCGACAGCGCGCTTTATGACGTCAGCCGTAAAAGCGAACTGACCGAGTGCCTGCAAAAGCAAAGCGCGACGAAAGCGGATCTGGAAAACGCCGAAATGGCCTGGCTGGATGCGCAGGAGCAACTGGAGCAGTTGCTGCGCGACGCGGAAAGCCAGGGGTAAAAACCCGACTTCACGCCCAAACGGCGGGCAACGCACGGCCCGCCGCACCCATCAATGCCAGATCATCAGCACGCAGGTCGCCGTCAGCAACCCCATCGCGAGATTGAAAATCTTCCAGGCGCGCGGGCTACGCAACAAGCGGCCGATCATCGCGCCGAATCCCAGCCAGATAACCCCAGCCACGAAATTGACGCACACCATCGCAATGCTGATAGCCACCACCGACCCTGCGTAACCGTCGCCTGCCAGGCTAAACCCCGCCACCGCGCCCAACGCCATCAGCCAGGCCTTCGGATTGAGGAATTGCAGCAACCCGCCCTGATACAGCGGTATCGGCGCCGACGGCGCGGTGTCGGTATCCAGTTTTTCATACGCCGCGGTGGCGATCTTCCACGATAACCATAGCAGATAGGCGCTGCCCAGCACCTTCAACGCCAGATGCAGCGACGGATAAAGCAGGATCACGCTCCCCAGCCCCAGCGCCACCAGCAGCAACATGCTTTGCATGCCGACCATGATGCCCAGCATCAACGGCATAGAACGCAATACGCCAAAATTGGCGGCGGAGGCGGTAAGTAGCATATTATTGGGGCCGGGCGTAATGGCGGCGACCCACAAGAAACCGAGCATTGAAAGAAACAGACTGAAGTGCTCCATGAAACGACAATCCTGTAACAGAAGGGACGTCACAACCTAGCAGCGTGATGTGATGCAGACAAGCTTTTCGCGATGCCGCTACAGGCATCGCCGCCACGGGCATCACGACACCTTTTCATCATGGCTTTCTGGTTATGAATAATTCTTCTCACCGTAGCGAGTGTTTTCAGCCCTTGCCGGGCGTGCGCAATCCCCATCTGCAGACTCTGCTGCCGCGCCTGCTTCGACGCCATCCGGCGCTGAAACCGGTCTGGCAGCGGCTGACTATGCCGGACGGGGATTTTGTCGATCTCGCCTGGAGCGAAACGCCGGCTCAGGCGAAACACAAACCTCGCGTGGTGCTGTTTCATGGTCTGGAGGGCAGTTTCCACAGCCCTTACGCCCACGGGTTGATGACCGCCTGCCAGCGGCGCGGCTGGCTGGCGGTGGTGATGCACTTTCGCGGTTGTGGCGGGCAGCCCAACCGTCTGCCGCGCGCCTATCACGCCGGCGAAACCGAAGACGCCCGCTATTTTCTGCACTGGCTGAACCAGACGCTGGGCGCCGCGCCCACGGCGGCGGTCGGGGTATCGCTGGGCGGCAACATGCTGGCTTGCCTGCTGAGCGGTCAGGACGCGCCCGTCACGCTGAACGCCGCGGCGATCGTCTCCGCGCCGTTGATGCTGGAGCCTTGCAGCCACCGTCTGGAGCACGGGTTTTCCCGGCTGTACCAGTCGTATCTGCTTAATCTGTTGCGCCGCAGCGCCTTGCGCAAACTTTCCGCCTACCCCGGCAGCCTGCCGATTTCCGCCGAACGGCTACGTCAGGTACATCGCCTGCGGGAGTTTGACGACCTGGTGACGTCACAGCTGCATGGGTTTACCGGCGCGACGGACTACTACCGGCGCAGCAGCGCGCTGCCGCGGTTATCGCACATCCGCCAGCCGTTGTTGATCATTCAGGCCAAAGACGACCCGTTCATGACGCCGGCCGTGATCCCCGATACATCGCAATTGCCGGCCAACATCGACTACCAACTGACGGAATGCGGCGGCCATGTCGGCTTTGTCGGTGGGTCGTGGCGCAAACCCGAACTGTGGCTGGAACACCGTATTCCCGACTGGTTTACCCCTTATCTGGAGCAGAACGCATGATCATTCCCTGGCAAGAACTGGCGTCGGAAACGCTGCAAAACCTGATTGAATCGTTCGTCCTGCGCGAAGGGACCGACTACGGCGAGCAGGAGCGAACGCTGGATGAAAAAGTGGCCGATGTACGCCAGCAACTGGCGCAGGGCGACGTGGTGTTGGTCTGGTCTGAACTGCATGAAACCGTCAATATCATGCCCCGCAGTCAGCTCAGCAGCGGTGAACGGTATCAGCCCTGAATCAATCGCTTAAAAACGTAAATTGGCGTGTCACCGCGGTATAAACATGCTAACAATTATCAGATATCTCTGACCGGAGTTGGCACCATTCACCGGAGGTTGCACCATTCACCGGAGGTTGCACACCATGTCGCACCAGCATCCAATTATCGCGGTCACCGGCTCCAGCGGTGCGGGGACCACCACCACCAGTCTGGCGTTTCGCAAGATTTTCCAGCAACTGAATCTTCGCGCCGCGTTGGTGGATGGCGACAGCTATCACCGTTACACCCGGCCGGAAATGGATATGGCGATCCGCAAGGCGCGGGATTTGGGCCGCCACATCAGCTATTTCGGGCCGGAAGCGAACGACTTCTGCCAGCTAGAACACTCCTTTATCGAATACGGCCACAGCGGCACCGGCCAGACCCGCAAATACCTGCACACTTACGACGAGGCGATTCCCTACAATCAGGTGCCGGGCACCTTCACCCCGTGGGAGCCGATGCCGGAACCGACCGATCTGTTGTTCTACGAAGGGTTGCACGGCGGCGTAGTCACCGACCAGCACGATGTGGCGCAGCATGTCGACCTGCTGGTCGGCGTGGTGCCGATCGTCAACCTGGAGTGGATTCAAAAGCTGGTGCGCGATATCAACGAGCGCGGTCACTCCCGCGAAGCGGTAATGGATTCCGTCGTACGTTCGATGGAAGATTACATCACCCACATCACTCCGCAGTTTTCCCGCACGCATATCAACTTTCAGCGCGTGCCGACGGTGGACACCTCCAACCCGTTTGCCGCCAAAGCCATTCCGTCGATGGACGAAAGTTTTGTGGTCATCCACTTTCAGGGGCTGGACCACATTGATTATCCCTACCTGCTGGCGATGCTGCAGGGTTCGTTCATTTCCCACATCAACACGCTGGTGGTGCCGGGCGGCAAAATGGGGCTGGCGATGGAGTTGATCATGATGCCGCTGGTGCAGCGGTTAGTAGAAGGTAATCATATTGATTAAGCGACGCGGCGGGCGGTGAAGTTAGCCGCCGCGTGCAGGCAATTCAGTCGAGCGCGATCACTTCATGGCTGTGGGTAATCGTCACCGCCTTCTCCAGCATCAGCGCCACGGAGCAGTATTTCTCCGCCGACAGCGACACCGCGCGCTCTACCGCCTTGTCGTTCAGCCCCTTGCCGGTAACGATAAAGTGCAGGTTGATGGCGGTGAACAGGCGCGGCGCTTCCGCACGGCGTTCAGAGGTCAGACGCACTTCGCAGTCCGCCACATCATGACGGCCTTTCTGCAGGATAGACACCACATCAATGGCGCTGCACCCGCCTGCCGCCATCAGCACCATTTCCATCGGGCTGGGGGCTTTATCGCCGGCGTTACCGTCCATCAGCAACTGATGTCCGGACGCGGATTCGCCAAGAAACGTTAACCCTTCAACCCATTTCACCCGAGCCTGCATAAGTTTGCCCTCAATCAATTATTTTTGAAATTTTACACCGCTTATGTACAAAAAAGCCTGATAATCAGAGCTTAATCATGCTGAAGCGAGACAACACAAGACACTACACTCAACCTGTGTTACAAACGAAGAAGTAAACCGGTGTATGTTGAGCCTCTGCAAGACCCGCAGCCGGCTTACTGGCGTCATCCGATAGACAGCCTCAGTATATTTATTCCCTGACGTCATTCCGCCAGGACGGAATTGAATTATAACTATGTTATCACGCCGTACAGGGAACTCTGAGCCCTGTGATTTGCGCAGTGAATTACAACAGAGGATAACAGCGAATGGTTCTCGGCAAACCGCAAACAGACCCGACTCTCGAATGGTTCCTTTCTCATTGCCACATTCACAAGTACCCATCGAAGAGCACTCTGATTCATCAGGGTGAAAAAGCAGAGACGCTTTACTACATCGTGAAAGGCTCGGTTGCCGTGCTGATCAAGGATGAAGAAGGCAAGGAAATGATTCTTTCTTATCTGAATCAGGGCGATTTTATCGGCGAACTTGGCTTGTTCGAAGATGGGCAGGAACGCAGTGCGTGGGTCCGGGCGAAGACTGCCTGCGAAGTCGCTGAGATTTCCTATAAAAAATTCCGCCAGCTGATTCAGGTCAACCCGGATATTCTGATGCGGTTGTCCTCGCAGATGGCGCGCCGCCTGCAGGTGACCTCGCAGAAAGTCGGCAACCTGGCGTTCCTCGACGTTACCGGTCGTATCGCGCAAACCCTGCTCAACCTGGCCAAGCAGCCGGACGCCATGACCCACCCGGACGGCATGCAGATCAAGATCACCCGACAGGAGATCGGCCAGATTGTCGGCTGTTCCCGCGAAACCGTCGGTCGTATCCTGAAAATGCTGGAAGATCAGAACCTGATTTCCGCCCACGGTAAAACCATCGTGGTGTACGGCACCCGCTGATTATCATCCACCGGATCAACATCAGCCGGATCAAAAAGAGCGTGCCCAGGCACGCTCTTGTCGTTTTAGTGGAAAGAAAAACCGCGGCTTACGCGCCTTTCACCACCCGCTCCACTGCTTTTCCGAACAGCGCCATGCCTTGATCGATCTCTTCCGGGGTAATCACCAGCGACGGCACGAAGCGAATCACGTCCGGCCCCGCCACCAGAACCATCAACCCCAGATCCGCCGATGCCGCCAGGAAATCCCGGGCGCGGCCATGCCAGGCCGGTTTCAGCTGCGCGCCCAGCAGCAGCCCCATGCCGCGGATTTCGTCGAAAATATCGTACTGCGCGTTGATACTCTCCAGCGCGGACACAAAGCGCGCATGGCGATCCACCACTCCGGACAACACTTCCGGCGTATTGATCACATCCAGCGCCGCTTCCGCCACGGCGCAGGCCAACGGATTGCCGCCGTAAGTCGTGCCGTGGGTGCCGACCGCCATTACCGACGCGATCTCTTCCGTAGTCAGCATCGCGCTGATCGGGAAACCGCCGCCCAGCGCTTTGGCGGTGGTCAGAATGTCCGGCGTGATGCCGTAATGCATATAAGAGAACAGCTTGCCGCTGCGGCCCATGCCGCACTGCACTTCATCAAACACCAGCAGCGCCTGATACTGGTCGCACAGCTCGCGAACCCCTTTGAGAAACGCCGGCGTGGCAGGCGTGATGCCGCCTTCGCCCTGAATCGGTTCCAGTACCACCGCGCAGGTGTGGTCATCCATCACCGCTTTTACCGCATCCAGATCGTTAAACGGCACGTGCACGATGTCCGCCGGTTTCGGGCCGAAACCATCGGCGTATTTCGGCTGGCCGCCGACGGAAACGGTGAACAGCGTACGACCGTGGAACGACTGATAAAACGAAATGATCTTGGTTTTGTACGGGCTGTGGCGGGTAATGGCGTAATGACGAGCCAGCTTGAATGCCGCTTCGTTGGCTTCCGCGCCGGAGTTGGCGAAAAAGACGCGGTCGGCAAAGGTCGCATTAATCAGTTTGGTGGCCAAACGCAGCGCCGGTTCGTTAGTGAACACGTTGCTGGTGTGCCACAGGGTTTCGCCCTGCTCTTTCAACGCCGCCACCAGCGCCGGATGGCAGTGCCCCAGCGCCGTCACCGCGATGCCGCCGGAGAAATCGATATATTCCTTGCCCTGCTGATCCCAGACACGGCTCCCTTTGCCTTTTACCGGCACAAACTGCGCGGGTGCATAAACCGGAAGAATTACCTTATCGTAAGTATCCCGTGTTACTGCTGCTTTCTCTGTCGCCATTTGCTGCCCCGTTGTGATATCCGTGGTTTTCGAGTGAAAATATAGTCATTAAATATGCATAAAAAATCAAAAATACGCAATCATTAATCCGACATGCCCTAAATAGGAAGGGCCTGGTAATAACGCCGGCACACCTGCAACGTGAAGCATGACGGGTATAAAGCCGGATTTGCTCCCACTATCCCTCTATAAATCAAGGAAATTCTTCAGTAGCTGATGCCCCTGCTGGCTGAGAATGCTTTCGGGGTGGAACTGCACGCCTTCCAGCGGCAACGAGCGGTGACGCACTCCCATGATCTCATCCATTCCGGCGTCGTTCTCGGTCCAGGCGGTTACCTCAAAACAATCAGGCAGCGAATCCTGTTCCAGAATCAGCGAGTGATAACGGGTGACGGTCAACGGGTTTGCCAGCCCGGCGAACACGCCGCGGCCGGTGTGCCGCACCGGCGAGGTTTTGCCGTGCATCACCTGACGGGCGCGCACCACCCGTGCGCCAAATGCCTGCCCCAGCGCCTGATGCCCCAGGCACACCCCCAAAATCGGCAGCGTGCCGGCAAAATGGCGGATAGCCGCCAGCGAAATCCCGGCTTCATCCGGCGTACAAGGGCCGGGGGAAATCACCAGTCGTTGCGGCGATAACCGCTCGATGTCCGCCAAAGTCAGCGCATCATTACGCCTGACCAGCACCTCCGCCCCCAACTCGCAAAAATACTGGTACAGGTTGTAGGTAAAGGAGTCGTAGTTGTCGATAAGTAGCAACATATCTTTATCTATCAGCGGGTGAATGGCGTTACGCTCGTCGTAGACATCATACCTAACACAGCATGATGAAGAAGGAATGATGTCGAGTCTGAAGAGTTAAGACACGGTTGTCCAGATGCACATCTGAAACAGCCGGAGAAGGAAATAAATAAATGTGCGCCAATCCTGGGGAAAACCCGGCCATGCCATGACCGGGGACGTTAAGAAAGGGCGTCGGCTGTCACCCGGTTTCATCACGCAGCACCACCGGGTTGAATTTTTTCCGGAACTCGATGGGCGTAACGCCGGTATAGCGTTTGAACATCTTCTCAAAATGACTCAGGTCGCCATAGCCGCAATCCAGGTAGAGATTGGTGATCCGGCTCATGGGGTGGCACTCCAGCCGCTGGCAGGCATAGAAAATGCGGGTTTGATTCAAAATCTGCTTAAACGACAGCCGGAGGCTGTGCTTGAGCAGATAGGAGAGATGCGACGGGCTGATGTGGGAATTTTCCGCCAGCTCAATCAACGTTACTTCCTGCTGGAAATGCTCGCCCAGATACAGCAGCGCTTTGATTACCGACGGGTGAAACTGTTGCAGGGCGTCCTGATCACGGCTGAGCACCGCATCGCATAATGAACGGTTAATCCGCTGCCGCTCGCCTGACGGCGCCAGCTCCGTTCGGGCCACGATTTGCGGCAGAATACTACTGGCCTGCGCCAGGTCGATCTCGGCGTCGTCGCTGAGCATCAACAGCCGGGCGATACTGTGCCACAGTTGCCGCACATTGCCGGGCCAGTCGTAATGATGCAGGTGAAACAGCACCTCAGGATGCAATGTCTGCCGGATTGACTGACGGTACGCCTGCCAGGCGGCATGAATCAGTTCGGCGATATCCTGCGTTCGGCCTTTCAGGGCCGGTACTGACAGCGACTGGCAGCCAAACGCCGACACCAGTTGAGCAGCGGGCTGCGCCGACGACGCGCTGTTCTCCGCCGGCGCAGCAATCAGCCCGAACACCAGCCGTAGCTCGCTCCGCCTGGCATGTTCTACCCGAAGCAACGCCAGAGCCTTCTGCTGCTGCTGTTCGGTCAGCGTATCAAAACCAGGAATGCACAAGGTTAGCCGACGATCGTCGGGAATAGCGGCGAGTGCCTCCTCCAGCCGTTTCGTTGGGTCGCCCTCGCCGCTCAGTTCGACATAGCGCCCCTGCAACGCCTGAAGTCTGGCGCGAATATAGCCGGTAATCTCAGACAGGTCTGCGCCCGGCTCGCCAGAAAGCAAAATGGGTCTACCGGATAACATCAACCGATCGATTCGGTCACGCAGTACCGAAGGCAAAAAGATAAATTCCGGGATATGTCGCCCCACCGAATAGCCCATGAGGGGTATTTTTTCGGCAGGAATACTTTTTAATTTACCAGGTAGTATATTTTCTGTTTTCACGGGAAAATCCTTTATTCAACTCCTGCCAGTGCACATTTCACAATATCCCCGTCATGTTTCAAGCTGCAGGTGCGTTGGTTTTCCTGCAGTCAAATTAGTTGAGGTAATAAAATGCGCCCCTTCATAAGAAATGGCGTGACTTATGCAACACGCCCTTCTCATTCAAACCGCTATTTCGACAATCAAAATGAATCCGTAGATTCTGTCGACAGACTCTCTGGACAAACCCTGGTAAAAATAATGTAAATCCCTTTACTGATTTTTTACTCATTATCACCGTTGTATCGGGATAAAAATAAATGCATTCCCTGCCGGCATTAAAATCAGCCGAATAAATATTCGGCGCTATTGTATCGCTGAATAGGCCATTACTTTATTCTTATGCAACCACTCTTATCACAATGATAAAAACGGCATCATTCTTAAAACCATTAAAATATTATTTTCTATATCTACAATCAGATTTTATTCGCATCACGTAGAACCAGCATCTGATATAAATCAGCAAACAAAAATGCGATATATTTATACTCATCAGAATTAAAATCACAGGATGCGGGATCATGTGACTGCAGCACGAGGTTCTCCTCGGTGACATCAAAGAATTTTGCAAATTTATACAACGTTTGTCTGGAGATCGGCTTGCCTAACTCCGCTCTTTTTATTGTAGAGATAGAGATATAACACTTTGATTCAAGGCTTTGTTCTGACAGTTCCTCCTGACTTAATTTTTTTTTAACCTGAGGTCTTTGATCACTGCTGTGTTCACCATAAATCCGTTGTTAGACATACATTCCCCTCTGCAATCAAAATCAATACACCTTTTCATGGCTTCATTTCCAAATACCAGACCACACTCACGACAGGTTGATATTTACGCACACCAACCACAATAAAGCATACCAATTAGTTATGATGTAAATTCACCTAACCTAATATCCCCTGATTTTGACAACACAATTAACACCAGACTACATTTAATTATTTATTTTTATTATGAATAAATGGTGCATGACCATTCGGTCATGCACCATTACTGATTAGCTCAGTACGCCGGACAGCGCGCCCTGGCCTGCTTTTTTCAGCAGATTCAGCGCCTGGCCCCAGAAGGCCGGGTTAACGCCGGACGCTTTGGCTTCGGCAACACGGTTAGCGCGATTAACATTCTGTGCTTGGGTTGGAAGTTTCATGGTTATTTCTCCTTGAGTGTATTTGCATTACGTTTTGGGGATATCCCCAGGTTAATGCCACCGACTGGCGGCAAAGCTGAAAAACGGTATGGTTCGGCAGGCCGATATTAATAGGCATGCCAGCTGCGCAGCGTACCGATGGTGACCGGCATGACATCGCTGACGTCAATGGTGTAGCGATACAGTTTGCGTGCGGCGGTGAGGCGTTCTTTCGGGTTGAAGAATTCCAGCACCACGTCCCAGCAATCGGATTCCGGACGGCTGACCGGGCTGCGTTCCGCGCCGATCTTGTTCAGGAATAACCCTTCGCCGAAAGCGTCGTCGAAGATTTCCTTCATCTGATAAGCGTTGGTGGCCGCATAGTTAATGGCGCGTTCATTCGACTCGTAACCCCGGTTACGCAGTTCGTAATAAATGCGGTTGATGAAGTTGACCAGTTCCTTGGATTTCGGCGTGCCGACGGCGCTTTCCCCCATCAGCATCTTGGAAATATCCTGGGATTCCCAGTTGAACATGCCGCGTAATACCGGGCTGATGGTGGGGATCACCTGGCCGTTGAACAAACGGGTTTCGCCGCTGATAATCCCGGCGATGGAAACGCGCTCCACGCCTTTGGTTTCCTGTTCGTACAGGAACTCCACCAAACGGGCATATTCCAGCACCGCGAACTGAGCATCCGGTTTAATGGCATAAACCGGAATGCCGTCAATTTTCAGCGTCCAGATAAGCGCGTTGGATTGTTCCGCATTATCACCGGTATTCAAGTGCTCAGCCATTTGCACCGGGTCAAACGGGTAGCCGCTTTTATTTCCCATCACCTGGGTAAAATAATCCAGCCGCGCTTCGGTACCGAAGTCATAGCCGACCTGGCCGATGACAAAGATCTTTTCCTGATCGCGGACCGTGCGCGCATCCAGCAGCGAGGATTGCGGCATAACCCGCCGGGCCGGAGCATGGACATAGTGATTGGCTGCCGGATCGCTGATTTTCGATAACGACAGGCCGGCGGCGCGCGACGGGGCGCTCGCTTCCGGGCTCAGGCTGGAAGGCGCCAGCACCTCATCGTCATCCAGCTCGATATCCTGAATGTCCTGCTGGGCGTCGATAATCGAGGGAACCAGCAGCTCCACGGCGGCGGGTTCAACCATTTTCTCTTCAGTTGACATGGTGGTGATCCTTTTTGGTGGTTGGTGATAGAATTCCTGTGCTATTTGCTGGAATAATTTCTGAATATTTAATCGGTATACAACAGACTCCCGATTACCTGCCGTTGACAACACGAGTGGGGTGGCTGTGTTAAACAGCACGTCCCGAATCATTTTTGACGCACGACGATCGTTTGCTACATTCATCGCCCTCATGATTAATGCCGAGACCGCCGACACCACCGGGGCAGAAAAACTGCTACCAGATACAACAGACAGATCATAATTCGGCGTAGCAACAGGGATTGATACACCAGATGCCAGCAACATTTTCTTTCTCAGCTTCACCCCGTAATTATTAAATGAGGCGGGCAATCCCTCTTTATCACAAGCGCCGACGGCTAAAACAAAATCCATCGACGCCGGTAATGACTCACTATTACGGCCTTCATTACCGACAGCGGCGATAACCAATACGCCTTCTTTTTCGCAATCGTCGACAGCTTTGCGTAATTCATCCGTTCCCTGGCCATTAACCGATAATGACGCACCGCTAACGTTGATAATATTGCACCCCTTTAAACGAGCATCACGAATGGCTTTCGCCAGCGTACGCTCAGAGCAGCCATGAATATTTCCCCACTCGTCTTCATGAAAGACGGGAATACTCAAAAGTGTTGCCGCCGGTGCGATGCCAACGCCCTTTCCACCGATAATACTGGCCACAGCCGTACCGTGTGAGGTGCTTTTATTTTTCTGCACAGAAAGGCATTCAATATTTAAATGATTTAATATCGGATGCTGGCAATCAATGGCGCCATCAATAATACCGATTTTTATTCCTTCTCCATTTATCCCCAATTGCTGTAAATCAGAAAGTGGGTTATTCAATAATGCATTATGAGTGTTCGACGGGTGCATCATCATTCTCTTTCCTGAATATGGAATTTAAAATCCCCGGTGTTTGTATACCATTCCGTTTGCAAGAGAATAACAACCGTGATTATCGCACAAGTTATCAGCAATCATTCCGGTTATATTTTCTTTCACTCTGGAACTGGCGCAGAACATTCACACAGCAAATACGGTATTTCTCAATAAATGCTCGTCATCGTTTTATTGTTTAAAAACGTTCTGACAAGTTGAGCATTTATCTTAGGCTAATAAATTTATAGTAGCCTTACTTAAAAAATATTTTGGTATCACTTTAGTATCAGTTTTATCAGTTCTATGTAGCTCAGTAGGTTACATAGAACTGATAAATAAAATACTGAACGTTTATTGAATGACGATCTCCTTTGTAAAACGGATAATTATTCGTTCCGGCGCGGCGAATGCCTGTTTCTGATAAAACCGGAGCTGCCTGCAACCCCGGAATTCCCGCTTACCAGACTGGAACCGCCGGCCGCTTCTCAACCAAAAGCGCGCTTGGCTTTTGCCAGATAGTCCTTACGGTCTGCCAGACCATTAAGGCCGCCATTAATCCGACGGGTAATGCCATTGACGTCATCCTGATCGGCCAGCGCGTTCAGTCCGTTCTTTTTCCAGAACCAGATCGCCGCCGCCACCGACACCGACGGGTTCTGGCTGATCAAATCCGGGTTCGTCACCAAATCCTGGCCGATGGCGCTCCCGCAGGTGCGGTAATTGTCACGCCCCGTCAGCTGAATCAACCCCCGGCCGCGGTACTTCCAGCCATCTCCCGTTTCCGTCGCGCCGTTGCCCAGCCGGTTGGCGTAAACAATGTTGGCGATCGACTCCGGTTTGCGCTCACACTGCGCGGCCATCTCATCGGTGGTGAAATAGCGCCCAAACACCGAACGCAGCCCTTTGGCGCTGTAGTTCAAATTCTCCACCCGCGCACGCAGTTCATTACTTTCATGCGCGATCTGGGCGACAAAGTGCGCAAAACGTAGCGGGGTGTTGATCTCCGCCGCATTGCACTCCTGCTGCAACGCGGGCTGGAACAGCGCGAGGTCGTCCGCACTGGCCGCCGTCATTACCTTTTTTAATTTTTCCTGGCTGATTTCAAGAGTCATCGGGTTTCCTCCTCAATTGCTTGACGCAGTCAGTTTGCAGAGGAAACACGCTCCCTCTCTTGGGTAAACATCGGCAAAAAGCAGGGGAACATGCAGTAAACCCGGAGAAAATAAGGACATGATGAACCAGTCCCCGGCAATACGCCGGGGATCGGGAAGAGAAACACCGCGGGCAATGCCCGTACGGTGCGGGCTCATTAAGAAGAGACGTTTATTGAAAAGGCGTCTGGTGTTCGACCAGTTCCCACACCAAATAGCAGAGAAACGCACAACCTACCGCTACCAGCACCATCGTCATGCCTTCCGGCCCCATACGGTCCATCATGAAGCCGATGCCAATCAGACCGGCGATGCCGCCTAGTGAATCCATCATGGTGTAGCTCATGTTGGCGGACATCTGCTGCTGTGGATGAAAGCGATCGCCGATCAGCGACAGGCCGATGCTGTAAACGCCGCCCATACTACCGCCCCAGATATACAGCAGCACCAGCGTAGCGCCGTAATCGGCATACACCGCCAGCGCCAGAAATACCGCGCAAACCACCGAACAGAAAATGCAGAACACCACGATCCACTGCCGGTTTACCCAATCCGACAGCAGGCTGACCAGCATCCCGAGCGTGACGCTGCCCAGCATGAACATGGTCATCAGCAACGACGCCCGCTCCTCCGTCAGCCCGTCGCTGATGCCATACAGCGTCAGGAAGTTGGGCAGGCCGTAGAAACTGACGCCGCCGACCAGCGCGGACACCAGAATGGCGCGGGCATGGCGGCAGACAAAGCGAAAACGCACCGCGGACACCGTTCCCGACAGTGGATTGATGTGGGCGATCCACACCAGCAGCAGCGCGCTCAGACTGAGCAGCGCGGTCAGCCAGAACCGCTGCGACATGGAGACCTGCGTCAGTTGCAGCAATACCGGTCCCAGCGCCACCCCCAGCGACAGCGCGGCGGAAAACAATCCCATGATGATGCCGCGCCGTCGCAACGGCAGTTGATTCAGCCAGGTCTGCAACAGGATCAACTGCATCCCGGTGCACAGACCGTATCCCAGAATGCTGACCAGCCAGCCGGGGTAAAATTGTTGCCACGCCATACTGGCGCACAGGCTGGCGCGCAACAGCACCAGCAGCAGCGTCGACCACATCAACCCCATCCGCTGGATGATGCGGCTTAGGCGCTGGTGGAACAGCAGCACGCCAATGATTTCGCAGGCCATCGCCACGCCGATCCACAGATTATTATGGCCCTGCAGGTTCATCAGCACCGGAATGGTGACGTAATTGATGCCGGAAACCAGTTGGATCAGGAAGGTCTGCACGATTAACAGTATCGGTAGTAAACGCGGCATCATAGCGCCTCCGGATATTTAGGCACTCGCCAGCTCAGCAACAACTGGCCGCGCGTCACCTGACGGATCGTCACCTGCGCGGATTCCGCCTCCGCCTGCCAGCGCAGAAAACGCCGCCACCAGTCCGGCTCCTCAGTCACAGCGCCGTTCGGCTCGCCGCACCGCGTTAGCCGGACATCCAGCACCCAATACAGCAAGGCCTCTTCCCTCTGGCTGACCTCAATCGTCAGCGGTTGCTGCGCCAGTTGCCGCCACAGTTGAAAGCTCTGCAGCCAGAAACGGTGACAACAGTCTGGCGAAAAATGCGCCTCCAGCGCTTCAGTCGACGCAATCGCCAACACCGAATCCGGGCAGGGAAGCAGCGACGGCGCCGCATTGCGCCACCACTCGCTCAGGCTTGCCTGCTGTGCCTGCTCGCCTCCCGACAGCCAAGGTTCGGCAGCCGTTGCCGCCAGATACGCCGGCGGCCGGTCATGGTCGCCGCCGCGCAGGAACAGCAGCGGCAGCGGCCAGTCATACAATCGCTCCAGTTGCGAAGGCGATGTGGCGTGCAGCAGCGCGCTGTAGGCCTGTTCGCGGCTTGCCAGTTGCACCCGGACCTGCTGGCTGCTGCGCCGCATCCACCACACCGCCAGCCCGACAACCAGCCCGAGAAACAGAATGGTGCTGATCGCCTTGCGAAATACCTGATTGAGCGCTTCCAGCCGCTGATAAAAGCTCGATAGCTCCAGATCCATCGCCAGTACGCCGCGAAACTCGCCTTGCTGGTCATAAAAAGGCGCGTAGGCGCTGATGAAAGAGCCCCACTCGTCCCGATACGGCTGGTCCGACACCGCAGCTTTGTGCTGCCGCAATGCGTCCACCAGTTCCGACGGCGCGTTGTCATACACCTGCATCAACGCCGGAGGCAGGTCCGGCAGGCCGTCGCCATCGTTGTCGTTCTGCGGGCTGGGGTTCACCACAAACCGCACCTTGTCCTGATCCAGCACCGTGGTATAGATGTAGCGCACATCCTGCGATGCCTGACGAATGCGTTCCAGTTGCACCGCCAGTTGCTGATAAACCGGATCATCGCGCACGGTGCGCGCGGTAATGTCCTGATGCCGATCGCCGGACAGGGTGGAGGCCGCCGCCCGCACGTTCGACAACAACCCGATTTTGATCTCCTGTTCCAGCGTACTGATCGACTTGTGGTAGACCATGTAGGTAGAGAATCCCAGCAGCCCGATAAAGATCAGGCTGGCGAACAGCGCTTCCGCCAGCGCCGCCCGTGAAGGTGAAGCGCTCATAGCGTAATCCCCCGTATAATCAACACGCCGCCAATCGCCAGAAACCCGAGAGGAAAGGCCAGGCGGCAGCGGTGTATCAACAGATCGTCTTCCACGCCGTTCGCCTGACGGTGGTGGGCGAAAATAATCAGCAGGATCGCCGCGAAAATGCTGCCATACCCGGCGATGATCATCTGGTCGATGACCGTGGTGTAAGGCAGGCGCGGCAGAATATTGCTGGTGTAAAACGCATAGGCCACTACCGTCAGCATCAGAGTGAACGAGGTTTGCAGTCGCTCGGAGAAAGACTCCAGCCAGAACACGCTCCAGGACGCAGCGATAATCAGCCCCAGCGGCAGAATAAAACTCCACAGGTAGTACGACGGGTTGCGCACGGCGTCTATCCGTACCGTAATGCGGGAGAACTCGTTCTGATTGGGCTGTACGCTGCTCAGGTGGTCGTAACGAATATCGCTGATGTGGGTAGAGGCTTTGCCCCGAATCCACCATTCGTCGATCTCTTCGTTATCAATATTTTCGGTGTAGACCTGTATGTCGCTGAACCGCAGCTGCTGGTTGTTATAGGAAAAAGGCTCCAGTTCCAGCACGAACTGTTGACGATCAAACGGAAACAGCCGGAAGTCCATGTCATTGCTGAATGAGCCGAGAAAGCGGGCGTTATAAATGACCCGCCCGTCGGGAAACAGCATCAGGCGTTTATTGCCGGTGTCCGGGCTGCCTACCACGTTGATGAATTCCAGCGCCGGCACCCATAATCCGTTATTGATCCATCGCTCGATCTGGTTATTTTCGACAATCAATGGCTTATCGCCCGGCGTTTTGCGCGGTTTTCCGGTCCATTGCGCCACGATGTAGCCATCGACCTTGTAGGTCTGCTCCAGCGTGTTCACGCCATAGATCTTATTGATAAAAATGCTCACACTCACATCCACCGGGCGGGCATCCGCCGCGCTATCCGCCGGCGCGGACCACGCCGGCAACCCCATAAGCAACAAAACAAGCCCGCAGCATGACCACAGAATCCGCATCTCACACCTCCCCGGCCGATGGAAAAGCGCCTGGCTGACCCAGCGCCCACAACAGGTTGTCCACCAGCGCCCGATGGCAATGCGGCAGCACCACCAGATGGCAGAAGAGCGCAGGCTTGCCCTGCACCATCAGTTGTTCGCTGGACAACGAGAAACGCTCGATGATGGACGGACTGGGCGCGCTGAACTGCACCATCAGCGAGCCGCTGAGTAACGGTTGCAGAAACAGTCGTTCCCGGCCGGGATCAAGCCGTTCAAATAGGTACCGAAGTTGCTGGTGAGCGTAGCGCTGTATGTCGTGACAGCGGCGGATCATCTCCCGCTGCCCCTGTTCGCCGAGGCGACACAGTTGGTTCCACAACACCACCGCGGATAGGCCGGGGCGCGAACCGGATAAGGTCGAGTCTCCGCTGCCGATATAATTCGGGCGGCTGAGCGCCACCGCGCGATACGGCGCCGACAGCATCACCACGCCGCACGGCCACGGCATGCTCAGCCATTTGTACGGGCTGGCGCAGATGGAGTGCAGCGACGCCGCCTGCGCATCAATCGCCAGTTGGCGCCCTTCCGGTTCCGGCCAGAACGGCAGATAACTGGACGACAGCGCGCCATCCACATGCACCCAGTAACTGCGCTGCTGCGGCGTATTGGGCGGCAGGCGCTGCCGTAGTTGCGTGGTAATCTGCGGCCAGTCGTCGCAGGAGCCGCTGAAGGTGGTGCCGCTGGTCAGGCAGACAATCACCGGCCGCCGGTAGCGATGAAAAAACATCACCAGTTGCAGCAGGCTCTCCACATCGATTCGCCCGGCGTCGTCGCACGGTACCGCTCGCGGCCACACGCCGGCGTTGATTGGGCAACGCCCCAGCGTCGGCCCGGCTTCGGCAGGCGTCGCCAGTTGCAATACCCGGCAGGCTTTCGCCAGCGAATAGTGGCTGTGGTCGGAATACAGCACCACCGGCGCGTAACGCGCATGCGTCATGGCCGGCCAGTGCGTGGTAGCCGCGCCACACAGAAAATCGCGCGCATTCCACAGCGCGAACAGATTGCCTTCGGTCGACCCCATCGCGGTCAGGTATCCCCAGTACGGCGACGGCAGGTTCCACAGCCGGGCGTAATAATCCAGCACCGCCCGTTCAAAACGCTTGCTGTTAACCTGATAGGCACCGGGCTCCATGCTGTCTCCCAGATTCAGCAGATTCATGTCCAGCAGTGGGCGCAATCCGGCGTCGAACTCTCCCTGTTGGTTGGTCTGAAACCCGGCGAAATGTCGCCGCTGCTCCTCCATACGCGCGGTGTAGGTCCGCAAAATTCGCCTTCGCACCACATCGTGCATCCCTTCGGACAAAATTGTTAATTCATCAATTGGTTGCATATCCTCTCCGTCTGCTCATTTCAGCGATAAAAGCAGGGTAAGGAATCGCCCGGTTAGCGAGCGCGGCTGTTCAGCGTGGAAATACGGCGAAATGCGGGAGAGAGGAAGCAGACGTCAGCAACAAGGTCAACCGGCGAGCCATCCAGAATGCCAGTGACCGATTTCACAGTTCATGCCAAACCAAAACCATGAGCATGACTAAACAATTATTCCCCGCTTTCATTATGGGAACACGTTAGCGTGAGCCTGCTCAAAACTATTAAAAGATCTCTTCGATCCAGATAATGAAATGGCATTTCAATTATTGAATTGTGCGATTTTTACACTAAAAATGAGTCTGGCTGCCGGCATACTTTGATTTCTCTTACCAATGCATGCCGACTCCACCCTCAATACGGGCGAAGGGAATAGCACATGCCCGCAACATATTTATGGTTTAGAGAAAAGGAACACACGCTATGAAATCACTCATTACCCCGATTACCGCTGGACTGCTACTGGCACTCAGTCAACCGTTGCTGGCCGCCACCGACACCGGCGGCTACGCCGTTACAGCAGGCGGCAACACGACAGGCGCCGTCAGCAAAACGGCGACGTCGATGCAGGATATCGTCGATATCATCGCCGCGGCCCGTCTGGATGCTAACGGCAAAAAGGTGAAAGGCGGCGCGTACCCGCTGGTCATCACCTATACCGGTAACGAAGATTCGCTGATCAACGCCGCTGCCGCCAATATCTGCGGCCAGTGGAGCAAAGACGCCCGCGGTGTGGAAATCAAAGAATTCACTAAAGGCATCACCATCATCGGCGCCAACGGCTCTTCCGCCAACTTCGGTATCTGGATTAAGAAATCCTCCGACGTGGTGGTGCAAAACATGCGTATCGGCTACCTGCCGGGCGGGGCCAAAGATGGCGACATGATCCGCGTTGACGATTCGCCAAACGTCTGGATCGACCACAACGAACTGTTTGCCGCCAACCACGAATGCGACGGTACGCCGGACGGCGACACCACCTTTGAGGCCGCGGTAGATATCAAGGGGGCTTCGGACTATGTCACCGTGTCCTACAACTACATCCACGGCGTGAAGAAAGTCGGTCTGGACGGTTCCAGCAGCAGCGACACCGGCCGCAACATCACTTATCACCATAACCGCTACAACGACGTCAACGCCCGTCTGCCGTTGCAGCGCGGCGGCCTGGTGCACGCTTACAACAACCTGTACAGCAACGTAACCAGTTCCGGCCTGAACGTGCGCCAGAACGGTCAGGCGCTGATCGAAAGCAACTGGTTCGAAAACGCGGTGAACCCGGTGACGTCCCGCTATGACGGTAAGAACTTCGGCACCTGGGTGTTGAAAAACAACAACATCACCAAACCGGCCGACTTCTCTACCTACAGCATCACCTGGACGGCGGACACCAAGGCTTACGTCAACGCGGATAGCTGGACTTCCACCGGTACTTTCCCGACGGTGGCCTACAGCTACAGCCCGGTCAGCGCGCAGTGCGTGAAGGACAAACTGGCTAACTACGCCGGCGTGAGCAAAGGCCTGGCGACGCTGACCAGCGCAGCCTGTAAATAATCCGACAGCGAAAGCCGGGCATGAAAACAGCCCGGCTGACGCCCCATCACCGAGCGGGCCACACGCCCGCTCTTTTTCTTCTTCGATACGCAGCCAGGCCGTCATGGCACCTTATCACCATGAACCCGATGCGGAACGCTACCGGCTATGCACGTTGCCTTATGCCGCTTTTCACGCTAATTTGATAATTAATCATCTTTTAATTATCAAACGTTATAACTAAGTGGTCAGAACTCCGGCCGCCAAAAGTGACGTCTGTCAAAATTTGCAAAAACATAATCACCACTAATAATGAACCGCCGTTCCAACTATTGAAATGTCCCCCTTTTGAGCTAAAACTGAGCACAGGTTGATTCGTGCGATTCGGTTTTACTTATCTATCCCCTAAATATTCGGGTTGCGGGCAGACGGCAACCGGCAAACCCCAGCGACAGAAGCAAGTGACTGGGGTGAGCGAGGGTCGTCGGCGCGTTCGTAACCTGAAACATGGCCGGGATACCCCTGCCGCACCAACCTATAAAGGGCATGTGGAACGATAAATGCCCATCTCACATTTTTCAAAAACAGGAATACTACTCATGAAATCATTCATTGCCCCGATTGCCGCCGGTCTGCTGCTGGCCTTTAGTCAATCCAGTCTGGCTGCGACAGGCGGTTATGCCACCACTTCCGGGGGCAACGTGACAGGAGCCGTCAGCAAAACCGCAGCATCCATGCAGGACATCATCGATATCATCGATGCCGCCAAACTCGACGCCAAAGGCAAAAAGGTGAAAGGCGGCGCGTACCCGCTGGTCATCACCTATACCGGTAACGAAGATTCGCTGATCAACGCCGCTGCCGCCAATATCTGCGGCCAGTGGAGCAAAGACGCCCGCGGCGTGGAAATCAAAGACTTCACCAAAGGCATCACCATCATCGGCGCCAACGGCTCTTCCGCCAACTTCGGCATCTGGATCGTGAACTCCTCCGACGTAGTCGTACGCAACATGCGTATCGGCTACCTGCCGGGCGGCGCTCAGGATGGCGATATGTTCCGTATCGACAACTCGCCGAACATCTGGCTGGACCACAACGAACTGTTTGCCGCCAACCACGAGTGTGATGGCACCAAAGACGGCGACACCACGTTCGAATCCGCCTTTGACATCAAGAAAGGCGCCACTTACGTCACCATTTCCTACAACTACATCCACGGCGTGAAGAAAGTCGGTCTGGCAGGGTTCAGCGCCTCTGACAGCGCCGAACGCAACATCACTTACCACCACAACATCTACAATGACGTCAACGCCCGTCTGCCGTTGCAGCGCGGCGGTAACGTACACGCCTACAACAACCTGTACACCAACATCACCAGCTCTGGTCTGAACGTGCGTCAGAACGGCAAGGCGTTGGTCGAAAGCAACTGGTTCGAAAACGCGGTGAACCCGGTGACGTCCCGCTACGACGGCAGCAATTTCGGCACCTGGGTGCTGAAAAACAACAACATCACCAAACCGGCTGATTTCGCTACCTACAACATCACCTGGACGGCGGATACCAAAGCTTACGTCAACGCCGATAGCTGGACTTCCACCGGTACTTACCCGACTGTGACCTACAGCTACAGCCCGGTCAGCGCACAGTGCGTGAAGGACAAACTGGCTAACTACGCTGGTGTCGGTAAAAACCTGGCCGAGCTGACCAGCTCAGCTTGTAAATAATCGGTTCCCGTCAGCCACGCTGATGTCTGGAACCCCATCCGCCCGGCAAGCCCGGGCGGATAGCGGAGCCACTATGGAGCGGGGGAGCGACATTCGCTCGCCCGCTTTTTTATCTCGCCGTGTCACTAATGCCAGACAGGACACGACCCGGCATAAGGAGCAAGCCATTATGAAACATACCCTTCTGTTTGCTTTACTGTTCAGCACCAGCGTCCTGACCGCTCAGGCCGCCAGCACCGCCGCCCCCGACCTGAAAGGATTCGGAACCGAGACGGTAGCGGGCAGCGGCGGCAAAATCATCCGCGTGACTACGCTGGCCTCCAGCGGCGCCGGCTCGCTGCGCGAAGCGCTGGCCACCAAAGGCCCGCGCATTATCGTGTTTGAAGTGGGCGGCGTGATCGACATATCGGATAGAGACATCCGGCTTGCCGAACCTTACGTCACCATTGCCGGTCAGACTGCACCGTCGCCGGGCATCACGCTGGTCAAGGGCGGCATGATGATCTCCACCCATGACGTACTGATACAACATATCCGTTTCCGCATCGGCGATAACGGTCACGCCAAGAAGAGCGGCTTTGAGAAAGATGTGTCGCTCTACGGGCCGGACGCCTATAACGTGGTGGTAGACCACTGTAGCTTTGCCTGGGGCACCGACGAAAACCTGTCGGTTTCCGGGCCGCGTTACGATGGTCAGTCCGGTACGGCTCATAACGTCACCTTCTCCAATAACATCATTGCGGAAGGCCTGTACGACTCCAGCCACTCCAAAGGCATTCACTCGATGGGCACGCTGGTCCACGATAACGTGACCAACGCGGCGATCATCGGCAACCTGTACGCCCACAACAACGAGCGTAACCCCTGGTTCAAGGGCGCGACTACCGGCGTGGTGGTCAACAACCTGATCTACAACCCAGGCATCTGGGGTATTCGTGTCGGTGCGGTGCAGAGCGAATGGGAAGGCCGCTCCCTGCCGGTGAACGCCAAAGTGGCGATCGCCGGTAACGTGATGTATCACGGCGCCAACACCAAGTCCGGCCTGTCGCTGGTCGGCAGCAACACCACCGGCGGCGATGTCTGGATGAGCGACAACCTGGCCTTCGACAAATCAGGCAAGGCCGTGGCGCAAACCTCCGGCACCGGCATCAACCTGCTGAAATCGGCGCCGGTATGGCCCACCGGGCTGACCGCGATCAGTTCCTCGTCGGTGGTCAATCAGGTGACGCAGCACGCCGGCGCTCGCCCGAAAGATCGCGACGCGGTGGATAAACGCATCGTCAGCGATTTCCAGAAACGCAGCGGCACCTTCGTCAACAGCCAGAGCGAAGTGGGCGGTTACCCGACCGCAGCGGCTACCCAACGTACTCTGACAGTCCCGAGTACCGGTGTGGACGCCTGGCTGCAGCAAATGGCCAAAGAGCTGGAATAACGTCGGCTTTTATCCGTTCAGTGCAATAAAACTTTACCGGCGAATGCCAGTCACGCTAAGTGGCTGGCATTTAACATTTTGTTGGTGGGGTAGCGTTGCCTGATGGCTAAAGACGTGTCTTTATCAGCCTGCGCTGATTAAAGATAGGAAGCGGACGCTTAGCGCCGGTTGAAATAAAAAATCCCCTTACCGTTCAACGGCAAGGGGACAGCGTTAACCTCTCATCAGGACATGTCAGGTCAGTAAACGATTATTTCTTAATGATTTTCGCTGACTGAATCACAATCGGTTTGGAAGGCACGTTCTGGTACGGCCCCACATTTTCTGTCTGAACCTGAGAAATCTTGTCAGCTACTTCCATGCCTTTCACCACTTTACCGAAGACGGCGTAGCCAAAATCACGCTGGCCGTGATCCAGAAAAGCGTTGTCCGCGACGTTGATGAAGAACTGGCTGGTGGCGCTGTCTTTTTCGCTGGTGCGCGCCATGGAAATGGTGCCGCGCAGGTTACGCAGACCATTGTCCGCTTCATTCTTGATCGGCGGATTGGTGGGTTTCTGCTTCATATCGCTGCCGAAACCGCCGCCCTGCACCATGAATCCCGGAATTACCCGGTGGAAAATGGTGCCGTTGTAAAACCCGCTGTTGACATAATCAACAAAGTTTTTCACGGAAACCGGCGCTTTTTGGTCGTCCAGAGCCAGCTCAATGTTGCCCGCGGAGGTTGTCAGCAACACATGGGTGGACGTGGTAGCGGCAAAAGCCGGTGAAAAAGCGGTCAGAGAGAGTACAGTTACTACCGCTGCCAATATACGTTTTGACATGAAGAATTCCTTTTGAGGATCAACGACAGAAAGCGTACCGATTTTAAATAGCCACACCTTTCTGCGCTACCCATTTACCTTTTTTTACGCGATCCCAGCCACCCATTGGCGATAAAAAGAGCACTATTTGCGCTCTTAACCCCCCACAGGACACACGATGGCGACAATCGCGCTCCCCCGATGCCGGATTCCCGCTGCCGGGGGAGGTAAAAACCGTCAAAAGGAAGACGTCTGAAACGTCTTATCAGTGCTTGCTCAACGTATGGGCATCAATCCAGTCAAAATTAATGTCCTCGCCCAAACCGGGACGCTGCGACAAATGGACATACCCTTCTTCGTCCATCGGGTCGACCAGCGTATTCAGATAGGCCGCCGGCTCGTCGTAGTTCAGGAACGGATGCAGCAGGCCGCGTTCGTACCAGCGGCAGTTTTTAATCGCCCCCACCACCGCCAGGTTCGGCGCGCCGTTGCCGTGAATTTCGCAATCCATGCCGAAGGCTTCCGCCAGATGCGCCACTTTAAGACACGGCGAAATCCCGCCCACGCCCTGCACCCCGGCGCGCAGAATGTCGCAGGCGCCCTCTTTCACCCAGTCGGCGCGGCTGAAGTATTTCCCGCCCAGGCTTTCCGGCCCGATGACGTCAATGTCCAGATTCTTGTTCAGCCAGCTGTAGGACGCCATGCTCTGCTCTTCCATCGGCTCTTCGAACCAGGTGAAGTTCAGTTTTTGCAGTTCACGGCCGATATACAGCGCCTCGCTGCGGCTGTACCAGTGGTAGCCGTCCAGCATCAGGCAGATATCCGGCCCCACCGCCTCGCGCACCGCCGCACAGGCTTTGACGTCCATTTTCGGGCTGGGCGCGAACGACACCGGCGGCATCCAGGTGTGCAGTTTGATGGCCTTGTAACCGCGTTTCACCAGCTTTTCAGCAAACTGGCCGTATTCTTCCGGCGTGGACAGGCCGCCTGTCAGCTCGTCGCCGCACATGGTGCTGCCGTAGGCCGGCACTTTATCGCGGTAGCCGCCCAGCAGTTTGTACACCGGCAGATTCAGCGCACGCCCGGCCAGATCCCACAGCGCCTGCTCGGCGATCGCCAGCGCGCGGTCGGTCAGCTGGTTGGCGCTGCCGCGCTGCCAGTGCACCAGATCCTGCCACAACCGCTCACGATCAAACGGATCCTGCCCAATCAGCACCTTGCGGAAAAAGCTGTTCACCACGTATGGGCGGATCACTTCCGGCGGCGCGAACGCATAGCCTTTGTGACCGCTGTCGGCGGTGATGGTCAGCAACGCCATACTGGCCTGATGCTCATCGCCCGGATGAGAATGTCCTGCACTGTCGGAAACGCGACGAGTGGGATAAGTGAAGACGGTGACGTCGATCGATTCAATTTTCACGTTGATTACCTGCCTGAAGGTGAAGCGCCTGCCAGCACGGGCTCTTATAACCATAAGAAGAACGGAGAGAGAATAAAAACACAGTGCTGATTTAATAAAATTGCGTTTTATTTTTATCGATTATTGAGGAAGTCTGCTGTGAGGTCATTAGGCAATCTATAACATTTGTGAAAATTATCCACCCGATGATTATGCAATTGCCCTATTTACAAGTGTCCGCCCATCAGGGCATAAAAAAAGCGCCGTTCCTGATGGGAAACGGCGCTGTCTGAACCGGTCCGGCGAAAATCAGATTACGGGCGAGCCACGAATCCAACCACGTCATACACCTTGCGCAGCGTTTCCTGCGCGCGGGCGCTGGCTTTCTGCGCGCCGTCACGCATCACCTGCTGCAGGAAGGCTTCATCATCGCGGAAGCGATGATAACGCTCCTGCAACTCGATCAGCATGCCGGAGACGGCGTCCGCCACCGCGCCTTTCAGGTGACCATACATCTGGCCGTCGAACTCCTGCTCCAGTTCGGCAATGGATTTTCCCGTCACCCCAGAGAGGATATCCAGCAGGTTGGATACGCCGGCCTTGTTTTGCAGGTCGTAACGCACCACCGGCGGCTCGTCGGAATCCGTTACCGCGCGTTTGATCTTCTTCACCACCGATTTCGGGTCTTCCAGCAGGCCGATAACGTTATTGCGGTTGTCATCCGACTTGGACATTTTCCTGGTCGGCTCCAGCAGCGACATCACTCGCGCGCCGGATTTAGGAATGAACGGCTCCGGAATACGGAACGTTTCACCGTAAATAGTGTTGAAACGCTGGGCGATATCACGGCTCAGTTCCAGATGCTGTTTCTGGTCTTCCCCGACCGGCACCTGATTGGTCTGGTACAGCAGGATATCGGCCGCCATCAGCACCGGGTAATCGAACAGACCCGCGTTGATGTTTTCTTCATAACGGGCGGACTTGTCCTTGAACTGGGTCATGCGGCTCAGTTCGCCGAAATAGGTGTAGCAATTCAGCAGCCAGCCCAGTTGCGCGTGCTCCGGCACATGCGACTGAACGAAAATCGTGCTTTTCTGCGGGTCGATGCCACAGGCCAGATAGAGCGCCAGCGTGTCCAGCGTCGCTTTGCGCAATTGCTGCGGGTCCTGGCGGACGGTGATCGCATGCTGATCCACGATGCAATAGATGCAGTCAAAATCATCCTGCATGTTGACCCACTGACGTAACGCACCCATGTAGTTACCAATGGTCAACTCGCCTGACGGCTGTGCGCCGCTAAATACAATGGGCTTACTCATGTCATGCTTCCTGATCGTTTGAAAGGGGTAACCCGGCAAGGGTCAATAAATCTGCAAAGCGATCCAGCACCACGTCAGGGTGGCTCAGGGCAATCGCCTCGCCATAGTTATAACCGTACGTCATGCCGACGCACGGGCATCCGGCGGCCCGCGCCGCCTGAATATCATTGCGCGAATCGCCGACGAACAGCAACTCGTTCGCCCGCAGCCCGAGCTTGCCCAGCACCATATACAGCGGCGCCGGATGCGGCTTCTTCTCGGTCACGTCATCACCGCCCAGAATCAGCGAGAAGTCGTTGCCGATCCCCAGCATCTCCAGCAACGGCGCGACAAACGGCGTCGGTTTATTGGTGACTACCGCCATGCGAAAACCGCGTTCGGCCAATTGCGCCAGCGTTTCCTGCACGCCCGGAAACAGCAGGCTACCGCTGTCCACCGTGCGGGCATAATACTTGTCGAACAGCGAACGGGCGTCATGAACCTGCCGTGCCGTCGGTTCCATACCAGCCCAGCGCAATGCGCGCTCTACCAGCACATCGGCGCCGTTGCCAATCCAGGTGGACACCAGCGCTTCGCCCGCGCGAGGCAGTGACAACGCCCCCAGAGTCATATCGACCGCTTCGGCCAGCCCCGGCGCACTGTTGATCAGCGTGCCGTCAAGGTCGAACGCCAGCCCGCGAATCGCAGAGAAATCAGTCATGACGTACCGTCTCCAGTTCCTGTCGCATACGCTCAATCACCGCCCGGTAATCCGGTTGGCCGAAAATCGCCGAACCGGCGACAAACATGTCCGCCCCGGCCGCCGCAATCTGCGCGATGTTCTCGACTTTAACGCCGCCATCCACTTCCAGGCGAATATCGTAGCCGCTTTCATCAATCCGCTTACGTACCTGGCGCAGTTTATCCAGCGTGGACGGAATGAAAGACTGGCCGCCAAAGCCCGGATTGACGGACATCAGCAGAATGATGTCCAGCTTATCCATCACGTAATCAAGATAACTCAGCGAGGTGGCGGGGTTAAACACCAGACCGGCCTTGCAGCCATGATCCTTGATCAATTGCAGGGTACGGTCGACATGTTCGGACGCTTCGGGATGAAACGTGATGAAACTGGCGCCGGCTTCGGCAAAATCAGGGATCAGCCGATCCACCGGTTTTACCATCAAATGCACATCCACCGGTGCGGTGATGCCATAGTTGCGCAGAGATTTCAGCACCAGCGGACCGATAGTCAGATTGGGAACATAGTGATTGTCCATCACGTCAAAGTGGACCACATCCGCCCCGGCCGCCAGGGCCTGCGCCGTGTCCTCGCCAAGACGGGCAAAGTCAGCCGACAAAATAGACGGGGCGATTAAAAACGGTTTCATGCGTTTCTCCAAACCATCAAGTCTGCATTTTGCTGCCGGGCGCTATGGATTAATCTCACACCTGCGCAGCCACTCTGTAGGGGAACAACCCTTTTACTTCCTCACATCGCGCCCATCCGCCCGCAGCGCCCGATCACGCTCAGAACGCTGCCTGACAATACAACGCCAGCAACTCATTGACCTTACTGCGGCCCGAAATATTGCGGCTGATGGTGCGGCGCGCCTTGACCACATACAACGACGAAGCGTCACGGTACCATTCACGAGTCAGTACTGTATCGTGATTGGAAATCAGTACCGGGATCTGGCTTTGCGACGACAACTGCTGCGCCAGCTGCGCCAGATTCTGTTGGTCCCGATTATTAAAGTTGTTGGTATGGTACGCCGTAAAATTGGCCGTAGCCGACAGCGGCGCGTAAGGCGGGTCGCAATACACCACCGAGCCCGGGGAGGCGTTAGTCAGCGTCTGCTGATAATGCTCGCACACGAACGTAGCGTTCTGCGCCTTTTCCGCAAACCAGTAAAGCTCTTCTTCCGGAAAATAGGGTTTCTTATAGCGCCCAAACGGCACATTGAACTCGCCACGCATGTTATAGCGGCACAGACCGTTATAACAATGACGGTTCAGATACAGAAACAGCAGCGCCCGACGATAATCATCGGTACAGAGATTGAACTCCTCTCTCAACCGGTAAAAAACATCCGAGGTATTCACTTCATCGATAAACAGCTCGCGGGCATCGCGGATGAAAGCATCGGTTTCGGTTTTGACAATTTTATAGAGATTAATCAGATCGCTGTTGATATCCGCCAGAATATAGCTGTCGTAGTCAGTATTGAGAAATACGGAACCCGCGCCCACGAAAGGCTCGATTAATCGCTCTCCCGCTGGCAGATATCGGCGAATCTCTTCCACCAGCGGATACTTCCCACCGGCCCATTTTAAGAACGCGCGGTTTTTCTTCATGCCGTCGTTAATTACTCACACAGTTCAGAGCCACGGATTGTACTCTGTTTAGACAGCACATCAGGGCCAATTGGTCTTACTTGGTCAAGTCCTGCTTCACCTGACGGATCGGCCTGACCCATGGTTTTTTCGCCTGAACATCAGCAGGCAAGGACGCAATGGCGCGTTTGGCATCCTCCGGCGAGGCGTAAACACCATTCACCAGAACATACCAGGGTCGCCCGTCACGTTTCGTTTCATATACCCAGTAATTCGCCAGCCGCTGTTCCCGGGCATACGCTTTGAGGGAATCCTCGCGGGAGGCGCTGCTGAGTTGCAAAGTAAAGTGGCCGGCCGGCGCACTCTGGATAGCCGTACCGCTCTGGCTTCCGGCTGACGTCGCCGGTTTGACCGCCGCTGCCGGTTTGCTGGCCGGTGCGGGCGTCACGGCCGTCGTGGGTGCCCGATGCGCATTCGCAGCAGGTTTGGCGCTCTCTTTCGCCTCGGCGGCGGTTTTATGAGATGCCGGAGAAGGCTGTTTTTCCGCCTGAACATGGGCAGGAGATTTCTCCGCAGGCTGAGCACGTCCGCCTTTGGTTGCCGGCGCCAGCACGGTCGCCGGTTCGGTCGGCAACCCAGAAGACAACGCGTTCACCCGGTCCTGTTGCTGAGGCTGAGACAGCGCATCGGTAATATTGCCCGGCAATTCAATACGCTGCTGGTTGCTATTCTGCGAAGGCAACGGCGCCTGCGTGGGCGTACCGGAAACAGGCTGACCACTCAGCGTCTGCGCAGAGCCTGCGCCCGAATTCGGAGCGGCGACTGGCGCCGGAGAAGAGGGCTGAAGCGCCGCCGCCGGTGGCGGTGTTCCCGGTTCCTGACTGGAAGACATGGACGATGACAGATCGATATTCCTGTCAGAACCTGCTGGTTGCGACGGAGCCGAAGATTTGTTCTGGCTGGGAGATTGCAGAGCAGAACCAATGCCGATGATCAGCAGCACCAGTACCACAATACCGATACCAATCATGGTGTGTTGTCTGGATAGCGAGACACTGGGGGCAGCGAAGCCTTTGCTTCGTCTCTGCTGGCGCGCAGGGCGTCGATCGCTGGTATCCGGCTTCAATTCTTCTTCCGGATTGAACTCATCCATTTATACCCTCCAACTGAAAGGCTAGCTTCCGCGGACATCTGACACTGCGAAAGTCTAAATCATAAGGCATTGTATTTTAAACGTAAACTACCACAACTCCGGCTGCTGGCTATTCAGCCAGTCAGGGAGTGCGTTCAGGGAAGGCAGTCGGCAATGGATGCCAGCACCAGTTCGTGCGATACGCCCGCTCGGACTTCCGACTGACCTATCGCCGTGGGCAGAACCAGACGCAGTTCCCCCGCCAGAACCTTCTTGTCCCGCATCATGTGCGGCAGATACGCTTGTGGAGCCATTTCACGCGGCCCGGTGACAGGCAATCCGGCCCGCAGCAACAGCGCCCTGATGCGCTCGACATCGTCAGCGCTAAACTGCCCGAGACGGCGGGCGGCCTCGGCCGCCATGACCATGCCCGCGGCTACGGCTTCGCCATGCAGCCAGTTGCCGTAGCCCATTTCCGCTTCAATGGCATGTCCATAAGTGTGGCCCAAATTCAGCAAGGCGCGCAGTCCGGATTCACGTTCATCCGCCGCCACCACCTCCGCCTTCAGTTCGCAACAACGGCGAATACAGTAAGCCAGCGGTTCATCCTGCAGGCTGCGCACAGCGTCAATATGCTCTTCCAACCATTCGAAAAACGCGCGGTCAAGGATGATGCCATACTTGATCACTTCAGCCAGACCGGAGGAAAGCTCGCGTGCGGGCAGCGTTTTAAGGCAATCCAGATCGACCACCACCGAAGCAGGCTGGTAGAACGCGCCAATCATATTTTTGCCTAGCGGATGGTTGACGGCGGTTTTTCCGCCGACGGACGAATCGACCTGCGCCAGCAGCGTGGTCGGAACCTGAATGAAGCGAACGCCGCGCTGATAACAGGCGGCGGCAAAGCCGGTCAGATCGCCGATAACGCCGCCCCCCAACGCGACCAGCGTGGTGTCGCGCCCATGCGGCCGGGCCAGCAAGGCGGAAAACACCTGCTCCAGCACGGTTAAAGACTTGAACTGTTCGCCATCAGGCAGAATCACCTGATCAACCCGCACGCCGCTTTTTTCCAACCGATCACGCAACGCATCCAGATAAAGCGGCGCCAACGTCTCATTGGTCACCAGCATGGCCTGATCGCCAGCCTTCAGCGGCATAAAAGAAGCCGCATCGTTGAAAAGACCGGCGGCGATCGTAATGGGGTAACTGCGTTCCCCGAGGGTTACGGTGACTCTTTCCATGCGCGTTCCATTGATCTGTCAGAAACCTGCGGTGTGCAGGAGATTACACAAAATCAGTTGCTTTCCAGCATGCTGATGATCTGGTTGGCAACGACCTTGGCGCTTTGTTCATCGGTGCGAATCGTGACATCGGCGATTTCTTCATACAGCGGATTACGCTCTTTCGCCAATGCCTCCAGCACTTCGCGTGGTGGGGTTTCAACCTGAAGCAACGGACGTTTTTTATCTCGTTGAGTACGGGCCAACTGTTTTTCAATGGTGGTTTCCAGATACACCACCACGCCGCGTGCAGACAGGCGATTGCGGGTTTCGCGTGATTTCACCGAACCGCCGCCTGTTGCCAGTACAATGCCCTGCTTTTCCGTCAATTCATTAATGACTTTCTCTTCGCGATCGCGGAAGCCTTCCTCGCCTTCCACATCAAATACCCAGCCCACATCAGCCCCGGTACGTCGCTCAATTTCTTGATCGGAGTCGAAGAATTCCATATTGAGCTGCTGAGCTAACTGACGGCCAATAGTGCTTTTGCCGGCACCCATAGGCCCAACCAGAAAGATATTGCGTTTCTCTGCCATTTTTTTGGTATTACTAAGAAATTCGTTAATGATAACCCGCCCCGCCATGTAACCTGCGGCGGAACCTAAACTGAAACCTCATGAGCGATAGTGCGAGAATCAGACAAAAAATTATCTCAATACTCAGGGTAGTTTGGCAACCGAATAAAATGCCACACGAATCAGGCAGCGATAAACCGTGCGTTTTATCTATACCCGTCATACTTCAAGTTGCAGGTGCGTTGGCGTTATTACGCGGCCCATACATGGGCCTCGCCCCTTCCAGGCCGCAGCACGCTGTGTTAAACGCTGCTCACGGCAACGTTGTCACGCCCTTTGTCGCTTACTGATGTAAACGCCCGAGGATTCACTGCGTCGCCGCGTTACCAGGCTCATAATGAGCCTGGCCCTGAAAGGCCAACGCGTTGCGTTGTTTAAAACGCGAGCGTTTTGTCCTGCAACTTGAATTATTTGGGGTGTACACCGCTGATGTAACACCACTTCCGTGCTCAAGCCGCTATCCTTGTATGCTAAAACGAGGGTATCGTCAAACGATGAAGGGCACTATTTTAACAAAGCGGACCGACAAGACAGGCGGCGCTGCTCGTCCGCCTGCCCGCCTTCAGGCCGCCGGAGCGCGTCTGGCCGACTGGATCAGCGTTGGGGTAATAAAGATGACCAGCTCGCGACGCGTGTGCTGCTGATTACCGCTGCGGAACCATTGCCCTATGCCCGGCAACGCGCCCAGCCCCGGAACCTGCCGCTCGCCCTGATTCTTCTGCTGCTGGAAAATACCGCCCAGCACAATGGTTTCACCATCCTGCACCGTCACCTGTGTCTGGATTTCCTGTTTATCGATCGCCAGTATCTCGCCCCCTTCGCCCTGTTTGATGGCGCGTCCCGGCATATTCTGGCTAATCAACAGATTGAGCGTTATCTGCCCGCCATGCAGAATCCTGGGCGTGACTTCCATTCCCAGCACCGCTTCTTTGAACTCAATCGACGTTGAGCCGCTGGCGCCGCTGGACACCTGATACGGAATTTCCGTGCCCTGCTTGATGCTGGCCGTCTGCTGATGTGCGGTAAACAGGCGCGGACTGGCGATGATCTCCACTTCATTTTCCTGTTCCAGCGCCATCAATTCCAGATCCAGCAGCCGTCCGTTCAACTTCGCCAGATGAAACCCCGCGTTGACGGCGGGCGACTCCACCGGCAGGCTGACGCTGAAATTGTTCATTTGCAGCGCCTGCCCCGTCGTCGCGGCATCGCCCAGTCCCCAGTTGACGCCCAACGCCTTAAGGTGCTCACTGCTGATGGTCACGATATGCGCCGCCAGTTGCACCTGCGCCAGCGGTTTGTCCAGTTCCCCGACCCAGGGACGAATTTGCTCCAGCGCTGAAACGACATCCCTCACCAACAGCGTATTGGTGCGTTTGTCCACCGTTACGCTGCCACGCTCGGTCAGTAAAGTACCGCGCTGACTCTGCAGACTCGCTACCACGTCGGCGGCTTCCGCGTACTGCAAGGTAACGGACAGATTCTGCAACGGCAGTTGCTGACGCTGTTTGGCCGCCAGCTCCTCCTGTTGCCGCTGCCGGTCTTTCGTATAGGTGTCGGGGTAGACCATCATGACGCTGTCCTGCCGTTCAATCGTCAACTGACCCATGCGCAGAATAATATCGAGCGCCTGCTGCCAGGGAACCTGCTGCAAATTCAGGCTGACGTTGCCCGTCACGCCCGGCGCCACCACCAGATTAAGCTGCTGGTGATCGGCCAGCGCCTGCAAGACGCGCTGAACCGGCACATCATCGAACGCCAGCGAAACCGGCTCGTCGCCGCGGGCTTCGGCTAGCACACCGCTAAACAACATCATCAGCCAGATTAGCCAGCCGTACCGACGTAACCGCCCGCCGGGAAAACATCCTGTCTTCATGCGTTATTCCTTTTTGTGATGAAAGGGCGAGCCAAGATGAACCTCTGACGCCCCACAATGCACCGTCTCGTCTGCCGGGCGCAGCGTGGCGCCAGTGCTATCCAGCCGCGTAATCCGCCAGTCGCCGGGCGGGATAACGTCGCCATCGCGGACTCGCAGCCAGCCGCCTGGCGTCTGCGCCAGCCATCCGACCCACTGCGATGACGACCCCACCATGCCTTTCAACCGCCATTCATCCGGTAACGTTCGGTTCTCGCATGATGCGACCAGACGCGGCTGAAACGGATCGCGCATCGTCTCCGCCCTCGTCATTCCCGACAGCCAAGCGAGCCACAATATGATGCCTCGCCATCCGCTCATCGCGCCGTCTCCACTGGCTGCGGCAACGACAGCCGCAGTTCGGTGCGCAGCCCGGCAGGCGTTTTTCGGATCGTCAGATGATCAATGCGCAGCACCACCGGGAGCGCCCTGAAACGCGTCAGAAAATTCAGGGTCGCGGCATACTCCGCGTTAAAAGCCAGCAGCCAGGCAGGCGATGTCGTATTCATGTCTTCCGGCTGCACCGGACGCCACGTCACCAGATGTACGCCGCTATCACGTAGCGGCGCTTCCAGCCACGCTGCTACGCGATTCGACGACCAGTCCGCCGCCAAGGGCGGCTGATCCGCCAGCCAGCGCTGAAGCGCGTGCAAGGCTGGCATCCGGGTAATGTTCTCCCGCCACTGCGCAATGACCAGCGTACTGTCCCGATGCTGCTGCTCAAGTTGCAACAGCAACTGCCGTTCTGCCGAAATCCATACCCCGCCGACCATCAGCGCCGCCAGCATCACCAGCGCTGATGGCGCCAGTAGCAGCAACCACAACGGCGTCGCCAGCCAGCGGGCAGTCATGGGGTAAAGCCATGCCATCATCCGTTGTCTCCCGTCTCAGCCAACGCCTGCCAATACAGGCGCAACGAGAAAACCAGCCTCGAACTATCCTGCGTGTCGCGCTGCGTCTGTTGTACGCTGGCGTGTTCTATCTGCGGTAACGTCGACATCGCCTTCGCCAGAGTGACGATAGCAGAATAGTGATTACTCACTCCGGATATCTGGAGATGCGCGCCGCTATCGCCGATTTCCGTTAGCCAGAGCGAATCGGGCACCAGCGTCGGCAACTGTTCAAGCAACGCCTGATAGCGCAAATTCTGCCGCCGTCCTCGTTCCTGCGCCGCCTGCTGCGCCAGCCGCGCTTCCCGCGCCTGCCAGGCATCCCGCGTCCGGCGGTAGAGCTGTTCATACTGCGACTGTTGCGACTGCGTTTGATCGAGGCGCAGCCGCAGTTCCGCCAGTTGTTGCTGCCAGTACCCACCGACCACGGCCGCCGTACAACCGATGCCAAACAGCGAGAAACCCAGCGCCAGCAGGCTCAGCCGCATACGCCGATATAACAGGCGCTGGCGCCACGCCAGAAGATTAACCGTCAACATGGCGTATCCTCCGGGCGCATCGCCAGACCGCCGGCAATGGCAAAGGCGGCGGGAAACGTCGGCAACGGAGGTTGCTGCCGCTCAAACGCGCTCAGGGGGGACCAGGGAATCAACGTGGCGGGAAGCTGTTGCAGATACTCCGGCGCAGATGCGCTGAGATAGGCCTGATGAGAAGCGTTATTTTGATAGCAGGTACTTACATACTTCAGTACATCAGGCGACGTCGCAACGCCATCCGAGCGGCTCGACATGTCATCTGAATAAATGCCATCTGAATAAATGTCGTCGGGATAAAAAGTACCGAATGCCAGTGGTTCCGCCAGCGGCGCAACCCACAGCCAGTGATCGTCGAAGCGGTGCAGCAACAGGCGATCGGTCGCCAGTCCGGCCTGGGCGGCCATGCAACGCAAAGCGCAGGGAGTAATATCCACAGCGTCGGGCTGCAAGCCGGCATCGCGCAGGCAATGCAGCCAGATGTTCAATTCGGTTTGGCGCGCCGCGGTGACCAGCAGCGTATTCGGCGTTTGCGGGTCGGGGCGATAATCCAGCGCCAGATCGTCGCCGCTGATCGGCAAGGCCTTTGCCGCCATCTTTCCGATATATTCGCCGCGCCGCGGCTCACGCAAACGGCGGTCAGGCAGCACCAGCCGTTGCTGCAGTACCCGCGAGGCGGGAAATCCCAACCGCAATGAAACAAATCGTGGCAATTCCTGCCGCCATTGACGAAGAACCGTACAAAGCGCGGCGGGATGATGTAGACTACCGCCGCTTAATGTTCCGCCCGGCAACGGCAACTGCCACCAGTGGCGCAATTGCCAGCCATGCCTGCGGCGTTGTACGGCCAGAGCACGCATAAAACCGTTCTGGATATCCAGTCCAACCTGCCAGATGGGATAAGCCATGAGTGTTCGATCTCCTTATCGTTTCATAACAGAACAGATACCCGATGGATGTCGGGGTACAGATAAGGCGGCCACCGACCGGGTGAATCCCCAGGAACTGAACCCGGTAGCGGCAGGGTGACAAATCTGCCGGGCTGATTCGGCCCCGGTTTGCAGCGCCCCCAGGCGGGGCGAGGCCCAGAGAAGGGCCGTATACAGAGGGCGGCCAACGCATCTGTAACCTGAAAGATGACGGGTATATCCACCTTGCTGGCTTCCCTTTATACTAGCGCCCGTCTGTTTATAAACTATTCAATTGCTACTGAATGGAAAATCTCCGGTGAAGTTCGTAAAGTACCTATTCATCCTTGCAGTGAGTTGCATTCTGCTGGGAGCCGCTTCGCTCTATGGCCTCTATCGCTATATCGAGCCGCAGTTACCTGATGTCGCCACGCTGAAAGACGTCCGTCTGCAGACGCCGATGCAGGTTTACAGCGCCGACGGCGAGCTGATCGCCCAGTTTGGCGAAAAGCGTCGTATCCCGCTGAAGCTGGATCAGATTCCCCCCACGATGGTGAACGCGTTTATCGCCACGGAAGACAGCCGTTTCTTCGAACATCATGGCGTTGACCCACAAGGGATTATCCGTGCGGCGGTGATCGCCCTGACGTCCGGTCACGCCTCGCAGGGGGCGAGCACCATTACCCAACAGCTGGCGCGAAACTTCTTTCTGAGCCCCGAGCGCACGCTGTTGCGTAAAATCAAGGAAGTGTTTCTGGCGATTCGCATCGAGCAAACGCTGACCAAAGACGAAATTCTTGAGCTGTACCTGAACAAGATCTATCTGGGTTACCGCGCCTATGGCGTCGGTGCGGCGGCGCAGGTCTATTTCGGCCGTCCGGTGGACCAGTTGACGCTGGCGCAAATGGCGATGATCGCCGGTCTGCCGAAAGCGCCGTCCACCTTCAACCCGCTTTATTCCTACGATCGCGCCGTCGCTCGCCGCAATGTGGTGCTGTCCCGTATGCTGGACGAAAACTACATTACGCAGACGCAATACGATCAGGCGCGCAATGAAAAGCTGGTGGCGGATTATCACGCGCCGGAAATCGCCTTCTCCGCGCCCTATCTGGCCGAAATGGTTCGTCAGGAAATGGTGAAGCGTTACGGCGAAGATGCGTATAACGACGGTTATCAGGTCTACACCACCATTACCCGCAAGTTGCAGTTGGCGGCGGAAGACGCGGTGCATAATAACGTCATCGCTTACGACATGCGCCACGGCTACCGTGGGCCGGAGCAGGTGCTGTGGAAAGTGGGCACCCCGGCCCTGACGCAGGATAAAATCGTCGAGGCCTTGAAAAAGCTGCCGGTTTACGGGCCGCTGTTCCCGGCGGTGGTGACTGACGCCAGCGCCGACAAAGCCCATGCCATGATGGCCAACGGCGACAGAATCGAACTGCCGCTGGCAGGGGTACGCTGGGCGCGCGCCTACCGCTCGGATGACCAGCAGGGCCCCACGCCGAAGCGCGTGACGGACGTGCTGGAGGCCGGCCAGCAAATCTGGGTGCGTAAAGTCGATAACGACTGGTGGCTGGCGCAAGTGCCGGACGTCAACTCCGCGCTGGTGTCGCTCAATCCGAAAGACGGCGCCGTGCTGGCGCTGGTAGGGGGTTTCGACTTCAACCAGAGCAAGTTCAACCGCGCCACGCAGGCGCTGCGTCAGGTCGGTTCGAACATCAAACCGTTCCTGTATACCGCGGCAATGGATAAAGGGCTGACACTGGCCACCATTCTCAACGACGCCCCGATTACGCGCTGGGATCCGGGCGCCGGTTCCGACTGGAGCCCGAAAAACTCGCCTCCGGTGTACGACGGCCCGATCCGTCTGCGTCAGGGGTTGGGGCAGTCGAAAAACGTGGTGATGGTACGCGCGATGCGCGCGATGGGCGTGGATTACGCCGCCGATTATCTGGAGCGCTTCGGCTTCCCGGAACAGAACATCGTGCATACCGAATCGCTGGCGCTGGGCTCGGCGTCCTTTACACCGCTGCAGGTGGTGCGCGGTTACGCGGTGATGACCAACGGCGGTTATCTGGTCGACCCTTATTTCATCACCAAAATCGACAACGCCAGCGGTAGCACCGTATTCAGCGCCACCCCGAAAGTGGTGTGCGATACCTGTAATCTGCCGGTGATCTACGGGGATACCCAACGTTCCGCCGTTCTGTCGGATGACAGCATGGAAAACGTGGCGACCTCGCAGGAAAACCCGGTGCAGGCCGCGCCGCAAGCTGACCCGGCCACACCGTCGGAAGTCGCCAGACAAGCGGCGACGCAGCCTTATGCGCCGCATGTCATCAGCACGCCGCTGTCTTTCCTGATCAAGGATGCGCTGAACAGTAATGTGTTCGGCGAACCAGGCTGGATGGGGACGGGCTGGCGCGCGGGCAAGGTGCTGCAACGCCGCGATATCGGCGGTAAAACCGGTACCACCAACAACTCGAAGGATGCCTGGTTCTCAGGTTATGGCCCCAATATCGTCGCTTCCGTGTGGATTGGTTTTGACGATCATCGCCGCGACCTTGGCCGGACGTCGGCATCCGGCGTGATTCGCGACCAGATTTCCGGTTACGAAGGCGGCGCGAAGAGTGCCGAACCTGCCTGGGATGACTTCATGAAGGTGGCGCTGGCGGGCGTACCGGAACAGAAAACGCCGCCGCCGCAAGGCATCGTGACCGTCACCATCGATCGCAGCAGCGGCAAACTGTCGGATGGCGGCGCCAACAGCCGTCAGGAATACTTCATTGATGGCACGCAGCCGACCGAACGGGCAGTGCATGACGCCGGCACCACGCTGTTCAATACCAGCAGCGGTCAGGCGGAAGAGCTGTTCTGATCCCGACGGCGATAGGTTTCTGATTGAGATACGTTTCTGATTGAGATACGTTTCTGATTGAGATACGTTTCTGATTGAGATAGCAAAAAGGCGCGATTATCGCGCCTTTTTCTTTGGTTATCGATCGTTCTGGCAGGTCGCTGTCGGTTATTGCCGGCCCAGCCACTGTTGCGCCAGAAACAGCGCGCTGACGTTGCGCGCTTCGCGAAAATCCGGCTCTTTCAGCAGCGACATCATGTCCGCCAGCGGCCAACGCACCAGTTGCAACGGTTCCGGTTCGTCGCCCTGCAGGCGTTGCGGGTACAGGCCGTTCGCCACCACCACATTCATACTGCTGGAAAAATAGGACGGCGCCATCGTCAGGGTGGATAACAATTCAAACTGTTCCGCGCCAAACCCGGCCTCTTCCATCAGTTCACGGTTAGCCGCTTCAAACACCGTCTCACCCGGATCTATCAAGCCCTTGGGAAACCCCAGTTCATACTGCTCAATCCCTACCGCGTACTCACGAATCAACAGCAACTCGTCGCCGCTCACCGGTACAATCATCACCGCTTCGCGGCCCGATGGACGCATACGCTCGTAAACGCGGCGCTCGCCGTTGCTAAATTCCAAATCAACGGCTTCCACATTGAACAGACGGGAACGGGCTACGGTCTCAACCTTGAGGATTTTGGGTTTTTGCAGGTTATTATTCATCGTGGCCTCTATAAGGAAACATCAACAGGCTTTCCCTGTTCAGGCCAATGGTCGGCACGGAACAAAAAACCGGTAGAGCCGCAGTTTCCTACAGAATCTTCAGTGAGTCACATTGTGCGTTAACATTAACAGCTGCTGCAACTCTATCATGGTGACTTTACATATCAGCAACACCACGTACACATTAATTTTTTTTATACAAAAATCATGGCGTACGCATAGCCGGTTATTGATGACTCATCAGAAAAAATTCAGACTTTCCTCATTTCAGCAATATCTCCCGCTTGCTAACATACGCTGTTAAACAACTAATAGTCGGTTAATTCAGTCATTAACCATGCGACGCGGGTTAACATTGTTCGTGTAGTTTTGTTACTATCCGGAAATAACAGAGGGAACCTTACGCTGTTGGCTGGAGATAATATGCGCACAATACTCATCATATTGGCTGTATTGTTTGCCTGTCTGATTGCGGTAGGGGGGATCATTGGCTATCTAATGTATCGTCGTCTTCTATTCGCCAAACGTTTGCCAGTTACACCGTCAGGACATCGTCAACTGACGGCGTCGGAACGTATTGCCATCGAACGCTATCTGGCCATGTCCCATCTGGACGGCCCGGTTTCGTCGTCCGTTCCGGTCGCGTCGCCGCGTCTGCCTCGTCTGCTGCCGGGCAACCGGGTGTATCCCATTACTCATAGCATCACTCGCTATGGGCTGAGTACCGATGCGCCCAACAAATGGCGCTACTATATCGACACTCAGGAGATTCACCTGCCCGCGCGCTGGGAGCAATACATCACCCAGAACAATGAGATCGAGCTGATCAAAACCCGTTCGATTCCGCTGGTGGTTTCACTCAACGGTCATTCGCTGACGGAATTCGTCAATGAGATGGATTCCAGCACCGGCGCCGATATCTCTGGCGAACAGGCGTCGATTCGCCCGGAAGTCCATGAGCACACCGAACTGGTGGCGATTCGCAGGGAAACACTGGAAGAACACGCCGTGCACCGCTCACGCGGCCTGCGCGAAACCGGGGTGCTGAGTCTGGCGTTTTTGCTGCTGGTGTTCAGCCTGACCAGCCCGCTGGCGATGCTGCCCTGGCTGGCTGGCGCCGCCTGCCTCATGGCCGGTTGGGGATGCTGGCAGCTGTTCCGCCCGCCCTCGCAGAAAGAACTCCGCGAGGTGCATTGCCTGCACGGCACGCCACAATGCATGGGGTTGTTCAGCGACGCCAGTCAAAGCCAGATCGGCAATGTCTCTCTCGGCAATATTGATCTCATCTATCCCCCTCACTGGCAGCCTTATATCGGCTACGATCTCGGCAGAAAAACCGATGTGGATATCTACCTGACCCGTCAGGTCGTGCGTCAGGGTCATTACCTGTCATTACACAACGAAGTCAAATTCTTCCCGCTACAGCAATGGGGCAAAAACGCCGTACTGGCGGTTGGCGCGTTGTTAAGCCTGATCCTGTTGTTGACCTCGGTGCCGCTTGATCTGCCGTTGAAACTCAGTCTGGCCTGGATGCAGGGCGCAAGCAGCATCAAGGTGACTCAGGTAGAAGAACTGGAGCGTATGCCGCTGCACATCGGCGACAAATTGCAGATCCGCGGCAGCGGCATGTGCTATGTGCCGCCGATCAACCTTAATCCGACCTCCTCCCGGGCCTCGGCGTTTGCGCCATTTGATTGCGCCGCCATTTACTGGAACAAGGCCGCGCCTCTGCCATTGCCCGAGTCGGACACCATCGAGAAAACCGCCGCGCTGCAAAAGACGGTCAACGAGCAGTTGCACCCAGCCGTCAGCGACAATCAGGTCAGCTCGCAACTGGCGGACGCCATTCAGAAATCCGGCATGATTCTGCTGAATAATTTCTCGGATATCGTGCTGAAAACCGATGCGCTGTGTGAAAAAGAAGAAGATTGCACCCGGCTCAAAAACGCGCTGATCAATCTGGGCAACGCCAAGAACTGGGATCTGCTGGTTAAACGTGCGCGTTCCGGCGCGTTGAAAGGCATGAGCGTGGTGCTGCGCCCGGTAAGCGCCGAGTCGCTGGATTCGCTGGTGAAAAACGCCACCGACGAGTTCTATAGCCGCGAAATCATCACGGCGTCCAATTCGCTGAACAGTCCGCCGCCGGGCGGTTTTCTGATTCGCAGCGACGAAGGCCGCCAGTTCGTCAATCATCAGATGCCCACCACGCCGCTGCGCGATTTCCCGCCGCAGGAGCAATGGCAGGAACTGCAACGTCTGTCATCCCTATTGCTGCACACGCCGTTCGAGTCCAACGGCGTGATTACTCAACTGAGCATCGATGCCAACGGCACCCGCCATATTTCGCTGCACAGCGAACCTGACGCGGTCACCATGTGGCGTTCGCTGGGCGCCTGCCTGCTGTTGCTGGCCTTCAGCGTCATTCTGATACTGAATCTGGTGTTGCTGCTGGTGAAACGCCGCCGCAGTCAGCAGCGTATCGCCAACATCCAGCAATACTACGCCCGCCATCTGGTGCCGGAAGCGCCCGCCGCCACCGCCATGTACGGATAATGGACTTCGCTCCCAGGTCAACAGACTCCGCTCTCAGATAAGGTAACCGGCATAATCGACCGGTTACCTCAATCGACGAGTGCGATCGGCCGCGTTTAGCGGTTATGCTACGCTGATAACATCGACTGCCCCGCCTCCGGCCCAACCGGAAACGGGGCGTATGTCCCGGAGTGTGCATGAATCCCGAACTGAACTGGAATGAGATCGATACCGTCCTGCTGGATATGGACGGCACGCTGCTCGACCTGGCGTTTGACAGCTATTTTTGGCTGCAACTGGTGCCGGAATCCCTGAGCCGCCAGCGCAATATCAGCCTGGATCAGGCTCAACAATTGATCACGGCGGAATATCAGGCAGTGCGCCATACCCTGAACTGGTACTGCTTTGATTACTGGAGCGACCGGCTGGGGCTGGATATCTACCAAATGACCAGCGATATCGGCCACCGCGCCCGCCTGCGCGACGATACCACGCCGTTTCTGCATGCGCTGCGCGAAAGCGGCCGCCGGACTATTTTGCTGACCAACGCCCATCCGCACAGCCTGTCGGTCAAGATAGCCCACACCGGGCTCGATCGGCACCTTGATTTATTACTTTCCACCCATACTTATGGGTATCCCAAAGAAGATCAGCGGTTATGGCGATCCGTTCAGGCGGAAACCGGGTTTAACCCGGCGCGTACGCTGTTTGTGGATGACAGCGAACCCATACTGGATGCCGCCAGAACGTTTGGCATCCGTTATTGTCTGGGCGTCAGTAATCCTGACTCGACCAGCCGGCAGGAAAACCGTTTTCGGCAGCATCCGTCGATGAATGACTATCTGGCGTTGCTCCCGGGCATCCACCAGTCGGTTTTCGTCGGCAATCAGGAGTGTTCATGAGCAAAGACAGCCAGCATGACGATGACAATGCGGTCCGGTTGGACAAATGGCTGTGGGCGGCGCGTTTTTACAAAACCCGCTCACTGGCGCGCGCGATGATCGACGGCGGCAAAGTGCACTATAACGGCCAGCGCAGCAAACCCGGCAAGCTGGTGGAGCTGGATGCCGAAATCACGCTGCGTCAGGGCAACGACGCACGCACGGTGATTGTCCGCGCTATCAGCGCTCAACGGCGCACGGCGGCGCAAGCGCAGGCGCTGTATGAAGAAACGCAGCAGAGCATTGAAAAGCGGGAAAAACTGGCGCAGGCCAGAAAGCTCAATGCCCTGTCGATGCCGCACCCGGACCGGCGGCCGGATAAAAAAGAGCGCCGGGATTTAATCAAATTCAAATACAGTGACGCGGAATAAGAGCCTGGCCCACCAGGCGTTATTGGCGCAGCCAGTTTGGACACGGACAGCGCGGAGAACCCGGAGCGTACACCTAGTACGTGAGGATTTCGAGCACTGCCCAGGGCCAAAATGGCAAGTAAAATAGCCCCGGTGGGCCAGGCTCTAAGCCGTCATCACCACGAGAGAACATTATGGCCAATCATGACCAATTGCATCGTTATCTGTTCGAAAATCATGCCGTTCGCGGCGAACTGGTAACAGTAAGCGACACCTTCCAGCAGATGCTGGCCAATCACGACTACCCCGCGCCGGTAAAAAACCTGCTGGGTGAAATGCTGGTCGCCACCAGCCTGTTGACCGCCACGCTGAAATTCAGCGGCGATATCACCGTGCAGTTACAGGGCGACGGCCCGCTGAAACTGGCGGTGATCAACGGCAATCATCAACAGCAGATGCGCGGCGTCGCCCGCCTGCAGGGCGACATCGCCGCCGACAGCTCGCTGCACGACATGGTGGGCAACGGCTATCTGGTGATCACCATTACCCCGACCGAGGGCGAGCGCTATCAGGGCGTAGTGGGGCTGGACGGCGACAACGTGGCCGCCTGTCTGGAAAACTATTTCCAGCAGTCCGAGCAGTTGCCGACGCGCCTGTTCATCCGCACCGGCGAACACGATGGCCGCCAGTGCGCCGCCGGGATGCTGCTGCAGGTTCTGCCCGCGCAGCACGGCAACCGCGAAGACTTCGACCACCTGGCCCAGTTGACCGCCACCGTCAAGAGCGAGGAACTGTTCGGTCTGCCGGCCGACGAGGTGCTTTATCGTCTATACCATCAGGAAAACGTCACGCTGTATGAGCCGCAGCCGGTAGCGTTCCAATGCCACTGCTCGCGGGAACGCTGCGCCGACGCGCTGATGACCCTGTCGGCGGACGAGGTCAACGACATTCTGGCGCAGGACGGACAGATCGATATGCACTGCGACTACTGCGGCAGCCATTATCTGTTCAGCCCGCAGGATATTGCCGACCTTCGCCAGCCCGGCGCCGAGCCGACCCTGCACTGATTCCCCGTTTCAGCGGCCCGCCTGCGGGCCGTTTCTCTACTTTCACAACAACGTTCACAACAACAATACGACTCACAACGACGGTACCACTCACAACGACGGTACTACGAAAAAACCGCCCGTTATCTCACCCGGTCATTTCGCTTACACAACAACCGTTTGCTTACTTTTTCTTCACATGTATAAGCAAAGTTATTAATGAATTTATTTAATTTTTTGATTGTTATCGCGGTTAAAATAAGCTCACCTTCTAGACTTACTAACAGTACGACTATAACGATCTAGGAGTAGCAACATGCAGATAAAAGGCATTACGCCAGAAGCACTGACGGCTTATGGCATTCATGATGTCCGCGAAATTGTCTACAACCCAAGCTACGATTTACTTTTTACTGAAGAAACATCCCCTACCCTACAAGGTTATGAACGCGGTATCGAAACCCAGCTGGGCGCCGTTGCCGTTGATACCGGCATTTTCACCGGCCGTTCCCCGAAGGATAAGTACATCGTCCGCGACGATGTGACCCGCGACACCGTCTGGTGGTCCGATCAGGGCAAAGGCAAAAACGACAACCATCCGCTCAGCCAGGAAACCTGGCAACACCTGAAACAGCTGGTCACCAACCAGTTATCAGGCAAACGCGTGTTTGTCGTTGATGCTTTCTGCGGCGCCAACGCCGACACGCGCCTGAAGGTTCGTTTCATCACCGAAGTCGCCTGGCAGGCTCACTTCGTGAAAAACATGTTTATCCGTCCCAGCGATGAGGAGTTGCAGGGTTTCGAGCCGGATTTCATCGTGATGAACGGCGCGAAATGCACCAACCCGCAGTGGCAGGAACAGGGGCTGAACTCGGAAAACTTCGTGGCCTTCAACCTGACTGAGCGCATCCAGCTCATCGGCGGCACCTGGTACGGCGGCGAAATGAAGAAAGGTCTGTTCTCCATCATGAACTACCTGTTGCCGCTCAAAGGCATCGCCTCCATGCACTGCTCGGCCAACGTGGGTGAAAAAGGTGATGTGGCGGTGTTCTTCGGCCTGTCCGGCACCGGCAAAACCACGCTGTCCACCGACCCGAAACGGCAGTTGATCGGCGATGACGAACACGGCTGGGACGACGACGGCGTGTTCAACTTTGAAGGCGGCTGCTACGCGAAAACCATCAATCTGTCCGCTGCAGCGGAGCCGGATATTTATCACGCCATCCGCCGCGACGCGCTGCTGGAAAACGTGACCGTGCTGGCGGATGGCAGCGTGGATTTCAGCGACGGCTCAAAAACCGAAAACACCCGCGTGTCCTACCCGATCTATCACATCGATAACATCGTCAAGCCGGTTTCCAAAGCCGGGCACGCCACCAAGGTGATTTTCCTGACCGCCGATGCCTTCGGCGTGCTGCCGCCGGTTTCCCGACTGACCGCGGATCAGACCCAGTACCACTTCCTGTCCGGCTTTACCGCCAAACTGGCAGGCACCGAGCGCGGCGTGACTGAACCGACGCCAACCTTCTCCGCCTGCTTTGGCGCGGCGTTTCTGGCGCTGCACCCGACGCAGTACGCCGAAGTGCTGGTAAAACGCATGCAGGCGGCGGGCGCCAAAGCCTATCTGGTGAACACCGGCTGGAACGGCACCGGTAAGCGTATCTCCATCAAGGACACCCGCGGCATTATCGACGCGATCCTCAATGGCAGCATCGACGACGCCGAAACCCAGACGTTGCCGATCTTCGATCTGTCGATCCCGACCGCGCTGCCGGGCGTCGATCCGGCGATTCTGGATCCGCGCGACACCTACGCCTCCCCGGCGCAGTGGGAGGAGAAGGCGCACGATCTGGCACAGCGCTTTATCACCAATTTCGACAAGTACACCGACACTCCTGCCGGTGCGGCGCTGGTTTCCGCCGGGCCGAAGCAATAACGACGGCAACCCACCGACAGCAAAAAGGCGCGATGAACGCGCCTTTTTCTTTACCGTTTTCGTCGTTTTCCTGGCGGCATCCGCCGCCACTTTTTCTATTTCTTTCTGCCGCTTACAGGGGCCGATGCTCGCCGGTTGCCATCACGCGCCGGCGTTCCGCCGGATTGATTCGGGAAGGTTAACGGCAGGTAGGCTCTCACCCGCAGCCCGCCGCGCTCACTGGCGCCGACATCCAGCGATCCGTTGTGCGCATCAATGATACGCTGCACAATCGCCAACCCCAGACCGGTGCCGCTGGTGCTGCGGGCGCTATCGCCGCGCACAAACGGCTGGAACAGGTGCGCAAGCTGCGACGGGTCGATGCCGGGGCCGTCGTCCTCCACCTGGAACCAGGCGCGCTGCAACTCTCGGCCGCTGCTGACGCGAATCCAGCCGTTGCCGTAACGGGCCGCGTTCACCACCAGATTCGCCACCGCCCGCTTGATGGATAACGGGCTGACCTTCATTTGCAACTCGCCCTGAGCAAGTTCGCTGTCGATCTCGCGCTCGTAACCGCTTTCCGACGCCACCACCTCCCCCAGAATCGCGTTGAGGTCGGCCACTTCCATCTGCATTTCCTGACCGGTGCGCAGATAGTCGATGAACTGCTCAATGATGGCGTTGCACTCTTCGATATCCTTATTAATCGACTCCGCCAGGTATTCATCTTCCTGACCCATCATCTCCGTCGCCAGACGAATGCGGGTCAGCGGCGTGCGCAGGTCGTGGCTGACGCCGGCCATCAGCAGCGTGCGGTCATCCGCCAGCAGCTTGACCCCGGACGCCATCTGATTGAAAGCGCGCGTCACCGAACGTACTTCCGACGCGCCGTACTCGCGCAACGGCGGCGGAATAATGCCTTTCCCCACCTGAATGGCGGCGTGCTCCAGCTCCACCAGCGGTCGGTTCTGCACCCGGATAAATAGCCAGGCGCCGCCGATCACCAGCAGCATAATCGCCAGGGTATAACGGAACAGCGGCGAGAAGTCGCCCTGATGGATTTCCGTCAGCGGCACCCGCACCCAGATATCCGGCGACAACCAGGTTTTCAGCCACACCACCGGGGTATTCTTGCTCACTTCCACCCGCACTTCGGTCGGCCCGCCCAGTTGCTGCGCCATCTGCTGACTCAGAAACTTGTAGTGTTGCGCCCAGCGCAGCCCGCTCTCCTCCGCCGCGGCGTTGGTGTAGAGCGAGATGCCCAGTTCGCGGTAAATCTCACGCCGGAACGCGGGGGGCACGTCCAGCGTGGAACCGTCTTCCAGTTGCAGCTTGTCGGTCATCAACATTCTGACCTCGTAGGCCAGAACCTTGTTGAACTGCTGCAGACTGGGCAGAATCGCGAAGTTAAGCACCACCAGATAGGTGGTGACAAGACTGACGAACAGCAGAGTAACAATCAGCAACAGCGTACGGGCGAAGGCGCTGCGCGGAGAGAAGCGCCATCGAATCATGCTTTACTGCCGTCCGGCACAAACACGTAGCCCAGTCCCCACACGGTCTGGATATAACGCGGGTGTGCCGGGTCTTCCTCTACCATGCGGCGCAGACGGGAAATCTGCACATCAATCGAACGTTCCATCGCGCTGTACTCACGGCCGCGGGCCAGGTTCATCAGTTTGTCGCGAGACAGCGGCTCGCGCGGATGGCTGACCAGCGCCTTGAGTACGGCGAACTCGCCGCTGGTCAGCGGCATCGGCTCGTCGTCGCGGAACATTTCGCGGGTGCCCAGATTCAGTTTGAACTTGCCGAACGCGATAATCGCTTCTTCCTGCGACGGCGCGCCCGGCAGTTCGTTGGCCTGACGGCGCAGAACCGCACGGATACGAGCCAGCAGTTCGCGCGGGTTAAACGGTTTAGGAATGTAGTCGTCCGCACCGATTTCCAGACCCACGATCCTGTCCACTTCTTCGCCTTTCGCCGTCACCATAATGATCGGCATCGGGTTACTTTGGCTGCGCAGACGGCGACAGATGGACAGGCCATCTTCCCCCGGCAACATCAGGTCCAGCACCATCAGATGGAAGGACTCGCGCGTTAGCAGGCGATCCATCTGTTCGGCGTTAGCGACGCTACGGACCTGAAAACCCTGTTCGGTCAGATAGCGTTCCAGCAACGCACGCAGGCGCATATCGTCATCCACAACCAGAATTTTATAATTCTCTTGCATCTCTCTTCTCCAAAGACGTGATAGCCGCCAGCGCTTGGCTTTATTACGAAACACAATCTGATATTGTTCAGAAACCGGCAATGAACTGACAGTCGTTTCTGGTATATATTCTAGGCAAAATTGTTACAAAGGATATAAAAATACGTTGTAATCAAGCCGTTCCCATCACCGGGCACTGCAAATCACGCCACAAATGACGATTTATCCGCTATGTTATCTCACAGCCAACGATTATAACGATTTTATGATCCTCACATTTCAGAAAAGCGTATGAAAACCGATCTGATCACGCGCGAAGGCTATGAAGCCCTGCATCAGGAACTCAACTATCTGTGGAAGGAACGCCGCCCGGAAATCACGGAGAAGGTAGCCTGGGCCGCCAGCCTGGGCGATCGCAGCGAAAACGCCGATTATCTCTACAACAAACGCCTGCTGCGCGAAATCGACCGCCGGGTGCGCTATCTGCGCAAACGCCTGCAGGTAGTGCGCGTGGTGGATTACTCCCCCCAGCAAGACGGCAAGGTGTTTTTCGGTGCCTGGGTCGAGGTGGAAAACGAAGACGGCGACGTGAAACGCTTTCGGATCGTCGGGCCGGATGAAATTTACGGCCGCAAGGATTACATCTCAATCGACGCCCCAATGGCGCGCGCGCTGCTGAAAAAAGCGGTGGATGAAGAAGCGGTGGTTAATACGCCAACCGGCCCAAAGGTCTGGTACGTCAATAAAATCGACTATCGCAACCCTATCGATTGACCGGCTCAAGCTCCGTCATACCGGCGGGCGTTTTGCCGATCACGCTCGCCGTGTTCGCCATGTCGGCTTCCAAATATCAAAATACATTGCTATTAGTCATTCTTATTCTTTTTTTGACATATGGGTTCTTACCTTCACATATTTGTTCTCACTTTGACATAAAGATGTCATTTCCCTCCCTTACCGTGGCATCGGTGATTATGGAGGGCCGTTTATGTTTAGCCTGGATAACCTATTACAAGAGCTTGCTCCGCATCGTTCCACTCCGACCTGGCAGCGTTCACTGTTGCGTAGTCTGTTGTTCGAGAATGAATTCCAGCAATTTGCCCAGCGTTACCCCCACCTCAAAGGACTGGATTTGGTGGAACAGGTTCTGGATTACTTCAGCCTTAATTGTGAAATGGTGGAAGGCGATCTGGAAAACATCCCCAGTCATGGACCGGTGGTACTGGTCGCCAACCACCCGATCGGTTCGCTGGACGGCCTGGCGTTGCTACGTACCGTCGCCAGCGTGCGTCCGGATGTGCGTATCGTCGCCAGCCAATTACTTTCCTATATCGAGCCCCTGAAAAACCTGTTTTTTTCGGTGGATAACTTTAGCAACCGCACCCGGCGTCATCAGCTCGCCGCCATTCAGGAACATCTGGCCGGCGATGGCGCGATCATCATGTTCCCCGCCGGCGAAGTCTCCCGCATGAGCCTGAAAGGCATCCGGGACGGCCACTGGCATAACGGCTTTATCCGCATGGCGGCCAAAGCGCGCGCGCCGATTGTGCCGATTCACATCAGCGGACGTAACAGCAATCTGTTCTACCTGTCGTCGCTGATTTATCGCCCGCTGTCCACCCTGTTGCTGGTGCGGGAAATGTTCCGCCAGCACGGCAACCGGCTGCGCTTTCGCATCGGCGCGCAGATCCCTTACTCGACCTGGAGCCAGGGCGAATGGCAGCCCAACGATCTGGCCGCCCGCTTCCGCCGCCATGTCTACCGCCTGGGGCAAGGCAAACCCGGCTGTTTTAACGGCGACAAGCCGATTGCGCTGCCGGAAGAGCGCACGCTGCTGAAACGGGCGCTGGAAACCTGCGAAGCACTCGGCACCACGCCGGACGGTAAAAAAATCTACCTCTATCGTCGCGGCAGCGAAGATTACGTTCCTATCTTGCGTGAGTTGGGACGTCTGCGCGAAATCGCCTTTCGCGCCGTCGGCGAAGGCTCCGGCAAACGTCGCGATCTCGACAGCTTCGACGACGATTACCTGCATCTGGTGTTATGGGACGACCGCGAACTGGAAATCGTCGGCGCCTATCGGTTTGCGCCGACGGCGCGCCTGCTGGCGGAAAAAGACATCAGCGGTCTGTACAGTCATAGCCTGTTTCAGTACGGCGAAGAGATGGCCCCGGTGCTGGCCAGCGGAATTGAGCTGGGCCGCAGCTTTATTCAGCCCAAATACTGGGGCAAGCGCGGCCTGGACTACCTGTGGCTGGGCATCGGCGCGTATCTGGCGCGCTACCCGGAGTACCGCTATCTGTTCGGCCCGGTTTCCTTGTCCGGTTCCTTGCCTTCGCCGGCGCGCGATCTGCTGATTGCGTTCTACCGGTTGCACTTCGCACCCAGCCAGGCGCTGGCCCGTTCGCGTCGGCCCTACCCGGCCTCGCTGCCGGAAGTGCTCAGGCAATTCGAAGGCGACGACTATCAACAGGATTTGACGCGCCTCAAAAGTATGCTCAGCAACATGGGATGCTCCATTCCCACGCTGTATAAGCAGTACTCGGAGCTGTGCGAGCCGGGCGGCGTGCAGTTTATCGACTTCGGCGTCGACCCGGATTTCAACAACTGCGTTGATGGTCTGGTGCTGGTGGATTTACAGCAGTTGAAAGCCTCTCGTCATCAGCGCTACATCGCGCCGTTCTGCAACGAGGCATAATACTCTGGCGGTACCGGCGCCGGCCGGGCCGCTGCAAACCCTCCGTTTGTCTGACTGGCATTTTGCGCCGTCAATCCGTATAACTGTCCCCCAGTCATTTATCCTTTCAACGTTCATTATCTCGCTAATAAAACTATCTTGCTGATAACACTATGACGAATGCATTAAGCCAGATTATTGCCAGCGAACTGCAGGCACGAACCGAACAGGTCAGTGCGGCCATTCAACTGCTGGATGAAGGCAACACGGTGCCTTTTATCGCCCGTTACCGTAAAGAAGTCACCGGCGGGCTGGATGATACCCAGTTGCGCCAGTTGGAAAGCCGTCTGTCTTACCTGCGCGAGCTGGAAGAACGCCGCCAGACCATCCTCAAATCCATTGAGGAACAGGGCAAGCTGACCGACGCGCTGGCGGCGTCGATCAACACCACGCTCAGCAAGACCGAGCTGGAAGACCTCTACCTGCCTTACAAGCCCAAACGCCGCACGCGCGGGCAAATCGCCATCGAAGCCGGGCTGGAACCGCTGGCGGACAGCCTGTGGAACGACCCGAGCCAGACGCCGGAACACGTGGCCGACGCTTACGTCAATGCCGATAACGGCGTGGCCGACGTCAAGGCCGCGCTGGATGGCGCGCGCTATATTCTGATGGAGCGTTTCGCCGAAGACGCTGCGCTGCTGGCTAAGGTGCGTGATTACCTGTGGAAAAACGCCCATCTGGTGTCCCGCGTGGTGGAAGGCAAAGAGGAAGACGGCGCGAAATTCCGCGACTACTTCGACCATCACGAACCGCTGTCGCAGGTGCCGTCGCACCGGGCGCTGGCGATGTTCCGCGGCCGTAACGAAGGCGTATTGCAACTGTCGCTTAACGCCGATCCGCAGTTTGACGAACCGCCGAAAGAGAGCCACTGCGAGCAAATCATCGTCGACCATCTGGGATTGCGTCTCGGTAACGCGCCGGCGGACAGCTGGCGGCGCGCGGTGGTGAACTGGACCTGGCGCATCAAAGTGCTGCTGCATCTGGAAACCGAGCTGATGGGCAGCGTGCGTGAAAAAGCCGAAGATGAAGCCATCAACGTGTTTGCCCGCAACCTGCACGACCTGCTGATGGCGGCGCCCGCCGGCATGCGCGCGACGATGGGGCTGGACCCGGGCCTGCGTACCGGCGTGAAAGTGGCGGTGGTGGACGCCACCGGCAAACTGGTGGCGACCGACACCATCTATCCGCACACCGGTCAGACCGCCAAAGCCGCTACCGTGGTAGCAGCGCTGTGCATCAAGCATCAGGTGGAGCTGGTCGCCATCGGCAACGGCACCGCCTCGCGTGAAACCGAGCGTTTCTTCCTCGATACCCAGAAACAGTTCCCAGACGTGAAAGCCCAGAAGGTGATCGTCAGCGAAGCGGGCGCGTCGGTGTATTCCGCCTCCGAACTGGCGGCGCTGGAATTCCCGGATCTGGACGTGTCGCTGCGCGGCGCGGTGTCCATCGCCCGCCGCCTGCAGGACCCGCTGTCCGAGCTGGTCAAGATCGACCCCAAATCCATCGGCGTCGGCCAGTACCAGCATGACGTCAGCCAGACTCAACTGGCGAAGAAACTGGACGCGGTGGTGGAAGACTGCGTGAACGCCGTCGGCGTCGACCTCAACACCGCGTCGGTAGCACTGTTGACCCGCGTGGCCGGCCTCACCCGGCTGATGGCGCAAAACATCGTCAGCTGGCGCGACGAAAACGGGCGCTTCAACAACCGCGACCAACTACTGAAAGTCAGCCGCCTTGGTCCGAAAGCCTTTGAGCAGTGCGCCGGCTTCCTGCGTATCAACCACGGCGACAACCCGCTTGACGCCTCCACCGTCCACCCGGAAGCCTACCCGGTGGTGGAGCGCATTCTGGCCGCCACCGAGCAGAAACTGCAGGACCTGATGGGCAATTCCAGCGCGTTGCGCACCCTGAAACCGGTCAGCTTTACCGACGATCGCTTCGGGGTGCCTACCGTCACCGACATCATCAAAGAGCTGGAAAAACCGGGGCGCGACCCGCGGCCTGAATTCAAGACCGCCAGCTTCGCCGACGGGGTGGAAACCCTCAACGACCTGATGCCGGGCATGATTCTGGAAGGCGCCGTCACCAACGTCACCAACTTCGGCGCGTTTGTGGATATCGGCGTACATCAGGACGGGCTGGTGCACATCTCCTCACTGTCGGCTCGCTTCGTAGAAGACCCGCATCAGGTGGTGAAAGCCGGCGACATCGTCAAGGTGAAGGTGCTGGAAGTGGACCTGCAACGCAAGCGCATCGCGCTGACCATGCGGCTGGACGAACAACCGGGCGAGGGCAACAGCCGCCGCGGCGGTAGCGGACGCGAGCGCGACAACGGCAATAATGCGTCGCGCCCATCGCAAGCAGGGAACAAGGCCCGCCCGCGCCAGAGCAGCACGCCGGCAGGCAACAGCGCCATGAGCGACGCGCTGGCGGCGGCGTTTAAGAAACGGTGATAAAGACCCTGTCGATCACACTGCACCCGCTTCCCCAAAGGATCCGGGTGCAGTATTTAAAGGCACAGCAGGCGACAACCTGAAAATAGCTGTCTCTCAGAAAATCTGACGTCTATCAGGAAACAGAAAGGTTATTGGCTCGTTTTCTTATTCAATACACTCTCTAATACCGAGTTTATCTGTTCGCGCACCGCCGCTGTTTTAACCTTACCTTGCCCGGCATAATGAATAGTGGGATGGGAATAACGATTTATTTCCCTGGCAATATCCAGCATAGGGTGACCGTATCGACGTCCCCGCGTACTTTCGCTTTCCAATGAGATCACCCTTGAAATAACATCGATGGTCGAATCAAGCATGATATGGATCTGCATATTGGTATCTGGAAATAAGCGGTGCACTTTCTCTAATACAGTTTGCTCAGCTTCTGCCAAAAGCGACGAATCAATAACGTAGTTAGAGACTAATTGAACCGTCAACCGTTTGACCATCTTGTTAAAATTAGAAAAGATAACACCATCAGCACACACTAAAGGTAAATGGTCTAAAAATGAGAAATAGTGATTCGCATCATACTCAAGTATCGAGCCATACCTTTGTTTGGTATGTTCGGTGTAAGCATAAATATCTTTTTTAGGCCCCCTGACTTTCGATTCTGAAATGACTAAATGCTTTTCTTCAGGGTCATATGCCAATACATCGATATCGCTCCAGCCACCGTGCGTTGTTTGATAGGCAAACCTTACCCTGGTCCAGAATCCTTTTAATATCCATTCAGATTCAACAATCGACTCAGACACCATTGCTTCAGACATTATTGTTCCTTGTCACATTCTCATTTTGCCTGAGTAAAATTCACCACATGCTCCACAAACGCTTCCGGGTGGGAAATAAACGGCGCGTGGGCGGCTTTCGGTATTACCACGGAAGTGGAGTGCGGGTACCGTTCGTCCATCAGCGCGGCGACCTTGCGCGGCACCAGCCCGTCCAACGCGCCGTACAGACGCAGGAACGGTACGGTCAGCGCACTCAGCGGTTCACGCAGATCGGCGTGGCGCAAGATATCCAACCCGGCGTTCAGCACTTCGGTAGTCGGCGCCGGTTGACCGGACAGCGCCACTTTCAACAAGCGGGCGTCTTTTCTGGCGTTTTCGGTACCCAGCGTCTGCAACGCCAGAAAGCGCTCGATGGTGCCGAGGAAATCTTCGCTCAGCATTTGCTGGAAACCGGACAACACCTGCGGACGGATGCCCGGCCAGTCGTCGCGCGCTTCAAAGCACGGGGACGACGCCAGCGTAATCAGCGCATTAACCCGTTCCGGCGCGCTCAGCGCCGCCTGACTGGCCACCAGCCCGCCCAGCGACCAGCCCAGCCACACCGCCCGCTGCGGCGCCTGCGCCAACACCTGCTGCGCCATGTCGGCAAGCGACATCACCCCAAATCCCTGACTCTGACCATAACCCGGCAGGTCCACCCGATGCAGCCTGAAATGCGGGGCCAGTCGCACGACGATGTTGTTCCATACCTGCGAATTCATTCCCCAGCCATGCAGCATCACAAGTTCGCATGTTCCTTCCCCTTCCGTTTGCCAGTGCAGTGCTTCCATGAGTTATGTTGTCCTCCGTCAGAAATGGAATGGTTCAGGCCACGCCGCCCGGCATGCCTGATTACTCAGGGAAATGCGATGTTGACGATCATGGCACAGTGCTGGCTCTGCCAGCAGCCGCTCTATCATAGTCATCACGGGATTTGCAGTCACTGCCGCCGTCACCTGCTGCTGCCGGTCACCAGCTGTCCGCGCTGCGGCCTGCCTTCGGCATCCGACGTCCTGCCGTGCGGACGGTGCCTGCAACAGCCGCCGCCGTGGCAGTCGTTGCTGTTTGTCAGCGATTATCGGCCGCCGCTGAGCACGCTGCTCAAACGCGTCAAATTTCAGGGGCGCACCGAGCTGGCGCCGGCGTTGGCGCGGTTGATGCTGCTGCAATGGCTGGCGCGCCGCCGGGATACCGCCCGGAGCCTGCCCGCCGCGTATCCGCGGCCTGACGCCATCGTCACCGTTCCTCTGCACCGACGGCGTCACTGGCGGCGCGGCTTCAACCAGACCGACCTGCTCGCACGCCTGCTGGCGTGCTGGTTGGGCTGCGCGTATCACCCCGCCGCGCTGGTCCGCGTGCGTTCTACCGTTCCTCAGCAGACGTTGGGCGCACGTTCCCGTCGCCGCAACCTGCGCGGCGCGTTCGAGTGTCGGCATGACGTCGACGGCAAACGGTTAGTGTTGCTGGACGATGTGGTGACCACCGGCAGCACCGCGGCGGAAGTCAGCCGGGTATTATGCAATGCCGGCGCGCGGCAGGTTCAGGTGTGGTGTCTATGCCGCACCTTGTCGTAACCGCCGGGATGGGCGTATTATAACCAACTGGCGTAGTCAACTATTGAGTTAACATTATGATTCGTATTACCGACGCTGCTCAGGAGCACTTTGCCAAGCTGCTGGCAAAACAGGAGGAAGGCACCCAGATCCGTGTCTTCGTCATCAATCCCGGTACCCCTAACGCCGAGTGCGGGGTGTCCTACTGCCCGCCCGATGCCGTCGAGCCGAACGATACCGAGCTGAAGTTCGAGAAACTGTCCGCCTACGTGGATGAACTCAGCACGCCGTATCTGGAAGACGCCGAAATCGACTTCGTGACCGACCAGTTAGGCTCCCAGCTGACGTTAAAAGCGCCGAACGCCAAGATGCGCAAAGTCGGCGACGACGCTCCGCTGATGGAGCGTGTGGAGTATGTGCTGCAATCCCAGATCAACCCGCAGCTGGCCGGTCATGGCGGCCGCGTCACGCTGATGGAAATCACTGAGGAAGGTTACGCCATTCTGCAGTTCGGCGGCGGCTGCAACGGCTGTTCCATGGTGGATTACACCCTGAAGGAAGGCATCGAAAAAGAGCTGTTGCAGAAATTCCCGGAACTGAAAGGGGTGCGTGACCTCACCGAGCATCAGCGCGGCGAACACTCCTACTATTGATAGGATGCCGTTCTGACAGTTGATAGAATGCCGTTCTGACAGGATGTCGCTCTGATGGGATGGTCATTCCAATCAGATGCCATGATACGACGTAGTGCTGATTGGTAGTGCTGATCGGTAGTGCTGATCGGATACGATGCTGACGATCGGCCCCATCGAGCCGGTTTTGATTATCACGGGCGGCCAGTCATCTGGTCGCCCGTCGTTTTTCCCGATGCCGTTTACTCGCCACTCAGGCTTTTTTCGTTGCTTTCTTTTTTGTCTCTTCCTTTTTTGTCTCTTCCGGCTTCTCGTTATCTGCCGGTTTCGCCGTCTTTCTGGTCCGCGACGGTACCGGCCCGCCACGACGCAAATCGATATCCCGAATCAACCGTTCCAGATAGCGGTCGGTAAAAATGGAATCCAGCGAACGGCTCAGCTTGCGCCGCCAGTTGGGGTATTCCTGATGGGTGCCCGGCACATTCACCGGCGTCGCCATGTCCAGCCAGTCTTCAAGCTGCAATCCCAGCAGCGCGCTGGCGCTGTCGGCCAGATAACGCTGCACTCCGCGGTTAAGCTGGGCGCTCATGGTCGTGAGCGATGCATTGCGCCCAACCCGCTGCGGCAGCAGTCCCTGCTCATGCAGGGCGTCAAGCAGCCCCTGCTTGGCGCTTTCCCGCGCGTCGTGCTGCTGTTGCAGCAATGCGTCGGTGGGATACAACCCGAGATCCTTGCCCAGCGTCAGATCGACGCCCTGCCAGTAGCCACGTAACGTCGCCAGGTCATGGGTGGTGATGGTAGCCATTGAGCGGGGCGGATACTCGTCCGGCGCGCGAAAACGATCGTGCTGATCCTTTTCAAAAAACAGCACCTTATAGGAGTAGACGCTGTTGTCGCGCAGTTTGTTGACGATCTCTTCCGGCACCGTCCCCAGATCCTCGCCGATCACCAGGCAGCGATGGCGATGGCTTTCCAGCGCCAGGATCCCCAGCAGGTCATCCACCGGATAAAGCACATAAGCGCCGTGGGTAGCGGTGCTACCGCTCAGAATCCACCACAGCCGCAGCAGCCCCATCACATGGTCGATACGCAGCGCGCCGCTGTGCGCCATATTGCTGCGCAGCAAATCGATAAACGGCTGATAGTCGCGCTGGCGCAGCAGAATCGGGTGCATCGGCGTCAGGTTCCAGTTCTGTCCGCCCGGCCCCAGCGGGTCCGGCGGCGCGCCTAGCGTCACCGACATGCAGTGCAATTGCTGATCGCCCCAGGTATCCACGCCGCCCTGCGCCACCCCTACAGCCAGATCGCGATACAGACCGATCGGCATGCCCAGTTGTTTGCTGTGGGAAAAACAGGTCGCCAGCTGTTCATGCGCCAGCCACTGCAGCCAGCAATAAAACTGCACATCATCGGCGTGTTCCTGCCGGAATCGCAGCGAGGCGTCGCTACGCGCGTCATGATATTCCCACGGCCACTGCAACCAGTCGGCGGCCGGCTCGCCCTGCTTCTTCCGCCACGCCTGCAACGCGTCGTAAGTCGCCTGCTGCAACAGGCTTTCATCGTGGGTTTTCAGAAATTGCTGGAAGGCGGTTTTGCGCGGGTCCAGCGCGTTGCGGCGATTAAAATGGTTGAACGCCAGCCGCAGCGCCGTCAGTTTCAGGCTGGTGACCGCGGCGTAATCCACCCATCGGCTGGCGCGGGCGGCTGTCAGCCGTCGCTGAACATCGTCCTGCTTCCACCACTCGCAGGCGGCGTCGCTCTGATGAAAATCATCCACCTGATTCACATCGATATAGATAATATTCAGCCAGTTGCGCGATGACGGGCTGTACGGGCTGGCGGCTTCCGGCTCGGCCGGATAAAGCGCGTGCAATGGATTAAGGCCGACAAAGGCGCCGCCCCGGCGCGCTACCTGCTCCACCAGCGTTTTCAGGTCGCCGAAATCGCCGATCCCCCAGTTATCCGACGAACGCAGGGTATAAAGCTGCACCGTGACGCCCCACCAGCGTTTTCCCTGCGTCAGCGGTTCCGGCTCGTAACACCGCGCCGGCGCCACAATCACCCGGCATGACCACTGCTGTTCGCCCTGCGTCAGAATAAGTTGGTGGTAGCCGAGCGGCAGGTTGTCCGGCAACGCCAGCGCCGCCTGCCCGGCCGAACGCCCTTCGATAATGCCGCCTTTCTCATAGGTGAGCGTCCAGCCATACTCGCCTTCATCGCGCAGGGGCAACCTATGCGGTTGCCCCTGACGGAACACGCACACCGAAGGCAACGGCGCTACTGTCGGAGCCGCCACATCAAGCAGTTGCAGCAGTTTCTCGCGGGTTTCCTGGTCTATCGCCTGTTCATTACCGTAAGCATCTTTATAGGTATCAGCGATCCCCGGATGTTGGGGTACAGATTTTTTTGCTTTCAACGCCATGGTATTGATTCCTTAATCACGCATCGTCCAGATGCGTTTCTGATAATCATGAATTGCCCGATCGGCACTGAACATCCCCATGCGGGCGGTATTCAGAATGCAGCGACGCGTCCATTCATCAGGTTCACGATACAGCTCATCCACACGCTGTTGGATCTGGCAGTAAGGTGCGAAATCGGCCAGCACCAGATAGGGGTCCCCCAGTTTCAGCAGGCTATCCAGCAGAGGGGCGAACGCCGTTTTATCCCCGTGACTGAACGTTCCATCGGCCAGTTCGGCGAGGATTTCCTTGAGCAATGGATTCGCGGCAATGTAGCGAGCGGGTTTATAGCCGTCGGCGGTCAGCGCTTTCACTTGTTCGACGGTATGCCCAAAGATGAATAGATTCTCCGCGCCCACTTCCTGCGCCATCTCCACATTGGCGCCGTCCAGGGTGCCCACCGTCAGCGCGCCGTTCAGCGCCAGCTTCATGTTGCCGGTGCCGGACGCCTCCTTGCCCGCCGTGGAAATCTGCTCCGATACGTCGGCGGCCGGAATAATCCGCTCCGCCAGCGAAACACGGTAATCCGGCAAAAAGACCACTTTCAGGCGATCATTCACCCGTTTGTCCCGGTTAATGTGCTCCGCCACGCAGTTGATGGCGTAAATAATGTTTTTTGCCAGCACGTACCCCGGCGCAGCCTTGGCGCCAAACAGAAAAAGGCGCGGCACGATATCCAATCCGGGGTCGGCAAGCAATCGCTTATATAGCGATAAAATGTGCAGCAGATTCAGATGCTGCCGTTTGTATTCATGCAACCGTTTGATTTGCACATCAAACAACGAGGCCGGATCGATACGGATGCCGTATTCGCGCTGCAAAAATTGCGTCAGTTGCGTTTTATTGTCCTGCTTGATGCGCCGGTAGCGCGCCCGGAACGCGCTGTCCTGCGCATAGGGCGCCAGCCCGTCCAGCAGCGTCAGCCGGTTGCCCCATTCGGTGCGCAGGGTATCGTCGATCAGCGAAGAGAGCGCCGGGTTGCACTGTTTCAGCCAGCGGCGCGGCGTAATGCCGTTGGTGACATTGTGAAACTTCGTCGGCCACAGTTGGTGATATTCCGGAAACAGGTCGCGCACCACCAGATCAGAGTGCATCTGCGCCACCCCATTGACCGCAAAGCAGGCCACCACGCACAGGTTCGCCATTCTCACCTGACGGCGATGTACCACCGCCAGCCGCGCCCAGACGTGCCGATCGCCCGGCCAGCGCGCGTCCACCTGCTGGCGCAGGCGCTCATTAATCGTTTTGATAATCGACAGATGACGCGGCAGCAGCCGGCCGAACAGCCGTTCGTCCCAGCACTCCAGCGCCTCCGGCATCAGGGTATGATTGGTGTAGGCAAACAGGCGCCCGGTAAGCTGCCAGGCCTGTTCCCACGGCATTTCGTGCTCGTCCAGCAACAGACGCAGGGTTTCGGGGATCGCCAGCGTCGGATGGGTATCGTTCAACTGCACCACTTCATAGTCGGGCAACGTCTCCAGAGACCTTCCTGCGCGCTCATGCCGCCGGAAGATGTCCGCCACGGCGCAGGCGCACTGAAAATACTGCTGCATCAGGCGCAGTTTTTTACCTGCCGCGTGATTATCGTTCGGGTAAAGCACCTTGGTCAGACTGGCGGCGGCGATGCCCTGCTGCTCGGCTTTCAGGTAATGACCGGCGTTGAACTGCTCAAGATCAAACGGGTCACTGTGCGTGGCCTGCCACAGCCGCAGCGGTTGTACCCTGCCGTTGCGATAGCCGATAACCGGGATATCGGTGGCCTCGCCGACGATAACCTGCTCCGGTATCCAACGCTCGCTGCCATCCGCCTGTATCGCCAGTTCGCCGCCGAAGCCGACCTCCACCGCCAGCTCCGGACGCGGACGCGCCCAGGGGTAGCTGTCGCGCAGCCAGTCGTCCGGCGTTTCCCGCTGAAAGCAGGCGTCAAAATGCTGGCGGAACAAGCCGTACTGATAATGCAGACCATAGCCTGTCGCCGGCTGGCCGACCGTCGCCATCGCGTCCAGATAACAGGACGCCAGCCGTCCCAGCCCGCCGTTGCCGAGCGCCGGGTCGGTTTCCTGCTCCAGCACGTCGCTCAGCGCCAGCCCCTGTTGCGCCAGCACCTCCGCCACCGCGTCATACCAACCCAGATTGAGCAGGTTGTTGCCGGTCAGGCGGCCGGGCAGGAACTCCATCGACAGGTAATTGACATGCCGCGCCGCCGCAGACGCGGCGTCGGGCGGGAACTGGTCGGCAGACGTCAACACATCCAGTTGCTCCGTCAGCGCGGCGCTCACCAGTTGCCAGCACTGACGCAACGACAGCGCCTGCAAAGACGGTTGAGCGCACGCCTGCAACTGACGCTGCAGGGCGGCGGCGAACCGGGAAGGATTGAATGATGGTGACATCGTGCCTCTCTCCTCTATCAGTGATGGAAAAAGGCACGTCGGGATCAGCACAACTCCAACTGTACCTTATGTTGTTCGATGATTTTCAGCACACTGGGCGGTGGTAACTGATCGGTAAAAAGATAGTCGATCAAATCCATGTTACCCAAATTGACCATAGCGTTACGGCCGAACTTCGAATGGTCCGTCACCAGCATCACGCAGCGGGAGTTTTCGATAATCGCCCGCTTGGTGCGTACCTCGTGGTAATCAAACTCCAGCAACGAGCCGTCCATATCAATACCGCTGATTCCCAAAATGCCGAAATCGAGCCTGAATTGAGAGATGAAATCCAGCGTGGCCTCGCCGATGATGCCGCCGTCCCGGCTGCGCACCTCGCCACCCGCCAGAATCAGGCGAAAATCTTCTTTGGCGGTCAGCAGCGTCGCCACATTCAGGTTGTTGGTGACCACCCGCAAATCTTTATGGTTCATCAGCGCGTGGGCCACCGCTTCCGGCGTGGTGCCGATATCAATAAAAAGCGTAGCACCATCCGGAATCTGGCTGGCGACCTGCCTCGCAATCCTGGCTTTTTCATCAGACCACATCATTTTGCGATCGTGATAGGCGGTATTAACCGAACTGGAGGGCAACGCCGCTCCGCCATGATGACGATGGATCTTGTTCTGTTCCGCCAGATCGTTCAGATCGCGGCGAATGGTCTGCGGGCTGACCGCAAAATGCTCCACCAGCTCCTCGGTACTGACGTATCCCTGCCGACGCACCAAATCGATAATGGCGTCGTGCCGCTGTGTTTGCTTCACATTGATCCCCTCAAACACCGGCATGCCGTCATGCCGGCCAATTAAGAAACCGCGCCTCGCAGGCAAAACAACGCACGGCCATGCAGTAGCCACTGCGCGCCCTTCTGCCACTCATTCGGATTTCGGTAAACGGTATGATGGCATTAACGGTGTCTGTTGCGTGTATCCCACCATGCCATCAGCAAGCCAATGACCAGTCCCGCGACATGCGCCGCATTGGCGATCGACATGCCCAAAATATCGAAATAGCCCGCCACCAGCCACACCAGCGCAAACGCCATCAAACCACGCTGAAGATGCAGCGAGCCATCCGGCTCACGCTCGCCGCGCAGCCAGACGTACCCCATCAGGGCATACACCACGCCGGACAGGCCGCCGAAATAGACACCGCTGAACCAGGACTGCACCCAACCGCTGAGCGCAGATGACAATAACAGAATGACGCACAAGCGCCGGGTGCCGAGCACACGCTCCACCGGGCCGCCGAGATACCACCACCACATCAGGTTGAACAGCAGATGCAACAGCGAGAAATGCAGCAGCGCGTGGCTGAACCAGCGCCAGAGCTGCAGAGTCTGCGTGCTGTCCGGAAAGGCTAGCAGCACCATCATGCGCTCGACGCCGTAGGCCTGCATCAGCAGGTAGACGGCGATGGCGACCACCAGCACGGCCAGCGTCAACGGCCCCGCGCGCTGGCGCAGCGTCTGCAGGTAGGAAAACGACGGGTAACGCAGCCCGCTGTCGGTAGTGCCGTTCTGCCAGCTGGCCGCCTGATAGCGTTCATGCCAGGGTTCTTGCAGAAAGCGCGCCAGTTCCTGTTTCACCCGCTCCTGCTGGCTCTCATCCGGCAGCCAGATATCCACTTCGCTGCCGTTGATGCGGACAACCAGTCGCACCTGGTGCGTATGCATATAGTCGACAAACGCCTGCGCCAGACGCGGATTGGATAACGCAACAATTCGGATCATGACAATAGCCCAACGCTTCCCGCCAATGAATTTATGTCTTCGATTCTAAAACATTTACCGCCCGGAGCGCAGCGCAATAACCGTTCATAACCCCCGCTATTTCCGTTTGGATGTGATGGCTTTCACATCTCTCGGGCATTCGTCATGACAGGCTCCCTTGCCGCCCGGCGGGTGTACTGCGGATTTTTGTTTACTTCCGTTTTGTCCGACATCCTATGATCGCGGTCACTTTTCAACCAGGGAGGCTCCATTACTCTCATTTAAGAGGTGTTAAGGGTATGTTTCTTGAAGAGCGTAGAAACAAGATTCTGGAATATCTGGATCAATACGATCGCGCCAGCGTGGAATATCTGGCCGCTATTTTCTCTGTCACCAGAGAAACCATACGCAGTGATCTGAATGCCCTGGCCCGGCAACAACTGATTCAGCGTTGCCACGGCGGCGCCGTTATTATTCGCCGCAGCCTGCAATCTCAGCTTATTACCGAAACCGGAAAAGATTTTGAGGTCCTGTTAAAGAAAATAAAAAATCAGGTAAGAAATAAAAGCATACGAAAAAAGGATAAAACCATGAAAGGTAAAGTCTGTATTCTTGGCTCGTTTAATGTGGATATTGTCGCCAGGGTCGCGCGTTTTCCCAAAGGCGGAGAATCTTTACTGGCGCAAGGCAGCGCACTGGGGCCAGGAGGAAAAGGCGCCAATCAGGCAATGGCCGCCAGTATGGCCGGTGCGAAAGTGCATTTCGTTTCCAAAGTCGGGAAAGATCAATTCAGTCATTTTGCTTACGAACATCTTTCAAAATCCGCCATTCACTCATTTAAATTATATCAGTCCGACACGGAACCGACCGGCAACGCGATTATTTATGTCTCGCTGCAAAATGGCGAAAATATGATTGCCATTTATTCCGGCGCCAATAAAACGCTGACCGATGAAGAAATTGCCGAAATCATGCCCGAGCTGGAAGACGCGGACGTATTGCTGCTGCAAATGGAAAATAATTTCCCGGCTACGCTAAGCGCCATGAAGCTGGCCAGGGCGCTCGACACGCAAATTATCCTGAATCCGGCCCCTTATTCCGACGATGTTTTATCCTGCCTCGATTATGTGGATATCATCACCCCGAATGAAACCGAAGCCTCATTACTGTCCGGTATTGAGATCAACAGCCTGGACAGTGCCAGACAAGCCGCGCAGAAAATCCACGCTCTTGGCGCCGCACGGGTGATCATCACCATGGGCGCCAACGGCGCCCTGCTGTTTGACGGTCAGCAATTCCAGCATATTCCAGCCTTTCCCGCCGTCAGCGTGGATACCACCGGCGCCGGCGATGCCTTCAACGGCGCATTCGCCGCCGCCGTGGCCGCCGGACAGAGCGTGGCGCAGGCCGCCACCTATGCCAATGCGTTCGCCTCTCTGGCGGTCGAACGGGAAGGCGCCGCCAATATGCCAACCCATCAGCAGGTGACGAACCGGCTGGCGCAACGCTGATTTACCCACACCTTATTTTTAAACACCCCGAACAGATTTTCGGGCAAGGAGAAAAAGAATGAAGAGCATCGAAGGCATCATTCCCGTCATGCTGACCCCGTTTAACACCAGAAACGAAATCGACTACCCCGGTCTGGCGAAGCTGATTGACTGGTATCTGGACAAAGGAGTGGACGCGCTGTTCGCCGTCTGCCAGTCCAGCGAAATGTTGTTCCTCAGCCTGCAGGAGCGCGTGGATCTGGCTCGTTTCGTCGTAGACACCGTAGCGGGACGCGTGCCGGTGATCGCATCCGGCCACATCAGCGACGCTATCGACGAGCAGATTGCCGAACTGCAGGCGATGGCGGAAACCGGCATCGACGCGCTGGTGCTGGTCACCAATCATCTGGACCCGAAAAACCAAGGCTCGGCGACATTCTTCAGTACGCTGGACACGTTGCTGGCGGCGCTGCCGGCGACACTGCCGCTCGGCCTATACGAATGTCCGGCGCCGTATCGCCGCCTGCTGACGGATGAAGAACTGATGCACTGCGCCAACAGCGGCCGCTTTGTGGTGCTCAAGGACGTGAGTTGCGACCTGCCAACGGTAGAACGCCGGGTAAAACTCACCGCCGGCACGCCGCTGAATATCATCAACGCCAACGCCGCCATCGCTTTTCCGGCGATGCGCGCCGGCTCCAAAGGCTTTAGCGGCGTGTTCACCAACTTCCACCCGGAATTGTATCAGTGGCTGTATTCGCAAAGCCGGCAGCAGCCGGAACTGGCGCAGGAGCTGGCGACCTTTCTGTCGCTGGCGGCGGTCACCGAAACGCTGGGCTACCCCAAAAACGCCAAGATCTACCATCAGCGCCTCGGCACCTTTGAACACGATCACTGCCGGGTGACCGGGGACAATGTGCTGGAGAAATTCTGGGCCTTGACGGTGATCCTGGATCAGATTCGTCAGGGAACGGAACACTACCAGAAAAAAATTCAGTAACGATAACGTCACCGCCGTCAGGCGTATTGTCCGGCGAGTGGAAATAACGCCTTTATTTCCACCTGCCGGCTTAATGGCATGCTCTTGTCATTCACCAGGAATAACCCGCTATGATTATTTGCGATCAACAAGACTGGAGTCGGGAGAAATACGCAACACATCCGATTATTCATCAGGCCATCGATTATATTTCCACGACCGACTTTGCCGTGATGGCGACGGGGAAATACGACATTATTCCCGGAAAAATGTTCTGCTTATTACAAGAGTTCACCACAGAACCTGCCGAGGAACGGCTGGCGGAATCACATTTTAATTTTGTCGATATCCAATATTTATTACAGGGGGAAGAAACCATCGGCGTCGCACGCGGCAGCCGCAGCAATACTGTGATTGAAGACAAAAGCGAGCACCACGATATTGTCTTTTATCGCAATACTCAAAACGAAAGCTTTATTTCATTAACACCAGGCATGTTTGCCGTTTTCTTTCCGGAAGATCTGCACCGGCCATGCTGTCAAAGCCGAGGCCCGTCTTTTATTCGCAAAGCGGTGATTAAAATTCACATCAGTTTATTTACGGATTGCTGATTATTATGAAAAACGCCACCTCTACCTTACAAGATAATACGGTTATAACCACCTCGCCGATTACCCGCTTACGCTGGGGAATCATTTTCATTCTGTTAATGGCGGCGATCATCAATTACCTTGACCGCGCCAACTTGAGTATCGCCAATACCACCATCGCTAAAGAGTTCGGTTTCAGCGCCACCCAGATGGGCATGCTGCTTTCCGCCTTCCTGTGGCCTTATGCGCTCGCCAACCTGCCGGCCGGCTGGCTGGTGGACAAACTGGGGCCGAAAAAAATGTTTTCCGGCGCAGTGGGGTTGTGGTCAACCTTTACCGTGCTGGCCGGATTCATCAACGGCTATTCCATGTTCTATGGATTGCGCATGTTGCTGGGTATCGCCGAGTCGCCCTTTTTTACCTCGGGCATTAAAATCACCCACCGCTGGTTTTCCGCCCGCGAACGCGGCCTGCCGACCGCCATCATCAATACCGGCTCGCAGATCGCCAACGCCGTGGCGCCGCCGATTCTGACCGTACTGTTGCTGACGCTGGGCTGGCGCGGCATGTTTATCGCCATCGGCCTGGCGGGCATACCGCTGCTGCTGGTCTGGCTGAAGTTCTACCGCGAACCGACCGCGGCCGAAGAGCGCGACATTCATGCCGGAACAACAGCGGCGGCGGCGTCCGGCGATGAGGCGGCCAAAAGCCAGCCAGGCTGGGGCGCGCTGTTTCGGCATAAAACCACCTGGTTCATGATTCTGGGTAATTTCTCCATCATGTTTACCATCTGGGTGTATCTGACCTGGCTGCCGGGCTATCTGGAAAAATCCCTCGGCTTCACGTTGAAACAGACCGGCTGGATTGCCTCCATTCCGTTCCTCGCCGGCATTCTCGGCGTGCTGTGTGGCGGTGCTATCTCCGATCGGCTGATTCGCCGCGGCGTCAACACCATCACCGCCCGTAAGATCCCTATCGTACTGGGAGCAGCATTGGCGGCCTGCTTTGTTGCGCCGATTCCTTTCGTCAGCAACACCTCGATGTCCATTCTGCTGTTATCGCTGGGATATTTCTGCTCGCAGTTGCCTTCCGGCGTCATCTGGACACTGGCGACCGACATTGCTCCCAAAGAGCAGGTGGCGTCACTTGGCGCCATTCAGAACTTCGGCGGTTTTCTCGGGGCAGCCAGCGCGCCCATTATTACCGGGGTGATTCTGGACGCCACCGGGATGTTCACCAATGTTTTCTTTCTGGGCGCGGGTTTGCTGATGCTAGGGGCGTTGAGCTACGGCTTGTTCGTCAAAAAACCGATTGAAGTCCGGTAATCAAGCCGGTGTGGCGCCTCGCGCGCCACACCGGTTCACCGTCATCCCGCTGCCACATCCTGCGGAAAGCGCGTTTGCCAGGCGTCGAAACCGCCATCCACGCTATATACGGCCTCAAAACCCAGGCTTATCAGGTAATTCGCCGCGTTACGGCTGCTGATGCCGTGATAGCACATCACCATCACCGGCTGTTCGAAATCGGCGCCGCGCACAAAATCCGACAGGGTTTCGTTGGTCAGGTGGGTCGAGCCAGGCACGTGGGCGCCGCCGAAACTCTGCGGATCGCGAATATCCACCAGCACAATGCCTTGCTGCCAGCGCTGATGCGCCTGCTCAATATCGATTGCCTCAAACTGCTCCATTGCCTGCCTCATATTGCCTGATAAAGGGTGGTGGTTACCGAATGGTATGCCTTGCATGACATTGCGCGCATTGTAACCCACTCATCGCGCCGATAGACCGGATAAACCACAGGGATATCGCGAACAACCGGGCGCGCGCGGCGGGGAAAACCCCCAGATCACCCGTGCCGAACAGGTTATCTTTAATTAAATCAGGCGCGAAACTGTTAGCTACATCACGCGCAAATGTTTTTAATTGGTTAACGCTTGGCTAACATGTTTGTTTTCGATTAATATCGTGAGCGAAAACGAACATTATTGCTTTTAACGACATTATAGCTTTTAACGAATATGACGGCTTTTGACGTGGCGGAGGAGAAAACGTGGAAACCAAAGATCTGATCGTGATCGGCGGAGGCATTAACGGTACCGGCATCGCGGCGGATGCCGCCGGGCGCGGACTGTCCGTTCTGTTGCTGGAAGCACAGGATCTGGCCTGCGCCACCTCCTCCGCCAGCTCAAAGCTGATTCATGGCGGCCTGCGCTATCTGGAACACTATGAATTCCGGCTGGTGGGGGAAGCGCTGTCCGAACGCGAAGTGCTGCTGAAAATGGCGCCGCACATCATTTTCCCGATGCGTTTTCGCCTGCCGCACCAGCCGCACCTGCGTCCGGCCTGGATGATTCGCGCCGGTCTGTTCATGTACGACCATCTGGGCAAACGCGTCAGCCTGCCGTCCAGCCACGGGCTGCGATTCGGCCGTGAATCGGTGCTGAAACCGGAACTGACGCGCGGTTTCGAATATTCCGACTGCTGGGTGGACGACGCCCGTCTGGTGGTGCTGAACGCGCAGGAAGTCGTACGCCGCGGCGGCGAGGTGAAAACGCGCATGACCGTCACCCGCGCCCGCCGAGAAAACGGCCTGTGGGTGGTGGAAGCCGAAGACGCGCTGAGCGGCGAGACGCATCGCTGGCAGGCGAAAGGCCTGGTCAACGCAACCGGCCCGTGGGTACGCCAGTTCTTTGACGATGGTCTGGCGCTGCCGTCGCCGTACGGCATCCGACTGATCAAAGGCAGCCATATCGTCGTTCCGCGCGTACATCAGGAAGAGCAGGCCTACATTCTGCAGAATAAAGACCACCGCATCGTGTTTGTGATCCCGTGGCAGGATGAGTTTTCCATCATCGGCACTACCGATGTGGAGTACCACGGCGATCCGCATCAGGTGAAGATTGACGACAACGAAATTCGTTACCTGCTGGACGTATACAACGACCACTTCAAAAAACAGCTGACGCGCGACGACATCGTCTGGAGCTACTCGGGCGTGCGTCCGTTGTGCGACGACGAGTCGGATTCACCGCAGGCCATCACCCGCGATTACACGCTGTCAGTGGCGGATGAAAGCGGTAAGGCGCCGCTGCTGTCGGTGTTCGGCGGCAAGCTGACCACCTACCGGAAGCTGGCGGAACACGCCATGGACAAGCTGGCGAAATACTACCCGCAGGCGGGCCAGGCGTGGACCAACCGCGCCATTCTGCCCGGCGGCGATATCAGCGGCAGCCGCGAAGACTACGCCGCCCTGCTGCGCCGCCGCTACAATCTGCCGGAAGCGCTGGCGCGTCGCTACAGCCGCACCTACGGCACCCAGAGCGAGAAAATACTCGGCAACGCGCAGGCGTTGAGCGATCTGGGTGAGCATTTCGGCCATACCCTGTACGAAGCCGAGCTGCGTTATCTGGTGGAGCACGAATGGGTGGTGTCGCTGGAAGACGCTATCTGGCGCCGCACCAAACTGGGCATGTGGCTGGATGACGCCCAACAGCAGCGTATTAGTGAATGGCTGGCAAACTACCGCAGTCAGTTAGCCAAGGCCGGTTAATCCCAAAGAAAAACGGCTTCCTTATGGAAGCCGTTTCTATTGACCTCACTCGATACAAAACGAAGGCGTTTTCGGCGTCAAAAACTGTGCTGAGGCTAGCGGCTTCGCCGGGTGAGCCGCATGGACGCGGTGAAAGCCCGTGTCGTGCTGGGAGCACGTCACGGGCGGCCCGAACTGCGAAGACGATTGCCGAAGGCACCGCGAAGCGGCACACCATTTTGCAACGCAAAATGGAACAGCGCTTGCGCTGGCCCGCAAGGGTGAACCCGTCAGGGTTCATAATTTAGCCCTCAGCCAGAGGTCAAGGAGAGGTGGCGTTTGAGTAACCGTGTTGCCAGTCAAGTATTTCAACTGACTACCACCCCATAATTCTTGTCATAGCGCTGCTGCGTATGCAGCACGCCATAACACAGATGGACCAGTTTCCTCATCGCCGCGCCTACCGCCAACATCTTCGCCTTGCCTTTCAGCAAAAGTCGCTCGTATTGCGCTTTTACATGACGATTGTGACTGATGGCGGCTATGGCTCCCATATACAGCTTTGCCCGCATCGCGGGCGGCCCTATTTTCGACAACCTGGCTCTGCCTCGTACCGAGGTGCCTGAGCGACGCTCTACCGGGATAACCCCCAGATACGCCGCCACCTGCTCCGCGCTCCTGAAGTGACCGCTCCGGATGGTGGCTAACATATTCCAGCCGATTTGGTCGCCAACACCATCAATCGATTTCAGGAGCTTCAGGTCGTTTTTTAGTCCAGGATGCTTGTCTATGTGGTCTTCTATCAGTCGCTCAATACGTTCCAGTTCACTCTTTACATGCCGCACCATCGAGTCCAGCGACGCCACAACCTCTTCCGGGGCCTGTGTGGATGCTAACGTGCTCAGCCGATTTTCTATGCGTTGTTTATCACTCAGCAGACTATCCCTGTGCTGGAGTAATGCCTTGAGTTTCCTTATTTCTGGCGAAGGCGGGCTCCAGCCCTCCGGTTGGCGCAAACCGCCATAACAGGCCAGCACATAGGCATCCACTTTATCCGTCTTCGTGAGTATCCCCATTCCCCTGGCGAATTCACGCAACCGATGAGGGTTTATCACGGATACGGCAATGCCTGACTGATGAAGACCATAAGCGAGGTGTTCGTGATAAACCCCCGTGGCTTCCATGATGATATGGGCCTGACCCGGGTCACATTTTTGTCGCGTTAGCCATTCAGCCAAAGCCTGAACGGCGTTGGGGCCATTGGGTAACGTTTTCGTCTTCCGTTTACCTTTCATGCCATCAGCTAACAAACACACATCGACAAAACGCTTACTGATATCAATACCAACGTAATACATAATGATGTCCCCTTTCACTGAAGCCATCACGCCCGTTCCGCTTGTACATTCAGAGTCAGTGCTCTGGGTAACCGTTCAATGTTAATGCTGGCGTGAAAGGTGAAACAGAGGGCTTAAACTCAACCACAAGGTTTATAGCCCTGGCTCTCCTTCGAAGCTCACTCTGTTTCATGTCGTGATAGCTAATCACGACATGAGCAAGATACAAGTCTCTCCTTGTCGTGCGGGCGATGATGCCGCAAAGGAATAACCGATGTCATCAAGCACGAAACCTCACACTACTCCGACATAAATCGCCAATCACAAAACAACAGCGCTGTTTGTCTACAGCCTAACTGCACATCCAGTTACACCATCCAATCGAGCTACAACCGTATCGGCTTGATATGCCAGATGTCGTCGGCGTATTCCTGAATGGTGCGATCGGCGGAGAAATAGCCCATGTTGGCGATGTTGTGCAGGGTACGGCGCGTCCATTCGTCCTCGTCGCGGTAGACATCGTCCACCTTGTCGTGGCTATCCACATAACTGCGGTAATCCGCCAGCAACTGGTAGTGATCGCCGAAATTGACCAGCGAATCGAACAGGTCGGCATAGCGGCCCGGTTCATCCGGGCTGAACACGCCGGTGGCGATCTGCGTCAGCACCCGGTGCAACTCCTCGTCCTGATTGTAGAATTCACGCGGGTTGTAACCGTTACGCCGCAGTTCTTCCACCTGTTCCGTGGTGTTGCCGAAAATGAAGATATTCTCTTCACCCACCCGTTCACGCATTTCGACGTTGGCGCCGTCCAGCGTGCCGATGGTCAGCGCGCCGTTCAGGGCAAACTTCATATTGCTGGTGCCGGAAGCCTCGGTGCCCGCCAGCGAAATCTGTTCCGACAGGTCGGCCGCCGGAATGATGATTTGCGCCAGGCTGACGCCGTAGTTGGGGATGAAAACGATCTTCAGTTTGTCTTTCACCTCCGGGTCATTGTTCACCACGCTGGCCACATCGTTGATCAGGTGAATGATGTGCTTGGCCATGTAGTAGGCGGATGCCGCCTTGCCGGCAAAGATGGCGACGCGCGGTACGCGATCCAGATTCGGGTCATCCTTGATGCGGTTATAAAGCGTAATCAGGTGCAATACGTTGAGCAGCTGACGTTTGTACTCATGAATACGCTTGATCTGCACATCAAACAACGCGCTGGGATCCACCACCACATCCAGATGCTGGGCGATGTAGATCGCCAGCCGCTTTTTGTTTTCCTGTTTGGCCTTACGCACTTTCTGCAAGAAGGCCGGGAAATCAATGTGCGGCTTCAGGTCCGCCAGTTGGCTCAGATCGGTGCGCCAGGTTTTGCCGATGGTGTCATCCAGCACTTTCGATAGCGACGGGTTCGCCAGCGCCAGCCAGCGCCGCGGAGTAACGCCGTTGGTTTTATTACAGAAACGGTCCGGATAGAGCCGGGCGAAGTCGGCGAACAGCGACTGCACCATCAGGTCGGTATGCAACTGGGACACCCCGTTCACCTGATGGCTGCAGATCACCGCCAGCCATGCCATGCGCACTTTGCGCCCGTGGGTTTCATCCACGATCGACACCCGCGTCAGCAAATCGTTGTCGTTCGGGAAACGTTCCTGCACGTCGTCCAGAAAACGGTCGTTGATTTCGAAAATCAGTTGCAGATGGCGCGGCAAAATTTTGCCCATCATGTCGACCGGCCAGGTCTCCAGCGCCTCACCCATCAGGGTGTGGTTGGTGTAGGAGAACACCTTGGTGACCACTTCCCAGGCGGCGTCCCACTTGAACTTATGCTCGTCGATCAACAGGCGCATCAGTTCCGGAATCGCCAGCACCGGGTGGGTGTCGTTGAGGTGGATAGCGAATTTTTCCGCCAGATTGGCGTAGGTTTTGTGCATCATCCAGTGGCGACTGAGGATATCCTGCACCGTGGCGGAGACCAGAAAGTACTCCTGACGTAAACGCAGCTCACGGCCGGAATAGGTGGAATCGTCGGGATACAGCACGCGCGACACGTTTTCGGAGTGGTTTTTATCCTCCACCGCCGCGAAATAGTCGCCCTGATTGAACTTACCGAGGTTGATTTCGTTACTGGCCTGCGCCGCCCACAGCCGCAGGGTGTTGGTGGCGTCGGTATCAAAGCCGGGGATGATTTGATCATAAGCGCAGGCGATGATCTCCTCGGTTTCCAGCCAGCGGGTTTTACTGCCTTCCTGCTGGATACGACCGCCGAAACGCACTTTGTAACGGGTGCTGTGGCGGACGAATTCCCACGGGTTACCGTATTCCAGCCAGTAATCCGGCGACTCCGCCTGCCTGCCGTCGACGATGTTCTGCCGGAACATACCGTACTCGTAACGGATGCCATAACCGCGCCCCGGCAGCGCCATAGTGGCGAGCGAGTCAAGGAAGCAGGCCGCCAGCCGTCCGAGACCGCCGTTGCCCAGCGCCGGATCGTCCTCTTCTTCCAGCAGCTCGTTTAGATCCAGGCCCATCGCTTCCAGCGCGTCCCTCAGATCGTCAAACATGCCCATCGCCAGCAGCGCGTTGGACAGCGTGCGTCCCAGCAGGAATTCCATCGACAGGTAGTAAACCTGCCGGACATCCTGCGATAACTGCGCGCGATTGGAACGCAGCCAGCGCTCTACCATGCGATCCCGCACGGCCAACACCGCGGCATTCAGCCAGTCATGTTTACTGGCGATGCTGGGATCCTTGCCTACGGTAAACATCAACTTGTAAGCGATGGAGTGTTTCAGCGCGTCTACGCTAAGCGTAGGTGAGTTGTAGATAAATGGAGAGTTCATATGTCATTCCCACTGATGCGTACTACCACAGACGTTGATAAAGCGCACGATAGGCCTGGGCAGCAACCTGCCAACTAAAATCCATTGCCATTGCCTGACGCTGTACATAACGCCAGAGCGAAGGGCGTGACCACAACACAAAGACCCGACGAATCGCCCGCGACAGCGACGCTGTATTGCAATCGCTGAACACAAAACCGCTCGCCAGGCCATCGGCCAGATTTTCCAGCGAGCAATCTGCCACTGTATCCGCCAGCCCGCCGGTGCGCCTGACCAGCGGTAACGTGCCGTATTTCAGGCCGTACAGCTGAGTCAAACCGCAGGGTTCGAACCGACTAGGAACCATAATCACATCCGCGCCGCCAATAATGCGGTGCGAGAACGCTTCGTGATAACCGATCTGAACGCCGACACGGCCGTGATACTCCGCCGCCGCCGCCAAAAAACCTTCCTGCAGGGTGGCGTCGCCCGCCCCCAGCACCACCAGTTGCCCGCCCTGCTCCAGCAAACCCGGCACGGCCTGCAACGCGATATCCAACCCCTTCTGACTGGTAAGACGGCTGACGATGGCGAACACCGGCACCCGGTCATCCACCTTAAGCCCCATCGCCGTTTGCAGATGCCGTTTGTTATCCGCCTTGCGCGCCAGCTCATCGCGGCTATAGGTGGCGGTCAGCAACGAATCGTGCGCCGGGTTCCAGATCTCGTCATCCACGCCGTTGAGGATGCCGGACAGACGACCGGCGTCTTCCCGCGACTTCAGCAACCCCTCCAGCCCGTAGCCGTATTCCGTCTGAGTGATCTCATGCGCATAGGTCGGGCTGACGGTGGTGATGTGATCCGCATAGTACAGCCCGGCTTTGAGGTACGAGATCTGACCGTAGAATTCCAGCCCGTACATGCTGAAGTACTCCGGCGGCAACCGCAGCTCCGACATGTGACGGGCATCAAATAATCCCTGATAAGCCAGATTATGGACGGTAAATACCGATTTTGCCGGTCGACCTTTCGCCGCCAGGTAAGCGCAAGCCAGACCGGCATGCCAGTCGTGGGCGTGCACGATGTCCGGCCGCCAGAACGGATCGACGCCGCTGGCCATTTCCGCCCCCATCCAACCCAGCAGACCGAAGCGCAGAAAATTATCCGAATAGGCAAACAAAGAGGTGTCGTGATACGGGCTGCCCGCCCGTTCATACAGGTGGGGAACATCGATCAGGTAAATACCCACGCCGTTGTAATGACCGTAGCGCAGCGTGACACGACCGCCAAACGTATCCAGTTCCCGCACCACCTGCGCATCCGGGATGCCTTTTTTCAGGTCGGGGAACGCCGGCAACAGCACCCGCACATCCATCCCCGCGGCGATCTGCGCGCCGGGCAATGCCCCCACCACATCCGCCAGTCCCCCGGTTTTCAGCAGGGGGAACAGCTCTGAACACACATGTAATACCCGCATCTTGTCTCCCGTAGCCGCCTCGTCTCTGGCGCGGCGGCATCAATCCCCCGGCCGCCCTCGGCCGGGCATCGCGGCTAAGGTTTGAGTTTGGCCAGCATGGCGCGCGTCACCAGCACAATCCCTTCTTCGGAACGATAAAAGCGACGGTTGTCATCCTCGGCGTTCTCGCCGATCACCATGCCTTCCGGAATTTCGCAGGCGCGATCGACAATGCAGCGATGCAGACGGCATGAGCGCCCCACTTTGACATCCGGCAGCAACACCGACGAATCGATGCTGCAGAAGGAGTTGATTCGCACCCGCGGAAATAGCACCGAGTGCGTTACCACCGAGCCGGAGACGATGCACCCGCCGGAAACCAGCGAATTCATGGTCAGCCCGTGGCTGCCGGAGCGGTCCTGCACGAATTTGGCGGGCGGCAAGGCCGCCATCGCCGAGCGAATCGGCCAGTTGTGGTCGTACATGTCCAGTTCCGGCATGACCGAAGCCAGATCGAGGTTGGCGCGCCAGTAGGCCTCCAGCGTTCCCACGTCCCGCCAGTAAGGCGGCGCGTTGTCCGAGGAGGTAACGCAGGAGAGCGTGAAGGGGTGCGCCCAGGCATGCCCTTGCGCCACGATTTTCGGGATCAGGTCTTTGCCGAAATCGTGGCTGGAGTCCGAGGTGCACACGTCTTCTTCCAGCCGCCGGTAGAGATAGTCGGCGTTGAACACGTAGATCCCCATGCTGGCCAGCGCCATGTCCGGGTTATCCGGCATCGGCGTCGGTTTGGCGGGTTTCTCTTCAAAGCTGACGATGCGGTTATCCTTGTCCACGCTCATGATGCCGAAGGCGTGCGCCTCTTTAATCGGCACCGGGATACAGGCTACCGAGCACTCGGCGCCGTTCTCCACGTGGTCCAGCAGCATGCGGGAATAATCCATCTTGTAGATGTGGTCGCCGGCCAGAATCACTACGTATTCCGCCCGATAGCGCCGGATAATATCCAGGTTATGGCACACGGCGTCGGCGGTGCCGCGATACCAGTGATCGTTTTCATCGTGTCGTTGCTGCGCCGGCAGCAAATCGACAAATTCATTCATCTCGGTGTTCAGGAACGACCAGCCGCGCTGGATGTGCTGCACCAGCGTGTGCGACTGATACTGAGTAATGACGCCAATCCGGCGGATACCGGAATTCAGGCAGTTGGAAAGAGCAAAATCGATAATTCGGTACTTACCGCCAAAGTGTACGGCCGGCTTGGCGCGGTATGCGGTCAAATCTTTCAGTCGGGTACCTCGCCCGCCCGCCAGAATCAGCGCGACGGATTTTAGGGGCAATTGTCTGGCCAGCATCAGAGGATCGTGTTTGTCAGTACTCACCATGTCAGGCTCCTTATTATTGTTTTACCAGTACGCACACCGCATTCGCCTGCCCGCGCCAGACCCGCCCATCGAGTGGATGGTCGGCCGCGCTAAACGGCGGCTCAACCCGCCATTCCCCTTCCGGCAGGGAGAAATCACATTCCTGCGGCGTGGCATTGATCAACAGTAGCCAGCGTTCGGAAAGCTGGATTTGCAACTGGTGTGCTCCCTGTTCCCATTCGTACGGCGTTAATGCCTCTCCCTGCGCATTCAGCCACCGCACGTCGTTCTCGCCGTCACGCCACCAGCGCCCCCGCTGCAACGCAGGGATAGACCGGCGCAGCCGGATCAACCCGGACGTAAACGCGAGCAACGCGTCATCCGCCTGATCCCAATGCAACCAGGCCAGCGCGTTGTCCTGACAGTAGGCGTTATTGTTGCCCTGCTGGCTGTTGCCGAATTCATCGCCCGCCAGCAGCATCGGCGTTCCCTGCGACAACAGCAGCGTGGTCAGCAGCGCCTGCTGACTGACGCGCCGCCGCGCCTGCGTCGCCTCATCCGCCTCCAGCCCCTCGGTCCCGTGGTTGAAACTGAAATTGCTGTTGGTGCCGTCCCGGTTTTGCTCCCCGTTGGCGTCGTTGTGCTTGTGGTTGAAACACACCAGATCGCGCAGGGTAAAACCGTCATGAGAGGTCAGCATGTTGACCGACGCCCAGGGCTGCCGGCTGCCGCGCTCAAACACCTCGCTGGAGGCGGCGAAACGACGGGCCAGCACCCCAACGGGGAGATCGCCATGCAGCCAGAAACGGCGTATGTCGTCGCGGAAGCGGTCGTTCCACTCCGCGAACGGCGCCGGGAATTGCCCCAGTTGGTAGCCGCCGGGACCGATGTCCCAGGGTTCGGCAATCAATTTGCAGTCGCGCAGCGAGCGGTGATTGCGCAGGGCCGTAAAGAACGGAGCGGCGGAGGAAAAGTCCGGCAGGCGTCCCAGAATCGTCGCCAGATCAAAACGAAAACCATCCACATGGCAGACCTCGCGCCAGAACGTCAGACACTCGATCACCCAATGCAGCACCGCCGGATGCTCAAGCCGCAGCACGTTGCCGCACCCCGCCCAGTTGTGATAATCGCCGTTCTCCGTCAGCCAGTAGTAGCTGGCGTTATCAATACCGCGCAGCGTCAGGGTCGGGCCGTCTACATCCAGCTCCGCGCTGTGGTTAAACACCACATCCAGAATCACCTCGATGCCGGCCTGATGCAGCGCACGCACCGCGTCGCGGAACTCGTTGAGCGGGTCATCGCTCGCCGCCAGGCTGCTGTCCACCGCAAACGGCAACAGCGTGTTGTAGCCCCAGTAATTGCGCAGGCCCATTGATTGCAGACGCGGCTCGTCGGCATGCTGGTGGATAGGCATCAGCTCCAGCGCGGTCACGCCCAGTTGCGTCAGATAATCCAGCATCACCGGGTGAGCCAGCGCAGCATAGGTGCCGCGTATCGCCGCCGGAATACCGGGGTGTCGACGGGTCAACCCGCGCACGTGGGCTTCGTACAGCACCGTCTGCCCCCAGGGGGTGCGCGGCAGCCGGTCGTTCTGCCAGTCGTAATGTTCGTCCACCACCACGCTGCGCGGCATCACTTCGGCGCTGTCGGAAAGGTCGGGCTGGTCGTAACCGCCGTGCAGCCGCTCGTCATCCACCACCCAGCCGTCCATCTGCCGGGCGCAAGGGTCAAGCAACAGCTTATTGGCGTTGAAACGCAGCCCGCGTCGCGGCTCGAACGCGCCATCGACGCGATAGCCGTAGCACAAGCCCGGCTGGGCGTCCGGCAGATAACCGTGCCAGATATCGCCAGTGCGGGCCGTCAGCGGCAAACGCTGCTCCCGCAGGCCGTCAAAAATACACAATTCCACCCGCGACGCCCCGGATGAGAACAAGGCGAAGTTCACGCCTTCGCCATCGAAATGAGAGCCTAATGGTCGCGGGCGCCCCGCCAGCAGCTCAGCCATTACGCCTCCTTCACCAGATATAAGGTGGAGAGCGGCGGCAGCGTCAGCACCAGCGACTGCGGCCGGGAATGGCTACCCACCGTTTCGCTGCGCACCAGTCCCTGATTGCCAAGGTTACTGCCGTGGTAATGCAAGGAGTCGGTATTAAGCACCTCGCGCCACTGCCCCGGCTGGTTGATGCCGACGCGATAGCCGTCCCGAGGCACCGGCGTAAAGTTGCTGATGATCAGCATTTCGTTGCCGTCGACATCGCGCCGGATAAAGGCGAACACCGAGTTTTCCCGGTCGTCCACCACCACCCATTCGAAGCCCTGATGCAGGTAGTCGCACTGATAGAGCGGCGGATGCTGGCGGTAACAGTGGTTGAGGTCGCGCACCAGTTGCTGCACCCCGGCGTGCCAGCCTTCCTCCTCATCCAGCAGATGCCAGTCCAGGCTGGTGTCATGGTTCCACTCCCGCCCCTGCGCAAATTCACTGCCCATGAACAGCAGCTTCTTGCCGGGGTACGCCCACATGAAACCGTAGTAGGCGCGCAGGTTGGCGAACTTCTGCCAGGCGTCGCCGGGCATCCTATCCAGCAGCGAGCGCTTGCCGTGCACCACTTCGTCATGCGACAGCGGCAGCACGAAGTTTTCGCTATAGGCGTACAGCATGCCGAAGGTCAGCAGGTCGTGGTGGTATTTGCGGTGTACCGGGTCCAGTTGCATGTAGGCCAGCGAGTCATGCATCCAGCCCATGTTCCACTTGTAGTGGAAACCCAGCCCGCCATGCTCCGGCGGCAACGTCACCCCGGCGTAATCGGTGGATTCTTCGGCGATGGTGACCGCGCCGGCATGATGCTGCCCCAGCATCTGATTGGTGTAGCGCAGGAAGCCGATCGCCTCCAGATTCTCCTTGCCGCCGAAATAGTTCGGCACCCATTCCCCGTCGCGGCGGCTGTAATCGCGGTAAATCATCGAGGCCACCGCGTCGACCCGCAGCCCGTCGACGCCAAAGCGCTCCGTCCAGTACAACGCGTTGCCCGCCAGATAGTTGCGCACTTCGTGGCGATCAAAGTTATAAATCAGCGTGTTCCAGTCCTGGTGGTAGCCTTCTTTCGGGTCGGCGTATTCGTACAGCGCGGTGCCGTCAAAACGCGCCAGCCCGTAGCTGTCCGCCGGGAAATGGCCGGATACCCAGTCCAGCAGCACATTGATGCCCGCCTCATGAAAGGCCGACACCAGATAGCGGAAATCGTCCGGCGAACCGAAACGACGGGTGGGCGCGTATAACCCCAGCGGCTGATAGCCCCAGCTGCCGTCAAACGGGTGCTCATGCACCGGCATCAGTTCAACATGGGTAAATCCCATTTCTTTCACGTACGGCACCAGTTGGTCCGCCAGTTCGCGGTAGCTGAGCCAGAAATTATTGTCGGTGTGCCGCCGCCATGACCCTAAATGCACCTCGTAAATGGAAATCGGCGATTGCAGATCGTTGGCGTGTTGCCGCGCTTCATCCACCGGCAACGCGGGCGGCAGACGGCCGACCACCGATGCGGTATCCGGACGCATCTGCGACTCGAACGCATAGGGGTCGGATTTCACCAGCACATTGCCGTAACAGTCGATAATCTCGAACTTGTACAGCTGACCCGGCCCGACGCCCGGCACAAACAGCTCCCACACGCCGTTTTCGCGCCGCAGACGCATCGGATGGCGGCGGCCGTCCCAGAAATTGAAATCGCCCACCACCGACACTCGCTGGGCATTCGGCGCCCAGACGGCAAAACAGGTGCCATCGACGCCATCCAACGTAGCCGGATGCGCGCCCAACGTTTCAAACGGCCGCAAATGGCGCCCTTCCGCCAATAGCCAGATATCCAACTCCTGCAACAGCGTGCCAAAACGATAAGGGTCATCAATAACATGCGTATCCTGCTGCCAGGTCACCGCCAGCCGATAGCTGAACGGCTTTTTGCGGCGGGGCAGCACCGACGAGAAAAAACCGCGCGGGTCCCGGCATTGCAGGTCCGCCACTTTACGTCCGCTGTGTGCGTCCACCACGTACACGTCGCTGGCATCGGGAAGCAGCGCGCGCACTTCCAGCCCCGAGGCGGTGTCATGCATACCCAGTACCGCAAAAGGATCGGCGTAATGGCCGGAAAAAAGGAGATTAATAATGTTCTGATCAGAAAACCCTGACATGGCATCCATCCTCTGAATTAACCATCTGAATAAGTTAAGCATGTTAAAGAGACAGATCATTTCTTCGGCATTCTTGTGGATAGGGAAATGCCCTGCGTCAATAACAGAAAAGGAACCAGCCTGACCCCATAAAAAAAGAAAACGCACCCGAACAGAAAACACCTCACAGCACTCGCTGAGCCTGCGAAGCATTTTTCAGACAAACCTAAGATTCAGCTTAGTCAAGAAAAGAGAAAACATTTGAGATTATGGATAAATTTTTGCGCCAAAGACTTATAAGAAAAAATAATTAATCATAGTGTTAGCGAATGTTGATCCTGTCCGGAGATTGTTCGACCGCGACGGGTAAAATCGGATGCATCAACAGGGAGGTGTACTGCTTATGATAAGCCAAATCGATCTGATTCTGTCATTGCTGCAACAAACATGCGTCTATCTGGTCATTGCCTATCTATTGAGCAAAACTCCGCTGTTTATTCCGCTGACGCAGGTCACCATCCGCCTGCCGCATAAACTGATCTGCTACCTGACCTTCTCGATGTTCTGCATCCTCGGCACCTATTTTGGCCTGCATATCGACGATTCCATCGCCAATACCCGCGCCATCGGCGCGCTGCTGGGCGGCGTACTGGGCGGGCCGTCGGTGGGGGTGCTGGTCGGGCTGACCGGCGGTTTGCATCGCTATTCCCTCGGCGGCATGACCGCGCTGGCCTGTATGGTTTCCACTATCGCGGAAGGGCTGGCCGGCGGCCTGCTGCACCGCTACCTGACCCGCCGCCATCGCGTCGATCTGCTGTTCCAGCCGCTGGTCATCGCCGCCGCCACCCTGCTGGTGGAAGTGTTGCAGATGAGCATCATCCTGCTGTTGTCGCGGCCATTCGGCGACGCGCTGACGCTGGTCAAAAGCATCGCGCTGCCGATGATCATCACCAACAGCGTCGGAGCGGCGATGTTCATGCGCATCCTGCTGGACCGGCGGGCGATGTTCGAGAAATACACGTCGGCGTTTTCCGCCCGGGCGTTGCAGATTGCCGCCCGCGCCGAAGGGGCGCTGCGGGAAGGATTTAATCCGAGAACCAGTATGCGGGTGGCGCGCATCCTGTATGAAGAGTTGGGCGTCGGCGCGGTCGCCATCACCGATCGGGAAAAATTGCTGGCGTTCGTCGGTACCGGCGACGATCACCACACGGCCGGCTCGCTGATCACCTCGCCGTTCACCCATCAGGCCATCGACCACAATCAGGTGGTGTACGCCGACGGCAACGAAGCGCCCTTCAACTGTTCCATCTCGCCGCACTGTAAGCTTGGGTCCACGCTGGTGATCCCGCTGCGCGGCGAAGAACAGCGGGTGATCGGCACCATCAAGCTGTATGAACCGAAAAACAAGCTGTTCTCCAGCATCAACCGGACGCTGGGAGAAGGCATCGGTCACCTGCTGTCGGCCCAGATTTTCGCCGGCCGTTTTGAGCAACAGAAACAATTGCTGGCGCAGTCCGAAATCAAGCTGTTGCACGCTCAGGTCAACCCGCACTTCCTGTTCAACGCCCTCAATACCCTGTCGGCGATTATTCGCCGCAACCCGGATCAGGCGCGTCAGTTGGTGCTGTCGCTATCCACCTTCTTTCGCAAAAACCTCAAGCGCAGCAGTGACGAAGTGGCTCTCAGCGATGAGCTGGAGCATGTCGACGCCTACCTTGAAATCGAAAAGGCGCGTTTCGCCAATCTGCTGACGGTGGACATTGCCATTCCGCCGTCGCTCAGGGCCGCCAGGCTACCGGCCTTTTCCCTGCAACCTCTGGTGGAAAACGCCATCAAGCACGGCATTTCCCAAATGCTGGACAACGGCCATTTGCGCATTGACGCCCGCACCCACGCCAACATGCTGGAGCTGACGGTGGAGGACAACGCCGGGACTTATCACCCGCGCAACGGCGGCGACGGGCTGGGCATGAATCTGGTGGACCGGCGCATCAAGGCGCGTTACGGCCATCACTACGGCATCACCGTCACCAGCGAGCCGGAACATTTTACCCGCGTGCGGGTACGAGTGCCGCTGCGGGTGGGATAAATTCGCGGCCGAAACCGCTCATTATTTACTACACCTGTTCAGGCGTTTCAGTATGCCAATAATAAAAAACGGCTTCCCTTGTGGGGAAGCCGCTCTCAGGCAGACCTGGGTATCACATCAACTTAACTGCTCCGGCTAACGCCATCTTCGCTATCGTAAGCGATGATTACCCGGGGAATTACAGCCCTACAACGTTTTCAGCGGAAGGACCTTTCGGGCCGTTGCCGATAACGAATTCAACTTTCTGGCCTTCGTACAGAGTTTTGAAGCTATCGCTCTGAATGGCGGAGAAGTGAACGAACACGTCTTTGCTGCCGTCAGCCGGAGTGATGAAGCCAAAACCTTTAGTTTCGTTAAACCATTTTACTGAACCAGTCATTTTATTAGACATTATATTACCTCGTAATTTTTTCCAGCCCGTTAGAGGGCAATATAGGTCTGCATTGCAGGAAATACTTATGAGCAAGAAAAAAAGAGATTCAGGGGAAGTGATATCGAGGATAACGCTTGGACTGAGGACTGCTTTAGTAAAATGCTTTGCATAAATAGGTCTGACTAACAAACCGTGACACCATTAACGCATTCATCCGGAACGAATGCAAGCGTTATGTATTATCGCGAGATGTAAATATTTTATATTTATTATAATTCATGAAGTTAATGAATCCCGATAGGTTATTTCTTCGACACCACCGGTTTCAAGGCAGAGGCTGAAGCGCAGGATATTTTGCCAACGCCACGCCACAACCTGCGGCTCCCCCCCACCAGACCGCTGATTATTTGTGCTTTACCGGTTCCGCGCCATTGGCGGCATGATCCATCGGGATCAGGTTCAATCGGCCGTGACGCACGCCGGTCTGGGCGATGACCGACGCGGCGAACTGTTCCACCCGCTCGGTCGGCCCGCGCAGAATCACGGTTTCCACGCACTCATCATGGCTCAGATGGGTATGCATGGTGGACACGGTGAGGTGATGATGCTCATGCTGCATGCCGGCCAGCCGGCTCGACAGTTGGCGTTCGTGATGGTCGTATACATAGCTCAGCACCGCCACGCATTCCGCGTTTTTATCCTGTGCCACCGTCATTTCGCCCAGCTCACGCCGCAGCATATCGCGAAACGCTTCCGACCGGTTGGCATAGCCTTTACGCAGCATCAACGCGTCCAGCGCCTCGGCCAGCGGGTCATCCAGAGAAATCGTCAGTCGTTGCATGTCGGCCTCACAGAAAAGCGAAAAGAATCCCCGGCGACGGCGCCGCTCGGGTCGCCCCATTATGCCGCGCGCCGCAACGGCTATCGTGACGCAGCGCAATATGGCGCGTGAATCAGTAGGACGCAACGGGCGAGATTTGTGGGAAAAGCGACAAAAAGGCGAGGCACGCCGTGATGGCGCGCCTCGTATAGCAATGATTACAGCAGGATGCGCAGCATGCGGCGCAGCGGTTCGGCAGCGCCCCACAGCAGTTGGTCGCCGACGGTGAAGGCGGACAGGTACTGCGGGCCCATGTTCAGTTTGCGCAGACGGCCCACCGGCGTGGACAGCGTACCGGTCACGGCGGCCGGGGTCAGTTCGCGCATGGTGATCTCGCGGTCGTTCGGCACCACTTTCACCCAGTCATTATGGGTTGCCAGCATCTGCTCGATTTCCGGAATCGACACATCTTTCTTCAGTTTCAGCGTGAAAGCCTGGCTGTGGCAGCGCAACGCGCCGATACGCACGCACAGACCGTCCACCGGAATAGTGCTGGCGGTGTTCAGAATCTTGTTGGTTTCCGCCTGACCTTTCCACTCTTCGCGGCTTTGGCCGTTTTCCAGCTGTTTGTCGATCCACGGAATCAGGCTGCCGGCCAGCGGCACGCCGAAGTTTTCCACATCCAGACCGCCGCGCGACAGCGCCGTCACTTTGCGCTCGATATCCAGAATGGCGGAGGCCGGGTCGCGCAGTTCAGCAGCCACTTCGGCGTTCAGTTGGCCCATCTGCACCAGCAGTTCGCGCATGTTGCGCGCGCCCGCGCCGGACGCTGCCTGATAAGTGGCGACAGACGCCCACTCCACCAGATCGTTGGCGAACAGGCCGCCCAGCGACATCAGCATCAGGCTGACGGTACAGTTGCCGCCGACGAAGGTTTTGATGCCTTTATCCAGACCGGACTTGATCACGCCGTGGTTAACCGGGTCCAGGATAATAATCGCGTCATCTTTCATTCGCAGAGACGATGCTGCGTCGATCCAGTATCCTTGCCAGCCACTTTCACGCAGCTTTGGATAGATTTCGTTGGTATAATCGCCGCCCTGACAGGTGATGATGATATCCAGCGCGCGCAGCGCTTCCAGATTGTAGGCATCCTGCAGGACACCCTGCTGGCCGCCCAGCGCCGGCGCCGGTTGGCCGTGCTGAGACGTAGAGAAGAATACCGGGCGGATTAAATCAAAGTCGCGTTCTTCCACCATGCGCTGCATGAGTACCGAACCGACCATACCGCGCCAGCCAATAAAACCAACATTTTTCATGGTAACCGTCCTGCCTGGGGGTGACAAAAAGCAATCCGACTGCCGTTTCAGGCAGGGAGCATAAGTTTAAAGTGATGACTGTCAACCTTACAAAATGTATCAGAAGTCGCAAGTGAATTTATTCGATGACTCAGGCGTTTTCAGCAACACGCCTAATGTGTCTGGCAAAAGGCTGGGGATGAGAGGAGCTTACCGCCACCATGACTGAAATGATCTCGGCAACCGTACTGTTGTTGTTAATTATGGATCCGCTCGGCAATCTGCCGGTGTTCATGTCCGTATTGAAGCACCTGGATCCCAAACGGCGGCGCGTGGTGCTGATTAGGGAAATGATCATCGCGCTGGGGGTGATGCTGGTATTCCTGTTCGCCGGCGAGAAGATTCTGGCGATATTGAACCTGCGCACGGAAACCGTCTCCATTTCCGGCGGTATCGTGCTGTTTTTGATCGCCATCCGCATGATTTTCCCGACGCAGGAAGGCTTTACCAGCGGTCTGCCCGCCGGCGACGAACCGTTTCTGGTGCCGCTGGCTATCCCGATGGTGGCCGGGCCGTCGATTCTGGCCGCGCTGATGCTGCTCTCGCACCAGTACCCGAATCAAATGCCGCACCTGACGCTGGCGCTGTTCATCGCCTGGGGTATCACGGTTGTCGTGCTGCTGCTGTCGAACCTGTTCCTGCGCCTGTTGGGCGACAAGGGCGTCAACGCGCTGGAACGGTTGATGGGATTGGTGCTGGTCATGCTTTCCACCCAAATGTTTCTTGATGGCATTCGGGCCTATCTGAAACTGTAACCGCAGACGCTCTCAGTCTCCCTGCCGAAGCGGAGACTGAGAGCAAACCGCTACATCCAACCTACGTTCATCACACCACGTAACTCAGCAGCAGGGTGCCGACCAAACCGCACACCGCGATGATGGTTTCCAGCGCCGACCACGACTTCAGCGTTTCCGGAATGCTCAGGTTGAAATACTCTTTGAACAGCCAGAAGCCGGGGTCGTTAACGTGGGAGAAAATTACGCTGCCGGAACCGACCGCGATCACCATCAGCTCCGGGCTAACGCCGCTGGTGGCAATAATCGGCGCCACAATCCCGCCTGCGGTCAGCGCGGCCACCGTAGCGGACCCCAGCGCCAGACGCAGCACGGCGGCGATAAGCCAACCCAGCAGCAACGGCGACACGCTGCTACCGTTCATCATCCCGGCGATGTATTTGTCTACGCCGCTGTCGACCAGCACCTGTTTAAACGCACCGCCGCCGCCGAGGATCAGCAGCATCATGGCGATGATTTTAATCGAGTCGGTAATGGTGCCCATCACCTCATCCATGCTGCGGCCACGGTTCAGGCCGAAGGTGAAAATAGCGATCAGCACCGCAATCAGGGTCGCCATCACCGGGTCGCCGAAGAACTCGGCATACGGTAACAACGCGTGTCCCTTCGGCAATACCATTTCCGCCACGGCGCGCAGCGCCATCAGAATCACCGGCACCAGCGCGGTCATCACGCTGACGACAAAGCTCGGCATCTCCTGCTCGGTGAACTGCTTCGGGTTATACAGCCCTTCCGGAATCGGCTTGTCGATTTTCTTCAGGAAGCGGGCGTAAACCGGGCCGGCCAGAATCACCGTCGGGATCCCCAACAGCGTACCGTACAGCAGGGTTTTGCCCATGTCGGCGTGGAACAACGAGGCAATGGCGGTCGGCCCCGGATGCGGCGGCAGGAAGCCGTGGGTGACGGACAACGCCGCCGCCATCGGCACGCCGGCATACAGCAGCGGAATACGGGCCGACGCCACGATGCTGAACACCAGCGGCAACAGCAGCACGAAACCCACTTCGTAGAACAGCGCGAAGCCGACGGTAAAACCGGTCAGCACAATCGCCCACTGAATATGTTTGCGACCGAAGCGATTAATCAGCGTGGTGGCGATACGCTGCGCGCCGCCGCAGTCCGCCAGCAGTTTCCCCAACATGGCGCCAAAGCCCATGATCAAGGCCAGCGTGCCCAGCGTGCCGCCCACCCCGTTCTTGATGGACGTCATCACCTTCTGCACCGGCATTCCCTGCATGATGCCCACGGCCAGGGCAACCAGAATCAGTGCAATAAAGCCGTTCAGTTTAAAGCGGATCATCAGCACCAGCAGCAGTGCGACACCCACAGCGACAATCACGAGTGGCATAACGATCTCCGGCAACCCCTGCCTGCGCGAGTCGGGCAACGACAGGGGGGATTTTCTTGTGTTTTGCGAATTCTCCCGGTGTTTCGGGCGTGCCTTCGCTACAGTAGAGTCAGGCGTTCGGGTAGCGCTTAACCCGTGTGATGTACATCACAACGCACGATGTTACCGGTATCATGATACCGGTAACATGTTAAAGTCTGAAACCGGTACGAAGCATTTAATTTACAGTTTGGGATAGAGATCAAATTATGTCAGGACAAAGTATTATTCTGATGGGGGTTTCCGGCAGCGGGAAATCCAGCGTGGGCGCCCGGCTGGCACGGGAAATCAACGCCAAATTCATCGACGGCGACGATCTGCATCCCAGAGCCAACATCCAGAAAATGGCCAGCGGTCAGCCGCTCAACGACGACGACCGCGCCCCCTGGCTGGAGCGCCTGAACGACGCCGCCTACAGCCTGCTGCATAAAAATGAAACCGGCATTATCGTCTGTTCCGCGCTGAAAAAGCGCTACCGTGACCGGCTGCGCGAAGGCAACGACGGCATGGTGTTCCTGTACCTGAAAGGCAGCTTCGAGGTGATTCTGCAGCGTCATCAGGCGCGCGCCGGGCATTTTATGCCGACCGGATTGCTGCAAAGCCAGTTTGATGCGCTGGAAGAACCGGGTGAAACGGAAACCGATGTCATCACCGTCGATATCAACGGCCCGATGGATCAGGTGGTGGAGCGGTGCGCCGCGGCGTTACGCGCGCACCCATCACGCTGAAAGCGCCGGCCTAGACGCTCTCTCCCACCTGCAGGGTAAAGCCGACGTCTACGCTGGCCGTCGGCAACGTTTCCCCATGCAGACGCGCCAGCAGCTGCGCGGCGCCGACTTCGCCAATGCGCTTACGCGGCGTCAATACGCTGGTCAGCCGCGGTACTGTGGTCTGGCCGATATCGTGACCGTGGAAACCGGCGATGCCCATCTGTTCGGGAACGCTCACCCCCTGCCGCTGGCACTCGAACATGGCACCGATAGCCAGGTCATCGTTGGTGCAGAACAGGCTGTCCACCTGCGGGTATTCCGCCTGCGCCCGGCGCAATAGCTCTCCGCCCAGCGTATAGGACGACGGGCTTTCGCTCATCACGCTGTAGCTGGCAAGGCCGGCTTCGGCCATCGCCTGCGCGTAACCTTGCTGTTTCATCAGCGTGCGTTCGTCCTGACGCGCGCCGAGATACACCACATGGCGGCGACCGCGCGCGATCATGTAGCGCGTCATCTGGCGCGCGGCGTCCACATTATCGAACCCCACCGCCATATCGAGACAGGGCGACACGGAATCCATCAACTCCACCACCGGGATCCCGGCCACGGCGATCATCTGACGGGTGCGGGCGGTATGATTGCGCTCGGCGAGGATCAGTCCGTCAATGTTGTAGGCCAGCAATGACATCAAACGTCGCTCTTCCATTTCCGGCTGATAACCGTAATGCGCCAGCATGGTTTGATATCCCTGCGCTTCCGCCACTTTTTCGATGCCGCGCAACACCTCGGCGAACACCTGGTTGGTAAGCGACGGCAACAGCACGCCGATCGCCCGGCTGGTGGAATTGGCGAGAATATGCGGCGTTCGGTTGGGAATGTACCCCAGTTCATCCAGTACGGCGGCGATTTTGCCTCTCAGCGCCGCGGACACCTGCTCGGGGTTGCGCAAATAGCGGCTGACCGTCATTTTGGTCACCCCGACCCGGTCGGCGACATCCTGAAGTCCCGGCCTTTTTTTCTTTATCATCCGTTGACATCCCCGTGGCTGAAAACGCCGATTGTACTAGAGAAATGGTTAGCAGAATATGTACTTGAACACAGGTCATAAAATCAGGCATGGTGAAGTCGTGCAAATAATACCCATTATATTATTTTGATTTTTATTGTTTGCTGGTTATTAATTATAACCAACAACGAATGAGTATATATCGCCAATAAATGACGATTTTTATATTAATAAAAATCCGACAATAAATGATTTTTTATTATAAATAGCATCGCGCATTAATGTTACATTCCAGCTTACGCCACAAAAACAAGCCGGTGGAAATGTTCCATAATTTCATGCAGAGACAGGCTATTTCAGCGCCACGCCTTCGGAATGACGGACTGAAACAGAGTGCTACACTCGCCTTCTGCGATAAAAGGTCTACCGTATTATTTCATTTATGAATATATACCCTAAATAATTCGAGTTGCAGGTAGACGTTGTTGCACAGCGCAAACGCCTGGCGAACAGGAGCAAAGAATATGAATAGTATTCCTACATTTGGATCGTACACGGTGGCAGACCCACAGTCAGGACAGAGTTGGCGGGTAACGCACAGCACGGCGGAACAACAAGTCGATAATAGCGGGGCTGTCGCGGACGAAGTAAAAATTGAACGTCAGGATGTCAATATCAGCGCAGAAGCCCTCAGTAAATATCAGACATATATTGAAGCGCGAAAATCGGGTGACGCTACCTCTAATCAGGTGACTATCTCGGAAGGCATCGCGCTTCAGGTTCCCGATGCGCTCAGCGAAGAAGAGTATGCCAAGTTGATGACGCCGACTGATACCTGGGCCGAGCGGATGAAAACCGTGGACCAGGCGACACTCAACCTGCGTTCGGCGTCTGCTCAGATTGAGCCGACTTATATGTCTTTTCTGGAACAACTCGGCAAAGATAACCCGGATTTAAAGGGAGCGACTTTCGGTTTCAGCGTGAGTAAGTACAACAGGCTCGTAGTGACCGGAGCACAAGGGCTGAACCAGGAACAGATTCAGCGGCTGGAACAGGCGCTGAATTCATCCCGTGAGCTGGTGGATCAGGCGAATAAACTGGCCGATGCCCAAATCGCGCTCTTCGAGGCTGAAAGTCCTAACGCCATTATCTCCTTTAACCGGGACAACTACGCCCAAACCATTGATATCGGAACAGAACTCCTGACCAGAAATCGTGCCCGCTACGCCCCTCGTGACGGCTCGGCGAATGATGTCCATCAGAAAAACTGGGACAACAACTGGCGGCAACAGTTGGCGCGTAAGGGAGTACCGATTAATTAACTATCAGCAGTATAAGGCCGGGCAGCCTCAACCCCAGGCGGTTTGGTCGCGGAGGCTGGGCCTCCGCTGTACTACCGTGAACTGGGGGCAAACGAGGCGATCCGGCATGGGATCGCCTTGGTAAACGCCGCCGCCGTCATTTTACCGGCGGCAGGTCAAACAGCAGGATTTCGCTGTCTTCGCTGGCGCGCACGGTGATGGAATCCTCATCCCAGATAGCCAGCGCGTCGCTGGCGTTGGCCTGCTGACCGTTGATCTCAATAGCGCCGCGCACCACCTGAATCCACAGCTGACGCCCCTGCTGGGCCTGATAGCTCGACGCTTCCTGCGATTTCAGCGCCCAGCGCCACAGCGTCATGTCCTGAAACACCTTCAACGACCCGTCGCGGGCATCCGGCGACAACACCAGTTGGCGGCCCTGCCGCGCATCAAAACGGCGCTGCTCGTAACGCGGCGTCAGGCCGGTTTTTTCCGGGATCACCCAGATCTGGTACAGGTGCAGCAATTTGTCCTGACTGGCGTTGTACTCCGAGTGACGGATCCCGGTGCCGGCGCTCATGATCTGAAACTCGCCCGCCGGGATCTGCTCTTTGTTGCCCATGCTGTCCTGATGTTCCACCGTGCCTTCCAGCACATAGGTGAGAATTTCCATATCCCGGTGCGGGTGGGTTCCAAAACCCTGGCCGCCCTCGATACGGTCTTCATTGATCACCCGCAGCGCGGAAAAGCCCATGAAATCAGGGTCGTAGTAATCAGCGAATGAAAAAGTATGCCAGCTGTCGAGCCAGCCGTGATTGGCATGACCGCGATCTTGTGCTTTGCGTAAATAAATCATGTGACGTTCCTCCAACGTTTTTTTTCAGTCTAGCGGCCGCCGGAGAATAAGAAAGCCGAAAAAACTCACCGCTCTATTCAAAAAATTTCCGGGAGAAATTTTTAACGTCGTGCAACGACAAACAAATTGGAAACCAGACTCCTAAAAATTCAGGATAAAAAAAAGCCAGCACCCGAGCTGGCTAAGTAATACTGGAAGCAATGTGAGCAATGTCGTGCCTTCACAGCAAAACCGCGATGAGTCACAAGGATGGATTCATTAGGCTTTCCCGGAACGCATGGCAATAATAATCATTATCATTTGCATCTGTAAAGCGTTTTTTTGTTCAACTAAAAGAAAAATCATGCCTGAGAAGGCCAGCCCGCCTGACATTCCAGTCATTTCGCTACAGGCATACAAGATTATTTTTTCAGAATCAAATGGTTAACATTTAACCATGTGTAATGCGCGGGAATAGAAAAACGGCCGCCCTCTCCTGGAAAAACAGCGAGGGCGGCCCCACTAAAACCATTTACGCCGGCAGCGCTTTAGCCAGTAGGCTGAAGGGATGTTCGCAGGGTTTGCCGGTGGACATTTCAATCTGCCATTTGCAGGTTTCGCAATCCGTGATCACCAGATCGGCGCCGCTCGCGTCAATCTGCCGGAACAACGGCGCGCCAATCCCCTGCGCGGTATCGTAGTTTTCCTTCTTGAAACCATAGGTCCCGGCGATGCCGCAACACTGGGAATCCAGCACCTGCAACTCCAGCCCTGGAATCCGCCGCAGCAGTTCGAGGGTATACGCGGTCCATCCCATACGCTCCAGATGGCAAGGGGTGTGATACACCACCCGCAGCGGCAAAGGCTGCAACGGCAGCGTCCGGCCTTGCTCCAGCAAGCGATAAAGGTGACGCGTCGCCAGTTCGATGCCGTCGCGCACATGCTGGTTGTCCAGCCCCAGCAGATGGGGATATTCATCGCGCAGCGTAAAAGTGCAACTGGACGAGGTGGCGATGACCGGCAGCCCCCGGCTGTTGATGGCGTCATCCAGCGAAGCCAGGTTGAAACGCGCCTGCTTGCGCGCCTTGTCGAGAAAACGGTTGGCGATCAGCGCCACGCCGCAGCACTTCTCTTTGGTCAGCAGCTGCACCCCGACCCCCATCGCGTTAAACACACGAATCAGATCGCGCCCCAGCTGCGGGTGGTTGTAGTTGACGTAGCAGCCGTGAAAATAGGCGACCTGTTCGGCAAATTGCAACTGATGCGCCGCCTGCTGGCGATACCAGCTGCGGAAAGTGCCGTGGGAATAGCGCGGCAACTGGCGGCGATGGTCGATTTTCAACGCCTTATCCAGCAGTTGGCGCATCGGTTTTAACCCGGTGAGGGTGTTCACCAGCGGCGCAAACGGCGTGGCGACGGTACCCATCAGATCCGTGTGGCTGAGAATGGCGTCGCGCAGCGTCGGGCGATGCTGGCTATGGCTGGCTTTGGCGCGCTGGATGATGTCGCCGATGTGCACATCCGACGGGCAGGCTACCTCGCACCGCTTGCAGTTGGTGCAATATTTCAGCGCTTCATCAAACAACGCCGGGTCTTTACGCCGTAGCCGTTCGCCATCCGGCCCAGCCTGCTTCGGCCCCGGATAGAGCGGATTGACGCGCGCCACCGGGCAGGCGGTGGTGCAGACGGTGCATTTGATGCAGTTTTCGAAACTGGTGTCAGACCGGCTCATCACAGGCTCTCCCTTACGATCATTTCAGCGGCGTACAACGCGGTCAACAGCGACACCCCGCCGCCGCACCCCTGACGCAACGGGTCATACCCGCGTAATACCGAACCAATCGCGTACAAACGGGGCTGGACACGGCCGCTAATAGCCGGGTGCAGGCATTCATCCACCATTACGCCGAATTGCAGGTACGGCTGAGCGGCGAACAGATTTGGCCGACTCCAGTCTTCATGCGTGGGCAGGAAATCCACGTCCAGCCCGAACACCGGCTCCACCACCCGATCGCGCTCGGCCACCAGACCGTTGCTGAAAAAACTGCCGCTCGCCAGCACCACATGACCGGCTCGCAGCGGTATTTCGCCGTGGCTGCGGGTATACAGCGCCACGCCGTCTTCTTGCGGCTGCGCCGACAACACCCGGTCCCCCGGCATCACGGTGCCGCCAATCTGACGAAAGCGGCCCAGCAGCGCCTGATGCAACTGCATGCCCGGCAACGACGGCGGCAGCGTCGCCAGCAGTCCCACCGGTTTACCCAGCGCGGCATTTAGCCGCGCCTGCGCGTCCGGCCCGATACAAGCGGGTAGTATCACCGCGTCATTGCCGTTCGATCGCGTCAGCAGTTCCTCCGCCAGCGCCGCCACGCCCGTCGGGGTATCCAGCACCCGGGCAAGATTCAGCGAGCGAAACTCGCTGGGGTTTTGCCGCAACGCATCCAGCAACGGCAAGTGCAGATCGTCGGCGCGGGCGGCAATCCCCTGCGCTTGCAGTTCCCCGGCCACCAGCCGGGATTGAAAATCCATAAAGCCGTCGATACCGGCGACCAGCGGCTGACGCCACGCCGGCGACCCCGGCAGGCCGCGCGTTACGCTATCCGACGGGCTCAGCCAGCACGGATGCCACTTGCCCAACGGCGTAAGACGCTGATGATTGCCCCCGCTTTCCCCTCGCAGCCACAACCCGCAGCGCGCCAGCAACGCTTCGGCGTCCGACGCCAGTTGGTTTACGCGCGCCTTACCCATCAGGGTATAAGGATGATGCGGCGCCTGCGCCGCCAGCGCATCCAGCGCCGCTAACGGCTGGTCGACCGCCGTGCCGTCCGGCAGCGTCGCCAGCAGATCCAGCGCGCCGGACGCAAAGGTCAGCGCGCTTTGCCCGACGCTGACCACGGCGCAGCGTTTACCCTGCTCCTGCAGGCGAATGCCGCAGGCTAACCCGGCCAGCCCGCCGCCAATTATCACCACGTCATAACGCATCGCTGTTCTCCTGCTCCCGGCTTTCGGTCAGCCCGCACAGCCCCTGATAAATCCAGCTGGTAAATTCGCTTTCCCGCAGCGTGTGCCCCCACGCGATGGGGCGCATGCCTTTCCAGCGCTCGTTGAGAAACTGGCTCAGTTGCGACACCGCCTGATGCGGCGTGGACTGTCCCAGCCGGCACAACAGACCGGCCGCGCGACAGGCGCACAGTTCCCCCTGACAGGTGCCCATGCCGACGCGGGTACGGCGGCGCAGGTCAGTCAGGTTGTTGACCTGCAGCGACTCCACCGCATAACGCACCTCGCCCGCCGTCACCGCTTCACATTCGCACACCAGACTGCTGTCCACCCGCTGGCCGGACACCAGCGGCGCGGCGCGATGCCCGTGGCGATAAATCGCAGAACCGCGCAACGGCGCCGACAGCGCCGATGCGGCCTGCGGCGTGTCCGGATTCGGCGTTTCCGACCCCGGCAACGGCCGTGACGCGGTGGCGCATTCGGCCCGGTGGCCGAGCTTTTCGCATACTTTGTCCGTCACCCATTCCGCCATCAGCCGGTAGGTCATCAGCTTGCCGCCGGTGATGGTGACAAACCCTTCCAGCCCGTCCCGGCTGGCGTGGTCCAGCAGCACAATGCCGCGGCTGACGCTGCGCCCGGACGGGTCGTTGTCGCTCGCCACCAGCGGCCGCACCCCGGCGTAGGCACGCAGAATGCGGGTTTGCGCCAGTTGCGGCGCCAGCAGACTGCCTTCGCGGATCAGGGTATCGACTTCCGCCGGGGTAACGGTCATGTGGTCGATTTGGTCATAGTCGATGCGGGTCGAGGTGGTGCCAATCAGCGAAATGGTGTCGCCCGGCACCAGAATGTCGGCGTCCGCCGGTTTACGGCAGCGGTTGATCACCCGGTTGTTGATGCGGTGCCCCAGAATCAGCAGCGCGCCCTTGGCTGGAAACATGCGCACAGTCAGATCGGCGTACTCAGCGATGCGCTGCCCCCAGATGCCGCCCGCGTTCACCACCACTTGCGCATAAATTTCACTGGCGACATGGCGTTTGTGGTCGAAAACGCGCACGCCGGTGACACGATCGCCCTGACGAATCAACCCGATCACTTCGTGGTAGGTCAGCACTTCCGCGCCATGTTCGCAGGCGTCGATCATATTGGCGGCGGTCAGCCGGAACGGATCCACGGTACCGTCCGGCACCCTCACTGCGCCGATCAAGGCTGGATTGGCGGCCGGTTCCAGTCGCAGCGCCTCCTGCGGATCGATCGCCTGCGCCGGGATCCCCGCCTGTCGGCAGGCGGCGACAAACCGCGCCTGATAGTCGAGGTCATCCTGCGGTAGCGTCAGAAACAGGCCGTCGGTCGGCTCAATACAGTGGCGGGCGATGCGCCGCAGAATCTGGTTTTCTTCAATGCATTCGCGAGCGGACTCCGCATCGGTGACCGCATAGCGCGCCCCGCTGTGCAACAACCCATGATTACGACCGGTGGCGCCGGTGGCGATGTCGTGCCGTTCCAGCAGCAGGCACCGCAAACCGCGCAACGCGCAGTCGCGGGCGGTCCCCGCGCCGGTGGCGCCGCCGCCGATAATCACCACATCCGTTTCACGTCGCAAACCGTTGTTCGCCATTACCGTCCCACCTCAATCCGGATCATGTCTGTATGTAGTGGGACACAAACCGCCGCCACAATGATTGATAAAGAACAAAAACACTCAAAAAACGAAAATTAAACGATGATGAGACGACAAATATGTGATTCAAATCACTCAGAAATGAAAAATGGTTATTTCATTTGTGTTACTCACAGCTCAAAATGACCCACCTCGTCATAAAAGTGTAACAATTGCGCGTTTACTCACACTGAACATCACGCGTATTCGCTACGCTGGCGAGCGTTATAGAACATAACTATCGGGGATCGTTTATTTATGCTGAGTATTTTCAAGCCTGCGGCACATCGTCCGCGCGTAGAGGAACATCGGGTGGATCCGCTCTACCGTCGTCTGCGCTGGCAAATTTTTCTGGGGATCTTTTTCGGCTACGCCGCCTACTATCTGGTCAGAAAGAACTTCGCGCTGGCGATGCCTTATCTGGTCGAGCAGGGGTTCTCAAAGGGTGATCTGGGTTTCGCGCTGTCCGGCATTTCCATCGCCTACGGGTTTTCCAAATTCATCATGGGTTCGGTATCCGACCGCTCCAACCCGCGCGTCTTCCTGCCCGCCGGCCTGATTCTGGCGGCGGCGGTGATGCTGTTTATGGGCTTCGTGCCGTGGGCGACTTCCAGCATCATGGTGATGTTCGTGTTGCTGTTCGTCTGCGGCTGGTTTCAGGGCATGGGCTGGCCGCCGTGCGGCCGTACCATGGTGCACTGGTGGTCGCAGAAAGAACGCGGCGGCATCGTTTCCGTCTGGAACTGCGCCCACAACGTGGGCGGCGGCATCCCGCCGCTGCTGTTCCTGCTGGGGATGGCCTGGTTCAATGACTGGAAAGCCGCGCTCTATATGCCGGCGTTCGCCGCCATTCTGGTGGCGCTGTTCGCCTTCGCCATGATGCGCGACACGCCGCAGTCCTGCGGTCTGCCGCCGATCGAAGAATACAAAAACGATTATCCGGTAGATTACAGCGAGAAAGACGAACAGGAGCTGACCGCCAAAGAAATCTTCATGCAGTACGTGTTCCCCAACAAACTGTTGTGGTACATCGCCTTTGCCAACGTGTTCGTCTACCTGCTGCGTTACGGCATTCTCGACTGGTCGCCGACCTATCTCAAAGAGGTGAAGCACTTTGCGCTGGATAAGTCTTCGCTGGCCTATTTCCTGTATGAATACGCCGGTATTCCAGGCACGCTGCTGTGCGGCTGGATGTCCGACAAGGTGTTCAAGGGCAACCGCGGCGCCACCGGCGTGTTCTTCATGAGTCTGGTGACCATCGCCACTATCGTGTACTGGCTGAATCCGGCGGGCAATCCCGGCGTGGACATGCTCTGCATGATCGTCATCGGCTTCCTGATCTACGGCCCGGTGATGTTGATCGGCCTGCATGCGCTGGAACTGGCGCCGAAGAAAGCCGCCGGCACCGCCGCCGGCTTCACCGGCCTGTTCGGTTACCTGGGCGGTTCGGTGGCAGCCAGCGCCATCGTCGGCTACACCGTAGACTTCTTCGGCTGGAACGGCGGCTTCCTGGTGATGATCGGCGGCAGCGTACTGGCGGTACTGTTGTTGATCCTGACCATGATCAACGAGAAGAAACACAAGCAAGAACTGGCGCAACGCGCCTGATTCTGTCATCCAGCCGTGGTTTACTGACGACGGTAACCATGCGCTTTATCCCCGCCGGACCATGCCGGGCCGGCGGGGAGTTATCAACGCCATTTTCAACACATCGACTCACACAGCTTTTCTTTCTCCCACTGAAAAAGGACGCTGACATGAATCCTCTGTTCAAGCCTTTACTGGCCGGCATGACGCTGGCGATGTCCCTCTCCGTGCTGGCGCAGACCGGCGATAAAATCGTGATTGCCCACCGGGGCGCCAGCGGCTACCTGCCGGAACATACCCTGCCCGCCAAGGCGATGGCGTACGCGCAGGGCGCGGACTATCTGGAGCAGGATCTGGTCATGACCAGGGACAACGCGCTGGTGGTGCTGCACGATCACTACCTTGACCGCGTCACCGACGTCGCCGAGCGTTTCCCCGGCCGGGCGCGGGCTGACGGCCGTTACTACGCCATCGATTTTACGCTGGCGGAAATCCGTTCGCTTAAATTCACCGAAGGGTTTGACCTGAAAGACGGCAAGCCGGTGCAGAGCTACCCGAATCGCTTCCCGATGGGCAAATCGGACTTTCGCATTCACACCTTTCAGGATGAAATCGAATTCATTCAGGGGCTGAACCACTCGACCGGCAAAAACATCGGCATCTACCCGGAAATCAAAGCGCCGTGGTTCCACCGTCAGGAGGGCAAAGATATATCCCGCGTGGTGCTGGAGGTGCTCAAACAGTACGGTTACAGCCAAAAAAGCGACCGGGTTTACCTGCAATGCTTTGACGCCAACGAGCTGCAACGCATCAAAACCGAACTGGAACCGGCGCTGGGGATGGACCTGAAACTGGTGCAACTGATCGCCGAAACCCGCTGGCAGGAAACCCAGCAGCAACAACCCGACGGCCGCTGGGTCAACTATGACTACGACTGGATGCTCAAACCGGGCGCGATGCAGAAAATCGCCCGCTACGCCGACGGCGTCGGCCCCGACTATCACATGCTGCTCAGCGGCGACGCGGGCAAGGTCGCCGTCAGTCCGCTGGTGAAAGAGGCGCACGCCAGCGGCATAGTGGTGCACCCCTACACGGTGCGGGCTGACCGGTTGCCGAAGTACGTCGCCGACGTGAACGCGCTCTATGCGCTGCTCTACCGTCAGGCCGATGTCGACGGCCTGTTCACCGACTTCCCCGACAAAGCCGTGTCGTTCCTGCATTCACCGCAGGATTCCCGGCCGTCTCAGAGATAAAGACGACGCAGGTATTTTGGCACCGCCTGATCGATGTTGGTGCCAATCACCTCGTTGTTCGGCAGCATATCCTTCAGTCGCTGGTGGGCATTGCTCATGATGCAGCCTTTGCCCGCCATCGACAGCATTTCATAGTCGTTCATGCCGTCGCCGAAGGCGATGCAGTCTTTGATGGTATGACCGAGGATTTTGGCGACCTGCTCCAGCGCATGACCTTTGGATACGCCGCCCGCCATCACTTCCAGACAGCTCAGGGTGGAGAAGCTGACGTTCACCCGGTCGCCCCAGCGCGCGTTGAGCGCTTCTTCCAGCGGCAGCAGCTTGTCGTGATCTTCACAGGTGAAAAACACTTTGCCGACGCCGTCCGTACCCAGCGTTTCCGGGTCGAACAGTTTGTAGCGGAACACCGTCTCGGTAAAAAAGCGCTCTTCTTCAGGGCGGGAGCGGCACAGGAACCACTCATCGCCGCGATAAACGTGGGTCAGAATTTCCGGATGGTGATACACCATGCCGAACAGATCGTGGGCGATGTCGCGGTCCAGATTGTGACTGAAAATCAGCTCGCCGTCGGTGTTATGCACCCGCGCGCCGTTAGACGTAATCATGTAGGCGCTGATCGCCAGATTATCGCGGATCTGCGCCACATCCATATGGTGACGCCCGGTGGCGAAAACAAAATGGACGCCCTGTTCCGTCATCAGACGCAGGGTTTCTTTGGCATAGGGTGACAGGGTGTGATCGGGTGACAGCAGGGTGCCATCCAAATCGGAAGCAACAATCGGGTACATACGTTGAAATCCAACCTCCGCTGGTGCCGGGCGGCCTGGCCGCACAGACGTATTAATGATAATCGTTGAAGTGTCGCAAAATCCGCCCGAAGGCCTCGGCCCGCATCGCATCCTTTTCCGACAGAATGTCGTGGCGGGCGCCGCGAATGACATAAGGATGACCATCCGCACACGGGTGGGCTGTCGCCAGCGCCTGACAAAAAGCGTCCTGACAGCCATTGTCCACCACCCGCTCCTCTTCTGCCTGCAACAGCAGCAGCGGCGTCGTGATCGCCGGCGCCTGTTGCAGCAGTTGTGTTTCCACCTGCAGCGCCTCCCGCACCCAGTGATAGGTCGGGCCGCCGATGCGCAAATCCGGGTCGTCGGCATAAAAACGCACGTGGCGACGATAACGCGCATGGCTGTGGGTCAGCACATTGACCATAAACGGCAACGGACGCCACTGGCTGGTGCCGATGGCGTAATAGTCCCGTATCGCCGGGTAACGCTCGGCCCAGTCCAGAATACGCCAGGCCAGCCAGCGCGGCATCGGCAGCAGAATGCCGCACATCGGCGCACAGAGCGCGACCGCATCGAACGTCTGCGGCTGGCGCGCCAGAAACTGCGCCAGAATCGCGCCGCCCATCGAATGGGCCAGCGCGAACCGTTTGGTATACTGTCCCGGCGCCACCTGTTGTTGCCATAGCGTCGCCACGTCGTCCACATAATCGCAAAAGCGGCGCACATGCCCCCGATGGCTATCTTTCAGCAACCGGCCGGAGCGCCCTTGTCCACGGTGGTCCATCATCAGCACATCGTAACCGCACTGAAACAGGTCGTAGGCCGCCTCGGCATATTTTACGTAGCTGTCAGTGCGGCCGGGCAACACCACCACCAGATGCGAGTGCGACAGTGAGCTAAAACGCACGAAACGAATCGGCACGTCATCCACGCCGATGAACATCCCTTCCTGACGCTGTCGCCAGAAATCCAGCAACGGCCCGGTAGCGAATGCGGCGTACTGCCATTCCCTTGTCAGCAGGCACTCCGGATAAGGATTCATCAGGCTCTCCCGAGGTAAATCATGCCGAACGGATTGATTTTTGTGAGCTATGGCACAAAGACGGGCATTGGCGTATTGTGGCATAAAAAACCGCAATCAGGGAGCATTCAGCCATGACCCAGGACTGGTGGTTAACCTACCTCGTCACCACATTGATTCTAAGCCTGTCGCCCGGTTCCGGCGCCATCAATACCATGAGCACCAGCATCAGCCACGGTTACCGCGGCGCGATAGCGTCCATCGCCGGGCTGCAACTGGGCCTGGCTATTCATATCGTACTGGTGGGGATCGGTCTGGGGGCGTTGTTATCTCAGTCGGTGCTGGCGTTTGATTTGCTGAAATGGTTCGGCGCCGCTTACCTGATCTGGCTTGGCATCCAGCAATGGCGTAGCGCCGGTTCGCTGGACCTGCAAACGCTGGCTAACAGTATGCCGCGTCGTCGTTTGTTCAAACGGGCGATTCTGGTCAATCTAACCAACCCGAAAAGCATCGTGTTTCTGGCCGCGCTGTTCCCGCAGTTTATTATCCCGCATCAGCCCCAGGCGATGCAGTATCTGGTGCTGGGCGTCACCACCGTCGTGATCGACATCATCGTGATGATTGGCTACGCCACGCTGGCGCGGCGCATCGCGCTGTGGCTGAAAGGTCCGCGCCAGCTCAAACAGCTGAACCGGACCTTCGGCTCGCTGTTCATGCTGGTCGGCGCGCTGCTGGCGACGGCCCGCAAAGCCTGAATCTGAGGATGTTACCGCTCACGGCAGGTACGGCGAGCGGTACAGATGGATTTTTTCGACAGCACTCTTACCACCTACCTCCCCGCCGGAATAGTTCACCGCAGTGACTCCCCGCCGGCCACTGACCGTTGCCAGAGCGGATGTGCGCGCAGAACATTCAGCGCCTTGCCGGCCAGAACGATGATGACGGCGCCCATCAACACCGGCGCCAGCAAGAACGACCAGCTCTGTCCTGTCAGCATAATCAGCAGCGGATTCGCGCCCGCGGGCGGATGCGTCGTTCCCGTCAGCAGCATAGCGCTAACCGCCAACCCGGTCGCCAGTGCCAGCGTCAGCGGGCTGACGCCCGTCCATTGCGCAAAGCAGACGCCAATCAACGCCGTAATAAAATGCCCCATAATCACATTTTTGGGCTTCGCCAGCGGACTGGCCGGCACCCCGAATACCAGCACCGCCGTCGCGCCGAAAGGCGCCATCAGCAATACCCAGCCTGACTGCAGCGTATCCACATACGACAGCAGACCAATGGTCAGCGCTGCGCCGACACCCGATACCACCGGGAAAATCAGTTTTTTTATCATGACTTACTCCTGGACTCTAAAAGTAGACAACTTGGTCTACTTTTAGAGTAGACAGATTGGTCTACCTTTGTCAATATATCGTCAGGAGGCCAGCTATGAACGACAAACGACAGCAACTGATCACTACAGCCCTGGCATTGTTCAATCAGAAAGGCATTAATTCGGTCGGTATCAACGAAGTGCTTGAGGTTTCAGGGATCGCTAAAAAGACCCTTTATCACCATTTCCCCGGCAAAAACGAGCTGGTACTCGCGACGCTGGCGTACCGGGATCAGATCTTCATGAGCTGGTTATCTTCGGCGCTGGCGCAGGCCGCGACGCCGAATGACGTTGTGCAACGTCTGTTTCATGCGCTGACCGACTGGTTCAGGGGAGAGGTTAAGGAACTGAGCGCATTTCATGGGTGCTTTTTTATCAATACGGCGGCGGAAATCCGCGATCCTTCCAGCCCGATCGCGCAATATTGCCGTGAGCACAAGCAGAAAGTGCGCCGGTTGCTGCAACAGCATTTACCCACGGCGAGTGAAGCCTTTATTGACCTGCTGTGTTTGCTGAAAGAAGGGGCTATCGTGGCGGCTTTTGTCGGTCAGGACCCTGATGCCGCTGAAAAATGCATTCCACTGGCGGAACACGGGTTAACGACGGCGACCTGACAGGCGCGGTTGACGCACTATCTTGCTTGCTGACCTTGCCGACTCCAGCGGCTGCCGGAGCGCAACACTCCCGGCGACCCGGCCGGGAGTCAGCACCGCGAACGCCTGCCAGTGGTAAAAAGGCAGGTGGAATTTAACGCGAGATAATCAGGTGGATGCCGAACCCGGTGAACAACACGCCAGCCAGGCCGTCCACCCATTTCGCCAGCCGCTGATAACCGCGGCGCATCACCGGCAACGCGAACACCAGCGCCACCAGGCTGAACCACAGCAACGTTTCCAGCGAAATCAGGGCAAACAGTCCCCAGCGCGCCGCCGCGCCCACATCGTCACCGACAAACAGCGAGAACACGCTGCCGAAATAGATCAACGCCTTGGGGTTGGACAGGTTAGTCAGAAAACCACGCATGAAGGTTTTGCCCCGCTGCGGCAATGCCACCATCACGTCGCCTTCCTGCTGTTCACGCTTACGCAAAGCCGAACGCAGCATCTGCCAGCCCATCCAGCACAGATACAGGCCGCCGCCGATCATGACCAGACGGTGCAGCCACGCCATACGCTCCAGCAGCAGATGCAGCCCCATCAGCGCGATAGCGGCCCATACCAGCACGCCCAGCGTAATCCCCAGGACGCCCATCAGCGCTTCACGACGGGAACGGCTGACCGCCGTCTGGGAGACGAAAAAGAAATCCGGCCCCGGACTCATCAACGCAATCAGGTGTACCAGCGCTACCGTGAGAAACAACATCAACATATTCATTCCTTTTTTTACATGCCAGAACAGGCGAAGACCCGGCCAGCAGACTGAGCACGTCTCAATCGTCGCCGTTATCCAAATGATCGCGGATCAACGTCATAAAGGGGGCGCCAAATCGCTCCAGTTTCCGCTGGCCGACGCCATTGACCGCCAGCAGCTCGCTGGCGGTGACCGGCAACAGTTCGGCCATTTCCAGCAGCGTGGCGTCGCTGAACACCACGTACGGCGGAATATTGTCTTCGTCAGCGATGGATTTACGCAGTTTGCGCAGTTTGGCGAACAGTTTGCGGTCGTAATTGCCGCCGTAGGTTTTCTGGCTGGCGCGCGGCTTGCTCAGGCTGATGACGCGCGGCACCGCCAGTTGCAGCGGCACTTCGCCGCGCAGCACCGGCCGTGCCGACTCGGTCAGTTGCAACGCGGAATGGTGGGCGATGTTCTGCGCCAGCAACCCCAGGTGGATCAACTGACGCAGGATGCTGACCCACTGCTCCTGCGTTTTATCCTTACCCAGGCCGTACACCGGCAGTTTGTCGTGACCGAATTCGCGAATGCGCTGGTTATTGGCGCCGCGCAGCACTTCGGCGATGTAACCGATGCCGAACCGCTGCCCGACGCGGTAGACGCAGGACAGCGCTTTCTGCGCGTCCACCAGCCCGTCGTAGCGTCGGGGCGGATCGAGACAAACATCGCAGTTGCCGCACGCTTGCTGACGGTTTTCGCCAAAGTAGTTGAGCAGCACCAGACGGCGGCAGGTCTGCGCTTCGGCAAACGCCCCCATCGCATTCAGTTTGTGCCGCTCGATATCCAGCTGCATGCCGGCCGGTTTTTCTTCCAGACAGCGGCGCAGCCAGGCCATGTCCGCCGGGTCGTAGAACAGCGCCGCTTCGGCGGGCAGGCCGTCGCGCCCGGCGCGACCGGTTTCCTGATAGTAGGATTCGATATTACGCGGGATGTCGAAGTGCACCACGAAGCGTACGTTCGGTTTGTTGATACCCATGCCGAACGCCACCGTGGCGACCACCACCTGCAGGTCATCGCGCAGAAACGCCTCCTGCACCTGAGCGCGACGGTCGTTTTCCAGCCCGGCGTGATAAGCGCCGACGCTCAGCCCGCGGTTCTGCAACCGGGCACACAGGTCTTCCACCTTGGCCCGGCTGTTGCAATACACGATGCCGCTCTTGCCGCGCTGCCCTTGCACAAACAGCCACAGTTGATCGAGCGGTTTAAATTTTTCCACCAGCGTGTAGCGGATGTTGGGGCGGTCAAAGCTGCTGATATTGATCAGCGGGTCGCGCAAATCCAGCAGACGAGCGATATCCTGACGGGTGGTTTCATCGGCGGTGGCGGTCAGCGCCACAATCGGCAGAGCGGGAAACTGTTGTTTGATCTGCCCCAGCGCGCGGTATTCCGGGCGAAAATCGTGCCCCCACTGGGAAATGCAGTGCGCTTCGTCGATGGCGATGAGCGTCGTGTTCCAGTGCGTCAGTTGCTCCAGAAACCCGTCGGTGGTGAGACGTTCCGGCGCGATGTATAGCAGCTTCAGTTCGCCGCGGCGACAGGCGCTGAACACCTCCTGCTGCTGCTCACGGGTCTGGGTGGAATTGAGGCAAGCCGCCGCCACGCCATAAGCCTGCAACTGATCGACCTGATCCTTCATCAGGGAAATAAGCGGCGACACCACCAGCGTCAGCCCTTCCAGCACCAGCGCCGGAATCTGATAACACAGGGATTTGCCCCCGCCGGTCGGCATGATCACCAGGCAGTCACGCCCGCTGATGACGGCATTGATAATTGCCTGCTGACCCGGCCGGAATTGCTGGTAACCGAAGGTTTCTCGCAGCACCTGCATCGCCAGCGTTTCTTTATTCAATACTTCTGCCGTAGACACGCCTTCACCGCTTTCACGTTATTCACTGCCCTGAAAAAGTTATTCACCGCTTTTGAAAAAAGCAAACAGGCGCTATTTTCAGCGCCGCCCGCCAAAACTGCAACGTCTGTCGCCGGGTTTTCTGCGACGGCCCGCAGTCCTGCCGACCAGAGCTAGAACATGTCGTTGAGCGTCACGCCAATGCCGTAGCGGGTCTGGCGGTGATTGTAGTCAATCAGCGACTCGCCGTAACCGCTGAATACCTTGGTGTAAAAACGGACATGATCGCTGATCGGGTAACTCCATCCCAGCTCGCCGCCGCCGTAACCGGAATTCCAGTTATAACGTCCTTCGGCGCTGAAAATGCTGTCTCCCCAGTGGTAGCCGACCCGCACCCGATAGTGCCCCATATAGCGGGTAATATCCGGATTGTCGTCATCGCTGTCGCTCAGACGAACCCAGGGTTTCACTTCTACCTGCCAGTTGCCGTTCTGCGCCATCAGGCGGGCATAGACCCGGTTCCAGCTGCGCGAGGTCGGATCGGCGCGCCCGTTGGACTGGTGATTGAACCCCATCTCCACGTCGCGCAGCGTCCAGCCGGCAAAACGGTAATCCGTCGCCCAGCCAAGAAAGAGCTGCGGTTCGTAGTTGGTTTCACGAAACGGCGTAGACTCGCTCTTGTTGGACATCTGCCACCAGGAGCGCTGGGTATAAGACGCGCCCAACAGCGAATTTTCCCCGGCAATGCCGCGCCACAGCGGAAAACCGAGGCTTAGCTGAAAGTTCACTTCATCTTTACGGGCATCGTCGGCCCAGCTATAGCTCTGAATCGCCTGTTTATTGATGTTGCTGGTGTAGGTGTAAAGCAGGTAGTTGCTTTCATAAGGGTAGAGTATGAACGGCGTGTCATGTTTCTGCAGCAGCCCGGCGATAATACTGCCCGGTACGGCCGGAGCGTCATGGATTTCCTGAACGCGGGCTTCCTGAGCCTGGGCGGTCGCCGCCAGCATCAGCGCAACAGCCATCCCACCTGATTTATACATGCGCGTATTCTCCCAAAGGGTCAAGATAGTTATGTGAATTGGATAACGAACTGAAATGACGGCGGATAGTGTACACAGGTCACCCGCTTCGCGCAGTTTTCCTGTTGTTATATCGACCAGCGGTAGCAAGAAAGCATAACGGCGCCTAAAATAACAACTCATTAACCTATAAATACATAAAAATTAACCACCCCCCCCCCCTACAGGCGCGAAGAGAGGCTCACACATGCTTACTACACCGCTCACTCAAGACACGCTGCGTCAGCGCGTCAGCGATATTTTCATTTATCAGATGCCGTTCAATCAGGAGTTGGGACTCACGCTGGAGGCGTTCTCGCCGGATGCGGTCACGCTGAGTTTCCACCATCAGAACAAACTGGTGGGCAACGCGTTGCAGCAGATCCTGCACGGCGGCGTGATCGCCACCGGTCTGGACGTGGCTGCCGGGCTGGTGTGCGTGGGCAGCGCGCTGCTGCGCCATGACACATTGAGCGAGCAGGAGCTTCATCAGCGGCTGTCGCGTATGGGCACCATCGACCTGCGGGTGGATTATCTGCGCCCCGGCCGCGGCGAACGTTTTATCCTGACCAGCCAGCTGTTGCGCGGCGGCAATAAAATCGCCGTGGCGCGGGCTGAATTGCATAACGAAAAACAGTCGCATATCGCCAGCGCCATCGCCACCTACATCGTTGGCTAAAGGGAACACCGAACAGGGATTTATCGACACGCAGCGTCAAGACACCCGCGCCGTGGTCCGGTACACTGGATGCTCATCTGCGGTTTATCTGGTTTCTAATCAATGAGTATGCCACAACACCGCCAGGGGGTACTGTTCGCCCTCGGCGCTTATATCATCTGGGGGATTGCCCCGGTTTATTTCAAACAGCTCGGGCAAGTGCCGGCTGATGAAATTCTCAGCCACCGTATTATCTGGTCGTTCTTTTTCATGCTGTTGCTGCTGAGCCTCAGCCGTAAATGGGGCGTGGTGCGCAACGCCTGCCGCCGGCCGCGCCAGCTATTGCTGCTGGCGATCACCGCCATGCTGGTGGCCTGTAACTGGCTGATTTACATCTGGGCGGTCAACCATAACCATATGCTGGAAGCCAGCCTGGGTTACTTCATCAACCCGCTGGTCAGTGTGCTGCTGGGGATGCTGTTTCTCGGGGAGCGGTTCCGCCCAACGCAATGGCTGGCGATGATGCTGGCGGTGTGCGGCGTACTGGTGCAGTTGTGGACGCTCGGCTCGCTGCCGGTCATCGCGCTCACGCTGGCCTTCAGTTTCGGATTTTACGGTCTGCTGCGTAAAAAGATCGCTATCGACGGCCAGACCGGCATGCTGTTCGAAACCCTGTGGCTGCTGCCCGCCGCGCTGGTCTATCTGGAATGGCTGGCCGATTCGCCCACCAGCCACCTCAGCCAAAACGCGATGTCGCTGAATGTGCTGCTGATGGCGGCAGGCATCGTCACCACGGTGCCGCTGCTGTTGTTTACCTCGGCCGCCATGCGGCTGCGGTTGTCTACACTGGGCTTCTTTCAGTATCTGGCGCCGACGCTGACCTTCCTGCTGGCGGTGCTGGTGTACGGCGAAACCATCACGTCGGACCGATTAGTCACCTTCGCCTTCATCTGGCTGGCGCTGGCGGTGTTCACGCTCGACGCGCTCTATACCCAGCGACGGTTACGCCGCGCCAGCCACAGCGTGGCGCGAGATGTAACGTGACAAAATCGGGCTGAAAATCAGGGTGGAGAACAGGCGCAACGTCTGCATGGCGATAACGAACGCGATATCCACCCGGCTGCCGGCGGCGATAATAGCGATGGAGTCCAGCCCGCCGGGGCTGGTCGCCAGATAGGCGGTCAGGATATCCACCGACAACAAATGCGTTATCATCAGCGCCATTCCGCCGCACAGCAACATCAGCGTGACAATCGACATCATCATTTTCGGCAGGGTGCGCAGCGCCAGCAGAAAAACGGGGCGGGTAAACGACAGGCCGACGCTCCAGCCAATCAGGGCATAGGCTAGCGCCAGCAGCCATTCCGGCGTCTGTAACGCCAGCGTACCGGTGGAATGCAGCATGGAACCGATGATCATCGGCCCCAGCAATTGGCCGGAAGGAATGCGCAGCCGCCGCCCAATCCAGGCGCCGCTAAACGCCACCGCCAGCGTGGCCGGGAAACGCCAGTCCAGCGAGGGGAACCAGACCAGCAGCGCGCTATTGGCTTGTGCGCCTTGTCCAAGACTGGCGCGCGCCACAAACGCCGCCGCCGCGGTCACCATCAGCACCCGCAGGTACTGCATGAACGCCACCAGCCGCACATCGGCGCCGAAATCCCCCGCCATCGCCACCATCGCCGACGCGCCGCCCGGAGAGGCGCCCCAGGTGCCGGTCGTGCCCGGCAGCTCGCTGTAGCGCATCAGCAACCAGCCCGACAGCCCGCTGGCAACCAGCGTCGACAATAGGATAAACAGTACCAGCGGCCACTCTTTTACCAGCGGCGTCAGAATGGACAGGGAGAGACTTTGCGCCACCAGACAGCCCAGCACGGCATTACTGGCGAAAAACAGCGGACGGGGAATACGGATAGTGGCGCCGTTCAGACCCATCACCACCCCTACCAACATCGGCCCCAGCAGCAGCGCCGCCGGAACATGGTAAATCTGCAGACCAAAACCCAACACCAACGAAACCGCCAGCAGCATGAACCATTGTGTCGACGCGGGAAACCTCTCCATGCACAGCACCTGTTACAACATCAAAGCAGAGAGGCGATTCTACCCCGGAAGCCCGTCAGACGGGCATCTATCCGTGCGAAATCTGTCCGTTATCAACAATTGTCGGAGGAAATCGGGCCAGGGACTCGTCGGCCTTGCGGGCAACGAGTCGCCTGTCGGAGAAAAGGGCGTTGGCGTTACAGCCAGTTGCGGCGTTTGAAATACAGGTACGGGGCCAGACCGGCCAGCAGCATCAACAGCATCGCGCCCGGATAGCCATAGGCCCATTTCAGTTCCGGCATGAATTCGAAGTTCATGCCATAGCTGGACGCCACCAGCGTCGGCGGCAGGAATACCACTGATACCACCGAGAAGATTTTGATAATGCGGTTCTGCTCGATGTTGATGAAACCCATCGCCGCCTGCATCAGGAAGTTGACCTTCTGGAACAGCGATTCATTGTGCGGCAACAGGGATTCGATGTCGCGCAGGATCTCGCGCGCCTGTTCCAACTGACTGCTCGGCAACCGGGCGCGGCGCACCAGGAAGTTGAGCGCGCGCTGGGTATCCATCAGACACAGCCGTACTTTCCAGCCGATATCTTCCTGCTCCGCCAGCGTCGATAGCGCGTCGTCATATTCGTCGCCCTGACGGCCGTCCATGATCACCCGGCTTAAGGATTCCAAATCGCTGTAGATGTTTTCGATTTCGTCCGCCAGCTGCTCGATTTTGGTTTCAAACAGATCGAGCAGCAGTTCGTAGGCGTTGCCGTCGACCAGCGTCTGAGCGCGGGCGCGCATGCGGTAAAGACGGAAAGCCGGCAGTTCGCGTTCGCGCAGCGTATACAAACGGCCATCGCGAATGGTGAACGCCACCGTGGAGTTGCCGGCGTGGTCGTCCGCGTCTTCATAAAAGAAAAAGGAGTGAATGTGCAGGCCGTCTTCATCTTCGAAAAAACGGGCCGATGCCTCAATGTCTTCCAGTTCCGGTCGGGTCGCCAGGCTTTGCCCCAGCTGATTCTGCACCAAATCTCGCTCTTCGACGTCCGGCTCGACCAAATCCACCCATAGCGAGGTGGTCAGGTCGTTGCTTTCATCCAGTTCCAGGCGAGTTAAACGGCAGTTATCGAGTTTGAATGCGCTCAGCATAAGCCATGCTCCCAAAATGTAACAAAGAGGGACAAAACGCGATTGAAACACAGAAACAGGGTGGAAAAGTCACCATCAGGTTTCAGGCCGTGAGACGGTGCTGACTCGATGCGACAAACAATATCGCTGACAACCGCTAAGGCTATCAGCTCAGGGAAGATAGCCTTAGAAGTGGTACCTAATCAGTAGGTTATTGAGCCAGTATCGACTGGGTGTGTCCAAGGCGTGGGTCCTCCGGGAATAATGATGGGCGCATGTTACGCCGAGATGAAAAAGGCTGTCAACATACAAACAGATGATTAGTCTGTGTCCAACCGTAACATCCAGTGAACTCAGACTGAACACCGCTCCCATCACGGCATGAACGCGTTATACCGTATCCAAACGGGCATACGCGGCCACCAGCCATTTGATGCCCTGACCGGCAAACGCCACCTGGATCCGGCAGTGATCGCCGCTGCCTTCCACATTAACAATGGTGCCTTCGCCGAATTTGGCGTGGCGCACCCGTTGCCCCAGCTTATAACCGCTATCGCTCTGGCTTATTGGCGTCCCCAGCCGCTGATGATTGACCGGGCGCGAGACGCTGGCGCGCAGCCGTACCTCTTCCACGCACTCCGGCGGCAGTTCGCCGATAAAACGCGACGGACGGTGATAGGTTTCCTTGCCGTACAGACGGCGGCTTTCGGCGTAGGTCAGCGTCAGTTTCTGCATGGCGCGCGTCACGCCAACGTAGGCCAGCCGGCGTTCTTCTTCCAGACGGCCGCCTTCATCCAGCGACATCTGGCTGGGGAACATCCCCTCTTCCATGCCGACGACGAATACCTGCGGGAACTCCAGCCCTTTGGCGGAGTGTAGCGTCATCAATTGCACCGCGTCCTGATAGGCGTCCGCCTGCCCTTCGCCGGCTTCCAGCGCGGCATGAGACAAAAACGCCTGCAGCGGCAGCAAGTCCTGATCTTCGTCCTGATAGCTGAACTGGCGGGTCGCCGTCACCAGTTCTTCCAGGTTTTCCACCCGCGCCTGACCCTTCTCGCCTTTTTCCTGCTCGTACATGCTCCACAACCCGGAATCGCGGATCACCCGGTCAGTCTGCACATGCAGCGGTAAATCGGCGGTATCGCTGGCGAGCGCATCCACCAGTTCCAGAAAACGTTGCAGCGCGGCGGCGGCGCGCCCGGCCAGCACTTTTTCCTGCAACAACGCGCGCGTGGCCTGCCACAGCGTCAACTGGCGGTCGCGCGCCGTCTGGCGCACCACGTCCAGCGTGCGATCGCCGATGCCGCGCGTCGGCGTATTGACCACACGCTCAAAGGCGGCGTCATCGTTGCGGTTGGTCATCAACCGCAGATAAGACAGCGCATCCTTGATTTCCTGTCGTTCGAAGAAGCGCATGCCGCCATAAATCCGGTACGGCAGGCTTTGCTGCAACAACGCTTCTTCCAGTACGCGCGACTGGGCGTTGCTGCGATAAAGAATGGCGCATTCGCTGAGCGCGCCGCCCGCTTCCTGCCACACCTTGATGCGGCTGACCACAAACCGCGCTTCGTCCAGTTCGTTAAAGGCGCAATACAGCGAAATCGGTTCGCCCTCGATGCCATCGGTCCACAGGTTCTTGCCCAGCCGGTCGCCGTTGTGGGCAATCAGCGCGTTGGCGGCATTGAGGATGTTGGCGGTGGAACGGTAATTCTGCTCCAGACGGATGGTGGCTACGTCGCTGAAATCGCGCAGGAAGTGCTGGATGTTCTCCACCTGCGCCCCGCGCCAGCCGTAGATCGACTGGTCATCGTCGCCGACGATCATCACTTTGGCGCTGTCGCCGGCCAGCAGGCGAATCCAGGCGTACTGGATACGGTTGGTATCCTGAAACTCGTCCACCAGAATGTTGTTAAAACGGTCGCGGTAATGCTGCAGGATATGCGGTTTGTTGAGCCACAATTCGTGGGCGCGCAGCAGCAATTCGGCGAAATCCACCAGCCCGGCGCGATCGCACGCTTCCTGATAAGCCTGATAGATGCGCAGCCAGGTCTGCTCCACCGGATTGCCGTAGCTGTCGATGTGCTGCGGCCGCAGCCCTTCGTCTTTCTTGCCGTTGATGTACCACATCGCCTGACGGGGCGGCCACTGCTTCTCATCCAGATTCAGCGCCTTGATCAGACGTTTGAGCAGCCGCAACTGATCTTCGCTGTCCAGAATCTGGAAATCCTGCGGCAAGCCGGCATCCAGATGGTGCGCGCGCAGCAGTCGATGCGCCAGTCCGTGGAACGTGCCGATCCACATCCCGCCCTGACTGGTGCCGAGCAGTTGATCGATACGGTGGCGCATTTCCGCCGCCGCCTTGTTGGTGAAGGTCACCGCCATGATCGAATAAGGCGAACAGTTTTCCACCGTCAGCAACCAGGCGATGCGATGAACCAGCACGCGGGTTTTGCCACTGCCTGCGCCAGCCAGTACCAGCATGTTGCTGCGCGCCGCCGCCACGGCGTCACGCTGTTTATCATTCAGACTGTCGAGCAGGTCAGATACGTCCATAGGCGTCGGTTATCCGTCAAAGAGGAACCCGGCCTCCGGATCGGAGACAAATTCCACTGGTTATCTATACAGTAAAAATAGCAGAATTATAGCAACGTGGTGAGCGATGCCAAGCTGAAAATTTCCACATGCGGCAGCAGCCGGGAATCGTGAATCTGCATCAGGTTGCCGTCACGCAGATTAATCCAGCAGGATTGTACGCCGCTGCGAATGGCGCCGGCCACGTCGGTGGTCAGATCATCCCCCACATGCAGCAGGTTATGCAACGGTAAATTCAGCCGTTCGGCGGCCCGTTGATACATATCATGCCAGGGCTTTGAGCGGCCATCCGGACCGGCGCGCAAAATAAACCGGAAATAATCGCCAAGACCGCAGGCGTGCGGATCGGCATTGCCGTTGGTGATCGCCACCAGCGGCCAGCGTTGCCCCAGCGCGCGCAATGTATCGTGGGTTTCCTGCGGCACGGCGATACGGCTGCGCCAGCGGGCGAATTCCGCCATCACTGCGTCCGCGCCGGCGGCCGCCTCGTCCGGCGACATCCCCACCCGGGTCATCGCCAGATGTACGGAACGCCAACGCCAGTGCGTGACGTCGTGATAAACCTCCGGCTCCTGCGCCAGCAGTTCCTGCCGTAGCTGACGCAATCCTTCGCTGGTAAACGCCCGCAACCCAGGGTGATAGTTCTGCAAAAACCGCAACGACTCCAGCTCCGTTCGCCGGATAACCTCATAGTTGTCGTACAGGGTATCGTCCAAATCGAACGTGATGGCCTCAATCCGACCAAGCGGGCGATAAAAATACATCAGGATTTACCTCGTCTGGCGCGTGGGTGCGCGGCATCGTACACCGATGCCAGATGTTGAAAGTCCAGGTGGGTATAGATCTGGGTGGTGGAGAGGTTAGCATGGCCCAGCAGTTCCTGCACCGCGCGCAGGTCGCCGCTGGACTCCAGCATGTGGGTGGCAAACGAATGCCGCAACTTGTGCGGGTGAACATGGCTGTTCACGCCCTGTTTGACGCCCCATTCGGCAAAGCGCTTCTGTACGTTGCGCATTGAAATGCGCTTACCGAGGCTGGAGATGAATATCGCGTCGTCTTCCGGCGCGTAAATATCCCGCACCGCCAGCCAATTCCGTAGCCAGGTAACGGCGGTCGCACCGATCGGCAGCTTGCGTTCTTTACTGCCTTTCCCCATCACCCATACTTCGCCGCTGTCCAGATCGACGTGACCGCAGTCCAGCCCGACCAGTTCCGCCAGACGCAGCCCGGCGCCGTACATCACTTCCAGCATGGCGCGATCGCGCACCGCCAGCGGATCGCTGAGGTCGATATCCAGCAGGCGGCTCATTTCATCCACATCCATGTTTTTGGGCAGATGCCGACCCGCTTTCGGCGCCGGTACGCCGCGGGCAGGATTGGCCTTGAGCTCGCCGCGGCCAACCAGCCAGTCAAGAAAGCTGCGTAACGCCGACAGACGCTGCGCCAGACTGGCGGCGCTCAGCCCGTCGCGCTTGCTGCGCGCCACCACCGCTCGCACGCCGGCAGCATCCAGCGCCTGCCAATCGGCAACGCCGGACGCCGACAACATGTCGATAATCACCTGTAACTGATGGGCATAGCTGCTTTGCGTCAGCGGACTCAGTTGCCGCTCAACCCGCAGGTAACGCAGAAAGGCTTCGGCCGGCGCCGACAGGGGGGAATCGGGGTTCATAGGCGTTCAATCCATCGCTCCAGCAATACCGGGATAATCGTCGCCAGATGTTGCAACAGATCGGTGCCCATGCCGTCCTGATAGTGGTGGCTGTCGCGGCTGCTGAAAATCAGCAATCCCAGATCGCCGTTTTTTCCCATCAGCGACAGCGCCACCGAGCCGACATGGCGCGCCTGCGGCAACAACAGCAACAGTTCGGGGCCGTTCAGCGTCCCAAGATAATGATGCCGTTCGCCCAGCCGCTGGATACGCAGCGGCTCAAACACCGTACGGTTAAGCGCCAGATGGGTAAAATCGGAAGGCGCGCCGATACGCCAGCGATCGGTAAACAAACGGATAGCCGCACCCGACAGCCCCAGTTTGCGCGCCCAGCGGTGCAGCCTGTCGAGCAATTCCTGCAACGACGCGGCGGTAGAGAGCGCCATCTGCAATTGCAATAGCTGGCTGAACAGTTCCTCGTTGCGGGTAGCCTGTTCCGTCAGCAAGGCGATCTCTTCTTCCAGATACTGAATGCGCTTGCGCTGGCGGGCGACTTTCCACTCCACCAGCGACACGCTGCCGCGCACCGGATGCGGAATACGCATGGTTTCAGTCTGGTGGGAATGGCGAATGAAAAAGTCAGGGTGCTGGCGCAGGTACTGCAACACCAGATCGTCAGTCAGCGCCTGACGTTCAGCCTGCTCTTCCACGTTCTTCATAGATGCATAAACCCATCATAAACATGCGTAGCCGGGCCGGTCATAAACAGCGGGTGGCCGGGACCGTCCCAGTGAATCTCAAGTTCGCCGCCCGGCAGTTGCACTTTGACATCCGCCGCCAGCAGCCCCTGCTGAATCCCCACCGCCACCGCGCCGCAGGCGCCGCTGCCGCAGGCCTGGGTTTCACCCGCGCCGCGCTCGAACACCCGCAACCGGATCAGGCCGGAGTTAACCACCTGCATAAAACCGACGTTGGCGCGTTCCGGAAAACGTTCGTGGCTTTCCAGCAGCGGCCCGAGCGTCTCTACCGGTGCAGTATCCACATTGTCCACCTGAATCACGCAATGCGGGTTGCCCATCGACACCACGCCGCACAGCACCGTGTGCTCGTCGGCACGAAGAATATAGGTTTTTTCCGGCTTAGCGGCGCGGAACGGCACCTGCTGCGGTTCGAAGTTAGGTTCGCCCATATTCACCTGCACCAGCTCGTCTTCCGTCACCGACAACACCATACGACCGTTATGGGTGCTGACGTTGATCTCACGCTTGTTGGTCAACCCTTTCAGGCGTACGAAACGGGCAAAGCAGCGAGCGCCATTACCACACTGCGCCACTTCGCTGCCGTCCGCATTGAAAATTCGGTAATGAAAATCCAGTTCGGGATCGTAGGGCGGTTCAACGATCAATAACTGATCGAATCCCACCCCGCAATGCCGGTCCGACAGGCGACGGATCAGCTCCGGTGAAAAGTAGACATTTTGCGTCACGGCATCGACAACCATGAAATCATTGCCCAGACCGTGCATTTTGGAGAACTGCATTTCCTGACCCCGCTGCGTTAAACGGGTGCGGCAGAGACCCTGTCGCGACCCGCGAGATTACCCTCAATCACCCTGCGTACCGCGGCGGCTACTGCCGGGCGGACGATGCTTGCGGAGCCTGGGTGTTTTGCTGCTGCGTTTTTTTAACCGGAGCCGGTTGCTCTGGCGGAAAATAAAGCGGGCCTTTCAAACCACAACCAGCCAGTGACATCACCAGCAATGCCAGCGCGCCCTGACGAAAAAGTGTTTTCATTTCGTTAAAACCTGTCATTCAGATACCTATGCTCTCTATAATCGCAGGTGGATCATGAAAATCAATAGGAATCGAATATGAACGATAGCGAGTTTCATCAATTGGCCGACGCGCTGATGCTGAAGGTGGAAGAAACGCTGGATCGATTTGATGGCGATGCGGATATCGATTACGAAACTAATGGCGGCGTGATGACGCTGAGTTTTGAGAACGGCAGCAAGATCGTGATTAACCGGCAGGAGCCGATGCATCAGGTGTGGCTGGCGACCAAAGGCGGCGGCTATCACTTCGACTATCAGAATGGCCGTTGGATTTGCGACCGCAGCGGCAGCGATTTCATGGCGCTGCTGGCGCAGGCCTGCTCGGAGCAGAGCGGCGAAGACGTTTATTTCGATTAAAAAAGACTGCCATTTCGACTAAAGCAGATTGGGGCGGTTAGCCCCAACTGTCATTCATCCTGGATTTCCCGCTCTGGAATCAGAGCATCTGCAAGCGCTGGCTCAGCACCAGATTCTTCTTGTCTTCAGACGATGGCGTGACGCACAGATGAGACAGCGCGCTGCTGCGGAACGGGATTACCTGCGTGCGGCCGTCCAACTGAACAATCTGATAGAACTGCGGCAGATTGAAATTGATGAAGCTGGAGCCGTAGGTAAAGCGGTCGTGCGACGAGGAATAGAAGCGGCTGACGTCGCGCACCAGTTCTTCCTTGCTGCCTTCGCAATGGTGATAGACTTCCACCCGGTTCGACTCGTCCAGAATATAGATATTGAATCCCTGATTATCCTGTTGATCCTCAAAGAAGAACTGGATAATTCCCTCGCTGGCGACGCCGTCCACCACCGGAGGCAGATGGATATGGTTGGTTTCCACCTGAACCGGCAGCCCCTGCAGCTTGTTGTTGGAAATCGCGCCGTAGAACTCCACCGCGTTTTCCAGTTTCTGGGCCGATACGCTCAGGCGTTCGAAGAATAATCCCCAGGTCTCGCCCGCGACTTTCACCGCTTTGAAACGGCCTGGCTCCTGACGGGTGCTGGACAGACGCAGTTCAATACATTCGGACACCAGTTGCTGCACCCGGGTCCGGATCAACCCGCGCAGATGCTGGCTGTAGCAGAACACTTCCAGCGACTCCGGCAGCGCCGCGTCCTGATGCATTTTGCCAAGAATGGTTTTCAGCGCTTCCAGCATCGCCTGTTCGCCGCTGAAATGCAGAGTACGCACTTCATTCCAGGAATTGCGGTACAACAAATCGATACTGCCGACCAGACACTGCTGCTGCTGGCCGAAGCTAAAGACGTCCAACTGACGGAAATCGAAGTGCACCACCTGATTGCGGAACGTCGCCGTCGGGTCATGCTCCAGATTGACGATAATCGCCAAATGACGAATCTCGCACGGGCTATACAGCGCTTTCGGCGTGGGAGCCGCCACCCGCAGCGGGAAGTGGCTGGACACATCCGACACCAGTTCCTGCAGCCGGGCGATATCGCACAGCTCATGCCCTTTGATGTGCAGGCGGGTGGACGATGTCAGCAGGCCGTTGAAATAGGCCCAGGCCACCAGCTTGTTGAGATAGCGGTTATATTCCAGCGGCTGATGGCTGATGATGGCGTCCATTGACGGCGCCTGATTGTACAGATACCAGCCGGATCGATTAGCGCGTCCCGCCGGAACATAAATAAAGGTCAGATTAGTTTCTGACAGGTCGGGCGAAATCTGCGGGTTAACCAACGTAACCTTGCCCGGCAACGCCTCGAAAGCGGCATACAATTTGCGGGTCAGCACCCCGATATCCTGCGGGCTGGCGCTGACGCTCAGATTATTGCGGCGGGCGAAACGGATCAGGTTGCGATAGCTCTGCATCATCGCATCCAGCAGCTCGTTATGCGCTTCGCGCACCTGCCCAATTTTCCAGTTGGCGCGATTGTCCAGCATCACCAGCCGTTCGTCGCTCCATCCCCATGCCTGCACCAGTTGCGTCAGGATTTGGCGGCGCCAGGCGGTACAGGCGCGCTCGCGGGAGAGTTTTTCACACACTTTGAGGTAGAAGCAGCGACGCACCAGATCCAGCCGGGTCTGGTCATTGATTGCGTTCAAATACTGGGTGACGCGCTCCAGCATCATGCAATAAGGGTCCAACCCGAAAGACACGATCTCGCCTTTATGCAGACGCGCTTTGATCTCGCTCGACAGCAGACGGGTATTGGGATATTCCCAGGAGTAGGCTTCCAGCAACAGGGTTTTCAGCACCGCCTTGTAGGGCGAGTCGATGCTTTTATACAGCTGCCACAGGCTGGCGCCAAAGTACTCTTCCGCCGACAGCGCGCTCAGCCCGCCCAAATCCAGCCATTCGTTCGGCGCCAGCGCGCCGCGGGCATACAGGGAAAGCACGAATTCATCATAATTGGCTTCCTCTTCCACCGGCACCATGTTCCACAGAATGCGCTTGCCCGCCATGCGCACCGCGGTGCGGTAAAATTCGTCCAGCAACAGGATATGCTGAGTGGAGCCGCAATCCTCGCCGCCGAGGCTGCCGCTCTCGTTATGGCGGAAGCGGTTTTCATCCATCAGGAAGAAACTGACGTCGACACCTTGCCCGGCCGCCCATTTTTCCAACAGCGAGCATTTCTGCTGCAGCCGCTGGCGCTCTTCGCTGTCCAGCCAGGATTGATGGCAGACCCAGATATCGAGATCAGAAGTACAGCTCTGCCCGATGGACGAGGTGCTGCCCATGGAATAGACACCGGTGATCGGCAGTTCGCCCTTGCGATCCGGCACAGACAGCTCGCCCCAGCGCAATTCCACGCCGTCGAGGTAGTGCTGTTGTTTTTCATCGGGGGAGAAAAGACAAATGCCGTGCGGAACCTTGCCTTCCAGATAGCCAGGCATCAACGGGTGATGATGATGTAATAAAACTGGCAAAAGACTGTAAACCTGCTGAAAAGCGGGTTTCATTGCTTCCAGAGCACGATCCACACGCAGTTGGTTGATCGCATCCAGTCTTTGCTTCAGTGTCTCGATGTAGAAGTACAAGACGTTTCGCCTGCTTATCCCAGTGCCTATAAAGAAGCCGTTGTTTCCCCAACCTGTCCAGAATAGATATTAGAAGAATGGCGGGCAGATTATTGCTGGAAACGTGATCAATTTAACACCTTGCTGAAAGGGCGTAAAGAAACTAAAGAAAGTCAGATTTGTTTATTGATGCTTCAGCGTTGAACATATTATCGCCGTTTTTGCCGCGCCCGGCTATCCCCCGACGGGGTTTTGTCGTTCCCTTCCCTCATCACGACGGCCGGGCAACTGACACCGGCTCGCCTTCAATGGTACGATGGAAAGAAAGGATCAGAACGGTATCAAGCATGGTAGACACTATTCTAAGAATCGCCACCCGACAGAGCCCGCTGGCGCTGTGGCAGGCCCATTTTGTTCAGCAACGACTCGAAGCCTGCCACCCCGGCTTGCGGGTAGAACTGGTACCGATGGTCACCCGCGGCGATGTGCTGCTGGATACGCCGCTGGCCAAAGTGGGCGGCAAGGGATTGTTTGTCAAAGAACTGGAACTGGCGCTGCTGGAAAACCGTGCCGATATCGCGGTGCACTCAATGAAGGATGTGCCGGTCGAATTCCCCGAGGGTCTGGGGCTGGTCACCATCTGCGAGCGCGACGACCCGCGCGATGCCTTTGTCTCCAACCATTACGCCACGCTGGATTATCTGCCTGTCGGCGCCTGCGTCGGCACCTCCAGCCTGCGCCGCCAGTGCCAGTTGCGCGCCCATCGCCCGGATCTGGTGGTCCGCGATCTGCGCGGCAACGTCGGCACCCGCCTGTCCAAACTGGATAACGGCGACTACGACGCCATCATTCTGGCGGTCGCGGGGCTAAAACGCCTTGGTCTGGAAGATCGTATCCGTACCGCGCTTAGTCCGGAGCAATCGCTGCCGGCGGTCGGTCAGGGCGCGGTCGGCGTGGAGTGCCGGCTGGACGATGCCCGAACCCGCGCGCTGCTGGCGCCGCTGAACCACGACGATACCGCAACGCGCGTACTGGCCGAGCGCGCCATGAATACCCGGCTGGAAGGCGGTTGTCAGGTTCCGATCGGCAGCTACGCCGAACTGCAGGACGGCGACACGCTGTGGCTACGTGCGCTGGTGGGCGCGCCGGACGGCAGTCGCATTATTTACGCGGAACGTCGTGGGCTGCGTCAGGATGCCGAACAGCTTGGCATCGCCCTGGCGGACGAACTGCTTGAACGCGGCGCACGCGACATCCTGCAATCCGTTTATGGAGCAGCCTCGTCATGACGATTCTGGTTACCCGTCCCTCTCCTGCGGGTGAGCAGTTGGTAGCCCGTCTCAGAATGGCAGGCCTGCAGGCCTACCACAGTCCATTAATCGAATTTTCTCCGGGCAGCGAATTGCCGCAACTGCCCACCATGCTGCAAGCGCTACGCCCCGGCGATCTGGTCTTCGCCCTGTCGCAGCAGGTTGTGGAATACGCTGACCCGGCGCTATCACGCGCCGGAACCGGCTGGCCCAAAACGCTCACCTATTTTGCGGTGGGGCGCGCCACCGGGCTGGCGCTGCATACCGTCAGCGGTTTGCCAGTGCTCTACCCGCCGGAGCGCGCGACCAGCGAAACATTATTGCAGTCGCCGGCGCTACAGCAGGTAGCGGGCAAACAGGCGTTGCTGCTGCGCGGCAACGGCGGCCGGGAACTGCTGGGCGATACCTTGCAGCAGCGCGGCGCGCAGGTGCGTTACTGCGAGTGCTATCAACGCAATCCGGTGGTTTACGACGGCGCGGAACAATGCCAGCGCTGGCAACATCTCGGTATCGATACGCTGGTGATCACCAGCGGAGAAATGCTGCAACAGTTCTATACTTTAGTGCCTGATTATTATCGAACTACCTGGCTACCGGGTTGCCGGGTCGTCGTCGTCAGCGAGCGTCTGGCCGAAATGGCCCGCGAGCTGGGCTGGCGTGACATTCGGATCGCCGATAACGCGGATAACGATGCGCTGATGCGGGCGCTTCAATAACGCAGCGGATGTCGTTATGCAACTGATACCGTTACACAACTAACCAGATAGTAAACTAACCAGATAGTAACCCGGACAATTACCATTACCCTGATCATAGGATGTACTCATATGACGGAACACATTACCTCCTCAACGCCCTCCGAAGAGGTGGTCGAACGGGCTGAACCCACATCTCCGCAAAAATCGCCGCCCTCCTCCGGTGCGTCGCGCCACGGTCTTGTGCTGGGCGCCATCGCCATCGTGGTTTCGCTGGCGCTGAGCGGCGGCGTCTATTATTACGCCCACCAGCAGATGACGCGTCAGAGTTCCGCCCTGACCCAATTGCAGGAGCAACTCGCTGCGCTGCAAAAACAGCAATCACAGGCGCAGCAGCAGTGGCAACAGACGCTGGACCAACAGGCCAAAGCCCTGAGCGCCGATGAGCAACGGCTGGCGACCCTGACCCGGCAGGCTGGCGAAATGCAGGAAAAACTGGCTACGCTCGCCAACAGCGACTCCAAAACCTGGCTGCTGGCGCAGGCTGATTTTCTGGTAAAACAGGCCGGGCGCAAGCTGTGGAGCGATAAAGACGTCACCACCGCCGGCGCCTTGCTCAAAAGCGCCGACGCCAGTCTGGCGGACATGAACGACCCCAGCCTGATCGACGTGCGCCGGGCCATCACTCACGATATCGGCATGCTGGCCGGCGTCAGTCAGATCGATTTCGACGGCATCATCCTTAAAGTGAACCAGTTGGCGGATCAGGTGGACAACCTGCGGCTGGCCGATACCGACACCGACGAAGCGCCGATGGAAGAAAGCGACTCGACGTTGTCGGCCTCACTGAGCGAATGGCGGCAGAACCTGAGCAAGAGCTGGCACAACTTCCTGTCGGACTTCATCACCATTCGTCGCCGCGACGACAGCGCCGAGCCGCTGTTGGCGCCGAATCAGGATGTGTATCTGCGCGAAAACATCCGCTCGCGCCTGCTGGTCGCCGCACAGGCGGTGCCGCGTCACCAGAACGAAACCTACCGGCAGTCGCTGGAAACGGCGGCGACCTGGATACGCGCCTACTTTGACGAAAGCGATCCGACCACCAAAGCGTTTCTGGACCAGTTGGACGCACTGAGTCAGCAGTCGGTAGCAATGGATGTGCCGAATGAACTGCAAAGCCAGCCGCTGCTGGACAAACTGATGCAAACCCGAGTCCGTAACCTGCTGGCGCAGCCATCCGCCAAACCACAGGAGGGCTGAACATGCTGAAGGTATTTCTGCTGTTTGTGGTGCTGATCGCCGGCATTGTGGTGGGGCCGATGCTGGCCGGCCATCAGGGTTACGTGCTGATTCAGACCGACAATTACAACATTGAAACCAGCGTCACCGGGCTGGTGATCATGCTGGTGTTGTTTCTGCTGGCGTTTCTGGCGGTGGAATGGCTGCTGCGGCGAGTATTCCGCACCGGCGCCCGTACCCGCGGCTGGTTCATCGGCCGTAAACGCACCCGGGCGCGTCAGCAGACCAAAGCCGCGCTGTTGAAACTGACCGAAGGCGATTATCTGCAGGTGGAAAAACTGCTGACCCGCAATGCCGACCACGCGGAACAGCCGGTGGTGAACTACCTGCTGGCGGCGGAAGCAGCCCAGCAGCGCGGCGACGAGTTCCGTACCCGGCAATATCTGGAGCGGGCGGCTGAAATCGCCGACAGCGACCAGTTGCCGGTGGATATCACCCGCGTGCGCATTCAACTGGCCCGTAACGAAGACCACGCCGCCCGCCACGGCGTAGACCGTTTGCTGGAAGTGGCACCGCGCCACCCGGAAGTCCTGCGCCTGGCGGAACAGGCATTCCTGCGTACCCACGCCTACAATGCGTTGCTGGATATCCTGCCCGCCATGCGTAAAACCCGCCTGCATGACGAATCCCATCTGGATGAATTGCAACAGCGCGCCACCATCGGCCTGATGGATCAGGCCATGGCGGAAGGCGGCAGCGAAGGGTTGAAACAGTGGTGGAAAAATCAGCCGCGTAAAGTGCGTCAGGCGCTGCCGATGCAGGTGGCAATGGCCGAGCGGCTGATTGTGTGCGATGACCACGTCACCGCACAGGACATCATTGTCGACGGGCTGAAGCAGCAGTTTGACTACCGGCTGGTACAGCTGATCCCCAGGCTCAATGCCGGTCAGCCGGAACCGCTGGAAAAACTGTTGCGTCAGCGTCTGAAACAGCACAGCGATGATGCGCTGTTGCACAGTACGCTGGGGCAGTTGCTGGCGAAGCATGGTGAATGGCAACAGGCCAGTGATGCCTTCTCCGCCGCACTGGCGCTGCGACCGGACGCCTATGACTACGCCTGGTGCGCCGACGCGTTTGATCGGCTGAAGCGCCCTGAAGACGCGGCCCGCATGCGGCGTGACGGTTTGTTATTGACGCTACAATCGCCCCACGACGCCTGACCGGCCCGAACCGGCGCGCTCCAGCGCCGGTCTTCTCTCCCTGATAACACGATCTGATAACGCTATGATTTAGCAGAATAATGGCGAAAAAAAAACGCTTGCCGACCAGCGACAAGCGTGCAATAAAAATCAGGTCTGAAAGACAACTTTAAGGTGCCCCACTCAACGTTACGTCCAACAGCGATGAAGCAGCACTTCATCAATAATCGGACGTTAGGCACCGTAAATGGCTCTGCGTCATTCCCAGGTTTATGAAGCCGAAGCAAGCATAGAAGGTGGAATGAGCATCTACACTTCTAATAAAGCATGAATGATGCCAACTTCATAGAAAACCAGAAAACAAAATACTACTCATTGATAAATAAGTAATTAAATACAAATCACTGTTTAATTCCCGCATAACTAACCTGCTGAAAAATCAGACATTCTTCACCAATACTGTCGCTAATCAGAGACGCTACCAACACCGTCGTTTATATTCTTTAGAATTCAACCAGTTATATGTCTCTCTTTGACGACACGAATACACCCGAACTGTCGCCGAAAAGCCACAAGTCGCCTTTCGCTGACGACTCAAACCAAACGGCCACGGATAACCGTGGCCGTTGTCATGGATAGGATGCTGACGGGTAATCAGGCGGTCTGCGACAACTGTTCCAGGCTCTGCTTCGCCAGCTGATACAGATAGTGCGCGGTGGGGAACAGCGCACTATCATCCACCCGGAATTTGGGGTGATGCAGCGCGTAAGGGCCGCCGGAGCCTACCATCATAAAGGTGCCCGGCAGCTTCTGCTGGTAGAACGCAAAATCTTCGCCGATGGGGCTGGCTTCGACGCGACGCGCCTCAAACCCTTCGTCATCAGCGACCTGCAGCGCAAAATCCACCCAGCGCGGCGTGTTCACCACCGATGGCGGCCCGGCGTGCCAGATAAACTCGATTTCCGCGCCAAAGGTGCTGGCGATACCGGCCACAATCTGGCGGAAACGCTGTTCAATCAGGTCGCGTACCGCCTGACTGAAGGTACGCACCGTTCCTTCTACGTAGGCGGTATCCGGAATGACGTTCCAGGTGCTGCCGCTATGTACCTGAGTGATCGACACCACCGCATTATTATCGGACGGCACGGTGCGGCTAATAATGGTCTGCACCGCGGAAATCAGCTGCCCCAGAATAATGATCGGATCATTACCTTCGTGCGGTTTGGCGGCGTGACAGCCTTTAGCGGCAATCTTGATTTCAAAACGGTCCACCCCGGCGGTCAGCGCGCCGTCTTTACCGCCAATTACGCCGACCGGCAGCGTTGGGTCGTTATGAATGCCAAAAATAGCGGTCGCGCCGTCCAGCGCGCCGACTGCGATCACTTCCGGCGCACCCAGCCCGGTTTCTTCGGCCGCCTGAAACAGAATACGCACGGTACCTTTCAGCTGCGGCTCGATACGTTTGAGCAGAATCGCCGCACCCAGCGCCGCCGAAGAATGGAAATCATGCCCGCAGGCGTGCATCACACCGGTATTTTTCGAACTGAATTCGACGCCGGACTCTTCTTCAATCGGCAGGGCGTCGATGTCGGATCGCACCACCACCAGCGGGCCGTCCTGTAGACCGCCTACTTCCGCCACCAGGCCGGTTTTCAACGGCAGGTCAAGGATGCGAATCCCCTCTTTTTCCAGCACGGCGCGAATTTTCCGCGTGGTTTCAAACTCCTGATTAGACAGCTCCGGATGCTGATGCAGATCGTGCCGGAACGCCTGAATAAACTGTGCCAACGGCTCATGCTGGGCATGCACTTTCATGTAAGGTCACTCCTCTTTTTTTCAGCCCTGTCTGACAGGGCGGCCCGACGAGTCGAGCCTGCAGGTGAATACGTTATCGATCAGATATCGAACTCTGATGGTTCCTGAATGTTAGTCAGCTGTCGCAGGAAGCGGCGGGTCTGCGGGTTGTCGGAGAAACTGATCACTTTCTCCGCCGGCCCTTGTTCCACGATGTGCCCGTCGGCCATGAAGATCACCCGGTCCGCCACTTCTTTGGCGAACTGCATCTCATGGGTCACGATCACCATGGTGGTGTTCTGCCCCGCCAGTTTCTGGATAACCTGCAGCACTTCATGCACGCGTTCCGGATCAAGCGCCGAGGTCGGCTCATCAAACAGGATCGCCTTCGGATCCACCGCCAGCGCACGAGCGATGCTGACACGCTGCTGTTGGCCGCCGGACAGCGTCACCGGGTACTGATGCGCCTGCGGCAACAGCCCCACCAGCTCCAGCAGCGACAGCCCAATCTCGTCCGCCTGCTTTTTCGGCATCTTCTTCACCACAATCAGGGCTTCGGTGATGTTTTCCAGCGCGGTCTTGTTCTTGAACAGGTTGTAATTCTGGAACACCATCGCCGTCTGACGTCTGAGCGCATACTCTTCCTTGCCGGTATAACGGCTGGTATCCAGCGACTGATCGCCGATGGTAATGGTGCCGGACTCTGGCCTTTCCAGCAGATTCAGGCAACGCAACAGGGTGGACTTGCCTGAGCCGGACGGCCCGATGATCGCCACCACCTCGCCCTGGGCGATATCCAGACTGATATTGTTCAGCACCACCTGGTCGCCAAAACGTTTAGTCAGATTTTTTACGCTAATCATGTCGGCTCCTTAACGCTGCCGTGAATGGCTCAGTTTCTTCTCCAGTTGCGACTGCAACCAGGAGTAAACCATGATGAGCAGCCAGTAAATCAGCCCCACCACCAGGAAGGTTTCGAAGAAGCGCAGCGATTCGGCGGCGATCATCTTGCCTTCGGCAAACAGTTCCGAGACACCGAGCGCAAAGGCCACCGAGGTGTCTTTGATCAGCGAAATAAAGGTGTTGCCGGTAGCAGGCAGCGCATTGAGCATCGCCTGCGGCAACACGATGCGGCGGTAAATCTGTGCCTTGTTCATCCCTACCGACAGGCCGGCTTCCGTTTGCCCGAAATCCACGGACGCCAGCGCCGCCCGGAAGATCTCCGCCATATACGCCGAGTTTTTCAGGCTAAAGCCGATAATCGCCGCCGTCATGGCGGATAGGCCGTTAAGCGACGGAAACAGCTGCGGCAACCCGAAATAGATGATGAACAACTGAACCAGCGATGGAATACCGCGAAACAGCGAGATATAGAGTTCCACCAGTTTCGTCACCACAACGAACCGGCTCTCGCGAACCAGCGCCAGCACCAGTCCCAGCACGATGGCAAACAGCATCGACACCACCGCCAGCAACAGCGTGGTGGGCAAGTACATCAACACCTGGGGAAAAACTTTCAGCAGGTAGGAAAGATCGATATTCATGGGCCATACCATTAACACTGACGCCAGCCGCAAATCAGGCTGGCGTCACAGGAGTTGAGCGAGCAGGCAGGGTTATTTACCCGCCGTAATGTCCTCGCCGAAATATTTGACGGACAGGGCTTTCAGTCGGCCATCACTGCGCATTTTGTTCAGTTCGTCATCAAACTTCTTACGCAGTTCGTCGCCTTTCTGATCTTTATGGAACGGGAACCCAACCTGCTCCACCACCAGCGGCTCACCCACCAGCTTGAACGGCAGGTTGCGCTTGTTGATTTCCGCCAGCAGGATCGGGCGGGAGTTGATGTAGCCTTCAACGCGTTTGGCCAGCGCATCGCTCATGGCGCCATCGCGGGTTTCATAGGTACGAATGTTGACGCTGCCGTCGGCAAAGGCTTTTTTCAGGTTGTTGACGTGGTTGGAACCCAACACGCCCGCCACGGTTTTGCCTTTCAGGTCATCCAGCGTATTGATGTTGGCGTTGTCTTTATGCGTGACGATCTGGCTGCCGTAGTAGCTGTATGGCTGGGAGAAGCTGTACTTCTCCTGGCGCGCCGGGGTAATCGCCACCACGTTGGCGATGGTGTCCAGCTTGCTGGCTTCCAGTTGCCCCATCAGGCCGCTGAAATCCGCCGTCACCCATTCAACCTTATAATTCAGATCCTTGGCGATGGTTTCCGCTACTTCCACATCAAACCCGACCAGCTTGTTGTCCTGTTTGAACGAACTCGGGTAGCTCTGCCCGGTGGCGCCGATGCGCAGCACCTTCTCACCGCTGTTCTGAGAATCGCAACCTGCCGCCAGAATGACCGCAGACAAAGCTAATACAGGGAGGATAATTTTTTTCATAGTCATCGAATAACGCCTCTTAGGGGTGTTTCTTTTCCCAGTGATGATAAAGGTCCTGATCCAGGACTTTTCGCATGTAAATCGTGAGGTGTCCTTTCCCTAAATCCGCCTGGCCGACTTCCTGAAAGCCATATTTTCGGTACATATCCAGCAACCAGGGATGCTGTTTGGCGGTGCCCAGCGTCACGGCGGGCGCTTTTAACTGCTCTTGCAGCACCGCCTGCTCCAGCCAGTCCAGCATCTGTTTGCCCAGTCCCTGTTGTTTGAAGTCCGGATGAGTGGCGAACCAACCGATGTGCGGCAACCCGTACGGACCGGGATTCGGCCCCCACGGATAACGAATGGTGACCGACGCGGCCAGACGCCCGTCTTTCTCCATCACATACACGCCGTTGCTGCGCAGATGACGGCGCACCATGTCGATATCGGCGTAGGCGGCGTCAAACTTGATGCCCAGCTCACGCACCGGCGCATAAGCGGCCAGCGCCAGCGCCAGAAACGCTTCATCGTCCGCAGACGTAGCCTGACGAAATACGGTACTCATGGCGTCTCCCGTCACTCGGCCAGCAGGCCGGTGCCATCCGCGTACCGGATAACCTCATCGACTTTCTGCGGCGCGCTGCCGACATAGTTCGCCGGATCCAGCCAGGCATCCAGCGCATCCGCCGTCAGGTGCTGCGACAGAACCGGATGCTCCAGCAGCAGCGCTTTGAACTCGCGGTTCTGCTCAAATGCCGCCATTGAGCACTCGTACACCAGGTGATGGGCCGTCTGCTTGCCGAGCAGCTTGCCGATTTCAAACATCACCTTTTCCGACAGCAACAGGCCGTTTTGCAAATCAAGATTGGCGCGCATCTGCTTTTCGTTCACCGACATACCGCGCAGGATGCCAAGCGCGTTCTGCAACTGCGCCGACAGATAGATGTTGATTTCCGGCAACGCGATCCACTCCGCACGCCAGCTCATGGCGTCACGCTCGTGTTCGACTTTCATCGATTCATGGATCAGAGCGGCGCTCTTGAACAGCGGCGCCGTCAGGCTGGCCAGCCCTTCCAGCGCGGCCGGATTGCGCTTGTGCGGCATGGTGGTGGAACCGATCTTCCCTTCGGAGAACGGTTCTTCGATTTCGTTGATTTCGGTACGCATCAGGTTGTACAGCTCGTTGCCGATCTTACCGAGCGTACCGCTGATCAGCACCGCCACCGACGCGTATTCCGAGAAACGGTCACGGGCGGACTGCCAGCCGATATTCGGGGTATTCAGACCCAGACGGGTCAGGGTGTGGCGTTCGATTTCCGGCCCCAGCTCGCCAAAAGAGGCGTAGGTACCGATGGCGCCGTTGATGTTGCCTACCAACACCCGATCGCGGATTTCATTCAGGCGTTGCAGGTGGCGCACAAACTCGTCCAGCCATACCGCCAGCTTGAAACCAAAGGTGGTCGGCAACGCCTGCATGCCGTGGGTACGACCGGTCATCAGCGTATGCTGGTGTTTCTTCGCCAGTCGTTTCAGTTCGATAGCCACCAGACGGGTGTCGCGCACCACAATGTCGAATGCCTGACGCAGCTGCAATACCGTAGCGGTATCCACCACATCCTGCGTGGTTACGCCGTAATGGATGTATTCGCCGGCTTCGCCGCACTGTTTCTGGATGGCGGCGATGGTCGGCATCAGGGAATGCTTCATGCGCACCGCATCCTGGGCGATCTCTTCAATATTCAGTGCGCTGGCGTTGGCGTGGGAAGCAATGGTGCTGGCCGCGTCCTGCGGGATGACACCCAGATCGCCTTCTGCCAGCGCCAACGCGATTTCCACGTCAACCTGGCGGGTCAGGCGATTCTGCTCTGACCATACGGCGCGCATTTCTGGTGTGCCAAAGTTATTTCCAATAAGAAGAAAATCAATCAGATGTGATGCCATAACTCACTCGTTTACATTGTAATAATGGGGGAAAGAGAGGCGGGTCAAGACGACGCTGTTGTTTGTTGGCGACTATATCACTGGCGATATTCCCGCCTATATACCCGATCGATCTAAGATATTCTTTATTGTTTTATGATTTCGCTCACAATTACTTCATCCGAAACGATGCAATCCTTCTAATTTCTGTCGGGTTACTATTTAGGCTGTCTTGTACCCAATGCAGATGTACAAACTGCGTCACTCGCATACGGCACGGTATAGGGCCGTGGTTCCGGCGGATGGCTACGGTAAAAAAGACCGCCTCAGCGGTCTGTTCTTTGTTTATACGCGGCAACCATCGCCGTATTCGCATAATTACGCAAAATAGAACCATGCCGTCGTAATCAATCCGTCTTTGACTTCAAACACCGCAATACTTTCGATCGGTTCGGGTTCAATGCCGTAAATCTTTTCATGATCAAAAACATGGTTGCCCAACACCGTGCGGGATAGCAGTTCGGCACGCAACGCCGGGTTATTGAACCGATGGTCGCGATAGAAGGTTTCCAGCGCGGCTTTGCCCAGCATGGACGGTGTTTCGGATGGCATGCGGTAAGCCCGGAAATCCTCATGGAAACAGGCGGCAAAGGCGTCCAGATCGTGGGCGTTGTAGGCGGCAAACTGTTTTTCAACCGGATCGATGACCGACATATTAAATCTCCATTTAAATGCAAATAAAACGAATAAAAATTCAATTAAGGAGATACACCAGTCGGGTGTAGAAAGCAAATCAGGCGGGAAAAGCCATAAAAAAACGGCAGTCCATTTGGACTGCCGCTTCTTAAGAATAGGATGGTCGGCGAGAGAGGATTCGAACCTCCGACCCACTGGTCCCAAACCAGTTGCGCTACCAAGCTGCGCTACTCGCCGATCCCGATTTAGAACACGTACACAACTATCATTGTTTGTGTGGTGCGAAGAGAGGGACTTGAACCCTCACGTCCGAAGGACACTAACACCTGAAGCTAGCGCGTCTACCAATTCCGCCACCTTCGCATATCACAAACTTTAAAATTTGGGGTGGCTAATGGGACTCGAACCCACGACAACTGGAATCACAATCCAGGGCTCTACCAACTGAGCTATAGCCACCATATACCACTGCTTTACTACGTATTCCGGTACTCAATTTACGGGGTAATAAGTACCTCCGCAGCTCCCGCGCCCAATTTAATGGCGCGCCCGACAGGATTCGAACCTGAGACCTCTGCCTCCGGAGGGCAGCGCTCTATCCAGCTGAGCTACGGGCGCGTAGCGCCGTTGCGGGTGGGGATAGTACGGATTTAATATAGGCCTGTCCAGTGCTTTTTCACAGAAATGATGCGTTTGCTTATGCTTTGCTCATTTGCGGTCAAAACCCGGTTCAATCCGCCGTCACCACCCGCAGCTAGCCGCGATTACTCGGTTTCCGTTTGCATTTCCGGCTGTTTTTTACCTAGCCCCAGCGCAACGTAAAACAGGCTGACCGCAGCCAGGAAAATACCGCCGACCACCAGCGACATGCGCGTGTCTTCGTTGATGTACATCCCGACCAGCACGCAGACCAGAAACGCCATCGTCAGGTAGTTCACCCACGGGAACAGGATCGACTTAAACGGATGGCTGGCGAGCGCCGCCTGATGCTGCTGACGGAAACGCAGCTGGCTTATCAGCACCACAAACCAGGGAATCATACCCGGCAGCACGCTGGCGCTGTACACGTACACGAACACTTTCTCCGGATTGGGGATAATGTAATTCAGCGCCGAGCCGGCCACCAGACACAGGATGGACACCGTCACCCCAACAGCCGGCACGCCGCCCGCCGTCACCCGTCCCAGCGCCGCTGGCAACTGGCGGTTGTTGGCCAGCGAATAGAGCATACGCCCGCAGCTGTACATGCCGCTGTTGCAACCCGACAGCGCCGCCGTCAGCACCACGAAGTTGATGATGCCCGCCGCGGCGGTAATGCCGATTTTGGCGAAAGTCAGCACGAACGGGCTACCGGACGTACCGATCTCATTCCACGGGAAAATGGTCACAATGACGAAAATGGCGCCGACATAGAAAATCAGGATACGCCACAGGATATTGTTGATTGCCCGTTTCAGCGTCACCTGCGGATTACGGGCTTCACCGGCGGTAATGCCGACCAGCTCCACCCCCTGATAGGAGGCCACGACCAGACAGAGCGCAAACAGCAGTCCTTTCCAGCCGCCGGCCAGGAAACCGCCGTGCTCGGTCAGGTTAACAAAACCGGTGGACTGACCGTGGTTGCCGATGCCGAAGAAAATGATGCCGACGCCCACCACAATCATCACCACAATGGTGGTGATCTTGATCATCGAGAACCAGAACTCGATTTCACCATACAGCCGTACCGCCGCCAGATTGGCCGCCGCCACCAGCGCAACCGCGCCGATCGCCGGAATCCACTGCGGCAAGGTCGGGAACCAGTACTGCACATACACGCCGATGGCGGTAATTTCCGAAATGCCGACCGCCATCCACATGAACCAGTAACCCCACGCCGTGAGATAGCCGAAGAACGGACTCAGGTAATTGTGGGCGTAAACCGCGAACGAACCGGTCACCGGCTCCAAAAACAGCATTTCCCCCATCGACCGCATGATGAAGAACACAAAAATGCCAGCCACGATATAAGCCAGCAGCACGGACGGCCCAGCCCACTTCAGGGCGCTGGCCGCCCCCATGAACAAGCCCACGCCGATGGTGCCGCCCAGCGCGATAAGCTCGATATGTCGCGCTTCCAGCCCACGGTGGAGCTTGTCCTGTTTTTCTGTATTTGCCATATAACCTCTGTCTTCAATAGATCCTTTTTACGCCGGTATCAAAGCGTTATTGTTTTATACCCGCCATGCTTCACATAGGTATACCGGCTCTCTCCCGGCAAAGCATTACCGCTCCCCGACCGGAAAAACGGCCGAGAAGATACCGCAATGCAAACCGGATTCCTACCCTTCCTGTACCTGGACATGATGAAATAAACAGCGCAGACAGACCTTGATCACAACGATAAAGCCGTAAAAAAAGTGGTCTGACGAGCAGCAAGCGCGGGCCGGGCCGCCGCCATGCGGGGTGATGCCGCATTGAAACGCGCCTAGAGTCTGCCGCCGAAATGCCAGGCCAGGTAGCGCAACAGTTTGAACTGGCGGCGAAAACGGCTGGGCTGCGTCAGCAAGCGGTACAACCACTCCACCCCGTAGCGCCGCCACGCCGGCGGAGCGCGTTTGACCTGTCCGGTAAACACATCGTACGTGCCGCCCACGCCCATGTAGAACGCGGCGGGATACAGCCGACGGCAATCGCGCATCAATAATTCCTGCCGCGGCGACCCCAACGCCGCCGTCACCAGTTGCGCGCCGCTGTCGCGCACGCGCTCTAATACCGCCTGACGCTGTTCCGGCGTAAAGTAACCGTCCTGCGTGCCCACAATATTGACCTGCCACTGTTCACGCAGCTTGCGTTCGGTCTCCGCCAGCACCGACGGCTTGCCGCCAAGCAGAAACACCGGCGTTCCCAACTGCCCGGCGCGCTGCATCAGCGCCTCCCACAGATCGGCGCCGGCGATACGCTCCACCTGGGCGCCCGGATATTTGCGGCGAATGGAACACACCACGCTGATGCCATCGGCATAGTTGCAGTTACCCTCCTGCAACATCAGTTCACGCAGCGTTGCATCGCGATCGGCGGCCATCACCTTTTCGGCATTGATGGCAATCAACGTTCCCGGATGCGGCGAGCCGCCTGCAAACAGCGCCGACACACACTGCTCCATATCCCGAAAACCCTGCACCGGGATGCCGCGAATACGGTACTGCGGAATAGGGTACTGCGGCCGTGCATCATTCATTCCGTTTCTCCTTGTGATGGCGCGCGAACGGCAACCGCGCCGGCGCGCAACAGCAGCCAGTACAACAATTTGGCCGCCAGCAGGCAGGCAGCGAAAACCAGACAGAAAAACACCACCCGCGAGACAAACGCATCCAGCCCTTCACGCACCAGCACGATCAGGTTAAAAACCGTGCCAAAGCAGAACGCCTGCAACACGGCGGACAGATAGCGGTTTTCCGCCTGCCGCCCGTAGCGGTAAAGGCCGTCAAACCCCTTGATGAGCAACCCGACCGCAATCGCGCCAGCCGGAATCAACAGCGGCCCGCCCATAATCAATAGCGAACCGAGCAAGGTCGGCGATATCGCCAGCCCGGCATGATAATTCAATACTTCCCAGGTGAAATAGTTGGCGCTGTTCAGTACCAGCGCTGGTCGCTCCGGCCACAGCCAGGCGGGAATAAAGACATAAAAATCCCGCACGATGGGCGCCAGTCCCTGTAGCGTGATCTGGTCGAGATGTTGCCATAGCATGGCCAGATTTTCCCACGGCGAAAAGGTATCCCGCGTCAGGTACAAAAAGGTGTAGAACGCCTCTTCGCCCTTGACGTCCAGACCGTAGCGCTTGAGCGCCAGCCAGAACATCGCCACGATACCGCCACCGCCTGCCGCCGCCAGCATCCACCAGGCGATCCAACCGCGTTGTAGGCCAATAAACAGAAACAGAGCGAAAGCGATGATGATATTGGCGCGGGTGCCGCCCACCAGCAGGTAGGCCAGCCCGCCAAACGCGACGGTCGTCAGCAAGAAAATCAGCCAGGCGCGCCGGGTCTGGTGCAGGAAATACCACATCAGCATGGCGGGAATAAAGAAATAGAAGAAGCGCTTCAGGGCGACGCCGGCGACGTCGCGAGAGAAAATCTGGCTATAGGAACTGAGTTTGAACAGCAGCAGGCCGTTGTTGGCGAAGAATACCGCAGCGGTCACCAGCGCCACCAGCGCCAGCAACCCACAGGTGAGAAGCGCTTCCAGCCGCGTCATGGTCAACGGCAACGAGCGCGGTGCAGCCGGTGCAGACCGCAGCCGGGTTTTATAACTGACATAATAAATGACGTAAAACGCCGTGGCGGACAGCAGCGCCAGCAGCAGATTCAGCGGCGAGGCCGTCTCCACCCCGAAGCGAAATGTCAGTAAGGCGGTCAACGGAAAGCCGAAATAGAACGTCAGCAGATACAGCAAGGAAAACAGCACATTGAAGTTGAAACGCCACCGGCGGAACTCACGCCCGCTCAGCCACAGCACCACGCCGCCGCCGCCCAGCCAGACCAGCCACAAACCGAAAAACGCCCACTCAGTCATCGCCGTCTCCCGCCGCCAGTGACAACGCCTGCCGCCACCCTTGTTCATAACCGGGGCTGAAGAACGCTACCTGCCGGGTATCTATTCGCGCCAGTTGCTCGCATGCGTCGCGCACCATCGCCTCGTTCAGCGCCTCCTCGCTAAGCAACACCGGCAGGCGCTGTTCCGCCAAATCCTGTCGGAACGGGTTATGGCGACTGATAACGAACGGCACGCCCAGTTGAATCAACAAACACAGCGTGCCAATCCCCTGCTGGCGGTGAAACAGGAAGTAGCCGAGATCGCAGGCGCGTAACAACGCCAGATAATCGTCGAACGCCAGTGACTCGCGCAAGACCCGGCAGCGCTCAGCTCCGAACAACGCCAGCCCGTGCCGCGCCACCTGCTCAATGTAATCATGGTTGCCAGCCGGATAGCCCATCGGCACGATCACCCGCACCTGCGCGCCAAACTGACGATGAATGGCGTCAAGCGCCGCCAGATGGCGGTTGCTGCGATCGCCGGAGTTGCCGACCAGAATGGTCAGCGACGCGTCCGGCGCTTTTTCATGCGGGCTCGCCGCGTACGGGCTCATACGGGTGGGGAAATAAAGCAGCGACGTCGCCGCGGCCGGGTAACGCCGCCGGAAATAGTCGATATCGCCGCGGGTGGCGAATACCTGGGCAACCCGCCGCTGCGCCAGTCGCCGCAGCCGGTAAAACCAGCGCCAGCGCCAGCCGCGGGCTTCTTCATACAAATCGGCCCCCCAGATGTGCCAGTAAGCCTGAGCCGTGCGGATACCGCCGCACAGCAACGCCAGCCACAGCCAGGGGTTAAACTGGCCGTGAAAAAAGAAACGAGCCGACCGATCCTCACGCGCCAGCGCCACCACGGCGCGCGCCAGCGCTTTCTGGTCAGCAAAACGCGCTATCTGCAACGCCGGATAGGTTTGCTCAAAGAGATCGGCCGCCGCAACAACCATGAACCGCCGTACCTGATGCGGCGGCAGCGCCGGCGCCAGCGTATCGTTAAAGAAACGCAGCACCGTCTGGTTATGGTGGGGAATATCCGCCCCCAGGACATGAATCAGTGTGGTCATGCTCGCCTGCAGTACAGAATGAAAACGCCGCAACACAACAGAAAATAGACCGCATAGGTTGCCAGATACGCCTGCGACGCGCCCAGCGCGCCATGCAATGGAATCAGCCAACGGGCAAACCCGGTCAGCAGCAGGAACTGGCCGAGTTCAGCCAGCAAATAGAACCGCAGCGAGGCTCTGGCGACCACCAGATAACCAAAAACGTAAGCGCCCACTTTCAATACATCACCTGCCAGCTGCCATGCAAACAGGTCACGCATGGCCGAAAACGCGCTGGAAAACAGTAAGTGAATCGCCACATCGCGCAACAGCCAGATAGCCACGCCCGCCGCGGCAGCCACCGGCAACACAAACCGCAACGCGCTGAGAATCTCATGCCGGATCGCACGTTTATCCTGCAAACGCGCCAGCGCAGGCAGTAAATAAACCGTGAATGACGCGGTAATGAACTGCAGCCAGGCATCGGAAATGGTGGTAACCCCCTGCCACACGCCCACCTCCTGCCAGGTGTAATGGGTCGCCAGTTGGTTTCGCATCATCACGTAGCCCACCGGCAGCGTTACGGCGGTGATCAACGTCATCAGACTGAAGCGGGTTAACTGACCGGCCAGCGGCCATGACCAGTCAGGTGTGAGCGCTCGCAAACCTAATGGCGTTCGCCGGAACAACAGCACCAGCGCGGGCACGCACGCCAGCGCCGGCATCAGCGCCAATCCCACCAGCGCGCCGGTATACGCCCCAAACCAAACGCTGACGCCATACGCCACGGCCCCCAGCAGACTGCCTGCCATGACGGCCAGCGCGTTGCCCCGCGCATCCTGATAACCTTTCAGGATCGCCAGCAGCAGGCTGGCGCCCGCGAGGCCCAGTTGCAGCCAGGCCAGCGCACGAATTGCAGGCTGGTAGGCGTCATCGCCAAACAGCAGGCGCGACAGCGGCGCAGCCAGCAGCCACAACGCCAGCGTCAGCAACAGCGAGCAACCCATCGACAGCGATACCGCCGTCCCCAGCAACGGACTGGGACGGTCGGCATCCGGCGGCGCGGCGGCCACCGCCCGGGTAACGCCGTTGGCGATGCCCGCGCCGGCCATCACGCCCAGCACGGTGATCAACTGGCGGTAGTTACCGGCCAGCCCGACGCCTTCCGGGCCGAACGTCACCGCCAGCAGTTTGATGACCGCCAGCCCCGCGCCGATTTTGACCAGCGTGGACGCAGCCGTCCATAACGATGCACGCGCCAACGACATCAGGAAAAGAAACTCAGCGCCGAATTGATTACGGTACGCTGGTTAAGGTCAGACAGGTTGTAGAACAGCGGCAGGCGTACCAACCGCTCGCTTTCCCGCGTGGTGTGACGGTCTTCGCCGACAAAACGGCCACATTGCCGGCCGGCCGGGCTGGAATGCAAAGGAATATAGTGGAACACCGTCAGGATCTCCGCTTCTTTCATATGGCTGATAAACGCTGAACGCTCCGCCTCATCCCGCAGGCGCAGGAAAAACAGGTGGCCGTTATGGCGGCAGTCCGCCGGAATCACCGGCAACGTCACCCGGCCTGCCGCCGCCAGCGGCGCGAACGCGCGCGCATAGTGTTGCCATAATTTCAGGCGCCGGTCATGAATGCGCTGCGCCGCTTCCAGTTGTCCCCACAGGTAAGCCGCCTGAATATCCGCCATCAGATAACTGGAGCCGATGTCGCGCCAGGTGTACTTATCCGCCTGACCGCGAAAGAACTGGCTGCGGTTGGTGCCTTTCTCGCGGATAATCTCGGCCCTCTCCGCCAGTTCAGGGGCGTTGATCAGCGTAGCGCCGCCTTCGCCGCCCGCGGTGTAATTCTTGGTTTCGTGGAAACTGAAACAACCGATATGGCCGATTGCGCCCAGCGGCCGGTCCTGATAGCGCGACATCATCCCCTGCGCCGCATCTTCCACCACAAACAGCCCGTATTGCTGCGCCAGCGCCATGACGGCGTTCATATCGCAGCCCACCCCGGCGTAATGCACCACCACAATGGCGCGAGTCTTCTTGGTAATCGCGGCTTCGATAAGGTTTTCGTCAAGATTGAGGGTATCCGGTCGGATGTCGACAAACACGATGGTGGCGCCGCGCAGTACGAAGGCGTTGGCGGTGGAGACAAAGGTGTAACTCGGCATGATGACTTCGTCGCCGGGCTGGATGTTCAGCAACAGCGCCGCCATTTCCAGCGACGCGGTGCAGGAAGGCGTCAGCAATACCTTGCAACTGCCCGAATAATGTTCCAGCCACTGCTGACAGCGACGGGTAAACGCGCCGTCGCCGCTGAGCTTGCCGCTGCGCATCGCGGCCTGCATATACTCCAGTTCTGATCCCACCACCGGCGGCGAGTTAAAAGGAATCATGTCGTCACCTGCAGAAACATTATCGGTAGAACCATCATCGATAGAACCATTATCGATAAAACCAGTAGGCGGTGCTCTCCACCCGTGCGCCGCTGCGCAGGTAGAGCCGTAATGCCGCCAGATTGCTGGTCTGGGTCGCCACCGTCAGCCGGCGAATGCCGCGCTGCTGACACCAGACCCGCGCCACCTGCATCAGCCGCTGACCAATCCCTTGCCCGGTCATGCCCGGCCAGGCGGACAACACGCCGATACGCGCGGTGCTGGGCGAAGTCTGGCGTAACGTCACGAACCCCTGCAACGGCGCGCCCTGACCGCCCATCACCAGACAGGCGTCGTCAAAGGTGCCATACACCGCTTTTTCCACCCACCGCGCATAGAAACGGCCGCAATCGTCCGGGCCATACCACGGCGCCCGAAACCGGCTCAGTACAAAACTTTTTGTCGCCGCCGCGCGCAGCGCCGCAATATCCCCCGTCTCCGCCTCACGCACGCCAACGGCGAACATGGCCCGGGCGGCAGGTACGACCGGCATACTGAAATCCACCTCGCCTTCCGCCAGCCGAAACCCCAGCGCCGACAACGCATCCGCCGTCGCCAGATCGCTGGCCGCCAGCTTGGCCTGGCATAACTCATAGCGATCCAGATCGGCAATGGTTAACGGCGGTGCGGTATCCTGGAAACTCAACCGTCCGCTAATACGCTGAAAAAAATCGCTTTCCCAGACCAGAGGTTCAATCTCAGCACAAACAGGCATAGGTCACTCCGGTTAACGCAGAATCCACAGCCGTCGCCACGCCGCCTTCACCGCCAGACGCCTTTGGTGTCCACCACCCAGCGTTGCGTCACCTGTTCAGGGGCAATCGCCCTGAACTGCTGGTGGTCTACCAGCAACACCAGGACATCCGCGTCGCTCAACGCCCGCGTAATCTCCACCTGCTCGGCCTTTCCCTGCAAACCGGGCGGTAACTGACGAATATGAGGCTCGACCACCCAGGTCGTCCCGGCATGCCATTCAGCCACCTGCCCGGCGATCGCCAGCGCCGGACTCTCGCGAAGGTCTTCCACATCGGGCTTGAACGCCAGCCCCAGACAGGCGATGCGCAAATCGCAGGCCCGTTTATTGCCCTGCGCCAGCGCATCCGCCACCATAATTTTCACCTGCTCCACCACCCAGCGGGGCTTGGCGTCATTCACCTCGCGGGCGGTACGAATCAGACGCGCCTGCTGCGGGTGCTGCGATACGATAAACCAGGGGTCGACCGCGATGCAGTGACCGCCCACGCCCGGCCCCGGTTGCAAAATATTGACGCGTGGATGGCGATTAGCCAGACGAATCAGCGCCCACACATCGATTTGCTGCTCGGCGCAAATCAGCGACAATTCATTGGCGAACGCGATATTCACGTCCCTAAAGCTGTTTTCCGTCAATTTGCACATTTCAGCGGTTCGCGAGTCCGTCATCGTACACTCGCCGTCCAGCAGGAAGAGGCGATACAGCTCGCTTGCCCGCGCCGCGCAACGCGGCGTCATCCCGCCGATCACCCGATCCTGGCTGAGCAGTTCTTCCATGATGCGGCCGGGCAATACCCGCTCCGGACAATAGGCAATGCGGATATCCGACGCCTCGCCGGCCTGCTGGGGGAAGCTCAGATCCGGCCGCGCCTGCGCCAGCCAGTCCGCCATCTGCTCCGTGGCGCCGACCGGCGACGTCGACTCCAGAATGACCAGATCCCCCGGTTTCAGCACCGGCGCCAGCGACAGGGCGGCGGCTTCCACCAACGAGACGTCAGGCTGATGGTCCGCCTTTAACGGGGTCGGCACCGCGATAAGGAAGGCCTCCGCCGACACCGGATGGCTGCCGGCCTGCAAATACCCTTGCGCCACCGCCGCCTGCACCGCCTGCGCCAATCCCGGCTCCGCAATATGAGTATGGCCCCGGTTGATGCTCTCCACCACGTGCGGGTTCACATCCACACCAAAAACAGACTGTTGCCGCGAGGCCAAAAGCGTAGCGGTCGGCAGGCCGATATACCCCAGACCCAGCACACAGATGCGATTAAAACTCATGCGGTCACCCGGTGTTGTTTCAAAACGGAGAGAATTCGCTGGCTGGCTAACCCATCGCCATAAGGGTTATGCGCATAGCTCATGGCCTGATAAACGGAAGCATCCGCCAGCAGTTGCGAGACTTCGCGGATAATCGTTGCGGTATCGGTTCCCACCAGCCGCACGGTACCGGCGGCCAGCGCTTCCGGCCTTTCGGTCGTCTCCCGCATCACCAGCACCGGTTTTCCAAGCGAAGGCGCTTCTTCCTGAATCCCCCCCGAGTCCGTCAGGATCAGCCAGGCGCGGTTCATCAGATAGACGAAGGGCAGATAGTCCTGCGGCGTTATCAGAAACACGTTATCAATGCCGCTGAGAATACGCTGAACCGGCTCCAGTACGTTGGGATTGCGGTGTACCGGATAAACAATCTGAATATCCGGATGATGGCGGGCAAGCGCCGCCAACGCGTTACAAATTCGCTCCATCCCGTCGCCAAAGCTTTCCCGCCGATGACTGGTGACCAGAATCATTTTTCGCTCCTGATCCAGAAAGGCGTATTTTTCCTGCAACTGCCCATGCAATACCGCATCGCGGGCGATCAGATCACGAACCCAGAATAATGCGTCAATCACCGAATTGCCCGTCACCCAGATACGGGACGGCGGGACCTGCTCCCGCCGCAGATTCTGCCGCGCATTGATCGTCGGCGCAAAATGGTAGGTCGCCAGACGGCCGGTCAGCAGGCGATTCGCTTCCTCCGGCCAGGGCGCCGTCAGATTACCGGTACGCAGACCGGCTTCGACATGCGCTACCGGAATACGATGATAGAACGCCGCCAGACTGGTCATCAGGGTCGTGGTGGTATCGCCGTGCACCAGCATCAGGTCCGGCCGAAACTGGGTCAGCACCGGCCCCAATCCAGAGAGGATACGGGCGGAAATCTCCACCAGCCCCTGATCCGGCTGCATAACATTGAGATCGTAGTCCGGCACAATCTCAAACAGACGTAGCACCTGATCAAGCATGTCACGGTGCTGCGCCGTCACACAGACTTTGGATTCAAAGAAAGCATCCTGAGCCATCGCCCGTATCACCGGCGCCATTTTTATCGCTTCAGGGCGAGTGCCAAAAACCGTCAAGACTTTCACTAATGACTCTCTTTCACTGATGACTCTCTTTATTCCGGTTTACCGCCACGGTAAAAAACTTATTCATATCAATACAATATTCACCGTCATCGACCACTTAGCGGGAACGCCGCGCCAGCGCCGCCCCGGCGCCGGCCAACAGACCGATGCTGCCCCACATCAGCAGCAGAAAACCGCGGCGCGGGCTGTCGCGCTGAACCGGCTCTTCCGGCGTATGCAAATAGCGGTAAGTCTGAAACCGGTCCGCCAGCGCAGGCCCGTTCTCAAGCATCGACAGCGCCGCGCGCCGCGGCTCATAATCGACGTCGAACGTCGGCCCGCTGGCCTTCAGCATGTCCAAACGCGCCTGCAACTGCGCGCTGCCCTGTAAAAACCATTCCGAATCAGGCAGCGACAGCGACGCCTCGCTTTTCGGCTGTACGATCCCTTGCTGGCGCGCAATAACGAGCGCCTGCGTCAAACGCTGTACTGTCCGGTCATAGGCGGCTCGCGCCACCGTATCCTCGCGTTGCAGCCAGGCCCGTTCAAACCGGATGCGCGCCGCCCAGCTTCCGGCCAGACTCTGATTCAGATGATTAACGGCCCGCTGGTTGGCGAACTGCACGTATTGCCGCAGCAGATTGCTGGCGTCTCGCGCATTATCCGCGCCCAATTTGAGGGTATCGTTGGTTTTTTTGGCGTCATCGCGCGGCATAAACTGAATATCGTTGATCAACGCGTCCAGCAGCACGGCATCCGCCTTTTCATCGCCTTTCTGACGCTCGCGGTAATAAGGGGACTGCAACCAGAATTCACGCCGGGTATCGTAGGCGGCGGCCTGCATCGTGAATTCGCCATAGGCATCGGCCATGATGGCGTTGCCGTCCGGTACCGTCGTCGTCGGCGCATCCAGCGAGCGCAACCACTGTTGCTGGTCGAAGAACGTCGACAGCATAGCGGCCGTTGGTTTATCGGTCACCGCGGTGGTGCGCCATACCGGCTGCACCAGCCAGGAATAAATCAGCGCCAGCAGAGCAAACAGCGCCGCCGAACCGACAATCCAGATCTTGCCTTGCCACAGCGCCAGGCAGAGCTGGCGAATATCCAGTTCATTATCCGGCGACGACGACTGAGGGGAGGTTTCCCGTTTCATTGCGCTCCCTGATTCGGTTTATTCACAATTCGATTTACCCACAACTTGGTTTACCCACAATAACGATGGCTGCGCCAATAACGCCGAATGCGCCGGACAACACGCGCCACCCGCCACGCTCGTTTGATGCAATAGCCGTAACCGCTGAACACCAGCAAGAACAGCGCCAGCATTACGTACTCGGGCACCGCCAGAAATTCGCCGGCTATCCCTATCGCCGCCAGCAGCGCGGCGACCAGTGTAATCAGCAGACAAGCCTGGCGGGAAGTCAACCCTGCCCGCATGAGCAGATGATGGATATGCTGGCGATCCGGCGAGAACAGGCCAGTGCCTTTATGCAGCCGACGATAGACGATCGCCACCATATCCATCAGCGGAATAGCGATAACCCACAGCGCCGCCACCGGCCTGATGGCGCTATCCATGCCCTGGGAGCTTTGCAACAGTAACCAAATCGCCGTAAAGCCGATCATAGTGCTGCCCGCATCCCCCATGAAGACTTTATAACGCCGCCCCATAAGCTCAAGATTCAACAGGATGTACGGCAAGACGGCGGCGATCATGGCGAAACTCCACAATGCCAGCGCCAGACTACCGTGGTGATACAGCAGGATGCCTAATCCGGCGAACAGCACGCAGGACAGCCCGCCCAGCAAACCATCAATGCCGTCCACCATGTTAAAAGCATTGATGGCCGTCCACACCACAAACAGCGTCATGAGATAACGCATCGGTCCCAGCCCGATATCCCAGAGCGGCCCGAAGATAAACCCCAGACGCTGTAGCATGAGGCCGGCCAGCGCCATCATCAGGATAGCCACGACCGCCTGTACCGACGCCCGCACGCCAATGCTGATATCAAAGCGATCATCCAGCGCGCCAATCAGCACCAGCATACCCGAACACATCAGGTAGATCGGGAAATGGGGAATCGATTCGGAAATGAGAACAGGCAACAGGCAGATGCCAATGTAAACAGAAATACCGCCAACCAGCGGCACCGCGCCATGATGATGTTTGCGATAGTTTGGCCGGTCAACCAGACCGGTTTTTCTCGCCACGTTGCGCGCCAGCAACAGAGAGAAGAACGAGCACAAAAATACGGCGACTAATTGAGCACTCATCATGATTTATTCACGCTTAACAGTGCCTGAGAATACTACCGGGAATCACACCAGCCGGTGTTAATTTACCAAATTTTTCAGAAAGTTCCTGCGCGTTCGGGTAACAAAACATGATGTTGTCCGGCTCCCGGCGCCGCCGAAGGTCAAAAGCGCAGGGTACAACGCACCAAACAGAAACAAAAAACGCCACGATGTCGTGGCGTTTTCTTTAGAGACTCAACCGGTTACGACCGTTTCATCATATCGAAGAATTCGTCGTTGGTTTTGGTCATCGCCAGCTTGTTGATCAGGAACTCCATCGCATCGATCTCGCCCATCGGGTGGATGATCTTACGCAGGATCCACATTTTCTGCAGTTCCTCGGAGGTGGTCAACAGCTCTTCCTTACGGGTACCGGAGCGGTTGTAGTCGATGGCCGGGAACACGCGCTTCTCGGCAATCTTACGAGACAGGTGCAGTTCCATGTTGCCGGTGCCCTTGAACTCTTCGTAAATCACTTCGTCCATCTTCGAACCGGTATCGATCAAGGCCGTGGCGATGATCGTCAGGCTACCGCCTTCCTCAACGTTACGGGCCGCGCCGAAGAAGCGTTTCGGACGGTGCAGGGCGTTGGCGTCGACACCACCGGTCAGCACCTTGCCGGAAGCCGGCACCACAGTGTTGTAAGCACGCGCCAGACGGGTGATGGAATCCAGCAGGATAATCACGTCTTTCTTGTGCTCGACCAGGCGCTTGGCTTTCTCGATCACCATTTCGGCGACCTGAACGTGACGGGAGGCCGGTTCGTCGAAAGTCGACGCCACCACTTCCCCTTTCACCAGACGCTGCATTTCCGTCACTTCTTCCGGACGTTCGTCAATCAGCAGCACCATCAGCACGCAGTCAGGGTGGTTGTAAGCGATGCTCTGGGCGATGTTCTGCAGCAGCATGGTCTTACCGGCTTTCGGCGGCGCCACGATCAAACCACGCTGACCACGACCGATCGGCGAGGCCAGATCCAGTACGCGAGCCGTCAGGTCTTCGGTGGAACCGTTGCCGCGCTCCATACGCAGACGCGAATTAGCGTGCAGCGGCGTCAGGTTTTCAAACAGGATTTTGCTGCGGGCGTTTTCCGGCTTGTCGTAGTTGACTTCGTTGACCTTCAGCAGCGCGAAATAGCGTTCACCTTCTTTCGGAGGACGAATCTTACCGGAAATGGTGTCGCCAGTGCGGAGGTTGAAGCGTCGGATTTGGCTGGGAGAAACGTAGATGTCATCAGGGCCGGCAAGGTAGGAGCTGTCTGCGGAGCGGAGGAAACCAAAACCATCCTGCAATATTTCCAGCACGCCATCGCCAAAGATGTCTTCACCACTTTTCGCGTGCTGCTTGAGGATAGCGAAAATAATATCCTGTTTACGCATGCGAGCCAGATTCTCTAGCCCCATATTTTCGCCAAGAGTAATTAACTCAGACACTGGCGTATTTTTTAATTCGGTAAGATTCATAATGGTGGGTTCTTAAACTCGGGGTAAATCTCGAACTATTAACGTGAATGGTATGGCAGGAACATCCATGCCGCTTAACAGCCTTCAATCACCAGACATCCGTGTTGCTCAGGCTGAATCGCGCTGACTCTACGCATACACACGGCAAGAGATCGAAGACACCTTAAAACTAATTAATGTAAAACTATCAGATTGCCGGCCCGGAGACATACTAACGCGCTGTAACGTAATGATTTCCGACCCTGACACGGGATAAAGCTTTAGATTCTAACTTCAGGCTCAAGCCTAAGGGCTCAAACTATAAGGTAAGTACGATATGCAGTATTGACGAATCTAGCACGCTTCCCGGTGGGCGTCCAGCGGTCAGAATGAGAAAATCTCATCACCCGCCGTCGCCCGGGAACTAGAGTGTGTGACAGATTACAGATTGGCGTTCAGGAACTCTTTCAACTGGCCTTTTGACAGCGCGCCCACTTTGGTGGCGGCGACTTCGCCATTCTTGAACAGCAGCAGAGTCGGGATACCGCGGATGCCGTATTTCGGCGCAGTCGCCGGGTTTTCATCAATGTTGAGCTTGGCGACCGTCAGCTTACCGTCGAACTCGTCGGCGATCTCATCCAGAATCGGAGCAATCATTTTACAGGGACCACACCAGTCAGCCCAGAAATCAACCAGTGTCACATGTTCAGACTGCAATACGTCCGTCTCGAAGCTGTCGTCTGTCAGATGAATAATTTTATCGCTCATGTTTTACTCCGCAGGATTATCTCTACCCAGTTGGTGTAGCATTAACCAACTATTAGGTTGACTTTATTTCACTGGATACGCTTTCGTAAAGCAATAGTTAACTGATATTCTACCACGCTATGAGCAAAACACACTTAACCGAACAGAAGTTTTCCGACTTCGCACTGCATCCGCAGGTTATTGAAGCTCTTGAAAATAAAGGCTTTCATAACTGTACGCCCATTCAGGCGCTGGCGTTGCCGCTGACGCTGTCAGGGCGTGACGTGGCGGGCCAGGCGCAAACAGGAACAGGCAAGACGCTGGCGTTTCTGGCGTCTACATTTCATTATTTGCTGACCCACCCCGCTCCTGCCGAACGTCAGACCAATCAACCTCGCGCCCTGATCATGGCGCCGACCCGTGAGCTGGCGGTGCAGATCCATACCGATGCCGAAGCGCTGGCGAAGGCGACCGGTCTGCGGCTGGGGCTGGCGTACGGTGGCGACGGCTACGATAAACAGCTGAAAGTGCTGGAAGACGGCGTCGATATTCTGATCGGCACCACCGGTCGTTTAATCGATTACACCAAGCAGAACCACGTTAATATGGGCGCCATTCAGGTGGTGGTGCTGGACGAAGCCGATCGCATGTACGATCTCGGCTTTATCAAAGACATCCGCTGGCTGTTCCGTCGTATGCCGCCGGCCAATCAGCGCCTGAACATGCTGTTCTCCGCCACCTTATCTTACCGCGTGCGTGAACTGGCGTTCGAACAGATGAACAACGCCGAATACGTCGAAGTGGAACCGGAGCAGAAAACCGGTCATCGCATCAAGGAAGAACTGTTCTACCCTTCCAATGAAGAGAAGATGCGTCTGCTGCAAACGCTTATCGAGGAAGAGTGGCCGGATCGCTGCATCATCTTCGCCAACACCAAGCACCGCTGTGAAGATATCTGGGGCCATCTGGCCGCAGACGGTCATCGCGTCGGCCTGCTGACCGGCGATGTGGCGCAGAAAAAACGGCTGCGCATTCTGGAAGATTTCACCCAGGGCACCCTGGACATTCTGGTGGCGACCGATGTGGCGGCGCGGGGTCTGCATATTCCGTCCGTAACCCACGTATTCAACTACGACCTGCCCGACGATTGCGAAGATTACGTACACCGTATCGGCCGTACCGGTCGCGCCGGCGCCAGCGGTTGCTCCATCAGCCTGGCTTGTGAAGAGTACGCACTGAATTTGCCGGCCATTGAAGACTATATCGGTCACCGTATCCCGGTGAGCAAATACCGCAGTGAGGCCCTGTTGACCGAACTGCCGGAGCCGAAGCGACTGAGTCGCCCGCGTTCCGCCGGCGGCCCGCGTCGCCCTGGCGCGCCTCGCCGTAGCGGCGCGCCCCGTAACAACCGTAAACGACCGGGTTAAGTTGCTGATGCCGAGCTCTTCTTCTCTTTATGCCGCGATCGATTTAGGGTCTAACAGCTTTCACATGCTGGTCGTGCGTGAAGTAGCCGGCAGCGTACAGACGCTGGCGCGCATCAAGCGTAAAGTCCGGCTGGCGGCCGGGCTGGATGCCAGCAACCGCCTTTCGCCGGAAGCGATGCAGCGCGGCTGGCAATGTCTGGCGCTGTTCTCCGAACGATTGCAGGACATTCCGCCGCAGCAGGTACGCGTCGTCGCAACGGCCACGCTAAGGCTGGCGACCAACGCTGACGAATTCCTTGAACGGGCCCGACACATTCTGGGCTTGCCGATCCAGGTCATCAGCGGCGAAGAAGAAGCACGGCTCATCTATCAGGGCGTCGCCCATACCACCGGCGGGCCGGAGCAACGGCTGGTGGTGGATATCGGCGGCGGCAGCACCGAGCTGGCGACCGGCACCGGCGCCCACCATACCCAATTGTTCAGCCTGCCGATGGGTTGCGTCACCTGGCTGGAACGCTATTTTACCGACCGCGATCTGACTCAGGCGCATTTTGATCGGGCCGAACAGGCCGCCCGCGAAATGCTGCGCCCGGTGAAGGATATCTTGCGCCAGCAAGGCTGGCAGATTTGCGTCGGCGCATCCGGCACGGTGCAGGCGCTGCAGGAAATCATGGTGGCGCAGGGGATGGATGAATACATCACTCTCGGTAAACTGCGCCAACTGCAACAACGCGCGATTCAGTGCAGCAAGCTGGAAGAGCTGGAAATCGAAGGGCTGACGCTGGAGCGGGCGCTGGTGTTTCCCAGCGGCCTGTCGATTCTGCTGGCTGTCTTTCAGGAACTGGAGATCGACTCCATGACGCTGGCGGGCGGCGCGCTGCGGGAAGGGCTGGTCTACGGCATGCTGCATCTGCCGATTGAGCAGGACATTCGTCACCGCACGCTGCACAACCTGCAACGCCGCTATCTGCTGGATAGCGAGCAGGCCCAGCGGGTCAGGCTGCTGGCGGACAACTTTCTGCAACAGGTGGCGCGCGACTGGCAGTTGGATGGCCGATGTCGGGAGTTACTGGGCAGCGCCTGTCTGATCCATGAAATCGGCCTGAGCGTCGATTTTCGTCAGGCGCCGCTGCATGCGGCCTATCTGGTCCGCAACAGCGATCTTCCCGGCTTCACGCCCGCCCAGAAAAAGTTACTGGCGACACTCCTGCAAAACCAAAGCAACACTATCGACCCCATCCCGCTGACCCAACAAAACGCCCTGCCGGTCAATCTGGCGCAACGGCTTTGCCGCCTGCTGCGTCTGGCGATTATCTTCGCCAGCCGCCGCCGCGACGACACGCTGCCGGCAGTCAGGCTGCGGGTGGAAGGGGAAAGTCTGCGCGTCATTCTGCCCGCCGGCTGGCTCGACCAACATCCTCTGAGAACCGAAACCCTGTCGCAGGAAAGCCTGTGGCAGAGCTATGTTCACTGGCCGCTCATCATCGAAGAACACGCCATCTGACGGCAAAAAGGGGTAACAATTGGTTACCCCTTTCCTTCTTGTCTCCTGATTAATCTGTGATCGCTTCCGGGGAAAAAAGAAATACGACATGTATTTTTATAAAACGCCGTTTCGAAAAGAAACCGTATCTCGTCCGGATAAAACACATTTATCAATTTAAAAGAGAACTAAGGAACAAGGATGGAAGCCATCACATTTTCACGTCGCTCTGTTCTGGCATCAATGGTAGCGGCATGTCTAATGAGTACATCTGCGCTGGCGGCAACGGCGCAGGCGCCGCAAAAACTCCAGATCCCCACGCTGTCTTATGACGACCATAGCGTAGCGCTGGTCTGGGACGCGCCGGAAGACACGTCCGCCATCACCGATTACCAGATTTATCAGAACGGTCAACTTGTCGGGCTCGCCAGCCAGAATAATGACAAGAACTCACCGGCCAAACCATACATCAGCGCGTTTTACAAAAATGACACCAGCAATTTTCACCACCGAATTGTCGTGCAAAACGCCAAAATCGACGGTCTGAAAGCCAAGACCGACTACCAGTTTACTGTTCGGGCGGTCTATGCCGATGGCACGACGTCAGCCGACAGCAACGCTGTTACCGTCACCACGACGGCTGCACCGCAGGTGATCAACATCACCCAGTATGGCGCCAAAGGCGACGGCTCCACGCTCAATACCAACGCCATCCAGAAAGCCATTGACGCCTGCCAGGTCGGCTGCCGCATTGACGTCCCGGCGGGGGTATTCAAGACTGGCGCACTGTGGCTGAAAAGCGACATGACGCTGAATCTGTTACAGGGTGCGACATTGCTCGGCTCCGACAATGCGGCGGATTACCCTGACGCCTACAAGATTTACAGCTATTCGTCTCAGATGCGCCCGGCCTCGTTGATCAACGCCATTGATAAAACCAGCTCCGCCATCGGGACGTTTAAAAACATCCGTATCGTCGGCAAAGGCATCATCGACGGTAACGGCTGGAAACGTAGCGCTGACGCCAAAGATGAACTGGGTAACAGCCTGCCGCAGTACGTGAAGAGTGATAATAGCAAAGTCAGTAAAGACGGCATTCTGGCGAAAAACCAGGTGGCGGCCGCCGTCGCCAATGGCATGGACACCAAAACCGCCTACAGCCAGCGCCGCTCCAGCCTAATCACCCTGCGCGGCGTGCAGAATGTCTATGTCGCCGACGTTACCATCCGCAATCCGGCCAACCACGGCATCATGTTCCTGGAAAACCAGAATGTGGTTGAAAACGGCGTGATTCATCAAACCTTTGACGCCAACAACGGCGACGGCGTCGAATTCGGCAACAGCCAGAACATCATGGTGTTCAACAGCGTGTTCGATACCGGGGACGACAGCATCAATTTTGCCGCCGGCATGGGGCAATCGGCCCAAAATCAGGAACCGGTCCAGAATGCCTGGCTGTTCAATAACTACTTCCGCCACGGTCACGGCGCGGTGGTATTAGGCAGCCATACCGGCGCGGGTATCGTCGACGTGCTGGCGGAAAACAACGTGATAAGCCAGAACGACGTCGGCCTGCGCGCCAAAAGCGCCCCTGCCATCGGCGGCGGCGCGCATGGCATCGTATTCCGCAACAGCGCGATAAAAAATCTGGCTAAACAGGCAGTGATCGTGACCTTAAGCTACACGGACAGCAACGGCACCATCGACTATACACCGGCTAAAGTGCCTGCCCGTTTCTATGACTTCACCGTCAAAAACGTCACCGTGCAGGACAGCACCGGCAAGAGCCCGGCTATCGAAATCACCGGTGACAGCAGCAAAGGCATCTGGCACAGCCAGTTTGCGTTCAGCAATATAAAACTCAGCGGCGTGATGCCCACCGCGATAAGCGATCTGAGCGACAGCCAGTTCAACAACCTGACGTTCAGTAATCTGCGCAGCGGCTCTTCACCGTGGAAATTCGGCACGGTGAAGAATGTCACCGTGGATGGCAAAATCGTTACGCCCTAACCGGTAGCGATCCTTACGCCGGGCCGCCAGGCCCGGCGTATTTTCCTTCTTCACTCTTTGTCTCTGGCTTTCGCCAACTGGGCGCGTAGGTTAGCCAGATGGGTCTGCCCTTTCTGCATCCGCTCCTGCGGGCTGGCGACCTTACGTTCGGTTTCCCACATCACATCGTCCTGCGGCAACTCCAGCAGAAAACGGCTCGGCTCCGGGCGAATCAACTCACCGTACTGCCGCCGCTCGCGGCACAGGGTGAAAGTCAGTTCTTTCTGCGCGCGGGTAATGCCCACGTAAGCCAGACGCCGTTCCTCGTCGACATTGTCCTCGTCGATGCTGGTCTGATGCGGCAGCAGCCCTTCTTCCATCCCCACCAGATACACATACGGAAACTCCAGCCCCTTGGAGGCGTGCAGCGTCATCAATTGCACCTGATCCAGCTCTTCCTCGGCTTCGTTGCGTTCCATCATGTCGCGCAGGGTAAACCGGGTCACCACCTGAGTCAGCGTCATCGGTTCGTCAAGGTCGCTGCCTTCCAGCATTTCCGTCATCCAGGTAAACAGCGTATTGACGTTTTTCATGCGCATTTCCGCCGCTTTCGGGCTCGGCGAGGTTTCGTATAACCAGCTTTCGTAATCCAGACCGTGGATCAGATCGCGCACCGCCTTCACCGGCTCCTGTTCCGCCAGCCGGGCTATCTCGCCTATCCACTGAGTGAAACGCTGCAATGACTCCAGCCCGCGCCCGCTCAGGGTCTGGCTCAACCCCATGTCGAAGCTGGCGTTAAACAGGCTGCGATTACGCTGATTGGCCCATTCGCCCAACTTCTGTAGCGTCGCCGGGCCGATTTCGCGCTTCGGCGTATTCACGATGCGCAGAAACGCGCTGTCGTCTTCCGGGTTGGTCAGCACGCGTAAATAAGCCAGCAAATCCTTGATTTCCGGCCGGGAGAAAAACGACGTACCGCCGGAAATGCGATAAGGAATGCGGTTTTGCATCAGCACTTTTTCGAACAATCGTGACTGATGGTTGCCGCGATAGAGAATAGCGTAGTCGCCGTACTGGGTTTTCCGGATGAAGTGATGGGCAATCAGTTCCCCCACCACCCGCTCGGCTTCATGGTCTTCGTTATTGGCGGTGATGATTTTCAGCTCTTCGCCATAACCCAGTTCGGAGTAAAGCCGCTTTTCGAATACGTGCGGGTTGTTGGCGATCAGAATATTGGCGGCCTTGAGAATACGGCCGGACGAACGGTAATTCTGCTCCAGCTTGATGACCTGCAACTGTGGGAAATCCTGCTGCAACAGCGACAGGTTCTGCGGGCGGGCGCCGCGCCAGGAGTAAATAGACTGATCGTCATCGCCCACCACGGTAAAACGCGCCCGACTGCCCACCAGCAGCTTCACCAGTTCGTACTGACTGGTGTTGGTGTCCTGATATTCGTCCACCAGCAGATAGCGCAGGCGGTTCTGCCAGCGTTCACGCACCTCTTCATTACGTTTGAGCAGCAACGTCGGCAACAGGATCAGGTCATCAAAGTCCAGCACGTTGCAGGCGCGCAGATGCTCGTCATACAGGCGGTAGCAATGCGCGAACAACCGGTCCCGTTCCGAGCGCGCCAGTGCCGCCGCCTGTGCCGGGTCAATCAGGTCGTTTTTCCAGTTGGACAGGGCGGACACCAGCTGTTGCAGCAAATCTTTGTCATTCTGCAACCATAGCTCGGTCAGTTCTTTCAGCAGCGCCATCTGATCCTGATCGTCAAACAGCGAAAAGTTGGACTTCATGCCCAGCGCAGCGTATTCGCGCTTGATGATCTCCAACCCCAGCGTATGAAAGGTGGCGATCAGCAGACCACGGGTTTCCTGACGCCCCAACGTCTGCGCCACACGCTCCTTCATCTCCCGCGCGGCCTTGTTGGTAAAGGTCACCGCGGCGATATGGCGCGCCTGATAACCGCAGCCGCGGATCAGGTGCGCGATTTTCTGGGTAATCACCCGGGTCTTGCCGGATCCCGCCCCGGCCAGTACCAGACAGGGACCGGTCACAAATTCAACGGCGTGTTGTTGGCTGGGATTCATGCGCATGGTGTTTGGTGCTCGACGTTCAAACGGAAAGGGGATGATAACAGAAGAGGATTGTAGCAAAAGTCAGGGCCGGGGCGAGATCCGTTAACCCGCTTCTGAACGCGCCCCGCATTTCCTTTCCTGATGAGGGGGTGCTAGGCTGTGCTTTGCAACATCAGCTTTCCCTTTGCTCAAGGAGCGTACTATGGCAAATACCGCGGCAGCATTGCACATTCTGGTGGATACTGAACAACAGGCCACCGATATTCTGGCTCAACTGGAGAAGGGAGCGGATTTTCAGCAGTTGGCAAAAAAACATTCAACCTGCCCGTCAAAACGTAACGGCGGCGATTTGGGAGAATTCCGCAAAGGCGATATGGTGCCGGATTTTGATAAAGCGGTGTTTTCCTGCGAACTGCTCAAACCCTTCGGCCCGGTCAAAACCCAGTTCGGCTACCACATTATCAAGGTGCTGTACCGTAATTGAGGAAAAGGCGGCAAATGCCGCCTCAAACTGTTAACAACTCCTTAATTACAGGTGAATGCTTTTCCGGCGTCAAAACTGTGCTGAGGCAAGCGACTTCGCCGGGTGAGCGGCATGGATGCCGCGAAAGCCCGTGCCGCGTCTAACAAAAACGCCGGAAGCGTTTTTGAACAGCGTTTACGCTGGCCCGCAGGGCGAGCCACAGTATGTGGCGAGTAAACGCGTCACGGGTGGCCCGAACAGCGAAGGCGAATACCGAAGGAATCGCGTAGCGGCACAGTTTAGCCACTAGCCAGTGGTCAAGGAGAGGCAGCGTCTGAGCCTCTCATTGTCGTGCGTGCGATGAAGTTGCAAGGAATACCTAACGTTATTACGCACGTAATGTTTCACTGTTCTGACATAAATTTGCCGCTAACAAAACGATGAGGCTGTTTCCAGCCTAAAGCATTATCCAATAGTCATCAGGCTGGCGTTGCCGCCGGCCGCTGCGGTGTTGATGCTGAGCGATCGCTCGATCAGCAGCCGTTCCAGCGTAATACCGGTTTCCCCTCGCGCCAGTCCCTGAATACCGACAATCGCACCATCGCGCTGCGCCAGTTGTTCGCTCAGATGACGCAACTGATCGGCGTCGCCGTGGAAAATCGCGGCGTCAAACCGGCTGTCGTCCGTCACCCCATCACGACAGAACACCACTCGCGCCTGAACCTCGTCAGGCAATTGACGATGCAGCGACCGCCGTTCGGGCGTATCGATCCACAGCGCCCGGCTGCCAGCCGCCAGCACCGCCGCCAGTTGCACCAGCGCGTCATCGTCGTTATCCGCCATGCACAGTACCTGCTCGCGCGGCAGCAGCGTATAGGTATCACGTTCGCCGGTAGGGCCTGGCAACACCCGAACGGTACCACTCTGCGTCAGCTCGGCATAACGCCGGCAGCATGAAACCAGCCCGTCACGCCGAGCTTGCCGCGCCCAGGCTTCCAGCGTCTGCAATCCCTTCAGCAGCGGCTGACGCGCGGCGACATCAGCCGGGCGCTCGCTGTCCTGACGGGCCAGCGCCCGTATCACCACGTCATCCGGACGGTGCGACAGCAGCCGACAGAGATAGAGCGGCCCGCCCGCTTTCGGCCCGGTGCCGGACAGCCCTTCGCCGCCGAACGGCTGCACGCCGACCACCGCCCCGACCATGTTACGGTTCACGTACAGATTGCCGACCTTCGCCTGGCCGGTTACCCGGTTAATTGTCTCGTCAATACGGGTATGCAGGCCGAGCGTGAGCCCATAACCGGCGGCGTTGATTTGCCCGATAAGCGCATCCAGCTGATTACGGGAGTAACGCACCACGTGCAGTACCGGGCCGAACACTTCCTGCCGCAGCTCTTCCACGCTCTCCAGTTCGATCAACGTCGGCGGGATGAAATGCCCGCGCGTCCACTCCTGCTCATCCTGGCTGTTCGGCCACGCCGCCTGAAACACCGGCCGCCCCTTCGCGCGCAGAGTCCGAATGTGGCGTTCAATCCGCTGTTTCGCCTCGGCGTCAATCAGTGGCCCGATGTCGGTGGCAAGCCGCTCTGGGTTACCCATGCGGCACTCCGCCATCGCACCGCGCAACATCGCCAGCGTTTTCTCCGCCACTTCTTCCTGCACGCACAGCAGCCGCAGGGCGGAGCAGCGCTGACCGGCGCTGTCGAACGCCGAGGTCACCACATCCGTCACCACCTGCTCGGTGAGCGCTGAAGAATCGACAATCATCGCGTTCATGCCGCCGGTTTCGGCGATAAGCGGCGTGGTGCGCCCCTGTGGGTCGAGCCGACCGGCCAGCGCACGCTGCAACTGCGCGGCAACGGCGGTAGACCCGGTAAACATCACGCCCCGCACCCGTTCGTCGCCGACCAGCGCCGCGCCCACGGTTTCGCCGGTACCCGGCAGTAATTGCAGCGCGCCGACCGGCACCCCCGCATCGTGCAGAATCTGCACCGCCTGCGCGGCAATCAACGGGGTTTGCTCCGCCGGTTTGGCCAGCACGCTGTTGCCGGCCGCCAGCGCCGCCGCTATCTGACCGGTAAAAATCGCCAGAGGGAAGTTCCACGGGCTGATGCATACCACCGGACCCAGCGGGCGATAGTCATGATTGTTGAACGTCTCGCTGACCTGAGCCGCGTAGTAACGCAGGAAATCCACCGCTTCGCGCACCTCCGCCACCGCGTTCGCCAGCGTCTTGCCCGCCTCGCGCACCAGCAACCCCAGCAGGTGCTGTTGCTGGCTTTCCAGCAGATCGGCGGCGCGCGACAAAATCGCCGCTCGCTCGGCAGCCGGCGTGGCGAACCAGATATCGCCGGCGCTGACCGCCTGCGCTAACGCCTGCGCAATCGCCTGTGGTTGCGCCTCGCGCACATATCCCACCACGTCGCGCGGTTCAGCCGGATTGACCACCGGTCTGCTATCGCCGCCGGCATCATCGTCTACGGCCAGCATCGGTTGCGCCAGCCACGACCGGGCGGCGCTGGTCAGTAATGCGCTGGACAGCGACGCCAGCCGGTGTTCGCTGGACAAATCCAGCCCGCTGGCATTACGCCGCCCGCTACCATACAACGCGCGCGGCAGCGGAATGCGCGGATGCGGCTGCCCGACCCGCTCTTCACGCGCCGCCAGCGCTTCCGTCTCGCTTACCGGGTCGGCCACCAGCGTTTCCAGCGCCACCGACGGATCGGCAATCCGGTTGACAAACGAGGTATTGGCGCCGTTTTCCAGCAAACGGCGCACCAGATAGGCCAGCAGCGTTTCATGGGTGCCGACCGGCGCATAAATCCGGCACGGGCGGTTCAGTTTGCCGTCCGACACCTTACCCACCACCTGCTCATACAGGGGCTCGCCCATGCCGTGCAGGCACTGGAATTCATACTGACCCGGATAGTAGTTGTTGCCCGCCAGATGGTAGATAGCGCTGAGGGTATGGGCGTTGTGGGTGGCGAACTGCGGGTAGATCAGGTTCGGCGCCGCCAGCAGGCGGCGAGCGCAGGCCAGATAGGAAACATCGGTGTACAGCTTGCGGGTGTACACCGGATAGCCTTCCAGCCCGTCCATCTGCGCGCGCTTGATTTCGCTGTCCCAGTAAGCGCCTTTAACCAGCCGAATCATCAACCGGCGCTGGCTGCGGCGCGCCAGATCGATCAGCGCGTCAATCACGAACGGGCAGCGTTTCTGATAAGCCTGAATCACAAAGCCGATGCCGTTCCATCCCGCCAGCCGGGGTTCGAAACACAGGCGCTCCAGTAAATCGAGGGACAGTTCCAGCCGGTCGGCCTCTTCGGCATCGATGTTGATGCCGATATCGTATTGCCGCGCCAGCAGCGTCAGCGACAGCAGGCGCGGATAAAGCTCGTCCATCACCCGTTCGTACTGCGCCCGACTGTAACGTGGATGCAGCGCCGACAGTTTGATGGAGATACCCGGCCCTTCATAAATCCCGCGTCCGCTGGCGGCTTTGCCGATGGCGTGAATCGCCTGCTGGTAGGACATTAAATACGCCTCGGCGTTATCGGCGGTCAGCGCCGCCTCGCCCAGCATATCGTAGGAATAACGGAAACCACGCTCTTCCAGCTTGCGGGCATTCGCCAGCGCCTCGGCGATAGTTTCCCCGGTCACGAACTGCTCGCCCATCAGCCGCATCGCCATGTCCACGCCCTTGCGCACCAGCGGTTCGCCGCTTTTACTGATGATACGGTTAAGCGCGCCGGACAGATGGGATTCGTTGTGAGTGGCAACCAGCTTACCGGTGACCAGCAACCCCCAGGCGGCGGCGTTGACGAACAACGAGGCGCTGCGCCCGACGTGCGACTGCCAGTTGCCGTTACTGATTTTGTCGCGGATCAACGCATCGCGCGTGGGTTTGTCCGGGATGCGCAGCAGCGCTTCCGCCAGACACATCAACGCCACCCCCTCCTGCGACGACAGCGAAAATTCCTGCAGCAGGCTTTGCACCATGCCAGCGCGCCCGCCGCTGTTTTTCTGTCCGCGCAGTTTCTCCGCCAGCCCGGCCGCCAGCGTGCTGGCAGCGTGCGACATGGTTTCCGGCATCCGCGCCTGTTCCAGCAGCATCGGCACCATTTCCGTCTCCGGCCGTCGGTACGCGGCGGTGATCGCGGAGCGCAGCACCGACTGCGGCAACACCTGCTCAGCGAAGTCCAGAAACGGTTGATGGGTTTCTTCTTGCGGCGATTGCGGCATAATCTCTGCCGCCTCAATCGGGTCCAGCCCGATCGGGGAAGGAATTTCAGGGGTGTCCGCACCACTTTCAAGGCGCTCAAGATAGCTGAAAATGGCCTGTTTAATCAGCCAGTGCGGCGTGCGATCAATACGCTGCGCCGCGGCTTTGAGACGCTCGCGCGTGGCCTCATCGAGCTTGACGCCCATGGTGGTGGTGCCCATATCCGCTCCTGTTATGTACCCTAAATAATTCGAGTTGCGGGACAAAACGCTCGCGTTTTGAACAACGCAGTACGTTGGCCCTTCAGGGCAAGGCTCATTGAGCCTTGTAACGCGGCGACGCAGCGAATCCCCAGGAGCTTACCCAAGTAAGTGACTGGGGTGAGCGACAAATCGGCACTCGCCGATTTGAACGCTGCTTGCAGCGGCCCGTAGGGCGAGGCCCATTTATGGGCCGAGTAAGAAAGCCAACGCACCTGCAACTTGAAGTATGACGGGTATAAGAAAGTTATGTTGGAAAGCAGGACCACTATCAGGCAGGTTGCAACTTTGTGCAACCTTGTTAACAAATTACGCTTTTCACGATATTGCCGCCCGTTTCTCTGATCGGATAGCCGGTTGGCCGGCGACGTCCGCAAGGTTTTCCTTTGCGCTTGCCGGCCGTCAGATGAAAGGTGCAACCTGTAGCAACGACATCGAATCCGCGACCGCCCTGAATTTGTCGGGGCGCAGGACTGACGGATCTCATCACAATGGAGAACACAATGACGACGATGAGCACACCCTTGCTGGTCACCTTTCTGGTGTACATCTTCGGGATGGTGTTGATCGGCCTGATGGCCTATCGCGCCACCAACAACTTTGGCGACTATATTCTGGGTGGCCGCCGCATGGGGAGCGTGGTCACCGCGTTGTCCGCCGGCGCGTCCGACATGAGCGGCTGGCTGCTGATGGGGCTGCCGGGCGCGGTGTTTCTGTCCGGCATTTCTGAAAGCTGGATTGCTATCGGCCTGACCATCGGCGCTTATCTGAACTGGACCTGGGTGGCCGGGCGCCTGCGGGTGCACACCGAAGTGAACCATAACGCCCTGACGCTGCCGGACTATTTCAGCCATCGTTTTGAAGATAAAAGCAAATTGCTGCGGGTGATCTCGGCGCTGGTGATTCTGGTGTTCTTCACCATTTATTGCGCTTCCGGCATCGTGGCGGGCGCCCGCTTGTTCGAAAGCACCTTCAATATGGATTACACCACCGCAATGTGGGCCGGCGCCGCGGCCACCATCGCCTACACCTTTATCGGCGGCTATCTGGCGGTCAGTTGGACCGACACCGTACAGGCCAGCCTGATGATTTTCGCGCTGATCCTGACGCCGGTAATCGTTATTCTGTCGGTGGGCGGCATCACGCCGTCGCTGACGGTGATTGAAGGCAAAAGCCCGGCCAATCTGGATATGTTCAAAGGGCTGGACACCGTCGCTATTCTGTCGCTGCTGGGCTGGGGGCTGGGCTACTTCGGGCAGCCGCATATTCTGGCGCGTTTCATGGCGGCGGACTCACACCACACTATCCGCAATGCCCGTCGTATCAGCATGATCTGGATGGTGCTCTGTCTGGCCGGCGCCGTCACCGTCGGTTTCTTCGGCATCGCCTACTTCACCGGTAATCCCGATCAGGCGGGCAACGTCGCCCAGAACGGCGAGCGGGTGTTCATCGAACTGGCACGTCTGCTGTTCAACCCGTGGATCGCCGGCGTGCTGCTGTCGGCCATTCTGGCGGCGGTAATGAGCACGCTGAGCTGCCAGTTACTGGTCTGCTCCAGCGCCATCACCGAAGATCTGTACAAACCGTTCCTGCGCAAAAACGCCAGCCAGAAAGAACTGGTATGGGTCGGCCGCGCGATGGTGCTGCTGGTGTCGGTGATCGCCATTGCGCTGGCGGTGAACCCAGAAAATCGGGTACTGGGGCTGGTCAGCTACGCCTGGGCAGGATTTGGCGCCGCGTTCGGTCCGGTGATTCTGATTTCCCTGCTGTGGCCGCGTATGACCCGCAATGGCGCGCTGGTCGGTATGCTGGTCGGCGCCGCCACGGTCATCATCTGGAAACAGTACGGCTGGCTGAATCTGTATGAAATCATCCCCGGCTTCCTGCTGTCCTGCGCCGCGATTGTGGTCGTCAGTCTGCTGGGCCGCGCGCCGTCCGCCGCTGTGACCGAGCGTTTCCATCAGGCCGAGCGGGAGTTTAAATCTGCGCCGGCGGATGCCTGACCCCAGACAACAATACGGCCCGAATCAGCGGGCCGTGTTATGGGTGAGTCACGGTAATGCGGGTTTTCAATGTTTCGTAACCGCCGTGAAGCCGAATACGGTTATCCAGCCGGTACACATCGCCGGTCACGTTAATCACCAGCACGCCATCCTGCATACGAATATCCGCGTCGCGGCTGTTAGTCTTGAGCACGTCTCTCGCTTCCCCGCCGTTCACGCTGACGGTATACCGATAGATAAACCCTACGGTCGCCCCGCCGCTATCGAGCTGGAGAATATTTACCGTGACGTTATCTTCAAGCTGATATTGTCGTACCAGATTGTAATCATCGTCCGACCAATAGAGAAAAGCCAAAAACACCACGATCAAAGCGGCGGCAGCGACCGTCAGCCGCGGCGACGAGAAAGAAAACGCCTTACTCACCTTTGTGGTTTGCATAACTCGCCTTTGACGTATGTGGCTGATAAACCGACGCTCGGATGCATAAAAAAACGGGGCGCCATCTGCGCCCCGTTCTGCTATGCGATAGGTTCTAATGGCCTTAGCCAGCCACCGCAATGCGTTTCATGTCGGTCATGTAGCCACGCAGTTTCTTGCCGATGACTTCGATCGGGTGGTTACGGATAGCGTCGTTCACGTCACGCAGCTGTGCGTTATCCACGCTGGTCGCGGCTACCGGTTTGCCCAGGTCGCCCGGCTGCAGGCTGTCCATGAACGCGCCTTTCAGCAACGGAACAGCAGCGTTGGCGAACAGGTAGTTACCGTACTCAGCGGTATCGGAGATCACCACGTTCATTTCATACAGACGCTTACGAGCGATGGTGTTGGCGATCAGCGGCAGTTCGTGCAGCGACTCATAGTAAGCCGACTCTTCGATAATGCCGGAGCTGACCATGGTTTCGAACGCCAGTTCCACGCCGGCTTTGACCATCGCGATCATCAGCACGCCGTTGTCGAAGTATTCCTGCTCGCCGATTTTACCGTCAAACTGCGGCGCGTTTTCAAACGCGGTTTTGCCGGTTTCTTCACGCCAGGTCAGCAGTTTCACGTCGTCGTTGGCCCAGTCGGCCATCATGCCGCTGGAGAACGCGCCGGAGATGATGTCGTCCATGTGTTTCTGGAACAGCGGCGCCATGATGCCTTTCAGTTGTTCAGACAGGGCGAAAGCGCGCAGTTTAGCCGGGTTGGACAGACGGTCCATCATCAGGGTGATGCCGCCCTGCTTCAGCGCTTCGGTGATGGTTTCCCAGCCGAACTGAATCAGTTTTTCCGCGTAAGCCGGGTCAACGCCTTCCGCAACCAGCTTGTCGAAGCTCAGCAGCGAACCGGCCTGCAGCATGCCGCACAGAATGGTCTGCTCGCCCATCAGGTCGGATTTCACTTCCGCCACGAAAGATGACTCCAGCACGCCCGCACGGTGACCACCGGTCGCAGCAGCCCAGGCTTTGGCGATCGCCATGCCTTCGCCTTTCGGGTCGTTTTCCGGGTGAACGGCGACAAGCGTCGGCACGCCGAAACCACGTTTGTATTCTTCACGTACTTCGGTGCCCGGGCACTTCGGCGCCACCATCACTACGGTGATGTCTTTACGAACCTGCTCGCCCACTTCAACGATGTTGAAACCGTGGGAGTAACCCAGCGCCGCACCCTGTTTCATCAGCGGCTGCACAGCCTGTACCACGGCGGAGTGCTGTTTGTCCGGAGTCAGGTTAACCACCAGGTCCGCCTGCGGAATCAGTTCTTCATAGGTGCCGACTTTAAAGCCGTTTTCGGTAGCCTTGCGCCATGACGCGCGTTTTTCGGCGATGGCTTCGGCACGCAGGGCGTAAGCGATATCCAGACCGGAATCGCGCATGTTCAGACCCTGGTTCAGACCCTGAGCGCCACACCCCACGATGACCACTTTTTTGCCTTTCAGATAGCTGGCTTCATCGGCGAATTCATCGCGGCCCATGAAACGGCACTTGCCCAGTTGCGCCAGCTGTTGACGCAGGTTCAGTGTATTGAAGTAATTGGCCATGAGGCGTGCTCCATCTGATATTGTGTTTGTGTTTGCTTTATGTTCGGGACGGCGGTAACCACCGCCATCAGAATGTCATTATGATATGACAGGAAATACATTGCTTAAATTGATATATTAACAACGTCATATTGCAAGAATTGCAACATTAAAACGAGACACGGCGCGCATGGACTTACGGGATCTGAAACTTTTTTTGCATCTGGTGGAGAGCCGCCACTTCGGCCGTACCGCCAAGGCGATGCATATCAGTCCCTCCACGCTGTCGCGCCAGATCCAACGGCTGGAAGAGGACATCGGACAGGCGCTGTTTTTGCGCGACAACCGCACCGTACGCCTGACCGATGCCGGCGAGCACCTCAAAACCTTCGCCCAGCAGACCCTGCTGCAATACCAGCAGTTACGCCTGATTCTGCAACAACGCGGCCAGTCGCTCTGCGGCGAGCTGCGGCTGTTCTGCTCGGTGACCGCCGCTTACAGCCACCTGCCGCCGATTCTGGATCGCTTCCGTGCGCGGTATCCGCTGGTGGAAATCAAGCTCACGACCGGCGACGCGGCTGACGCGGTGGACAAGGTGCAGTCCAATGACGCCGATCTCGGCATCGCCGGACATCCGGAAACGCTGCCGGCCAGCGTGGACTTTATGCCGATCGGCAAGGTGCCGCTGGTGCTGATCATTCCGGCGCTGCCCTGCCCGGTGCAGGCGCAGGCATTGCTGCCGCATCCGGACTGGTCGCAGATTCCGTTCATCCTGCCGGAACACGGGCCGGTGCGGAAAAGAATTGACGTCTGGTTCCGCCGTCAGCACATTACCAATCCTCCCATCTATGCCACGGTGTCCGGCCATGAAGCGATGGTCTCGATGGTGGCGTTGGGCTGCGGTATCGCCCTGATTCCTGACGTGGTACTTGAAAACAGTCCGGAACCGGTGCGTAATCGTGTGTCGATATTGGAAGCGCAAGCCATGGAACCGTTCGAATTGGGCGTCTGCGTGCAGAAAAAGCGCCTGAACGACCCGCTGATAGCAGCATTTTGGGAAACCCTACAGGAAAAATGATGAAACGATCGCTTGCTACGTTACTGCTGCCACTGGCTGTGGGTTGCAGTGCGCTCCCGGCGCTGGCCGCCAGTTTTCCCTGCCAGCAGGCCGCCTCGGCGCAGGAAAAACTGATTTGCCAGACGCCGGCGCTCAGCCAACTGGATGACGAGCTGGCAAAAGAGTGGCAGAAATCGCGGGCGTTTCTCACCGGCAACCCCGAACGCGTCGCGCAGGACAAAAATCTGACCCAGTTCCAGCGCAACTGGCTGTCCAGCCGCAATACCTGCCGGGATGAAGAGTGCCTGCGCCAGAGCTACCAGCAACAGCTTAACCGCCTGCGCTACCTGAACGATGTCACCCAGCACACGATGCCGGACCCGATCGCCCGGCCACGCCGCAGCAGTTGCTTTGACGGCGACTACAGCTACGAGTATTACCTGCAGTTGTCCGATCAGGAGTACGCCGAACTGAGCGATTACTTCAAGGAAATGTACGACCAGAAAGCGCCGTACCACCTGGTCAACCTGACGCTGAATACCGAAGACGGCGACATCACCGGCACCGGTTCAGTGGCGTTTCGCTATGCCAACAAGCTGGATGACATCACGCTCAGCGCCCGCCAGATGACCGACACTCAGGCCATCGGCCAGACGGAAAGCAGCTTCGGCGGGCAGAAAAAGCTGCTGTTGACCTGCGTTGATAACCGGCAGGTACAAATCACGGTGTTTGACGCCGCCGGTGAAAGCTATCTGTTTGATTATTTGATGGTGAAGGGCAAATAACCCTCAACGACTAAACCATTTCTCATCCAGAAAGGCGGGGCTGACTTTTTCCGGTTCCGCCGCTTTCTTCATCGCTTCAATCTTCATCAGATAGTGGTACAACGGCTCCAGCCGGGTAAAGCCTTTCGCCAACACCGACGCCAGTTCACCGCTAAACAGCGGGTCCTGATCCTGACGGGTGGTCATGACCGCAAACGATTTACGGTTGTACCAGTGCGCCAGTTCTGCCTCCTGATCCTTAATCAGCGGCCGTTTGTAACTCTCGCCCACCAGCGCAAACTCACGGCCCAGACAAGACGCGATGTCCAGAAAACCCTGTGGATTGTCGCGCAGCGTCTGCCGGAACAGCTCCATCGTGGTGCGGCTGGCGCTGTAATACCCCAACCCGTAGCTCCAGTCATACGGCGTCAGTTCGAAAAAGTAGACCGGCGCATCGGTCCAGTCCTTGTGGGTACGCTTGAAGGTGAACCACATTTTGTCGCGATAGCGGGATTTGTCATGAGAAAAGCGGGTGTCGCGGTGAATGCGGGATAACGTTTTGCCCACCGCCGGCTTGGTTTCGAAATGGTCGTCAATCTGCAGCATAGCGATAGACAGCGACTCCACCAGCGCCCGAAAAGGCGTCAGCAGCCGGTCGTCATACTCTTGCCGGTGCTCTTCAAACCATTCTTTGCTGTCCTGCTGGCGTACCTGCTGCAAAAAGGTCAGCGTCTGCGGCGAAAACCCGTTGAATCCCGTTGCCATGATGTGGTGTCCCTGACTGACTGGTGAGACGTCAAGCCTACCGCAGCACGCCATAAAATAAAATGCGCCCGGCGGCGTAAAACCGTCGGGCGCATTCGGAGAAGCGAACGGACCTAACCTTGCAGGAAGAAACGGAACGCGGGGTTCTGCGTCTCATCGTGGCACTCATACCCCAGCGCCTGCAGATGCTGCTCGAACGCCGGGTCGTGTTCCGTACGCTCGAAGGCCGCCAGCACACGACCAAAGTCGGTGCCGTGGCTGCGGTAATGGAACAGCGAAATATTCCAGTACGTTCCCAGCGTATTGAGGAACTTCAGCAACGCGCCCGGCGATTCCGGGAATTCAAAGCTGTACAACCGTTCCTTCAGCGGCTTGGACGGCCGCCCGCCGACCATGTAACGCACATGCAGTTTCGCCATCTCGTCGTCGGACAGGTCTACCACCTGATAACCGCCCGCCTGCAATTCCGCCAGAATCTCGTGGCGCTCGGCGTTGCCGCGCGTCAGTCGCACGCCGACAAAAATACAGGCGTTGTCGGCATCGGCGTAACGGTAGTTGAACTCGGTGACGGAGCGCCCGCCCAACAGTTGGCAGAACTTGAGGAAACTGCCCTTCTGTTCGGGAATGGTCACCGCCATCAGCGCTTCGCGCTGTTCGCCCAGTTCGCAACGCTCGGACACGTAACGCAGCCCGTGGAAGTTGACGTTGGCGCCGGACAGAATATGCGCCAGCCGTTCGCCCTGAATGTTGTGCTGCTGGATGTATTTTTTCATCCCGGCCAGCGCCAGCGCCCCGGACGGCTCGGCAATCGCGCGCACATCCTCGAACAGATCTTTGACCGCCGCGCAGATAGCGTCGCTGTCGACGGTGATGACATCGTCCAGATACTCCCGACACAGGCGGAAGGTTTCGTTACCGATGCGTTTCACCGCCACCCCTTCGGCGAACAGCCCGACGCGCGGCAAATCCACCGGCTGGCCGGCGTCCAGCGCCGCCCGCAGGCAGGCGGAGTCTTCCGCTTCCACGCCGATCACCTGAATCTGCGGCATCAGTTGCTTGATCAGCACCGCGACGCCCGACGCCAGACCGCCGCCGCCGACCGGCACGAACACGCGGTCCAGATGAGCGTCCTGCTGCAGCAGTTCCATCGCCAGCGTTCCCTGCCCGGCGATCACCGCCGGGTGGTCGAACGGCGGCACAAAGGTCATGTGCTGCTGTTGCGACAGTTCGATCGCCTTGGCTTTGGCTTCATCAAAGTTGGCGCCGTGCAGCAGCACTTCGCCGCCAAAATCGCGTACCGCATCCACCTTGATATCCGCCGTGGCGACCGGCATCACGATCAACGCGCGAATGCCGAGACGGCTGGCGGACAGCGCCACGCCTTGCGCATGGTTGCCGGCCGAAGCCGTCACCACGCCGTGCGATTTCTGCTCGTCGCTGAGGCTCGCCATCATGGCGTAAGCACCGCGCAGCTTGAAGCTATGCACCGGCTGCCGATCCTCGCGCTTCACCAGAATGACATTGCCAAGCCGTGAGGAAAGTTTATCCATCCGTTCCAGCGGCGTGACCTGCACCACTTCGTACACCGGCGCGCGCAACACCGCGCGCAGGTACTCCGCCCCGCCGGGTTCGGCGGGAAGAGGTAGAGAAACAGCCATGGCGTTTAGCCTCCCAGCTTGCTCTTGTCTCGAACCGCGCCTTTGTCGGCGCTGGTAGCCAGGCTGGCGTAAGCGCGCAGCGCAAAAGAAACCTGACGATTACGGTTTTTCGGCGTCCAGGCGGCATCGCCGCGCGCCAGTTCCTGCTCGCGGCGGCGGGCCAGATCGTCGTCGCTCACTTCCAGCGCGATACCGCGCTTGGGAATGTCGATGGCAATCATGTCGCCGTCCTGCACCAGGCCGATGGTGCCGCCGTTGGCCGCTTCCGGCGATGCGTGACCGATAGACAAGCCGGAGGTGCCGCCGGAGAAGCGACCGTCGGTGATCAGCGCGCAGGCTTTGCCCAATCCCATCGATTTCAGGAAACTGGTCGGATAGAGCATCTCTTGCATGCCCGGCCCGCCTTTCGGCCCTTCGTAGCGAATCACCACCACGTCGCCCGCCACCACTTTACCGCCCAGGATCGCTTCTACCGCGTCATCCTGCGATTCGTACACTTTCGCCGGACCGCGGAACACCAGGCTACCTTCATCCACGCCGGCGGTTTTCACGATACAGCCATTCTCTGCGATGTTGCCGTACAGCACGGCCAACCCACCATCCTGACTGTAAGCGTGTTCGCGGGAACGGATGCAGCCTTCTTTACGGTCGGTATCCAGCGTCTCCCAGCGACAGTCCTGCGAGAATGCCTGCGTGGTACGGATGCCCGCCGGACCGGCGGAGTACATTTTCTTGACCGCTTCGTCCTCGGTCTGCATCACGTCGTAGGCTTGCAACGTTTGCACCAGATCCTTGCCCAGTACGTTGCGAACATCGCGGTTCAGCAGCCCGGCGCGATCCAGCTCGCCCAGAATGCCGATAACGCCGCCGGCGCGATGCACATCTTCCATGTGGTATTTCTGGGTGCTCGGCGCCACCTTGCACAGCTGCGGCACCTTACGCGACAGGCGATCGATGTCGTCCATGGTGAAGTCCACTTCCGCTTCCTGCGCCGACGCCAGCAGATGCAGCACGGTGTTGGTGGATCCGCCCATAGCGATGTCCAGCGTCATGGCGTTTTCAAACGCCGCCTTGGTGGCGATATTGCGCGGCAACGCGCTGGCGTCATCCTGTTCGTAATAACGCTTGGTCAGTTCAACGATGCGTTTGCCGGCGTTGAGGAACAGCTGTTTGCGGTCGGCATGGGTCGCCAGCAGCGAGCCGTTGCCCGGCTGAGACAGCCCCAACGCTTCGGTCAGGCAGTTCATCGAGTTGGCGGTGAACATGCCGGAACAGGAACCGCAGGTCGGACAGGCGGAGCGCTCAATCTGATCGCTGTCGGCGTCGCTGACGTTGGGGTTGGCGCCCTGAATCATGGCGTCCACCAGATCCAGCTTGATCAACTGGTTGGAGAGTTTGGTTTTCCCGGCTTCCATCGGGCCGCCGGAGACGAAGATCACCGGAATGTTCAGGCGCAGCGAGGCCATCAGCATCCCCGGCGTGATCTTGTCGCAGTTGGAGATGCACACCATGGCGTCCGCGCAGTGGGCGTTGACCATGTACTCCACTGAGTCGGCGATCAGCTCGCGGGAAGGCAGGGAGTAAAGCATACCGCCGTGCCCCATCGCGATACCGTCATCCACCGCGATGGTATTGAATTCTTTGGCGACGCCGCCGGCGGCTTCAATCTGCTCGGCGACCAGTTTGCCCAGATCGCGCAGATGAACGTGTCCGGGAACGAATTGCGTGAACGAGTTCACCACAGCGATGATGGGCTTGCCGAAATCGGCATCGGTCATGCCGGTGGCGCGCCACAGGGCTCGCGCTCCAGCCATATTACGACCATGCGTGGTGGTGGCTGAACGGTACTTAGGCATACTCTGATTACTCCAGTTTAAACGGGTAGCCGGCGGCGATACGCCACCGGGAAAAGTCTTTTTTCAATTAACGGTTTATCGGATCCAGCCAGCCCCATTTGTCTTCCGTCTCGCCAGTGAACAGGCCGAAAAACGCCTGTTGCAGCTGCTTGGTGACCGGGCCGCACTTGCCGATGCCGACCTGAATGCCGTCCACGCTGCGAACCGGGGTGATTTCCGCCGCCGTGCCGGACATGAACACTTCATCCGCCAAATATAGCGATTCGCGCGACAACACCTGCTCGCGCACTTCAAAACCTTTGTCTTTCGCCAGCTTGATGATGGCGTCGCGGGTGATGCCCGGCAGCGCGGCGGAAGTGAACGGCGGGGTGAAAATCACGCCGTCTTTTACTTCAAACAGGTTTTCGCCTGCGCCTTCGGACACATAGCCGTTTACATCCAGCGCGATCCCTTCCTGATAGCCGTGACGACGCGCTTCACTGCCCACCAACAGGGAGGACAGATAGTTACCGCCCGCTTTGGCCGCGGTCGGGATCGTGTTGGCGGCAACGCGGTTCCAGGACGACACCATGGCGTCGATCCCCTGATCCAGCGCTTCTTCGCCCAGATACGCGCCCCACGGGAACGCCGCGATAATCACATCGGTATTGTAGCCAGCCGGCGGGTTCACCCCCATGCCGACATCGCCAACGAATACCAGCGGGCGGATATACGCGCTGGTCAGTTTGTTCCGACGCAGTGTTTCGCGGCAGGCTTCCATCAGTTCGTCAACGCTGTAGGAAATCGGCATACGGTAAATTTTGGCTGAATCATGCAGGCGCTGCATGTGTTCACGATGACGGAACACCACCGGCCCTTTGTGAGAATTATAGCATCGCACACCCTCAAACACCGACGTGCCGTAATGCAGCGCGTGGGACATCACGTGAACTTTAGCGTCCGCCCAGGGAACCATTTCGCCGTTGAACCAGATATAGTCTGCTTTTTTAGTCATTGTTGATTTTCCTTACCGATGCCGTCAGGCACGTATTTGTTGTGATGTGAGCGGCTGGATCTCCACACAGGCGATGTCCAGCAGTTTGCTTAATTGGGTTGACAATAAATCCACCGGTCTGTGGCTGGCAACGGTCATTTCAATCTGTACCTGATCGTCGTTATTCGCCTGCGTCATGTTCATGGCGCAGACCTGAAAGCCGCGGTGACGGGTCACGCGCAACACGCGCTCCAGGACTTCCGGGCGATAACGGGCCTGAATGGAAAGCTGATGATGTGTCATGGGAAAATCTCCTGCCATTATTCTGTTTTATCCAGCATCGTTTCATTACCGGCACCCGGCGGCACCAGCGGCCAGACATTCTCATTCTCGTCGATGGAAACATGCAGCAGGTAAGGACCTTCGCTGTTCAGCAGCGCATCCAGGGCGGAATCAATCTGGTCTTTATGGGTAATTCGCTGGCCGGGAATGCCGAAGGCGCTGGCCAGCATCAGGAAATCGGGGTTATCGGAGAGGTTGGTTTCACTGTAGCGTTCGTCGAAAAACAGTTGCTGCCATTGTCGCACCATGCCCAGTCGCTGATTGTCCATCAACACGATTTTCAGCGGCAGACGTTTTCGCTTGATGGTGCCGAGCTCCTGCACATTCATCATGAAAGAGCCGTCACCGGAAATACAGATTACGGTATCGTCGGGACGCGCCACCTGAGCGCCGACCGCCGCCGGCACGCCGAATCCCATGGTGCCAAGACCGCTTGAGGTGATGAAATTTTCCGGGCGGGTGAAGTGCATATGCTGGGCGGCCCACATCTGATGCTGCCCGACATCGGTAGTGATCACCGTTTCGGCCGGCATACGGTCCGCCAGGGTGCGGAGCAGCGCCGGAGCATAAATGGCTTCACCCGGATGGTCATAACGCCAGTCGTATTCAGCTTTCATCATCGCCGCCTGCTGACGCCAGTCAGCGATATCCAACGGCTGTTGCAACGCCGGCAGCAGCTGATTCAGATCACCACGCAGCGCCACGTGCGCCTGCCGCAGTTTATTCAGCTCCGCCGGATCGATATCCATGTGGATCACGTTGGCATGCGGCGCAAACGCGCTCAGTTTACCGGTCACGCGGTCATCAAAGCGCGCGCCGACGGCAACCAGCAAGTCGCACTCTTGTACCAGCAGGTTGGCGGCGCGGGTGCCGTGCATGCCGATCATACCGAGATAATACGGGTAGTCTTTCTCCACCGCGCCCAACCCTTTCAGGGTCGCCACGGCGGGAATCCGGGACGTTTCGATAAATGAGCGCAGCGCTGGAACCGCCTGCGCCATTCCTACGCCGCCCCCCACATACAGCACCGGTTTTTTCGCTCGCGCCAGCATCGCCCGCGCTTCCGCGACCTGCTGGGTCGAAAAGGGCATAACGTCATCCACCGGCATGAAACACGGAGAGAAATCCCCTTCCGCCAATTGAATATCCTTAGGAATATCAATCAGCACCGGGCCGGGGCGCCCGCTGCGGGCCACGGCGAAAGCTTCAGCCATGATCTCCGGCAACGACGCGATGGAGTCAACCAGGAAACTGTGTTTGGTGCAGGCCAGCGAGAGGCCGAGTACATCGATCTCCTGAAAGGCATCGGTCCCGATCAGGGCCGAGCCAACCTGACCGGTAATCGCCACAATGGGTACTGAATCCAGCAACGCATCCGCCAGGCCGGTAATCAGATTAGTCGCGCCGGGGCCGGACGTCGCAATGCAAACTCCAACGTTGCCGGTGGAGCGGGCATAACCGATGGCGGCCATGGCTGCCCCCTGCTCATGGCGACAGAGCAGGTGTTCCACGCCGCCGTCGTACAACGCATCATAGACCGGCATAATCGCGCCACCTGGATAACCGAATACGGTCTCCACTCCCTGCGCCCGCAACGCTTGTACCACCCACTGCGCACCATTCATAGTTATTTCCCCGACTCTATCTGGGGAAAACAGGATTTTATGCTACTCGACATTATCTGCTCCCTTGTTGCGATTGCCGGCCCATAAAAAAACCCCCGACCTTTCGGTGCGGGGGTTTTCTTGAATTCGGCCTTGATTTCTAAGCCATTCTTCGTCCAAGTGCAGCCCCGCACGGTGGGATAATAATCACCACCACGCTAATCACGACTAGGCTAATCACCAGGTTGAAGGCTTTCATTTCAGGTTGTTCATTAATCTACTGTCGAACGAATACCTACAGAGTTATCACAGCAAGCCCCGCCATGACAACTCTTTTTTTCCGCAACTATTGAGCCAGCCAACCGATAAGCATCACAAAACGGCTTATTATTCATGCATTAACCCGCCACATGCGACATCGTGCTTTTTGCCGTCCACTTTCGTTCGGAAAACGCCGCCAGCACGGCAATCATGATCGCCACCACTCCGGCGACCATCGCCATAGCGAGCGCATAGTTATGGTTGTGGGCTTCGGCAATGCTCGCCTGCAGCGTGGCATTAACCGATGCAATCAGGTTGCCGAGCTGGTAGACAAAACCGGGGAGCACCGCCCGCGTGTTGCTCGGCACCAGCTCATTCAGGAAGGTCGGGATCACGCCCCAGGCGCCCTGCACCATGAACTGCATCAAAAACGCGCCCAACCCCAGCGCCCAGGGCCCGTGCGAGAACGCCCACAGCGGGATCACCGGCAATGCCAGCAACGCCGCCGCCATAATCGCTTTCTTCCGACCAATGCGCTCCGACAGCGTACCGAAAAAGATGCCGCCGATGATCGAGGCAATATTGTAGCCGATGGCGATCATACTGACGGTTTTCGCGTCAAAACCATGCTGGATTTTCAAAAATGCCGGATACAGGTCCTGCGTGCCGTGGCTAAAGAAATTGAACGACGCCATCAGCACCACCAGATAAAGACAAAGTTTCCAGTGCGTCTTTAACACCGGCAATAACGCCGTGCTTTCCTTACGTACCCGGGCAGCCCGCCATACCGGCGACTCTTCCACACAGAAATAAATAAACGGCAGCAGCAAAATAGGAACCGCGCCGATGATAAACATGCCGCGCCAGCCGACCTGATCAAACAACAATCCGTAAACCACCGCCGCCAGCAAGTAACCAAACGGATAACCGGCCTGAAAAATGCCTGACATCAACCCACGGGAGCGGTCAGGAATGGTTTCCATCGCCAGTGAGGACGCCACGCCCCAAATTCCTCCCATCGCCACGCCATACAGCACTCTCAACAGCAGAAATACCGTAATACTCGGCGCTGCGGCGGATAACAGCTCAAACACCGAGAACAGCACGATGTTCAGCATCAAAATCGGCTTGCGACCAAACTTCTCCGCCAACCGTCCCAACAGCAACGCGCCGATAGGACGAACGGCCAGCGTCAGCAGAATGGCCAGCGTCACCTGTTCCATGCTGACGGAAAAGGCATGGGCGAGTTCGCTAAGCAGAAAAACCAGAATGAAGAAATCAAATGCATCCAGCGCCCAGCTTAAAAAGCTGGCAATCGCTGCATTACGTTGCAGGGCAGTCCAACCAAACATAATTTTTATCCTGATAGTGAGACAGCTTCACGTCATTAACAGGCTGAACGGCAAGCGATGCCGCAGTCGATGAGGCGATGTGAAAATCGCAGATGATATTTTAAATATTTGTTAAATACGCCTCTCATGGCAATCGGGCAATGCTGTGTTCGGTATGAATCTGTTGCGAATACGGCCACCTTGTAACTTTTTATTAACGACAGCAGGAAGCACGCACACAATTTTATGAATCTCGCCTGAAATAGCAGATTGTTTTATGGCAACGCCTCGCAAAGTGGTCATCACTACGATGTCACAAAGCGGCCGGACCGGCATGATGCCCACCTCACAGGGAGGAATGAGCAATGACACTGGCTGTGACCTACACGCGAGCCACCATCGGTATGCAGGCGCCGGAAGTTTCGATTGAAGTGCATATCAGTAATGGCCTGCCCGCACTGACACTGGTCGGCTTACCGGAAACCACGGTCAAGGAGGCACGAGATCGGGTGCGTAGCGCTCTGATCAACTGTGGCTTCACCTTTCCCGCCAAGCGGATTACCGTCAACCTGGCGCCTGCGGACCTACCGAAAGAAGGGGGACGATATGACCTCCCCATCGCCCTGGCCATTCTGGCAGCCTCAGAACAGATTGCCGGCGAGAAACTTGCTCAGTATGAGTTCCTTGGCGAACTCGGGCTGTCGGGCAGCCTGAGAGGCGTTCATGGCGCTATTCCGGCGGCGATGGAAGCACAAAAAGCAGGCCGGGGGCTGATTCTGCCGGAAGACAACAAAATGGAAATCACTCTGGTTCCACATGGCGATACGTTGCTGGCTAATCACCTGCTGCAGGTCTGCGCCTTTTTGCAAGGCGAAACGCCGCTGCTGTGTGGCAGCGATATTACGTCTGAAACGCCGGCCCATACGCCGATAGCGGACCTGAAGGACATCATCGGTCAGGAACAAGCCAAACGCGCGCTGGAAATTGCGGCGGCGGGCGGACATAACCTGCTGTTGCTCGGCCCGCCGGGCACCGGCAAAACCATGCTGGCCAGCCGTCTACCCGGTTTGTTGCCGCCGCTTGATGATGAGGAAGCGCTGGAAAGCGCCGCCATCAACAGCCTGATTGATATTCAGCCCAGCCTGTCGCAATGGCGTAACCGGCCGTTTCGTTCTCCTCACCATACCGCATCCATTACTGCGCTGGTCGGCGGCGGCGTACTGCCCAAACCTGGCGAGATCTCGCTGGCGCATAATGGCGTGTTATTTCTGGATGAGTTGCCGGAATTTGAACGACGGGTACTGGACTCGCTGCGGGAACCGTTGGAATCAGGCGAAATCGTGATTTCCCGTACTCGCGCCAAAGTCTGCTATCCTGCCCGTTTTCAGTTGGTGGCCGCAATGAATCCCAGTCCATCAGGTCACTATCAGGGCATCCACAATCGCATGCCGGCACAGCAAATTCTGCGTTACCTCAACCGGCTATCCGGTCCATTTCTGGATCGCTTTGATTTATCCATTGAGGTGCCATTACTGCCCCCCGGTATTCTTCGCCAGCAAACACGCATTGGCGAGGACAGCGCAACCGTGCGGGAACGGGTATTTGAAGCCAGAAGGCGGCAGTTAGCCCGTATCGGCAGAATCAACGCACACATGAAATCGGATGACATCGCCTGTCACTGTCGGTTGAAAAGCGAGGATGCGGCGTACCTGGAAGAAGTGATGAGCAAATTAGGGCTGTCGGTCAGAGCCTGGCACCGGATACTGAAAGTCTCGCGCACGATTGCCGACCTGGGAGGAGAAGATCAGATTCATCGTACTCATTTGTCGGAAGCGCTCAGCTATCGTTGTATGGATCGTCTGCTAATTCAGTTGCACAAGAGCCTGGCATGAACCCGAGCCAGCGTCAGTTAATCTGCGGCAGAAATAAAAATGGGGCCGGAGCCCCATTCAGATTAGTCATCGCTTTCTGTGTACTCTTCCACGGTGTCCATTTGCGGCTTGCCGCCAGACAGCGTATGGAAACGTTTAGGACGACGAATACGGCTGACGTACTTCGCCCAGATTTTTTCCAATTCGGTCTGTGCTGCGCGCTCACCGCGGCATACAGCAACAAACTGAATCTCTTCCTCTGTCACCGGATGACGTTTGCCCGAATCAAGTTCGTTAAATGCCTGTCCATGACGCTCCAGCAGTTGAGCTTCTTTAATCGTAAAGTCACCATGCCGGGAAAAACCACGTGGATAGAATTTGTTATCAAAAAAACGACTGGTTGTTGAGAAGCTTTCCGCCATCTTACACGCTCCTAATTCTCATATGGTCGTGCCGTTTATGGCGCGGAGTATTAGATAGGCTTGACTTCCTGTAAAACAAAACATTTAAATCATGACGACAAAAAATTTTGGAGGAAAGCATGGATACCGACTTACTGAAAACCTTTCTGGAAGTCAGCCGGACAAGACACTTCGGCCGAGCGGCCGAATCATTGTATCTGACGCAGTCAGCGGTGAGCTTTCGTATCAGGCAACTTGAAAATCAACTGGGCGCCAATTTGTTCACCCGGCACCGTAACAATATTCGCCTGACGCCCGCCGGCGAACGTCTGCTGCCTTATGCGGAAAACCTGATCGGCACCTGGCAAATAGCCAAGAAAGAGGTCGCTCGTTCCCAACAGCACAGCCAGCTTTCCATAGGCGCTACGGCTTCGCTCTGGGAGGCGTTCCTGACGCCCTGGCTAAATGAACTCTATCAGCAACGCCCGCTGCTGCAGCTAGAGGCAAGAATCGCACAGCGACAAACGCTGATTAAGCAACTCCATGAACGTCAGTTGGATTTACTGATTACTACCGAATCGCCGAAGATGGACGAACTTTCTTGTCAGTTATTGGGCAATTTTTCTTTGTCTCTGTTTACTACCGATAATGTATCAGCAGAGGAACGACCTTATATCAGGCTGGAATGGGGGGCAGATTTCCATCAGTATGAGAATCACTGGCTGCCCGGAGATCAGGTACCGTCGCTCACCACGTCTTCCGCACACCTGACGCGGCAATTGATGGCAACCATCGGTGGTTGTGCATTTCTCCCCAGCGACTGGTCGCAGCACTATCCTGAACTGCACCCGATTCCTGAGGCCAATATCGTGGTTCGCCCCTGCTATGCGGTTTGGCTTGGAAACAGCGATCAACAGGAGCTGATTAAACAGTTAATGAAAACCCCACTGAATATCGCTTCTTAAACCATTATCAATGCACTATGCGATCTACCTGAAAGTCCTACGGGCTTTCGGAAGATCGATAGACCTCATTAACCAGGCATTATTCTTCGCAGGTATACCGGTCTGTGAAGAGCCGTTACACACTCCAGATTTCATTAAGACATGCGCCATCATGAAGGATGGCAACAGTTCTGTATTATGATGCAGCCACTCACGGGAGGCTAGCCAGACGCACTTCCTCAATAAATAGTCGTGAAAATGCATCATTGGCATGCTTATCAAAAGGGGAAAATATGAAATGAAAAATTAATGGACGAAAAAAAACCCTTCACGCTACCGTGAAGGGCTATTTTTGGTTTGGCAGGGGCGGAGAGGCTCGAACTCCCAACACCCGGTTTTGGAGACCGGTGCTCTACCAATTGAACTACGCCCCTAAATAGGGTGGCGGTGCGGACGGGACTCGAACCCGCGACCCCCGGCGTGACAGGCCGGTATTCTAACCGACTGAACTACCGCACCACCGATTCTGTACGTTATCAGAGGAGTCAATCCGATAACCGGTGTTTTCTTACACCACAATTTGATGCCTGGCAGTTCCCTACTCTCGCATGGGGAGACCCCACACTACCATCGGCGCTACGGCGTTTCACTTCTGAGTTCGGCATGGGGTCAGGTGGGACCACCGCGCTCTCGCCGCCAGGCAAATTCTTTTCATTCCAACCGTTATGCCCACACTCATGCGCCGCACAACCATCAGAATCCATCCGTCGAACAAGCCAAATTCTTTCTCGTCTCTCTCACCAAAACACCTTCGGTGTTGTAAGGTTAAGCCTCTCGGGTCATTAGTACTGGTTAGCTCAACGTATCGCTACGCTTACACACCCAGCCTATCAACGTCCTCGTCTCGAACGTCCCTTCAGGGGCCTCAAGGGCCCAGGGAAGACTCATCTCGGGGCAAGTTTCCCGCTTAGATGCTTTCAGCGGTTATCTCTTCCGCACTTAGCTACCGGGCAATGCAATTGGCATCACAACCCGAACACCAGTGGTGCGTTCACTCCGGTCCTCTCGTACTAGGAGCAACCCCCCTCAATCTTCCAGCGCCCACGGCAGATAGGGACCGAACTGTCTCACGACGTTCTAAACCCAGCTCGCGTACCACTTTAAATGGCGAACAGCCATACCCTTGGGACCTACTTCAGCCCCAGGATGTGATGAGCCGACATCGAGGTGCCAAACACCGCCGTCGATATGAACTCTTGGGCGGTATCAGCCTGTTATCCCCGGAGTACCTTTTATCCGTTGAGCGATGGCCCTTCCATTCAGAACCACCGGATCACTAAGACCTGCTTTCGCACCTGCTCGAGCCGTCACTCTCGCAGTCAAGCTAGCTTATGCCTTTGCACTAACCTCCTGATGTCCGACCAGGATTAGCTAACCTTCGTGCTCCTCCGTTACTCTTTGGGAGGAGACCGCCCCAGTCAAACTACCCACCAGACACTGTCCGCAACCCGGTTTACGGGTCTACGTTAGAACATCAAACATTAAAGGGTGGTATTTCAAGGTTGGCTCCATGCAGACTGGCGTCCACACTTCAAAGCCTCCCACCTATCCTACACATCAAGGCTCAAGGTTCAGTGTCAAGCTATAGTAAAGGTTCACGGGGTCTTTCCGTCTTGCCGCGGGTACACTGCATCTTCACAGCGAGTTCAATTTCACTGAGTCTCGGGTGGAGACAGCCTGGCCATCATTACGCCATTCGTGCAGGTCGGAACTTACCCGACAAGGAATTTCGCTACCTTAGGACCGTTATAGTTACGGCCGCCGTTTACCGGGGCTTCGATCAAGAGCTTCTCCTTACGGATAACCCCATCAATTAACCTTCCGGCACCGGGCAGGCGTCACACCGTATACGTCCACTTTCGTGTTTGCACAGTGCTGTGTTTTTATTAAACAGTTGCAGCCAGCTGGTATCTGCGACTGGGCTCAGCTCCGTCCGCAAGGGACTTCACCATGCCCAGCGTGCCTTCTCCCGAAGTTACGGCACCATTTTGCCTAGTTCCTTCACCCGAGTTCTCTCAAGCGCCTGAGTATTCTCTACCTGACCACCTGTGTCGGTTTGGGGTACGATTCAATGTTACCTGATGCTTAGAGGCTTTTCCTGGAAGCAGGGCATCTGTCACTTCAGTACCGTAGTACCTCGTCATCACGCCTCAGTGTTGACAGCAGACCGGATTTACCTGGTCCACCCACCTGCACGCTTAAACCGGGACAACCGTCGCCCGGATGACATAGCCTTCTCCGTCCCCCCCTCGCAGTAACACCAAGTACAGGAATATTAACCTGTTTCCCATCGACTACGCTTTTCAGCCTCGCCTTAGGGGTCGACTCACCCTGCCCCGATTAACGTTGGACAGGAACCCTTGGTCTTCCGGCGTGCGGGTTTTTCACCCGCATTATCGTTACTTATGTCAGCATTCGCACTTCTGATACCTCCAGCAGACCTCACAGTCCACCTTCAACGGCTTACAGAACGCTCCCCTACCCAACAACGCCTAAGCGTCGCTGCCGCAGCTTCGGTGCATGGTTTTAGCCCCGTTACATCTTCCGCGCAGGCCGACTCGACCAGTGAGCTATTACGCTTTCTTTAAATGATGGCTGCTTCTAAGCCAACATCCTGGCTGTCTGGGCCTTCCCACATCGTTTCCCACTTAACCATGACTTTGGGACCTTAGCTGGCGGTCTGGGTTGTTTCCCTCTTCACGACGGACGTTAGCACCCGCCGTGTGTCTCCCGTGATAACATTCTCCGGTATTCGCAGTTTGCATCGGGTTGGTAAGCCGGGATGGCCCCCTAGCCGAAACAGTGCTCTACCCCCGGAGATGAATTCACGAGGCGCTACCTAAATAGCTTTCGGGGAGAACCAGCTATCTCCCGGTTTGATTGGCCTTTCACCCCCAGCCACAAGTCATCCGCTAATTTTTCAACATTAGTCGGTTCGGTCCTCCAGTTAGTGTTACCCAACCTTCAACCTGCCCATGGCTAGATCACCGGGTTTCGGGTCTATACCCTGCAACTTAACGCCCAGTTAAGACTCGGTTTCCCTGCGGCTCCCCTATGCGGTTAACCTTGCTACAGAATATAAGTCGCTGACCCATTATACAAAAGGTACGCAGTCACACCCAAAAGGTGCTCCCACTGCTTGTACGTACACGGTTTCAGGTTCTATTTCACTCCCCTCGCCGGGGTTCTTTTCGCCTTTCCCTCACGGTACTGGTTCACTATCGGTCAGTCAGGAGTATTTAGCCTTGGAGGATGGTCCCCCCATGTTCAGACAGGATACCACGTGTCCCGCCCTACTCATCGAACTCACGGCCTGTGCATCTTCGTGTACGGGACTTTCACCCTGTATCGTGCGACTTTCCAGACGCTTCCACTGACACACAAGCCGATTCAGGTTCTGGGCTCCTCCCCGTTCGCTCGCCGCTACTGGGGGAATCTCGGTTGATTTCTTTTCCTCGGGGTACTGAGATGTTTCAGTTCCCCCGGTTCGCCTCATTAACCTATGGATTCAGTTAATGATAGTGTGACGAATCACACTGGGTTTCCCCATTCGGGTATCGTCGGGTATAACGGTTCATATCACCTTGCCGACGCTTTTCGCAGATTAGCACGCCCTTCATCGCCTCTGACTGCCTAGGCATCCACCGTGTACGCTTAGTCGCTTAACCTCACAACCCGAAAGTGTCTCGGGATGCGGGTATATTGAGAGACTCGAACAACACATGAATTCACACTCATATGCCGTCGTTTCAAATTTTCAGCTTGTTCCGGATTGTTAAAGAGCAGAATACTTCGCAGCATACTGTCGCCAGTATACTCTGAAGTCATTCGTAAATGGTGGAGCTATGCGGGATCGAACCGCAGACCTCCTGCGTGCAAAGCAGGCGCTCTCCCAGCTGAGCTATAGCCCCATAGAATGCAACACGTAAACCTTTACCCGTAATTTCTTCTGAGACAAGGCGTGGAATGACGACGCATACATCAATATGCGGGCTATTTCACAACGCAGTATCAGGAGAAATCTGGTAGGCCTGAGTGGACTTGAACCACCGACCTCACCCTTATCAGGGGTGCGCTCTAACCACCTGAGCTACAAGCCTATAAGGTTTTACCGCTCGTTTACTTCATCAGACAATCTGTGTGGACACCACGCAGGCACTTCAACTCGGTAAGGAGGTGATCCAACCGCAGGTTCCCCTACGGTTACCTTGTTACGACTTCACCCCAGTCATGAATCACAAAGTGGTAAGCGCCCTCCCGAAGGTTAAGCTACCTACTTCTTTTGCAACCCACTCCCATGGTGTGACGGGCGGTGTGTACAAGGCCCGGGAACGTATTCACCGTAGCATTCTGATCTACGATTACTAGCGATTCCGACTTCATGGAGTCGAGTTGCAGACTCCAATCCGGACTACGACGTACTTTATGAGGTCCGCTTGCTCTCGCGAGGTCGCTTCTCTTTGTATACGCCATTGTAGCACGTGTGTAGCCCTACTCGTAAGGGCCATGATGACTTGACGTCATCCCCACCTTCCTCCGGTTTATCACCGGCAGTCTCCCCTGAGTTCCCACCCGTAGTGCTGGCAACAGAGGATAAGGGTTGCGCTCGTTGCGGGACTTAACCCAACATTTCACAACACGAGCTGACGACAGCCATGCAGCACCTGTCTCAGCGTTCCCGAAGGCACGACCGCATCTCTGCAGTCTTCGCTGGATGTCAAGAGTAGGTAAGGTTCTTCGCGTTGCATCGAATTAAACCACATGCTCCACCGCTTGTGCGGGCCCCCGTCAATTCATTTGAGTTTTAACCTTGCGGCCGTACTCCCCAGGCGGTCGATTTAACGCGTTAGCTCCGGAAGCCACGCCTCAAGGGCACAACCTCCAAATCGACATCGTTTACAGCGTGGACTACCAGGGTATCTAATCCTGTTTGCTCCCCACGCTTTCGCACCTGAGCGTCAGTCTTCGTCCAGGGGGCCGCCTTCGCCACCGGTATTCCTCCAGATCTCTACGCATTTCACCGCTACACCTGGAATTCTACCCCCCTCTACGAGACTCTAGCCTGTCAGTTTTGAATGCAGTTCCCAGGTTAAGCCCGGGGATTTCACATCCAACTTAACAGACCGCCTGCGTGCGCTTTACGCCCAGTCATTCCGATTAACGCTTGCACCCTCCGTATTACCGCGGCTGCTGGCACGGAGTTAGCCGGTGCTTCTTCTGCGGGTAACGTCAATCGACAAGGTTATTAACCTTGCCGCCTTCCTCCCCGCTGAAAGTGCTTTACAACCCGAAGGCCTTCTTCACACACGCGGCATGGCTGCATCAGGGTTTCCCCCATTGTGCAATATTCCCCACTGCTGCCTCCCGTAGGAGTCTGGACCGTGTCTCAGTTCCAGTGTGGCTGGTCATCCTCTCAGACCAGCTAGGGATCGTCGCCTAGGTGAGCCGTTACCCCACCTACTAGCTAATCCCATCTGGGTTCATCCGATGGCGTGAGGCCCGAAGGTCCCCCACTTTGGTCTTGCGACGTTATGCGGTATTAGCTACCGTTTCCAGTAGTTATCCCCCTCCATCAGGCAGATCCCCAGACATTACTCACCCGTCCGCCGCTCGCCGGCGGGGAAGCAAGCTTCCCCCCGCTGCCGCTCGACTTGCATGTGTTAGGCCTGCCGCCAGCGTTCAATCTGAGCCATGATCAAACTCTTCAATTTAAAGTTTGATGTGTTTTCCGAAGAAAACGTGCTCAAAGAATTTACTGTTAGTTCGTATGAATTAACTGTTGTCACTCTTCAAGACTTTTCACAAATATTTTAGTGAAGCGTCCTGCGAGTGCCCACACAGATTGTCTGATTGATTGTTAAAGAGCAGGACCACTTACCGTGGTCGCGGGTCGCATATATTATGCTTTCCCGAAAAGAAGTCAAGCGATATGCGCCTGATTTCTTACTGAAACCGCTTCGGTTTGTTGCCGTTGCCGTGTCAGTGGAGGCGCATTATAGGGACTTCTCCGTCGCTGACAAGCACTAATTTCAAAAATAATTTTGACCGCTCAATATTTATTCGCCAGCAGGCAAAAGCGTTAATCGTTCCAGCGAACTGAAACCATAACGGCGCAGAACAGGCAACAGTGTCGCGACCTTAGGTGTAATCGATAAACAGTAAGCCAGATTGCGCTCTGTCGACAATTTCGGATTCTCCAGATGCTCAATCAGCCATGCTGTTCTGCGCGCAATAGCGGAGCCCGAATCGACAAGCCGTGTGCCGTCAGGCAATACCTGCTGCAACTCTTCCGATAACAGAGGGAAATGAGTACATCCCAGAACGACCGTATCCGGGGGTTCCGACAATTTCAGCCAGGGCTTGAGGATTTTCCGCAACGCGTCCTCAGGTACCGTTTCCCCCTGAAGTTTGGCCTCCCCCCATTCAACCAACTCTGCAGACCCCAGCAACAGAATCTGACAGTCATTGGCAAAGCGGGAAATCAGTTCGTGCGTATAAGGACGCTGGACCGTGGCACGCGTCGCCAGCAACCCAACGACGCCGTTCCGGGTCAATTTGGCAGCCGGTTTTACCGCGGGCACCACACCAACGACGGGGAAATTAAAGCGCGCACGCAGTGCCGGGAGTGAAATCGTACTGGCTGTATTACAGGCAATGATGACCAATGACAGCGGATGTTGTTTTTCCACCGCGTCAACGATAGACACCACGCGCTCAATGATAAATTGCTCAGGCTTTTCTCCGTAGGGAAAAGCCTCGTTATCAAAGGCGTAGATATAATGTAAGTCCGGCAGTAGGTTGCGAACTTCATCATAAACAGACAAACCGCCCACCCCGGAATCAAATACAAGGACCGTGGGGCGGGCGGGTAAATCAGAAACTATAGCTTCCGGTGAGATAGTATTCTCGCCCTGCAGTTCGGTAGCCATATACCGTCTCATAATTCTTATCGAACAGGTTGGCTATTCTAGCACGAACTGTCAGATGTGAGGTGACGGGATATGACGCAGCAACATCCCACAGACTGACACCAGCCAATTTCACCCTCTCTGATGTATTAAAGTTCTGGTCATAACGCTCACCTAAATAATGATAGGTCACCGTCCAGTCTAGGTCGTTGAACTGCCAGTCCAGATCATATTTGAATTGCTGCCGTGCACGTCTGGTCAGAACTTCATTCGTGTCGACATTACGTGGATCCAGATAATCGTATGACAGTTTGTGTGATACGAACCCTGTATCAAACGATGCGGTTGCTTCCACACCTTGTAAACGGGCGCGTCCCACGTTCATATTTGCAAAAGTCGGCGCACTGCCGCTCTGGATCAGGTTATCCACATCATTGCGATATGCCGATACATGCCAGTTCACCGGACCGGTAAGACCTTCAATACCGCCTTCCCATTGCTTGCTTTCCTCAGGTTTCAGGTTGGGATTTCCAGCAAATGACCCATACAATTGACCAACTGTAGGTGCCTTATAACCCGTCCCATAAGAAGCCAGCAGACGATACCCTTCAACAAACTCCCACGCGGCACTGCTCTGCCAGGTAGTATGCTGACCAAACTGAGAGCTATCATCACTACGCAACGCACCTTCAAGTGTTACTGGCCCGAATGACTGCAACGCCGTGGTATAAACGCCAGTATTCCGCAACTCATACCCATTGGTGACAAAATTGGTTCCAGGCTCGGTGGTCTGTTTCTGCCAGTCGACCCCAACGCCGATATTCCCTTTACCAACCTGAACACTGTTGCCCCACTGAACGTTGTACTGCTGAATATCATCCAACGTTGCGGAAATATCAGAGCGGCCAAAACGCGGATCGTAATTATAGTCTTTACTGTGGCTGTAGCTGGTAATCAGCTGAGATGACCAAATGTCTTGGTGATAACGTAATCCACCATCCCAAGATTGGCTATAGAGCTGCCTTGTATCGGGAAATGCCCCCACACGATTAAAGCTGGCGGTACCATCATACGCGGTCCGATTGTCAAAACCGTATCCACGTAAGAATCCACTTATGCTATCGCTGAACTGATGCTCGACATTGCCGTATAACGTTTTGCTCATAAAGCCATCGCGGTCAGGCTGAGCAGGATCCCCAAAGGGATCAGGCAAGTTGGCAACCACATTAAACCCTCTGGTATAGGTGTAATTGCCTGCAAAGGTTGCCAGCGTATTGGCCCCCAGCTGCTGCTGGGTCGCAGCGTCATAAGATTGATAACCATTGGAGCCGATACCTGCGGAAAGCGTGGTACCTTTCTTCTCGCGTGTCGTGATGATGTTAACCACACCGCCAATCGCATCCGAACCATAAACGGCGGAACGCGGTCCGCGGATATATTCTACTTTCTGAACCAGAGAGATCGGGATTTGGCTGATATCGGAAGAACCGCTGACGCCGGCCTGGTTAAGCCGAATACCGTCAATCAACACCAGCACATGGCTTGAAGAAGAACCACGAATAAACAGAGAGTTCAATTGCCCCAACCCGCCGCTCTGGTAGAAATCGACACCCGGAAGTCGGCGCATCACATCCGACAAACTCTTCGACTGCCAACGATCAATATCATCACGCGTCACCACGGTAGTGGGCGCCAGTACGGAAGAAATCGGCTGGGGAAAACGGTTGGCGGTTACCACCATTGCGTCATTGCTGTTTTGCTGTGTGTTGTCGCTGCCCTGCGCCCATCCTGAAAAAGCTGTGGCTACCATCGCCGCCAGCATTGTGGTTTTTTTAGTAAACATTATAAGCATCCAAACTGAATTGGCAGGATGCCGCACCCTCATGATCGATAGCACGCGATGACCATGAAACATTGCGACGTATTCCGGCAGGTCTTCGGACTCGGGGTTATGCCATGATGACTGGCTAGGCGGCGATGACTTCCCATCCGTCAGGACAGTGTCCGCATCACGCTATCGTCGCCCATTCCCCTCACCGCTGCGCGTCAGTTCCAGATTCGCACTGGATTCCCTTTTCACCTGCGAGGCAAGACCGGACGCCCATGCTACGATCGAGGCAGGTGGATGTCTAGACTTCCATTTTGGATAAGAGAATCCGTGCAACAAGGCTGGACATCCCTTCTGGATGCCCTACAATCGCGCCCTGACAACATCGCCACCCTATCCCAGCCGTTTTTCAGATGAGACCATCATGACGCCAGAGATTCTGCCCATCGACCAGTATGACGCCCAGCTTGAAGAAAAAACCGGGCGCCTCGGAGCCATGATGGCGCCATTCGATGCGCCGGCGCCGGCCGTGTTCCGATCGCCGGTCAGTCACTACCGGATGCGGGCGGAATTTCGGATCTGGCATGATGGCGATGACTTGTACCACATTATGTTTGATCAGCAGACCAAACAGCGGATCCGCGTCGATCAGTTTCCGGCCGCCAGCGAGTTGATCAACCGCCTGATGCCGGCGCTGCTCAGTGCCCTGCGGGCCGAGCCGGTGCTGCGGCGCAAGCTGTTTCAGATTGATTATCTCTCCACGCTTAGCGGTGAGATTGCAGTTTCGTTGCTCTACCACAAAGCGCTGGATGACGAATGGCAGCAGCACGCCCGCCTCCTGCGTGATCAACTGCGCAGTCAGGGTTTTGCCCTGCAACTGATTGGCCGCGCCACCAAAACCAAAATCTGTCTGGATCGGGATTACGTGGACGAATGCCTGCCGGTCGCCGGCCGTCAGATGATTTATCGTCAGGTGGAAAACAGCTTCACCCAACCCAATGCGATGATGAATATCCAGATGCTGGAGTGGGCGCTATCGGTGACGCAGGGGTCGAAAGGCGATCTGCTGGAACTGTACTGCGGCAACGGTAACTTTTCGCTGGCGCTGGCGCGCAATTTCGAGCGGGTGCTGGCAACCGAAATCGCCAAGCCATCGGTCGCGGCGGCGCAGTACAATATTGCCGCCAACCAGATTGATAACGTACAGATTATTCGCATGGCGGCGGAGGAATTCACCCAGGCCATGAACGGCGTGCGTCAGTTCAACCGCCTGCAAGGCATCGATCTGAGCGGCTATCGCTGTGAAACCATTTTTGTCGATCCGCCCCGCAGCGGCCTGGACGACGGCACCGTAAAACTGGTGCAGGCGTACCCGCGCATTCTGTACATCTCCTGCAACCCGGAAACGCTGTGCGCCAACCTGGAAACCCTAAGTCAGACGCACCGAATCAGCCAGTTGGCGCTGTTTGACCAGTTCCCTTATACCCACCACATGGAATGCGGCGTGTTACTGGAAAAGCGCCAATAACCTCACTACGGATTAAGGCGTGTTGGTTTCACTGTCGGGCTTGCGGGCCCGCAGCTTCACTACCAGCCACAGCGCCAGCACCACGCACAGGATTGACGGCACGAAATTGGAGCCGATTTGCGGGTACTCGGCGCGCACAATAGCGCTGTAAAGCAGCAAACCGAACAGGAAACAGCCCGCCGCCAGCAGCGGCGTGCCTTTTGGCATGGCATGATGCATGTAACGCTGATGCAGGCAGTACACCGACAGAACCAGCGCAATCAGCGGAAAGATGGAAAACGGCACGATAGAACTGAACACGGCGACAAAGGAACCATTCGCGGACAAACCGGCCGCCAGCGCCAGCACCAGCGTACTTTTCTCTGAATTTATCTGCTCTGTCATGACTTTTCCTCTGATTATCCCTCAGGGTAGGCAAACCCCTTACCCTGCTCTTTGCGATACCAGTAATAGGCGCCTTTGGCAATCATGCGCAGCTGCAACACCAGCCGTTCTTCCAGCTGGCGTCGCTGCTCTATATCCACATCCAGCGCTTCAGCGCCGGCGCTGAATACGATGATCACCATCGCTTCCGCCTGTGCCTCCGCGAAGCTGCGCGGGATATGATTTTCGACTTCAAGATAGTCCGCCAGTTCAGCGATAAAATGCTGAATTTCACGCGCCACGGCAGCACGGAATGCCGCTGAAGTACCGGAACGTTCGCGCAACAGCAGCCGAAAGGCGTTGGGGTTATTGCCGATGAATTCCATGAACGTCGATACCGATGTTCTGATCACGCTGCCGCCGCTTTTGACGATACGCTGGCGCGCCTGCCGCATCAGCTGGCGCAGCATCAACCCGCTTTCATCCACCATCGTCAACCCCAGTTCGTCCACATCGCGGAAATGGCGATAAAACGAGGTAGGGGCAATGCCGGCTTCACGAGCCACCTCACGCAAACTCAGGCTGGCAAAACTGCGTTCAGCGCTTAACTGGCTGAAAGCGGCCTCAATCAGGGAACGACGAGTTCGTTCTTTTTGTTGTGCTCTGACACCCATTATCCTGCCCGCAGTCATCGGCTCTCCTTAAATCAAGGGAAGCACTATAACAAACTTTACTCTCCACATACTGCGCCAAAGTTTGCCATAGTAAAAATGTGATCATCGGTTCCCATACGGATATCAGGGATGATTGGGTTATCAGCAGGACGATGTTACAATCGCGTTAGTAATTTGTATAAAAACAGGTGGTTCCTACCATGTCCATACAACAGCAATACGATTACGATGCCATCGTGATTGGTTCGGGTCCGGGCGGTGAAGGGGCGGCCATGGGGCTCGCCAAACAAGGGGCGAAAATTGCCGTGATAGAACGGCATTACAATGTTGGCGGTGGCTGTACCCACTGGGGAACCATCCCATCCAAAGCCCTCCGACACGCCGTCAGCCGCATCATCGAATTCAATCAAAACCCACTCTACAGCGACAACGCCCGCGTCATCAGTTCCTCATTTTCCGATATCCTGCGTCACGCCGACAGCGTGATCGGCCAGCAAACCCGCATGCGCCAGGGTTTCTACGAACGTAATCACTGCGAGCTATTTTCCGGCGAGGCGCGTTTTATTGATGCGCATACCGTCGCGGTCTTCTACCCGGATGACACCCACGATACGCTGACCGCCGCAAATATCATTATCGCCACCGGTTCGCGGCCTTATCATCCGGCCGGGGTGGATTTCCATCATCCCCGCATCTACGACAGCGACTCCATTCTCGATCTGGATTATGAACCCAAACACGTGATCATCTACGGTGCTGGGGTGATCGGCTGCGAATATGCGTCGATCTTCCGGGGGTTGAACGTGAAGGTCGATCTGATCAATACCCGCGATCGGCTGCTGGCGTTTCTCGATCAGGAGATGTCCGACGCGCTGTCCTATCACTTCTGGAACAGCGGCGTGGTAATTCGTCACAACGAGGAATTCGAACGCATCGAAGGCCTGGATGACGGCGTCATCATCCATCTGAAATCCGGCAAAAAGATGAAGGCGGATTGCCTGCTCTACGCCAACGGACGCACCGGCAACACCGAAACGCTGGGACTGGAAAATATTGGGCTGGAAACGGACAGCCGCGGCCAGTTGAAGGTTAACAGCATGTATCAGACCGCTCAGGCGCATATCTACGCCGTGGGCGATGTGATCGGTTATCCCAGCCTGGCGTCGGCCGCCTATGATCAGGGCCGCATCGCGGCGCAGGCCATCACCAAAGGCGACGCCACCGCGCATCTGATCGAGGATATTCCCACCGGTATTTACACGATCCCGGAGATCAGTTCCGTCGGCAAAACCGAGCAGGAACTCACCGCCATGAAAGTGCCGTATGAAGTCGGCCGCGCCCAGTTCAAGCACCTGGCGCGAGCGCAAATTGTCGGGATGAACGTCGGTAGCCTGAAAATTCTGTTCCACCGCGAAACCAAGCAGATTCTGGGCATTCACTGCTTTGGCGAACGCGCGGCCGAAATCATTCACATCGGTCAGGCCATCATGGAACAGAAAGGCGAAGGCAATACCATCGAGTATTTTGTGAACACCACATTCAACTACCCGACTATGGCCGAAGCCTATCGGGTAGCGGCGCTGAACGGTTTAAACCGGTTGTTTTAACAACCGGTTTTTTGATAACGAATCGTTTTGGCTTTGATTAATCAGACTGTTTTGACAGCTGTTCCATGTGGAGCTGCATGTGCTCGCGCACTGAATCGGCCAGTTGTTCATAACGGCCGCGCAACGGCGAGCCCGGACGATACACCAGCGCGATGGTGCGTTTGGGCTCCGGTTTGTAACAAGGCAAATAGCACACGCCGTCACGCACTCGTTCCCGCGGCACCGCCAGCGACGGCAGCAGGGTAATACCGCTGCCCGCCGCTACCATGTTGCGCAGAGTTTCCAGACTGGTGGCGCGGAAATGGGTATCTTCGTCCGCGCCTGCCTGGAAACAAAATCCCATCGCCTGATCGCGCAGGCAATGCCCGTCTTCCAGCATCAGCAGTTTTTCGCCCGACAAATCGGACATCGCCACCCGCTCGCGGTTCGCCCAGGGGTGATCCTGATAAATCGCCAGCTTCATCGGCTCGTCAAACAACGGCACTTCGATAAACGCTTCCGACTCTTTCACCATCGCCAGAATGGCGCAATCCAACTTGCCGCTGTCGAGCTGGGCCAGCAGTTGGTGAGTCTGGGCTTCATGCAGGTACATTTCCAGCTTCGGGAAAGTGCGGTGCAACATCGGGATAATCTGGGGCAGCAGATAAGGGCCGACCGTCGGGATCAGGCCGATATGCAGCGGACCGGACATGGTTTCGCCCTGCTGACTGGCCATCTCCTTCAGCACCTTCACTTCACGCAATACGGTTCTGGCCTGCTCGACCAGCAGCAACCCCGCCTGAGTGAACAGGACTTTGCGGCTGGTTCTCTCCAGCAGCATCACCCCCAGTTCGTCTTCCAGTTTGCGGATCTGGCCGCTCAGCGTGGGCTGGCTGACGTGGCAGGAGTCCGCTGCGCGTCGAAAATGGCGATGCTCCGCCAATGCCACCAGATACTCTAAATCCCGAATATTCATGCCCTGATTCCCCTAAACATGATAGTCCCTAGCGATAGATAGGATAGCAACGAACGATTAGTCCTATCAACATTTGATAATGAATAATGTCCCTAACGAATCGAGTCCTGATCACTGACGGATTCAGCCAAACAGAACGTTTCGACTAGCAGGGACTGAAAAATGTTTGTAAGCCAAGAAGGCAAGAAAATTCCGTCAGTAACTTTCCATACCCGTCAGGGGGATCAATGGGTTGACGTGACGACCGGGGAACTCTTCAACAACAAGACCGTGGTCGTCTTTTCCTTGCCAGGGGCCTTTACACCAACCTGCTCTTCCAGTCATTTGCCACGCTATAACGAGTTGGCTGCGGTATTCAAGCAATTTGGCGTGGATGCGGTTTTATGCGTATCTGTGAACGATACTTTTGTGATGAATGCCTGGAAAGCCGACCAAGACGCAGAAAACATTACGTTTATTCCCGATGGCAACGGCGAATTCACCCGCGCCATGAACATGCTGGTCGAAAAAGCGGAACTGGGCTTCGGCCCCCGCTCCTGGCGCTACTCCATGCTGGTTCGTCACGGCGTGGTGGAGAAAATGTTTGTTGAACCCAACAAGCCGGGCGACCCGTTTGAAGTTTCCGACGCCGACACCATGCTGAAGTACCTTGCTCCTCACTATAAGGTTCAGGAATCTGTTTCACTGTTTACCAAACCCGGCTGCCCGTTTTGCGCCAAAGCCAAACAGTTGCTGCAGGATCGCGGTATTCAATACGAAGAAATCATGCTGGGTAAGGATGCCACCACGGTGAGCCTGCGGGCGGTGACCGGGCGTAGCACCGTTCCCCAGGTATTCATGGGCGGCCGCCATATCGGCGGCAGCGAAGAACTCGAAACATTCCTGACCACATAAATTTTTATAAAGCCAACGAAACTTTGGCGGGCTTCGGCCCGCCCTTTTTTTATCTTCGAATAGCGCTTTTTATTTTCGAATATCGTTATTCACGCCAAACACTCCATGCCTTAAGCACGAATGCCCGCCCGGAGATATCCGGGCGGGCATTCAGCGCAATAATCGGCGAGGAAATCAGGCGGCCGTCACCGGGCGCACGCCCAGCGTATGGCAGATGGCGTAGCTCAGTTCCGAACGGTTCAGGGTATAGAAATGGAAATCCTTCACGCCTTCACGGCTGAGGATCTTCACCATATCCATGGCGATCGACGCGCCGACCATCTTGCGGGTTTCCGGGTCGTTATCCAGCCCTTCGAACATGGCGGTCATCCAGTTCGGCACACGTACATTGGTCATGGTGGCGAAACGCTGCAATTGCTTGAAGTTCGACACCGGCAGAATACCGGGGACGATTTCCACATCAATGCCGGTCGTGACGCAGCGATCGCGAAAGCGCAGATAGCTTTCCACGTCAAAAAAGAACTGTGTGATGGCACGGCTGGCGCCAGCGTCAATCTTGCGTTTGAGATTGATCAGGTCCGCCTGCGCGCTTTTCGCTTCCGGATGCACTTCAGGATAGGCCGCGACCGAAATATCAAAATCCCCTACTTCCTTGAGCAAGGTGACCAGATCAGAAGCGTACATCTCCGGTTTGCCGCTATCCGGCGGTAAGTCGCCGCGCAGGGCGACGATGTGGCGGATGCCGCTCTGCCAGTAGTCCTGGGCAATGGCTTTCAGTTCGTCGCGGGAAGCATCGATGCAGGTCAGGTGCGGCGCGGCTTCCAGGCCGGTACGTTCCTTGATGCCTTTGATGATGCTGTGAGTGCGGTCACGCTCGCCGGAATTGGCGCCGTAGGTCACCGACACGAATTTGGGTTTCAGGCTGCTGAGGCGGTCAATGGAGTTCCACAGCGTTTCTTCCATCTCGCTGGTGCGCGGTGGGAAAAACTCAAAGGAAACGTTAATCCGGCCCTGTAATTCCGCCAGGTTCTGGTTCAGCGCTTCCTGATGGTTCGCGTGGAAAAAGCTCATATCCTTACCTCGATTCGCCATTATCATCGTTATTTTCTACAAACGTCTATACGTTTAGACGTCTATATAGAAAATGACCGAATCCGCTTAAAGAGTCAACGCTTTTCAGCGCGATAAATACTGATGTTTATTCATGCAAGATGAAGAAAATTCATGGTGGCGTACGGCAGGCCGTCATGCCTCATCACAGAAAAAACACACATGAAATGTAAGGGATGCACCCTCAGTATTGGCAAAAAACGCGGCCCTCGCCACTGGAGGAATCGAAGGCATAAAAAAGCCCGCGGCTGCGGGCTTTAAGACATGATGGCTAACGCTGTCTGATTTCAACTGACGCGATTTCAACCGACACGATTACAACAGTTGCGCCAACCGATTGAGATCCGACTGAATCGCCCCGGCCGTTACGTCGCGACCGGCTCCCGGGCCGCGAATCACCAGCGGGTTATCGCGATACCAGCGGCTTTCGATAGCGAACACGTTATCACACGGCAACAACGCCGCCAGCGGATGATCCGCCCGCACGGCTTCCACGCCTACGCGCGCCTTGCCGTTGACATCGAAGCGGGCGACATAGCGCAGCACCAGCCCCATCTCGTTGGCGGCTTCCAGTCGCTGCAACATTTGCTGATTCAGCGGCTCGCCGTCTTCAAAGAACTGATCCACCGAACCGTTCTCGCATCCGGCAGGCACCAGCGATTCCACCCGCACCTGATTGGGCTCGATTTCATAACCCGCTTCGCGCGCCAGAATAACCAGCTTGCGCATCACATCCTGACCGGAAAGATCGACGCGCGGATCCGGCTCGGTCAATCCCTGCTGCCAGGCTTGATCCACCAGTTCGGTAAAAGGCACCGTGCCGTCAAACTGCAGGAACAACCATGACAGCGTGCCGGAGAAGATACCGCTGATAGCCAGAATGCTATCGCCGCTTTCACGCAGGTCCCGTACCGCATAGTTCACCGGCAACCCGGCGCCAACGGTGGCGTTGTACAGCCAGTGACGCCCGGTTTTGGCGAACGCGTCGCGGATCTGCCGATAGTTGTCGCCGCCGGATGCGCCCGCCAGTTTGTTGGCGCTGATCACATGGAAACCATAGCTGGCGAAATCCAGATAGAGATCGGCAACCGACTGGCTGGCGGTCACATCCAGCACCACCAAATCATCATACGGATGGGCGCGCATCCACAGGAACAGCTCATCGTCGTCACGTTCCTGCGCTTCATCGCCGAAGAAAGCCAGCACACGACTGGCGTCCAGCCCGTCGTAATTCAGCAGGCTACGGGAACTGTCCACCACGCCCGCCAGCGTGAACTCAAAACCGGTGCGCGCCGAAATCAGGCTCTGCTCCCGGGCGAACAGCTCCAGCCAGCGCGAACCGATGTTGCCTTTGCCGAACAACACCAGCCCGATGCGTTTTTCCGCCCGGAACAGCGAATGATGCAGACCGCGCACCAGATGCTCGGTCGGCCCTACACGCAGCACCGCCACCAGACTGATGTCGTCTTCCGCCTGCCAGACGAACTCAATCGGCTGGTCGCGCAGTTGCTGGTAGAAACGGTGGCTGTGCAGCGGGTTGCGGCAAACGCCCGCCCCCACCAGCGCCACCAGCGCCAGCCCTTCGCGCAGATGAAGCGATACCGGCAACGCCGCCTGCTCCAGCACCTGCCAGGCGCTATGCACCACTTCCGAGGTGTAGCACAGCTGCAGCAGGTTGCGATCCTGATGCACGCCCAGCGCCAGCGGCCGGATCTGGGATTTTTGCAACAACTGTTCGACGTCTTTGTGGGTGCGGGCAAAATCGTGCTCCGCCGGTACGCCAATCTCAATCAGACAAACATCATCATGACTGGTGACAATCTTGGCGCCGGTGCCGGAGGCCAGCACGCGCTCAATGCGGGTCGACCCTTGTTCAGGTTGGTAGCTGCAGCGCAATTGCAGATCGATATCGCTGCCGGAAACCGGCTGCAGGGTGCGGGCATGCAATACCGGCGCCGCCAGACGGGCCAGCTCGCTGGCTTCATCCAGCCGCAGCAGCGGCAACAGGCAGGCGTCTTTCACCTTACGCGGGTCAGCGCTGTAGACGCCGGCCACGTCGCTCCAGATGGTGACGCGCTCGACGCCAGCCAGCGCGCCAATCTGCGTAGCGGAATAGTCGCTGCCGTTACGGCCCAGCAGGACGGTTTCGCCTGCGTCGTTACTACTGATAAAACCGGTAATCACCAGACGCTGCCCGGCATGCTGGGTCAGCAGTTGTTGCAACAGCGGCCAGGAACGACCTTCATCGACCTGCGGCTGCGCCGCACGCTCGGCGCGCAGGAAGGTACGCGCATCCAGCCAGGCGGCAGGCAGTTTTTTCTGATTCAATACCGCCGCCATCAAACGGGCGGACCAGATTTCGCCGTGCCCGACCACCTCGGCGTAGGCGGCGTCGGTGAGCTTGCCATCCAGCAACGCGGCCAGACGTTCCAGATCGCGAATGAATTCATTGATAAGCGGCGCTGCCGTTTCGGCCGGCAGCAAACCGGAAATCAGCTCGCTTTGATAACGGCGCAGCGACTGTTGTACCTGATGGGCGGAAATCCGGTCCGACTGGCTGAGGTTTAACCAGCTGATCAACTGGTTGGTGGTGCTGCCCGCCGCCGATACCACCATCAAATCGCCCGCCTGGCTGTAATCCGCCATGATGCCGGCGACGCGCTGATAACATTTCACATCAGCCAGGCTGCTGCCGCCGAATTTGTGCAGTTGCCGTCCCTTCACGGCCGCTGCTATCCCTAACGCACTCATTGTTACCTCTTGGCTGCTGCCTGAAATGCTCTGTCCAGATCGGCAACCAGATCGTCGCCGTCCTCAATGCCGACAGAAATACGCAATAACGTCTCCGAGATACCGGCGGCGGCGCGCGCTTCCGGCGCCATGCCGGCGTGGGTCATGGTAGCCGCGTGAGAAATCAGGCTCTCTACGCCGCCCAGCGATTCCGCCAGCGTGAACAATTCCAGTGCGGCCAGAAAACGGCGCAGGGTACCTTCATCGCCATCCAGCTCAAAACTCAGCATCGCGCCAAAACCGGACTGCTGCCGACGGGCAATCTCATGACCGGCATTCTCGGGTAAAGACGGATGATACAACGCTTTCACCAGCGGCTGATGCCGCAAATACTCCACAATTTGCAGCGCATTCTTCTGCGCGAGCGTCATACGCGGCGACAGCGTGCGCAGACCGCGCAGCAACAGGTAGCTGTCAAAGGCCGCGCCGGTCACGCCGATGTTGTTGGCCCACCAGGCCAGCTCCGTCACCACCGCTGGATCGCGGGCGATAACCGCGCCGGCTACCACGTCCGAATGACCATTGAGGTATTTGGTGCAAGAGTGCACCACCAGATCCGCCCCCAGCTTCAGCGGATTTTGCAACGCCGGGCTCAGGAAGGTGTTATCCACCACGCTCACTGCGCCCGCGTCGCGCGCCGCCTGACAGATAGCCGCGATATCCACCACGCGCAGCAGCGGGTTGCTGGGACTTTCCACCAGCACCAGCTTCGGTTTTTCCGCCAGCGCCGCCTGCAGTTCGGCCGCATTGCCCTGATCGACGAATTTCACCCGGTAGGCGCCACGTTTGCTCAGGCTGTCGAACAAACGGTAGCTGCCGCCGTAGCAATCGAGCGGAGCCACCAACAGGTCGCCAGGCCGCAAAAACACCGTACAGACCAGCAGAATCGCCGACATGCCGCTGCTGGTCATGACCGCGCCCGCGCCCCCCTCCAGTTCCGCCAGCGCGCGTTGAACCACATCACGGGTCGGGTTGCCGCGCCGGGAATAGTCGTGCGCTCTGGGTTCATTAAAGCCGGTGAAATTGTAGGTGCTGGAGAGATGAATCGGGGGAACAACGCAACCGAACTGCTCGTCATTGTTTAACCCACTGCGGACTGCGATAGTAGCCTGTTTACGCGTCATCGGTGCTTTTCCTGACTGGAGGACTGAGGTAAAGAGATTAAAGAGTAAACCCGGACGATATAGACGTCAATACATCTGGACTTCTAAACTTCTTTGCGTATAGATTGAGCATCCCTATAATAATCGTTAGAATTATGGTGTTTTGTGCCAGTGACTGTTTTTATCACGATCAATATTTAAGGTATCCCATGGCTGAGTGGAATGGCGAATACGTAAGCCCATACGCTGAACACGGCAAGAAGAGTGAGCAGGTTAAGAAGATCACCGTATCTATCCCTTTGAAGGTACTGAAGATACTGACAGACGAGCGTACCCGTCGTCAGGTCAACAACCTGCGTCACGCAACCAATAGCGAGTTACTGTGTGAGGCGTTTTTGCACGCTTTTACCGGCCAACCCTTACCGAATGATGACGACCTGCGTAAAGAACGCGGCGACGAAATTCCCGATGCCGCCAAGGCAATTATGCGTGAGATGGGGATCGACCCGGATACGTGGGAATACTAAATCACCCGTTTGGAGCGGATGGGAAAAAACATCAGAAACAACAAAGGCACCCGCAGGTGCCTTTGTTTTGGACGGAAAACAGTTTTGGCTGGAAAAACAGTTAACCGGTTTTCCGCCCCGGTGCAAAAACCAATTATTTTTTGGTGCCCGGGACGCTGAAGCGTTTGTTGAAACGCTCAACACGACCACCGGTGTCAACGACACGCTGTTTGCCGGTGAAGAACGGGTGGCAAGCGCCGCACACGTCCAGGTTCAGGTCATGAGCAGCAGTGGAACGGGTTTTGATGACGTTACCGCAAGAGCAAGTAGCGGTAATTTCAACGTAATTCGGGTGAATACCTTCTTTCATGGGAAACCTCTGTTTAAGGCCGTGTCGCTATCCAGCCCTGTTCCGCCAGACACCACACGAAGTTGAGTGAAATGTTCTTTACACCACAAGGTATAAAGGCGGCGGATCATACAGAAATTAACCACCCGATGCAATTGGATCCGTGCGGACTCGCCGCCCCGGATAAACAAGATGGCGCGCAAGATTGCACAACGCATCCGCGCACAGTACCGTGACGGCAGACAAACCCTCATGCATGACGTAAGACTTTCATGACGCATTTGAACGCAGAGACCATGCCCGTTGTTCAGGTTGCCTTGCCGGTACCGCTGACGCGCACGTTTGATTACCGGCTGCCGCCAGGCATGACGCCGCCGGTGCCGGGCGTGCGCGTCAGCGTTCCCTTCGGCAACCGTAAGATGATCGGTATCGTCACTGCCCTGAGCGCCGGTAGCGAACTGCCGCTGGAACAGCTTAAACCGCTGCACGACGTGCTCGACGACGCCCCGCTGTTTCCGGACAGTCTGTGGCGCATCCTGCTGTGGGCGGCGGAGTATTACCACTATCCGCTTGGCGAGGTGCTGTTCCATGCCCTGCCAATATTGCTCCGCCAGGGGAAACCGGCCCATAGCGCGCCGCTCTGGCAATGGTTCGCTACCGAGCAGGGGCGCGCCACGCCGCTGAACGCACTGAAACGGGCGCCCAAGCAACAGCAGGCGCTGGCGGCGCTGCTACAAGGGCCGCTGTACCGCCATCAGATGGCGGAAACCGAGCTGACGGAAGCCGCGCTGCAGGCGCTGCGTGAAAAAGGGCTGAGCGAACTGCGCGCGCTGCCGCAGCAGGTGCGGGACTGGCGCAACGATTTCAGCCTGACGGGCGAGCGCCTGCGTCTTAATACCGAACAGGCTACCGCCGTCGGCGCCATACGCAGCGAAGACGATCATTTTGCCGCCTGGCTGCTGGCGGGCATTACCGGCTCCGGCAAAACCGAGGTCTACCTCAGCGTGCTGGAAAATATTCTGGCGCAAGGCAAGCAGGCGCTGGTGCTGGTGCCGGAAATCGGCCTGACGCCGCAAACCATCGCCCGCTTCCGCGATCGGTTCAACGCGCCGGTGGAAGCGCTGCATTCAGGGCTGAACGACGGCGAGCGGCTGTCGGTGTGGCTGCGCGCCAGACAAGGCGAAGCAGCCATCGTCATCGGCACCCGTTCCGCGCTGTTTACCCCTTTTGCCCGACTGGGGCTGATCGTCATCGACGAAGAACACGACGGCTCCTACAAGCAGCAGGAAGGCTGGCGTTATCACGCCCGCGATCTGGCGGTGTTCCGCGCCCGGCAGGAAGACATTCCCATCGTCATGGGGTCGGCCACGCCGGCGCTGGAAACGCTTTATAACGTGCAGATTGGCAAATACCGCCAGTTGCGTCTTAGCAAGCGCGCCGGCAATGCCCGACTGGCGCAGCAACATTTGCTGGACCTGAAAGGGCTGCCGCTGACCACCGGTTTGTCGCAGCCGTTAATCAACCGCATCCGCCATCACCTGGCCGCGGACAATCAGGTCATCCTGTTTCTCAACCGCCGGGGTTTCGCGCCGGTGGTGCTGTGCCATGAATGCGGCTGGATCGCCGAATGCCAGCGCTGCGACAGCTACTACACCCTGCACCAGCATCAACGGATGATGCGTTGCCACCACTGCGACAGCCAGCGTCCGATACCGCAGCAATGCCCGCAGTGCGGCTCTACCCATCTGGTGCCGGTCGGTCTGGGCACCGAACAGCTGGAACAAGCGTTGCCGACGCTGTTTCCCGAGGCTCCGATCACCCGTATCGATCGCGATACCACCAGCCGCAAAGGGGCGCTGGAGCAGCAACTGGCGCAGGTTCGCCAGGGCGGCGCCCGCATTCTGATCGGCACCCAGATGCTCGCCAAAGGCCACCACTTTCCCGACGTCACGCTCGTGGCGTTGCTGGATGTCGACAGCTCGCTGTTTTCCGCCGACTTCCGCGCCACCGAACGCTTCGCCCAGCTCTACACCCAGGTGTCCGGTCGCGCCGGTCGCGCCGGCAAGGCGGGCGAAGTGGTGCTGCAAACCCATCACCCGGAGCATCCGCTGTTGCAGACGCTGCTGCATCAGGGCTACGACGCTTTCGCCAGCCAGACGCTGAAAGAACGCCAGAGCGTGTTCCTGCCGCCGTTTACCAGCCATGTGCTGTTCCGGGCCGATGACCACGACAATCAGCAGGCCAGCCTGTTCCTGCAACAGTTACGCAATCTGCTGGAAGCCAGTCCGCTGCGCGACGACTCGCTGTGGTTGATGGGACCGGTGCCGGCGCTGCAGCCCAAGCGTGCCGGGCGTTTTCGCTGGCAATTGCTGCTGCAGCATCCGTCGCGCGCCACGCTGCAACGACTGATCCGCAATTCCATGCCGTTGATCGATACCCTGCCGCAAACGCGCAAAGTGAAATGGGTGATGGATGTCGACCCGACGGACAATTGAGCCGATTCTGAGCCGCCGGAATATCTGATGCCAGCAGCAGCGGCATTTTTTGCGAACAGCCCCGAGAAACAGATAATTCAGGCTGCGCCTGCGTAAATTATTCGATAAATATTGAATGCAATCTGTTAAGAGTGATGGCGGAAGCAGTATGCTGATCAGGCGGTTGGCACAACACCGGACGCCAGGCGCCGGGGTGACAACCCGCCACCCAGTGCTATACCTGTGCATAGGGCTCCCGATACCGTCGCCGCCCGCACGGAGCATGTCCGGTCGGGAACCCTGAACCATACGATACTTCACGACAGCACCGCCTGGTCATGCCGCGTTTCATGACGGCGCATGGCAAAATCAGACATCCTGAAAAACGGTGGCCGGCCTTTGATAGCGGTCCCTTGACTACGGCGCCAGTAAACGCTGACGCAAGGAGGAAATGCGTTGGAGCAGAAAAAATTCATCCCGCCCGCAACGATGAAAGACGTTGCCGACCAGGCCGGCGTATCCACCGCAACGGTGTCCCGCGCCTTGACCAATCCTGAGAAGGTGTCGGCCACCACCCGCCAAAAGGTGGAGCAGGCCGCGCTGGCGGTGGGATACTCTGCACAAAATCTTGCCCGTAATATGAAACGGCATGAGTCGAGAACGATTCTGGCGCTCGTTCCCGATATCTGCGATCCCTTTTTCACCGAAATGCTGCGCGGTATTGAGGAAACGGCGGCGGAACGCGGCTATCTGGTACTGATTGGCGATTGCGCCCACCAGCGCAAAACGGAAAAGACCTTTCTGGACCTGATCACTACCCGGCAGATCGACGGCATTCTGCTGCTGGGCTCGCAGCTGCCGTTTGATGCCGGCAAGGACGAACGCCGTCATCTGCCGCCGATGGTGATGGCAAATGAGTTCGCCCCTGAGCTGGATATGCCCACCGTACACATCGATAACCTGACCGCGGCGTTCGAGGCCGTCAGTTATCTCAATCAGCTGGGGCACCGGCGCATCGCCTGTATCGCCGGTCCGGAACAGATTCCGATCAGCGAATACCGGCTACAGGGCTATATTCAGGCGTTACGCCGCTGCGGGCTGGTGATCGACAACCAGTACATCGTGCGCGGCGACTTCAGCTATGACACCGGTTCCCGCGGCCTGATACGGTTGATGTCGCACCCCACGCCGCCCACCGCGATTTTCTGCCACTGCGACGTCATGGCGCTGGGGGCGCTGACGCAGGCGCGCAAAATGGGGCTGGACGTGCCGCGTGACCTGTCGCTGGTCGGGTTCGATGACATCGCGCAGGCCAGCCACTGCTTTCCGGCGCTGACCACCGTTTCCCAGCCGCGCTACGATATCGGTCGCGAAGCCATGCTATTGCTGCTGGCTCAATTGCAGCAACACAAGGTCCAGCGGGGGTCGCGGCTGATATCCAGCCAGCTGATTATCCGCGACAGCACCGCCGCGCCGTCTCTGCGTGTTACAGGCTTTAAGAATTCCGGTGCTGGTCAAACATTTTAGGGTTCAGTAACATGGCGACCTGTTACTTATTTTTTTCGCAACGAAACGATTGTGGCACAACGAGACTATGTCAGCCGGGGGCGTTCTGGAACGCGCCGGAAAAAAACATCCAGCCGGAAACGAGGCGGGTCCTCGGGCGCATCCAAGACGATGATAGCGCTGGCCGTTGCCGTGCTGGTCACGTTTGCCGGCGGACTCTATTTTATCGCCCACAATAAGCCGGACGAATCGCCGGTCCTGCCGCATCAGGGGACCAAAGGCAACGGGTTGCCGCCTAAACCGGAAGAGCGCTGGCGTTATATCAAGGAACTGGAAAACCGGCAGATTGGCGTTGCTTCGCCGACCGAACCCTCGGCGGGCGGAGAAATCCAGTCGACGGGCCAACTTACCGATGAACAGCGGCAACTGCTGGAGCAGATGCAGTCGGACATGAAACGCCAGCCGACCACGCTGACGGAAGTGCCCTACAACGATCAAAGCCAGATGCCGGCCCGCTCGGTAGCGCCCAGGCCGCAGACGGTCGTGCCGATCGTGCCCAATACCAGCACCATGACGCCGCCGACGCCGCCGCGTACCACGACTGCCGTTCCGGCGGCCAGCCAGCATCATACGACCCAGGCGACGACGCCACCGGCACAGACGGCGCAGAAACCGGTGCAGACAGAGCCCCGTAAAGAGGCCGTCAAAACTGAAACGGCAGCCAAAGAAACCGCCAAAGCCGACAGCAAGACAGCAGAGAACACCAAGCCAGAGAAAGAACAACGCTGGATGGTGCAATGCGGTTCGTTCAAAACAGCGGAGCCTGCCGAATCGGTAAGAGCGGAACTGGCGTTTGCCGGCGTCGAAAGCCGTATCGCCAGCAGCGGCGGCTGGCATCGGATTATGCTCGGGCCGTACAACAGCCGTACCGTGGCCGACAAAATGGCACAAAAACTCAAAGGCATGGGGCAATCCAACTGCATCCCGTTAGCCAGCGGGGGTTGAAAACCCCCCGCCCCTCCCCCATGTTTATCGTCAATATGCCCCGCGTCCGCGCGGGGGCCTTTTTCTCAGTAACGGGGATAAACTCGTGACAACAATTGTAAGCGTACGCCGCAACGGTCAGGTCGTGATTGGCGGAGACGGACAGGCCACCCTGGGCAACACCGTAATGAAAGGCAACGTGCGTAAAGTACGCCGTCTGTACAACGACCGGGTTATCGCCGGATTCGCTGGCGGCACCGCCGATGCGTTTACCCTGTTTGAACTGTTCGAACGCAAGCTGGAGCTGCATCAAGGGCATCTGGTGAAGGCCGCCGTGGAACTGGCTAAAGATTGGCGCACCGACCGCATGCTGCGTCGGCTGGAAGCGCTGCTGGCGGTCGCCGACGAAAACGCGTCGCTGATCATCACCGGCAACGGCGACGTGATTCAGCCGGAAAACGATCTGATCGCTATCGGCTCCGGCGGCCCCTACGCGCAGGCTGCCGCGCGCGCCCTGCTGGAAAATACCGAATTAAGCGCCCGGGAGATTGTCGAAAAATCACTGGGTATTGCGGGTGACATCTGCATCTACACCAACCAGTTCCACACGATTGAAGAATTAGCCTCCAAGGCGTAAGGATCTACTATGTCTGAAATGACCCCGCGCGAAATAGTCAGCGAGCTTGATAGCTACATCATCGGCCAGCACAAAGCGAAGCGCGCCGTGGCGATTGCCTTGCGTAACCGCTGGCGCCGCATGCAGCTGGAAGAGAGCCTGCGCCATGAAGTCACCCCGAAAAACATTCTGATGATCGGCCCGACCGGGGTGGGGAAAACCGAAATCGCCCGTCGTCTCGCCAAGCTGGCCAACGCCCCGTTCATCAAGGTGGAAGCGACCAAATTCACCGAAGTGGGCTACGTCGGCAAGGAAGTAGACTCGATTATCCGCGACCTGACCGATGTCGCCATCAAGATGGTGCGCCAGCAGTCGATGGAGAAAAATCGCTACCGCGCCGAAGAGCTGGCCGAGGAGCGCATTCTGGACGTACTGATTCCGCCGGCCAAGAACAACTGGGGCCAGACGGAAGAGAATCACGAGCCGTCTGCCGCCCGTCAGGCGTTTCGCAAGAAACTGCGCGAAGGGTCGCTTGACGATAAAGAGATCGAAATCGAGCTGGCGGCGGCTCCCGTCGGCGTCGAAATCATGGCCCCTCCGGGCATGGAAGAGATGACTAATCAGTTGCAGTCAATGTTCCAGAACCTGGCGGGTCAGAAACAGAAAAACCGCAAGATCAAGATTCGCGAAGCCTTCAAGCTACTGGTGGAAGAAGAAGCCGCCAAGCTGGTCAACCCGGAAGAGCTTAAGCAACAGGCGATCGAAGCGGTAGAGCAGCACGGCATCGTGTTCATCGATGAGATCGACAAGATCTGCAAACGGGGCGACACCTCCGGTCCGGACGTGTCCCGCGAAGGGGTGCAGCGCGACCTGCTGCCGCTGGTGGAAGGCTGTACCGTGTCCACCAAGCACGGCATGGTGAAAACCGACCACATCCTGTTCATCGCCTCCGGCGCGTTCCAGGTCGCCAGCCCGTCGGATCTGATCCCCGAGCTGCAGGGTCGTCTGCCGATTCGCGTGGAATTGCAGGCGCTGACCACCGAAGACTTCGAACGTATTCTGACCGAACCCAGCGCGTCGCTGACCCGTCAGTATCAGGCATTGATGGAAACCGAAGGCGTCAACATCACGTTCCAGCCGGACGGCATCCGTCGTATCGCGGAAGCGGCCTGGCAGGTTAACGAGCGCACGGAGAACATCGGCGCCCGCCGTCTGCACACGGTGCTGGAACGACTGATCGAAGAAGTATCCTACGGCGCCAGCGAAATGAACGGCCAAACCGTGACGATCGATGCAGATTATGTACGCAGTCACCTTGATGAGTTGGTAGCAGATGAAGATCTGAGCCGATTTATCTTATAATCCGTGTTCACGGATCGCACTGATGACTGACCAGTGGGAGGCCAATGCCTCCCACTGCTGTTTTTATCACCGTCACCAGGCTTTATTTTCCAGAACTGAACGCGCCACAATCTGGCTGATACCATGGCCCATTAACACCATGACCCAATTGACACATAGCAGCAAAACCCAAGCCTGGCTGGACAGCCTGCGTCCCAAGACGCTGCCGCTGGCTTTTGCCTCCATCGTTACCGGCACCGTCATCGCCTGCTGGCACAGCAACTTCAAGCCCGGCGTGGCGCTGCTGACGCTGATTACCGCCGGCTTGTTGCAAATCCTCTCCAATCTGGCTAACGACTATGGCGACGCCGTGAAAGGCAGCGACAAGGAAGACCGCATCGGCCCGCTACGCGGCATCCAGACCGGCGCCATCAGCCTGCAGGAGCTACGCAAGGCTCTGCTCATTACCGTGACGCTGACGGCGATTTCCGGCAGCGCGCTGGTCGCGCTGGCCTGCGAAAAGCCGGTGGACATCGTGGTGTTTCTGGCGCTCGGCCTGCTGGCGATTCTGGCCGCCATTACCTATACCGTCGGCAATAAACCGTATGGTTATATTGGGCTTGGCGACATCTCGGTGCTGATCTTTTTCGGCTGGCTGAGCGTGGCCGGGTCGTACTACCTGCAAACCGGCTACTTCGACAGCAGCGTCATTCTGCCCGCCACCGCCTGTGGTTTGCTGGCCGTCGCGGTGCTCAACATCAACAATCTGCGCGATATCGACAGCGATCGGGAAAACGGCAAGAACACGCTGGCGGTAAGGCTCGGCGCTCACAAGGCCCGGCGCTACCACATGGTGCTGCTGATGACGGCGCCGGTCTGTCTGGCGCTGTTCGCCATGCTTTATCTGCATACGCTGGCAGGCTGGCTGTTTATTCTGGCGCTGCCGCTGCTGGTGAAGCAGGGGCGCTACGTGATGCGGGAAACCACCGCGTTCAGCATGCGTCCGATGCTGGAAAAAACCGTCAAGGGCGCGTTGCTTACCAATCTGCTGTTCGCGGTGGGCGTGCTGCTGAGCTAGGCGCATGCCCGCTGAGGCAGAGTAACGGCTTGTCCCGGTTGGCAAAATCACTACCGATTACTGATGCGGGTCAAAGCCGCAGTTGATGATTTTGCCAACAACAAACAGAAAGGGATATACTCAGTCTCACACTTCCAGCGGCAACAGACGTTACTCCTATGAAATACGATACTTCCGAACTGTGTGATATCTATCATGAAGAGGTCAATGTAGTTGAGCCTCTTTTCTCCAACTTTGGCGGGCGTAGTTCATTCGGCGGCAAAATCATCACGGTGAAATGCTTTGAGGATAATGGCCTGCTGTTCGACGTGCTGGAAGAAAACGGCAGCGGACGCGTGCTGTTGGTCGACGGCGGCGGCTCCGTTCGCCGGGCGCTGGTTGACGCTGAACTGGCGCGGCTGGCTACGCAGAACGAGTGGGAAGGCATCGTGGTGTACGGTGCGGTGCGTCAGGTCGATGACCTGTCGGAGCTGGACATCGGCATTCAGGCGATGGCGGCGACCCCGGCGGGGGCGGCCAGCGAAGGCATCGGCGAAACCGATATCCGGGTGAATTTCGGCGGCGTGACCTTCTTCTCCGGTGACCATCTGTATGCCGACAATACCGGCATCATTCTGTCTGAAGACCCGCTCGATCTGGAATAACAGGCGATACCCAAGGGCGTCAACAGACGCCCTGTGCGCATCCCGTCTGTCTGACTTCGGCGATTACTGAACGTCTTCCATTTTACCCAACAGCGCACGCAGGCGCTCTTGCCATACCAGCTGTTCCTGCTTTAACTGCTCGTTCTCGCGCATCAACGCATCACGGTTGCCCGCCATACTCTCCACTTCCTGCGACAACGTATTGTTCTTCTCTTTCAGCTCTTCGATTTCCATCTGCAACAGCGTGATCGTGTCAATCGCCTGCTGAACTTTCGCTTCCAGCTTCTCAAACACTTCAAATGACATAACTTCTAACCCCTTTTGATCGCACGGCATAAGCCGGTTAACGCAGATGTACCACGAACGGGTGCGTCACGGACGGCATTTCATCAACAGATGCCTCACGTCTTCACACCCCGGCGCTGGCGCGCCCGACGTAAACGCCAGCCAAATTGTATGTAGCCGGATCAGGCGTGTCCAGCGCACCGCCGGTAAAACAGCGACTCTGCCTGCTTTTTCGCTCATACGCTATCAGCACAGACTGAAAATCACCCTGATCATTATTAAACAGCTTTAATGTTAATGCATTTAACACCCCTGTTAACACCCGCCCGGCGGGCAGATGAGTGCTTTGTCGCTAATTACGCGAATGCGCGCATTTTCTTGACGCATCACACACATTTTGATTTCGATATTTCTCGTTTTCGAGCATTAACGATAAATTCACATCCGAAATACAAAAAGAGTCTGGCCGTGAATCCTTCCAGGACCGACGGGACAGACCAGAAACGCGCAGGTTATTCCATCGGCCTGCGTCAACCATCCATGCTGTAGCCTACAAGCAGGAACAAGCATTATGAGTCAATCTGAACTTTCTACCCTTAAAGGCCAGTGCATCGCCGAGTTTCTCGGCACTGGCCTGTTGATTTTCTTTGGCGTTGGCTGTGTGGCGGCTTTGAAACTGGCGGGCGCCAGCTTCGGGCAATGGGAAATCAGCATTATCTGGGGGTTGGGCGTCGCCATGGCGATCTACCTGACCGCCGCGATTTCCGGCGCGCACCTCAATCCGGCGGTGACCATTGCATTATGGCTGTTCGCCTGCTTCGACGGCCGCAAAGTGATGCCGTATATCCTCGCGCAGGTGGCCGGCGCATTCTGCTCGGCCGCATTGGTCTACGGCCTCTATCACAACCTGTTCGACAATATCGAGCAGACGCACAATATGGTGCGCGGCAGTGTGGAAAGCCTCGATCTGGCCGGGATCTTCTCCACCTACCCCAACCCGCATATTTCGGTCTTGCAGGCCTTCCTGGTGGAAATGGTCATCACCGCCATTCTGATGTGCCTGATTCTGGCGCTGACCGACGACGGCAACGGCATTCCGCGCGGGCCGCTGGCGCCGTTGCTGATCGGTATTCTGATCGCGGTGATCGGCGCATCGATGGGGCCGTTGACCGGATTTGCCATGAACCCGGCGCGTGACGCGGGTCCGAAGCTGTTTGCCTATTTCGCTGGCTGGGGCAAGATTGCACTGACCGGCGGGCGCGATATTCCTTATATGCTGATACCGATTTTCGGCCCGATTGTCGGCGCCTGTCTGGGCGCGTTCAGCTATCGCACCCTGATTGGCCGCAACCTGCCCTGCGATGTCTGCGCGACAGACAACGACACGGCAGCGTCAGCCCAAACCCGTAAGGTCTAACCCTACTCCGCTCACAGGATTACGTTTATGAACCAGGAAAAAAAATACATCGTCGCGCTCGACCAGGGAACCACCAGCTCACGAGCTGTCGTACTGGACCATGACGCCAACATCGTCAGCGTATCCCAGCGGGAATTTACCCAGATCTACCCCAAAGCGGGCTGGGTAGAACACGACCCGATGGAAATCTGGGCCTCGCAAAGCTCCACACTGGTGGAAGCGCTGGCGAAAGCCGGCATCAGCAGCGACGAAATCGCCGGCATCGGTATCACCAACCAGCGTGAAACCGCCGTGGTATGGGAAAAAGAAACCGGCAAACCCATCTACAACGCCATCGTCTGGCAATGCCGCCGCTCCGCCGACATCTGCGAAAAACTGAAAAAAGACGGGCTGGAAGAGTACATCCGCGCCAACACCGGCCTGGTGGTCGACCCGTATTTTTCCGGCACCAAGGTCAAATGGATCCTCGACCATGTGGAAGGCTCACGTGAACGCGCCCGCCGCGGCGAGCTGCTTTTCGGCACCATCGACACCTGGCTTATCTGGAAAATGACTCAGGGTCGCGTCCACGTCACTGATTACACCAACGCCTCCCGCACCATGTTGTTCAACATCCATACGCTGGACTGGGACGAACGCATGCTGGAAGTGCTGGATATCCCGCGCGCGATGCTGCCGCAGGTGCGCCCGTCCTCCGAGGTTTACGGCCAGACCAACATCGGCGGCAAAGGCGGCACCCGCATTCCCATCGCCGGTATCGCCGGCGACCAGCAGGCGGCGCTGTACGGCCAACTGTGCGTACATCCCGGCATGGCGAAAAACACCTACGGCACCGGCTGCTTCCTGCTGATGAACACCGGCACCGAAGCGGTACGCTCCAAACACGGCCTGCTGACCACCATCGCCTGCGGCCCGCGCGGCGAAGTGAACTATGCGCTGGAAGGCGCGGTATTTATCGGCGGCGCGTCGATCCAGTGGCTGCGCGACGAACTGAAACTGATTGGCGATGCGATGGACTCCGAATACTTCGCCACCAAGGTGAAAGACAGCAATGGCGTCTATGTGGTGCCGGCGTTCACCGGGCTGGGCGCGCCCTACTGGGACCCGTACGCCCGCGGCGCAATTTTCGGCCTGACCCGCGGCGTTAACGCCAATCACATCATCCGCGCCACGCTGGAATCCATCGCCTACCAGACCCGCGACGTGCTGGACGCGATGCAGGCCGACGCCGATACTCGCCTGCAATCGCTGCGGGTGGACGGCGGCGCGGTCGCCAACAACTTCCTGATGCAGTTCCAGTCCGACATTCTGGGCACCCGCGTCGAGCGTCCGCAGGTGCGTGAATCCACCGCGCTGGGGGCGGCATTCCTCGCCGGTCTGGCGACGGGTTTCTGGAATGATCTGGACGAAGTGAAGAGCAAGACCGCCATCGAGCGGGAGTTCCGTCCCAGCATCGAAACCGTGGAACGCAACTTCCGTTACCGCGGCTGGCAAAAAGCGGTGGAACGCGCCCGCGCGTGGGAAGAACACGACGAGTAAAATCATCGCTATCCTTGATCGGGCGCGGCTATCGCGCCCTTTTTCCTTCCACCTCGCCCCTCGTCCGTCATCACGCCTGTGCTACCATAATGCCCCGACAATTCCTTTATTCCCCGTTCAAGACAGGTACCCATGAAACGTGAATTAGCCATCGAATTCTCCCGCGTTACCGAAGCAGCCGCGCTGGCCGGTTACAAATGGCTGGGCCGTGGCGATAAGAACGCCGCCGACAACGCTGCGGTGCAGGCGATGCGTATCATGCTCAATCAGGTCGACATCAACGGTCGAATCGTCATCGGCGAAGGCGAAATCGATGAAGCGCCGATGCTCTACATCGGCGAGCAGGTGGGCACCGGGCACGGCGACGCGGTAGACATCGCCGTCGATCCGATCGAAGGCACCCGCATGACGGCGATGGGGCAGGCTAACGCGCTGGCGGTGCTGGCGGTGGGTGAACAGGGGGCATTCCTGCACGCGCCCGACATGTACATGGAAAAACTGATTGTCGGCCCGCAGGCCAAAGGCGCTATCGACCTTGACCGTCCGCTGGAAGACAACCTGAAACGGGTTGCAGAACGATTGGGCAAGCCGCTCGGCGAGCTCACCGTGATCACACTGGCCAAACCGCGCCACGATCGGGTGATCGCCGACATGCAGCGGCTGGGCGTAAAAGTGTTCGCCATTCCTGATGGCGACGTGGCCGCCTCTATTCTGACCTGCATGCCGGAAAGCGAGGTCGACGTGCTCTACGGCATCGGCGGCGCGCCGGAAGGCGTGATCTCGGCGGCAGTGATCCGCGCGCTAGACGGCGACATGCAGGGGCGTCTGCTGGCCCGTCACCAGGTGAAGGAAGACAATGCGGAAAACCGTCGGCTGGGCGAGCAGGAACTGGCGCGCTGCCGTGAAATGGGCATCGAAGCCGGCAAGGTACTGATGCTGGGCGACATGGCGCGCAACGACAACGTGATATTTTCCGCCACCGGCATCACCAAGGGCGATCTGCTCGACGGCATTTCCCGCCGCGGCAACATCGCCACCACCGAAACCCTGCTGATCCGCGGCAAGTCGCGCACCATCCGCCGCATCAGTTCTACCCATTATCTGGACCGCAAAGATCAGGCGCTGCACGCCTTTTTGCTGTAGTCGCGACAAGGCACGAATTGTTTCACTGTTGTTAACAGATCGCGTATCGTAAGGTCTGGCTGCGCGCAGCCCTGTGACACCCGAGAGATCAAAACAGGAGCATAGAACCATGGCAGAGTGGGTGACCGGCAAGGTTATTCAGGTTGAACACTGGACGGAAAACTTATTCAGTCTGCGGCTGGAAGCGCCGGTGGCGCCGTTTACCGCCGGGCAGTTCGCCAAGCTGGCGCTGGAACTGGACGGCGAGCGAGTGCAACGCGCCTATTCCTACGTCAACGCTCCCAGCGACAATCTGCTGGAGTTTTACTTGGTCAACGTGCCGGACGGCAAGCTCAGCCCGCATCTGCACCGTTGCCAGCCGGGCGACGAGGTGCTGGTGACGCAGGAAGCCGCCGGCTTCTTCGTGCTCGACGAGATTCCGGACTGCGACACGCTGTGGATGCTGGCGACCGGCACCGCCATCGGCCCGTATCTGTCGATTCTGCAGGAAGGGCGCGACCTGGAACGGTTCAAACATATCGTGCTGGTGCACGCCGCCCGTTTCGCCCGCGATCTCAGCTACCTGCCGCTGATGCAACAGCTGGAACAGCGCTATGACGGCAAGCTGCGCATCCAGACCGTGGTCAGCCGCGAGGAACAGCCCGGCACGCTCACCGGCCGCGTGCCGGCGCTGATTGAAAGCGGTGCGCTGGAGGCGGCGGTCGGCCTGCCGATGGACGCGGCGACCAGCCACGTGATGCTGTGCGGCAACCCGCAGATGGTGCGGGATACCCAGCAGTTGCTCAAAGACACGCGGCAGATGAGCAAACACCTGCGCCGTCGTCCCGGCCATATGACCAGCGAGCACTACTGGTAACGACGAGCGAGATTCAGGAAGCGCGGAGCCGCAACGGCTCCGCCGCCGGTCCGAAACGATTTGCGCCAGCCGTACCGACAAACGCGCCGCAATCCAGCAGCATCATCACGGCAATCAACACAGGCAGGAAACTCCCCACCCCCCACTGACCGAGCGGCGGCAGCATCGACCAGTTGCCGTTGCCCAGCATCCAGGCCACCACCAGTAATAACGCCCACCAGCCGCTTTTGTTGCGGTCATGCAGCCGTTTGACCAGTATCGCCGCCAGCGGCCACATCAACACCACCAGCACGAACGCCGCTTTCTGGGTTTCCAGCCAGCCGGTACCGGCCAGCATGAACAACCCCACCATTAGCGCCAGCACAATCACCATCCCTAACCAGAAATCCCGGCGGCCAACACGGCCGCGAAACGAAAAACACCATTGTTGTATCGTCATCACTTTCCATCCCCGAATGCGGTTCTACGGACGTGAGTTTACCTTAAGTCAGGCCGGGTTTTTTATCGCACGTTTTGACAATTGAGTCCGAATCCCGTTTTAATCACACAGCATGCCAACGGTACGTGACGATACTGATAAATTGATGATGAAAAATGCCCTGTTGATTGTTTGTTGCCTGTCTGCTGGCCTACTCTGCACCCCGTTTGCCAGGAGTGACGGTCTGTTCCAGCAAAAACCCCCGACCGCCGCGCCTTATCTGCTGTCAGGCTCTCCCACGTTCGACATGACCATCGTACAGTTTCGCACCCGTTATAACCTGAGCAACCCGTCGTTGCCGATTAGAGAATACCGGGTGGTCGATACCGGCGATGACTCGCCCAATCTGACGCGCGCCGCCAGCCGCATCAACGATCGTCTGTATTCTTCCACCGCGCTGGAAAAAGGCACCGGCAAGATCAAAACCATGCAGATTACCTGGCTGCCCAAACCGAAAGATACCGACCAGAGTGGTCGACGCAAACAGGCTATCGGCTACATGGCGGCGCTGGTGCGCACCTTTATGCCGTCGTTGACCACCGAGCAAAGCCTGAAAAAGATCGAAACGTTGCTGGAAAAAGGCAAAGGGCAGCGCTTTTACCAGCAAACGGAAGGAGCATTGCGCTACGTCGTGGCGGATCATGGCGAAAAAGGGCTAACTTTCGCTGTTGAACCGATTAAGCTGGCGCTATCTGATTCGTGATCACATCGAGAATTAGGCACGAAAAACAGAGCCACCGTGCCATTTCGACTCTATACTATCGTCAGTTTTGTATCATCGTCAGATTGGCTGCCTGACGCAGCCATGTATTGATTAACTGGCAATTCGCCTGGAGGAAACAAGATGCGACACCCCTTAGTCATGGGCAACTGGAAGCTGAACGGCAGCACCAGCATGGTTCACGAACTGATCGCCGGCCTGCGCAATGAACTGAGCGCCGTAACGGGTTGCGGCGTAGCCATCGCGCCGCCGGCTATTTATCTGGATCAGGCTAAACACCTGCTGGCAGGCAGCCGTATCGCACTGGGCGCCCAGAACGTGGACGTCAACCTTGCCGGCGCCTTCACCGGTGAAACCTCCGCCGCCATGCTGAAAGACATCGGCGCCCAATACATCATCATCGGCCACTCAGAACGCCGTACCTATCATCACGAAAGCGACGAGTTCATCGCTAAAAAATTCGCCGTGCTGAAAGAAACCGGCCTGATTCCGGTACTGTGCATCGGTGAAACCGAAGCCGAAAACGAAGCCGGCCAGACCGAAGCCGTATGCGCGCGTCAACTGGACGCCGTGCTGAACACGCTGGGCGCGAAAGCGTTCGAAAACACCGTGATTGCCTACGAGCCGGTCTGGGCCATCGGCACCGGCAAATCCGCCACCCCGGCGCAGGCGCAGGCGGTGCATAAATTCATCCGCAACCACATCGCCAAACAGGATGCAGCGGTAGCCGAGCAGGTCATCATTCAGTACGGCGGGTCGGTCAATGCCGCCAATGCCGCTGAACTCTTCACCCAGCCGGACATCGACGGCGCGCTGGTTGGCGGCGCGTCGCTGAAAGCCGACGCCTTCGCGGTCATCGTCAAAGCTGCCGCCGAAGCCAAAAGCCAGGCCTGATTAGCCTCGCTGATATCACGCAACGGCTCCGCTTCGGGGCCGTTTTTTTATGCCTTTTTTCCACCCATACCGACCGCGTTCATCATTCTGTCATTTTCTCTGTCTAGGTTTTACCGCACATGTTTATTTGTTACTTAATTTAACTGCGAGTGAATGACCATGACCCGTAAGGCTTTGATCCGCAAAACTTTGATCAATAAAACCTTGATCAGCAAAACCCTGCTCTCTTCCCTGATGATGACGCTTATCGCCGGCAGCGCATTGGCCGCCAGCGCCGATTACCACCGCCAGGCTCAGGGCGACATCACCCAGCCCGGCGGCGCGCGCCGCCTCAGCGCCGATCAGACCGAGATGCTGAAGGCCTCGCTCAACGGGAAAACCGCCAAAAACGTGATTCTGCTGATTGGCGACGGCATGGGCGATTCTGAAATCACGGCTGCACGCAACTACGCGCTGGGCGCCGGCGGTTTCTTCAAAGGCATTGACGCGCTGCCGCTGACCGGCCAATACACTCACTACTCGCTGGACAAGAAAACCCGCAAACCGGATTACGTTACCGATTCCGCCGCATCGGCCACCGCCTGGTCCAGCGGCGTCAAAACCTACAACGGCGCGCTGGGCGTGGATGTGGACGGCAAAGACCATAAGACGCTGATTGAAATCGCCAAAACGGCGGGCAAAGCCACCGGCAACGTCTCCACCGCCGAACTGGAAGACGCCACGCCGGCCGCAATGGTGTCGCACGTCACCTCGCGTAAGTGCTACGGCCCGGAAAAAACCAGCCAGCAGTGCCCGACCAACGCGCTGGAAAACGGCGGTCGCGGCTCTATCGCCGAACAGCTGCTGGTTACCCGCGCCGATGTTACGCTGGGCGGCGGCGCAGCCACCTTCAAAGAAATCGCCAAAGCAGGTAAATATCAGGGTAAAAGCCTGACAGAACAGGCGGAAGCGCTGGGCTACCACCTCGTAACCGATCTGGACGGCATGAATGCCGTTACCGCCGCCAGTCAGAGCAAACCGGTGCTGGGCCTGTTCGCCGACGGCAACATGCCGGTGCGCTGGCAGGGGCCGAAAGCCAGCTACCACGGCAACCTCGATAAACCGGTAGTGACCTGTGAACCCAACGCCCAACGCGGCGCCGGCGTGCCGACACTGGCGCAAATGACCGATAAGGCCATCCAGTTGTTGAGCAAGAACAAAAACGGTTTCTTCCTGCAGGTGGAAGGCGCCTCTATCGACAAGCAGGACCACGCCGCCAACCCGTGCGGCCAGTTCGGTGAAACGGTAGATCTGGACGAAGCGGTGCAGAAAGCGCTGGAATTCGCCCGTCGCGACGGCAACACGCTGGTGATCGTCACCGCCGACCACGCCCACTCCAGCCAGATCGTCGAAAACGGCGCCAAAGCGCCGGGCCTGACGCAGGCGCTGAACACCAAAGATAACGCCGTGATGACCATCAGCTACGGTAACTCGGAAGAGGAATCGCAGGGACACACCGGCACCCAGCTGCGCATCGCCGCCTACGGTCCGCACGCCGCCAACGTGGTGGGCCTGACCGACCAGACCGACCTGTTCTACACCATGAAAAACGCGATGGGGCTGAAATAATCCCGGCATCCGACTGCGTAACCATCGATCCGCAATAATCAAAAAGGCAGGTGCGAAACCTGCCTTTTTATCTGATAGACAACAACGGGTTAAACGACTACGCCGATTTCGCCGCCGGAATTTGCTGGGTAATACAGTGGATGTTGCCGCCGCCCAGCAGGATCTCGCGGGCCGGCACGCCGCTTATCCGGTAGTCAGGGAACATCTGTTGCAGCAGCGCCTGCGCCTGCGCGTCGGTGCGTTCATCGAGCAACGGGTAAATGATCTGCTGGTTGCTGATCAGGAAATTGACGTACGACCCCGCCAGCCGCGACCCGGCGTTACGTTCAATGGCATTGCCGTCGGTCACGCCCGCCGCTTCTTCCGGCGTGGCGTACAGCGGGCCCGGCGCCGGCAGTTTCCAGATTTTCAGCGACCGGCCTTGCGCGTCCTTCGCCTGCGACAGCACCTGATACGCCGCCTGAGAGCGGGCGTACTGCGGGTCGGTTTCATCATCCGTCCAGTGCAGCGCCACTTCGCCGGGGCGTACAAAACAGCACATGTTATCGATGTGGCCGTCGGTTTCGTCGTTATACACGCCGTCTTCCAGCCAGATAAAGGCGGTCACGCCGAGATAATCCCGCAGCAGTTGTTCAATCTGCGCCTTGTTCAGGTGCGGATTGCGGTTCGGGTTCAGCAGGCACTCGGCGGTGGTCAGCAGCGTGCCTTCGCCATCGGTGTGGATGGAGCCGCCTTCCAGAATCAGCGGCGCGGCATAACGCGCATCGCCGTGATACGCCAGCACCTGCGCGGCGACCTTTTCGTCACGGCTCCAGTCTTCGTACAGTCCGCCCAGCGCGCCGCCCCAGGCGTTGAACTGCCAGTCGACGCCACGGCGTTCGCCGGCGTCGTTCAGCACCACGGTCGGCCCGGTGTCGCGCATCCAGGCGTCATCGCTTTCCATCTCCACCAGCGTGACGCCGGCCGGCATGACGCTTTTGGCGAGCGCCATCTGGTCGCGTGGCACGCCCATGATGACCGGCGTGGTCTGCGCAATGGCGGCGGCAACGGCGGCAAAGGTGCGCTGAGCGGGAATGACATCCCCTTGTGAGCGCCAGTTGTCGCGGCGATACGGCCACAACATCCACACGGCGTCGTGCGGCGCCCATTCCGCCGGCATGGAGAAACCGTCCTGCAACGGCGTGGTCAGTTCAGACATCACTTATCTCCAGGTCTTGCCGTCAGAAGTGCCGATTACGCCGTACATGTCCGGGCGACGGTCGCGGAACAGGCCCCAGGAAGCGCGCTGCGCGGCGATGGCGTCCAGATCGAACTCGTGCACCAGCACCGTTTCATCCGTCTTGTTGGCCTGCGCTACCAGCGCACCGGTTTGATCGGCGATGAACGATGAACCGTAAAAGGTCATTTCCAGACCGTCGATGTATTTGCTGGCTTCGGTGCCGATACGGTTGGAGGCGATCACCGGAATCAGGTTGGCGGCGGCATGGCCCTGCTGTACGCGAGTCCAGTGCGGCTGGCTGTCGATTTCCGGGTACGCCGGCTCGGAACCGATGGCGGTCGGGTAGAAAATCAACTCAGCGCCTTTGAGCGCCAGGCAACGGGCGGTTTCCGGGAACCATTGATCCCAGCAGATGCCCACGCCCACTTTGGCGTAGCGGGTCTGCCACACTTTGAAACCGGTGTCGCCCGGAATAAAGAACTGTTTTTCCTGATAAGCCGGGCCGTTCGGAATATGGGTTTTACGATACACATCCAGCACGCTGCCGTCGGCATCGATCATTACCAGCGAGTTATAGTAGGCGTTATTGGCACGCTCGAAGAAACTCAGCGGCAGCACCACTTCCAGCTCGGCCGCCAGCGCGGAGAAATGTTTGATAAGCGGGCTGGTTGCCAGCTCCTGCGCCAGCGCATAATGCTCCGGGCTCTGGTCGATGCAGAAATAAGGCGCGGCAAACAGTTCCTGAATCAGAATGATTTGTGCCCCCTGAGCATGCGCCTGACGCACCAGCCTTTCGGCGTTTTCGGTATTTTTTGGCAAATCCCAGGTGCAGGCCATCTGAGTGGCGGCAACGGTAACTTTTGTCATGCGAAAACCTCAATAATTTCTGTATGGGTGCTCATGCCTGCGCCGCCAGCGGCGTGGGTAATAGCAAGAGTCTGGTAAAAAGTTTAGGTCAACAAATCACCCTGTGCCCGGCGAACGCCGTCATACGCGACGCGGCACAGCAAAGCGGCGCCATTATGCCAGCGAATCATGACGGTGAAGATGCACAGAGCCTCCTGCCGCCGACTGCCGGCACTCGAATCGTTCGCCGATGGTTTTGCCGTTTTCTGTTTCCCAACCTGTTTTCTATTTCCAAATAAGAAATCCCGCCCTGGAGAGCGGGATTTGCTTTTTCGGCCCGGCCGTCGCCGGGCATACATCAGAACAGCTTCTTGGCGGTGTTAAGCCAGTCGCCTTTGAACGGGCGCTTCATGTTCTCGATGGCGTCGATAATATCATGATGGACCAGTTTTTCATTCTGGATCCCGACGCACCGGCCGCCGTAGCCCTGCTGCAGCAGTTCGATGGAGTACGCGCCCATGCGGGAGGCGAGGATACGATCGTAGGCCACCGGCGACCCGCCGCGCTGGATGTGGCCCAGTACGGTGGCGCGGGTTTCACGTTCGGTTTCCTGCTCAATATAGTGCGCCAGTTCGTCCACATCGCACACCAGTTCGGTAATGGCCACGATGGCGTGCTTTTTACCTTTGGCGATCCCGGCTTTGATCTCTTCCACCAGGTCTTCTTTTTTGAAGTCGACTTCCGGCAGCACGATAAACTCACACCCCCCGGCAATCGCCGCCGCCAGCGTCAGATCGCCGCAATGACGCCCCATCACTTCCACGATGGAAATACGCTGGTGCGAAGAAGAGGTATCACGCAGGCGGTCAATCGCTTCCACCACGGTTTCCAGCGCGGTGAAATAACCGATGGTGTAGTCGGTGCCGGCAACGTCGTTATCGATGGTGCCCGGCAAACCGATGCAGGGGAAACCCATTTCCGTCAGGCGTTTGGCCCCCATGTAGGAACCGTCGCCGCCGATCACCACCAGCGCATCCAGGCCGCGTTTTTTCATGTTTTCCACGCACACCTGACGCACCGCTTCTTCGCGGAACGCCGGAAAACGGGCGGACCCAAGGAACGTGCCGCCGCGGTTAATCACATCCGACACGCTATAGCGGTCCAACTGCACCATGCGATCTTCGTACAAACCCAGATAGCCATCATAGATGCCGTATACGTCCAGGTTTTCCGCTAACCCTGCTCGCACCACGCCACGAATGGCCGCATTCATGCCCGGCGCATCGCCACCGCTCGTCAGTACTCCGATTTTTTTAATCATGACAACCTCTGGATTTGTAGATGTAAACTCGCAGATTCTTCTATCTCAAGGCTCACAGGACAAAGCCTAACCGTTTATCAGCATATTATAACAAATACCCGTAGCTGAATTGATTCAGGTCAGGCATCACGCCCCATAAAAAGCCACCGCATATCACATTTTTACAACACTTTCTGGTATCGGCGGTGTTCTCCCGCCGTTTGGTTCGTCTCAAAAAGCACAACATGACACATGTTGCGTGCCAGCATGCTGGCGGTCTATAACACCCAGCGACCACGCTGTTCCTGCGGCACTACCGAGACGGGATCCTGATGAATGATAACGTCTGAACCGGGGAAACGCTTGAGCAATGCCTGCTCCAGTTCGTCCGCAATCTGATGTGATTCCACCAGCGGCAGGTTATCCGCCATTTCGAGATGCAGTTGGATAAAACGGGTCGGACCTGAACGACGGGTCCGCAACTGATGCGCACCGCTTACGCCCGGCCATGAGGACACGATATTGACGATTTCCTGCCGCTCCTCGTCCGGCAAGGCCCGATCCAGCAACACCTGAATAGCCTCATAGGCCATTCGCAACGCACTGCCTAAAATATAGACGCCGATCCCCAGTGCGAACACCGCATCGGCCCAATTAACGCCTTTCCAGCTCAACGCCAGCGACAGCAAAATCGCGCCATTCATCAGGACGTCCGACTGGTAATGCAGCATATCCGCCCGCACCGCCTGACTATGGGTTTTGCGGATTACCCAGCGCTGGAATGCTACCAGCAACCCCGTCACCACCAGCGCGATAATGGTAATCCACATCCCCAGTTCAGGCCCTTGCAACGGCTGCGGGGTAATCAGATGCTGGGCGCCGGTCAATAACAAAAACAGCGCCGAACCGGAAATGAACATGCTCTGCGCCAGCGCGGCCAGCGACTCGGCTTTGCCATGCCCGAACGTATGTTCCGTATCGGCGGGTTGCAACGAGTAACGCACCACCAGCAGATTAACCAGCGACGCCGCGATATCCACCAGCGAATCAACCAGCGACGCCAGCAAACTGACCGACCCCGTGTACCACCAGGCGTACACCTTCATACCAAACAGAGATAACGCCGTGGCGGTAGCCAGAAAAGCGGCTGTCGTCACCAGGCGCGCGTAATGAGAATTCATACACAATTCCATTCAAGCGAGGGGGCCAGTATACCGAATTCTGGCACCGGAAAACCGTGACACTTTATTTCCGGTTTCCCGATAAGCTCCGGTTTTCCGGCATAGGCACTGCGTTCAATAATGACGGGCTTATGGCTTGCGCAGAATTTTCTGCAACCGTTCCTGTTCCCAGCGCGACCAGCGATCGCGCAGCCAGAAAACCCGCGCCGCCCGCATCGCCAGCACCCCGCCCCAAATCAGCAACGGCCATAAGAACCAGTGCGTTTGCGGGTTGACCAACAGATTGATGGCAAACAGCAACGCATTCACCGGCACAAACAGCAGCAGGCTGCGCCAGAAACGGCTCTCCTGCCCGACCTGCGTTCTGGCCTGCTCAATACGCTGCGCCAGCGATTCACCGCTCACCGCCTGCTCGCTGTCTTCCTCCATCAACACCGTCACGTTAATGCCAAACGCGGCGGCAATGGCGCTGAGCGTTTCCAGACTGGCGCGCTCCCCATTTTCGATCCGCTGGATGGTTCTGACGCTCAATGCAGACAGTTCAGCCAGTTGTTCCTGAGACCAGGCGCGGGCGAGGCGCTGTGATTTGATCGTATTCATGATGTACTCCTGTTGAATTAAACCTCGCTAACAGCCTGGGCCAGCCCCCTTCAATACACCACGACAGCAACCTGACAGCAACCCGACAGTTACCCGACATCCCCCGGCAACCGCACCATCATGCGGATTTTGCCTGCCGACATGGACATCATTTCAGATGACGAGGAAAATACTGACGACCAGATATACGCCAGGAAAACTTATGAAACGCCGACCTGCCTCACGCCTGCTGATCCTCAATCCTGAACAACGGGTGTTGTTATTCCTGTTTCACCATACTCGTGATGCCCTTGCCGGGAAACGTTATTGGGCCACGCCGGGCGGCGCAGTGGAAAGCGGAGAAACCTTTGAGCAAGCGGCGCTGCGGGAACTGTGGGAAGAAACCGGCATCCGCCGTCAGGACCCCGGCCCCTGCGTCGCCGCCCAAAGTTTTAGCATGGCGATGCCCAACGGGGACACCGTGATAGCCGATGAGCGTTTTTTTGTTATTCGCGTCACAGACAGCGCCATCCACACTGACGCATGGACAGCGCACGAACGGGAAATGATGCGGGACCACCACTGGTGGAGCCGCGATGAACTGCTCGCCACGCCGGATACCTTCTACCCGGAACAGCTGGTTGAGATGTTGTGGCCCCAAACGGACGCGCCAACCGCACCCCGTTAGCAGGTGGGGGAAACAGGCCAGTTGATGCTTGGGGCGTGAGTCAGGTTGATACGGCTTAATTGCACCAGATAGGTTTTCCAATCTTTGAGTGCCTGCGTTTCCTGACTGGTAGCGATCGCCAGTTCCTGTGCGTAAGTCAGTTCCTGGATGCGATCATGCGCCATCTGGCGCCGGGCATCGCGCTCCAGCCGTGCTGCCTGTAACAGGCTCGCCTGATACACAATCGCATCCGTTGCCCACTTTTCCCCATCCCAGCGGTCACACTCGCTGGTGGGCGGCAACAGAGTCAGACCGGCGGACAGCTCGCCCAACACCTTGATGGTCTGTGGCTGACGCGTCTGCGTATGGTAAGCAGTATGTCCGCGAAAATCCGACACCGACTCCCAACACTGGCCATCAGCCGAGCGGCACAGCGCCTGCCCTTGCGTCACGGATTGCAGCGGTTCATCCGCATAACTGTGTGCCGGAATCCCGGTTCCCAGCATCAGATATTCATCGCTGTAACCATAGTATTCACGGGTTAGCGTATCTGCGTGATACACCCGCAGCCAGCCGGCATGGGATGCCAGTCCATCGGCCGCCAGCACGGCACGAGCTTCCTGTGTCGATATCGTCATTACGCGGCCCTCACGATGTAGTTAAAGGCGATGTTGCGGGGGCGATTATCCGGCGCAGTGGGAACGACTCTCGACACGTCAAGCATGATCAGTTGCCCCTCCCCACCAACGGAAGCGCCGACATGTGACGAATGAGTATTCTCGGCGAAAGTAAAAGCTCCCGTGGGAACTGGCTGATTTGATGCCCCTCCGGCGAACAGCGCCTCCGATCCGAACGATCCCAAAATATTACGTATGCCATCTTTCTGAGCAGACAAAAGCGCCCGCTCTACATCCACCCCACGCCCATCATCCCAGCCACGAATAAATTCGCCGCGCAAATCCGGCAATACGCCCGACGGATAGACCTGTGCCAGCCGTGGATAGCGACTTTTATCAAACGCCTGGCCATTACATTTGAGCCATCCATCAGGGGCTGTAGCTTGTGGCCAGGGCTGTGGGATACCAACGATGTCATTAATATCCAGTTTGAGTTTGGTGTTGGCCTCGGTTTTACCAGACAGCAAGCCAATAGCGTAAGCAACTGCATCAGCAACAAAAGCGGTAGTCGCCAGTTGTGTCGTACTTGTTCCTGCGGCGGCGGTCGGTGCCGCAGGACTGCCGGTAAACGCCGGGCTGGCAATCGGCGCATATTGCTTATGCGGATTAACAGCAGCGACATGATCGGCTAGTAACGTGTCGGCATAGCGTCGCGTCGCCAGCGCCACCGTCGGGTCAAATTTCAGCGTTATTGCATCGGTACGGCTGACAATCAGCACCATGCGTACCGTCTGTATCCGACCGGAGCCTTCTTTTAATTCCGGTTTATAGGTTTCCGGGCAGTTACCGACCGCAATCAAATCGCCATCCACGTCGTACAAACCGATCTCACGCAGCCAGAACCCACCTTCATTTTCCGGAATCACCTGCTCAGCAATCATTTGGTTGGTATTGTCCGGATCCACACTCAACGAATTGATCACCGCCCGGCGTTTTTCATTCACCAGTTTGGTCTGCATCGGATCCGGCGTCGGCAATACACCGCCACCATCCCCCACCCCCATCTGGGCGATTTCCAATGGTTTTCCGGTTGAAATGGCCTCTGCCAATTTTGCCTCACCGATACGGGTGAGCAACGTAAAGTATTTAGTCCCCATCGTTCTCTCGTCTGCATCTATTAAATAGCCAGTCAGCAGCAGAAGATATTGTGGTAATGCAAATACCCAATGTTCGTTCTGCTTTCTGACAACCATTATGTAGACGCACCAATAATATTACCCGCTTATGGCGTTGTGACGGTGATGGCACAACAGCACCGATTAATAATCGGTGCTGTTGATGAATCTATAGCAACCGGGTGGATATATTGACTAGCGAAAAAACCACTATTAATGAATAAAACAATCCACCTGGAATAACAAGGAAGCGTTATTCCAAGTGGACTCAATATACTTTTATTTTTACCGATATGATGACCGGTAAGTGTCAATGGTCGCGCACCGTATTTACAGATCTCACGCTGCTCTAACGATGTAGTTAAAGGCGATGTTGCGGGGGCGTGCAACACCGCAATATGGATAGGGATCAGTCGCAGTTTGACCGGACACAATGTTAACCCGGATGGACGGATACTTGGCTGAGGTCAATTCAGCGGTATCCCAGCCTACATTGGCTTTTGTCGCTGCTTCGCCAACATTATTCAACGTCGCCATGTTGATATTGTTGGCAATATCGCCAACGATGAGCGATCCCGTCTGTGCTGACAAAATAGCGCGTCCCGCATCCACCCCACGCCCATCATCCCAGCCACGAATAAACTCGCCGCGCAAATCCGGCAGCACTCCAGATGGATAGACCTGCGCCAACCGCGGGTACAACGTTTTATCAAACGCCTGGCCGTTACATTTGAGCCAGCCCACTGGCGCTGCGCTCTGAGGCCACGGCAACGGAATACCGACGATATCGTTAATATCCAGTTTTAGTTTGATGCTGCTGTCCGTTTTATTCGACTGCAAATCAATAGCGCCCGCAACAAACGCGGTGGTGGCGAGTTGCGTCGTATTGGTTCCCGCCGCCGCTGTCGGTGCGGTAGGGTTGCCGGTAAACGCTGGGCTGACAATCAGTGCATACTGTTTGTGTGGATTCGCATCACCAATATGGCTGGTTATCAGCGCATCGGCGTAACGCCGGGTTGCCAGAGCTACCGTCGGATCAAACTTCAGCGCCACCGCGTCAGTGTGGCTGACAATCAGGATCATACGCACCGTCTGTATCCGGCCTGAGCCTTCTTTTAATTCCGGTTTATAGGTTTCCGGGCAGTTAGCTACGGCAATTAAATTACCATCCGCATCGTACAAACCGATTTCACGCAGCCAAAACCCGCCTTCATTCTCCGGAATAACCTGTTCGGCAATAATCTGATTGGGGTTAACCGGGTCCACACTCAGGGAATTCAGCGGTGCTCGGCGTTTTTCATTAATCAACGCAGTCTGAGCCGGGTCTGGCGTTGTCGGATTTCCGCCTCCATCACCTACCGCCATATGGGTAATATCCAGTACTTTTCCCAACGCAGTGGCATTCGCCAGCTTCGTCGCGCCTACTTGCGTGAGTAATGTCATGTATTTCAAGGCCATACTATTTTCCCTCTGAGTCATCTTAAACAGTCTCGTGACATCGCAACCACCACAGCGAAAACGCTGCCTATTTTTGCAAACCGCTTTATTTCGTTGTTACTTCTGACAACATTATGCTGAGGGGTGGGTATTAAATCGCTGAACTGACGTTGTGTCAGCCATGGCACAACACACCAGTAAAAATAAACCCGCCATAAAGGCGGGGAAAAATAGAATAAAGAGTGTGAACTATTTATTTTCCAGGCGATACCGGCCACGCTATATTGTGAGGAAAACCGCCTTGCTCTGGAACCTGGCGCAATACTTTACGATAAGAACGCCAGGCTTGCTGATCAACCGGCGCATCCGGTACCTGGGTCCAATCGCTGGCAAGCAATAAATTGTCTCGCTGCCGCCGCACTGCCTCAGCCAACTGCGTTTCTGATACAGGTGCTGGGGTAACAGCAATAGGTTTTTTCGTCAATTCATCAAAAATAATTGTGTTACCAATCGCCTGCTCACTCAATAAGCGTTGATAATAGTCATCACCTATTTCAACCGCATCATCGGGGATGTTATCACCATTAACTTCTTTACTATAAAAACCATTACTTGATTTGGAATAAAACATATTACACCTCAGTCCCCTATCGCAATAAACTGATAAGAAATATCAGAAGAAAATTCCACAGAACCACCATTACGGACAAACGCACCGTACCCTTTCAACATTTCTCTGGTGCTGTTGCTTTGTCCATAAACGGTTACACCAGTATAATTCCATCCAACAGAGTTGTTTTCTGTAATGACTACTGAGAAAAAATTATTGGGATATACAATAGGGAATGACTGGTTAATAACACCTGCCGCTAACGTTCTTCCAATACCCCATTGAATAATAATACCAGACGGCAATACCTGATAACCGTTCAACCCTGCACCGGCAACCCCTGCACCACCAATAGCTCGCCATTGCGGGCCAGTGGAAAGAAATTTTACATTTGCGCCACTTTGAATTTTCAACGTCTTCGAACCAGATGGATTATTCGGCCCGAGAATATCTAAACCTGCGCCAGAAATAATAACTGCACCATTGGAAATATTATTAAACTCAATAACTCCACCAGGACAAAGCCGTGCATCAGGCAATGTAATCGTAATATCTGCTACTTGCGATTCGATGAAACAACCAAAGGCATCACTGGTAAGTACCTTATTTTCTCTGACACCAAACGCTGATTTCATATTTCCCAACGCCCGCTGTACAAACGCGGTGGTGGCAATACTGGTATCGGCATCAAACAGTGGCGGGGTAGGTGCTACGGGATTACCGGTAAAAGTCGGGCTTTCAATGGGTGCATATTGCTTATGCGGGTTAGTCGCTAAAGCATGGTTCGCCAGCAGCATATCGGCATAACGCCGCGTCGCCAGTGCCACCGTCGGATCAAACGTCAGCGTCACTGCATCGGTGCTGTTGACAATCAAAATCATACGCACCGTCTGTACCCGGCCTGAACCTTCTTTCAACTCCGGTTTATAGGTTTCCGGACAATTGCTGACCGCGATAAGATCGCCATCTATATCGTACAAACCAATTTCACGTAACCAAAACCCACCTTCATTCTCAGGAATCACCTGCTCGGCAATCATTTGGTTAAGATTGTCCGGATCAATCGTGAGCGAATTGATTACCCCACGCCGCTTTTCATTAATCAGCCTGGTTTGTGACGGATCCGGTGCCGGCAATGAACCACCTCCATCACCTACCCCCATAAGGGCAATTTGCAGTGGTTTTCCAGCCGAGATCGACGCGGCCAATTTGACCTCACCGACCTGGGTAAGTAATGTAAAGTATTTAGTACCCATAGTTTCTCTCATCAGAAGTACTTACAGGGGAAAAGTCACACGACATCAAGGATGTGGTACTCATGAAAGAAAATGGAATACCATACATCTCAAGTGATTCACGCCTACTGTCGCTACTTAAAAAGTTATTTTCGTGCTTAAATATAAATAACAATAAAATTTCAAATAAAAAACGGAGTCGTGAATAAAACAAGAAATTTATTTAACAATACTCTATATGGAGTATTTAGATGCAAAGACGGAAAAAGTTGCATTTCCGGATGTTGCATTACTTGTCGCAACGATAATATATCCTTCATTAATAATAAAAATATCAGAATAATCATTTGATATATCGACCCCAGCAGATACATAAGTTGTTACCTGCTGACTAGATACATTACTTTTACTGCTAGCGATTGTCATGGATAAAAAACCGTCTACTGTACTACCTTGTCGGACTACACCACCAACAGACTTGACATTTAATGGAATTAAACTACTAATAGGGACATCAATGCCTGATGAATTTTTCGAGCCAGAATAGAGCTGTATTGCAGGGGTATACACCTTCCTTCCAAAGACAGATAATACGGTAAACTTACCCGCTTTGACCGGCACAACCGTCAATAATGCCGATGCCGTATATCCATCTGGCATATTGGTTCCGCTATAGATCTCCGGCAATTTGACTGCGGTGGCGTTAACCGCGAGCAAGCCAGACGCCATCGTCACCGGATTATAAATAGCGTAAATCCCGACAAACCCTTCATCAGGGACCTTTCCGGCATCCATCCCCCCAACGCCATTCTTTGTCAGATCGATCGTTTTCTCGAATAAACCAATACGATATTGGCTTCCTCCCAAAGACGTTCCAACAATGATTTCATCGGCAACAAACCTGGCATTAGAAGAAGCGGAGGGAATATTCATCATGGCATTTCGTGTCATACCAATGACACCGGAGAATGAACTCCTCACGCCCAAATTCTCTATAAACTGAGCTTTATCCGCAATATCCGCGCCATTTTGAGCTTTAGCCAGAGCCATGTTGTCCACATACTGCCGGCTTGCCAGCACCACCGCCGGGTCGATCTTCAACGATACGGCATCAGCCTGGCCGACCGCCAGAATCATGCGTACCGTCTGCACGCGACCGGAGCCTTCCTGCATCTGCGGTTTATAGGTTTCGGGACAGTTTGCCACCGCCACCAGATTGTCATCGGCGTCATACAAACCGATTTCACGCAGCCAGAATCCGCCTTCGTCCTCAGGAATCACCTGCTCGGCAATAACCTGATTGGGATTGGCCGGGTCAATGTTCAGTGCATTGAGCGGTGCCCGCCGTTTTTCATTAATCAGTTTGGTTTGCGTCGTATCCGGCGTCGGCAACGTACCACTACCGTCTCCCACCCCCATCTGGGTAATTTCCAGCTGTTTTCCCAGCGAAATCGCATTCGCCAGCCTGGCTGCACCAACCTCGGTAAGCAGAGCGGTATATTTTGTGCTCATAACGTGTCTCATCAGAATTAGCGATAAAAGGGACCCATGCAGGGTATGGAACCAATACCACCACGCCCGTCGATACACGCTTTCTCAAGCGATTTCAGCCCGTTGTGGCAGTGGAGGACATTATGCTGACGGGCCAGCAAAAACGCGCGTCATGGGGGTTGGTACAGCAATGGCACAACAGCGCCGGGAAAAGGCGGTACAGAATACAGGCAAAAAAAAGCCCTCCATCAAGGAGGGCGAAAAGACAGGGATGGTGTCTATGGCAAGGAAAACAGGTTACTTCTCTACACACTACTCTCAGCACTACTCTCACTACTCGGAAAAACACGCATTACTCGGTACTCTCATCCTGCCCCTGACGGGACAGTTCCAAATTCTGGCTACTCGATCCGGATGCCGACATCCGCTGCCGCACGCTCTGCATCGCCTGTTCATGCTTCTGATTCAGAATCGATTTCTGCTCCGGCGTCAGCATGTTGTACATCTGGTTGCTCACCCGGGCTATCTCCACCTGGCGCGCAATCTGCTCCTGAACCATTCTGGCGACCTGCGCCTGCACCGCCGGAGCGTCGAATTTTTCCGCCGTCACCAGCCGATGCATAATTTCCACATCGTTCGCGTCATAGGCTGGCTGCTCATGGCGAACTTGCCGCATCAGATCACGCATTTGCTGGCGCTGATGTTCCGTCAACTTCACACCGTCAAACATGCCCTGCTGACTCTCTTCGCGTTTCATGGCAGAGTCATCGCGATAACAGTTCCCCAACTCGGGGGCGTCGTTTTCAGTCGCCATTACGGTGCCGGTTACCAACATTAGCAGTGAAGCAAAAGATAACGTGATGATGGTGCCCCGCATCAATGACTCCTCTGTAATTCACGTACGGCTTGTGTTTGCGTACGGTGTGACGTGTACTGTTTGGCGAATCGATGGAGTTAGTCTAATTGCCTTGCTGCAAACATGCGTCAGACGATGTAAAACTACGTAAAGTCATGGAATAGCGGCGATCTATGACGTATTTTGCCCGTGGAGGTAGGTAAATCATGAATAAAATCCTGTTGGTTGATGACGATCGCGAGCTGACATCCCTGTTGCGGGAATTGCTCGAAATGGAAGGCTTTAACGTCGTTGTCGCCCATGACGGCGAACAGGCGTTAAGCGTGCTGGATGACTCGATTGACCTGTTATTGCTGGATATCATGATGCCGAAGAAAAACGGCATCGATACACTCAAGGAAGTGCGTCAGCGCTACCAGACGCCGGTGATCATGCTTACCGCCCGCGGCAGCGAGCTGGACCGCGTGCTCGGCCTGGAGTTGGGCGCGGACGACTATCTGCCTAAACCCTTCAACGATCGCGAGCTGGTTGCCCGCATCCGCGCCATTCTGCGCCGCTCCAGTTGGACCGACCAACAACAGGCGGGCGAAGCCAGCGCGCCGACCATCGAGGTGGATGCACTGCGACTTAATCCGGGCCGTCAGGAAGCCAGCTTCGACGACGAAGTGCTGGATCTGACCGGCACCGAATTCACGCTGCTCTACCTGCTGGCGCAGCGCCTGGGTCAGGTGGTGTCGCGCGAACATCTCAGTCAGGAAGTACTGGGCAAGCGCCTCACGCCGTTCGATCGCGCCATCGACATGCATATCTCCAACCTGCGGCGCAAATTACCTGAGCGCAAGGATGGGCTGCCCTGGTTTAAAACCCTGCGCGGCAGAGGCTATCTGATGGTTTCCACCGCATGATTCGGGCTGCCGCTGTATGATCAACAGTCTTACCGCCCGAATCTTCGCCATTTTCTGGCTGACGCTGGCTCTGGTGCTGATGCTGGTGCTGATGCTGCCCAAGCTGGATTCCCGGCAACTCACTCCCCTGCTGGAAAACGAGCAACGGCAGGGGCTGATGCTGGAGCAGCACATTGAGGCCGAGCTGGCGAGCGATCCGGCTAACGATTTGTTATGGTGGCGACGTCTGTTTCGCGTGATCGAAAAATGGGCGCCGCCCGGCCAGCGCCTGCTGCTGGTCACCAGCGAAGGGCGCGTGATTGGCGCCCAGCGTAATGAAATGCAGATGGTGCGCAACTTCATCGGTCAGTCCGACAGCGCCGATTTCCCGCAGAAGAAAAAATACGGTCGGCTGGAATTGCTGGGGCCGTTTTCCGTGCGCGACGGTGAGGACAGCTACCTGATGTACATGCTGCGCCCCGCTAGCAGCCCGCAGTCCGATTTTATCAACCTGCTGTTCGATCGCCCGCTATTGCTGCTGATCGTCACCATGCTTACCAGCTCGCCGCTGTTGCTGTGGCTGGCCTGGAGCCTGGCGAAACCGGCGCGTAAGCTGAAAAACGCCGCCGACGAAGTGGCGCGCGGCAATCTGAAACAGCATCCGGAACTGGAATCCGGCCCGCAGGAATTCCGGGCGACCGGCGCCAGCTTCAACCAGATGGTAAGCGCGCTGGAGCGGATGGTGACGGCGCAGCAACGCCTGTTGTCCGACATTTCCCATGAGCTGCGCACCCCGCTGACCCGTCTGCAACTGGCGACCGCGCTATTACGCCGCCGTCAGGGCGAAGGCAACGAACTGAACCGCATCGAAACCGAAACCCAGCGGCTCGACGGCATGATCAACGACCTGCTGGTGCTGTCGCGCAACCAACACAAGCATGAACTGTCGCGGGAAGAGCTACAGGCGGATGAGCTGTGGAACGATGTGCTGGACGACGCCCGCTTTGAAGCCGAGCAAATGGGTAAAACGCTGGAGGTATTATCGCCGCCTGGTCCCTGGCCGCTGTTCGGCAACCCGACCGCGCTCGATAGCGCGCTGGAAAACGTGGTGCGTAACGCGCTTCGTTATTCGCACAGCCGTATCGCCGTGTCGTTCTCGGCCGATGCACAGGGCGTCACCATTGTCGTCGGCGACGATGGTCCCGGTGTTAGCCCGGAGGATCGGGAACAGATTTTCCGGCCGTTCTACCGCACGGATGAAGCCCGCGATCGCGAGTCCGGCGGCACCGGTCTGGGACTGGCGATCGTCGAAACCGCCATTTCCCAGCATCGCGGTTGGGCCAAAGCCGATGAAAGCCCGCTGGGCGGTTTGCAGCTCACGCTCTGGCTGCCGCTCTACCAACGTTGATAACCTGCCTTTTCGGGCGCGGACACCCGCGCCCGACGTCACATCCATGCCGTCAACCGATTGAGTTTTTTCCCTGCTCGGGTAGAGTGTGAACCTGTGCCGCCGGGCGAATGGCCGCGAGAAATCGCGCGCACCACACCCCGCTGGCAAAAGAAATTATCCCTTCAGTCATGCATGAAGCTGCACATGCCTGATGGAATAAGTTCTTGATGTTGCCTGACACCCTGCACAGGAAAAGGACATGAAAGGATTAGCCTTACTGGCTGGATTCATCGCCACGCTTGTACAGATGCCGACATATGCTTCCGGCGATGGCGTATGCGGTTTTTCCGATGCCGATTGCGGTATGCCCGCGCTTCCCTACCTTCTGCCGGATAACGACACCCGCACCAATCTGGTGTTGCTGCAGAGCAGCCGTAATCATATTCCGCTGCCGATACCTCAGCCGGAGCCGGATCAAACTCGTTCCCGTGTCGACCCGTTCACCGCTTACCGCGTGATGGGGCTGGCCGCTACCGAAGACAACAGCGCCGGCGCGCCGGCCGACCCCAGCGCCCCCTCGGACGACAAAGCCGACGAAGAGAACGCTTCGTTGCTGCAAAAAGCCGCCCAACTGCATTTTCCGGATACCGAACTGAATAAGCTGCGCGACCTGACGCCGGTTGACCTGGATGGGCGTTGGGTTTCCAACGACGCCACCACGCTGGAGAGCTTTTTCGATCTGCTGCTGGCGGACAAGGAACTGAACGACGCCCAGCGCACCCAGTTGGCGCTGGTGCGCATGAAAATGCTGTCCAGCGATTACGGCGTCGGCGACGCCAATACCGATCTGGCCAGCGTACCGGACGCCGGCCACGCCGGCGAACTGCGCCGCTACCTCGCCAACGCGGTGGCATTTTATGAAGGGCAGTTGGATCAGGCGGATAAAGGCTTCCAGCAATTGTTGCCGGCCAGCCAGCCGTGGGTGGCGGAAACGGCCCGTTATATGCTGATTCGGGTATCGATTAATCAGGCGATGAAAGACGCGCAGGACGAATACAACATGTTCGATCCCCGCAAGATGGACAAGGCCGCCGGGAAACAGGCGGTTCAGCGTATCGATGAGTACCTGAAACAGTATCCGCGGGGAAAATACGCCGACTCGGCCAAAGGTCTGTACCGCCGGGCCGAGTGGATCAGCGGCGACACCGTCGCGCTGGCCGGTCGTTTCAGCCAGGTGCTGGCGTCCGCCAAAAGCGTGGATCAGTTGCAGGCCATCGGCAACGAAATTGATAACAAGTTGCTGGAAGACAACCAGTTTGTGAGCTCGGCCGATACGCCGGTCCTGATGCTGGTGCAGGATATCAAACGCCTGCGCAGCCCTGACGGCTGGATGACGCTGCCCGCGCTGACGCAGGAAGAAATCACCCGCCAGCAGCCGCTGTTTGAAAAAGCGGGTATGCAGGAAGAATTCCGCTATCTGCAGGCGGCGTTTCATTACTACCTGCAACGGGACTACGCCGCGGTGTTGAAGACCTTGCCGATGACCACCGCGGACGATATCACCAACGTCACCGCCTTCAGTAGCCAGGTGCTGCGCGGGCTGGCGATGCAACAGCAAAAACAGTGGGACGAGGCGGAAGCGCACTGGCGCCATCTGCTGATGCTGAAAACCACCTACACCCAGCAACAATTCCTGCAACTGACGCTGGCGCAAACGCTGGTGGACAGCGGCCAGCCGGAACGGGTATTCACGCCGGAAAGCCCGGTCAAAAACCTGCGTTTTCGCTCCGCCATCCTGAAAGTCAGCGCCGATGCCGAGCTGTTGCACCGCCAGACCGGCCCTCAGCAGACGCATGAAGAACGCGCCATCGCCCTGCATACGCTGTTGACCAAGCAGCTGACACACCGCGATTACGCCGGTTTTCTGAAAGACAGCGCGCTGCTGAAAACCATCGCACCGCTGAAAAGCACCGAAAACATGAGCTGGAACGAGGAAGACCTGACGGTATTCGGCTGGGACGGCAGCGACACCGAGGAAGGATACGAATGCCCGACGCTACAGGAAACGGTCACAACCCTGAGCCAGAACGCCAGTGACGCCCATGCCCTCAACTGTCTGGGCGAGTTCGTCCTGCGCACCGGCAACGGCGTCGGATTCGACTGGGGCGAAAGCAACATGCTCAACGGCCTGACGGATGCCGCCGCCCAGTATCCAGGCAAGGAATTCAATCGTCTGGACAACTACATGCAGGTGATCGCCGACGCGAAAGCCGCGCCGGAAGACAAGAGTTACGCGCTCTACCGCGCCATCTACTGCTATGCGCCAAGCGGTTACAACGACTGCGGTTCGCAGGATATCAGCAAGGAAACGCGCAAGGCGTGGTTCCGGCAGCTCAAAGCGGACTTTAAAGGCAGCCAATGGGCGCGACAGCTCAAATACTACTGGTAGTCCGTTGTACCGTTGTGCTGGCGAGCCTGCTGTGCCTGAGTTCCACAGCGTACAGCGCCACCGTTAACGCCGCCCGCTATCACGCCTTCTGGCTGTGGGCGGCGGTGCAGCCGCAACCGGTGTTGTCTCAGGCGGACACGCTCTATCTGCATCAGGGGGAAATCGCCCGCCGGAACGGCAAAACCGTATTCCTGCGTCAGGGGATTCCGGTCAGCGCCCTGCCGGTCAGGCATCTCTGGCTGTCGTTTCGGGTTTCCGAGCTGCGCCTTGGCGCACCGGAACTGCGGCGTCTGCTGCAACTGCGGCAGCGTTGGGCCGCCGCCGGCAACCGGGTCGACGGCATCCAGATCGATTTCGACGCCCAAAGCTACCACCTGTCGCACTACGTCGCTTTTCTGCAAACGCTCCGCCAGCAGTTGCCGCCCGACTGTCGCCTGAGCGTCACCGGGCTGCTGGACTGGGCCAAAACCGGCGATGTCCGGCAACTCAATCGTCTGAACGGCGTGGTGGATGAACTGGTGGTGCAGACCTATCAGGGACGGCGCACGGTGGAGAATTACGCCGCCTATCTGCCAACGCTGATGAACCTGAAACTGCCGTTCCGCCTCGGGCTGGTGCAACACGGCAAATGGGATGAACAGTGGCAGCGCCGGCTGTTGGCATCGCCGTTTTACCGCGGAGAAGTGGTGTTCCTGCTCAATCCGATACCGGCGCGCCGTTCTCCCATCCTGCAGCAACGTTGATTCCACGCGCCGGGCGTTCAGTCGTCCGACAGAATCCCCGCCATAAAACGTTCGGTGTCTTCGCGGCTGTGCAGCACGATACGCTGTGGCGTCACGACTCGCTGCGATGGCGCGCACTGCTCAAACACCCGCAGATGCCCGCTGAACGAGCTGTTGCTTTGCCGCTCCCGGTACTCGCCCGCCCAGCGCAGCAATTCGGCCAGCGCCGCTTCGTCGCCGCCACGGCGCAGCCCGCGCTGACGAATATTGGTCAGGCATTCCTCCACCGGGATATCCAGCCAAACCAACGCGGTGGCTTGCTGCACCACTTCCTGCATCAACCAGCCGTAAACCCCTTCCATAATCCAGCATTCAGCCTGCGCCAGCTCCCGAGCCTCGGCTTTGACCAGCACCCGGTCGCGCGCTTTCCCGTAGCCGCCCGGCTCCCAGTTGATCAGATCCAGGTCGATGGCGGGCGCCTGTAGCCGGGCCGCCAGTTGTTCCGCCAGCCAGCTTTTCCCCGAACCGCTATTGCCCATGATCAGGGTGCGCCGCAGCGCAGAAGCAGGTATCGAACAGGTCATCACGCGCTCTCCCGTTGGTCGTTTCGATTGGTTAGTCGTATCGATCAATTGATCTGATCATGACGGGCGTGGCGCGTCAGCGTCGGCCGCCAAACCCATTCTGCCGCCAGGCTTCGTAGCTGATGATCGCCACCGAGTTGGACAGATTCAAACTGCGGCAGTTGGGCTCCATCGGGATGCGGATACGGCATTCCGGTGTGAAGCCGTTGCGGATATCATCCGGCAGACCGGCGGTTTCAGAGCCGAACAGCAGCACATCGCCCGGCTGGTAGTCGGGTTCGTCGTAAGGGCGGCTGCCTTTGGTGGTGCAGGCGAAAATCCGCTGCCCCGCCACCGCCTGGAGAAAGTCCTGATAGTTGCGATGACGGCTGACATTCGCCAGATCGTGATAATCCAGCCCGGCGCGGCGCAGCTTTTTTTCCTCGAAATCGAAGCCTAGCGGTTCGATCAGATGCAACGAACAGCCATTGTTGGCCGCCAGACGGATAATATTGCCGGTATTGGGCGCAATCTGTGGCTCATAGAGCGCGATATGAAACATGATGAAGTCAGGTACGAAAAAAGGTGGGCGTCAGTATAGCCTATTCCACGCTCACGCCCCAGCCGGGGCTGGCGCCGCGAATGGTCTGAAGTGCCACACCTGAATATGCCACACCTGAATGGTGCCCTGAATAGTGTCGCAGAAGGCGGGGACGACGCCCCGATTAACGGCTAGAATAAAGCGGTATCCGACAGCCGTTTCCCCGGAGGAATCATGAAAATAATATCTCCCCTGATGCTGCTCCTGAGCCTGCCGTTGCTGGCGCAGGCCGCCACGCAACAGATATCGCCCCAGCAGCAGCAATTTGAAAACGGCATCAGCAGCCAGAAGCGGCTGCTGCAGGAGATGCAGCAAAATCAGGCGCTGCAGCAACAGCAACTGAATAGCGACATCCAGCAGCGCAGCCGTGAACAGCAGCGCCAGCTGCAACAGCAACTGGAACAGAATCGCCAGCGCATCCAGCAATCCGCTCCGGGCAATACCAACCGGTACTGACGGTTCCAACCAGTAGGACCATTCCAGCCGGTTCCCGCCGCTCACCTCAGGATGGTCGGCGGGTTGCGGAGGGGTTATACCCTCACGCCCATCAGCGTCAGAATCAGCGGTGTGGTAATGCCGGCCAGCGCGGTCGACATCAACAGGCTGGCGGCGACCGGACCGCCCAGCACATTGAATTGCCGGGACATCAGGTAGATATTGACGCCCACCGCCATCGACCCCAGCAGCACCACTACCCGTGTTTCCATCTCCGGCAGACCCAGCGCCACCGCCAGCACCCACACCACCAGCGGCTGCACCACCAGCTTGATAAGACAAATAGCGACGCTGATTTGCCAGCCGTCGCGAATACGGTATTCCGCCAGCCCCATGCCCAGCGCCACCAGCGACAGCGGCACGCCGATCTGACTCAGCATACCGACAGGCTTATCGATGCTATCCGGCAGCGGCAATCCGGTGAGGCTGTAGAACGTGCCGGACAGAATGCCGATGATCAGCGGGTTTTTCAGCACGCCGAGCGCGGTTTTGGTGAACCCCTGCATCGACAGCGAACCGTTGCGCGCCCATTCCACCGAGACGGTCACCAGCGTCCACAGAATCAGGCCGTTGAACACCAGCACCAACGCTACGGACGGAATCGCCTGCGGGCCGAGCATCAGGGTGGCGATCGGCAAACCGAGCATCACGTTGTTGGAGAAAATCCCGCTGAGCGAAAACACCGAGCCGGATACGCCATCCAGCCGAAACACCCGGCTGGCGACAATCCGGCCCAGCACAAACACGATGAGACAGCTGCCAAAGAAGGCGATCAGCAACCGGGCATCCACCGCCGGTCGTTTGGAGAAATCGCACATCATGCGGAACAGCATGGCAGGCAGCGCCACTGAAAATACGAATTTGGTCAGCGCATCGGTTACGGTCGACGGCCAGCGGCCGAAGCGAATCAGGCCATACCCCAGCGCAATCAGCACAAACAGCGGCAGTGAAAGAAAAATCTGGTGCCAGAGAGAAAGAATAAACGTGGGCATCGCCCTTCCTTAAAAAACGCGCGGCTCACCCAGGCGAAGGCTGATGGCTTATCACGACGGCCCAGCAATAGCCCCGTCGGGGGAACGGGCCGGACGCCCGAGGTCATACAGGATACGCCTGAAGAAACACGCCGGTTTATTGGCCGGCGTGGCGCGCTGTCGGGACAGACGACATTCAGCCGGCGTTAATTAAATTGTGGTCCAATCAAATCTATCCGGTCGGTACAGATACAGTCAACGCCCCACTGCAGCAGGATGCGAGCGCGATCCGGTTGATTAACGGTGTACACCAGAATACGCAACCCGGCGTCTTTCAGCAGCCTGATGCGCGCCTCATCCAGCAGTTGGTGATTAAGGTGGATCGACACGCAGCCCAGCCGTTCGGTCAGGATGCGCCAGTCGTCGTCCCACTCGTCCAGCAACAGCCCGCGCGGCAGCTCCGGCGCCGCCTGCTGCGCGGCCTCCAATGCCGCAACCGAAAACGACGACAGCAGCGGCGCGACCGGATGGTTCTGCCACAGTTCGCGCGCGGCCAGCGCCACCACGCGACCGGTCAATTCCTCGCAGCCGGTGGTCGGTTTGATCTCGATATTGGCCGCCAGACCGTACTGTGCGCAACGCTTCGCCACTTCCGACAACAGCGGCAGGCGTTCGCCGTGGAACTGGCGGCTGTACCAACTGCCGACGTCCAGCCCCACCAGCTTGTCCCACGGCAGCTCGCCCGCCACGCCCCAGCCGTTGCTGGTGCGTTCAAGCGTGTCGTCGTGCAACAGGAAAATCTGCCCGTCCTGCGACAGCTTGGCGTCAAACTCAATCATTTTGTGGCCGTGATGCGCGCCGACATCAATCGCCGCCAGCGTATTTTCCGGCGCCAGAGAGCCGCCGCCGCGGTGGGCGACGATAGCAGGATAAGGCCAGTTCGGGATCATGCTTCCATCCGTAATCCGCTTTGCGAATCAAATATATGCCAGGATGCGGCCGGCAGATTGAGCCACAGGGTTTCCCCCACCGCCGGACAATGCTCGTGCGACAGGCGCACCACGATATTCTGCCCCGCCCATTTGCCGTGCGCCAGATTATCCGCGCCCAGCAATTCCAGCGTCTCCACCACCAGCGGCACGCCGCCGGCGTCGGCGGTGGACTGCAAAATGTGCTCCGGGCGCATGCCAAGCGTGACGTCGCGCCCTTGCCATGCCGGTTTTGCGACCGGCAGCGGCAGCGAGAAATCCGCCGACAGCGCGACCCGGCTGCCGTCGGCGCTCACCTGTCCGGCCCACAGATTCATGGCGGGCGAGCCGATGAAGCTGGCGACAAACAGCGACGCCGGTTTGCGGTAAATCTCCGCCGGCGCGCCGATCTGCTCCGCCACGCCTTTGTTCATCACGATCACCCGGTGCGCCAGCGTCATCGCCTCCACCTGATCGTGGGTGACGTACAAGCTGGTGGTTTTCAGCCGTTTGTGCAGCTGTTGCAGTTCAAGGCGCATCTGCACCCGCAGCTTGGCGTCAAGGTTGGACAGCGGTTCATCAAACAGGAATACCGCCGGCTCGCGCACGATGGCGCGCCCCATCGCCACGCGCTGGCGCTGGCCGCCGGACAGCTCGCGCGGCTTGCGGTTGAGCAGCGGTTGCAGTTCCAGAATGCGCGCCGCTTCTTCCACCCGCTGGCGAATCTGCGCTTTGCCGAAACCGCGAATTTTCAGGCCGTACGCCATGTTGTCGTAAACGCTCATATGCGGATAGAGCGCGTAATTCTGGAACACCATCGCAATGCCGCGATCTTTCGGCTCTTTGTCGGTAACGCGTTCCTCACCGATGTAAATATCGCCGCTGGAGGTCTGCTCCAGACCCGCCACCATCCGCAGCAGCGTGGATTTGCCGCAGCCGGACGGGCCGACCATCACCACGAATTCGCCGTCCGCCACATCGAGATCGATCGGCTGAATCACCTGAGTCTTGCCGTCATAGGATTTGGTGACGGCCTGAAGTTTTAAACATGCCATAAGATTCTATTTCTCACTATCAACCAGACCGCGAACAAACCAGCGCTGCATCAGCAACACAATCAACAACGGCGGCAGCATGGTTATCAGCATCGCCGCCATCACCTGGTGCCAGGGCGTAGCGGTGTCGCCGGTGGCGATCATGCTCTGGATCCCGGCCACCGCGGTGCCCAAATGGGGGTCGTTGACGATCAGCAGCGGCCACAGATACTGGTTCCAGCCGTAGATAAAGGTGATGACAAACAGCGCCGCCAGATTGGTTTTGGATAACGGCAGCACCATGTCGAAGAAAAAGCGCATCGGGCTGGCGCCATCGATACGCGCCGCTTCCAGCAGTTCGTCCGGCAGCGTCATGAAGAACTGGCGGAACAGAAACGTGGCGGTGGCGGACGCCATCACCGGCAGCGTCAACCCGACATAGCTGTTGGTCATATGGAGATGGGAAATCACCTCGACCGTCGGGAAAATACGCACCTCCACCGGCAACATCAGGGTGGAGAAAATCATCCAGAAGAACAGGTTACGGCACGGAAAACGGAAATAGACGATGGCGAAAGCCGACAGCATCGAGACGCTGATTTTGCCGATGGTGATCGCCAGCGCCATCACGAAGCTGTTAAACAGCATCAGGCCGAACGGCGCGCTGTTGTTGTCGCCTACCCCGTGCCGCCAGATATCCGCCAGGTTTTCCCACAGGTGGCCGCCGGGCAGTAGCGACATCGGCACCTGGGACATCTGTTCCGAACTCATGCTCGCAGCGACAAACGCCACGTACAGCGGGAACAGCACCACCAGAATGGCGACCACCAGCATGGCGTGACTGAACATATCCAGCCCGCGACGATTCTCAATCATCCGGCTCCCTGTCATTGCAAACCTGCTCATTGATAGTTCACCTTACGCTCGACAAAGCGGAACTGAATCACCGTCAGCACGGTCACCACCAACATCAGTATCACCGACTGCGCCGCCGAACTGGAGAGATCAAGACCGGCGAACCCTTCGCGGTAAATCTTGTAGATCAAGGTAGTCGTGGCCTGCACCGGCCCACCGCCGGTGGCGGCGTCGATCACCGGGAAGGTGTCGAAGAAGGCGTAGGTCAGGTTGACCACCAGCAGGAAAAAACTCACCGGCGAAATCAGCGGCAGCACCAGATTGAAGAAACGGCGCACTGGCCCGGCGCCGTCAATCGCCGCCGCTTCAATCAGCGAGCGGGGAATGGACTGCAACGCCGCCAGGAAAAACAGGAAGTTGTAGCTAATCTGCTTCCATACCGAGGCCAGCACCACCAGAAACATCGCCTGACCGCTGTGCTGAGCGTGGTTCCAGTCGTAACCCCACTGGTGCAGCAGCCAGGTAATCAGCCCCAGACCGGGGTTGAACAGAAACATCCACAGCACCGCCGCCACCGCGGGCGCTACCGCATAAGGCAGAATCAGCAACGTCTGGTACAGGCGGCTAAAACGCAGGGTGTAATCCACCAGCGCGGCCAGAAACAGCGACACGATAAGCCCAGACGCCGCCACCAGAAAACTGAACAGCAACGTGGTGTAAAACGAGCCGAGGTAATAGCTGTCGTGAAACAGATTGGTGAAGTTGTCCAGCCCGACAAACTGACTGGAGAGGCCGAACGGGTCTACGCTCTGCACCGAGTACCAGAGCGCCTGCCCGGCGGGCCAGAGGAAAAAGATCACCGTGATGGCCAGCTGCGGCAGCACCAGCAGGTAAGGCAGCAGGCTGCGGCCAAAAACAGGACGGGAAGCAGTCATGCACAATGCTCTCAGAAAACAGGATTCTCAGAAAACCGGGTTCTCAGAAAAGGGTGGCCGAATCCCTTCGGCCCGGAATACGGTTACTTGTTCGCTTGTTCGAAGCGGCGCAGCAGCGCGTTGCCGCGTTCCACAGCGGCATCCAGCGCCTGCTGCGGGGTTTTCTTACCCGTCCAGACGCTTTCCAGCTCTTCGTCCACGATAGTGCGAATCTGCGGCATATTGCCCAGACGCAGCCCCTTGGTGAACGGCAGCGGTTCCTTGTTCAGCATCTGACGGGTGGCGATGTCGGCGCCGGGGTTCTTGTCATAAAAACCCTGCTGCTTGGTCAGCTCGTAAGCGGCGGTGGTGATCGGCAGATAGCCGGTCTTCTGGTGCCACTCGGCGGCGATTTCCGGCGTCGACAGGAACTGCATGAACTCAGCCACGCCTTTGTAGGTGGCGGCGTCTTTGCCGTTCATCACCCACAGGCTGGCGCCGCCGATAATGGCGTTCTGCGGCGCGCCTTTCACGTCGGCGTCATACGGCATCATAGCCACGCCGTAGTTGAATTTGGCGTACTGACGAATATTGGCCAGCGAACCGGACGACGCGGTGGTCATGGCGCAATCGCCGTTGTAGAACTTCTCGGTCGGCTCGTCTTTGCGGCCGTAGTAGGTGAAGTCCCCTTTCTTGTTCATGTCTTCCAGCATCTGGATGTGTTTGACCTGAACCGGCTTGTTGAACTCCAGCACCGCATCAAGACCGTCGAAGCCGTTGTTTTTGGTGGCGATCGGCAGGCCGTGCCAGGCGCTGAAGTTCTCAATCTGAATCCAGCCCTGCCAGCCGCTGGCGTAGCCGCATTTCATGCCGGACGCGCGCAGTTTGGCGGTGTACTCAGCCATCTGCTGCCAGGTTTTCGGCGGCTGTTCCGGGTCCAGACCCGCTTTTTTGAAGGCGTCTTTGTTGTAGTACAGCACCGGGGTGGAGCTGTTGAACGGCTGAGACAGCAGGTGTCCGGTTTTGGAATCGGAGTAATAACCGGAGACGGTCGGCACGAAGATTTTCTCGTCGTACGGCACGCCGGCATCTTTGAACACCTGATACACCGGCTTGACCGCCTTGCTGGCCATCATGGTGGCGGTGCCCACTTCGTACACCTGCAGGATAGCCGGCGCATTGCCGCTGCGGAACGCGGCGATACCGGCCGCCAGGCTCTGCTCGTAGTTGCCTTTATACACCGGCACGATTTTGACGTCGCTGTGCGTCTGGTTAAAACGGTCAGCCAGAGAATTAACGGTTTTACCCAGTTCTCCTTCCATCGAATGCCAGAACGGGATTTCGGTAACAGCCTGCGCTTGTGCGCTGGCGGCTAACGCCATAATGACAACGGCGGCGGTTTTACGGATAGCGTGCTGAAACATGCTGTCTCCTGAGATCATGTGGGTGCTGATCATTGCGGATGCTGATAATTGTTGGCGCCATGAGCGAAAAAGCGCGTTTTATGTTCGGCTGTAACATGACACGCCCGGATGACAGAAAAATAACTGCATCATGACAACCGGATGACAAGTGCATACGATTGCAGCGGGGAGAAAAACCGGCAGTAAACCGATACGACAGGTGATTATTTTTTATAAAATAATCATGACATTATAAAAAACAACCTTACGCCAGGATGATGGGCAGGAACGCCCACAAGAATACGGACTGCGCATCAACGCCGCACCCGATGGCATTTTATTTCCCGCGGTCGGTCAGCGTCGCTTCGCTAAATCCGTTAATAGAGCAATCCCCAGATAGTTACTCCAGTTAAAAGCGTTTTGCAGGACGACAATTGCGTTGCCATTTTGCTTATCAAAGCCGATAAAACTGGAATACCCGCCGATTATCCCAGCGCCGCACCTCTCGCCGGAGCCGCTTACCATCGCGAGCCAATCACGGCGACGCATTATCCGGCTATCGTCATCGACACACCCTTGCGGTAAAAACGCGATCGGAATTGCAGAAATACCACCGGAAATTATTCTTTTGATACTTTATTTGAAAAGTTTATATATTGCATTCGACAAACCAATCTCTATTCCTTACTCTTATTAACCAATAAGCTCCACTATAAACTTCAATTCCAGTTACTTTCTTATATTAATTATTGGAGTTAAAGATTCTTGTTATCGATTTTTATAAGACCATTACCTCTCTATCTATTTAAAAAGCAATCGTAATAAACAGGAGATCTGTCGGCTGACCCACAAAAATTATTCACATGAAATAGAACTAACCCAAATTATACACACATAGAGCTATTTCCATTTTACCTCCTGGACGAGGTCCCGAATAAACGCATGGAATACACGACGTAAGGATATCTATGAACGCGCTGAAAAAAATAAAACTGGGCACCATGTTGAGTGCCGGATTCGCTCTCGTCATCGTGATTGGTCTGCTGGTAGCGACATTTGGCCGAACCCAACTGGCGGGGCTGGGGGACGACATCGATCACCTCTCCTCCACCACACTCACCAACATGATGCTGATTCAGGAAGCCAAAACCGGCTTCGACACCAATTCCCGTCTGGTGCGTAATATTGCGCTCAGTAACGATCCTGAACGCATCGCGCGCGAGAAGCAGCTGATCGACCGGCAAATCGCCCGCAACACCGAGGTGCTTAAACAGTTATCGGAACGGCTTGATACACCGGAAACCCGTGATCAGCTTAACCAGTTGACGCAGGCGCGCCCCGCTTACCTGCAGGCATTCAATAATGCGGTGCAATTGGGTATTTCCGGCCAGCCAGAGCAGCGCGATCAGGCCCGTGAACTGATTCTCAACGACATGCAGACCGCCCAGAACGGCGTCTTCCGGGCGCTGGACAACATGCTCGACTTCCAGAAAAAAATCACCATGAACGTGGTGGCGGATTCCATGCAAAACGCCCGTTCAGACGGCACGGTAATGCTGGCGCTGGCGCTGGCCGCCGCGGTGCTCGGCGCGCTGACCGCCTGGCTGATCACCCGCACCGTCAAAGGCCAGCTGGGCGGCGAGCCGATTTACGCCGCGGCGGTTGCCCAGCAAATCGCCGACGGCAATCTGGCCTTTAATGTCGAACTGCGCGCGGGCGACAATCACAGCGTACTGGCAGCCATGAACGACATGCGGGAAAAACTGGGGCAGATCGTCACCCAGGTACGCCAGAGCAGCGAATCCATCGCCACCGGCGCCAGCGAAATCGCCGCTGGCAGCACCGACCTGAGCCAGCGCACCGAAGAACAGGCCGCCAGCCTGCAACAAACCGCCGCCTCTATGGAGCAGATGAGCCAGACCATCCGCCAGAACGGCGATACCGTGCGCACCGCCACCAAACTGGCGCAATCGGCCAGTTCAACCGCCGCCAAAGGCGGTGAGGCCGTCAACAATATCGTCCGCACGATGGAAAACATTTCCGTCAGCTCGCACAAAATCGGCGACATTATCAGCGTCATCGACGGCATTGCCTTCCAGACCAACATTCTGGCGCTCAACGCCGCGGTGGAAGCCGCCCGCGCCGGCGAGCAGGGCCGCGGCTTTGCCGTGGTGGCGGGCGAGGTGAGAAATCTGGCCCAACGCTCCGCTTCCGCCGCCAAGGAAATCAAGGAGTTGATCACCGCCAGCGTCGAAACGGTGGAAGCCGGTTCAACGCTGGTGGGCGAAGCCGGGTCCACCATCGACGAACTGGTGAAACAGGCGCGCCACGTGGCGGATTTGATTGGCGAAATCGGCGTGACCACTCACGAGCAGGAATCCGGTATTTCGCAGATTAACGATGCGGTTAACCAGCTCGATCAGGTCACCCAGCAGAACGCGTCTCTGGTGGAAGAGTCGGCCAGCGCCGCCGACAGCCTGAGCGATCAGGCCGCGCGGCTGGTGGAACTGATGAGCATATTCACTATTCAGAATGCGTTTAACAGCCAGAGCGACTTGCTGCAAAAACCGGGAACCGGGTTGAAAAAACCAACGCCATCCAAACTGGCGCTGGCGAGCAACGCCGGCAACAGCAACTGGGAACAGTTCTGAGTTTACCTTTCCCCTGACCGCCGCCGTTACGGTGGCGGTTTCTTTCGAATTTAGCCCCTGACGACCGAAGTCTTCACACCAAAAAGGTCAATAAAGCGACCAGCACCCCGGCAGCATGAAAGATGGTGGGTATAGCGAATATCTATTACTCAACCAGTGCCATTTTGGTTATTTATATCCTGACCTTACCAGCCACGACGCCACACAGCCGCCGACAGCCTTCAGGCCTAACGAAGCGTCGCCGCGGCGCATAACAATATCAGCGTTTTATTGTTCTTTTTTGCTATGCATTGATCCGCCATGCCATTGGCGCTGTTACCTCAACCGCTCAGGGGGGACGCATGACTACATTCAGTAATACCGGCTTCAGGAATATCAGCTTCAAAAACATCAGGCTTTCCACCCGGCTCAACTCGGGTTTTGCGTGGGTGATCGTAATCGGTTTTCTTATTGCGTTATTCGGTCAATTCCAGCTACGAAAACTGAGCACCGACATGCAGTTGCTGTCGAAATCACACATGGTGACGTTGCTGCAGTTGGAAAGAATAAAAGACCACCTCAATGATGCCGCCCGCCGGGTACGCAACATCGCGCTCCTGAATGACAAAACGCAGCGAGAGCAGGAAAAACAGCGGCTGGATGAAACCAACGCCAGCATGACGAAGCTGGTCGGGCAAATCGTACAGGCCGCTGACGACCCTGACATGCAGCGAGGGCTGCAACAGCTCGACCAGTTTCGTCCCGCCTATAGCGAAGCGATGAACAACGCGGTGGAAGCGGGTATGGCGGGGCATCCGGTGCAAGCGCGCAATATTATTGTCGCCGACCTGCAAAAAGCGCAGGAAGGAATTTTCACCACGCTGGATAAAATGATCGACGACCAGTCCTCGCTAACCTTGTCGATGGCCAACGACGCCGAGCGGCAGGCCAATCAGGCGGGGTTGCTGATGCTGGCGCTGGCGTTGGCAGGCTGCGTTATCGGCGGCGCCACCGCCTGGTATTTGAGCCGCTACATCCGGCGCCAGCTGGGCGGCGAACCCCAGTACGCCGCCCGCATCGCCCAGGAAGTCGCACAGGGAAATCTGGCGGTCAGCGTAGACCTCGCCCGCCACGACCAACAGAGCCTGCTGGCTTCGATGCATGCCATGTGCGACAGTCTCGGCCGCATCGTCGGCCAGGTGCGTCAGAGCAGCGAATCCATCGCCACCGGTTCGCAGCAGATAGCGATGGGCAACGCCGACCTCAGCCAGCGCACCGAAGAGCAGGCCGCCAGCCTGCAACAAACCGCCGCCTCGATGGAGCAAATCAGCCAGACCATCCGTCAGAACGGCGAAACCGTGCGTGAGGCCGCCCAGCTCGCCACCACCGCCAGCGACACCGCCGCCAAAGGCAGCGACGTCGTGGGTAACGTTATCCGCACTATGGACGACATTACCGCCAGCTCGCGCAAAATCGGCGACATTATCAGCGTCATTGACGGCATCGCTTTCCAGACCAATATCCTGGCGCTTAACGCCGCGGTGGAAGCCGCACGCGCCGGCGAGCAGGGCCGCGGCTTTGCGGTAGTGGCCGGCGAGGTACGCTCGCTGGCGCAGCGCTCCGCCTCCGCCGCCCGGGAAATCAAAGAGCTGATTACCGAGAGCATGGAAAAAGTGGAAAGCGGCTCGCAACAGGTTGGTCACGCCGGCACCACCATGGACGATATCGTGACGCAGGCGCGTCGCGTCGCCGATCTGATCAGAGAAATCGGCGCCACGACCACCGAACAGGAATCCGGCATCGGCCAGATTAATCAGGCGGTCAACCAGCTCGATCAGGTCACCCAGCAGAACGCCGCGCTGGTGGAGCAGTCCGCCAGCGCCGCCGACAGCCTGAGCGATCAGGCCCGCCATCTGGTGGAACTGGTACAGGTATTTGCGATCCGCGGCAGCGAAATCGCAGCGCCGCCGCACGTAATCAACCGCCCTGCGCCCCGGCTAAAACCGGCGGCATCACTGGCAACGGTTAATAACAGTGGCTGGGAAGCATTCTGAACCATCAGGCCATGACCCGTATATATTTCGGGACATGGCCTAAATAGCCACACAAAAAATATTGTTTTAATAATTGCGAATAAATGTCATTGGCGAATCTCAAAAAGGATTGTTTTTTATATCACCATAACTTTTTATATCACTACAAAATGCAGGCCTTTAATTGGGGATTTATTTTTTTGTAACTTCCACTAAAAAATTGCTTCTAATTACGTTAATAAAAAAGTCATTGAGTAATAAGAAAAACTTTTATCACGATTTATCGACAAACGCATAAAAACCCTCCATACTGCAATTTGTTCAGGAAGAGCATTCATTTCAGGTATTAAAAATACCCGAAGATAACTTTTATACATTTCTTATCTTGATTAGAATTATTAATCAATTAGTAAATTAACGGTTTAATACACACCTGCAGGCCAGCCTTTCCCTGACGAAGAATTTTCGCCAACGGTCTTGTTATTGCCTGAAACACGCTACGGAAGCCAATATCTATACCCCAAATTAATTCGAGTTGCAGGAAAAGGCAGAGTTGAGCGCGGCTTACCGCAGCCCCGAAGAGGCGAGGCCATGAACATGAATAGGCCGCTAACCCAGCCAATGTGCCTGCAACGTGAAGAATGATGGGTATATCAGGGATAAAAATAAATCTTATATAAATAAGGTGACGCTATGCGTTTTTTTAAAGACATGAAACTCGGATCCATGTTAGGCACCGGATTCACCCTGGTTATTGCGATCGGTTTTCTGGTCGCCATTTATGGTCAGCTTCAGCTTCGTCAACTCAGTGGGGATATCCAGTCACTATCAAAAGAACGCATTACCAATTTGTTGTTGATACAGGAATACAAAGACAACCTGAATATCGCAGCGCGGGTTATCAGAAATATTGCTCTGCTTTCCGACCCCAAACAGATGGCTACGGAAAAACAGCGTATTGATGCGATCATCCCAAGAAACAGCGAAATTATCGCCATCTTGCGTAAAACCTCGGTGACACCGGAACAAAACGCCCTGCTCGACCAACTAGAGCAAAAGCGCCCGGCCTATCTGGAAGCGGTCAGGAAAACCATTGAACTGGGCTTATCGAATCAACCGGACAACGCGAGAAATCTGATTCTGGGTGATGTGCGTAGCACACAGGATGCCCTGTTCAAAGTGATAGAGAACATGCTGACCTACCAGAAAAACGCGACCTCTACGGCAGCTGACAGCTCGGAATCGCAAGCCGACAACGCCGGTATATTGATGTTGTCGCTGGCGGCGCTGATTGCCGTCGCCGGCAGTCTGATCGCCTGGCTGATTACCCGCCGCATCAAGGGGCAACTGGGCGGCGAGCCGGCTTACGCCTCACATATCGCGCAACAGGTGGCGCAGGGCGACCTGTCCGTCGATGTCATACTGAAAACCAGCGACCACCACAGTCTGCTGGCCGCCATGTGTGCGATGCGCGACAGCCTCAGCCACATCGTCGGCCAGGTGCGTCAGAGCAGCGAATCCATCGCCACCGGTTCGCAGCAGATAGCGATGGGCAACGCCGACCTCAGCCAGCGCACCGAAGAGCAGGCCGCCAGCCTGCAACAAACCGCCGCCTCGATGGAGCAAATCAGCCAGACCATCCGTCAGAACGGCGAAACCGTGCGTGAAGCCGCCCAGCTCGCCACCACCGCCAGCGACACCGCCGCCAAAGGCAGCGACGTCGTAGGTAACGTTATCCGCACTATGGACGACATTACCGCCAGCTCGCGCAAAATCGGCGACATTATCAGCGTCATTGACGGCATTGCCTTCCAGACCAATATCCTGGCGCTTAACGCCGCGGTGGAAGCCGCCCGCGCCGGCGAACAAGGCCGCGGCTTTGCGGTGGTGGCTGGCGAGGTACGCTCGCTGGCGCAGCGCTCCGCCTCCGCCGCCCGGGAAATCAAAGAGCTGATTACCGAGAGCATGGAAAAAGTGGAAAGCGGCTCGCAACTGGTCGGTCACGCCGGCACCACCATGGACGATATCGTGACGCAGGCGCGCCACGTCGCCGATTTGATCAAGGAAATCGGCGTCACGACCACCGAGCAGGAATCCGGCATCAGCCAGATTAATCTGGCGGTCAACCAGCTCGATCAGGTCACCCAGCAGAATGCCGCGCTGGTGGAGCAGTCCGCCAGCGCCGCCGACAGTCTGAACGATCAGGCCCGCCATCTGGTGCAGTTGATGAATGTATTTGTGGTCGCGGGAAATCACCGGCAAGACGAACACGCCGCGTATCCTCCCCGTGCCGATTTACGTCTGGCGCTGACATCACGCTAACCTACCGATCTGATTCATACCGTGGGGAAGCGGAAAACGAATTCCACTTCCCCATACAGGCGGCATATATCCTGAATTATTTACGTCGCCGCAAATCCCCGGCCGCTTACTCAGGTAAGTGGCTGGAGCGAGCAACAACGGATCTGCAACATGAAGTATGGCGGGTATATTTATTCCGAAATATTGCTGCCCTGCCGGCCGATATTCTTTTTACCTTCCGCCAATGCAGACGCATTCATCAGCCATAATGTTTAACGACGTTAAATGTTTTAGTGGATGATATTTTTATCAGGCAACCACTGGCCTGTCGTTATCCTGCCCGCCTATTTCCCCGCTCACCGTACCAACCAGCTGTCGTATACATTTTGTTAAAAAGTTAATTAACTAAAAAATCATTTCGTTACCTACCGCTAACAGGTTGAGATCAATTCGCGACGGATTATTTCCGCTATGGATCGCTTCGGCAACGTTTTCGTCGCCAGCGCCCATCACGACCAATACGCACAGTTCGCTTCACACCAGGAATGCGAATCCATTCATGACGGCAACACTAAAATAGAATAAGGCACATGATGCAGATACTAAAAAATATGAAACTCGGCGCTATGCTCGGATCCGGTTTTATACTGGTCATCCTGATAGGCTTTATCGTCGCGATTTTCGGACGCAGCCAGCTGATTCATGTGGGCAATAATCTGGATTACCTGTCCAATATTCGCCTGAATAACCTGATTGCCATGCAGGAAATTAAGGACAACCTGAATGCGGCCGCCCGCATTATTCGGGAAAGCGCCATACAGACCGACGCCGCCCACCTCGCTCAGGAAAAACACGATCTTGAGCAGCTCATCGACCGTAACAACGACTTGCTCAGGCAGTTGGATGAAAAACTGAAGCTGAAAAAGTCACGCGAATTGCTGGCGCAAATTAATCAGGCGCGCCCGCCTTATTCCAATGCGGTACGGAAAGTGATTGAACTGAGCATGTCCGGCCAGCAGGAACAAGCCCGCACGCTGATTCTGGGCGACCTGTTGACCACGCAGACCGTGCTGTTCAACGCGATGGACACCATGATCACCGAACACAAGAACGACACCATCGCCATGTCGCAACGTTTCATGGCGGATGCCAGCTACTCCGGCACCCTGCTGTTGATCGTGACCGCCATCAGCGCCCTGCTGGGCGCCGTGGTAGCCTGGCTGATCACCCGCCGGGTGAAAGGACAGTTGGGCGGCGAACCGACTTATGCCTCGCATATCGCCCAACAGGTGGCGCAGGGCGACCTGTCCGTCGATGTCATGCTGAAAACCAGCGACCACCACAGCCTGCTGGCCGCCATGCGCGCGATGCGCGACAGCCTCAGCCATATCGTCAGTCAGGTGCGCCAGAGCAGCGAATCCATCGCCACCGGCTCGCAGCAGATTGCTATGGGCAACGCCGATCTCAGCCAGCGCACCGAAGAGCAGGCCGCCAGCCTGCAACAAACCGCCGCCTCGATGGAGCAAATCAGCCAGACTATTCGCCAGAACGGCGACACGGTGCGCGAAGCCGCCCAGCTCGCCACCACCGCCAGCCAGACGGCCGCCAAAGGCAGCGAAGTGGTGAGCGACGTCATTCGCACTATGGAAGAGATAACCACCAGCTCACGCAAAATCGGCGACATTATCAGCGTCATCGACGGCATTGCTTTCCAGACCAACATCCTGGCGCTGAATGCCGCGGTGGAAGCCGCCCGCGCGGGTGAACAAGGCCGCGGCTTCGCGGTGGTGGCCGGCGAGGTGCGTTCGCTGGCGCAGCGCTCCGCTTCCGCCGCCCGGGAAATCAAAGAACTGATCACCGAGAGCATGGAAAAGGTGGAAAGCGGCTCGCAGCGCGTCGGCCACGCCGGCGTCACCATGGAAGAGATTGTCTCTCAGGCCCATCATGTCGCGGAATTGATTCAGGAAATCGGCGTAACCACCTCAGAACAGGAATCCGGCATCGGCCAGATCCATCAGGCGGTCAGCCAGCTCGATCAGGTCACCCAGCAGAACGCCGCACTGGTGGAACAGTCCGCCAGCGCCGCCGACAGCCTGAACGCTCAGGCTGGTCATCTGGTACAACTGATGAATGTGTTCGTCCTCGCCAGTCACACCGTTCAGCCGCAGCGGTCACACGATGACAGCGCCGCCTGGCGTCTGGCGCTGGCGTCACGCTAACCCACCGCGCAAGCGGCATATCGGGCAAGCCGTCGGGGAGGAGGAAAAACGCCGACTCCCCGAATTATTGTGCGTAGCCACGCTGCGCGCCCGACCGTCAGACCTGTACATCAATCGAGACATTACCCGCGGGGCCGACAGACAGATCGACGCTGACTCCGCCTCCCGTCATGCTCATCGACTGAACCGTCTTCTCCGTGTCGGCAATATATTGATTTATGGCCTGAATCTGTTTTTGGGCTTCTTTGTCGTCGTTTCTGCTGGCATGTTTCACCATCGCCAGCAGCGATTTCAGCTCGCGGACGGCATCCTGCACCGACTTCGCATCCGCCCTGCGCTGCTGCGACCCGGCGCCCCGTTCGGTGATTGCGGCCGCCACGCTCTGCAATTGCTCCGCCTCCTGCGCGGATGCGTCCCCATCGCTTTTGGCCGCCGCTGACGCCCCGGCTGCGTGGTCACTACCGTCCCCCGCCCCCTCGGATTCGGCAGACGCGCTCTCGCCCGCGGCGGACACCGCCATCGCCCCGGAAAGCGCGGAAGCGGAAGTATCGCCACTGCCGTTAGCAACAGCGCCGGACTGATTTTCGCCGCCCGCCACGCCCGCCGCTCCGGTATTAGCCGCGCCGCTCCCCCCGCCTTCATTCAGGGTTTTAGCCGCCTGGCCCAGCTCTGCGGCCAGTTGGCGGATTTCGCGCAGCACGCCAGGAGGAACCGACTGACCGACCAGCGACAGCATCATCATCTTCAGCATCTGGATGCGCCGTTTGATTTGTTCGATGCGTCCGCGCGCCAGATCCTGATCAAAATCGTTCATTTTGCTCATATTGGTCCGCATTGCGGTATCAATCCGTTTACGAACCTCGTCGCTGAATTGCACCAGCACGGAGGTAACCGACGGTTGCTCCTGGGAAGCATCCGCTTGCGCGCCGGCACGAGTCGTACTACCGGCGCCAGTATCAGTTTTGGCATTCTGCGCCGATGTACCCGCGGCAGAACGGTTGAAAGAGATGGGAGAAGTCATCGGGAATCCTGTGCAGTGCCTGTCATGAGTCATCAGCAAAGACTCAGCATGGAGGGTGTAGTCACACACCATCAGGCCGAATCTTTCTGACACATATTGAAACATAACGGCACCGCGCCCGCCGTCTTTAGGCCCGCGGTCTGTTAAAACATAAATATGCGTGAACCGTCGGACGGCGCCACGCACGCGGTTGGGCGCGCCCGCCGGGCTGGCGTCACTTTACCGGAGCGTTTCCCGGCCTTGTTGACAAAAAAATACACAGGGAGGCGATTAGACAAACGGCAAAACGCCGCTCATAGTCAAATGAGTAGTTCAAATAATCATCGCTTGTCGCTGTCGTTCGGATCGAGTGCGACGCTGTTCGACAAGCCTGAATCCAGGCCGCGCCTGCAATGATGCGTGACGTATGCCTAAGCCGGCATCCATTCTTTTGCTCTCGCCCGATTTAGGCGAGGGTCCAGCACCAGACCAAAGCAGTAGCGTGGCGGTATCCTTTAACGGGCGTGCATGGTACAGCGTCTGCGCCTCGTCATTGAACGCAAACATTCAGCACTCGCGGGGCCAGCTTCCAAACCGCGGGCGGATATTGCCGTTGGATGCCGGGGCGACCAACCTGCAACAACAACACCGGAAAAAAGGGTCACAACCCAATAAATAACGGGCGTGTCAGGCCTTAACCGTAATAGCGACGGCGGCGTGATACCCCTTTCGTTCTGGCATCGCCATCGTGCACGCGGGCGTTTACACACAGGCAAGAATATTATGAACTTATTCAAAAAGATGAAGTTGGGCACGCTGCTCAGTATCAGCTTTGCCGCCGTCATTATCATTGGCTTTCTGGTCGCCAGTTTCGGTCGTTTTCAATTGCACCAGTTAAGCGGAAATATCGAAACGCTGGCGCAAAACCGATTGGTTAAACTGGTTCTTATCCATACCTATAAAGACAATATTAATATTGTCGCCAACGCCATTCGAAATATGGTCATGATGACCGACACGGCGCAAATGGAAGCGGAAAGCAAACGCATCAGGGAAACCATCGATAAAAGCACGGAGATTATCAATACATTCAGCAGTATGACCGTTTCCCCGGATGCGAAAGTATTATTGAAACATCTGGAAAACGTACGGCCTGAAAATATTCAGGCTTTGAAAAAGGCTGAAGCGCTGGCGCTGGAAAACCGGGATGAAGAGGCAAAAGCGGTTATTCTGAATGAATTCCAGCCGGCGCAAAATAAAGTCTTCAACGCCATTGATGACATTATCAATTATCAGAAAAACGCCACCACCGACCTGGCGCACAGTTCGGAACAGCTGGCGGATAACGCCGGGCAAGCCATGCTGACGCTGGCTATCATCGCAATGGCGATCGGCAGTCTGGTGGCCTGGTTTATTACCCATCAGGTGAGAAGCAAGCTGGGCGGCGAACCGGCGGACGCCGCCAGCATCGCCCAACAGATCGCGCAGGGCAACCTGATCACGAATATCCCAGTACGGGATAAAGACAGCGGCAGCGTGCTGGCCGCCATCGACCAGATGCGCGGCGGGTTGATCAACATCGTCGAGCAGGTCAGCCAGAGCAGCCATGCGATCGCCTCGGGCGCCAATGAAATCGCCGCCGGCACCAATGACCTCAGCCAGCGCACCGAAGAGCAGGCCGCCAGCCTGCAGCAAACCGCGGCGTCTATGGAGCAAATCAGTAACGCGGTCAGCCATAACGTCGAAACCATCAGGCTGGCGACCGAATTGGCCAACGCCGCCAGTCTGACTGCCTCAAAAGGCAATCAGGTTGTGGGAGACGTGGTCGCCACCATGGCGGACATCACCCAGAGCTCACATCAGATCGTCGAAATCATCAGCCTGATCGACAATATCGCCTTCCAGACTAACATTCTGGCGCTGAACGCCGGGGTGGAGGCCGCCCGGGCGGGCGAAGAAGGCAAAGGCTTTGCGGTCGTCGCCCACGAGGTGCGTTCGCTGGCGCAAAGCTCCGCCTCCGCCGCACGCGAAATCAAATCGCTGATCGGCGAAAGCGTGAAGAAAATTGAAACCGGCTCCGACCGGGTCAATCTGGCGGGCAGCACCATAAGCGAGTTGATGGAACAATCCCGTCAGGTGGCGCAACTGATCAACGAGATAGGCATTACCACCAACGAACAGCAGCAAGGCATCGCGCAGATTAACACCGCCATCGCCCAGCTGGATCAGGTCACTCACCAAAATGCGGCGCTGGTTGAAGAATCCGCCTGCGCTACCGACAACCTGAATCATCAGGCGGCGCATCTGGTGGAGGTCATCAGCGTATTTGTGGTGGACGACGTGATTTCCCGCAAGCGGCTGGACACCCTGGACGAGCACTCATTGGTGCCGGTCGCCGGTCAGCAGTTGGTCATACACTGAAAACGCTGCCTGTCGCACGGCAACCGACACTACGGGTTGCCGTGCGCTAACCAAAAGGCGTCGTCATCAGAACTGCTGGGCAATCGACGGCAGCTCGCGCTCCAGAATCGCAATCATGCTGTCGCGCACGGGATCGCTGCCGGCGCTCATCCAGGCGGCGGCCAGCGGCAATCCTTTGCATGACGAGGCGTCCTGACGCCGAATGGGGATAAACCGAACATTCGGCACCGACATGCGGGATACCCAGCGCGGCATGATCGCGCCGCCAACCTCCGCCGCCACCATATTGATAATGGTCTGTTTTTCATCCGCTTTTTGCACCACGTTCGGCTTCAGCCCCGCGTCGCTAAACAGGTTCATGGTCAAATCATGGCTGTGCGGCCGCGCGCGCCGGTCAGGCACAATCAACGGCAGGGCGGCAAGATCCTGAATCCCGACGTCCTGATGCCCCGCCAGTTCATGGTGTTCCGCAATCGCCAGCACCACGTTTTCATACAGCAGAAAGCGCGTCGTTAACCAGGGTGCCCGACGCTCCGGAGGGCGGATAAAAATCAGGTCCAGACGACCGGATTTCAGCCTGGGCAACAGGCGGGAGGTTTTATCTTCGTGAATCTGTACATTTACCTCGGGATACGCCTGACGAAAAAAGTGCAGCAGATGCGGAATCAGGCCGATGGCGGCGCTATCGATCGCCCCCATGCGCAGAATGCTGGCGTTCACCCTTCCCTGACAGCGAAAGCGGGTCGCCAGCGCATCGGCGTCAGCCAGCAGTTTGCGGCTTTCTCCCAGCAGGGTTTGCCCGTCCGGCGTCAGCGCCACGTTACGCGTCGAGCGAATAAACAGCCGGGTGCCCAGGCATTCCTCCAGTAAACGAATATGCCGTCCCAGCGCGGAAGGCAGCATATCCAGCCGCTGAGCCGCATGGCCGAAATGCAGGGTTTCAGCAACGGCAATAAAACAGCGCAGCTGGTTAAGCTCCATTCTCTTCCTCAGGCGATTATGTGAAATATTTGAATAAGAGCCTATCCCAAGAGGCGTAATTGGCGCAGCCAGTTTGGACTCGGACAGCGCGGAGACAACATGCAACGCATGTTGAACGGACAATACTTGTCCGGCCCAACGGGCGAGCGCAGCGAGTAAACCGGAGCGTACACGTAGTACGTGAGGATTTCGAGCACTGCCCAGGGCCAAAATGGCAAGTAAAATAGCCCTATTGGGATAGGCTCTAAATAATAACGCTGTTTTTTTTCTGTACAACCGCTGGGGAATAGTTCTTTGCGTCATAGCTGATCTTTATCACAGAATGGAAAATTGATTCACGCGCATTCTGTTATGTTATTTTTAATCAACCGTAAAAATACGGTCATCATCAGGCATAAAATACGTGAAACATTGATCGACGTCATTCTATTACCCCCTCACTCACGCACCACGCCGAATTATACGAATTATTTATATAAACGCTGATGGATGATCGGCATTCCACGCCAGTGCATAGTCACCTCGCTTATTTCCATGACCCTTGTCGCCTTGTCTGGCGTCATTTTTATTACCCTATTTTTATCAATCTGGAATGCATCATGAAAAAAGACCTTGAAGGTGCGGCACTCAAAAAAATAACCTGGCGAATAGTGCCTTTTGTCATGTTCGCGTATTTCATCGCTTTTTTTGATCGTATCAATATCGGTTTCGCCGCATTAACCATGAATCAGGATTTGGGTTTTTCCTCGACGGTATTTGGCATCGGCGCCGGCATGTTTTTTATCGGCTATTTCTTCACGGATGTTCCCTCCAATATTATTTTGCAAAAAGTCGGCCCGCGTATCTGGCTGGCGCGCATTATGATTAGCTGGGGAATTGTGGCCGCCTGCATGATATCGGTAAAAACCGTTACCGGTTTTTATATTCTGCGTTTTTTCCTCGGCGTGGCGGAAGCGGGGTTCTTTTCCGGCATTATTCTTTATCTCAGCACCTGGTTTCCGGTCAAACGCCGCGCTCAGGTGATCGCGTTTTTTATGGCGGCGGCGCCCATTTCATCCATGTTGGGCTCGCCGCTGGCCGGCGCCATTCTGAGTTTTCATGGCGTGATGGGGATGACCGGCTGGCAATTCATGTTTCTGCTCGACGCCGTCGCCGCCATCCTGCTGGGCGGGTTCACCTTCTTTTATCTGAATGACAAGCCGGAAAAAAATACCTGGCTGAATGAGGAGGAAACGCAATGGCTGGTGAAAACGCTGAAAGAAGAAAAGGCCGCCAGAAGCAGTGAAACCAAAACCAGCGCGCTGAAAGGATTGACGGATATTCGTGTATTAACGCTGGCGCTGGTGTATTTCGGCACCTCCGCCGGTTTGTATTCGTTAAATATCTGGTCGCCGCAGTTTATTAAATCCTTCGGTTTGAGCACGCTGCAGATTGGCTTTATCAACGCCATTCCGGCGGCCATTGCCGTGGGTGCGATGATTTTCTGGGCCAGACATTCGGACGCCACCCGCGAGCGCACCTGGCATGTGGTCAGCGCCTGTATTCTCGCCAGCCTCGGCTTTGTGCTGGCCGGCGCCGTTCATTCCCTCGGTTTCGCCATGCTGGCGCTGGTGCTGGCCAGCATCGGTATTTATTCCTGCAAACCGCCATTGTGGAGCATTCCGTCACTGTTTTTATCCGGCCCGGCCGCCGCGGCGGGACTGGCCGCCATCAACTCCATCGGCAATCTGGGCGGTTTCTTCGGCCCGGCGATTATCGGCTGGTTAAAAGAAAAAACCGGCGATTTTTCCCTCGCGCTCTATGCCATTGCGGCGCTGCTTTTATTGTCCGCCCTGTTAACGCTGCTCATTGAAGTCAGCCGTAAACGTAAGGTCATGAAAACGTCGATGGCCTGATGAATCGCGCCATTAACGCATTTTTAGATGCCTGCCCCATTAGGCTCTTACACCCGGAGGTTATTGTGAATACTGAATCCATATCGGAATTAATTGATGTCATGACCCGTTTTACCGGCTATGTCGGCAAACGGCTGCCCACCGACGTCATTAAAAAGCTGGAAGAATTACGAGCCAGGGAAGATAGCCCGCTGGCCAAAGTGGTCTACGACTCTATGTTCGAAAACCAGAAACGGGCGGATGAGCTGGACCGCCCCTGCTGTCAGGACACCGGCGTCATTCAATATTTTATCACCGTCGGCGCCCGCTTCCCGTTTATCGGCGATCTGGAACACGTGTTACAGCAGGCCACGCTGGAAGCCACCAAAAAAGCGCCGCTGCGCCACAATGCGGTGGAAACCTTCATTGAAAAAAATACCGGCACCAATACCGGTTCGCGCGTGCCCTGGCTGGACTGGGAAATCATCCCTGACGACGACCACTGCACCATTGAAGTCTATATGGCCGGCGGCGGCTGCTCGCTGCCCGGCGCGGCCAAGGTGCTGATGCCGGGGCAGGGCTACGAAGGCGTCAACCAGTTCGTCTTTGATGTGATCACCTCCTACGGCGTGAACGCTTGCCCGCCGCTGCTGGTGGGCGTGGGCGTATCCACCTCGGTGGAAACCGCCGCCCGCTTATCCAAGAAAGCCATTCTGCGACCGGTCGGTTCCTCACACCCCAACGCCGACGCCGCCAAAATGGAAAAACTGCTCGAAGACGGGCTGAATCAGGTTGGGCTGGGGCCGCAGGGGCTGGGCGGCGCATCGTCGGTGATGGGCGTCAACATCGAGTCCTCCGCCCGTCACCCTTCCACCATCGGGGTCGCGGTATCCACCGGCTGCTGGGCGCATCGCCGCGGCACCATCCGTTTCTCCGCCGATCTGTCCTATGAAATCCTGTCTCACGAAGGTGCCGTATTATGAAAAAGATTCTGACCACTCCCATCAAAGACGAAGACCTGGCTGAGCTGAATATCGGCGATGTGGTTTACCTGACCGGCACGCTGGTGACCTGCCGCGATGTGGCGCATCGCCGGTTGATTGAGCTGGGGCGCGAACTGCCGGTTGACCTGCGCGGCGGCGCTATTCTGCACGCCGGCCCAATCGTGGTGGAAAAGGACGACGGCACCTTCGACATGATCTCCATCGGCCCAACCACCAGTATGCGCATGGAAAAATTCGAAAAAGAACTTATTGAGCAGACCGGCGTGAAACTGATTGTCGGCAAAGGGGGCATGGGGCCGAACACCGAGGCGGGCTGCCAGCAATTCAAGGCGGTACACGCGGTGTTCCCCGGCGGTTGCGCGGTGCTGGCCGCCACCTGCGTGGAGAAAATCGAAGACGCGCAATGGCGCGATTTGGGGATGCCGGAAACCCTGTGGGTCAACCGGGTGAAGGAATTTGGTCCGCTGATCATCTCCATCGACACGCACGGCAATAACCTGTTCGAGAAAAACAAGCTGACCTACAACGAACGCAAGGTGCCGGTGATCGCCGACATCAACGAGCAGATTCGCTTTATCAAATAACGTCCCACACCGGTTGGGCGACACGCGACGAGCTACCGGCCCGGCGCGTCGCCCCGGTGTTCAGCAACGGAACACATCTATGAAACTGGCAAGTTTTATCAATCCGCAAACCGGCGCGAAAAGCGTCGGTTTGGTGAACGAAGGGGGCCTAATCGATTTGGGCCACCGTCTGTCCGGCCGCGTTACCGATCTGGCGGCGCTGCTGCGGGCCGATGCGCTGACGACCCTGCCGCAACACGGCGCCACCGCAGATTTTCATCTCGATGAGGTGACGTTTCTGCCGGTCATCGAACGGCCGTCGAAAATCCTGTGCGTCGGCATGAACTACATGGAAAAGCGTATCGAATTTGAACAGACGACCGACGCGCCGACGCTGTTCATCCGTTTTGCCGATACCCTGTGCGGCCATCAGCAGCCGTTGCTCAAGCCGGCCTCCACCAACGAGTTTGACTATGAAGGCGAACTTGCGGTGATCATCGGCAAACACGCCGACAACGTCAGCCGCGACAAGGCGCTGGATGTCGTGGCGGGTTACAGCTGCTTTATGGATGGTTCGGTGCGAGATATGCAGTACAGCTGGTTTACCTCCGGCAAAAACTGGCGCCGTACCGGCGGTTTCGGCCCCTGGCTGGTCACCGCCGACGAGATTGGCGACCCGCAGCGGCTCAGCATCAGCACCTATCTGAACGGTAACCGGGTACAGCATGACAACACCGGCAATATGGTGCGCTCCGTCGCCGAACTGATCGAATACATTTCACGTTTCACGCCGCTGTCGCCCGGTGATGTGATTATTACCGGCTCGCCCGGCGGAGTTGGGAAAAAGCGCACGCCGCCGCTGTTTATGCGGGAAGGCGACGTGGTGGAAGTGGAGATCGGCGGGATTGGCCGGCTGGTTAACCGCATCGCGACGCCGCAGCCTGCCGACGGTAGCCATGCGCCCCGTCCAGTATCTTGCGCCGTCTGAACAACCGCTGCCGGATGGCAGCGGTTATCATCGTCATCGGTTACAACGATCAATCACAGCGCGCGACGCAGGCGGGCGACCGCCTCGTGCATCTGCTCTTCGGTCGCGGTGGCGAACGACAGACGCAGCGTGGACTGGTCCGGCCGATCGGCGAAGAAGAACTCGCCGGGCACGAACACCACCCCCTGCGCCAGCGTTTTCTGCAGCCAGGCGGTGGTATCAAACGGCTGACGGAAACGCGCCCACAGGAACATGCCGCCTTTCGGCTGGTTGAAGCTGATCACATCGCCCAGCTCACTGGCCATCAGTTCGGACAGCAGTTCGCCTTTCTGGCGGTAAGCCTGACGGATCTTGTCAATCTGCGCCGGCAGACGCCCGGTTCCCAGATAGTATTCCACGATAGTCTGAGACAGCGAGCTGGCGTGCAGATCGGCGGCCTGTTTGATGATCGCCACTTTGTGCAGCAACCAGTCGGGCAGAATCGCCCAGCCCAGACGCAGCCCCGGCGCCAGAATCTTGGAGAACGACGAGGTATAGACCACGCGATCGGCGTGTCCGGCTTCCTGCGCCAGCTGATAAATGGTGGCGTGGCGTTCTTCGGTGAAACGCAGTTCGCCGTACGGGTCATCTTCCACGATCAGGAAATCGTGACGGGCGGCCAGCGCCACCAGTTGACGACGACGCGCGTCGCTCAGGGTGACGCCGCTGGGGTTGCCGAAATTCGGCACCAGGTAGACGCCCTTGATGCGCGTCGTTTCCAGCAGGGCGGCCAGTTCGTCCACCACCATGCCGTTTTCGTCGGACGACACCGACATCACCTGCGCTTCCGCCAGTTCCAGCGTTTGCAGCGCCGCCAGATAAGTCGGGCGCTCCACCACAAAGATATCCTGCGGGTTGGTGGTGGCGCGCATCACCAGATCCAGCGCCTGCTGAGAACCCGCCGTCACCACGATGTCCTGCGCCTGCGTGCGGACGCCACGCAGCGCGCACAGTTCGGCGATACGCTCGCGCAGCAGCGGGCTGCCTTCGGTCAGGCCATACTGGAACGCCGATTTCGGCTGCTCGGTAATCGCCAGTTGGGTCGCTTCATTCAGTCCCTGGAAATCAAACAACGCATCAGAAGGAATGCCGCCCGCCAACGAAATCACGCCGTCCATTTTGCTGTGTTTGAGCAATTCACGAATCGCGGAGCTTTTCAGGCGCGCCATGCGCTGCGCCAGTAACCCATCCGTTGACATGTTGAGTCTCACTTATTTTTTGAAAAAGTTATGATAGAACAACGGGCCGGAGGAGGCCGGCCCGATAAAGGTGTCGTACATAAGCAGTTTAACCGCCAAGGTAGGCAGAACGCACGGCTTCGTTAGCTAACAAAGCATCGCCGGTGTCTTCCAGCACCACGCGGCCGTTTTCCAGCACATAACCGCGATCCGCCAGACGCAGCGCCTGATTGGCGTTCTGCTCCACCAGGAAGATGGTCATGCCTTCTTCGCGCAACTGCTGGATGGTGTCGAAAATCTGCAAAATGATGATCGGCGCCAACCCCAGCGACGGTTCGTCCAGCAGCAGCAAACGCGGCTGGCTCATCAGCGCGCGGCCGATAGCCAGCATCTGCTGCTCGCCGCCGGACATGGTGCCGGCGCGCTGGACGCGACGTTCATACAGCCGCGGGAACAGGTCGTACACGCGCGCAATGCGCTGCTGATACTGTTCGCGGCTGGCGAAGAACCCGCCCATCGCCAGATTCTCTTCCACCGTCATGCGGGAAAATACCCGGCGGCCTTCCGGCACAATGGCGATAGCTTCGCGCATGATGCGCGCCGTCTGCCAGTCGGTAATGTCCTTGCCGTCGAAAACGATCGACCCTTCCGAGGCGCGCGGCTCACCGCACAGCGTTCCCAGCAGGGTGGTTTTGCCCGCGCCGTTGGCGCCAATCAGCGTCACGATCTCGCCCTGATTGATATGCAGGCTCACCTGATGCAGCGCCTGAATTTTGCCGTAGTGCGCAGAAACCTGATTCAATGACAACATACGTTTTATCCTTCACCCAGATACGCACGGATAACATCCGGGTTGTTACGAATTTCAGCCGGGGTGCCATTCGCCAGCGGCGTACCCTGATTCACCACGTAAATCCGGTCGGAAATGCCCATCACCAGCTTCATATCGTGCTCGATCAGCAAGACAGAAACCTGGTGGTTGCCGCGCAGGTCGATAATCAACTCGTTGAGTTCTTCCGTCTCTTTCGGGTTCAGGCCGGCGGCCGGTTCATCCAGCATCAGCAATTCCGGACGGGTCACCATACAGCGGGCGATCTCCAGCCGACGCTGCTGACCGTAAGCCAGGTTCCCCGCCTGACGGTTCGCCAGATCGAGCAAGCCCACCCGCTCCAGCCAAACGGCCGCGCGCTGCTGGGCGTCGGCTTCGGCGCGGCGAAACGCCGGCGTCTTCAGCAGACCGGCGAACACGCCGCTCTTGAGGTGCTGATGTTGCGCTACCAGCAGGTTCTCAATCACCGTCATTTCACGGAACAGACGCACGTGCTGGAAGGTGCGCACCACGCCCATGCGGGCAATCTGCTGGCCCGGCAAGCCTTCCAGATGCTGGTCACGCAACAAAATGGTGCCGCCGGTGGGGCGGTAGAAACCGGTCAGGCAGTTAAACACCGTGGTTTTACCGGCGCCGTTGGGGCCGATCAGCGACACTACCTCGCCCTGATGCAAATCCAGCTCGACGTTGTTGACCGCCAGCAGGCCGCCGAAGCGCATCATCAGGCCCCGGACCGACAATAATGGCTGCGTACTCATGCCTGCTCTTCCTTCTTCTCAATCTGCAACTTCATCTGCGGGCGTTTCATCGGCAACAGCCCTTGCGGGCGCCAAATCATCATCAGCACCATCAGGGCGCCCAGCAGCAGCATGCTGTATTCGTTCAGGTCACGCATCAGCTCACGAGACACCACCAGCAGAATGGCGGCCAGAATCACCGCAAACTGCGACCCCATTCCGCCCAGCACCACGATCGCCAGCACGAAGGCCGACTCGACGAAGGTGAAGGATTCCGGGCTGACGAACCCCTGACGGGCGGCGAACAGCGTCCCGGCAAAACCGGCGAACGCCGCGCTGATGGTAAACGCGGTCAGCTTGATTTTGGTCGGGCTCAGGCCCAGCGAACGGCAGGCGATTTCATCTTCACGCAGCGCTTCCCAGGCGCGACCCAGCGGCATACGCAGCAGACGGTTGATGATAAACAGCGTCAGCAATACCAGCAGCAGCGCCACCATGTACAGGAAGATGATGCGATCGCTGGGGTCATAGGTCAGGCCAAAGAAGTGATGGAAGGTATCCCAACCGCCTTCGCGCGGCGAACGGCTGAACTCCAGACCGAAGAAGGTCGGCTTCGGAATCTGGCTGATGCCGTTCGGCCCACCGGTGAAACCGGTATTGTTGAGCAGCAGGATACGCACGATTTCGCCAAACCCGAGGGTGACGATCGCCAGATAGTCGCCGCGCAGCCGCAGCACCGGGAACCCCAGCAGGAAACCGGACAGCGCCGCCGTCAGGCCCGCCAGCGGCAGACACTGCCAGAAGCCAAGACCGTAGTAGTGACTCAACAGCGCGTAGGTGTAGGCGCCGATAGCGTAGAAACCGCCGTACCCCAGCACCAGCAGACCGGACAACCCCACCACCACGTTCAGGCCGAGGCCCAGAATGATGTAAATCATGGTCAGCGTGGCGATATCCACAGTACCGCGCGATACCACAAACGGCCAGGCAACCGCGGCGATGATCAGCGCCAGCGCCAGCAGTTTCTGCCGCGGCGTACTGCCGTCAAAGCTCGGCAGCACAAAACCGGGGCCGGACACTTTCTTCGCCCCCTGAGCCAGCGCAGGCCGCAGCAGTTGAAACAGGAACACCAGCGCGCAGGCGGCGCCGATCCAGTACCAACGCACTTTTTCCGCGCCGTGCACCACCAGTTGAGTCCCATCCAGACTCAGTTGCATTCCCATCACGAACGTGGCCAGTACCAGCAGCACCAGCGCCGATACAACGGCATTAACCAGCGTGTGCAGTTTCATACCTTCTCCACCTCCGGACGGCCAAGAATCCCGGTCGGCATGACCAGCAGCACCACAATCAGCAGCGCGAAGGACACCACGTCCTTGTATTCGGTGCTGAGGTAAGCGGAGGTCAGCGCTTCGGCGATACCCAGCACCAGACCGCCGATCATCGCTCCCGGAATACTGCCGATACCACCCAGCACTGCGGCGGTAAACGCTTTCATCCCGGCCATGAAGCCGATATAGGGGTTAATCACGCCATAGAATTGGCCCAGCAACACCCCGGCCACCGCCGCCATCACGGCGCCGATGACGAAGGTCAAAGAAATCACGCGGTCGGTGCTGATGCCCAGCAGGCTCGCCATTTTCAGGTCTTCCGCGCAGGCGCGGCAGGCGCGCCCCATGCGGGAGTAACGGATAAACAGCGTCAGCGCCAGCATCGCCAGGAAGGTGACAATCCAGATGGTGAGCTGCATGGAGGAAAGCGTAGCGGCAAAACCGTTGCTTTCGCCCAGCACCCACTGGCCGTGGATCAGGCTCGGCAGCGCCACATCGCGCGACCCTTGCGTCAGGCTGACGTAGTTCTGCAGGAAAATCGACATGCCGATGGCGGAAATCAGCGCGATCAGCCGTTTGGAATTGCGCACCGGCTTATAGGCCACACGCTCGATGCTCCAGCCGTAGGCGCTGGAGATCACCACCGCCGCGATGAACGCGACGCCGATCAGCAACCAGCCGGCGTCAATGCCCATCATCATCAGGGCGGCAATCACGATAAAAGAAACATAACTACCGATCATGTAGACCTCGCCGTGGGCGAAGTTAATCATGCCGATAATGCCGTAAACCATGGTGTAGCCAATGGCGATCAGCGCATAGGTGCTGCCCAACGTCACGCCGTTGAACATCTGCTGAAGGAAATAGAGGAACTGCTCGGACATACCTTAACCTTAGACATTGCCCCCGCAGCCTGACGGCTGAGGGGGCATCGGTATTGGGAGTATTACGGATTCGGTCAATTACTTCACGGGAGAGGAAGTACCGTCTGCGTGCCACTCGAATACGCCAAATTCAAACCCTTTCAGGTCGCCTTTTTCATCCCAGCTCAGCGGGCCCATCACCGTGTCCACGGACTTGGCTTTCAGGTCGGCCGCCAGCTTGGCCGGCTCGGTGCTGCTGGTACGTTGCATCGCGGTGGTCAGCGACTGCAGCGCGGCATAAGTGGTCCACACGAACGGGCCGGTCGGGTCCAGTTTCCTGGCTTTCAGCGCGTCGACGATCGGCTGGTTGGCCGGCACCTGGTCATAACGCTTCGGCAGCGTCACCAGCATGCCTTCGGACGCCGCGCCTGCAATGTTGGACAGCGACGAGTTACCCACGCCTTCCGGTCCCATGAACTTGGTGGTCAGGCCGGCAGCGCGCGCCTGACGCAGAATCTGCCCCATTTCCGGGTAGTAGCCGCCGAAATAAACGAAATCGACGTTCTCTTTCTTCAGGCGCGCCACCAGCGTGGAGAAGTCTTTATCCCCGGCGGTCACCCCTTCGAACAGCACCACGTTGGCGTTGGCTTTTTTCAGGCTGTCCTGCACGGCGCGAGCCAGGCCTTCGCCGTACTGCTGTTTGTCGTGCACCACGGCGATACGCTGCGGTTTCACGTGTTCCAGAATGTATTTCGCCGCAGTCGGGCCCTGGTCGGAATCCAGACCGGTAGTGCGCAGAACCAGCTTGTAGCCACGGGTAGTCAGGTCAGGCGCAGTGGCCGCCGGCGTAATCATGATTACGCCTTCATCCTCGTAAATGTCGGATGCCGGCTGCGTGGACGACGAGCACAGATGACCGATCACGTAGTGGATACCGTCGTTGATCACCTTGTTGGCGACGGCAACCGCCTGTTTCGGGTCGCAGGCGTCATCATATTCCACACCCACCAGTTTGTTGCCGTTGACTCCGCCTTTGGCATTGATATCGGCAATCGCCTGACGGGCGCCGGTAAACTCCATATCGCCGTACTGCGCTACCGGACCGGACATGGCTCCGACGATCGCGACCTTGATATCCGCAGCGTTCACCGCATGGCTCATCGCCGCTGCCAGGCATCCCATCAGCAGCGCGTTACCTTTGCTTAATTTCATCCGTTTTACCCCATCTGTCATTTTTGGATATTGCTATAATTATTGTCATCAACCGCTATTACTCGCACTTTTTCATAAGTAATAACGAGTTAGGCTCTATTATAAGCAATAGTTTGTAATAAGACTTTATTATTCATGATATTAAACAGGAGTTTTATGCTGTAAATCAACTGGGATTCTCAGTAAAACACGGTGTAAACAGCATAAAATACCGCTCTTAAAATCCGTATTTTGTTTCTAAAATAGTCAGTTATGCTGGTTTTACCACTGAGAGATAATTGATTACTCGAAAAATTAATGGCAGAGAAACCTTTTTCCCTGATAACCGTACAGAAAAAGTTACACAACCCTTTTTCTACAGGTTCGCTACAATATTCTTAAGAATTAACAGGAGCACCCGCGTATGAGACTCTCGGTTGAACGCCTCACAAAAATCAGCGAGCAGGACAGGCATGATTTGGCCCATATCTGGCCACACCAGAATTTCGACGCGCTGGAGCGCGACCTGAACCATGAGCATCGTCTGTTTGCCGCCCGTTTTAACGGCCATCTGCTGGCGGGCGTCATCGTCGAAATCGACAATAACAGCGACAGCGCGGAACTGACCGACCTGCAGGTCAGAACGTCCACCCGGCGGCATGGCGTCGGTAAGTATCTGGTGGAAGAAGTGCTGCGCGCCTGCCCTGACGTTAAGGAATGGTGGCTCGACGCCGCCGACCATGCGCTGGTCAGCGAAGCGGTGATGGACACATTCATGCAGTCCTGCGGCTTCTATCCGGTATCCGGCGGCTGGGAATATGTCGTTAATCAGGAAGAGAAATAAATAGCAGGAAAAGCAGTGGCGCCCGTAGGACAGACGGCGATAAAAAAACTTCGGGTGATAAAACAAAACGACCGGGCGGCTTGCGGCTGTCCCGGTCGTTTACGATGAATAATGCGTTAGCTGCGGCCTGCGTTACGCTTCAATGGCCGCCCGCAATTTCTTCATGGCATTCTTTTCCAGCTGACGTACACGCTCAGCGGACACGCCGTAATGATCAGCCAGTTCCTGCAACGTGGACTTATTGTCGTCATCCAGCCAGCGAGCGCGGATAATATGCTGGCTGCGTTCGTCCAACCCTTCCAGCGCATAGGACAACTTGTCCGCCGCATGGGTTTCCCAGTTGTCCTCTTCAATGCCATCGGCAAAGTCGGAAGATTTGTCCTGCAGGTACAGCATCGGCGCCATCGGCTGGCCCGGCTGCGCATCATCTTCCGGCGACGGATCAAACGTCATGTCCTGCGCGGCCATGCGGGATTCCATTTCGCGGACATCCTTGCTGGTCACACCCAGTTCACGCGCCACCAGTTCCACTTCGTCCTGATTAAACCAGCCCAGACGCTGCTTGGTCTTACGCAGGTTGAAGAACAGCTTGCGCTGCGCCTTGGTGGTCGCCACCTTGACGATACGCCAGTTACGCAGCACGTATTCGTGAATTTCGGCCTTGATCCAGTGCACGGCGAACGACACCAGGCGTACGCCCACATCCGGGTTGAAGCGGCGCACCGCTTTCATCAAGCCGATGTTGCCTTCCTGAATCAGATCCGCCTGCGGCAGGCCGTACCCTGAATAGTTACGGGCAACATGAATAACGAAACGCAGGTGTGAAAGAATCAGCTGCTTGGCGGCGTCCAGATCCCCGTGATAATGCAGCCGTTCAGCCAGCGCCCGCTCTTCCTCCGCCGTCAGCATCGGATAGGCATTGGCGGCACGGATGTACCCTTCCAGACTGCCCTGGGGAACTAAGGCGAAAGTTTGCATATCTTTGGTCATTCCACCCCTCTCATAGATCATTCAAATCGTTGCGCATCATCGAACAGCATACCGATCTTTGCTGCACTTTCTGTGCCTAAAAACAGAATTACTGTGCCCAAAAACCGGATTAACGCTAGTTCTGGATTAACTCTGGTTAGAGTGTGATTGACTGCACAAGTTCCACTTTTGCCCCTCTTATTTTACCTGTCAAGATGGACGTCGTGGGGTGCAGGCTGGCGAGTGATGAAGGAAGGTGCGCATCGAAGACGCTGGCAATACGCTTCCCTCGCTGCTCGCCGCTATCACGAGGGAAGAGTATACCAGAAAACGCCCGCGCCGGGCGTCAATACAGATTATTCCGGTGTAAAACGGCGTAAATGTTGTACCGTTGCCAGCCAGGCGGCCAGCCAGCCAATCATCACCGCGATCAGAATCAACAATAACGTTTCATCCCAGCCCAGCCCGCGCACCGTGAAGGTGGTGCCGAACACCGCCGCCACCTGCGTCACCGCGCTCGACAGTTTCCACACCAGCGCCTGCGACAGAATCAGCGACAAGATAGCACCGCAGAACCCCAGCAGCGCGCCGCCATGCAGGAACGGCCGCAGGATGAAACCGTCGGTGGCGCCGATCAGCTTCATCACATTGATGGTTTCGCGGCGGCTGAAAATGCTTAGCCGCACGCTGTTGCCGATCACCAGAAATACCGCCGCCACCATCAGAATCCCGATGGTAGCCGCTATCTGGCCCACCAGTCCGGTCAACGCCACCAGACGGGAGAACCAGCTGTCGTCCATGCGGACCTCGGCCACGCCCTGAACGGCGGCGATGCGATCGCGCAGGGTGTTGAGCGTCTGGTTATCCTGAAAACTCAGTTTGGGCGAGACGACCGCCACCGCCGGCAGCGGATTCTCCTCCAGCATATCCAGCGCGCCGCCAAAGCCGGACCAGTTGCGGAACTCGCCCATCGCCTCGTTGCGGGACAGGTAATTAACCTTGTCTACGCCTTCTTCCGCCTTGATCTTGCCAATCACCGCTTCGGCGGCGTTGTCGTCCAGCGATTTGTCCAGATACACCGTCAGTTGCGGCGTGGGATACCACTGCGACGCCGCCTGACTGACGTTTTTCCACACCAGATAGCAGATGCTGGGCAGCGTTAGCGAAATAGCGATCACCATGATGGTCAACAATGTCGCCAGCGGTTGGCGCAGCATATCGCGCAGCGTATTGGCCCAGGCATAACGCCACTGTTCCTGCCAGCCGCCTTGCAGAGAGCGGGTTTTGCTTCCGGCTCGCTGCGCGCGGGTATTATTCGCCATCGTGACCTCCCAGCATGCGCCCCTGCGACAATGTCAGCACCCGGTAATGGCGGCGGGCGATAAGCCCGGTATCGTGCGTAGCCATCAACACCGTGACGCCCACGCGGTTAAACTCTTCAAACAAGCGCAGAATGCCTTCGGACAGCGCATCATCCAGGTTGCCGGTCGGTTCGTCCGCCAGCAGCACGGCCGGTTTGTTCACCACCGCGCGGGCGATACCCACGCGCTGCTGCTCACCGCCGGAGAGCTGAATCGGATAGCTGCGCGCCTTGTCGAGCAGCCCGACTTTATCCAGCGCCGCCGACACCCGACGGCGGATATCTTCGGCGCTGGCGCCGGCGATAACGAGCGGCATGGCGACGTTTTCATACACCGTGCGATCCATCAGCAAATGGTGATCCTGAAAGATCATGCCGATCTGCCGACGCAGAAACGGCACCTCGCTTTTCCTCAGGCGGCTGATATCGTGACCGCCGAACAGGATGTGGCCCGCGCTTGGGCGCTCAATCCCGCAAATCAGTTTCAGCAGGGTACTTTTCCCCGCGCCAGAGTGACCGGTCAGAAATACCATCTCGGCCGGGCGGATATGAAAGTCCACCCCTTGCAACGCCTGACGGCCGCCGAGATACGCCTTACTGACCTGCTCAAACCGAATCATCCGTTTTAATCCTCACGGGCAAACAGGGCTTCAATAAAATCATCCGCCTTGAACGGCCTTAAGTCATCGATACTTTCCCCCACCCCGATGTAACGGATGGGAATGCCAAACTGGTCGGCGATGGAGAAGATCACCCCGCCCTTGGCGGTGCCGTCCAGTTTGGTCAGCGTGATGCCGCTCAGTCCGACCGCCTCGTTGAACAGTTTGGCCTGACTGACGGCGTTCTGACCGGTGCTGGCGTCCAGCGTCAGCATCACTTCGTGCGGCGCGTTTTCGTCCAGCTTCTTCATAACGCGCACGATCTTCTTCAACTCCTCCATCAGGTGCGATTTGTTCTGCAAACGCCCGGCGGTATCGGCGATCAGCACGTCGACGCCGCGCGCTTTGGCGGCCTGCAGCGCATCGAAGATCACCGAGGCGGAGTCCGCGCCGGTATGCTGCGCCACCACCGGCACATTATTGCGCTGGCCCCACACCTGCAGCTGCTCCACCGCCGCCGCACGGAAGGTATCGCCCGCGGCCAGCATCACCGACTTGCCCTGCGCCTGATATTGCCGCGCCAGTTTGCCGATGGTGGTGGTTTTACCCACGCCGTTGACACCCACCATCAAAATGACGAACGGCGTCTTGCTGTCGATATCCAGCGGCGCATCCACTTTCGCCAAAATGTCGCTCATTTCCGTTTTCAGCAACGCAATCAACGCTTCGGCGTCTTTCAGTTGCTTGCGGCTGGCGTGCTCGGTCAGCCGATCGATAATTTTACGGGTGGTTTCCACCCCGACGTCGGCAATCAGCAGTTGCTCTTCCAGCTCGTCAAACAGATCGTCGTCAATTTTCTTGCCGCGAAACAGCCCGACAAATCCGGACCCCAGATTCTGGCGGGTTTTCACCAGACTGCGTTTCAGGCGAGCGAAAAAACCCTCTTTGGTCGGGCGTTCCTGCTCCTGCGACACCACCGGCGCAGCCGGAGCAATCACCGTTTCGGGCTCGGACTCGACATCGTCTTCCGCTTCCGCGTCTGTCTGCGGTTCAGCGACGGGCGCGGCCGCCTCTGCTACCGTTTCCGGCGGTTCGACCGGCGTCGGCGGTACCTCCGCCTCAGCCTCAATCGGTTGCGATTCTGGCGGCGGCGTTTCCCCGGTTTCAGCCAACGTACTATTCAGCGCCGGCTGCTCCGGCGCTTCATCGCTCGTGTGCTGCGCCGGTTCCGGAGCGGCGGGCGTTGCGTCATCCGCCTGCGGCGCTTCCGGTGACGGTTGCGGTTGTTCGGTTTTATCCTCGTCCTGACGTCCTAACCCCAGCCAGGAAAAAAATCCGCGCTTTTTCTCTTTCGCCATCGTGTAATTGCGCTCCTGCCACCCAGTGCGGCTAATCAATAACCAATAGAAGTCAATAAAACAACGAGTTTAACACTTTCCCGCCGCCAGCAACACGCGCCGGACCACCGGGGAGGGCGACAATCTCCGTAACCAGGTGTGTCAAACCCAGGCTATGTCCACTGATTTGAGGGATTTTTCCGCGCCGTCTCCCATTAACTGCATCTTTACATTTGCTACACCGGCTGGCGCCGTTAGAATAACGCCTCATCAAATCCGGCGGGCCGCCGCCGGTACCTCATTTCAGCAAAATACAGGCTATGGCAAAACATCAAGCGACATCCGCACCCGGTCAAATCCGCATCATTGGCGGTCAGTGGCGCGGCAGAAAACTCCCCGTGCCGGACAGCCCCGGTTTGCGCCCCACCACCGACCGCGTACGCGAAACCTTGTTCAACTGGCTGGCGCCGGTGATTCAGCAATCACGCTGTCTGGACTGTTTCGCCGGCAGCGGCGCGCTGGGGCTGGAAGCGCTGTCGCGTTATGCCGCTCACGCCACGCTGCTGGAAGCCGAACGCAATGTGGCGCGTCAACTGACGCAGAACCTGTCGCTGCTGCGCGCCGACAACGCTGAAGTGGCGAATGCCGATACGCTGCAATGGCTGGCTAAACCGGCTCCGCAGCCTTACGACGTGGTGTTCCTCGACCCGCCGTTTCGCCGCGGTTTGTTGGACGATACGCTGCGGTTGCTGGAAGCCGGCGACTGGCTGGCAGAGGAAGCCTGGATCTATATTGAAACTGAAGCGGAAAACCGCACGCTAGCCATCCCGTCCACCTGGACGCTGCATCGGGAAAAAACCGCGGGGCAGGTTTCCTACCGTCTTTATATCCGTCACGCATCCGACGCGACCCCAGGAGGCAACGATGAGCATCTGGATTAACCTTGGCCGGCTACTGATGTTGGGCGTATGGGGATTTTTGGTTATGAACCTGATTCACCCTTTTCCCCGCCCGCTGAATATTTTCATGATCCTGGCGATGGGATTCATGCTGCTGATGCACGGCGTGCAGTTCCTGCTGCTCAAAGCGAGCCAGCCCAAAGACGCGCCGCCGCTCAGCGGGCTGCTGCAATTGCGCATCTTCCTGTTCGGGGTATTTGAATTGCTGGACTGGCAGCGCAAACAGCCGACGCCACCGCGCAAACGGCGTTGACCGGCAGACTCGCAATCCGGGGAAACGGCGACGCGATACCGCAAAGCGCCGCCGGACAGGTCAGGGTTTCTTACCTGGCAGAGAAGGGAAATGGGTAACGTTGTCGCCCAGTTCCGAAATACGCGCGCTATCGCGTTCACGCCCGGTCACGGCGTCAATACGAATCACCGCCTGCAGCGGAATATAGCTGCGATCGACGCCGGCAAACTCCGTTTTCAGTTTTTCCGTGGTCGGGTCAACCAGCACGGCGGAAGGGTTGTCGAAAACAAAGTCGGCGATTTCAATAAATCCGAACAGATTGCTCTGCACCAGCTCGCGCACATACAGCTGATAGTTCTTGCCGTTATTCATGAACTGAATGCGGTAAAGTACGGGTTCATTGCTCATTAAAGGTTCGTCTCCTCCGACAGACCGCCGGGTATCATTATTCCGTCACAAAAACTGGCCGCTAACATAGCATGAAGCCCGGCGACCCGCAGCCCCGCGCGGACGGAGACGCGCTGTCGGAACGAATCCGCGCAGGATCCGCCTACTATACTTAGGCTGGCTGCGCCCGCTGGGATAACAAACATTGCCGGGTACGTCAGCAAGAAAAGACGGTGCGCCGACTTTCGCCGCATGGCGGAGTTCCACCCGATTCACCACGTTTAAGGACACTGTATGCTCTGGTCTTTTATTGCCGTATTTTTTTCCGGCTGGCTGTATGTCGATGCCAGTTACCGTGGTCCGGCCTGGCAGCGTTGGCTGTTTAAACCCGTCACCCTGCTGTTGATGATGCTGATGGTCTGGCAAACGCCGATGCTCGGCATCCCCGGTTATCTGGTGGTGCTGGGGCTGGCCGCGACGCTGGTCGGCGACGCGCTGATGCAGCTCTCCGGCGATAAACTGCGGTTCGCGCTGTCGGCCTATCTGGCGTCGCACCTGCTCTACACCATCAGCTTTTTCGCCTCCCGGCCATCGCTGGGGTTTTTCTGGCCGCTGCCGCTGGCGCTGATTATTCTGTCGGCGTTGTTGCTGGCACTGCTGTGGTCGCGGCTGGAAGCCGAGCGCCTGACGGTCACCTCGCTGGTGCTGGTGACCGCCTTCATGGCGTGGGTGGCGGGGGAACACTACTTCGCGCTGGGCAACGAATCCAACTTCTCGCTGCTGGTGGGTACGCTGCTGTTATTTGCCGGCCACGCCATCTGGCTGGTGAACCACTTCCGCGTGAACTTCCGCGCCCATCAGGCGCTGGTCGCCATCTGCTACTTTGGCGGCCACTTCCTGATAGTACGCTCGCTTTACGTCTAGCGACAGCGGCCTTCCGGATTGGCCGGAGGGCCGTAAGCCGGTGCTCACGCGCCTTTGCGCAGCAGGTAACGATAAGGCAATTGCTCGGTCATCTGCGCCAGCAGCTCATGTTCCATATAACGGCAAAAGCCGGGGATATCGCGGGTGGTTGCCGGATCGTCGGCGATAATCAGCAGGGTTTGCCCCGCCTCCATCTGGCGCACCGTCTTGCGCACCATCATTACCGGTTCCGGACAGCGTAGCCCCTGAGCATCCAGAGTGCGGTCCGGATTGGCGAACATATCGGTCATTCAGCGTCTCATTAACGATTGTCGAACAAATTGCGGCTTAGTTTACGCTTCCCGCAAAGGGGGGCAAGCCGCGCGGTTTAGCAGGCCGCAATAAGCGGCGAATAACGCGTGACGGCAGTGAATGTCTCTCCCTTTTAGGCGCCCTCCGCCTTGATCGCGGTCAGTTGAGCCTGCGCTAATTACACGCATAATTGAGACATCGCCTAACGATTGCAAAGCCGCAACAACGCGGTATGATGCCGACACGTTAGCGTTAAAAAGGCGCAGATACCCTAAATAACTCGAGTTGCGTTGGCCCTTCGGGGGTAAGGCCATGTATGTGGGCCGAGTCATGCCGCAACGTGAAGTATGACGGGTATAACGAGGCAATTTGTCTGGGTTCCCTCACCCCAATAACCAAAAAAAGGTCACATTATGTTTCAGTTTTCCGCACAACAGCGGCTGACAGCGCTGTGCTGGCTATCCCTCTTTCACATCCTGGTGATTATCTCCAGCAACTATCTGGTTCAGCTGCCAATTACGCTTTTCGGCTTTCATACCACCTGGGGCGCATTTACTTTCCCGTTCATCTTCCTGGCTTCCGATCTGACCGTGCGGATCTTCGGCGCCCCGCTGGCACGCCGCATTATTCTGACGGTGATGGTGCCGGCGCTGATCGCTTCGTATCTGGTTTCGTCCCTATTCTACAAGGGCGAATGGCAGGGGTTTGGCGCGCTGAGCCAGGTGAACCCGATGGTGGCGCGTATCGCCGCCGCCAGCCTGATGGCCTATGTGCTGGGCCAGATTCTCGACGTGCATGTCTTCAACCGTCTGCGCCGGCTCAAAGCCTGGTGGGCGGCGCCGGCCGCTTCCGCGGTGCTGGGCAACCTCAGCGATACGGTGGCGTTCTTCTTTATCGCCTTCTATCGCAGCACCGATCCGTTCATGGCCACGCACTGGATGGAAATCGCTACGGTGGATTATTTCTTCAAGATCGCCATCAACCTGGTTTTCTTCCTGCCGATGTACGGCGTACTGCTTAACATGCTGCTGCGCCGTCTGAGCCAGCCGGGGAACAACGCGCCGTACCAGGATCAAACCGCCTGATACGCTGTTTTCGCTCATAAACAGGGTTTCGGAATAACCGGAAAAATTGCCCTCCCCCACCTGATTCGGGTGCAAGACAGGGACCGTGATAACAAAACGCTTGTTTTTACGCCCCGAATCAGGTGCCATAGCGCCACTTCTGTTTTTGTTCGTGATAAAGAAAGGATACCCATGCCAAATTTAGCGAAATATATCGGTATTGGTCTGCTGGCCGCCACGCTGGCCGCCTGCGACGGCAACAGCGATAAGAAAACCAACGCGCCGGCCGCCAGCCCCGCAGCGGAGAAAACCACAGCGCAGAACGTGTCCCTGCTCTCCGGCAAACTGACCTTTACCCTGCCGGACGGCCTGAGCGATCAGAGCGGCAAACTGGGCAATCAGAACAACAACATGCACGTCTATGCGGATCAGAGCGGCCAGAAAGCCATCATCGTGATTGTGGGTGATGACACGCCGCTGGATCTGCCGGCTCTGGGTCAACGTCTTGAAGAGCAGCAGCGCGGGCGCGATGCCAACCTTCAGGTACTGGGTAACAAAACCGCCGAGATCAACGGCCATCAGATTCAGCAACTGGACAGCGTCCTGACCAGCAACGGGCAGAAAGCGTTTTCGTCCATCGTGCTGGCAAAAGCGGACAATCGTCTGCTGACGCTGCAAATCACGCTGCCGGCGGATAATCTGCAGCAGGCGCAGGCCGACGCCGCTAAGGTAATCAGCTCGCTGAAGCTGAACTGATCCCCACACAGCGTCATCCCCGCCGCGCCGACAACGGTTGTCGGCGGGATTCTGTTCACACCGCTTTCGCGTCGCGCAACCCGCGCTGATACAACCGTACCGTCAGCAGCAGCCCAGCCAGCGCCAGCCCCGCCGCCGCCAGATAAATGGCATCGATATCGGTATAAGCCATCATGACGCCGGCCGCCGGCCCAACCACCCCCAGCGACAAATCCAGAAAGATAGTGTACGTCGCCAACGCGCTGCCCTGATTCTGCGCCGACACCGCCTTGACCGCCACCACGCCCAACGCCGGGAACACCAGCGAAAATCCGGCGCCGGCAAAAAACGCGCCCGCTTCCGCCATCAGCGGGTGCGATGCCAGCCATACCAGCACCAGACCGGCGCCCTCTACGAGAAAGCAGGCCAGCGCGACCCGCAGGCCGCCAAAACGGTTAATGACATTCGGGAACAACAGCCGGGTGCCGACAAAGGCGCAGCTGAACAGGCTCAGGGTCAGCGCGGCGCCGTCCCACTGACGGCTGGCGTAAAACAGGGTGATAAAAGTCGAGATCACGCCGAACCCGGCGGACGCCAGCGACAGAATCACGCCGTACAGCCAGACCTTGCCGAGCACCTCGCGGAACGGCAGCTTCTTGCCCGGCATCACCGTCACCGCCGGACGGGGCAACGCCAGCAGAATCGCCGCGCCGGCCACCAGCACGATCACGATCGACAGCAGCCACAACCCGCCCAGATGATAAATCCACACCCCCAGCGGCGCGCCAATCGCCATCGCGCCATAGGTCGCCACGCCGTTCCACGAAATCACCCGGCCGATATGCAGCGACCCGACTACACCGACGCCCCACAAGGTTGCGCCGGTGCCGGCGAAGCTCTGCCCAATGCCCAGCACCAGACGGCCGACGCACAACAGCGCCAGCGCCAGCACCGGCGAGCCGTCATTCCAGGCCGCCAGCGCATAAAATACGCCGCTCAGCAGCACGCCGGACAGCCCGAACACCACCACCTGCTTCGGCCCTTTCTCATCCGCATGACGACCGGCTCGCGGGCGACTGAGCAGAGTAGAAAAATACTGCAGACTGATCACCAGCCCGGCCCAGAAGGCGCTGAACCCAAGCTGTTCATGCACATAGCCCGGCAACACCGCCAGCGGCAACCCGATATTCAGATAGCTGGCAAAGTTAAACATCACTACGGACATGATGCGCAAGTTTAGACGCAAGCCGCCGGGAGAGGGCTTGGGCGGCGTAGACACAGGCGGTGTGGAAGCTGGCATGGAGAAATCGGCTCGCTTACGGGTCGCGTCGACAGGCGAACGCGGCAGACATTGTGAGATTCTGAGTATAAACAAGACACTTGCGTCTTTCAGCACCAATTAGCGTGCGTCGTCATACGACTTTGACCTCTGCGCTTTTACGCTTATATGACCTCTTTTACGCTTATATGACAGAACCGCGCCTGCGTTATACTCAACGGGATACGTCGTCAGGAGAGATTGCATGCCTGTGAAGCTCAACCAGCCACGCCCCTCGACCGAACAGGACACGCCATCCGGCGCTTCCCGTCAGCGGTTCGGGTACCTAGCAGGCTGGCTGCACCGCATCAGGTCGGTGCCCGTTGTCGCCCATTTTATCCGCGCGGGAGACCGCTTTAACGACCGGATGGGCAACCAGTTCGGCGCCGCCATCACCTACTTTTCGTTTCTGTCGCTGATTCCGATTCTGATGGTATCGTTCGCCACGGCAGGGTTTGTGCTGGCTTCCAACCCCGACCTGCTGACCGGTCTCATCAACCGTATCGTCAACAGCATCAGCGACCCGAGTCTCGCCCGCACCCTGAAGAACACCGTTAATACCGCGGTACGACAGCGCACCACCGTCGGGCTGACCGGTTTGCTGATCGCGCTCTATTCCGGCGTAAACTGGATAGGCAACCTGCGGGAGGCGATTCACGCCCAGTCGCGCGATGTGTGGGAGCGCCAGCCGCACGAGGAAGAGAAAATCTATCTGCGCTACCTGTGGGATTTTCTGTCGCTGATCGGGCTGCTGCTGGCGCTGGTGATCACGCTGTTTCTCACCTCGGTGGCCGGCAGCGCGCAGGCGACGATCGTCCGGGCCCTGGGTCTGGACGGCATTGATTGGTTGCGCCCGGTGATGACGCTGATTGCGCTGTCTATCTCCATCTTCGCCAACTATCTGCTGTTTTTGTGGATACTGTGGGTGCTGCCGCGCCATAACCCCCGGCGCGGACCGTTGTTGCGCGGCACGCTGATGGCGGCCATCGGCTTTGAAATGCTGAAGTTCGCCATGACCGTGGCGCTGCCTCAACTGGCGACATCGCCTTCCGGCGCCGCGTTTGGTTCCGTCATCGGCTTGATGACGTTTTTCTATTTCTTTGCCCGCCTGACGCTATTCTGCGCCGCCTGGATCGCCACGGCGGACCCGAAAACCGATACCAACACGCGGGCGCCGCTGCCCGACGCCTGACCCCCATAGTCCATCAACAGGAGCGACCATGCCTTTCGTCAACATTCGCATCACCAAAGACGGCGCCACCGCCGAACAAAAAAAGCAGCTGATTGCCGGCGTAACCCAGCTGCTGGTAGATACGCTGGGAAAAAATCCGGCCACGACCGTGGTCATCATTGATGAGGTGGAAACCGACAACTGGGGCATTGGCGGACAGAGCGTCACCGAGCGCCGCCAGCAGGCTTCATAACCGGACACACAACGTATCAATAGGCAACAGTCCGCTAAGGATCGGGATTACAAACGGTTTTCCCGATCCACATCATGAAAAAATAAAACATCGTTTCATCGCTATTGACTCCATGCTGCGTAATGTTGAGACTGGCGCTAGTTTCCGTTTGGTTCACCTTCTCTTTTTACAGGTCAGCTGTCATGACGACGAAGAACATTGCGATTATTGGCGAGTGCATGATTGAACTGTCACAGAAAGGCGCGGATCTCAACCGCGGTTTTGGTGGCGATACCCTCAACACTGCCGTCTACATCTCCCGTCAGGTAAAACCGGACGCGCTTGGCGTACATTACGTCACCGCGCTGGGTACCGATTCCTTCAGTAGCGAAATGATGGCTGCCTGGCAAAAGGAAGGGGTCAAAACCGACTTGATCCAACGTCTGGACAACAAACTGCCGGGGCTGTATTTCATCGAAACCGACGCCACCGGCGAGCGCACCTTTTACTACTGGCGTAACGATGCCGCGGCCCGTTACTGGCTGGAAAGCCCGGATGCCGACACCATCAGTCAGCAACTGGCGCAGTTCGATTACATCTACCTGAGCGGCATCAGCCTGGCGATCCTGAATCAAGCCAGCCGTGCGCGCCTGCTGACGGTGCTGCACGCCTGCCGCGCCAACGGCGGCAAGGTAATTTTCGACAACAACTATCGCCCGCGCCTGTGGCAGAGCAAAGAAGAAACCCGTCAATCGTACAGCGATATGCTGGCCTGCACGGATATCGCGTTCCTGACGCTGGACGACGAAGATATGCTGTGGGGCGAACTGCCGGTGGACGAGGTGCTGAAACGCACCCATAGCGCCGGAGTGACGGAAGTGGTGATCAAACGCGGCGCAGACTCCTGCCTGGTGTCGATCCAGGGCGAACCGCTGCAGGAAGTCCCGGCGATAAAGCTGCCCAAAGAAAAAGTCGTCGACACGACGGCGGCGGGCGATTCGTTCAGCGCCGGCTACCTGTCCGTGCGTCTGAACGGCGGCAGCGCGCAGGATGCCGCCAAACGCGGCCATCTCACCGCCAGCACCGTCATCCAGTATCGCGGCGCGATTATTCCGCTGGAAGCAATGCCTGCCTGAGCAGGGTAACAGGTAACACGGCTGACTCAATAAAAAACGCCGGTTCAGTCTCATGCTGAACCGGCGTTTTTATTACAAATAATTTATATCCATAATGCAAATGCAGCAAAGTCATGACTTCAATACCAAGTATTGGCATAACAAATCTCATGACACTCAACGCTTTGGACTTCTTATAAATTAGATGTTTACTTGGCAATATAATCTGTTCTCCGGTAGTACACCTTTCATTATTTCCCATTTTTTTAACTTCATCGCTAGCCGTAAGAATGCAAAACCGATAATATACAAAAATTACAATTTGTAGGTTTTGTTTGTCACATGAAAGTCACCAAGCTAGATAATCAATTACTTGAAAAAGCGACAGATATTTTTGCAAAACTCGGATTGCCCATTGAGCAAGCGATCAACGTGTTTTTGGCAAAATCTGTTCAGTCCAAAGGTTTTCCCTTTTCTGTTGCCCTTGAAAGTGAAACCCAGCCAGAGGGGTCATCACAGAGCAAAATCACCAACGCCGAGATCACAGAGGTGATTCATGACTTGGTTGAGAACAACTTACCTCTAAGTGAAATAGAAAACCTCACTCAGTTGACCTATTGTCGCAACACCTTTGGACTTTCATTCCCTGTGCTGAAGCTTGCCAAATCACTTAGGCCAGAAGACATTCGCAGTGCGGCCAAAGATGCCAAAGAGCGAAACCGCTACTCAACCACCAAAGTGGCCCAGCGAGCAGACAAAACCTACGTCATCTGCACACAATGGACCGACAGGCATCGCAATGCCTTTTGTCGCTGGCAAGGTATCTTTAGCCGCGAAGAGTAGCTAACCGGCAAGAAAAAACCGATCAATACACTGATTTTTGACATGATGATACAGCGTAGTAGAGCCACTCAATAACGCAGAGAGGTTGATTAAATGGCAGATAGCACACCTCAAGCACCACAAGGTGAGTTTGTTCTCTTCACCAGTGCTGACGGTCAAACGCGCGTTGAGTGTCGTTTTGAGTCCGATACGTTGTGGCTTTCTCAAGCTGCAATGGCAGAACTTTATGATAAAGATGTTCGCACAATTAATGAGCACCTGATCAATATCTACAATGAAGGTGAGCTTGTACAAAACGCAACTATCCGGAAATTCCGGATAGTTCGATTAGAAGGTACTCGTCAAATATCTCGCGAAATTGATCACTACAATCTCGATGCAATTCTAGCGGTAGGCTACCGGGTTCGTTCACAACGTGGCACACAGTTTCGCCAATGGGCGACACAAATACTGAAAGAGTACCTTATTAAGGGCTTCGTCATGGATGACGAGCGCCTGAAAAACCCGCCCGTTGGTCATTCCGCTGTGCCAGATTACTTTGATGAAATGCTGGAACGCATTCGCGATATCCGAGCCAGTGAGCGACGTGTTTATCTGCGGGTGAAAGAAATCTTTACTATGGCCGCCGACTACGAGCCATCCAACCAAGAGACTAACCGTTTCTTTCAAACCATCCAAAACAAGCTGCATTATGCCTGCACGCATATGACGGCCGCTGAGCTTATCGCCCGCCGTGTAGATGCCAGTAAACCGGATATGGGCCTGACCAGCTATAAAGGCGATGAAGTACGCAAGACAGACGTCACTATTGCAAAGAACTACCTACGTGAAGACGAAATCAAAGAGCTCAATCGTATCGTCAATATGTGGCTCGATTTTGCCGAAGACCAGGCTTTACGCCGCAAGCAGGTATTCTTGCAGGACTGGGCCGATAAGCTTGACCAGTTCTTGAGTTTTAACGATCGGGATGTTTTAAGCGGTGCCGGGAAAATCTCCAAAAAAGACGCAGATGATAAGGCAAAATTGGAGTTTGACCGCTTTGCAGTACAGCGCCGTCGCTTAAAAGAAGCCGAAGGCGCACAAGCCAATATCGCTGCACTCAAGGCAATACTTAAAAAGGACAAATAGCCGTTTAATCTGTCAGAACGGATAGCCACCGAAAACTTGATATTCGGTGGTACAAAAAGCGTAATGCCGTTGAACGCTATTTTGCCCGGCTGAAGGAACATCGCCGTATTGCAACCCGCTCGGAAAAAACAGCCAAAAACTACCTGAGTATGCTTAAACTGGGTGCTATCCGGTTATTTTTAAAGCGGTTGTCAAATTAAGGGACACTCCTAGTCTATCTATTGTGCCGGTGCCGCAGACGCGGCGTTATTATCCGGCTGCATGATGCTCATGTAGGTTTCCCGCAACGCCTTCATGTTGGCTTCCGGCTCGCCCTGCGGCTGTAGCATCACCAACGTCGCTTCCTGAGACAACTGCTGATGCAGTTCCTGATTCAGCATCTCCAGCGTGACCGACGACAGGTAGTTCTGGCGCAGCTTCTGATACTGCTCCGGCGCAATGTCCACCACCCCGTTTTTCTGCGAACGCAGACGCTGGTCCATCAGAATATCGGTACTGGCGCGGGCATACGTGGCGAACAGCTTGCTCAGCTCTTCCGCTTTACGCGCCATCAGCGTGTCAAACTCCGCCTGAGACAGTCCTTTATCCCGCAGCGCCAGTAGCTCTTTGCTCAGGAAAGTCACGCCGGCCTGCGCCGATTCGCTGGTGACATTGTCCAGATGGATGGCGCACTGGGCGCGGGCATACACCACATTGCAGTCAAAACGCACGTTGGTGTCTTTCAGCGGGCTTTTGGTCAGCACCTGCTGCATATGCCAGAACAGCGCTTCGCGCGCCAAATCACTATGCCAGTAGCGGGCCAGCGCCTGAGAATCGCGGATAGGCTGCCACGGCATGTCCCATACCAACGACAGGATATCCTGCTTCGCACTGCTGTCCATCAGGCTGATCGGCGTCGATGGCATCGCGGACAGCGTCGGCAACGGAGAAGGCGTCACCCGCTTGCCCTGCAACGGCGAAAACACTCTGTCGATCTGCTCGGCGATGACGCGGCTGTCGACATTGCCCACTACATACAGCGTCATGGCGTCCGGGGTGTACCAGGTTTTGTAGTATTTGTTCAGCTGTTCGGCATTCACCGACGCCTTGAGCGGTTGCCCCGGCGCATACGACAACAGCGACGACCCTTTCAGGCGGTAGCGCCAGCTCGGGTCTTGCGGATTGGTGGGCGCGGTCGCCACCGGATCAATCATCTTCATCGCCGACGCGATGCGTTTATCATTAATCTGCAACTGGCCCGCGGTGTCCGCCAGCCAGCTCAACGCATCTTTCAACAGGTCAGGCCGGTTATTCGGCAGACTCAGATTGTAAGAGGTAAAGTCATACGATGTGGTAGCCGGGGGCAATGGTCGGGTTTCGCTCTCAGACTGCTGCCACAACGACGGTAGCTGCCCGGCGGAAAAGGTGTCGCGCGGCAACAACGCCAGACGCGGAATAAAATGGGAAAACCCCGTCTGTTGCGCATTTTCCGTCAGTGAACCGGTATTAATCATCAACCGTAGTTCAATCCGGTCGCTGGGACGCTGGGGTGTTGCAAGAAGCTGCCAGCTAAAGCCGTTATCCAGCTTGCCCTGTTGCCAGGCGGGATCGGGTTGTAGTGCTTCAGCCTGCACGTTGCCGACGGCAGCCGCCAGCAACACTCCACCAACAAAAAGGCCAAATTTGGTGCCTTGCATGTGAACCCCTACTTTAATCACTAACCAATACAGTATGTTTTTGTGAATTCGGGCGGCATCGTCCTGCCGCCTCACGTGTTATACCCAAAATAAGTCGAGTTGCAGGGCAAAACGATCGCGCTTTGAACAACACAACGCATCGGCCCTTCAAGGGCAAGGCGCATACGAGCCTTGTAACGCGGCAACCGGGTGAGTGAGGGCAGCCAACGCACCTGCAACATGAAGTATGACGGGTATATTCGCCTCACAAAAAAGAGAAGCGAAGTGTACCATCCCGTTAGACAGCGTGCTTTCGTCTATGTCACTCAACGACGTGAAATAAAGAGTAAAAAAACTAAATGCGTCTAAATCTAGCACAGAATGGATAAGAATTACCCACAGTCCGCGAAGCGAACTGTGGGTAACTGGCAGGAGTGAATCCGCGTTAACGCGCTATCAGGACGGACGGGATTCCGCCGCCGGGCCGTCATCGCGGCCGGACAGCACGTTGTTCATCTGTTTGGAATCAAGCTGCTTACACCATTTGGCCACCACTACGGTCGCCACGCCGTTGCCGACCAGGTTAGTCAGCGCGCGGGCTTCGGACATGAAGCGGTCGATGCCCAGAATCAGCGCCAGACCGGCAAGCGGCAGGTGCCCTACGGCGGAAATGGTGGCTGCCAGCACGATAAAGCCGCTGCCGGTCACGCCCGCCGCCCCTTTGGACGACAGCAGCAGCACCACCAGCAGGGTGATCTGATGCCAGATATCCATGTGGCTGTTGGTCGCCTGAGCGATGAACACCGCCGCCATAGTCAGATAAATCGAGGTGCCGTCCAGGTTGAAGGAGTAGCCGGTCGGAATCACCAGACCCACCACCGATTTCTTACAACCCAGTTTTTCCATCTTCTCCAGCATACGCGGCAGCGCGGACTCGGAAGAGGAAGTACCCAGTACGATCAGCAGTTCTTCTCGAATGTAGCGAATGAACTTGAAGATGCTGAAACCGGTAGCTCTGGCGATAGACCCCAGCACCAGCACCACAAACAGGATACAGGTGATGTAGAAGCAGATAATCAACTGCCCCAGCTGCACCAGCGTGCCCACGCCATACTTACCGATGGTGAAGGCCATCGCGCCGAATGCCCCCAGCGGCGCCAGACGCATGATCATGTTGATGATGCCGAAAATCACTTTGGAGAAACTTTCGATCACGTCGAAAATCAGCACGCCCTTGTCGCCCAGACGGTGCAGAGCGAAACCGAACATCACCGCAAACAGCAGCACCTGCAGGATGTTGCCGCTGGCGAAAGCGCCGATCACGCTGGAAGGAATCACGTCCATCAGGAACGGCACCACGCCTTGCTTACCGGCTTCAGTAGCGTAGTTCGCCACCGCGGCCACGTTCAGCGACGCCGGATCCACGTTCATACCCACGCCAGGCTGCAGCACGTTTACCACCACCAGACCGATGATCAGCGCCAGCGTACTGACAATTTCAAAATAGAGCAGCGCAACGGCGCCGGTACGCCCGACGGCTTTCATACTCTCCATCCCGGCGATCCCGGTGACGACGGTACAAAAGATCACAGGCGCGATCACCATTTTGATTAATTTCACGAATCCATCGCCCAGAGGCTGCATTTGCTGCCCCAGTCCTGGGTAGAAGTGACCCAGCAATATCCCTATGGTAATAGCAGTAAGCACCTGAAAGTAGAGACTTTTGAATATTGATTTTTTCATAGTGTGACGTCCTTTGATGGGAAAACACACGGGGGACAAAGAACGATAAAGTTGCCGCCTGTGCTTGCGCCGGAAAATAACACCCTGATAACAGGCTGAATACTTTTATAACTTTAGTTTGTGAACATCCGGTTAAAAACAAGAGCTGAATCGCTTCAACAGATTCTTCCCAAAAACATTGCATTAATTTATCGGTAACATCACGCATGACTAACGCCGTCTAAACCTCGCGGCAAACCGCGTCATTACTCTATTCTGCGCTGATTCATAAGAATTTTTTGTGAATGGGATCACGAGTAACAATCAGGTTAACAAAGCGTGAAACATGCTATGTCTGAGGGGTAAAAATGGGGGAGATGGCGAGGACGATGCCTCGCCATGTTTACCACAGGATAGGTTATTTACCGCGTGCCAAAGTGGCCAGCAGACGCAGGCTGGACGAGTAGTAATCTTCCGATGCGCCGGTCAGATCGCTGAGTCCGTCGAAGTTGCCCATCGTCAGGTCGCGTACCGCCAATAAGCCGCCCTGCATGTTGTAAGGTGCGGTGTTATTGCTCAGCACATCGATCCAGGCCGGCGTCGTCAGACGGGAATAATTACGCCAGTACAGTTGGAACGGCACCAGCGCCGTCGTTTTGGCGTCATACCAATACAGGTACAGCGGAATACGGATGGCGTCGTAACTGAAACGCGGCGGCCAGGCCGTCGCCGGCGCCATCGATCCATCCGCGTTCAACGCCACCCAGTCCGTCGGCAACCCAACCTGACCGAAACGCATTTCTCCGAGCAGCGACAGGCTGTCGTCAATCAGTTGCCGCCACACCTGAAGATGGCTGCGGTTCGCAAAGTCGCGCCAGGCCGGGAACAGGAAATATGACGGGTTAAGGATCACATAGCTGTTCTTGTTGAAGCCATAGGCGCCGGGCAACATCACGGTGCGGCCCGCAAACTGAATGATATTGTTGGCGATGATCGCTTTCTGGATACGGTCCGACGCCTGCAGGTAACGGTTGTCCTGCCACTTGTTTCCCGCTTTTAACAACGCCCAGGCGATCAGCACATCGCCATCCGAGGCGTTGTTCTTATCCACCACCGGATTGGCCGCCGACGGGTCATAACGCCAGTAGAACAGGCCGCTGGCCGTGTTCTGCAGGTGGCTTTGCGTCCAGTTCCACAGGCTATCGAACGCGCTCCGATCACCATAATGCACCGCCATCAGCATGGCGAATCCCTGGCCTTCGGTATGGCTGACATTCTTGTTGCCGGTATCCTGAATGCGCCCATCCGCGGTCATGAAACGGCTTTTATAGATTTCCCAGCCGTTTGCCGCCGTTGCCGACACACTGAACAACACCATCAGCATCAACGCCCAACAACGCCACATTGGCTTTACCATTACGCCTCCGGCTCAGTGTTGGTAACGGAACAGCAGGGTCGATTCGTTGTCGGTCTCTTCGCAGGACAGCGGCACAGACTCGACGCCGCCCTGCTCACGCAGCCAACGGCTGTAGAGCCCCTGCAACACCGCCGCCATCGCCATGCGCCACCTGACGCTGCCTGACGTATTCACGGAGACGGGCAACGCCAGATGATAAATCTCCAGTCGATTTTCATACGGACGCAGGTCCACGCATCCCCAATCGAACAGAGACAGCACCCGATTGATCTCCCGTTCCAGATCCACCACCGTCACCGCCGCTGACAGCGGGTAGCGTTCGGCCAGTTGCCCGCCCATGTGACGCAAAAACGCCAGCCCTTCCTGCTCACCGGCGTTATCCATCATCCCGTTGACGATCACGCCGAGCAGATCCGCCCAGCCGGGCGGCAGTTGCTGCTGGCGATAATAGTTCAATGCATGCTGTTGCAGGTCACTCATGCTTATTTGCCTCCGAGCCCGTAGCGGAAATAGAGCTGGGCCGTGGTTTCGTTATAGTTGCCAAAGGTGTCATAGCCCATCTGTCCGCCAACGGTCACGTCTTTGGTAACGCGATAATCCGCGCCGACATGCACGTTATAGCCAATGCCGCTCTTGCTGTCGCCTGCGTAGTGGGATTCTTTGGCGAAGCCGTTAGTCACAGCATCATCCAGAAACGCCTGCCAGTCCGGGTTGTTAGGGAAATAATCGCTGCGATCAAGCGAATAAGACTGATAACCCACAGCCACGCCCGCCTTGACGCTCAGGTTGTCGTATTTCTGACTCCATTCCACCGGCAACGATACCGACACGTAATTCTGCGGACTGAAATAGCCCCCCTGGCCGTAACTGTAGTAGCTCAGGTTACTGGCGAAGTTCATCCAGCTTAGGTTGACGCCGGTTTTCAACTCACGGTCGCGATCATGGAACGGCCGAATATAGGCGCCGGCATTCGCCATCACGCCAGTGTTGCTTTTCACGTTCTCGCCGAGGTAGCTATAAGCACCGCCTCCGCCATAGAAACCGACATCGCCGTTGTCATAGCTCAACAACACATTGCCGCCGTTTTTGGTGACCTGCCCCCAGCTTTTACCGCTGAAAGCCTCCTTGCTGCCAACATAAGAAAGCAGACTATCGGTAACGGCACGGCGTTCGCCGGTCACGATCAACGTCAGGAAATCGGTCAGCTTAGGCGACCACTGCACACCGCCCACCAGCGTATTCAGGTCCTGACCGAGCGGCGTACTGCCGAGATCGAGCTTATAGTTTTTGCCGATAAGCCCCAGATTAAGTTCAACCCCAGACGCTTTTTGCGAGTCGGTAGCGCTGGAACTCGCCGTATTGACATTTGGCTTATTCGACGATGCAAGCAGGAAATTTTTAATATTCGCATTCTTGGGGTCATTCAGTAATGCCAACGTCCTTTGCCCAGTTGCAGTTAAAGGATTTAATGCATCAAAAGAGATATGCCCATTAGCATCGGCAATAGAATTGTAGTAGGAAACAGCTTCTGGATTGGTTGACGCAAGCGAATTACGAATACTATCAGTTAATGCATCTACTTCGGCATTCACCGTATTCACCATGTTCTGAACCGCCTGCGCACCCGCACCGCCGCCGTAGCGTCGATAAGCATCACCGCTGGCGCTGCCCGCACTGAGCGACATCGGCGTGACGCTAAAATTGATCCGCGCATCCCCAAACGAGCCGCTCGACCAGGTCAATGGTACTTTGGCTTCAGTCAACCGACTGAGGCCCGACTCGCCATCACGACCGCGAATCTGCAATCCGGACTGTACCCAGCCGCCGGTATCCCGCTCCAGATCGTCCATCATGCCGTTAATCTGGGTCAGCGTAGCAGCCTGTTGTTGTGTGGTGGTGGCCGGAGCCACCACCACCGCGGTGTCGCCACTGGCGACACCGTTACGCTGCTGCCACGGCATCACGCTGCCATAAGTGGAAGAACTGTTGGCGACACGGGTAGCCGCCGGCGTCGAACGATCGATGAACGGGTTGTCCGTCATCGCCAGTCCGCCGATCGCGGGCGCGTTGCCTGGCGCAGCGCCTTCCAGCCCCACCGCTTTCGAGCGGGCGGTTTTCAGGTAAGCCAGCGCCTGATCGCGGTTGCCTTCGGCATCCGCGATCCGAGCCAGCAGCAGCAGCCGTTCCGGCGTCTGCTCGCCCTGCAAGCCTGTTGACAGCGCATGCGCCTTTTTAGGGTCGTGACGTTCCAGCGCCACATTAATGGCGCCGACGCGCGCGTCCTGCGTCGGGGTATCGTGCAACAACAGGTAATCGTAAACGTCCGCCGCCTCTTTGTTCATTTTGCCGGACTGGTATAGCCGGGCCATAGCGAACATCAGATCGGTATTTTTCGGATCGCGCTGCAGCGCACGGGCCAGCTTGTCGTAAGCCTGCGCATACTGCTGGTTTTCGCGCAGGCGATCGGCCTCGCGCACCACGAAACCGGTACGCAATCCATCCAGCTGCGTCGTGCTGCTGCGCGCCACCAGTTCCGGGCGACTCAGCCACGACCGCGCTTCATCGCTCAGTCCGGCCTGATTCAACACCCCAACCTGATCGGCGTAATCGCCGGCATTGCCCTGCACGCCGCGTTGCATGCTGTTGCGCACCACCGCCACCGCCGCGGCGGTATCGCCGGCAGCCGCCAGCGACTGGGCCAGTTTGCCCGCGTCAGCCGGATTTTCCGGCGGCGCCACCGACAACGCCCGCAGGGTGTTGGCCGCCGCGGCGTTTTCGCCCCGCGACAGATAAACCTGGGCGGTCGCCATCTGCAGATTGAAATTGACCCGCTGCGCCAGACTCCGGGTATCTTCATTCTGGTTACGCGGCGGAATGCGCGACAGCAGCGTGCTGGCCTGCTGCCAGGCGTTATTTTCACTGGCGAACAACGCCGCGGCGTACAGGTCGTCCGCACTGGCGCCAGCGCGGAACAGCGGCTGCATCAGCGAGGTGGCGGCCGCCGTATTACCCTGCTGCTGGTAAATCCGCGCCAGATCGAGCTTCAGCCAGCCATCGTTCGGGAAACGCGCCATGCCCTGCTGCAACAGGCCGATGGCGCGGACGGTATCGCCCGCCGCCAGCGCCTGTTTGGCTTCATTGCGCACCGGCGCGCTGGTCGCGACCGGGCGCGGCGCCATGCTGCGCCGCACGCTCTCCGGCAAGGCCGCGAACAGCGTATTGGCCTCATCGGCGCGGTTTTGTTCGCGCAGTACGTAATACAGCCCTTCTTTGGCGTTGCGATTATCGACGTCGGTTTGCAGAACCTCGCGATATAACCGTTCCGCCTGCGGGAAGTTGTTGGTGCGGCGCAGCACGTCAGCCCGGAACAGTTTCGCCGTCAGCCCTTTGTCGCCGCCGGCCTGCGCCAGCGGTTCGCTCAGGGTCAGCGCCTGCGCCGTATTGCCGCTCTTCATCGCCTGCTGGGCATTCGCCAGTTGGGCGTAGAAACGAGCGTCTTCCGCCTGCTGCTGGCGCTGCGTGCTGTTTTCGCCGCCTTGCCGGGCCGCTCGCTCCAGATAGGACGCCGCAGCGGCAAAATCGCCGCGTCGCTGGGCGGCATACCCCATCCCCGCCAGCGCATCCGCGTCTTCCGGGTTAGCCTGCAGCACCTGACTGAACGCAGTTTGCGCGCTGGACAGATCGCCGCTGTTGAGTGCGGTAAACCCTTTGTCTTTCTCGCTGCCGCCCACATTCTTGCGGTAATAGTCCATCACCGCCGTGTCCTGCGGGTGCCGCTGCTGGTAGAGCTGATAGAACGGCGCGTCGTCCGCTTTCGGCCCCAACCACAGCAGCGCCTGCCGCATCGCCTGATCGGCATCGGCGCTGCCGGACGCCAGCCCGCTCAGGATCTGCACCCCTTCGCGGCGGGTCGGTTCCTGATAGGTCAGCGCCTTGCCGAGCGCCACGGCGGCATTGGTGTCCTGCGGATGCGCCGCCGCAAATTCACGCAGGTGATCAATCGCCTGCGGCAGCAGCGTGCGGTCGCCCGCCATGGTCAGATAGTATTCCGCCGCGATGCCGGCGGGCGGCTGGGTGCCGCTGAACAGATTGCGCCAGGTTTGCAGCGAGGCGCTGATATTGCCGCTGCGCGCCTGCTGACGCGCCAGCGCCAGTTGCGCCTGCGGAATGGTCGCGGCCTGGCGAGCGTTGTCCAGCGCCTGCAACAGCGGGTCCTGCGGCGATGCCGTGCTCAGGCGTTCGCGCCATTTGGCCGCTTCGGCGCTGTCGCCGCTGTTCTGGGCATACAGCGCCATCAGGTAAAGCGCGCGCGGGTTGTTGGCATCCACCCGCAGAATTTTCTGCAGCGCGTCGCGGGCAAGATCGTCGTGAGAGCGCTGATGCCAGTAATCCGCCTGCTCAAACAGCGCCTGCAGCGCCGGATTCGTCTGCGCCGCCAGCGCGGAGGCCGATAGCACGCCGCCGACCACCACCCCGGTGAGAGACAGTGACTGACGGATGCGGGCTGTTAATGTCGTCATCTTCATAGGTGGCTCGCTTATTTTTTATCTAAACCCGCATCGCGTCGGGTCGACAGCCTTTTCTCCGCCAGCCGCCGGAGGATCGACGCCAGACTAAGCCCCACGACCGCCGCCAGCAGCAACGCCGCTAGCGCCAGCAACACCGAGTGCTGATTGGCGTACCAGACAATCATCATGTACCAGGGCATTTCGCCGCTGGGGAACTGCGGCCCGACCCGGAAACTGCGCACGCCGTTTTCATCGGTGATGATGGCGGTATCGCCCCGCACCGCGGCGTTGATGTTCGGCGAGTTCAGGTCGCCATACAACCGCAATAACTGTTCGTCGCCGCTGCCGGTGGCAACCACCACCACTCGCTCGGGGTTCCACGGCGACCGGTAGCTGAGGAAACCGCGCCAGGCCTCGTTGGACGAGAAATAGCGGTCCGCATCCAGCGGCGCGCGGTCCCAATCGCCGGTCAACAGGGTTCGCGCGCGCTCCCACGCGCCCGGCGCTCTGACGCCGAAGGTATGGTCGTTAACCGTGTAGGGCGAGCCAGACAGCAGGTTCTGATTGAACGCGGCCTGCGGCAGCGTGGTGACCGCCAGCACGTCGCTGTTTTCGAGCTTCTGGCGATCCGCCGCGTTGGCCGGCAGGCCGAACATCACACGGTTGTGGTTGAGACTCACGCCGGTGGCGTCGCTGGCGCGTCCGGCCAGATCCAACAACAGGCCGATTTCGGCGTTGGTGGGTTTTTCCGGCAGCAGCATCACCGTCTGGGCGTAATCCGCCTGACGGGTAAACGGAAACGCCACGCCCACGAAATAGGAGAGATTCGGCAGCAGGGTGAAATGGCGCGTCCGGCTCAGATCGATCGACGCGCTGTCGGCAATCTGGCTCTTGATGTTGTTGTTGAGCAGCACGCTGCAGGGCGCATCATCCTTGGCGCGAATGTTGAAATAGAGCTGGAACTGGTTGTAGCCGTAAATCAGGTACGGCTCGACCTTCAGCGTATAGTTTTCCTGACGGGTATCGCCGCCCATTTCGCGCCACAGCTGCTGCAACACGCCGACTTTGTTCACCGTCAGGTTGCGCAGGAAGGTGCCGTTGAGCATCACGTTCAGGTATGAGCGGCTTTCGTCAATCCAGCTTTCCGACGGGAAGCGGTAGTCGACTTTCACCGGAATGGTGTCGCCGTCCCACAGGAACAGATCCGGCGCGGCGCGGAAGTTGATGCGCAACGCCTCATGCCACAGCCCGCTGACCGTCATGCTTTGATCGTTGCGCAACAGTTCGCTCAGCCGTACCGGCCGGTCGGTGTTGATCCAGCGCGGCGCGTCATAGGCGCGGCGGAACGGTATGGTCTGCTGCGCCACCGACAGGGTTGAAGCATCGCCAGTCAACGGCTGGCTGACCAGACGGTACGCCGCCTGTCGCAACTGTTCGTCATCCTTGCCCACGACCAGCATCAGTTTGTAAACCGGGTTTACCGGGTTATCAATCAGTTGCAGCGTGGGGCCGGTAACGTCCGGCAGCGTCAGCGTGCCCACTTTGTCCCCAGGGCGGCCAAACACCATGCCGCTCTTCTCGGGCAACGCATCGCGTATTACCGGGAAAGTCACGCCGTAGCCGTCCATACGCATCCCCAGCCAGGAGGCCACCAGCGATGCCGCACTGACCTGCTCGGGGGTGACATCGGCCGGAAATACCATCGGCACGGTGGCGGGCGTCATCTGCAACGGGTCGATAAACGGACGCGGGAAATTCTCCAGCCGGGTGCCGATATCAAGCTGCTGACCTTCCAGATTCAGGGTGGTGGTCGGCAAAATCGTCAGGTTGTAGCGGGTCGCGCTGTCGCGTTCGCACAGCAGGCGATCGGCGTCATTGATGCGAAAGCTCAGGTTGTTGCTGGACACCACCATCGCGGCGGGAATATCCAGCTGAAACAGGGTACTGTCGCCGGTGGCGGCGTTGAGCGGCACGGTGCCCAGCGGCTGACCGTTCAGCATCAGCTGCATCGACGTATTGAGCGCCGCCAGTTCGGGCGACACTCGTAGCGCCAGATCCAGACGCGCATTGGTCACCACCTGATCGCCGGGCAGGGTGAAAATCACCCCGGCCTGCGCCTGACCGCCCGCTAGCGTAATCCCATGAATTTGCCCCATCTGCGCCACGGAGACGCTGCTGGCCAGCGGCTGGTAACCCGCCGCCGTCTGATCGCCGACGGGCGTCGGCAACAGCATGGAAGGCGTGGTCAGCGACAGCGGCGCAGGAAAATCCGAGGCCGTCGGCGCCGCAACTGGCGTGACCGCAGACGGCGTCGCCGGCGACGTTACTGGCGGCATCGCCGGCAGCGCCGTGGTCGGGGCCGCAGCGGAGTCCGTAACAGGCGCAGGTTCGGTCGCAGCGGGCTGTGGATTGCTGCCGCCGGGGCTGAGCATGGCGGGCAGCGGCGCATCCGCCGCATCGCCGGCGGCCAGCGCCCCGTTGCCGCCCAGCGCCAACACGCCGCCCACGCACAGGGACAACAGCGCTTTCATAAAACGTGGCGTCATCATGCTGCGACGTCCTCCTTCTTCAGGTCCGCCTTCCTGCCGCGGCCCCGCAAACTCATCCAGAAGAACGCGCAAACGGTGCGAACCACCGCCCACAACGAACGCAAAGGGCGGTCCTGCGGCCAGGGCGGATTCATCCAGGCATCCGCGCGCGACAACACCACCCGCACCAGCGCCCGGCGCTGGGCTAACGGAATATCGACGAATTGCAGGCGAATGATGTCGTCATCCGCCGCCACCAACTGCACCGGCAGGCAGATTTCGCTGGATTGCAGCAACAGTTCAACGGCTTCAATTTCATCGGTTTTATGACGCTGATCCGGCGCTTTGAGCTGCACCCCGCCCATCGACAGGTTGATGGTGGTGGCGCGGGACGCGATACCGCTGGCGTAATGGATGATCGCGGGTACGTCCACATCGACGCGGATGGTTTTACGCACTTGTTTGGTTTCCCGCGCCACGGCAATCGCCGCCAGCAGGGTCAGCAAACTGAGTAATGCCCACACCACGTTCAGCACTATCACATAGGGGTCAACGTTGAAATAATCATGCGCCGCGATGCGGGTAATGCCGGCCAGAACGCCCGCCCCCAGCAAAACCGCGGCAACGATGTGCGGGCGCACGATGCGAAAATCAAAAAAGCCTTCGTCCAACAGGCCGCCTTTATCGGTCACGTTGAACTTGCCGCGCGTCGGCGAAAACAGGGTAATCAGCGTCGGGATTACCAGATGGAACGCCATCACCGTTTCGTAAATCTCGCCCCAGAAGCTGTACCGGAAACGCCCGTTCATGCGCGAGTTGAGGTACATCGATATCACCAGATGCGGCAGCGCATAGGCAAAGATCATCGCCGCCGAGGCATGAATGATATTGAGGTTGAACAGCAGGTAGGCCAGCGGCGCAGTCAGGAACACCACTCGCGGCAGGCCGAACTGGAAATGCAGCATGGCGTTGAGGTAGCACAGCCGCTGCTGCCAGCTCAGCCCGCGCCCCAGCAGCGGGTTATCAATCCGGAAAATCTGCGTCATGCCGCGCGCCCAGCGGGTACGCTGGATCACGTGCAGCACCAGTCGCTCGGTCGCCAGGCCCGCCGCCAGCGGAATCGCCAGAAAAGCGGATTTCCAGCCTTTGCGCTGCATCTTGATGGCGGTGTGCGCGTCTTCCGTCACGGTTTCTACCGCAAAACCGCCGATCTCATCCAGCGCCGCACGGCGAATCACCGCGCAGGAGCCGCAGAAAAAGGCGGCGTTCCAAAGGTCATTGCCCTGTTGCACCGGTCCGTAGAACAGCGCGCCTTCGTTCGGCATGTCGCGCGCCGCACGCAGGTTACGCTCAAACGGGTCCGGCGAATAGAAGTAGTGCGGCGTCTGCAACAGCGCCAGCTTCGGGTCCGACAGGAACGGGCCAACCGTGGCCTGCAGGAAGATGCGCTTGGCGACGTGGTCGCAGTCAAATACGCAGATCAGTTCGCCCTGAGTCAGCTTAAGCGCGTGATTGAGGTTACCGGCCTTGGCATGCGCGTTGTTATCGCGGGTGATATAGCCGATACCAGCCTGCGAGGCGAACACGGCAAACTCGCTGCGCCTGCCGTCATCCAGCAGATAGACTTTTATTTTTTCGCGCGGGTAGTCGATACACTGTGCGGCCAGCACCGTATCACGCACCACATCCAGGCTTTCGTTATAGGTGGGGATATACACATCCACCGTCGGCCATAATTGGGTGTCTTCCGGCATCGGCTCAATAACGCGTTCCAGCGGCCAGGCAGTCTGGAGAAAGCCCAATAGCAGAATCACCCAGACATAGAATTCGGCGATAAATAACCCGATGCCAAGAATGGCTTCAATTTCAGAATTGAAATGCAGGGTTTCCGTTGCGCGCCAGTATATATAGCGTGTCGAGGTCAATATCGACAGCACTATCAGTACGACCGTCACCTGCCGGCGCTTGCTCAGCCCCAGCAAAAACATCAGCGCCATGCTGATCAGACCGAATATATATTGTTTTTCACTGTCCATCGGGGTGATGACAATCACCGCCGCAGCCGGTAGCAATAACAACAATAAAACCAAAAACAGGATTTTTTTCATCGATTATCCTGATATTTAATGGATAGAAAACGCCCGCGCGAGCATGCCTTGCGCTGAAAAAACCAGCCAGATAATGTCAATTTCGTACGAGTCTAGGCTGACCGGCGCTTAACTGGCCGGTACAGCCTGATAAGCTGGAAAATCGGCGTGAACTTCTCCGTTGCCAATCCTGATATCCAGCAGAGCCGCAACGCGTTTTCCGATAAGCTCAATATCAAACGCAGCGGCGGAGACAGGGCTGAAATCAAAAATGGAGCGTTGGGAGGCATTGGCTTCAGCGACACTCTCATCACGGTGTACGCTGCCAATCAGTTTGTCCGGCATACGCTGCTGAACAAACGACGAAACCTGGCTGCTGATAGCACGGCGGTTATCCGTCTGATTCAGCAGCAGGTAGTAACCCTTTTTCCGGTTCAGACGCTGACCGGTCAGTTTGTTGTCTTCGATATACGGCATCAGCGACAACGACGCGGTATCCGCCATCATCACCATCAGGTGCAGGTCGGCCAGGTCGGTCATGGCTTTCAGCGCCGGACTCGGTCCGGGCGGAAAATCCGCCACGATCACCAATCCCGGGTAGTTCATCACCGTGCTGAGGCCACGCTTGAGAAACAGCGGATCGCTTGCCAGATTATGCTCAAACGCCAGCCGTTGATCTTCGGTGACGTTGCCGTAAGGCAGCACGAAAATATTATCGTCGGTAGTCAGGATGGACTGGCTCCAGTCCGCCGTTTCGTCGGATTTAGCGACATAACCGCGCTCATCGCCGAGCGGTACGCCAAAATGCAGGCGCAGCGCGTTCTGCACATCAAAATCAATCGCCAGCACCTTGCTGCCCCCGCGGGCCAGCGCATATGCCAGATTAGCCGCCATGGTGGTTTTGCCGACGCCACCTTTCGGAGAACAAACACAAACTAACGGCATAACGCAATTTTCTCCAGCAAGGGTTTCAACAACATGGTCTTGGATACCGAATGAATTTCATCATGGCGGTGGCTACTGAATAACTGGCGGAACCGGCCGGCGTCGGATGCAACGCTGGCCTCGCTCACCGCCGGTGCAGACGCCAGCAAATGTCGGCGCGCCGCTTCAGGCTGCGCCGTTTCCATCGCCAGGACCGCCGCTTGTGGCGCCGGCGCCGCCGGTTGCGGCACAGGAACCGAGACCGCCTCAGCAGGCGGCAACGATGCGGCAATAGCGTTAAACAGAGAGTGCTGATTGCCCTCGGAAGGAGCAGCGCTCAAGCTAGATGGTGGCGCTACGCGGCGGGACGACGATGAAGACGCCGCAGGCGCTGACAAGACGTGTTGGCTCACCGGCACAGGCTGCGCAATACTCACCGGTTGCGCGCCAGATAGCGTGTCGTCATCACCGGTCTGATTGCGCAACAGCTGTTTCATAATCGGCCAGACTACGGTTTCAGATTGCAATACCTGGCCGGACATGTCCCTGAAATTAATATCTTTTATCTGGGCTTTGTCCTTAAAGCGCTGCATATCATCATAACTTTTCATCTAACTGACATTTCCCTGGAAAAGGGTGACGGCGAATATGGCGCTGGGTAACAGCGCAAAAAACAATCTTTTCGGATTAGTCTTATACCGATATTTGTGACGAAGGTAAATTACTCCAGAAAAATAAACAAATAATCCGTAAGTAAAACCCCCTCTCTCTAACTGCTTGAAAAAACATAATTCACCCGACTGAAATTTCACTATATAGATAGTTAATCTACGGGTAATCACAGAAGAAATTAATGGATTGGTATCGGATGATAAATAGACCAACGTGAAGATAGCGCAGTGCTCACCTGAAATCCATGATTAAATATTCACCAAATTGTTAAAATAAATTAAATAATCGAGCTAACCCTACTCCTCCAGACTATCTGCCTTTATTTTTGCCAGTCCCTGCCTCCGACGGCATTTGCGCCCCGCAACGGGACAAGGCCGGAGGAACCGGCCTTTATCACCAAAATTAGGGCTGACGCGCCGTCCGCAACGACCATAGCCGCGCGCCGAACACATTGACCAGCAGCCCCAGCATGACCAGCAGCGCTCCCAGTAGCTGCCCGGTCGACAGATTTTCGCCCAGCAACAACGCCGCGCTCAGGATACCGACCACCGGCACCAGCAGCGACAGCGGCGCCACCCGCCAGGTTTCATAACGCGACAGCAGGTTGCCCCAGATGGCGTATCCAATCAGGGTGGAAATAAACGACAGATACATCAACGCCAGCACGGTGGACAAACGAATAGACGTCAGGCTGGCGACTATCGTGTCTCCGCCTTCGAACAGCCAGGAACACAGCAGGAACGGACCAACCGGAATCAGAGCGCTCCAGACCACCAGCGACATGGCGTTCACCGTGTGACGGCGCATAATCTGCTTGTTGCAGATATTGCCACAGGCCCAGGAAGCCGCCGCCGCCAGCGTCAGCAACAGCGTGGTCAACGTCATGCCCGGCTGCGACGCGTTGGCCGTATTGCTCTCGGCCAGCACCACCATGCCCAGCGCCGCTACCAGAATCCCCAACCATTGATTCCACTGCAGCCGTTCTTCCAACCACCATGCGCCCAGCATCAGGGTAAAGAACGCCTGCGACTGGATCACCAGCGACGCCATACCCACCGGCATCCCCATTTTGATGGCGCAGAACAGAAAGGCGAACTGCCCGAAACTGATGGTCATGCCATACGCCGCCAGCCAGCGCCACGGCAACGCCGGACGCGGCACCAGCAGGATGGCGGGCAACGCCACCAGCAAAAAACGCAGCCCGGCCAGCAGAAACGGCGGCATATCATGCAGGCCGATTTTCATCACCACAAAATTAACGCCCCACACCACCACCACGCACAACGCCAGCAACTGATCTTTTATTGTCATTTTTTTCCTGCCTTCAAGAAGCACACCTGCTGATTAACCTACTGGTAAATCGGTACTGCCGACAGACACAGTTGCGCGCAATGACAGGTAATACAGAGCGCCGGTGTACAATCACGATATCCGGATACCATCACGATATCCGGTTACTCACGATATCCGGTTGCTCACGATATCCGGTTACAACCGCCACATCCGGTTTAAGAGGGAAAATCACGCATGTCCCGCGCCCAACGCCTGCTCACCCTGATCCAATTGCTGAGAAGCCATCGTTTCGCCGTGCCCGGCCCGCAGTTGGCGGACAAACTGGGCATCAGCCTGCGCACGCTGTACCGCGATATCGCCACGCTGCAATCCCAGGGCGCGCCGATTATCGGCGAAGCCGGCCTCGGCTACGTGCTGCAACCGGGTTTCACCCTGCCGCCGCTGATGTTTACCGAAGAAGAGATTGAAGCGCTGGTGCTGGGGTCGCGTTGGGTGGCCAGACAGGCGGACCCTCGTTTGCAGGAAGGCGCCAGAAGCGCACTGATGAAGATCGCCGCCGTGCTGCCCGATGCGCTGCGCGACACGCTGGACGGCACCACGCTGCTGGTGGCGCCGGCGAACCTGACGGCACGCGATAGCGTCGACCTGCAACCGCTGCGTCAGGCGATCCGCGACGGACGCAAAGTCACGCTGCATTATCAGGACGGGCAGGGCAATACCTCAACCCGCCTGATCTGGCCGTTCGTGCTGGGTTATTTCGAACAGGTCCGGGTTCTTGGCGCCTGGTGCGAAACGCGTCAGGCGTTCCGCCACTTCCGCACCGACCGCATCCTCGCCTTTGCGGTCGAAGCCGAAACCTACCCGGTGTCGCGACGCCGTCTGTTCAAACAATGGCGAGAGCAGCAAGGTATCCGATTGCCCAAAGAAGGCTACTGACAAAAACTGTCAGCGAAGCGAGATAAGGTACGAATACGGCACACAGCCGGACTTTCGAACCCAGGCGACATCCCGCGCTTATACGGGACACCGCCTGCTTATCTCTTTATCGGAGTGCATCATGACAGACGCCCATTACGTACTTTTCTACGTTGATAACCCGGCCCGCAGCGCCCGTTTCTACGGTCAACTGCTGGATCTGACCCCGGTAGAACAATCTCCCACTTTTGCGATGTTTGCGCTGAAAGCCGACCTGGTGCTGGGGCTGTGGTCAAAACACACCGTAGAGCCCGCCGTTGCCCAGCCGGGCTTTTCCAGCGAGCTGGCTTTCCGTCTGCCGGACCCGGCGGCGGTCGATGCCTGCTACGCCCGCTGGACCGCACAGGACGTGACCGTCGTTCAGATACCGACCACCGTGGACTTTGGCTACACCTTTACGGTGCTGGATCCGGACGGCCATCGTCTGCGCGTTTTTGCCTATCCCAACGCCTGAGGATAGCCGGCCAGCCCGTTGGCCTGCGGGCTGGCTGGTTTAGCGATACGGCAGGATTGCCTGTCGCCTACGCTTCAACGTAACCTGTCGGCATCACTGCTGAATTCAGGGCCTCCCGATGTCAGACACCCCCCGTTACCGCCAGATTGCCGATCACTTCATTCGGGCCATCCAGAGCGGCACGTTGCCTGCCCATCACCGGCTCCCGTCGGTGCGGGCGCTGGCGCAGCAACATGGCACCAGCGCCACCACGGCGATGAAGGTGCTGCGCACGCTGGAAGATGAGCATTTCGCCCTCGCCCGACCCAAATCCGGCTTTTTCGTCGCCGACACGCGCCGCAGCAATGCCATGACGGCGGTCCCGCAGCCGGTCGCGCTGCCGGTGCTCGACGAACAAACCGAATTGCACCTGTCGCTGGTCGGCACCGAATGCCGGGTGCGGCTCGACTTGGCTAACGGCGATAACGCGCTCTATCCGCTGAAAAAGATGGGGCGGCTCATCCGTCAGGCCAGTTACACCAATCCGATGATGCTGGGCAACGACGTCAAGGGCAGCGGCTATTTGCCGCTAAAAGAAGAGATCGCCCGTCGGGCGTTGGATTACGGCTGCCATCTGCATCCCGACGATATTCTGATCACCAACGGCTGCATCGAAGCGCTGTCGCTGTCGTTGCGGGCGGTGACCCGTAGCGGCGACGCGGTGGCGGTGCAGTCGCCCTGCTATTTCGTGCTGTTGCAGATGTTGCGCAATCTGGGATTGCGGGTGGTGGAAGTCGGGCAGGACGCCAGCGGGCATATGGATGTAGACCAACTGGAGTCGCTGTTCAGCCAGCGTCAGGTGAGCGCGTTCATCTCGCTGACCAACATCAACAATCCGCTCGGCACCAGCTTGCCGGATACCTACAAGCGCCGTATCGCCGACGCGGCGGATCGGTACGGCATCGCGCTGATTGAAGACGATACCTTCGCCGATACCGCTTTCGGCGAACAGCGGCCGTTTCCGTTACGCGCGTTCAGCCCCAATGTGCTGCTCTGCAACGGCTTTTCCAAGACGGTCGGCCCCGGCATCCGCATCGGCTGGGTCAGCAGCGCTCACTGGCAGCGCAAACTCGCCGCCCTCAAATTCACCTCCACCATGGGCACGTCGCTGACGCCGCAGGTGGCGCTGGCCGATCTGTTGCGCAATGGCGGTTACGACGCCCATCTGCGCAAACTACGCCGCGAACTGGCGCGCCAGGTTGCCCGGCTGCGTCAGGCGGTGCTGCATTACTTCCCGGCCGGCACCCAGATCTCGCAACCGGAAGGCGGCTACGCCATCTGGGTCACGCTGCCGCCGGGCTGTTGCTCGTCGCGCGATCTGTTTTCCCGCGCCCGGCAGCAGGGCATCGGCATCGCGCCGGGGCACATTTTCGCCACCGACCGGCGCTACGACCACTGCCTACGGCTCAACGCCGGTTTCGGCTGGAACGAAGAGGTACACGACGCTATTCGGCTGCTGGCGCACTGGGTGCGGGAGAACGGAACCGATCGCCCAGTGGAATTGATGCAGTAGCCAATAACATTGGTTGCCACCATAGTAGCAATCAATGCCACTTTTTCACAAAATTTGCTAATATAGTAGCAAATTTGGCATAATCAGGAGCCTTGATATGCTATCGCTACACACGGCTTACGATATTCAACAAAACCTCAAACAGCACCTGAAAGCGATGCGCAAACATCGCAAACTCTCTGTCGACGCCCTGTCCCGACAGTCCGGTGTTCCCAACAGCACTATCCGAAAGTTTGAAGCGACCGGTAATATCTCGCTAAGACAGTTTCTGATGCTGTACGAAGTACTGGGCAACCTGAACGATCTCAACATGCTCACCCATCAGTCACATACGCCGACCAGCATCGAAGAGGTGCTCAAAAATGCTTAGTGTGCCGCTGGATGTCATACGCCGCTTAAGTGATGGCCGGGACGAACGGGTTGGGCAACTGGCGGAAAACCGCCAGGGCGTCTATTTCCAGTATGACGCAGACTATCTCGCTGGCCATACATCCTCGCTCGGCCCTTTCAATCTGGTCTTCAATAATCAGCTTCAGGCAGCGCCGCACCAGCCTCATTACGGCTTACACGGCATATTTGGCGACAGTCTGCCTGATGGCTGGGGTTTGTATCTGATGGACCGATTTTTCCGCCAGCAGGGTTATAACCCCGCTCGGATTACTGCTCTGGAAAGACTGGCTTTTATCGGTCACCGTGGCCCGGGCGCATTGCGCTATGAACCAGCAATGTCCCGCCCTGATGGGGTTGGTGAAGAGCTGATTGAGCTGATTCAACTGGGTTATGCCGCTGTCGAAGAGTTCGAAGGCACGGAATCCAGCCTGATTGCGCACCTGATGAATGCCGGGGGTTCTGGCGGCGCCAGACCGAAGCTCAGCGTAACAAAAAAACCTGACGGTTCTTTTACCACTCGTCAGGATACAGCGGGCGACAAGCTGCTGGTCAAGCTCACGTCAGAAAAATTCGCTCTCCAGCACGCTGAAAGCCAGATCGAGTATCTCTATATGAAAATAGCCAGGCAGGCCGGTATTGATGTGGCTGACTTTGAGTTACTGCCTGTCGGTGAAGGGCGCTATTGGTTACAACAATCCCGATTTGACTGCGTGGGCGAAACAGGCCGGTTGCATATGGTATCCGCCAGCGGCTTGCTGGATGCGAGCTTCCGCGCCCCCTCTCTGGATTATGTCGATTTGGTCAAGGCAACGCGACTGCTGTGCGGCGTGGCGGAAGCCAGAAAGTTACTGCGCCGGGCACTGTTCAATTATCTGTTGGTCAATCAGGACGACCATGCCAAAAACTTCTCGTTTCTGGCGGACGATCAGGACAACTGGCGGCTTTCCCCGTTTTATGATGTGGTCTACAGCCCATCGCCACAGGGAGAACATATGACGGCGTTTAATGGTCATGGCTCACGAATTACCCTAAGCGCAATGGAGCAACTGGCGGGGCAGGCTGGTTTATCGGGAGCTAACGCTGTGCTCAAAATCGTGGATGAACTCTACGAAGTTGCCAAAGATTTTCATCGTGAAGCCAGCCATTTCAACCTACCAGCTCCATTGATCACCACCATTCAGCGGGAGATCGATAGCAAGTGGCGGCAATTGAGAGAATAAAGCGCCCTATCCCGTCGAACGTCTAACACAATTACTGAACTGTTATAAGGATATAAAAATGAACAAGTTACTCCCTCTGGTACTGCTGTTATCCGCCGCATCCTATGCAGCCGACGCCCCGGCGCCAAAGCATGCCGATGCGGATACGCTCAAAGCCGAGCTGACGGCTCCCAGCGCCGCCCCCGCCGCTGAAGAGGAAGAAGAGGAATACGTGGATACCGATGGCGCGGCAAAACAGGCGATTGCCTTTTATCAGTGGTATCTCGGGCAAATTATCCAGGACAAGCACCCTATTCAGGATAATGACCCGGCACTGGAGAAGTATGTCGCCCGCGACACCGTCAAGGCGCTGCGTACCTCAAAGGTTTCCATGGATGTGGATTTCTTTCTCCGGGTACAGGATTTTGACGATGACGACTGGCGGCAGAATATCAGTATCGAAAGTACCGATGCCGACCCTGTCTGCGCCAACCTGTATATGGTGTTGGGCAAAAAAAGCCCGAAACGCCTCGTCAGTTGTTATGTGCAGGAAGACGGTGCCTGGAAGCTGCGCTCGGTGACGGATCTGAACGAGATGTTTACCAAAAAATAAGTTATGCGTGTAAGGCCGCTCAGCCGATTCTGCGTATAAAAAACGGCCCCGGTTTTAATCGGGGCCGTTTTTGTTTCACTACCGATGTTACTTACCACAGACGTCAGCTTACCTGACTGTCCTCTTGCTCCACCGCAAAGCAGGCGACCAGTTGCTCGCCGTGCGGTTTCAGCTGTGGCTGCAACTGGGTACAGGTGCCGAAACGGTGCTGGCAGCGGGCGTTGAAGGCACAGCCCGGCGGCGGACTGAGCGGGCTTGGCAGCTCGCCGGTCAGCTTGATGCGTTCGCGGCGGGCGTCCGGGTTCAGGCGCGGCGTGGCGGACAACAGCGCCTGGGTATACGGATGGCGCGGGTTGCTGAAAATGGCGTCTTTGCTGCCTTTCTCCACACAGCGGCCCAGATACATCACCATCACTTCATCGGCGATGTGCTCCACCACCGACAGGTCGTGGGAGATGAATACGTAAGACAGCCCCAAATCCTGCTGCAAATCCATCATCAGGTTCAGCACCTGCGCGCGTACCGACACGTCCAGCGCGGACACCGGTTCGTCGGCGATCACCACGTCCGGGTCAAGCATCAGCCCGCGGGCGATGGCGATACGCTGGCGCTGGCCGCCGGAAAACATGTGCGGATAGCGGTCGTAGTGCTCGGTTTTCAGGCCCACTTTCGCCATCATCGCCAGCGCTTTCTCGCGGCGTTCCGCCTTGCTGAGATCGGTGTTGATCACCAGCGGCTCTTCCAGGATCTGGCCTACCTTCTTGCGCGGGTTGAGCGACGCGTACGGGTTCTGGAACACGATCTGAATTTTCTGCCGGCGCAGCTTCTGCGCCGCCGGGTCCGGCTTGAGCAGATCCTGCCCCTGATAATACAGCTCGCCGTGCGACGGGGTTTCAATCATGGTCAGCAGGCGGCCCAGCGTGGACTTGCCGCAACCGGACTCGCCCACCACCGCCAGCGTCTTGCCGCGCTCCAGCGTAAAGGATACGCCATCCAGCGCCTTTACCAGCCGCTCCGGCGCAAACAACCCTTTTTTCACCGGGTAGTGTTTTTTCAAATCAATCGCCTGCAGCAGGTACGGCTGCCCGGCGGCATTCATGGTCTGGCTCATACGGTTGGCCTCCCCGCATCATCCAGCGGTGTATGACATTTCACCTGACGACCGGGGATGTCCCGCATCTCAGGCTCTTCCTGGCGGCAGCGATCGCTGGCGTACGGGCAGCGCGGATTGAGCAGGCAGCCGTTCGGCCGGTCGTATTTGCCCGGCACCACGCCCGGCAGCGATGCCAGCCGGGACTTGTCCACCGCGAATTCCGGCAGCGCGCGCAGCAGCGCCTGGGTATAGGGGTGACGCGGAGCGCGGAAAATGTCCGCCGCCTTGCCAGATTCCACCACCTGCCCGGCGTACATCACGATGATGTGGTGCGCCGCTTCCGCCACCAGCGCCAGATCGTGGGTAATCAGGATCAGCGCCATGTTCTCTTTCTGCTGCAACTCCAGCAGCAGTTCGATGATCTGCGCCTGAATGGTCACGTCCAGCGCCGTCGTCGGTTCGTCGGCGATCAGCAGCTTCGGCCGACAGGCAATCGCCATGGCGATCATCACGCGCTGGCTCATCCCGCCCGACAGCTGGTGCGGATACACATCCAGCCGCGATTCCGGGTCGGGAATACCCACCTGATTCAACAGGTCGATCGCCCGCTGACGGCGAGTTTTACGGTTACCGCCCTGATGCACCTTGATGGCCTCCATAATCTGGAAACCCACGGTGTAGCAAGGGTTGAGGCTGGTCATCGGGTCCTGGAAGATCATCGCCACTTCCGCCCCCACCAGTTGACGCCGTTCCTTGTCGGACAGCGTCTGCAGGTCGCGCTGGTTGAACTCCAGCCGGTCGGCCATCACCTTGCCGGGGAAATCAATCAACCCCATGATCGCCAGCGAACTGACCGATTTACCCGAGCCGGACTCGCCGACGATGCCGACCACCTGCCCTTGCTCCACCTGATAGCTGATGCGGTCTACCGCGCGAAACGGCAGCCCCTCGTCGCCAAAGTGCACCGACAGTTTCTCTACGTTGAGTAACGCCATCTCTCTACCTCTATTACTGCTTGAGTTTGGGGTCGAGAGCATCACGCAGGCCGTCCCCCATCAGGTTAAATGCCAATACCGTCAGCAGAATCGCCAGACCGGGGAACGTCACCACCCACCAGGCGCTCTGCGCAAACTGCAGCACGTCGGAGAGCATGGTGCCCCATTCCGGTGTGGGCGGCTGTGCGCCCATGCCGAGGAACCCAAGCGCGGCCATGTCGAGAATGGCGTTGGAAAAACCCATCGATGCCTGCACGATCAACGGCGCCAGACAGTTAGGGAAAATGTTGACGAACATCTGGCGCAGCGGACCGGCGCCCGCCACGCGCGAAGCGGTGACGTAGTCGCGGTTGACTTCCACCAGCACCGCGGCGCGGGTCAGGCGCACGTAATGCGGCAGCGACACGAAGGTCAGCGCCAGCGACGCATTGACGATGGATGGCCCGAAAATCGCCACCAGCACCAGCGCCAGCAGCAGGCTCGGCAGCGCCAGCATGATATCCACCAGACGCATGATGGCGGCATCGACCGCGCCGCCGAAGTAACCGGCGACCAGACCGAAGACGACGCCGAGGATCAGCGACATCACCACCACCAGACAGCCCACCAGCAGCGACAGGCGCGCGCCGTACATCAGGCGCGACAGCACATCGCGGCCGACATCGTCAGTACCGAAGAGGTACTGCCAGCTGCCGCCCTCCTGCCATACCGGCGGTTTAAGCAGCGCGTCGCGGAACTGCTCGGCCGGCGAATGCGGCGCCAGCACGCTGGCCCCAATCGCCACCACCAGCATCAGAATGATGTAGACCAGGCCGACCACGGCCCCTTTGTTACGTTTGAAATAGTGCCAGAACTCCTGCAGCGGGGTCATCGGCTTCGGCGCAGTCGTCGCTGCGGATTCGGTAACGTGAGTCATCTCCGCTTCCCCTTATTTCTTATGCCGGATACGCGGGTTCACCACGCCGTAGAGCACATCCACCAGCAGGTTCACCAGAATAATCATGGTGGCGACCAGCAATACCCCGCTCTGCACCACCGGATAGTCGCGGCGCTGCAGCGCATCGATCAGCCAGCGGCCCAGCCCCGGCCAGGAGAAAATGGTTTCGGTCAGGATCGCCCCGGCCAGCATGGTGCCCACCTGCAAGCCGATCACCGTCACCACCGGCAGCATGGCGTTGCGCAACGCATGCACCACAATCACCCGCAGCCGGCCCAGCCCCTTGGCGCGAGCGGTACGGATATAGTCCTCGCCCAGCACTTCCAGCATCGCCGAGCGCGTCATACGTACAATCACCGCCAGCGGAATGGTGCCGAGCACAATAGCCGGCAGCACCATGTGCATCACGGCATCTTTGAAGTCGCCTTCCGCGCCCCAGATTAAGGTGTCGATCAGCATAAAGCCGGTCAGCGGCAGGGAATCATCCAGAAACACGGTGTCGCCCACCCGGCCGGATACCGGCGTCAGGTTCAACTGCACCGATACCAGCATGATCAGCATCATGCCCCACCAGAAAATCGGCATGGAGTAGCCGGTCAGCGCGATGCTGACCGCGGTATGATCGAACACGGAACCGCGCTTGACCGCCGCCAGCACCCCGACCGGAATACCGACGATCACCGCGAAAATCATCGCGCAGACGCCCAGTTCCAGCGTGGCTTTGAACCGCGGCACGAATTCGTCCCAGACCGGTATGCGGCTCTTCAGGGACATGCCCAGATCGCCGTGCAACACACCGTTGATGTAGTGGAGGTATTGCTCCCAAAGAGGCTTGTCCAGCCCCAGTTCCGCCATCAGCTGCGCGTGGCGCTCCGGAGAAATACCGCGCTCACCTGCCATGATCATCACCGGGTCGCCGGGGATCAGGTGCACGAAAGCGAAAGTCAGTAGGGTAATACCGATAAACGTTGGGATAACCAGCCCCAAACGACGGAGTATGAACTGCAACATATCCCGAACTCTCTGTGCTTCTCTTATTAGAGATAAAGGGCCCGATGGCGCTCACCATCGAGCCTGACATTGCTCACTGCGTTAAAACGGGCGTTGAAGCGCCCCCTGCCGTTCCCCTACAGAAACACTCGTCTCTAGAAACAACAGGGGCGACAGCGCTGCCATCGCCCATAAAGGTGACGTGATAGATAATTAATCTACTGATACGTGATTGAAGCTGTGCACGCCGCGCGGCTCGATGACGTAGCCTTTCACGTTTTTACGGATCGGTTCATACACGGTGGAGTGCGCCACAATCAGCGCCGGAGCCTGATCGTGCATCACAACCTGAGCCTGCTTGTACAGTTCGATACGTTTAGCCTGATCGGACACCGCGCGAGCCGGCTGGATCAGGTCTTCAAACGGCTTGTAGCACCATTTGGAGTAGTTGGAGCCTTTTTTCGCCGCGTCGCAGCTGAACAGGGTAGCCAGGAAGTTATCCGGATCCCCGTTATCGCCGGTCCAGCCCATCAGCACGGTCTGGTGTTCGCCGGCTTTGGCGCGTTTGAGGTACTCGCCCCACTCGTAGGTAACGATCTTGGCTTTCACGCCTACTTTCGCCCAGTCAGCCTGAATCATCTCCGCCATGCGGCGGGCATTCGGGTTGTACGGACGCTGTACCGGCATCGCCCACAGGTCGATTTCAAAACCGTTTTCCAGACCCGCTTCTTTCAGCAGCGCTTTGGCTTTAGCCGGATCGTAAGCGTAATCTTTAATGTCGTCGTTATAGCCCCACATGGTCGGCGGAATCAGGTTTTTCGCGGCCTGACCGGCGCCCTGATAAACCGCTTCGATGATCGCCTGCTTGTTCACCGCGTAAGTCAGCGCCTGACGCACTTTCACGTTATCCAGCGGTTTCTTCTCGACGTTGAACGACAGGTAACCCACGTTCAGGCCCGGCTTCTGCAGCAGTTCAATGTTCTTGTCCTGCTTCATGCTGGCCAGATCCGCCGGGTTCGGGTACGGCATCACCTGACATTCGTCTTTCTGCAGCTTGGCGTAACGCACGGATGCATCCGGCGTAATGGAGAAGACCAGACGGTCGATGCCCGGCTTGGTGCCCCAGAAGCTGTCAAAACGTTTGTAGAGGATGCGGGAATCTTTCTGGTACTGCTGCAACTGGAACGGACCGGTACCGATCGGATCCAGGTCGATTTTCTCCGGCGAACCGGCTTTCAGCATTTTGTCGCCGTACTCGGCGGACATGATGGAGGCAAAGTCCATCGCCAGGTCGGCCAGGAACGGCGCTTCGGCGCGGGTCAGTTGGAAACGGACGGTATAGTCGTCCACTTTCTCGATTTTGCTGATCAGCTCCGGCATACCCATGCCTTCAAAGTATTCGTAGCTGCCGCCGGAAACTTTGTGGAACGGGTGGTTGGCGTCGATCTGACGCTGGAAGGAGAACAGTACGTCGTCAGCGTTGAAGGTACGGCTCGGTTTGAACTCTTTGTTATCCTGCCACTTCACGTCTTTGCGCAGGTGGAAAGTATAGGTTTTGCCGTCGGCGCTGATATCCCATTTTTCGGCCAGACCCGGTTCAATTTCCGTGGTGCCGTTTTTGAACTCAACCAGACGGTTGTAGATAGGAATGGAGCTGGCGTCAAAAGTGGTGCCGGACGTGAACAGCTGCGGGTTAAAACCTTCCGGAGAACCTTCTGAGCAATACACCAGGGTTTTTGCCTGTACACCGGCGGCAACGGACAGCGCCAGCAAACCAAGGCTGAATTTCAGCACCCTTGATTTCATCAGGGATTTAGCCATTACATGAACTCCATTGTGGATGTTGTGTGTCAGTCAGACCTGTTGTTGTCATCGCGATCGTTGTCGTCGTGACTGTTGTCATTGCAACATGGCTATCGCGATTGGGGTTATCGCGACGGTTTTTATCGCGGTGGTCTGTACTTTTCTCTGTTTCAGCCCGAGGAACGCGTCCGGAGACTGATGTAATAGTAAACAGGGAGAGACAACAGTGCGGGACAAGCAGGAAAACCCCCGCCAGCCCTGTCGGATCAACCATAATGATTCCAGGTACTCTGCCGCCCTCCTCCTTGTGACGCCCACAATGTGTCAACAGATCACAATCGCGTCAATATAACCTGTTAGGATTTACAAACAGAAACCACAGAATCATCATGGTATAAAGTTAGCTTAAACCACCACTTTATTGGTGATAAGGTCCGCAAAATAACAAAAAAACAACAGGTAGCACCATAAAAACAGCGTCATACAATAATTATCACCATGTAAGAACTCATAGGAAAATCCTCTCGAATGATGAATTACTGCACAATAAAGCGTGTTAAAAAGGTTAAAATCAGGTGAAAATACTGACAAAACCCTGACATGGATGATGTATTCCTATCATCCCTGCTGCCCTTTCTGTAACTATTTGCGCACTATAAAAAAACTTTATACCACGCGGCAAAAGCACCAGGCGTACAGCATGGCGGTCAATCCAACCGTCACATTACGTCCACTGGTTTCTTCCCTGCTTATCACAGACAGTATGGCAGAAAATGGCGATTCCGCCGGATAGCAAAGACCTCGCCGGCATAATCCCGGCCTCAATCACATCGCTCTGGAATTTTATTTATATAACTTTTTAAATTTTAATTTTTTATTTATCCCTGCCGTGGTAATTTTACACAGCTAAAACTAACCCGCCTATCTAAATAATCCCACCACAATATTCACAAATTAATTTTAATTACAAAACCACGAATTAAGTTATTTAAAGTCGAATTGCTGTGAGGTTCACAATTCCCTCATGTTTGTAGTGAATGGCTATTATTTTTAACATTTACCCATGCTAGATTACCTAAAGAACATGCTGCAATAAAAATAACATCGCTTTTTTTCTTTTGATGGTGTGTCGCATGGCTATTGCGCTTTGCGCTCATAACACAATTTTCCACGTCTTGCAGAGCAAGTTGCTTATCTCTGTCCTATGCCGCTACAACAGGGTGAATATAATGAAAAACATTGAAACTGAAATCATGAGCGATAACACGCTCGCCACCGCCGCACCATCAAGCTTACTGGAAAGCTTAAATAAAATTCGCATTGGCTCTGTGCCTTTTATTCTTTTCCTGGTCATTGCCGCCATTGTATTTATTGCGGCCTATGCCAGTTATTTACCTAAAAACATGATCGGCGGATTCGCCGTTATTATGACCATGGGATTCCTGCTGGCTTATATCGGCCAGCGTATTCCGGTGCTGAAAGAAATCGGCGGCCCGGCGATTCTCTGCCTGATGGTGCCGTCCATTCTGGTGTATTTCCATCTGTTCAACGCCAACACGCTGGATACCGTCAAGCTGTTGATGAAAGACGCCAACTTCCTCTACTTCGTCATCGCCAGTCTGGTGGTGGGCAGTATTCTCGGCATGAACCGCGTCATCCTGATTCAGGGCATGATCCGCATGTTCATTCCGCTGGTGGTAGGCACCGCCACCGCGTTGGTGACCGGCCTGCTGGTAGGTAAACTGTTTGGCTACAGCTTCTACCACACCTTCTTCTTCATCATCGTGCCGATCATCGGCGGCGGCATCGGCGAAGGCATCCTGCCGCTGTCGCTGGCCTATTCCGCCATCCTCGGTCAGGCGCCGGACGTGTACGTCGCCCAATTGGCGCCTGCCGCCGTTGTCGGCAACATTTTCGCCATCATCTGCGCCGGCGTGCTGGCCCGCATCGGCGTATGGCGCAGCGACCTGAACGGTAACGGCAACCTGGTGCGCAACGAAGCCGATAACGCGCTGTTTGCAGTGAAAGACGCGCCGAAAACGGTGGATTTCCATCTGATGGGCGGCGGTCTGCTGTTGATCTGCACCTTCTTCATCGTCGGCGGGTTGTTTGAAAAAGTGCTGCATATCCCCGGCCCGGTGCTGATGATTCTGATCGCGGTGCTGTGCAAGTACGGTCGTGTTATCCCGTCCAGCATGGAAACCGGCGCCAACAGTTTCTACAAGTTCGTATCCAGTTCGCTGGTGTGGCCGTTGATGATCGGTCTGGGCATGCTGTACGTGCCGCTGGAAAGCGTGGTGGCGGTGTTCTCCGTCGGCTACGTGGTGGTGTGCGGTTCCGTGGTGCTCTCAATGGCGTTGATCAGCTTCTTCATCGCGCCGTACCTGAAGATGTACCCGGTTGAAGCCTCCATCGTGACCAGTTGCCACAGCGGCCTGGGCGGCACCGGCGACGTGGCGATTCTGTCCGCGTCCAACCGCATGTCGCTGATGCCGTTCGCGCAAATCGCCACCCGTATCGGCGGCGCCTCCACCGTGATCGCCGCCACCCTGCTGCTCGGCTGGCTGGTGTAGTCCGTCGACCGGTTCATACACAAAAAGGCCACGGATACCGTGGCCTTTTTCGTTTTATACGCCAGATAAAAAGCCACGTCGATCGTGGCTTTGTCGTTTCGGCGTTATTCGCAGTACTGTCGCAGCGCGTCCTGCTTTTCCGGCAGCAACCGGTAAAGGTAGACCGGGCGGCCGGTGGAACCGTAGAGAATATTGGTGTCGAGAATGCCGGTATCCGCCAGATAGATCAGGTATTTACGGCAGGACACGCGGGAAATACCGATGGCGTTGGCCAGCATCTCGGTGGAGAACTCCGCGCCCTGATTGCCCTCGACCCATTCGCAGACGGTGCGCAGCGTCAGGCTGGTCAGCCCTTTCGGCAGTTTCTTACGCTCCACCGTCGGGGTGCCGCTGGTGCGGCGAATCAGGTTATCGATGTCCGACTGCGCCACAAACTCGCGGTGTTTGAGCAGGTTGGCCTCTTCCCGGTAGGCGGTCAGCGCCTGTTCGAAGCGGGCGAACTGGAACGGCTTGATCAGATAATCCACCACGCCGTAATGCAGCGCTTTCTTGATGGTATACACGTCGCTGGCCGACGAAATGATAATCACGTCCGTGTGTTCGCTGAACTCACGGATCGTGGGCAGCAAATCCAGACCGTTATCCTGCTGCATGTAGATATCCAGCAGCACCAGATCGATCTCGCAGTCCGGTTGCATCAGCAGATTTCGCGCCTGCTGCAGCGTCGGTACCGTCGCGTAGCAGCTAAACCCGGAAATCTGATTCAGATAACACTTATTCAACTCCGCCACCATGGCGTCGTCATCGACGATCAGTACATTTATCATGGTCAAACTGCCTTAATCATGGTCAAACTGCCTTGCTTGATACGGGATATTCACAAAAAACTGGGTGTAAACGTCCGGTTCGGATTCAAAATCGATGGTACCGCCGATTTTTTCCAGACTCTGCCGGGTGAGATACAAGCCGATGCCGCGTCCGGAGCCTTTGGTGGAAAATCCTTCCTGGTAAATGCGCTGCTGAATATCCGGCGCAATGCCCGGTCCGTCGTCGCTCACCGTACAGTGTAACTGCCCATCCTGATGATGGAAGGTCACGGTGATCTCGCGGTTTTCCAGACCGGACAAGGCATCCATCGCGTTTTCGATCAGGTTGCCCAGCACGGTGATCAGCTCATTGGTGGCCTGGGAGTCGTCGGTATCCGGCAACAGACTGTCTTCGCTGATGGACAGCGTAACGCCCAAATCCCGTGCCCGATTGATTTTACCCAACAGGAACCCGGCAATCACCGGAGATTTTACTTTTCGGATAATCGAGCCGATTTCCGCCTGATAATTATTGGCGGTTTTTAAAATATATTCTTCCAGTTGCGGGTAATATTTCAAATGCAGCATGCCGAGAATCACATGCAGCTTGTTCATGAATTCATGTGACTGGGCGCGCAGCGCGTCGGCGTAATACGACATCCCGGTCAGGCGCTGCAGCAGTTGGCTGACTTCCGTTTTATCGCGGAAGGTGGCGATGGCGCCGATAATATCGCCCTTCACCACCACCGGTACGGTGTTGATCAGCAACAGATTGCCGTTGAAATTGATTTCCTCATCCTGCCGCGGCGCACCGGTTTCCAGCACCTTTTCCAGATTCATCAGCGCCGGCCAGCGGCTGATGGTGCTGCCGATCGCCAGCGTTTCGCCAGACCCATGCTGACTGAACAACCGCTTGGCTTCGTCGTTGATGATGGTGACGCGCAGGTCGGTATCCACCGCGATCACCCCTTCTTTGATTTGCTTGAGCATCGCGTTGCGTTGCTCGAACAGATTGGAAATTTCGAACGGTTCAAAACCCAGCATGATGCGTTTGAGGGTTTTCACCAGAAAATAGGTGCCGAGCAGGCCGACCAGCGCGCCGAACAGGATGGTCCAGGGAATAATCCAGCGGTTTTCGTTAATCACCGACTGCACGCTGGACAGCGAAATCCCCACCGCCACCACCCCGAGCTGCTGGTTATTCTCGTCAAACACCGGCGTGAATACACGCAGCGCCGGGTCCAGCACCCCGCGGTTCACCGCCGTATTCTCCAGCCCCAGCAGCGCCGGATAGAGGTCATCGCCGATAAAATGGCGGCCAATCTGCCCCGGCTCAGGATGGGAATGACGGATACCGTCCATGCCGGTAACGATGACGAACAGCAGGTGATTGCGGCTTTTCACGTCCTCGGAAAAACGCTGTACCAGCATCGGATTGCCGATGCCTTTCAGATCGTCCACCACGATCGGCGAATTAGCGACGGTGCGGGCAATGGCGAAGGCTTTGTCCTTGAGGTGAGTTTCGGTCAGCTCGGTGATGCGAAAAAACAGCAGTGCGTAAACCACCAGCAGCACCGAGCCAATCACCGCCGACACCATCAGAATGATCGACGTGCCTAGTTTTAGCGGTGTCTTTTTCTTACTCATCTCTCGCTCCGGAATTCGCATCATCGATCCCGCTATCTTAACCTGTTCACGCTATTTCTGCGCCATTTCCGCACGCAGAGAACAAAACCGCCGCCCATATCCGGCGGCGGCGAATCAAACAGATAGGCAAAAGACGATCACCACATCCCCAGCACTTATTACCACATCCCCAAAACCTTCCACCACAGGCTGCCGATGCCCAGCCAGATGGGAATGACCACCAGCCCGACCAGGAAACCGATCTTCCACCAGGTTCCCAGCGACAGGTAGCCGCAGCCGAACATGATCGGCGCCGGGCCGCCGGAGTAGTGCGTGGTCGCCATAAACAGGTTACTGAAAGCGGCAAACGCCAGCACCGTCAGCACCGGCGGCGCGCCCGCCGCAATGGCGATCGACACGAAAATGGCGTACATGGCGCTGATGTGCGCCACCGCGCTGGCCATGAAATAGTGGCTGTAGTAGTACACCAGCAGCAACAGTCCTATCATCGGCAACCAGTGCATCCCGGCGACGGCGTGGCCGGCGATGCCGCCCAGCCAGGCGATCAGCCCCATCTTGTTCAGTTGGGTCGCCAGCATCATCAGCACGGCGAACCACACCACAGTGTGCCAGGCCTCTTTCTCGCCGGTTACGTCTTCCCAGCTCAATGCGCGGGTCAACAGCAACACGCTCAGGCCGCCCAGCGCGGTCAGGGTAGCGTCGATATTCAGCGTCGACCCCAACACCCAGAACACCACCAGCCCCAGGAACACGCACAGCACAATCCATTCGTTGCGGCTCATCGGCCCCATTTCGTGCAGGCGAGCCTTGGCCAGCTCGCGCATTTCCGGGGTTTTCTTCAGTTCCGGCGGGTAGAAACGGTAGAGCACCAGCGGGATCACGATCAGCGACAGCAGCCCCGGCACCAGCGTCGCCGCCGCCCATTCGGTCCAGGTCAGGTGAACGCCGAACTGGGTCGCCAGCTTGCTGATCAACGGGTTACCAGCCATCGACGTCATGAACATCGCCGAGGTAATGGCGTTGCACTGGAAAATAGTCTGCACCAGAAACGCGCCGATACGCCGCTGGGTGCCCTGCTCCGGCGTCGAACCGTAAGCTTCGGCGATAGAGCGGAACAGCGGGGTGATAATGCCGCCGCAGCGTGCGGAGGTTGACGGCATCGCCGGGGAAAACAGCAGGTCGGTGAATACCAGACCATACGCCAGCCCCAGGCTGCTGTTACCGAGCTTGCTGATGAACAGAAACCCGATACGGCGGCCGAAACCGGTTTTGATAAAGCTGCGCGAAATGAAAAAGGCACAGGCAATCATCCAGATGGTGGGGTCGCCAAACCCGACCAGCACATCCTTGACCGACAGCAAGCCGAGCGCCGAGACGGCGGTGATACTAAAAATGGCAATGGCGCCAAGGGGGTAAGGGGAGAGAATCAGACCGATGACCGTAGCAATAAATATTGCCAGCAGGTGCCATGCGGTAGGATTAACGCCTTCAGGAACAGGAACAAACCAAAATATAACGGCTATGCCGAGGATAATAAGAAGCTTAACTAACCTGCTGTTATTTGCAGACATACCAACACCACTCAAGATTAAAACGAAATCAGCCGCTTTTACCGGAAGTCCCGTGTTACGAGTGGAGGAGTTGTTTTATTTCTTCATCACCCTTATTTCCGCCGTCCGACTATGCGGATAGCGAGTTTTCCGGCGCGCCATCGCCATCTTTCATGGCGGGATACAGCCTGACAAACACAACGGGTACAGCATCAGCAAAAAAAAGACGAGAAAACGAAAAGAACAGGGTGCTTTTCTCGTCCCATCAAAATCAAGTGAAGTGATCAACGGGAAAAATAGTATTATAAAAGTGGAATCCACTACTGTTATTTTAATTACTAAATAGGTTTAATAATTTACTTTTGAAAATAAAAACGCCATTTCAAAAATAAATAAAACCCAAAACTCGCCACAAAATAACAATTATGGAACATGGAATTAACGATGATGTTAATAATAATCCATTAATGAATACCGCTTTCATCACCGCTATTTATTGGTTTATTTCATTCTATTCAGGCAGGAAATAAAATAATTCTGAAGTATTTTTCGATATTTTCCCTTTAAATGCGGAAAATAACCATTGAGAACTAATGTAAACCATCGCCAGCGCCAGATGACCGGCTGGGAAAAGCGGGAAAAAATGTTAAAAAAATGCCCGCGAGTACCTCGCGGGCGGTCGATTATGGCCGGTTAAGCCTGTTCATCCGGCGCCTTCTCGTGAAGCGCGGGCGCACGGCGGCCGATGGCGATACGCTGCGGTTGCAACGCCTGCGGCACGTCACGAATCAGGTCAATGTGCAACAGCCCGTGCTGGAACTGCGCGTCGGACACATGCAGGTGATCGGCCAGCGTGAAACTCAGCGAGAACGGCTTGAACACCAGCCCCTGATGCAGGTACTGCGCCTTTTTCTCCGGCAGCGTCGGCGCGCCCTTCACGGTCAGACGCTGCCCCTCCACTTCAATATCCAGCTCCGACTGACGAAATCCAGCCAGCGCCAGCGTAATACGGTAATGGTTGTCATCGATTTTTTCGATGTTGTACGGCGGGAATTCCACCGCTTCCTGGTTGCCCATGGCGCTGGCGAGTTTGTCAAAGCCAATCCACTGACGCAGCAGGGGGGATAAATCGTAGTTGCGCATACTCATAACTCCTTCTGTGAAGCGAGATAACGGTTTCCGGCGACAGCCGGGTCGTCCCCATTCGGCGGACGAACAGATGCAATCACTCAGAGAGATCGCTGAGATCGGTTCACTCATCGCCGCGGCGTCGCGCGCCGGCGGCCATCACGATTATTTGATTTCGATACGCCGCGGTTTCAGCGTTTCCGGAATCACCCGTTGCAGATCGATGAACAGCAAACCGTTTTCCAGGTTGGCGCCGTTGATCTGAATGTGTTCCGCCAGCTGGAATTTGCGTTCGAAATTGCGCTCGGCAATGCCCTGATAAAGGTAGTTGCGCGGGGTGGCGTCGCCGCTGTGCGATCCTTTGACAATCAGCATGTTGTCGTGCGCGGTGATCTCCAGTTCGCTTTCAGCGAAACCGGCCACGGCAATCGCAATGCGGTACTGGTTTTCGTCAACCAGCTCAACGTTATACGGGGGATATCCGCCATTGCCCTGGCTCTGGCCGGCTTCCAGCAGATTAAACAGACGATCAAAACCAATAGCGGAGCGATACAGCGGGGAAAAATCGGGGTTACGCATAAACTGCCTCCTAACATGCAGCGAGGTCGAAAGATAACCGCCCTCCATTCGGACAGGCGTCTGGCGTGGGGAAATACCCTGTCGGCGTATTTCCGTCTTGCCTGATATCAATATGGTGACCCACCTCCGCTTTTCAACACCGTGAAGGAAAATTCTCTTATTCTTTCCCCGGTTCAGGTGTAATCACATACACTGGACAGCAAGCACATTTTGCTAAAACATGTGAAGGTCGTAATCCATATGCAGGGTGATGCACGCGCAGTCAACCACGTAACCGGGAAAACTCTCCTCAGGGTAGCATGATGACCATACTGAAAAATGCCTCATTGTCGTTCGTACTGTCAGGCGGGATACTGGCGACATGCGGTGGCTGCTCCAGTGTAATGACTCACTCTGGCGGCGAGCAGGGGTACTATTCCGGCACCAAATCCAGCATGGCTACCATGAAAGACGAGGACACCAGTTGGGCGATGATGCCGATGGTGGCGCTGGACGTTCCCTTCTCCGCCATGCTGGATACGCTACTGCTGCCCTATGACTATTATCGCGTCCACAGCGACCACCACAACACCTCGGCCCGCGACCGGCTGGAAGAATACGAACGCCGCAAGCAGGCAGACGAACCGCCGCCGATGATGATACCAGTTTCGGCAAATAACGCCGGTCAGTGACTTTCCGCCTGGCGGCGGTGGATCAGGGTCATGGGGATCACCGCTTTATGCGGCGGCGCATCGCCGTTCAGCGCCTGCTGCATCGCCGCAAACGCCTGTTCAGTCCAGGCGTCTTCGTTCTGACGCATTGACCAGAGCGTATTCGGTAAAAATCCCAGCATGGCGTGTTCATCGAAGGTGCCGATATTAATGTGCGCCGGAATATAGCCATAGCGCTCGCGCACCACGCTCAGCATCCCTTCCAGCACCGGCAGTGACGACGCGATGAACGCCGGCGGCGGTGCGTCGTGCTGGCGCAAAAACTGCTCCATCATTAGCATGCCGTCTTCACGGCGGTTATGGCTGGCTTCCAGCACCGCCGGGGTCAGCCCGGCCTGCTGCACCGACTGGCGATACCCGCGCAGACGGTCGCGAATCGCCGGCTGCTGCACATCGCCGGCCATGAAAAACAGCGGCGCGGCAGGTTGGTCGGCCAGCATCGCTTCGGTCAGCGCCGCCCCGCCCTGCAGGTTGTCACTCATCACCAGCGGCAGTTGATCGATGCCGAAATCACGATCCAGCAGCACCAATGGCTTTTTCACGACCTTAGCGTGGTGCTGAGCCGACTGTAGCGACGACGGCACCACGAATAACCCGTCGACATTGCGCTGCAACAGCGCCTCCACCAGCCGGTTTTCATACTGCGGATCGCTGTAAGAACAGCTGATCATCAGTTGATAGCCCACCTCGCGGCAGCGGGTTTCGAGCTTTTCAGCCAGCGTCGAGAAAAACAGGTTGGATAGTCGGGGCACGATCAGCCCCAGCGTTTCGGTTTTGTTCAGCTTCAGGCTGCGGGCGACGTGATTGACGGTGTAACCGTACTCGGTCACGTACTGATGGATGCGTTGCTGGGTTTTGGCGCTGATCCGATACTGTTCCGCTTTTCCATTCAGCACCAGACGCACCGTGGTCACGGACAACTTCAAGGCACTGGCAATCTGTTCAACTGTTTTCGCCATGAAACAGAATATCCCTGTGAGAACTGAAAGAGGCCAGTGTAGCGGAATAACTAACTCGACGCAGCTAAAGCGCGGCCGACCCTGGCCGCGATCAATAAATCACACCTCTTTGGTCATATCCCGGCGCGACGTTTCCGGCGCTTTCCAGGCTGCGAACGCCGCCACCAGCGCCGCTACCGTGACGTAGGTCGCCACCAGCGTCCAGGACTCGTTATCCAGCGAGGTCAGCCCCTTGGCGATAAACGGAGTGAAACCGCCTGCGACAATCGCCCCCAGTTGTGCGCCGATGGACGCGCCGCTATAACGCACTTTCGGGCCGAACAGTTCGGTAAAGAACGCCGGTTGTACCGAGTTGATGGAGTTATGGGCGATGTTGATCAGCAGGATGTACCCCAGCACCATCAACCCAAAGGAGCCGCTTTCCAGCAGATAGAAGAACGGAAACGCCATCGCCGCGGCGCACAGCGCGCCGAAGATATAGATCGGACGGCGGCCCACCCGGTCGGACAGCGCGCCAAACAGCGCATGCATCGGAAACGCCAGCACGCAGGTCGCCATAATCACGTTGAGCATGGTCTGTTTGGGCACGCCCAACTGTACGGTGGCGTAGGACACGGCGAACACGGTCGCCAGGAAGAACGGCACGCTTTCCGCGAAACGCAGCACCATAATCAGGCAGACGCTGCGCCACTGTTTACGCAGTACTTCCACCACCGGGCTTTGACGACGCGCCGGCTCGCTCTCACGCGCCTGCTGTTGCTGCTGTTGCTGGACCTGCTGGAACACCGGCGTTTCGTCCACCTTGCGGCGCATATACAGCCCCACCAGCACCAGCGCCACGCTCAGCATGAACGGCACGCGCCAGCCCCACGACATCAGTTGGTCTTCCGGCAGCGTCGACACCATGGCGAATATGGCCGTCGCCAGCAGTTGTCCGGAAAAACCGCCGGTCTGCGGGATGGAACCGAGCAGGCCGCGACGGTTGGCGGGCGCGGTTTCCACCACCATCAGCATCGCGCCGCCCCACTCGCCGCCCACCAAAAAGCCCTGCACGAAACGCAGTACCACCAGCAGCACCGGCGCCCAGACGCCGATCTGGTGATAAGTAGGCAGGCAGCCGATCAGAAAGGTCGCCATCCCCATGCCGCCGAGGGTAATCAACAGCGTCAGCTTACGCCCCAGGGTGTCGCCCATGTGGCCGAAGAAGATACCGCCCAGCGGGCGGGCAATGAACCCCACGCCGAAGGTAGCGAATGACGCCAGCATCGCCGTGACCGGGCTGACGGTGGGAAAGAACAGTTTGCCAAACACCAGCGCGCTCGCCAGTCCGTAGAGCAGGAAATCGTAAAACTCGATGGTGTTGCCAATCCAACTGGAGATCACCACGCGGCGGATATTGGATTTATTGTGCATCGCCTGGTGTTGGGATAATTCCACGGAAATCGACATGATGTTCCTCGCTTTATGATTTTATCGCCCTTCAGGCAAAGCCATCCGGACGCCGCCGTACCCGGAGGTCGGCGGGGGGTGTAGGGTACAGGTTTTTTTGAGTGCTACAACGACTACCCGCTGAATATCAGCGCGCAGTAAACGATATTTTTTCGATTCCAGGTGTAGGTCACATGCAATGTGGTGCCACCGGCATGAGATGTGGTGCCACCGGCATGAGATGCGGCGCCACCGGCATTAACCGTGTCGCCATCGGCAATAATGGCGGGATAAGAAAACTCGCCGGGCTCCTGCTCAAGGTCGATGCGGTTTTCCCAGTGTTCGCCGTTATCGACGGAGCAGGCCACCGTCAGCGGATAACGATGACGCCAGTTGCCGGTTACCGGGTTGTAGACCAGCACCAGACGACCCGCCCCCAGATGCGCCAGATCGACGCCGCTGTTGTTGTTCGGCAGGTCGATGGCATAAGCCTCGCGCCAGTGGCGACCGTAGTCGTCCGAATCGCTGCGGTACAGCGCGCCGCGCGTGCTGCGCATCAGTACATGCACCCGCCCCGGCGCCGACTCCCACGCCGACGGCTGAATAACGCCGTCCCACTGGAACACCCGCGTCAGGTCGTTTTCCCACAGCGCCGCCTGCTCCAGCCCCTGCCATAACGCCCCGCCGCCTTCATCGCCGGGTATGCGGTGGGTCAGCGGGATGGGCACGGCCTGCCAGTTCCGGCCCTGATCGCCGCTGAGATCCACGAAGGCATCCCAGTGGCGGTCGTCCTCGACAGACGCGGGCGCCAGCCACTCGCCGTTGGACATCACCAGCAGCTTGTTCTTCACCGGCCCGCGCGGCGCGCTGTCGCCGGGCACCAGCGGACACGGCGCAGACCAGCTCGCGCCGTCATCCGTCGATACCATCACCCGGGTCTGCCAGTGGTGCACATCCGCGCCCACTTTATAGAACAGCCACAGCTTGCCCGCCTGCTGGTGCAACACCGGATTCCAGTGCGCCAGCCCGTCTTCCCACGCTATCCGCACCGGCGGCAACCAGTGCCCCTGCTCGGCGCAGGCCAGCCAGATTGCGGTATCGCCGCTGCCTTCCTTTTCGCCGGCAAACCAGGCCACCCGCAGCCGCCCGCCCGGCAATGCCGCCACGGTCGAGGCGTGGCAGTTGCCGAAGTAGTCATGCCCTTCGGGCAGGACGAATTGCTGTGTTGTCATTGTCAGCTTCATCAGGGTGTCCTTCAGGTTACCGGCGCGGTACCGGGAGCTGCGTCGCCAGCGTCTGGCCCAGCCGGAGCATGCTCTCAATCGCCTGTGGGAAAAAGCTCTCGCCGTAGGCGGCGCTGTTGCGCACCCGGCAAACATGGGTCGAGAAATTACCACATTGCTGCTGATAGAACTTGGCGCAGGCCGGATAATCAAGAAACTCCGCCAGCGCCGCCGTACCGAGATAATCCGCCAGCTGCTGCGCCGCCTGCGGGTGCTCGCGCCAGTGCTCGAACAGCCACACGTACAGCTGCGGGTGGAAGTTGGCCATCACGCCGCTGTAGGCCTGACAGCCGGCCTGCAACGACGCCAGCAACGTCTGGCTGTTGGCGTTGGCCAGATGCAGACGCGTACCCTGCGCCAGTTGCAGACGACGGCGAATGGTCGGCAGATCGCAGCAGGTGTCTTTGATGAAGGTGTAGCGCCCGCTGCGCGCGCACCAGGCGACCGTCTCGTCAGACAGCAGCCGCTTGTAGGGATAAGGGCACTCATAAATCCCCAAATCCACCTGCGCGGGCAGTTGCGCCGTCAATGCCTGCAACCGTGCCAGCGCCTGTTCGTCAGGCTCGCCCGCCAGCGCCAATCGGTTACTGATCAGGATCACGCCGTCCACACCGGTTTCCGCCACGCCGTTTAGCTGATCCACCTGCTGGCTGAACGCGTTGGCGGTATGACCCGAGGCCACCACCGGCACCCGGCCGTCTACCTGCGCCACGATAAAGCGCACCAGTTCGCGGGTTTCCGCATCGCTTAAGAAAAACATCTCGCTGGACTGGCAGGCGGCGAACAGCCCGTGCACCCCGGCATCCAGATACCACTCCACCAGCCGCGCCAGCGAGGCGTAGTCGATTTCGCCGCGCGCGTCGAACGGGGTGAGCATCACCGGCCAGATGCCGGTGTATTTGTTTTCATCGCTGAAGGATGAGTTGTCGTAATTCATGATTTACTCCGCCAGCAACCGGTGAGCATCGCCCGCCGTCCATACCTGGATATGCTGCGTCAGCGCCTGAGCGACAAAGGCTTTCAGCACCTCGGCAAGCTTATCCTCGTCCACATACGCCACCGTCAGGTGGTTGCTCTGGTGGCCCGCCATCAGGTCGTCGCGGGTGACGCCGTCCAGCACCGCGTTGAGCAGCGGCCACTCGTAGTTGGTGGCGCGGCGGCGGCGTTCAAACTCATCAGTTGGCAATTCTACCGCCGTGCCGGTGCCGATATGCATGATCACCTGCGTGCCTTCGTAATGCGCCCGCGCCCAGACAAAACGCCCCGCCTTGCCCTGCCCGGCGATGGTGGAACCGCCGTACGGGAAGAACATCGGCGGCTGACGATAGCCGGTGGCGCCGGCGATACCGCCTTTGAGGTGAGCAAACGGCACCGCGCCGGAAATTTCCAAATCCCAGTAGAAGACGCCCTGATACTCGCTGCCCCAGCGAATATCGTGCAGCGTGGTTTCCGCCGGTAGCCCCAGCCCATGCAGCAGATGCCACAACATCACCTGCGGAATGGCGCTGCCCATGTCCACTTCATTGATGCAGGGGATAGCGACATCGGGGCGAATCGGCTCGCCCTGCTCATCCGGCAGCGGGAAGCGCTCTGCGTTGCCGATCGCCCCTTCGGCGAAATCGGACGCGGCGCAGCTGTCTTTCAGCCCCTGCTGGTACTGCACCCCGACCGCCGTCAGCCCGAAGCGCTGCACGACGCGCGCCATCGCAATCATCATCGCGCACTGCTCCAGCACCTGATCCCGCGTCAGCTGGCGGCTGCCGTCGTCGCCAAACTCAAACTGCATACCACGCTGCTCATACCACGCCAGACAGTTTTCACGCAGGGCGTGCGGCACCTTCGCCATCTCCACCAGCAACGCCGACTGGGACAACGACTCAATCGGCATACCAATATTCACCATCGCCTGCTGCGGGAACACGCCGTTGATCATCCCCATGCAGAAGGTGTCGAACAGCCCGATAATCGCTTTATGCCGCAGAATGTATTCCCCCACCTGACGGCCGATCTGACCGGCAGGCGCCGCCAGCAGCGGGTGAGACGCCGCCACCGGGCGCAGATAGCCGGTCTTGTGGCTGACCGCGCCGTCGCGCAGCCAGGTCGCCAGCCCCTGACGAAACGCGTCGTCCTCAAAGGTTTCCGACCACAGCCGGGAATACGTGCGCCCCAGACTGGTCAGGCAACCCGCCATGCACAACATGCCCACCAGCCCCGGCCAGGTGCCGTCGAAATTAGCCAGCAGCAATACCGGGCCGCGGTGGTGCACCAGCGACGGCGCGACATGGTGAGAATATTGCCAGGCGGTCAGCAGCACGATCACCGGCGCGTCGGGGTCGAGCGCGGCGAACACATCGCTGCCTTCCCGCTGGCTGCTGATGAAACCGTGCCCGCGGGCGTTGTCTACCGCATGAGCGCGCGTCATGCGGTATCCCAGTTGTTCCAGTGCGCTCTGTAGACGGCTTTCAAACTGCTGCTGGGTCGGCCAACAGGTCAGGTTGGCGGACTCCCGCAGATCCGCATTGGTAACCAGCAAAACCTCGCGTTCGCCGACGGAAAGCTGGCGGGGTGAAGCGGGAAGATTCAGTGTCAACATATGTACTCCTGGTGTCCGTTCCGGACGATGCCGGAAGAAAATTCGGCTATCAGTGACGGCTCATCTGTTGCTGGGCGGCCTGCTGGTAGTCATACATCTGTAAATAAATCTGGTATTTGGCGTCGTGAAACGCCTGATTGCACCGGTCGGCGCGAATAAGCGGGCCGGGCTGCACCAGCGCCTGCGCCGCTTGCGGCAGCGAGGGATACGCGCCGCAGGCCACCGCCCCCAGCAACGCCGCGCCGAGCGTCACTGCGTCTTCTTCGCTCGCCAGTTGAATATCGCAACCGGTGATGGCGGCGTATTCCCGCAGCCACAGCGGATTTTTGGTGGCGCCGCCGCACATCGTCAGCCGGGTAATCTGATGACCGGCCTGATTCAACGCATCAATAATGTGGCGGGTGCCATAAGCAATCGCCTGTAGCGTCGCCAGATACAGCCGCGCCAGCGCATCCGGCCCTTGTTCCAGCGTCAGCCCCATCACCATGCCGCGCGCATTCGGGTTGGCGCGCGGCGAGCGGTTGCCGTGGTGATCCGCCAGCACATGCAGATGACGGGTCGGCAGCGGTTCGCGCTGTTCCAACGACGCCACCCACTCGTTCAGCAGCGCATACGGGCTACGGCGCTGTTGCTCCGCCTGCGCCGTCAACGCCGGCCACTGCGCATGCTGGCGCAATGTCCATTCCACCAGCGCGCCCGCTGCGCTTTGCCCGCCTTCGTTAAGCCACCACTGCGGCAGCATCGCGCCCCAGTACGGCCCCCACACGCCGGGCACCTCGACCGGCTGACGACTGACCAGCATATGGCAATTAGACGTACCGCTAATGACGGCCAGGCTGCCCTGTGGTTCGCCGCCCACCAGCGCCAGCCCGCCGGCGTGCGCGTCGATAATGCCGCCGGCCACCACCACGTTTTCCGGCAACCCCCAGTCGCGCGCCACGTCGGCGGCCAGCGTCCCAGCGGCGTCGCCCAGTTGCAGGATGCGCGGCGGGATTTTCTGCGGCAAATCAGCCAGCCCAACCGCCTGCAACAGGCTGTCGCTAAAGCGGTTTTCATGCGCCAGATAGTTCCACTTGCAGGTCAGCGTGCAAACGCTGGCGGCGTCCGTACCGGTGGCGCGCCACACCAGATAGTCCGCCAGATCGAAAAAGCGCCATACCTGCTGATAACGTGCCGGGAAATGGCGTTTTAACCACAGGATCTTGGGCAATTCCATCTCGATGCTGACCTCGCCGCCTACATAGCGCAGCGCGTCGTCGCCGGTGGCGTTGATGTCGGCGGTTTCGGCGGCGGCGCGGTGATCCATCCACATGATGATGTCCCGCTGCGGGTCGTTCTGCTCAGCTACCGATACCGGCTGACCCTGCGGACCGACCGCCACCAGCGAGCAGGTGGCGTCAAAGCCGATGGCGCGTACCTGCGAAGGCGCTATCGCCGCCATGCCCAGCGCTTCACGTACGCAAGCGCCGACCGACTGCCAGATATCCGTCGACGATTGCTCTACCACGTGCGTGCGAGGATGAAACTGTTCGATGGGCCGCACCGCAAACGCCAGACGCTGGCCATTGCCGTCAAACACCCCGGCCCTGACGCTGGCCGACCCGACATCCACACCGATGAAGCAACCGTTTTTCATGCTGAAATCTCTTTGCTAAGTCGAGTTAGCAATGTATTTGAAGCACAGAGTCGGTGACAATGTTTTTTGCTGCGAACTGTGAGGCGGATCGGTGAATAAAAAGCAATCGTTTGAAAGGAAACAGTTTTATTGGGTAATCAAAACAGCGGAGCGCTGGAAACCACCAGAGAAGGGCGGAAGCGGGGTAAACAACAGGCGGCGGGCCAGTCTGGGCGCGCCGCCCGTCAGGAAAAACGCCGGCGTTAACGCATGACCGTCACCACAAAAATCTGGTTGTAGCCATCAATATCCCGTAGGTAGGCGATGCGATCGCCATCCGGCGAAAACACCACCGCATCCCCCACCGGCGGCGTTTCGCTGCGCACGGTCTGGCGAATCAACCGACCGGTCGCTACCTCGCACAGCATCACGCTGTTGTCGCCAATGAACGCCAGGTATTTACCGTCCGGATGCCAGCTGAACGCCGACTGTACCGGCCAGTCGCCCTGCGTCACCTGACGGGGTTCGCCGCCGTTCGGCGATACCGTCCACAACTGCACCACGCCGCGATCGTCTTTCATCAGAAACGCGATTTGGCTGCCGTCCGGCGAACTGCGCAGCCAGTGACGCGGTTGATTGACTACGCCGGGATGTAGCCTGTCGGCGGTAAAGGTGAGACGCCGCTGGCGCACGCCGGCAGGCGGAGCAGGCAAACGATCGTCGGTGCCGCCCAACGGCCGCTCGCCGGGGCGGGCGTAATCGTTAAGTTGCTCCGGCAAATCGACGATAAACACTTCCGGCACCTTCTCGCCGCCAGCGGACAGCGTATCGCCGATAAACGCCAGCGCCCAACGCTGACGGCATCCATCCGGACGCAGATAGCCTGCCGTCCCCACCCAACCTTCTTCGTAGGCGCGGTTGATGTCATCGCTGCCGGGGCGCGGCTGCGGCGTGGTGTCGCTCACCAGCACGCAAAAATGGCTGCCGTCATGCTCGCGCGGATGACGGTGCGGCGCGACCACCGGATGCAGCGGCACCGCCACTGCGACATTGCGCAGATCCAGAGCCGGGTCGCGCTCGTGCAGCACATGGTCGTTGTAGGTGAAACTCAGCCGGCTGCCGTCCGGGCTGAACACATGCACATGGGAACCGCCGCGCAGCGCGCCGGCCAGATACGGCGCCGTCAACACGCAGGCATCCAGCGTCGTGGCCTGCTGGCGGTCATCATCCGATATCACCACGCCGCGGCGGTGATGAAAATCGTACTGCCAGCGCTCATCGGGGTGTTCCGGGCCGTGGATAAACACATAACGTTGCGGCGCCACCGGGCTGCCGGTCGCTACGCCGACATGCGCGCCCTGCCCGGCGCGGTAAATCACCTCGCGCTGACGGGTTTCCACGTTGACGCGTTCGATGGTCAATCCCGTGAATGAAGATCCGTGCGGCCGAACGTCATAAATCAACCAGTTGCCATCGCATGACCAGATATTTATATTGGTTAACTGATGTGAAAAAGCATTAAATGTTATCTGCCTGTCTTCATTCTTCACAGATTTTTCGCCTTCTTGACATAACTTGGCATATCCTAAAAAATCGCTCAAAAAACAACAAAGACAATAGAAATCATTGAGTTATTTTCCATTCCTGACTGTATTTCCCATCAAAAAAATAGAAAGATATCTTCAACAACCTCCGTTTTCCACGAAGGCCAACAGGGCGTAACCTTTCCGTTATCGAAAGGACAAACGCCTTTCAACGTCATTTACCCGAGGAAGGAAAAAGATCATGAAAAACATCAAAACCATCGCTATCGCCGCTGCCCTTGCCACCGTATCTTTTGGTTCTTTCGCCGCCCAGAGCGTCAACTATGAGCAGGCCCAGCAACTGGAAAAAATCGGTTCCGTTTCCGCCACCGCCAACGATCTGAGCTCGCTTCAGGCCAAACTGGCCCATCAGGCTGAGGCCGCCGGCGCTTCCGCTTACACCATCACCTATGCTGGCGGCGACAACACCCTGCGCGGCAACGCGGTGATCTACAAATAATCGCCCACGCTCATCATTACCCTCGACCCCGGTGCCTGTGTCCCCCCGGGGTTTTTTCATTTCTGGCGGAACTCACGCCTACTTATCACCGCTGAACAGATGATCGTACACATGCTGGAGATGGCGTTCCATGCTGGCGCGTGCCCGGGCCGGGTCGCGCGCGACGATGGCGTCGGCAATATCGGCATGGTCCTGATTCATGGTGCGGGGAAAATCGGGGTCGGCGTAGAGCGTTTCCAGCCGCACAAACCGGCTGCTCTGACGCTTGTTCCACAGGTAATCCATCATGTCCTGCAGCACTTCATTGCCGGACATTTCACTGATCAACAGATGGAAGCGCTTGTCTTCGTGCAGAAATTGCGCGTCGTTGACGTGCAGGCGTGACAGATCGCGGGTGATATCCTGCAACGCGGCGCGTTGCTCGTCGGTGGCATGCACCGCCGCCAGCTCCGCCATCATTGCCTCATATACCTGACGGGCCTGAATGAACGCCCGCAGGCTGAATTCGTCTTCCGGCGGCGCGGCGGGCGGCGCGTCCGGCAGCGGGTCGTTGACGTACACGCCATTCCCGGTGCGAATCTCCACCCAACCGGTAATTTCCAGCGCAATCAGCGCCTCGCGGATGGACGAGCGGCTCACCCCCAGCTGTTTCGCCAGTTCACGCTCCGAGGGCAGCAGTTGCCCGGCCGTAAACTGACCGTTTCTGATACAGTTAATCAGCAGGTTGGATATCTGCCGGTACAGCCGCTCAACTTTCAGTGTGGGTAACACTATATCCCCTCCGGCCGCGCCAGCCGTGTCCTGTCAGCATATGCCCTATAAGCATATGTCCTGTAAACAATAGCCCGCAGCTTACCATAGCCGCCAAAACGCCAGAAAATTAAATGCCGCAGCGCCATACGCAGATGACAAGGCTGCTATCCATCTCACACCCGGGCGCCACAGCGGCCTCTTGCCTGATGTTTGCGTGATCTAAATCACAGAAATATCACCGCAGGTGGTGAATAGTGAACCGGTCTGGTGGCCTGACCACCAGACCGGTTATTATCCGATCCCGATGATTACTCAAGTCTATAGCTTAAGGAGCTACTTTATGGAACACACCTGGCGCTGGTACGGCCCCAACGATCCGGTGTCGCTGGATGATGCCCGCCAGGCGGGCGCGACCGGTATCGTCACCGCACTGCATCACATCCCGAATGGCGAAGTGTGGAGCGTTGAAGAGATTAAGAAACGCCAGGCGCAACTGGCTGAAAAAGGGTTGATCTGGTCGGTGGTGGAAAGCGTGCCGGTGCACGAAGCCATCAAAACCCAGACCGGCGACTACCGCCGCTACATCGCCAACTATCAGCAGTCGCTGCGTAATCTCGGCGCCTGCGGCATCGATACCGTGTGCTACAACTTTATGCCGGTGCTGGACTGGACCCGTACCGACCTGGAATACCCGCTGCCGGACGGCTCCCGGGCGCTGCGTTTTGACCACACCGCCTTCGCCGCCTTCGAACTGCACCTGCTCCAGCGCGCAGGCGCCGCCGCCGACTACACCGACGACGAACAACGCCAGGCCGCCGCCTATTTCGCCGCCATGACCGACGCGGACAAAGACAAGCTGACCCGCAATATTATCGCCGGTCTGCCGGGCGCCGAAGAAGGGTACACGCTGGAACAGTTCCGCGCCCAGCTGGCGCAGTACGACGGCATCGACAAGGCGAAATTGCGTGAGCACATGGCTGAATTCCTGCGGGCGATTGTGCCGGTGGCGGAAGAAGCCGGCATCGTACTGGCGGTGCATCCGGACGATCCGCCGCGCCCGATTCTCGGCCTGCCGCGCATCGTGTCCACCATTGAAGATATGCAGTGGCTGAAAGACGCCGTGGACAGCATCCATAACGGTTTCACCATGTGCACCGGGTCTTACGGCGTGCGGGCGGACAACGATCTGGTGAAGATGATCGAAACCTTCGCCGACCGCATCCACTTTACCCATTTGCGCGCTACCTGCCGCGAAGACAACCCGAAAAGCTTCCACGAAGCCGCGCACCTGCATGGCGATGTGGACATGGTGAAAGTGGTGAAAGCGATTCTGGCGGAAGAACACCGCCGCCGTCAGCAGGGCAACACCCGTGCCATTCCGATGCGCCCCGACCACGGCCACCAGATGCTGGATGACCTGAAGAAGAAAACCAACCCCGGTTATTCCGCCATCGGGCGGCTAAAAGGGCTGGCGGAAGTGCGCGGCGTCGAACTGGCGATCAAACAGACGTTCTTTAACGACTGATCCGCACACTCCCCTATACCCTAAATAATTCAAGTTGCAGGACAACACGCTCGCGTGTTGAACAACGCCACGCGTTGGCCCTTTAGGGCAAGGCTCAGAATGAGCCTTGTAACGCGGCGACGCAGCGAATCCCCAGGAGCTTACTCAAGTAAGTGACTGGGGTGAGCGACAACGCTGCCGGGAGCAGCGTTGAACGCGGTTTACCGCGGCCCCGAAGGGGCGAGGCCCAGGGATGGGCCGAGTAATAAAGCCAACGCATCTGCAGCTTGAAGTATGACGGGTATATATGTCTGGCCCGCGCGGGTCAGACATTCAACACAAACTTCTCGATAGCGTAAGCCACGCCGTCTTCACTGTTAGATTTGGTGACAAACTGGCTCGCCGCCTTGACCGCGTCGATAGCATTGCCCATCGCCACACCCAGCCCGGCGAACTCAATCATCGCCAGATCGTTTTCCTGATCGCCCAGCGCCATCACTTCATCACGTTCAAGGCCAAGGTGCTGCGCCAGCATTTTCACCCCTTCGCCTTTATTCACGCGCTGGTCCAGAATCTCCAGATAGAAAGCGGCGCTTTTCATGATGGTGTAACGCGTGAAATCTTCGAGCGGAATGCGAGCGATAGCGGCATCCAGTAACTCGGGTTCGTCAATCATCATCACTTTCGGGAAACGCAGACCAGGGTCCATTTCCTCCACCGCCCGGTATTTCAGCGGCATGCTGGTCAGATGGGACTCATGCACCGTGTAGGCGCTGATGTCTTTGTTGGCGGTGTAAACATAATTGAAATCAAGCGCATGGAAGTGCACGCCCAGCTCACGCGACAGCGCCTCGAAATGGAGGTAATCCTCAAAGCTCAGCGTGGTTTGCGCCACACATTCGCCCGTCGCCGTGCGTTGCACCAGCGCGCCGTTATTGGTGATGCAGTAATGTCCGTCCTGCTGCAGGCCCAGCTGTTGCAGATAGCGCTCGACGCCGATGAACGGACGCCCGGTAGCCAGCGCCACATAGACGCCTTTTTCGCGTGCGGCGACAATCGCCTGTTTCACCACTGGCGAGATTTGATTTTCCGGCGTCAGCAGCGTGCCGTCCATATCAATCGCAATCAGTTTTATCGCCATGAATTTCCCCAATAATCAGTTCAACTCCCTGCATGCTAGCGCGATTTCGCCGGGCGAAGCCAGAAAAACAGCGTCAGTTTCATGGCTCCTACATTAAAGCCCCCTCTACGCTGGCCGATATTATAAATGTGATGCAGTTCACAATAGGGACATGGTTCAGGCTGCACACGTTCACCTGCTGTTGATTTTTCTTTCATCCATTGAATGGCTTCACACAGGGGAGTTCTTATCATGTCCATTGAGCTGGTTTCCCATACTTCCTCTACCCAGACGCCTCTGGTTTCTCCCTCCACCGCCGGGAAGAAAAAACTGTCTACCCGCGCGCTGGTGCTGATTACCACGGTTTTCATCATTACCTGCGGCTTTATCCTTACTATTGGTTTTCTGCTGTGGCAATCCGGCCAGCAACAAAAAAACACCGCCCAACAACTACTGGAACAAACCGCCTACACCAGCGCCTATTCGGTGCAGAACCGGCTCGATATCGCGCTGTTTGCCGCCCGCGACCTGGCGCAGAGCGTGACCAGCCTGCGGGAAACCGGCGCGCCGGACCGCGCCACCGCCGAGCTGTTGCTGAAAAACGCGCTCAAAAGCCACCCGGATTTGCTGTCGATGTCGCTGGCATGGGAGCCGAACGCCTTTGACGGCAAAGACCAACAGTACGCCAGCCAGCCGGAGCAGGACCCGAAGGGCCGGTTTGTGCGCTACGTTGACCGCGACAACGCCGGTAAAGTGGCGCTGCACAACCTGACCGATTACGAAACGCCCGGCAGCGGCGATTACTATCTGCTGCCGCGCAAACTGCAAAAAGAAGTGATTCTCGAACCCTATAGCTACCCCTATAACGGCGTCGACGTACTGCTGACCTCGATTGCGGTGCCGATCATGATTGACGGCAAATTCTACGGTTCGGTAACCGCCGACTTCTCGCTGGATACGCTGCAGCAGATGGTCAACGGCATCAAACCTTATCAGGGCGCCGGTTACGCCACGATGTACTCCGCCTCCGGCACCTACATCGCCCATCCGGACAAGGCGCGCATCGCCAAAAAACTGGAGGGCGACCCGCCGCTGATGGATAGCATCGCCGCGGGCAAGCCCTATAACCGGCAGCGTTTCAACAGCTTCACCAACGCCGACATGATGAATGCCTACGTGCCGATCGCCATCGGCAATACCGGCACGCCGTGGATGCTGGGGGTGAGCGTGCCGGAACAGGTGGTGATGGCCGAATCGGTGCGGCTGCGTTACATCGGCGCACTCATGACCCTGCTTAGCATTCTGGTGGTGTCCGGGGTGATTGGCCTGATCTTCACCCGCAAGGTACTGCGCCCGGTGGGCGGCGAACCGGTGGAAGCGGCGGCGATCGCGCTGGCGGTGGCGCAAGGCGACCTGACGCTCCACATCCCGGTCCAACCCAAAGACACCAGCAGCATCTTCTATGCGATGTCGGAAATGCAGCAGCAGCTACGCAGCATCGTGGAACAACTGATGAGCACCAGCGAGTCGGTCAGTCACGGTGCGGTGGAAATCTCAGCCGGCAACGTCGATTTGGCGTCCCGTACCGAACAGCAGGCGGCGGCGCTGGAAGAAACCGCCGCCAGCATGGAACAGATCACCGCTACCGTGAAACAAAACGCCGATAACGCGCACAGCGCCACCCGACTGACGCAGAACGCGGCGCACATCGCCCAGCGCGGCGACGAAATTGTGGGTCAGGTGGTCAGCGTTATGGGCAGCATTGATGAAAGCTCGAAGAAAATCAGCGAGATCACCGGCATCATCAGCAGCATTGCTTTTCAGACCAACATTCTGGCGCTCAATGCGGCGGTGGAAGCGGCCCGCGCCGGCGAACAGGGTCGCGGTTTCGCGGTGGTGGCCGGCGAGGTGCGCAGTCTGGCCCAGCGCAGCGCCGATGCGGTAAAAGACATCACCGCGCTGATCGGCGAATCCGCCGAACGGGTCGGTCATGGGGTCGGCATGGTGGAAAGCGCCGGGAAAACCATGCGGGACATGCTGACCGCCGTGACGTCGGTCAACGACATCATGAGCGAGATTGTCGCCGCGTCCGACGAGCAGTCCCGCGGTATCAGTCAGGTGACGCAGGCGGTGCATGAAATGGACGGCGTCACCCAGCAAAACGCCGCGCTGGTACAGCAAGCCACTGCCGCCGCCGCTTCACTGGAAGATCAGGCCCGGCAACTGGCGCAACTGGTGCAGGTGTTCCGTATTCATTGATCACCTGGCGGAACCCCATCACGCAAAAGGCATAGCCGAATGGCTATGCCTTATTCGTATCCGCCTGCTCACCCGACCCTTATCAGAGCCGCTTCGGGCGGCTTATTCCTCTTCGTCACGCAGCGGCACAATCAGCATGTCGATGTGCACCGTATTGATCAGCTGGCGCGCGGACGACATCAGTTTGCTCCAGAAATCCTGATGATGACCGCACAGCACCAGGTCGACATCATACTTGCGGATGGCGTCAACCAGCACCTGGCCCAGATCGCCGCTGCCGCTCAGGGTTTCCGAGATCGGATAGCCGGCGTTTTCCGCCAGTTCCCTCAGGGCATTCTGGGTTTCTTCGGAAATACGTTGCTGCATGTCGCCCAGGTTGACATCGATCAGCCCGGTGTAGAGATCGGAGTAATTCACGTCAACATGGATCAAAGAGACTTTGGCATCATACGGTCGCGCCATGGAAACCGCTTTTTCCACTAACACCTTACTTTCCGGTGACAGGTCGACCGCGATAAGGATGTGTTTGTAAGCCATGATAAGCTCCTTCCGTAATGACTAACTGATGGGTCAGCAGATATTTCTCCTGCCAGTCTGATAACCGATGGCTGTAATGAGCATAGCACCCCGCTGATTCCGGGTTATGTTCAACAGATCACAACGCCACATATTTTGTAACGGTTCTGCGGATACTGGTAACTACTTGCCCTGAAGCGGCCGTCCATCTGCGCCGATACTGTTTATAGCTGATGACGGTTTATCGCTTATAACGGTGAAACCTCCCGCCCGTATGCAAAGTGTAGTTGAAAAGGGCGCGACCTACGGAGGAGAAAGCCGGTGTCAGATCAAAAGAAGTCGTGATGTTTTTTGCTTTCAGGAACCTTACGTCAGATATGGAAAAAAAACGCAAGGCTCTTCTACAATGAAATTGAGGGGGACCCTGCAGGCCCTTCTCCAGGCAAGGATACAGCGGTGAAGAAGAACACCCGGGCAACTCGCCATGGTCTGGCAGCCCCATAACATCGCGTGAATAACGTGTGGCATAAATACCCACAGATGTGATGTCGGCAGGACTCGACACGTGAAAGCATCTGATGGGTCATAATCCGGGAGGGAAGCATGATGATTAGTACATTTGCGCTTTTCTGGGCTTTATGTGTCGTCTGTGTCATCAATATGGCGCGATATTATTCTTCGTTACGAGTGCTGCTGCTGATACTGAGAGACTGCGATCCGCTACTGTACCAGTATGTGGACGGGGGCGGTTTTTTTACCTCCCACGGTCAGCCCAGTAAACAGTTGCGGTTGGTTCGCTACATCTACGCACAACGTTATCTTGATCATCACGACCCCGAGTTCATCCGTCGCTGCGCGCGGGTGCGCGGTCAGTTTCTGCTGACCTCCGCCTTGTGCGGGCTGATTGTGGTCAGTCTCATTGCCTTGATCATCTGGCACTGAGGCGGCCCGGCAGCGTAAACCGGTCGTGTTTCTATCAACCCCAACCCTATGCCCTGACAGCAGAAAGGCGGCCTGATGGCCGCCTTTCTTATACTTATACCCGCTACGGCTTTATCACCGTGCCGAGTCAGATCAGCTTCAGCGCCAGCCAGTACAGCACGCCGGAGAGCAACATTGATACCGGCAGGGTAAACACCCAGGCCAGCAGAATGCTTTTCACGGTTTTCCCCTGTACACCGCCGCCATCTACAATCATGGTTCCGGCCACCGCGGACGAGAGTACGTGAGTCGTGGAGACCGGCATGCCGGTATAGCTGGCGATACCGATGGACATCGCCGCCGTCACCTGCGCCGAAACGCCCTGCGCATAGGTCATGCCTTTTCTGCCAATCTTCTCGCCGATGGTCACCGCCACGCGCTTCCAGCCCACCATCGTGCCGAGCGACAGCGCCAGCGCCACCGCAACGATAATCCACAGCGGCGCATATTCCACCGTGTACAGCAAATCGCTGCGCAGATTGTTAAGCAGGCGTTTGTCGTCAGACGGGGTTTCCGGCAGCTTGACGACGCGATCCAGCGTATCGGCGATGCACATCAGCAAGCGGCGAGCGCGGGCGCGGTCATCCGCCGCCAGTTCATCGTAGCTTTTGACGTTATTCAGCAGCACCTGCACGCGGTCGATGGCGATCATCGCGCGGGAGGTATCACAGTGAAAATCCGGTTTATTGCCGGTGGACGGAATCACGTTTTCCGGCGCCGGAATCACCGGATGCGACAGGTCGATCACATGCGTCAGCGCCGCGCTGTGAGACTGGTAGTACGTCTGCAGGTTCACCACCGCGTCGCGGGTGCGGCTGATATCGTAACCGGACGCATTCATGTTCAGCATAAATCCGGCCGGCGCCACGCCAATCAGCACCAGCATGATCAGACCGATGCCTTTCTGGCCGTCGTTCGCGCCATGCGAGAAGCTCACGCCCACCGCAGACAGGATCAGCGCGGTACGGGTCCAGAACGGCGGTTTGCGCTTACCGTCCTGTTTTTCGCGCTCGGCCGGCGTCAGGTGAACGCGTTGGCGCTTCTTATTACTGCTCCAGTAACGACGCAGCAGATACACCATCAACCCGGCGATGATCATGCCGACCACAGGCGACACCAGCAGCGACAGGAAGATACTGACCATTTTAGGAATATTGAGCGCATCCACCACCGACGTATGGGTCACCAACGCATTGGTCAGACCGATACCGATAATGGAACCGATCAGCGTATGCGAACTGGAAGCAGGCAGCCCGAAATACCAGGTTCCCAGGTTCCAGATGATCGCCGCCAGCAGCATGGAAAACACCATCGCCAGCCCGTGGGTGGAGCTAACGTTCAGCAGCAGATCGGTCGGCAGCAGGTGAACAATGGCGTACGCGACGCTCAGCCCGCCCAGCAATACCCCGAGAAAGTTGAAAACCCCGGCCATGACAACCGCCAGTTGGGCACGCATCGCACGGGTATAGATAACAGTGGCTACCGCGTTGGCGGTATCGTGAAAGCCGTTAATGGCTTCGTAGAACAGAACGAATAGCAGAGCGAGAACCAGCATCAGACCGGTGTGGAAATCAAGCCCGGCAAATAAATGTAGCATAAGTGTTAGGCCATGTAGTGGTCATGAACGCGGCGCATTATCGGCGACAAGCGGAAACGGGAAAAGCAAAATATGACATTATTTTGACTTAATTTACGCCATTCTTGCCGGTGACAATGTTTTAGTTAATTAAAATCAAGGCATTATTGTTTTTACCCCTCCACACACTTTGTTACCGGCAAACGGCGGCAGCGCAGCATGGCGCAAGGAACAAGGCGCACCTGGGCGATGACCGGCGTCGGGACATCGCCTATAATCGGCCGCCCTGTGGGGCAATGGCATGGCGGAACAACGGGAGAGTAATGTGGAACAGTTTGACGTAATCATCATTGGCGCGGGCGCGGCCGGGCTGTTCTGTGCGGCGCAGGCAGGCCAGAAAGGACTGCGGGCGCTGCTGGTGGACAACGGCAAAAAACCGGGCCGCAAGATTCTGATGTCCGGCGGCGGACGCTGCAACTTCACCAATATGTACGCCGAGCCGGCAGCCTACCTGTCGAGCAACCCACACTTTTGCAAATCCGCCCTCGCCCGCTACACCCAATGGGATTTCATCAGCCTGGTAAACCGCCACGGCATCGCGTATCACGAAAAAACCCTCGGCCAACTGTTCTGCGACGATTCCGCGCAGCAGATTGTCGATATGCTGATGAAAGAGTGCGAAACCGGTAAGGTGACGCTGCGTCTGCGCAGCGAGGTGCTGTCGGTGGAAAAAACCGATCGGTTCCTGGTGAAGCTCAACACCGGGGTGGTACAGGCGCCGGCGCTGGTGATCGCCAGCGGCGGGCTGTCGATGCCGGGGCTGGGCGCTACGCCGTTCGGTTATCAACTGGCGACGCAGTTTGGCCTCAACGTATTACCGACCCGCGCCGCGCTGGTGCCGTTTACCCTACATAAGCCGCTGCTGGAACAGTTGCAGACGCTCTCCGGCGTGTCGGTGCCGGCGGTGGTCACGGCCGAAAACGGCACCACCTTCCGCGAAAATATTCTGTTTACTCACCGCGGCCTGTCCGGCCCGGCGATCCTGCAGCTGTCCAGCTACTGGCAGCCGGGAGAATTCGTCACCATCAACCTGTTGCCGAACCTTGATCTGACCGAATGCCTTAACAACGAACGTCTGGCGCATCCGAACCAGAGCCTGAAAAACACATTGGCTCAGTGGCTGCCGAAGCGGCTGGTGGAATGCCTGCAGGCGCTGGGGCAGTTACCGGACGTCACGCTAAAACAGCTCAACAAGCCACAGCAGGCCGAGGTGGAAATCACGCTGCAACAATGGCGGGTACAGCCTAACGGCACCGAAGGCTACCGTACGGCGGAAGTGACGCTCGGCGGCGTCGATACCCGCGAACTGTCGTCAAAAACGATGGAAGCCGGCAAAGTGCCGGGGCTGTACTTCATCGGTGAAGTGGTGGACGTCACCGGCTGGCTCGGCGGTTACAACTTCCAGTGGGCCTGGAGCTCCGCCTGGGCGTGTGCGCAGGCGCTGGGGTAACGATGGACTCCAGCATAGCAACCGGTTCCTTTCATCCGTTAATCCTCCCATTGTTACTTTTCTCAAAAACAACAAAGCCGCCCGAAGGCGGCCATTGTTGCGCATGATAACGGTAAACCGGTTATCAGTTGTACAGTTCAGCCACGCCGCGCATCTGGTTTTCACCGGAGGTGGCGGAGATGATGCGGAACGATTTGGCACCGGCTGCGTTCGCTTTTTCAGACAGGCTGGCTTGCAGACCGTCCAGCGTAGCAGCAGTGGCGCTGACAGAGCCAACAGACAGGCTGGCGGACTGCTGTACTTCAGTTGCTGCAAAAGTGCCGAAAGAAACGGTAGCCAGGGCGATAACTGCAACAATATTTTTGATAGCTTTCATGGTCAATATCCTTCACGTTGAATTTGGTTGGTTTCTTTAGTGAAAGCGTCTTCGCTTTCGATGGAAGTGATAATAGACCTGTTGCTGCGACGTTAAAATCGGGTTTATTTGCAGATATCTTTCAAAAAAAATGAATAAAAAATAACCATGAATTGCCTGTCACCCGCAGACCCCGCCGCGGGTGACAGACGCGCCGGTTATTGCAACTCGACCCACAACGGGTGGTGATCGGAGCCCTGATTCTCGGTATCCGCCCAGCAACGGCGTACCGTCAGCCCCAGCGATGGCGTCAACAGGCAGTGATCGATACGGCCGCCGACATTCGGATGGGTAGAACCGCTATTCTCCGGCAGACCGGCGGCGACCCAGGCATCCATCAACCCGCGGTGCCGAACCAACCGGCCGTGATGCGGCGACACCGGCCCAATCAGACGGCTGTACTCCTCGCTGTCCGGCAGGCAGTTCAAGTCCCCCATTAGGATCATCTCCAGCGGCATCACCGGCATCCGACCTTCGGTCCAGCCCGCGGCCGGATCAGGATGACCGCCGCACCAGGCGCCGCCTTCATCCGGGGCGCGGGCGAAAAGCGCCAGCATCGCCTCCACCTGCGGCAACCGGGTATCGGCGCACAGGTGACTAAGGTGGGTGTTATAGACGCGGATCGCCCCGGCGCCGGTGTCGATCACCGTTTCCAGCACGCCTTGCTGAATTGAGTGCTGGGTCAGGGTACCGAACTTCGGCAGCGGAAAGTTACGGCTGGAGAGAATCGGCCAGCGGGACAGCGTCAGGGTGCCGAACTGACGACGACGATTGACGACCCGGCCGTCCGCCGCCACGGTGCTGGCATCCATGTCCAGATTGGCGCCGTAGACCCAGTGGTATTCACCCAGCAGCGCCGCCAGCTCCGCCGGTTGATCCATCATGCCGGAGCGCTGCCAGAAGCGTTCCACTTCCTGCATACAGATGATATCCGCACCGCGTACTTCATCGGCGATGCGAGCCAAATCGTAGCGGCCATCGCGGCCAAGACCGTATTGAATGTTGTAGCTGACAATGTGCATAAGGCAACCTGTTGGTAAGTGGACGTTAACCTGCCGTCCGGCAGGCGAAAACCGTATTGGCAGGCAGCACGACGCCGGCATCGGGCAGGCGGTTGCCGTCGGCGTCAAACAACAACAAGGCATCAACCGACAGCGACACCCCGACTGACATCCCCGCGTCGTACTGCGCCATCGAACCGGCCGCCAGCGCCTGCAACGGGCCGAGCGGCGTGTGCAGGCGGTACAGAATCTCCCGCCCCATCGGCTCGACGTGTTCAATGCGCCCGGACAGCGGGCCGGCGCTCGGCGGCGTCAGGGCGACGTCTTCCGGCCGGATGCCGAGCGTCAGCGCGCCGTGATACGTCGATGACAACCCCCAGCGTGTTTCACCCACCGTCAATTGATAGCCGCTGGCCTGTCCCGGCAGCAGGCAGATAGGCGGCGAGCCGATAAAGCCGGCGACAAAGGTATTGGCGGGCTGACGATAGAGCTGTTGCGGGGTGCCTATCTGCTCCACCCGCCCCTGATTCATACAGATAATGCGGCTGGCAAGCGTCATGGCTTCCAGCTGATCGTGCGTCACCATCAGCGTGGTGGCGCGCGAGCGGGCGTGAATCGCTTTTAGCTCGGTGCGCATCGTCATGCGCAAGGTGGCGTCGAGGTTGGACAGCGGCTCGTCCAGCAGCAACAGCGACGGCCGCTTAACCAACGCCCGCGCCAGCGCCACCCGCTGCTGCTGGCCGCCGGACAGCGCCGCCGGTTTGCGATCCAGCAATTCCGTCACCTGCACCAGCGCCGCCGCGTCCCGTATCCGCTGGTCGCGCTCGTCGCGTTCAGCAGGCTTGAAACGCAGCGGAAACGCGATGTTGTCGTACACATTCAGGTGCGGGTACAGCGCGTAAGACTGGAACACCACGCCAACGTTGCGATCGCGCGCATCCACGCCGTTCACCCGCTGGCCGTCGAACAAAATATGCCCTTGCGTCGGCGCATACAGCCCGGCCAGCAAAAACAGCGTGGTGGATTTGCCGCAGCCGGACGGCCCGAGGATCGCCACAAATTCGCCGTCAGCCAGCGTCAGGTTAACCGGGTGCAGCACCGGTGTATCGCCCCAGGCTTTGGTGACGCCATCAAGCACAATTTCCGCCATAATCTTAGCCTTTGATTCCACCGACGCTCATTTGCGTCAGGTATTTTTGGGTTAACAGGTACAGCGCCAGCACCGGAAGGATGTAGATGACGCCCACGGCGGCAATCAGCCCGGAATCCGCGCCCATGCTGTCTTGCGATGCCCAGAACAGGTACAGGCTCATGGTCATCCTGCCGCTGTCGATCAGCAGGGTGCGCACAAAAATGTACTCCTCCCAGCCGCGCAGAAAGGCGAAGGTAGCGATGGCGATCATGCCGCCGGTCACCTGCGGCAGCACCACCAGTCGGAATGCCTGAAAGCGGCTGGCGCCGTCGGTAATGGCGCTCATTTCGATATCCCACGACACGCCGTCGAAAAAATTCTTCATCACGAAGATGGCGAACGGCAGCTCAAGCGCGCACATCACCAGCATCACGCCCCACAGGCTGTTGAGCAGCCCCATCCAGTAGAGCTGGATAAAGATCGCCACCGTCAGCGCCATCACCGGAAAGGCGTGCAACAGCAGCAGGACCTTTAGCACCCCTTCACGCCGTCGGAAACCGAGCCGGGACAGGGCATAGGCGGCAGGCACCGCCAGCAGCGTCACCAGCAGCGTGTGGCCGGCGGCGAACAGCAGCGAGTTGCCAAGCGCGGTCCAGACAGACGGCAACGTACCGCTCTGCATACCGGTAGCCTGCACGTCCGGGTTCCACAGAAAACGGTAGTTGTGCCATGTGAGTTGCGGAGCGACCCACAGGCCGAACACCAGCAGCGCCGCCAGCCCGACCAACCACCGCAAACGTCGGACGCGCTGTTCGGTGCGCGCCCGCCAGGCGACGGCGAGCAGCAATCCGTACGCCAGCGCCGCGATCGTCAGCAACCGCCACAGCACCTGATACTCGCTGCCGCCATCCCGATGGGTAAACGAGATCGCCAGCAGCCACAGATAGGGCGTCACAATCGGTATCGATACCAGCGTCAGAAACAGCACCACGCTCGCCAGAAAACCCACCCGATTCCAGCGCGAGCGCGCCGCCTGACGCGCCCAGTCGACAGCGGTCATCGTCGTCATCGCATCACCTCGATACGCGGCGGGGTAAACTGCGCGCGCATATTCATCATCCGCCACTGCAACAGCGTCAGCAGCACGCCGAACACCATCAACCCCAGCGCCAGCATAGCGCCGTAGCCATAAGCGCCGGACTCGAAGGCGCGCCGGTAAATGTAGAGCGCGTAGGTGGTGGTGTCGTACACCGGGCCGCCGCCGGTAATCAGCAGGATGTACTCGTAGGTCACCAGCAGCGACAGCGCCTGATACAACGCGATGAAACACACCGGGCTTTTCAGCGCCGGCAGCACCACATGACGAATCACCGACCACTCCCCGGCGCCGTCTACCCGCGCGGCATGCCACAGATGAGCCGGAATGGCGCGAATCGTGGAGGCGAGAATCACCATCGCAAAAGAAGCGCCCACCAGGCCGTTCGCCACCACAATCAGTATCATTGGATGGTCGTTGCGCAGATTGAGCGGCGGCAGCCCGAATACGCCGACCACCACCTGATTGCTCAGGCTGTGGGGCGATGGGTCTGCCGCCCAGATCCACAACAGCGCGTACAGCACCGACGGCGAAATCCGCGGCAAAAACCAGATGCCGCGAAACAGCGCGCCCAGTGCCGGCGGCACGGCGGTGGTGGCAATCGCCAGCACGATGCCCAACCCCAGGTTGAACAGCAGCAGCGTACTGGCGACATACACCAGCGTGGTCAGCAGGATGGCGGGCAGACGTTTGTCCGCCACCAGCAACCGCATCAGGTTGTCGGCGCCAAAGGCGCTTATCTGCAAATTGCTGCCCATGTCGCTAAAGGCAATCACCAGATTGAGCAGCATCGGCGCGACAAAAAACACCGCCAGCACCGAGATGGCGGGAGCCAGCCAGCGCGCGGGATGCACGCCGGTCGGGCGATTCGGGAACGTTACAGGCATACGCCACCTCGCTCGTCAGAGCCGGAGACACGCGCGCTCCGGCCGTGTCTCAATGCAGGCTATCCACGATTTCCACGTCCTTGCCCAACTGGGTTTCCAGCTCGTCGGCGATAAAGTCCACCGCCTGCGCCGGAGTCATGCGTTTGGTTTCTACCGCCTGCAAGCCTTTGAACAGCACCCGGTTATAGTCGCCAAAGCGGGCGTGATTCGGCACAAAAGTAATGTTTTTCATCATTTTGCCGGCGTCGCTCAACGCCCAGTTGTCGGTGTACTGCGGCATCGCAGTCTGGGCATGGCTGATGGCGGTGTGATAGGAACTGACGGCGTGGCGGTTGTTGTAGTACGGCAGGCTGGCGATAGCCACCAGTTGCGCCGCCAGATCCTTGTACTGACTCTTGTTGCTGACCACGTAGGCGATGGGATGCGACAGGTTGGCGGGCTTGCCGCCCTTCACCGCCGCCGGCGCCGCTATCCAGCCGATTTTATGGGTGTAACCCGCTTTATCGGCGGGCCACGCCGGGCCAAAGTTATCGTTCACCTGCCAGGCCATCGCCCAAATGCCCTGATGGAACAGGAAGGCTTTTTCCTGCTTGAACGCGGTCTGGATGGTGTCCCAGCTCATGGCGGTGTTATCGGTCGGCGTCACGCCGGCCGCCACATTGCGGGCGTACCAGCTCAGCGCGGTTTCAACCTCTTTCTTCGCAAACAGCAGCTTGCCGGTTTTCTCATCCATGAATTTCGCGCCGCAGGCGGCGAACACCATCAGATAATCGATGCCGACATTCGGGCGATGCAGCATGCCGATCGGCGCGGCGCCACGGTCTACCACCTCTTTCGCCAGCGCCGTCAGGTCATCCATCGTGAACTCGCCGCTGTCCACGCGGGCGGGCAAGCTATCGATAAAGGCGTCGTCCTTGCCAATCTTGCGCAGCATGTCCTTGTTATAGAAAAACATGCGGATCTCGGCATCCTGCGGCACGCCGTACACCTTGCCCTGATACTTCATCGCTTCCCACAGCACCGGCAGCATATCGGCGTACACCCACGGATTCGCCTTGATCTGCCCGTCCATCGGCATGGCGTAACCGTTGCGGGCAAATTCGCCGATCCACTCGTGCGGCAGCAGCACAATGTCCGGCCCCTGATTAACGCCGAAGGCTTTCAGCGTATCCAGCGCCAGATCGTCCCAGCCCTGCACCGCGCTGGCATGGGTATCGATAACGATTTTGCGATCCACCCCCGCCGCGGCGAATTGCTGGTTGAGCACCCCGGCCGCCTCCTCGATGTTGACGGTGCGCATCGGCGCATTGCGGTCATTCAGAGTCCAGAGCTTGAGTTTGATGACATCCGCCACCGCCGCGTGGGCTATCAGCCCGCTCGCCAGTAACGCCGACAGGGATAACGAAGCAAGTTTACGCACGGGCACCATCCTGTTATTGAGGTTGACGAATTAATTAAGTAACTTAATTATATTGCAGACGTGTGAAGGAAACCGGACAGAACCGGGACAACGGATACCCATGGAAAAGCGAGAACTCACGGCCACCCACCGCAAACTGCTGGGATTGCTGCGCCGTTCGGGCAGCCTGTCGCGCAGCGCGCTGGCCGCCGCCAGCGGCCTGACCACCGCCGCCGTCAGCATGATGACGCGGGACATGCTCAACTTAGGTCTGCTGGAAGAGAGCGACCGGGCGCAGGGGCGGCGCGGCCCGCCGCAAATCAACCTGCGACCGGCGGCGCACGCGGGCTATGTGCTGGGGGTGTACGCGGAATACGACCTGATTTGCCTGATCCTGATGGACTACGCCGGGCAGTGCGTGGCGGAAACCACGCTGCGCGGCGATTTCCGGGTTGTCGATTCGGTGGCGGATACGCTGGCCGACGCCATCCGCACCCTGCTCGACGCTCAGCCGCAGGCACGCGAGCGGCTGCTGGCCGTCAGCCTGGCGCTGCCCGCCCGGTTTGACGGCGGCGCCATGCCGGTGTGGATCGCCCCCGGTCTGGCGGCCTGGCGTGGGGTGGATATCGCCCGGCAGTTGAGCGACCGGCTCGGCTGCCCGGTGCTGGTGGAAAACGACGCCAACTGCGCCGCCATCGGCGAGCTGCATTTTGGGTCCGCCGCTCCGGACAACAGTTTTTTCTACCTGTATATCGGCAAAGGCATCGGCGGCGCGTTGATCCTGAATGGCGAACTGCATCGGGGCAAGCAAGGCAACGCGGGGGAGATTGGCGCGCTGCGTACCCGCGCGCAGTCACGCCCATCGTTTGACGATCTGCACGACGCTCTGCTGGCGGCAGGCGAGACGCTGCCTTCCACCGCCGCCGACGCGAACTGGCAGGCGCTGGCGACCTCGCCCGCCGGAGAGCGCTGGATCCAACGCGCAGCGGGCGAGCTGTATCGGTTGCTCTATACCGTCACCGCGCTGCTCGACCCGCCCAGCCTCTACCTCGGCGGCACGCTGCCCGCGCCTTTCATGGCCGGATTGCAGGCCGCCGTCATGGCTCAGACGCCGGCGCCGGACGACGATGCGCCGCTAACGCTACCGCCGGTGCGCCTCTCGACGCTACCGACACAAAACAGCGCCTCCTTCGGCGCAGCCGCGCTGGCGCTTAATCAGTACTGAAAACAACAAAGCCGCCCGAAGGCGGCCATTGTTGCTGATGATAACGATAAACCGGTTATCAGTTGTACAGTTCAGCCACGCCGCGCATCTGGTTTTCACCGGAGGTGGCGGAGATGATGCGGAACGATTTGGCGCCGGCCGCATTGGCTTTTTCAGACAGGCTGGCCTGCAGACTGTCCAGCGTAGCGGCTGTCGCGCTGACAGAGCCGACGGACAGGCTGGCGGACTGCTGTACTTCAGTCGCAGTGGACGTGGTCGCAGCGAAGGTGCCGAAAGAAACGGTAGCCAGGGCGATAACTGCAACAATATTTTTGATAGCTTTCATGGTCAATATCCTTCACGTTGAATGGGGTGAGTATTCTTTTCAGGAGGCGCTCTCACCTTCGATGGAAGTGATAATAGACCTGTTAACGCGACGTTAAAACCGGGTTTATTTGCAGATATCTTTCAAAAAATATGAAATAAAAATAACAATGGGACGGGAGTGATAACGAGCAACGACCGAACACTGTTTTACCCTCCTGATGCGAGTATCATGAAGTTTTCCGCCATCCCGCATGAACACATTCATGCCCTGAATTATGTGAGGAGTCTGTTTTGGTTACACGCATGACCTACGCGTTTCTGCCTCAGATCAAAGGCCCTTATGTCCACGCGACAAAGCACCGTGACGCCTTGTATATCTCCGGCCTGACCGCCTTTGGCACCGATGCTCAATCGGCCGGGCTGGAATCCCAAACCCGCACGGTGCTCCAGCAAATTGCCGCCATTCTCGCCGCTGAAAAAAGAAGTACCGCTGATTTAATCAAACTCACTATCTTCGTCAGAGATATCTCTCAATTAGCCCTGATAAGAACACTGCTGTTTGATTTTTACGGCGAGCATTTGCCCGCTTGTTCGCTGATTGAAGTTTCAAGCCTGATTCACCCGGACCTGCTGATCGAAGTCGAATCGATTGTCGCACTGGCATAACTCCGGCGCGATATAAATACCACGCCTTATCACACACGATAAGGCGCTACCGCTGAGCCCGTTTATACGACCAATAACGTTACCACCGCATCATGATTAATATAAAACCTGCCAGTAAATGAGATATTGGCACGATATTGTTCGCCCCAGTCACAGGTTAGCTGAATTGTAAATCGCCGCTGTTTTATCCGTACCTGTGTTAACGCCGCCGCGGTGAAGTCGAAGAACTTATTTACTATCGGATTTAGCGCCTTAAAAAGGCTCTCTTTAGCAGAAAAGATCAGCGTACCAAGCTGTTCTACTGATAACCCACTTCCTGAACATTCAACCCTGCGCCATTCATCCCCTACGGTAATCGCCGGGAGAACCTGCATTAACGTAGCGCTATCCATGATTCTTTCTACATCAATACCGACGGCAGTATGATGCTGGCTGCTTGCAACAACCGCAACCGCACGGTCATTCGTATGAGAAATTGATCCGATATAACCGGCAGGCCATCGAGGCGCCCTGTCAGGTTGTATCTCAATCGCCGGATAGGCTACGCCGCAAGACTTCAACGCCGTGGCCGCGACAACACGCCCGGCCAAAAATTCCGCTTGCCGCTTTCTCACCGACGAGGCAATGACCGGCGGTATGGTGATATTATAAAGATGAAAAAGTCGCTCGTTAAAATGAGCAATCTGAAACGTTCCCCACCCTACGGTAAATATTTCCGTTCGCGTGCGGTTAATAACGCCTATCCGCTCAATAAACCCGGCACCGGCGTCTACCATCCTCTTTTTCTCTCGACTCGGCGATATCATGATCGCGTATTCCGTCCCTATTATTTCCCATCCGTTTTATTCAAAATATCAGCCGCAATACCTTTAATGATTTGAGTAATATCATTGATGTGGTCATGAATAAAAAAATGCCCTCCCGGAAAGGAGGCAAAAGTAACGCGGGAACTAAACAGTTCCTGCCACAGCGCAATTCGCTCAGCAGGCAAATAGCGATCCCCATCGCCGGAAAAGAACATCGCGGGAACAGCGTACTTTAAGGTATCGGTATACTGGTACGTCTCCGAAATTCTGAAATCTGCTCTCAGCATCGGCAATAGCATGGCCATAATATCATTGGAATTCAGTATCTCTTCCGACGTCCCTTTCATCTCTCTCAGCATATCGATAAATTTTTCATCCGAAACATGGTGCGTTTTTCTGGCAAGCTGCAATTGATGAGGGGGACGGCTGGCAGAGCCAATAAAAAACGCCGGCAATGGCAACCCGCGGCGCTGCAACTCCACCATCAGAGCAAACCCGATACACCCTCCCAGGCTATGCCCAAAAATGATCAACGGCCGATCCAGCACTTGATGTATATACGTCATCAGTTCGCTTACCACCGCCGACATACTTTCATGCGGCGGCTCCGATAACCGGTATGACCGCCCAGGCAACTGGGCCACCACTACTTCCATGTCTTCCGGCAAATACTCATGCCAGTGTTGATACAGATTCGCGCTGCCGCCGGCATAGGGAATGCACAACAACCGGATTCTGGCTGCGGGGTTGGGCCTGAAAACCGTGAATATTCCGGCGGACAGCATATCCATATAAATCTTCTCTCCTTGCATCAGACGAATAGCCAAATCACCTGTTCAGGCGCCTTCTTTCCGGGCCAGTTTCTTTCCCAGCGGAAAAAAACGGATATTCCTGAGGTAACCGGTGCCCAGCAATACCCCGATGATGATCACCGCCATGCCGATTATCTGGATAGGCTCGACGGTTTTTCCCATAATAAAACTGATAGCCAGCGTAAAGACCGGCGTCAGGTTAGTCGTAATTGAGGTTTTTTCCGGCCCCAGCACCTGGCACCCTTTGACCCAGAAGTAATAGGCCAGTACTGTCCCGGCAATAGCCATATAAGCCAATAACGTATAGGAGAGTTGGGATATCGACAGGTAGTCATAGCTGATGTCGTGCGTCAGCGCTGCAAACACCAACATAAATGCAGTACCAAACAGAATGGTCCATCGGGTTGCCTGCACGGGAGGAACATGGGTGATCAGCTTTTTGGTCAAAACAGCATATAAACCGCCACAGGCACAGGACACGATGATCCAGAGGTCCCCGCTGTTATACCGCAGGGAAGAGAAATTCCCCTTGGCGATAACCAAAAACACGCCAAAGACACCCAATATCAACCCAATATATTGAGCCAGCGTGACTTTGGCCTTTAGCAATAACCGGGAAAACAGAATGCTCACCAATGGCATATTGGCCATGATTAGCGCCCCGTTAATAGGCGATGTCGATTTCATCCCTGCGAAGATCGCATAGTTAAAACAGAAAATCCCCAGAAAGCCTAATAAAGCGAGCGAAAGCACGTCCTTTATGGAAAGAGAAATATCCCGACCTTTGAAGATAAAAAGGGTAAAAGAAAAAATAACCGACGCGATAACAAATCGAACAATGGACGAAATGATGGGCGGCAGGTTGGCATCCAGTTCCGCAATGGCATTAAAATTACTGCCCCAGAAAAACACGGCCATAATGACCATGATCCATATATGATTATGTCTTGTATGCATATTCACTCCTGTAAAAAAGAGAGGCCCACGCCAGTGAACCTCTTTCCTTATTTGCTTTAATCAGAAACAGACATCGCTGAATGCAGATATTCCGTTACCTGTTCGAACGCGTTGGATTGGAACAGAATATGGAATGGAACTTTGACGCCCAATTCATTCTCAATCCTGACCGATAGCCGCAGCACCGTCAGCGAATCCAATGCGGCATGAACCGACGCTTGCCGTGTCTCCCTCAGCCAGAGGGTACCGAGCACGGACGCAACATCCCGCTCACCGGACAGCGGGATCGAAAACCGGCGATCATAAGCATCATAGCGACTGCAACCACCGGAACCCAGACCTTTCGCCATCCGATGCAAATCCGGATAAGCCGGCTCGCGGGTCGCCAGCACATCGTTGATAACCCGGTCATACACTGCATGAATAACCTGTAATTGCTCGTCGCTGACCACCTTCCCGTTGGCGTTAAAGATAATATTGATACCACCGGTCTTGATATCGATACCGACATTCACCAGTAACGCAAAGTCGGCATGCTCAAACCAGCGAATCCGGCCGATGAAACGCTGGTCGTCAAGCGCGCTGCCATACACATGGAAATTCGTAAAATTGAACGCCGTTTCGGTCAGTCGTTGCGCGCCGACATCGCGCTGAATCATCGCGTATGGGTAATTACGGTGTGCCAGTACCTCGGTATAATTCTCAGCCACAGCGCCGACGAGCTGCGCCATCGGTATGCGTTCATCCATCTGAAGGCGGAACGGCAGGATATTCAGATGCAGGCCGATCGTGTTATCCCCGCCTTCCTGTTCCAATCGAATATTGCCAAATACCCCGGTCGTGATATCACGCTCTCCCGTTATCACTTGCAATGACACACAGTGACACGCCAACAGCAACTGATTAAGCGACACACCATACACATTGGCCCGATCTTTCAGACGGGTCGTAATATCAGGCGCATACCGTAACGTGCGCTCACTCCATCGCGTAGCAACCGCGGCCTGAGTTCTGGGCAACGCGTTATACCGATAATCAGCCAGATACGATCGCCAGAAGGCTGAACTTTCTGCACTGCTGCGGGATGCAATCTCGTGCGCCACAACGTCACGGTAGTTCAGTCGAGTCTCACGCGGCGGCAGCACTGCAGGCTTGCCCGCCAGCAGACCGGTGTAGACGTTGAGCAACTGCGTCATCAGGTTTGCCAGGCTCCATCCGTCCAGAATGCAGTGATTGAAACTGAAGGCGAAATGGAAGGTTTCTTCTGTACAGCGAATCGCAAAGAAACGGCCGACCGGCGCAGTTGTCCAGTTGAAACCGGTCTGTTTCTCCTGCTCAAACCAGCGATCGATAAAGCGCTCCTGCTCCGCAGCAGACAGATGTGAAATATCCATTTCCGTCAGTGGCAATGAAACATGACCATGCACAATCTGCATGATTTGACCGTAGCGGCTAAAGTCAAACGAGGTACGCAGTACATCATGTTCGGCAATCAACGATTGCAACGCCGTTCGGAAGTGCTCGCTGTCGTAAGGCAATGCAAGTTCATAACACAACAGGTCATGGAAGACGCCCTGGCGAACATCCAGTTCGGAGTGATAAATCATCCCTTGTTGCAACAGCGTTGCCGGATACGCATCCACCACACCCGCAGGTATCTGTCGCCGCTCTTCCGACGTCAGCAAAGCAAAAGGAGTCAGAGATGCGGCTTCCCGCTGACTGTCTCGAGAAAGGCACTCAGCCATCTTTCTGACCGTCTGCAACCTGAACATATCACTGACCTTGAGAGTCATCCCGGCTTGCTTGAGTTTCGCCACAATCCGGATCGCGTGAATGGAATCGCCGCCCAGAGTGAAATAACTATCATCAATGCCGATTCGCTCCAGCCCCAGCTCTTGCGCAATCAACGCGGCCAGCATCGCCTGCGGCGCGGTTTCCGGTGGAATATACGCTTGGGTATTCAGCACGTTATCAAACGGGTTGGGGAGCGATTTACGGTCCAGCTTACCATTTACCGTTATAGCGAACTTCTCGACCTCAACCAGATAAGCCGGGATCATGTGCGAAGGGAGTAACGCCTGAAGCTGCTGACGCAGAGTTCCGACATCCATCGAAGTCCCGACAGCCAGTTGGTAATAACCGGCCAGCGCCTTACTGCCGTTGTCCCGTTTCAACACCACCACCGTTGACTGAATGACGCCGTCCACTTTCGACAACGCGGCATCTACCTCCTGAACCTCAATCCGGTAGCCATTGATTTTCACCTGGGCGTCTTCACGTCCCAGATACTCCAGGTCGCCATTCGGCATCCTGCGGGCGATATCGCCGGACCGGTAAGCACGGAAGGTCTGTGTTCCGCTTTTCAACGTAACAAAACGCTCGCGATTCAACTGATCCCGCTCATGGTAACCCAGCGTAACCCCGCTGCCGCCGACAAAGATTTCCCCCGGCGTTCCTACGGGGACCGGCTGTAGCGCCTTGTTCAGCAAGGAAACCGTCAAATCCGGTATCGGTTCGCCAATCAGACTGCGGGTGCCATCACAGTCACGTTGGGTAATTTCGCGATAGGTCACGTGTACGGTGGTTTCCGTAATGCCATACATATTGATTAACCGCGGACGGCGATCGCCATAGTGTTCGAACCAGGGTCTCAACCCTGCAATATTCAACGCCTCGCCGCCAAAGATGATGGACCGTAGGCTAAACGTAGGCCGGATATCGCGAGATAACGCCTCATTCTTAAACAGCTCAAAGGCCGACGGCGTCATGTTCAGGCGCGTGACCTGATGCAGCGCAGTCAGATCGACCATGCGAGTAATATCATGGGCTTCGCCGGGAGAAACCACGACCAGCTTGCCGCCATAAAGCAATGCGCCCCACATTTCCCACACCGAAAAGTCGAACGAAAGCGAATGGAACAGCGTCCAGACATCATCCGATGAAAAATCAAACCAATGCTGAGTACTGCCGAATAGCCGCAGAACGTTGTGATTGGCAACCAGAACCCCTTTCGGATTCCCGGTCGAACCTGACGTGTAGATGATGTACAACGGATCATCCGGTGCGACCTCAACGCTGGGATTCGAAGACCCGGCACTGTCCACTCTGGAAATATTCAGGAAAGTGCGATTCCCGAACGAACCGGCTTCATCCGTCGTTAATACCACCTCCAGACCGGCATCTTGAATGATGTAATCGATGCGCTCCTGCGGATAGGCGGGGTCAATAGGAACATAGGTGGCTCCCGTTTTCACGATCGCCAGCAGGCAGACGATTGCATCCAGATTTCGGGAGCAAAATGCGCCGACTCGCTGCGTCGGTCTGACGCCACGTTGGTTGATGAGATAGCTGGCGATACGGTTCGCGCGTTCGTTCAAAGCCCGATACGTGATATAGCGGTTTTCGAAAACCACGGCTTTCTTTTCCGGGTAGGTCGCCGCAATATGCTCGAATCTCGCCTTGATACTCTTTTCCCGGAAAACGCGGTCGGTCGCTTTCGGCACCTTCAGTTCAAAACAATCCCGTTCGGACAATAGATCCGTCGTTTGCATCGCGGCATCCGGTGCAGCGGACATCGCACTCAGCACGGCGAGGTAATAGCCAAGATAGCGATCAATCTGCTCGGCGGTAAACCGGCTGGCGTTGTAATTGACCGTGATTTCCATCTGACGGGTGAACTTGTTATTGATGAAGTTAACCAGGTAATCAAAGTTTGTCTGTTCAAAATAGCTGGCGTGCTTCAGCACAAGATCATCGAGCGAGGAAAGGCGATCGTAGACATGGAAATCCACATAGTTGAAGTTACTGTCGAACAGAGAACTCTGCTCCGCCAGCTTCTGAATGTCGGCCAACGGCATAACGTGGTAGCCAATCAACTGATGTTCCGCCTCATGGACCGCCAGACACAGCTCACGCCAGCTCGTACGTTCGATATTCACGCGCACCGGCACCGTATTCAGGAACAGCCCGGCAGCGGCATCCACCTGCTCCATTGCCGGACGCGCATTCATGGTGCAACCCGTGGATACATCCTGCGTGTTGGTGATCATGCCCAGCACCTGCAGGTGCGCGGCAAGCATCACCGTTTTGACGGATACCCCTACATCGCTGGCCAGCGCATCGACTGCGGTTACCAGCGAAGCAGGCCATACCCGCCCCCGGCTCTGCCAGACGTAATCCGCACCGTCGCCGTCCGCCAGACTGGGAAGCTCAGCTACCTGTAGCGCCTGCAAATACTGCTGCCAGAATGATCGTATTTCCTGATTCTGTCGGGCTTCTTCTTCCTGCTGAGCAACGATGGGCTGAATCAGCAGTTCCGTTTCCTGTACCGAGCCGGCAGCTATCGTTTCCTGACGATAAAACAGCACCAGGTCCGTCACCAGCAACGCCACACTCCATCCATCCAGAATGGCATGATGGAAGCTGAAACCAACCACCAACGAGGTGGGGTTCTGCAATGCATTGATCCTGAAAAGCTGACCTGCGGCAAAATCAAAAGGACGCTGTTTTTCAATCGCTACCCAATCATCAAACGCCGCCTTCAGTTGCGCGTCAGCGGCCCCGTCATCGTACACATACCTGCAAGGGATCTCTGCGTTCTCAAACAGCAATTGCATGGGTACATTGCAGGATGCCAGATCAAAGGCGCTGCGCAGCACCGGATGCTTACAAGCCAGTTGCCGCACCGCACGCTGGAAAGCGGCGCTGTCGTGTTTATCGAACGCGAACACAAAATAAAACACGTCGTGATAGGTATGCGCATGCAGATCAGAGTGATACAGCATTCCGGTCTGCAGCAAAGACGCCGGCCAGGCATCGCTACAGCCGACAGGCAGTTTGCCCGCCTCGTCATCAGAAACAAACCGGCGACGAACGTAGTCTTGCGACGGCAGATGCGCTTGCGTCGTCACCAGTCTCGCTGCCATATCTGATAACTTACGATGCTGGAAAACGTCCCGAAGCGTTATCTCATAGCCCAGTTCTTTCAGCCGGGACACCAGCTTCAATGAAATAATGGAATCCCCGCCCAGACGGAAAAAGTCGCCGTCACGCGAAATCGCCTCGATTTTCAGCAGTGACGACCATACCGCCGCCAGCGCCTTTTCTTGCTGCGTTACCGGCGCAACAATCCGTGATTCCTGTTGATAGGCATCGGGATGAGGCAACGCCTTCCTGTTTTTCTTGCCATTGGGGGAGAGTGGGAAATCATCCAGCCGAATATACAGGCTGGGCACCATGAATTCCGGCAGCACTTTCGCAAGAGCATGCTCAAACGCCTCGTGCTCGCCCTCGCCGGTGTAGTACGCCACCAGTTGTTCCTGCCCGGAGCGCGACTTATGCACACTGACAATCGCTTCTTTCACGCCGGAGATATTTTCCAACTGGCTTTCAATCTCACCCAGTTCAATTCTCAAACCACGGAGCTTGACCTGGTTATCTACCCGGCCGAGGTATTCGATATCGCCATCGCGGTCAAACCGCGCCACATCGCCGGTTTTATACATAACGGGCGATAGCGCCGGGTTGATCAGATTGCGGATGAACGCTTTGGCGGTCAGCTCCGGCTTATTGTGATACCCCCTGGCCAAGCCGACGCCGGCGATATACAACTCCCCTTTCACGCCAACCGGCACCGGGCTCATAAACTCATCCAGAATGTACAGCTGAATGTTGTCGATGGGCCGGCCGATCGGCACCTTACCCCCCTTCAACCCCTGGTTGCAGGACCAGAAAGACACATCAATCGCCGCTTCCGTCGGGCCGTACAGATTATGCAGCTCAACGCCCGGCAAGCTTTCCCGGAACGCAACCACCGTATTGTTGGGTAATGCCTCACCGCTGCAAAAGACGCGTTTGAGCGGGGTATGGCGCATCACGCCGTTCTGCTCCAGGAACAGGGATAGCATGGAAGGAACAAAATGCAGGGTGGTGACGCCTTTACGGCCAATAACCTCCAGCAATGCTTGCGGATCTTTATGAACTTCAGGTTTTGCCACCGCCAGCGTTGCCCCGTACATCAGCGGCCAGAAGAATTCCCAGACCGAAACATCAAAACTGAACGGCGTTTTCTGCAAAATGACGTCATGCGTAGTGAGTTGATACGCTTTCTGCATCCAGGCCAGGCGGTTGAACACGCCTTGATGGGTGTTCACCACCCCTTTGGGATTGCCCGTCGAGCCGGAGGTATAAATCATGTAGGCGGCGTCGTCTGCCGTCAGTTGCGGCAGCGCCAATGCCGTATGCCCAACGCCGGTCAGTCGGCGAATATCCACAGTGAAAAAGGCATTATCGCCATGACCAGGCATACGCAGCCCCGCTTGCGTCAGCACCAGTCGCGGTTGTGAATCGGACAGCATGTATTCGATACGGTCCGCAGGGTAATTCGGATCCATCGGAACATAAACCGCTTCGGCAAACAGCACGGCCAACAGGCTCACTACCATCTCGGGCGACCGATTCATGTAAACGCCGACAAAGTCCCCTTTAGCGACCCCCTGTCGCTTGAGTTCCGCCGCCAAAGCCGCAACATGCCCCCCCAACTCCGCATAACTAAGCCGAATATCTTCATATTCCAGCGCGGTTTTCTCCGGGCGACGCATTATCGAGTCATAAATGAACGAGACGATATTGCCATCACCATAGTCATAAGCGGTGCGGTTCCAGTCACAGGTAACGTGCTTTATCTCGTCAGGGCTCATCATTGGGCATGGCAGAACGGCACTGTCGGGCTGGCTTGCCATATTCACCAGCAGATTCCGCCAGTGCTGCGCAAAGCGCGCTATCGTTGACTCGCCAAATAAATCCGTGGCGTACTCGATTTCCAGGGTCAGATCGTCGGTATGGTGGTCCCGAAACAGAGAGAACTGAACATCAACCTTCGCCCCCTGAGAGGAGCGCCGATGCCTGTCGACTTGCAATCCGGAGAGTGTCAGCGGCGTTTCGTCCTGCTGTAGCACGAACAGGGTCTGATAGAGCGGGTTATACCCCAGGTTGCTGCCGATATTCAGCCGGTCAATGACGCTGGCGATATCGTAGGACTGATGCAACATGCCTTCATCAAGCGTTGTCTGAATCTGGCGCAGCAACGCCCGCAGCGTCATGCCATCCTGAAAACAAATGCGTATCGGCAGGGTATTGGCAAAATAGCCCAGGGTGCTTTCAACCTCATGTCGGACCCGGTTTGTCACCGGAGTCGCGATCACCATATCGCGCTGTCCGGTATATTTCGCCAGCAAAACGGCATAGGCGGAGAGCAGGCCGACATATGGCGTACACCCTTCTTCTCTGGCCAGCGCCACAAGCGGTTGATACTCCGCCGCGCGGATAGTCAACCAACGGTGCGCCCCGTGGAAGGAAAACACCCCCGGTCGGGAGTAATCGGTCGGCAATTCCAGAAGTTCCGGCGCGCCTTTCAGTTTTTCAGCCCAGTATTCAACATGCTGGCTGTCGTTCTGACGGCGCTCCCATTCGGCGTAGCTAAAATAATCGATGTGCGACTCATCCCGCACGCTCTGGATATCGTTCACGCTCTGGATATCGTTATAGTTATCCGATAATTGCTGAATGAATAAATTATGTGACCAGCCATCACTGATGACATGGTGCATAACAACGGATAATTGCCATGTCTGCGCGTTCTCCCGATACAGTGCAACGCGTAGCGGCAACGCATTAAACAGATCAAACGGACGAATACGCTGCGCCGTCAGCTCCTGCTCTGACTGGCAGCGTACGATTTCAAGGCGCGCTTCAGATCTGGCGGCCTGGAAAAATTGCCCGCCGATATCGTCAAATCGGGTAACCAATACCCGATTGTCAGCAATCAATTTTTGCAGTGCAGCATTGAGTCTGTCGCTGTCCAACTCACCCGAGATCACAAAATCCATCGGGAGATTATAGGCCGTCGATTGTGGTGACAATTTCTGTAAAAACAAAAGATTACTTTGTACGCGGCTCGTCTTGTAAGCGGACTGCTGCAGATTAACCACCCGATCCGCCTCAATATCGTTATCGTTCCCGCTTTTCAATATCGATGCCTGCCCGGCGATAGTTTTTGCCGCATAAAGCGCATCAAATGTGATCCGGTATCCCTGTTTTTTTAGCTCGTTATAAACCATGAAATTTTTTATTGAATCACCGCCGACCGAAACAAAGGAGCGATCCGCCGCAATGGCATCAAGGTTTAAAATCGAGCACCATATCCGGTGTACATCGCGCTCTTCCTGTGTGCGCAAATGGTGTTCATTAATCGTCTGGCGCGGCGCGCTCAGTTGTTCATTCGCGATTGCCAGCAGCCGTTGCCTGTCAATTTTATCATTCGGCAACTTAGGCAGCTTATCCATAGCGCGGATAACCGAAGGGACGACCTCTTGAGGCAGCACCCGCTCCAGCGCCGCGCGTACCTGCTGCTCACTGACCGGCATGGCGCCTCGGATGTCATAGAACAGGCAGATCCGCTTGTCTGACAGACGGGTATAGGCCAATACGGCAGCAGCACCGTGAATACCCGGAATAGTCAGCGCCGCAGATTCGATTTCACCCAGTTCAATACGCACTCCACGAATTTTTACCTGACTATCAATACGGCTGACAAAGACCAATTCGCCACGCTCGTTCTGACGCACCAGATCGCCCGTCCGGTAATAACGCTTATTGCCAAATGATTTTAATGTAAGGAATTTTTCATCTGTTGCCGCCGCGTTATTGAGATACCCCTGCGCCAGACAATCGCCGCCGATATAAAGCTCGCCTTCCTCTCCTGTCGCCACTTCATGGCCTGCATTATCCAGCAAGCGCAAATCCACCTGGCGGATCGCTTTGCCAATCGGCGCATCACCATTCAGCGGGGACGTGACCAGGTAATCCGTTACGTTAATCGCACACTCGGTCGGACCATAAATATTCAGTAATGGGATATCAAAACAGGCAAAATGGCTATCAATAAGCTGCTTATCCAGCACCTCGCCCCCGGTCGCCACCATCCTTAACTGCTTACAACGGGGGAAAAGCTCACAAGCCTGAAGGGCCCGCAGCATTGACGGCACCACCTGAATCAGGGTCACGTTCTGCCTGATCATCAGTTCACACAAATATTCCGGATTACGTTGCCCCCCTTGTTTGGGGACGACCAGCCGCCCGCCGCTCATCAGAGCACAGAATATCTCCCTGACGGCGGCATCAAAGGAAAGCGCGGATTGCTGTAAAAATGCATCCTGGTGATTGATATTATAGGTTTCAATTTGGTGGGATATATTATTCAGAACACCAAGATGGGTATTAACAACGCCTTTAGGATTACCGGTTGAGCCTGATGTATAAGTGATAAAAAAAGGATCGTTTTTATTAATTTCAATATCAGATAAGGCTCGCGCATCAGATGTTGATTTTTCGTTATCAAGTATGTCAATAATCTGAATGCTATCTGTAACCCAATTTACTTCCTCACCCCGCCTGGATATAAGAAATCGACTATTCGAATTATCCAGCAGATATTTCTTTCTGGCTTCAGGAAGGTCCACCTCGATAGGCATATAACAGCAACCCGCCTTCAACACGCCCAACAGCGCGATAATAGTCTCAACGCTTCTCCCGAAAGAGATACAAACTATCTGATTTTTCTGCACTCCGGCATTTAACAAACGCATTCCTGCTGCATCGGAAAGCTTATCAAGTTGCGAATATGTAACAGAGCGACTTTCATCGACGACCGCGATGTTCTCTCCATTCTCAACAACCTGAGCTTTAATATAATCAAGCGCGAGTTTCAATGTGTTCTCCTTAACGCTGGCTGAAATACTTTATTTTCACTGAGGAATGGAACAGACAAAAAATAAAGAAAACAACCTATGAGATTCACATTGACAATACAAATAGCATCATAATATATAATTACTACAATAATTTTATATCAATAAATAATTATGATACCAAATTATTAAAAATGAAAATTTTATGAAAATAATTTAATAAGAATGTCACAAGAGGAGTTTAATAATATCGACACCTTAATATTTTAGATGTTCTTAATATTATTAATGCGCTTTATTCATATATATAGCCAAATATCAGAAACAACAAAGCCGCCCGAAGGCGGCCATTGTTGCTGATGATAACGATAAACCGGTTATCAGTTGTACAGTTCAGCCACGCCGCGCATCTGGTTTTCACCGGAGGTGGCGGAGATGATGCGGAACGATTTGGCGCCGGCCGCATTGGCTTTTTCAGACAGGCTGGCCTGCAGACCGTCCAGCGTAGCGGCTGTCGCGCTGACGGTGCCGACGGACAGGCTGGCGGACTGCTGTACTTCAGTCGCAGTGGACGTGGTCGCAGCGAAGGTGCCGAAAGAAACGGTAGCCAGGGCGATAACTGCAACAATATTTTTGATAGCTTTCATGGTCAATATCCTTCACGTTGAATGGGGTGAGTATTCTTTTCAGGAGGCGTCCTCGCCTTCGATGGAAGTGATAATAGACCTGTTAACGCGACGTTAAAACCGGGTTTATTTGCAGATATCCTTCAAAATATGTGAACAATATTTATTCATGTCTTCCCGCCTTTTCCCCGCCGGATTTACTGCGGCGGGCACACCCACAGCGTGTTGACGCACGAACCGGGCTTACTGTTGCCGGCCGCCGGATGCACCGGCATGCATCCGTCGATCGCCGGTGTCTGGCCTATCGCCTGAACCCTGTCCGGGTGCGCCAGCAAATATTCCGTCACAATCCGGCGGATCTCCGCCCGCTGCGCCTCGGTAAATTCACGATTGCCATCCGCCGGATAAGGCGCAATAGCCAGCCCGCATAACGGCAGCATCAGCAACACCCCGCCTGCCACCAGCCTGTTTACTTTCATGATTGCCTCCTCACCTCGGGAGATCCGCTATGGCAGGCTCACTCCCCCCATGAAATGGGCCTGCCGCACAGCGTATCTAAGCCGTGTCGCCATCGGTTGTCCGATCCCCTCAACGATGCCCCGCCCGCATTCGGTTAGCGCCGCCATCCGGGAACACGCAGTCAGGCTACCGGTCAGGCGGTAAATTTGTCGTAAAAGCCGGTTATGCGGGTATAAAAATTCTGTATAGGGTAGGGAATCCGACATATCTCTATGATTAGAAAAAACAAATCCTTATTAACAAACACCCGTCCGGCGATGACGGTAGGCAAATCCCCGCTAACGCAGGCATGATAAACGTCGATGATTCGCAGCGGGCACGCGCCCGCCGTTTACTGGAGACAACGATCATGGCTGACGCCGTATACGGTAAATCCTTGCCACAATGGTTCCACGACTTTCCACTGCTGGAACCGCTGGTTAACCGCCAACCGGTGTGCTGGTTTAATCCGGCCGTGGTCCCCGTACGCGACGCGCTGGGCGACGTGCCGCTGACTGATGCCGACGTAGCCGACGCCAGCCAGCGCCTGCAACGGTTCGCGCCTTTTCTGCGCCAGGCTTTTCCGGAACTGGCAGCCAGCCACGGCATCATCGAGTCCGAACTGGTGCCGGTGCCGGCGTTTGCCGCCGCAATCGCCCGGCAGGCGGGGCTGGATGCGCCATCCTCCGTGTTACTGAAGCTGGACAGCCACTTGCCGGTGGCGGGGTCGGTCAAAGCGCGCGGCGGCATTTACGAGGTGCTGTACCACGCCGAACAATTGGCGTTGCGTCACGGCTTACTGCAGGAAAGCGATGACTATCGCCGCCTGCTGGACGACGACTGTCAGCAGTTGTTCCATCGCCACAAAGTGGCGGTTGGCTCTACCGGCAATCTGGGGATGTCGATCGGCATCGCCAGCGCCCGGCTGGGGTTTGACACCACGGTGCACATGTCCGCCGATGCCCGCCAGTGGAAGAAAGACCGGTTGCGCGCGCACGGCGTGCGGGTGGTGGAATACGACGGCGATTACGGTCAGGCGGTGGCGCAAGGCCGCCGGGAAGCGCAATCCGACCCGAGCTGCCACTTTATCGACGACGAAAACTCGACTTCGCTGTTTCTGGGCTACGCGGTGGCGGGCGAACGGCTGAAAGCGCAGTTTGCCGCGCAGGGCCGGGTGGTGGACGCCGATCATCCGCTGTTCGTGTATCTGCCTTGCGGCGTCGGCGGCGCGCCCGGCGGCATCAGTTTCGGGCTGAAACTGGCGTTTGGCGATCACGTGCACTGCATTTTCGCTGAACCGACCGAATCCCCCTGCATGCTGATGGGCGTCTACACCGGCCTGCACGATCGGCTGGCGGTGCAGGATTTCGGCATCAGCAACCGCACTACCGCGGACGGGCTGGCGGTCGGTCGGCCGTCCGGCTTTGTCGGCAACGCCATGCAGCGGCTGATCGACGGTTACTACACGCTGACGGATGAAGAAATGCTGGCGCTACTGCATGTGATGCACGAAACCCAGCAAATTCTGCTGGAGCCGTCCGCGCTGGCGGGCGCGCCGGGTTTTCTGCGTTTGTTGCAGGAAAATCAGGGCTACCGCCGGCGCGCGCCGCTGACGCCGCAGCGTTGCCGGCAAGGCACCCATGTTATCTGGGCCACCGGCGGCGGCATGGTGCCGGAAGACGAGATGGCGCGTTATCTGCAGGCGGGCGCCGCCTGCCGCCAGTCACGGATGCTGTAAGGAAACCTGCCTGATGTCGCTTATCGATTTTACGCCGGTGGATTACCCGCGCCTGATTCGCTGGGTAGACAGCGCCGAACTGAATCTGCTGTGGGGCGGCCCCACGTATTCGTTCCCACTCACCGCCACGCAGATTACCGATCATCTGGCTAACCCGCAGTTTGCCCCGTATCTGTTTGAGCATCAGGGCGCTATCGTGGGATTTGTCGAACTGTATCAGGTGGAACCGCGCCACAGCCGGCTGTGCCGGGTGTTCATCGACCCGGCGTACCGCGGGCGCGGGCTGGCGCGCGCGATGTTGCAGGCCGCCATCCGACAGGCGGCGGAGCGGTTTGAGGCGCAAGCCGTATCGCTGTCGGTGTTTACCCATAACCACAGCGCGCTGCGCTGCTATCAGTCGCTCGGTTTTCACATCACCGCCGCCGCCCCGTTCGGCGATCAGGGGCTGGAACTGACGACGATGCGCCTGACCCTGTAATGCGCCTGAGGCTGTGATTATTTAGCTTTTCGACGTTTCGGCCGGCGCACCGCAATCCGGGCAGTAGTGATAGAAGGCGTTTTTACGCAACCCGCAGGATGGGCACTGCGACAACAGTTGCAGCCCGCAATGCATGCAGAATGCCGGGGCGCCGCCGCCCTGCAGGATCAGCGGGCGGTCGCAGCCGGGGCATTGGTTGCGCGCCAGCGACGTCAACGCCGCTTCGTAGTGAATCGATTCCTTGCGTTCTTCCTGCGACGCCGCCTGCTCCTGTTTCTTGCCTTCCAGATACGTCTGCAGCCAGCGCAGCAGCGCCCGCCCGCCGAAATAGGTCAACACCACCCCGACGCCGTAACGAATGTAGCCGCCGAAACTCGGCAGATACGGCACCAGTTCGACAAAGAAGCCGAACAGGGCGAACAGAATGAACCCCCACACGAACGGCCATTGGTTACCGCTGCGATAACGACGAAACAGCCACAGCGCCGCCAGCAGCAGCGGGCCGACAAACGCCAGCCGGATGAAAAACGCCTGCAGTTCCGCCTTGTGCAGCGCCTCGCCATAGCGTGCGTCCGCATCGCCGTACAACTGGCTGACCGCCAGCGTTATCGGCGTCAGTTGAAGCTGCAACTGCGCTTTCTGTTTTTGCAGATCGGCGATTTGCCCATCCAGTTGCTGTTGCACCGCCAGCAGGCGATCCAGCTCATGGTTGCGCTTGATCACCTCCGGGTTCTGATCGGACAGCTCGGTACTGCTGCGGGTGGCGCGCCAGTTGTCGAAGCTGGCCTTGGCTTTGGCGTAATCGTTAAGCGCCATTTCGCGCGCCTCCCGTTTATCCGCCAGCGTGTCGTCCAGCGTTTCCTGCGCCGCCTGAATCGGCGCCATGCGCGCTTTCTGGGCGTCCACCGCGGTCTGATCGATAAAGCTGCTGCGCTCCGGTTCACGGGTCAGCGACGGCAGGTCTTCCAGCACCGCGGCGCTGATCATCACCAGAAAATAGGCGAACAGCAGCGCAACGGTCCACTGTCCCATCCGAATCAGCCGTTCCGGCCCACGTAATTGTTTAAATGCTCGCATGGTTCCCTCTTGTTATTTTCTGGATGGCGCGGTGGAATGCGGCGGCTCGCCGGCAAAACGCAGGCGCGGCACCCAGCGTATATAGACCAGTTCCGCCAGCAGCTCCACCAGCGTCTGCGTCACCACTACCGCCGGAATGACCGGCAACGCATCCGGTATCGCCAGCGCCAGCGGCAAAATCACCAGCGCGTTGCGGGTGGCGCCGCTGAACACCAGCGCCCGCCCCGAGGGCGCGGGCAGCGACCACAGCCTCGCCATCAGCCAGCCCAACGCCGGCGCCAGCACGGCAAACAGCAGATAGATCGGCAACGCCTGCCGTACCGCACCGGTCGCCAGCCCCAGCCGCGGCACCACAAACGCGATGATCAACGCCAGCACCAGCGCGGTGGCCGGCACCGGCAACAGCCCGAGCCAGCCGGTCACCGCCGCGCCGACAGGATCTCGCGCCGCCCAGCGCTGAACGACGGCCGCCAGCAGCAACGGCAGCGCCATCAGGACGATAAAAGCGTGCAGGAACGGCGCCATCCCGATGGTGACCGCCGTGGTCTGCGGCAACAGCAGCGGCAGCCATAACGGCAGCAGCAACATCTGCAATATCAACAATAAAGGCGTCGCCGCCAGCAGTAATCGGGAATCCGCGCCACCCTGATGCGAAAAGGTCACCACATAATCGACGCAGGGGCACAGCAGTACAATGGCGACACCCACCGCCACCAGCGGCTCCAGCGGCCACAGACGTAGCAGTAACGCCACCAGCAGCGGTATCGCCACAAAGTTCGTCACCACCAGCGCCAGCATAAAGCGCAGATGGGTTAGCGCCTCCAGCAGGCGGGACAGCGGCAATTGCAGAAAGGTGACAAACAGCATCAGCGCCAGCGCGGGGTTAATCGCCTCCGCCAGCGCGTCCGATGGCGGCCAGCGCCACGCCAGCACGGCGGCGACCAGCATGGTCAGCAGATAGAGGACGGTCTGGCGGCGTTCCAGCCAGCCGCTCCAGCACGATAAAAATGAGGTTGGCATCAGGGCGTCGTTGATATCTTTCGTCCGACAGGTGGCGCTGACTATGCCATTAATCACAGCGAGGCACCACCCGCCGCCAGTCGCGCCCCCTTTTCATTACCCGGCGCAATAACGCCGACGGAGCGTCATCCCGCGCTATTTCGGCAGGCGCGCCACCGCTTCGCCCCAGGTGGTGAAGGTCTGGCAGGAGAAAATCGGGTGAGTGCCGTTATACAGCGGATTGATCAGCCCGGCAAAGTCGCCGTCCGGCCCGCGGATATCAATGCGGCACCACGGCCAGCTCGCCAGCGGCAGCGCAAAGCTCACTTCGTCGCGCCCCAGTTCATGGCGCGCAATCACCGTTCCGCCCGCTACGCATTCCGCCACATAGCCCGGCCGATCGTTTTCGATGACGAGGGTCGCCTGAACCGTGCGCGCCCCGACATTCTGCCCCGGCAACACGTCGCCGTCGTCAAACCGGAAGCGCAGGCCGCACTGCCGGTCGATATACACCCGGCCTTGCCGCAATCCGTGCAGAATGGCGTCGCCGCTCAGGCCGTGGGCAAACACCAGCGTCGTCGGGTCGCCGTACACCGAGGGTTGGGTCGCGCCGTCATAACGTTCGTCCGGCCGCAGATGGCAATCGCTGCCGCCGACGGCGGCGATGCGCCAGCCGCCGTTCCACAACGTGCTCAGGAGCTGCAACGCCCGCTCGGTGGCGGCGGCCGACGTCGGCCAGGTCGGGTCGCAGCACACTTCCAGCGTGTTGATGCGCGCCAGCGGCATCGCCGCATACTGCCAGTGCCACGGCGGCATCATCGGATGGTTGATGCTGATGTTGCCGTCGCCCGTCACATTCAGCGACAGCCCCTGACGGATCAGCGTTTCCGGCGCCATGTCCCCGTCTTCCGGCGTCAGCACCCGGCGCGGACCATGCACATTGAAATGGCCGATGTCGGTGGTCACCTCCAGCGCAGGCAGGAACAGGGTACGGCCTCCAGCCGGCAGCGCCGGGTGGCACAGGTTATGTTCAGTCAGGAACAGAAAATCGAGCTGACGCTCTTGCGCCAGCGTCACCGCCGCCGTCAGGCCGTTGTGTCCGTCCGACAGCCGGGTGTGGGCGTGCAAATCGCCGCGATACCAGCGGGACGCCGGTTCGAGACAGGCGGAATAGTCAAAACACACCTGATGGTCGCCGCGCAGCGCCACCGTCAGCAGCATCTCGTCCGGCGGCGGCAACGGCGGATCGAACGCCACCGTGATCTGGTAATCCGCCTGCGTGGGATGATTTGCCTGAGCCGGAATGCTGCACAGCGCCAGCCGCCACGCCCCCGGCGGCAGCGGCCCCGGTATGCCGCCCAACGGCAACGCACGCCGTGCGGCGATGGTCACCGACTTGGCGGCCGGCTCAATCAGCAGGTTGGCGCGCAGTTGCCGGCGGGCGTCGTAGACAAACGCATACAGGTAGCTTTTGTTGCGGTTTTGCGCGGTCAGAGTCAGGCAGTCGACCCCCTCCGGCACGGTAAACTCCACTTGCCCGCGCCCCGTCGTCAGGCAACCGGCAAGCGTCAGCTCCGGCTTATTCATTGATGCGGTCCAGCGCTTTTTGTGCTTTACGGGCCGCCTCGGTCAATACCTGTTGCGCCGGTTTGTTTTCGATTTCCACCTGATCGGCGGCCACGGTCAGCGCATCCAGAATTTTGCCTTTGGTCGGATCGATAAAATCCATACTGGCGGATTTCGCCTGTTGCACCGGCACGGCCGCCTGCGGGTTGGCGGCGACGTATTTCTGATAATCCGTGTCCTGCAACACGCTTTCACGCACCGGAATATACCCCGTGAACATCGACCAGCGGGCGGTATTGGCCGCACTGGTGTAGAAACGCATAAAGGCAAAGGCGCCCTTCGCCGCCGCTTCCGGCGTGCCGGTTGGCATCACGAAAATCAGCGCCCCCGCCTGCGGCGCCGCCGGATTGTTCCCCCAGCCCGGCTGAGGCAACGCCGCCAGCCGCTGGAAGTCGAGATCGCCCTGATCGCCGGACGAACCGGTATACCCCAGCGCCCGGTCTTTCATCACGTCATCAATGGTTTTGTACCAGTATTCCCAGCCCTGACCGCCGTGATAAATGCGCATGATGCGCTCTTCATGAATCCACCGGCGGAAGCTGTCCCAAACCTCCACCCACGCCGGCGAATCGATCACCACCTTTTTACCGTCTTCGCTGAGAATACGCCCGCCGTTGGACAGCGCCGCGTCAATCAGGTTGCCCGGCCCCCACATCGGCTCCCAGCCGTAATAGCGGGTGTTGCCGTCGGCGTCTTTTTGGGTGACCGCCGTCGCCACTTTCGCCAGCCCCTGCCAGGTTTTCAGGTCATCCGGCGTAAAACCGTGCTGCGCCAGCATCGCCTTGTTGTAGTAAAGCACCTGTGTGGTGCCGTAGGCGGGCAGGCCGTAAACGCTGCCGTCCGGCCGGGTGACCTGACGGCGGAACGCGCCGATAAAATCGGTGAAATGGAAGCTGTCGTCCATGTACGGCCGCAGGTCGCGCAGCAACTTGCGCTCCGCCAGCGCCGTTCCCTGCGAGGCGGTCAACAGCGCGAACGCCGGGGCGTTTTGCGCCGCCATGCCGGCCTGTAGTTTTTGCCAGGTTTCATCGTAATTCCCCTGCAACGCGCCTTTCACCACGTATTGATCCTGACTGCGGTTAAATTCGTCGATCAGCGTCAGCATCATCTTTTGCGGCTTGGTGCCGCCGGAATACCAGAAGTTCACCTCGGTAGCGGCCTGCGCCTGCGCGGTCAGCAGCAGCGCGCACAGCGCGCCGCTCACACACCGCCACCCTTTGCGTACGGTCATCATTATTCTTTCACTCCATTATCGGAAAAGCCGGACAGGATAATTCGTTGGCACAACAGGAATAAAAACAGCATCGGCATCACGACAATGGCGCTGGCCGCCATGATATTCGACCAGTTAAAACCGTAGTCTCCCCCGGAAATAAAATACTGCCGGATGCCAATGGAAATTAAATTCAGCGACGGCGAAGTAATCACCAGACTGGGCCACATGTAGCTGTTGTAATTGGTGATGAAAATAAGCAGAAACAGCGTAGCCAGCGCCGGCTTTATTTGCGGCAGCACAATGGTACGCAGCAACGTCCATTCGCCGGCGCCGTCAATACGCGCCGCTTCCATTAATGACGGATGAATTTTTTTCAGCGCCTGATGTAAATAAAACACCCCCATCGCACTTACCGCGTTGGAAAAAATCAGGCCGATATGGGTATCCAGCAAATGCAATTTAGCCAGAATGATGTAACAGGGAATATAGGTCACCGCGCCGGGCAACATATAACAGGCCATCACCACGCCATACAGCAAACGGCCGGCTTTACCGCGCCACTGAACAACGGCGTAGGCAAACAGCAGGCTGTTGACCACCACCAGCAGCGACGTCAGCAGCGCCACCGTCAGGCTGTTGTACATAAACAGCCCGAAATGCGTCTCGCGCCATACCGCGGCGAATGAGGAAAAGTCGGGATGCGACGGCAACAGTTGCAGCGGATGGCGGAAAATTTCGTCATTGGTTTTCAGCGCGCCGGACAGCATCCACACAAACGGGAATACCATCAGCAGACCGGCCATCATCAATAGCAGGTGTTTCAGCAATCCCCGTCCGCGAAAGGCCGGGCGACGGGCTACAGCGGAAACAACCGGCTCGGCCAGCGCGATCGGCGACGACACCATACCTATGCTCCTTAGAAATAGACCCAGCGGCGGGCAATCAGGGTGTTGACCAGCGACAGCGACCCCGCCAGCAACAGGATCATCACCGCGCTGGCCGCCGCCGGTCCCATGCTGAACTGCTGGAACGCCTGCTGGTAAAACAGGTACATCAGCGTGCGGGTGCTGCTGCCGGGGCCGCCCTGCGTCAGCATTTGAAATTGATCGAATGCCTGAACGGCATTCACCAGATTGACGATCAACAGGAAAAAGGTGGTGGGGGAAATCAGCGGCAAGGTGATGGTTAACAGGCGTGTGGCGCGGCTGCCGCCGTCCAGCCGCGCGGCTTCGTATAGCTCGGCGGGAATGCGGTTGAGCGCGCTGATGAAGAACATCATCGTCCAGCCGATGCCCTGCCATACCGTGACCGCCACCACCGCCAGCATGGCGCTGCCCGGCCGCTCCAGCCAGGGCACGCCCGCCGCGCCGAACAGCCCGAGCAGTTGGTTCGCCAGCCCGGCGCGAGAGTCGAACACCCATGACCACACCACGGAAACCGCTACCGTCGGGGTAATCCACGGAGAAAAGATCATCGCCTGATAACAGCGTTGCCCGCGACACCGGCGATGCAGCAGCAGCGCGAATCCCAGCCCCAGCGCCACCACCGGCATCACCACCGCGATGGCGAACACCAGCGTGTTTGCCAGCGCGCCGGAAAAATCGTCGCTCTGCAGCAAATCACGGTAATTATCCACACCGACGACATGATAATCCGGCGAAATATAATCCCAGTCGGTGAGGCTGATATAGAGGCTGCAAAAAAAAGGAATCACCCAGAATAGCAATAACGGGATCAGCAACGGGGCAATAAACCCGGCGCCAATAAATCCTGAGCCACCAAACCCACCGCGGTTAAATAGCGTCGGTATTTTATTGGCCTTCATGACGTCTCCGTAAATCACACCCCGGTGTTAATCCGCCAAGCCTAAAAGCGCTCTGTGACAACAAACCGGCAAAAAGAAGACAGTTTCATGATTCAGGCTTTTCTGTTTTCATTTCACGGCCTTCAGAGTGAAAGTGATGACGTTCACATCATTGCCGGGCTCAAAAAGATATTTTCTCTTCAACAAACTTATTTACAGGCTGAAAGAAATCCCACGATTCTTACATAGAAAAAATATTCTTCCCGCTACCGCCATCGCTTAGCCTTGCGGTAGCCAAAAGGCATGTACCCGAGGATTAACTATGTTATTCACACGCAAGACCGTCGCCGGGCTGTTGTTGTCGGCGTTACCCTGGCTGGGCGCGCAGGCGGAAACCGCTCCGTCAGGCTGGACGCTGGAAAAAGTGGTGGAAATAAGCCGCCACGGCGTACGCCCTCCGACCGAAGGCAACGTCAAAACCATTCAGGAAGGCACAGGACGCAACTGGCCTGCCTGGCTGACCCATTACGGCGAGCTGACCGGTCACGGTTATGCGGCGGCGGTACTAAAAGGACGGTACGAAGGGCAGTACCTGCGCCAGCACGGGCTGCTGACCCCAAATTGCCCGGCGTCCGACGACGTGTTTGTCTGGGCCAGCCCGCTGCAACGCACGCAGGAAACCGCAATGGCGCTGATGGATGGCGTATTCCCCGGCTGCGGCGTGGTGATTCGCGGCCCGGAGAGTGAAGACAACGACCCGCTGTTCCATGCCGAAACCGCCGGCGTGCCGGTGGATCAGGAACAGGTGAAGGCCGATCTGCAAAAAGCGATGCAGGGCAAAAGCGCCGGGCAGATTCAGGCGGAGTGGCAACCGGCGATCGATCGCCTGAAACAGGCGGTCTGCCTGCCGGATAAACCCTGTCCGGCGTTCAGCGCCAAATGGGAAGTGAAAGAGAGCAAAAAAGGGAACCTCTCGCTGCATGGGCCGGAAGCGCTGGCCAACATGGCGGAAACCATCCGGCTGGCCTACAGCAACAACAACCCGCTCGGTCAGGTGGCGTTCGGCAACGCCAGAACCGCCGCCGCGGTGGGCGCGTTAATGCCGCTGCTGACCGCCAACTACGATTTCACCAACGACTTGCCCTACGTGGCGCGGCGCGGCGGTTCGGTACTGATGAATCAGATAGCCCTGGCGCTCAACCCGGAACATCAGGCGGACGCCCCGCCCGACGCCAAATGGCTGCTGTACGTAGCGCACGACACCAACATCGCCAAACTGCGCGCCATGCTGGGCTTCACCTGGCAGATGGGCGACTACCCGCGCGGCAATATCCCGCCCGCAGGCAGCCTGATCTTCGAACGCTGGCGCAATCCGCAGTCCGGCCAACGCTTCGTGCGCATCTACTTCCAGGCGCAGTCGCTGGACCAGATTCGCGGGCTGACCGCGCTGGATAACGACCATCCGCCGCTGCGCAGCGAATTCTCGATGAACGGCTGCCAGAAAACCGATGTCGGCACCCTGTGTCCGTACGATGCCGTGATGAAACGCCTCAACGGCGCGGTGGATCGCACCGCGCTGCTGCCGGTGCGCTATACGCTGTAATCGTTATACCCGTCACGGGCGGAACCCCGCCCGTGATTACCGACGACTGGCCGCCACCAGCGCCAGCAGCGTCACGCCGCCGGCAAACAGCGTTACCGGCATCCAGCCGCCCGCCTGCCAGGCGGCCATCGCGCCGCTGGAACCCAGCGCCCCGCCGAGGAACATGCCGCCCATGAACAGCGTATTGATGCGCCCGCGCGCCGCCGGTTGCAGGCCATAAATCACATGCTGGTGAGCGATCAACGCGCTCTGCACCCCGAGATCCAGCAGTATCACCCCGACAATCAGGCCCGCCACCGCGCCCCACAGCCCGAACACGCCCCACGCCAGCAGCGTGAGCAACGCGCCCAGCAGAATCACCGGCCGACTGCCGATGCGATCCGCCAGGCGTCCGGCCACCGGCGCCGCGGTAATGCCCGCCACGCCAATCACGCCGAACAGACCCGCCGCCGCCGCGCCCATCGGATGGCTGCCGCTGGCGAGGTACAGCGCCAGAATGCTCCAGAACGCGCTAAACGACGCAAACAGCGCACCCTGAATCCAGGTGGCGCGACGCAATGCCGGCTCCGCGCGCCACAGCGTCAGCAGTGAGCGCATCAGCGAACGCCAGGACAGCGCCGATGACGACGGCAACACAGGCAGCATGCGCCCCATCAGCGCCGCGCCCGCCAGCGCCAGCGGCACGCTCAGCCAGAACATGGCGCGCCACCCGGCGGCATCCGCCACCAGCCCGGCCAGCGTCCGGCTGAGCAGTATGCCGCTCAGCAACCCGCTCATCACGGTGCCGACCACCGCGCCGCGCTGACCCTCGCCCGCCACCGTCGCCGCTACCGGCACAATCTGCTGCGCCACCGTCGCGCCGACGCCGATCAATACCGATGCCGCCAGCAGCACCGTCGCCGACGGCGCCAGCGCCGCCAGTACCGAGGCCAGCGCCAGCAACAAAAATTGCCAGACGATCAGCTGTCGCCGCTCGAACTTGTCGCCCAACGGCACCAGCATCAGCAATCCCAGCGCGTAACCAAGCTGGGTAGCGGTGGGAATCATCGATGTCGCGCCGCTGCCGGGAAAGCTGGCGGTCATCAGGCCGAGCATCGGCTGGTTGTAATAGATATTGGCGACTGCCACACCGCTGGCGGCCGCCATGGCAAAAATCAGCGGCTTACCCGCCTGTTGTACGGCGTCATCGCTGTAAGATAACGTGCTCATGGTCATTCTCCGTGGTTGCCTGTCTGAAGGTTGTTTTCCCCTCAGGCCGGAAGCACCATCACACGGCACGACTTGGGGGACAGGTTCAGCATAAGCAAGGCGACTTCACCGCAGAAGAGCGCCATCAGCCATAATATTTATTCCAGAATGGAATGGGTGAAAGGAAACTCAGGCAGGCACAGACAGATGGTGGGCCACAAATTCGGTAAACGCCCGGGCGCGGGCCGACGTTAACCGGCCGCCGGGGTAAACCGCCCACAGATCCATGACGCCGATATGCCAGTCGGTCAGCGCCGTTACCACCGCGCCGCTCGCCAGCTCCGGCGCAAACATCCACGCCGACGCCACCGCCAGGCCGTTGCCCGCCAGCACCGCTTCCCGCACCCCTTCCGCCGCGCTGGTGCGGATGCGTCCCGACAGCGTGACCAGACATTGCCGGTCATCGCGACGAAACCACCAGTTGCCCGGCGCATCGGCCTGCAGGTAGATCACCGCGTCATGCTCTTCCAGCGCCTCGGGCAAGGCCGGCGTGCCGCGAGCGGCGAAATACGCCGGCGTGGCCAGCAACCGCATCGGCGCCGAGCCGATCTTCCGGGCGGTCAACCCGGAATCTTTCATCTCGCCCAGCCGCAACGCCACATCAATGCCTTCGGCGATCAGATCCACCGGACGGTCATCCAGAATGATGTCCACCTTCAGCTGCGGATGCTGCGACATAAACCTATGCAAACGGGGCAGCACATGCAGGCGGGCGAAAGTCACCGGCGCCGACACCCGCAAATAACCGCTCAGTTCTCCGTTACCGCCGCGCACCCCGTCCTGCGCCTCGTGCAACTGTTGCAACGCCGGGGCGACCTGCTCGTAAAACCGCTGCCCGGCTTCGGTGGGCGTCAACCCACGGGTGGAGCGCAGCAACAGCTTGACCGCCAGTTGCTGCTCAAGCTGTATGATGGCTTTGGAAATGGCCGGCTGGCCGATGCCCAGACGGCGCGACGCAGCGGAAAAGGAGCCGCACTCATAAACACAGATAAACGTTTCCAGCGTTGCCAGACGATCCATTTTCTCCCCCGGTGATTCACCACCAATACACGCCTGTCGGGCTACTCGGCCACTTCCGGACTCGCCGGTCTGGCGGCGTCCCGCTGCGTCGTCGCAAGCGCGTTGGCCGCCAGAAACAACAGCCCCAGCAACCCCAGAATAGCGATTAGCCCATCACGGCCGTACCACTGCATCAGCGAACCGCTCACCAGCGGACCACTGAAGCTGCCGACGCCCCATAAAACGCCGAACAAGGCGTTGATCGCCACCAGATCGACGCCGCTGAACTGCTTGCCCGCCCGCACCAGCGACAGAGTGTAAATACTGCCCGCCACCGCACCCAGCAGGAAGACGTTCGCCCACACCCAGCCGGTGCCGTAGCTGAACGGCAGACCGGCCAGCATCAGCACGAACAGCACCCCGCAGACCAGATGCACCCGCACCGTACCCAGTTTGTCGGAAACCCAGCCCAGCGGCACCTGCAACAACGCATCGCCGATAAACAGCACCGTCACCAGCAGCACCGCCAGCGGTTCCTCGTAGCCGTGCGCCATGCCGTACAGCGGCAGCATCGACAGCACCGCGCCGTCGAAAAAGGCGAACGCAAATACCGCCGCCGCCAGCGCCGGCGCGGCCAGCAGCAGTGAAAACAGGTTATGTTGCCGATGGGCGCTCAGCGCCAGCCCGGAAAAAGACGAGCCGGGCACCATCAGCAGGCATACGCCATGCAGCGCCAGAATCAGCAACAGCCCGGTGGGATCGTCCAGGCCGGTGAGAGAAATCAGCAGCGGCCCCAGCAGTTGCAGGCCGGTAAACGCGGTGGCGTACAATCCCACCAGCACACCCCGGCGGTGCTCGGCGGTGTGGCCGCTGACCCAGGTTTCGCCGATGACGATAATCAGCCCACAGCAAAATCCCATCAGAAAACGCGGTGCGGCCAGCAGCAGCACATTGTCGAGGTAAAACGACAGCGTCAGGCTGACGCCCATGCCCCATGTCGACAGCGCCAGCAAGCGGCCCACCGGCAAACGCATCGCCACAGGCGCCGCCACCCAGGAAGAGACGAAGACGCCAATCGCCGGCAGCGCGGACATCATGCCAGTCAGCGCGGAGCCGTATCCCAGCGCGGTCAGTTTCAGCGTCACCAGCGGGATGGAATACCCCTGAACCAGTCCCACCAACGAGGCGCTGGTCATCACCACCCAAATCGCCAGCTGATGCGCGCGGCGCGATCTCGACATGCTGTTTCTCCGTCCCTTCGTGATTTATCAGGCGGCCTACTATCACCTATACCGGATTTTACCTATATCGGATTTCAGTACCACCGGATTCCGGCGCCGAACCCGACGCCGACGTGTACCCTCACCGCAAACCAATGACTATAAATTTCATTATTTATCAAAACATTAATCTAGCACATCGATATTGAGATGATTTTTTAACCGTCTTAAGTCTCTCTTAATGCTCGCCCGTTAGCATGACACCATCGCACCCAGAGGCGGCCCCGACTGTCAACGCGCCATTCAGGAGTAAGACATGAGCTTTTACCAGCAACTGCAATCCGCAACATCAACATCGCAACAACTGATGATGTCCGCTCCGGTCATTGACGCCTGTCGTCAGGGAACCATCACCGGGGATATGTACATCGCCTTTCTGACGCAGGCTTATCATCACGTCAGTTATACCGTACCGCTGCTGATGGCGGCGAGCGGTCGTCTTCCCCGGCATCAGGCATGGGTGCGTGAGGCCATTGAGGAATATATCGACGCCGAGTACGACCACAAGGCCTCGATTCTCCACAGAATTCGTGCCTGCGGCGGCAAAACGGAAACCCTGAACCAGAATGCCGCCACCCAGTGGATTGAACTGATGGCGGCGTACCTCTATGACCAGATCCAGCGCGACAACCCGATGAGCATCTTCGGCCTGATACACGTACTGGAGGGCATCCAGGCCAACATCGCGCCCGATATGGTCAGGCAGATAGAAGCGGAGCAGGGCCTGCCTGTTGGCACGATAAACGGCCTGCAGGCACAAGATCCGGCGGATAAAACATGCCAGAACGTCTTCGCCGCGCGGATGGACAACATCAGCGACTCGGCCGATCAGACCGCGATAATTCATGCCGCTCATGTGGTTTATCAGCTGTACGGCGATATGCTGCGCAGCCTCACGGAGCACTAATGTCATGAAGCTAAAAAATAAACGTATCCTTCTGACGGGCGCCAGCAGCAGCACCGGCCAGGAACTGGCATTGTCGCTGGCCGCCAGGGGCGCCAGGCTATATCTGGTCGGCCGTAATGAAAAGGCGCTGCTGGCGTTACAGAATCGGTTACCCGATCCCAGTCATCACAATATTTTGCTGGCGGACCTGTGCGACGAACAGGATCGCGACGCGCTGGCGGAGTGTTTCCCGGAAAACGCCAGACTGGACGTGCTGATTAACAACATAGACACATCGACCTTCGGCCTGTTTGAAGAGCAGAGCCACGACGTCATCCGTCGGCAACTTGCTCTTAATACCGAAGCACCGATACTGCTGACTCACTCTTTGCTCGACTGCATCAGCACGCCCGGCATCATCATGAATATCGGCTCGACCCTGGACGGGATCGGCTACCCGGGATACAGCGCATATTGCGCCAGCAAATTTGCCTTGCGCGGATTCAGCGAAGCGCTGCATCGCGAATTGTCATCTAAAGGGATTAAAGTACTGCATCTGGCTCCCAGATCCATCGATACCGGCCGTCACGCCCAGAAGACCAACGCTCTGACTCAGGCGCTGGGCTACCACAGCGACAACCCGGCCTGGGTGGCGGAACAGGTGGTCAACGCGCTGGAGCAGGAAACCGTGCGCCGTTGGTTGGGTTGGCCGGAAAAACTGTTCGTGCGGCTTAATGCGCTGGTGCCTGCCGTGGTGGATAATGCCATCCGTCGTCAGCTTGCCGCTATCCAGCATTATGCAAAGGCGCAGAAAAAATAGGGAAATCACACATGGTTCTCCGGGCACATATGGCAATCCAATCAGATATGACAATTCGGTCACATACGGCTACCCGCTTATATACGACTATCCGCTCGCATACGACTATGCGTTCACAGATGATTCTCCGAGCGACAATGCTACTGCTCAGTGGATTGCTGACGGTAAACATGGGCCATGCCGGCGATACGTCGATGGATATCCACCGGCAATGGTCCGTCTGTCAGTACAAGACGCTGGCATCCCGCAAAGATGAGTGTTTCGCCGCATTGAGCCAACAGGCGCAGGAACAGGCGGAAAGCCATCCTGATCGCGCGGATTATCTGATCTGGTCGGCGATGGTCGACAGCAGCTGGGCCGGCGTCAAAGACGGTATGGAAGCGCTCAATCTGGCCGGACAGGCCAAAAGCTCGCTGGAAAAAGCCATCGCCCTTGACCCGCATGCGCTGAATGGCGCGGCTTACACCATCCTTGGCGTGCTTTATTATCAGGTGCCGGGCTGGCCGCTGGGGTTTGGCGATGACAAAAAAGCGGAGCAGTACCTGAAAACCGCGTTGAAAATGAATCCTGCCAACATTGATGCCAACTTCTTTTACGGCGACTTTTTGCTGAAAGCGGGACGCAAGGGCGAAGCCAGACAATACCTGACCTCCGCACTGAATGCATCGCCCCGCCCGGGACGTGAAATCGCCGATCTGGGCCGCCGCGTGGAAGCCGAAAAAGCGCTGGCGCAGCTGAAATATTGATAGAACCGCCCCCGCCGTGAGCAGTACCTCTGCCCGGCGGGAAAGCACCGTTTATCCGTGTTGTTTTTTTCACCTTTTATCATTGCTCTCAGATTAAAACCCTTAATATTTTCGTGATGAAACTGATTGCCGGCCCGCCTAAATGTAAAAAAAGGTAAAAACCGGGAGAAATAAGCCATCGCGGATAAAAAGGCGAAGCCAAACAAAAAATTAGCGAGTCAGACAGGGAAAAATATTCGCAACGAAAAAGCATCGTCGTGAGAAAAAACAGCAGGGAAACAAGGCATAAAGCAGGATTTGGCATGAATATGCCTGAAACGCTAAGAGAAAGGTGAAAAAATCGCCACGCCGGGCTTCAGAAACAAAAAACTCGCTATCCAGAGGATGCGAGTTTTATGTTAACGGTAACCGGGTTTTACCGTTTTAAAATTTGGTCGGTGAGAGAGGATTCGAACCTCCGACCCCTTCGTCCCGAACGAAGTGCGCTACCAGGCTGCGCCACTCACCGAATGCGGGGCGCATATTACTGCGCCCCTACCATAGCGTCAATCCCTTTTTCATAAAAGCCAACAGGTTGGCGACAAAGTGTCCGACAGGGTGGAAAAACACCGCCATTGCCGCCGGAATGCGTGTCGTCCCAACCCGCAGGCAACGGCGTTATTCGCGCCCCGGCGCATTGCACCAGTTATTTTTTTCCTGAATGCCGCCATCCGGCGAGGTATATCCCAGACACCCCAGCATGGAGTCGAAAATCTCCTCATGACGCAGCACTTTTCCTTGTTGCTGCTGCGCCCGTAGTTGCTCAAACGCCTGCTGATTACGTGGTTGCGCCAGATACTTGTCCGAAGCCCACAGCATAACTGGCGAACGGAACTGTTCCGGCGGCGCCAGCTGGCGCGGCGTGCCATGCAAATGGTAGTTGTCGTCGATCGATTCACCGTGATCGGAGGAATACACCAGCAGCGCCTTCTTGTCGCGCAACTGGTCAATTACCCGCTTGATGAAGGCATCGGTATACAACACGCTGTTATCAAAGGCATTGATTAACTGTTCCCGGGAGCAGGATGCATCCACGCCCATACACTCCGGCTGATAACGGGCATAGCTGCGCGGATAGCGCATCGAATACAGATAGTGGGAGCCTTTGGTGTGCAGCACCACCAGGTGCTTGCCGTTAGGGTAACGCATCAGCGACTGCGACATTTCATCGACCAGCAGCATGTCGTCCACCGCTTTGCCCTCATTACGCTTTTCCGAGGCAATCATTTCACGAAAGGCGTAATTGTCGGCCTGAATGTTGTTATAGAACCAGACCTCGCTCTGCATCGCGAACAGTTCGGACGTAAACCCCAGCGATTTCATGACGGCAAAGATATTTTTTTCCCGCAGCGTACGCTGCGGGTTATCGGCGGTGCCGCCTTCCCGCACGAACATGCAGCGCATCGACAGTTTGGTGGAGGTGTCGCAAGAGTGGCCGCGAAACGCCAACAGGTTCTTTTCCTTCGCCAGTTGCGGCGTAGTATCACGCTCGTAGCCCAGCAACCCCAGATGGTCCCAGCGGGTGGTTTCGCCGATGATAAAGACGACGTAAGTGTCGTCGATTCCCGGCGGCGCCTGATAGGTAAACTGTTTGCCGGGATCAATCAGCTCGTCGTCATCCTGATTTTCATCATAACAGGCATAGGCAAACAAACCGAATGCCGACAACCAGTTGGCCGGCAGATAAGAATGGGCCACCACCCCGCCGTAACTAGGCAAATCCTGATTGGACAGTTTCTCCGCCGAGGTATTCATCCGATCCAGATAGCGTAGCGGCAACCATACCAGTGCGGCAGACACCACCAGTCCCAACAGCGCAATACGTCGGCGTCCCTGAGTACGCAATTGTTCGATCAGCGTTTGCTGCAGGCGGTTTTTCCAGATGACAAGCAAGGGCGGAATACCGAGCGCCACCACCCACAGCACAAAAAACAGCCCGACCACCTCTTTGGATAAATCAATATCCGTGGTCATTACCGCGGCGATAATGCCATAACCAATCACGACATTAAAAAAAGTCATGTAGTAGCTGGCGGCCACTGAAATCAAGACCAGCAATGACGCTACTACACGAAAAAAACGGCGTCCGCCGAGCGACAGAAGTCGCATCAGGAAAAAGGTAAACAGAATGCAAGCCATCGATTCCACCAGCAGGGGAATATATTTGGCGACCGGATTTTCAGTAAAAAACGGGAATGCATCTACACGCCGATAAAAAACCGGCAGATTCAAAAAAAAACCAATATAGATTGCCAGCAACCAGGACAATTTAGATTGTGACAACGCCAGCAGGGATTTCATTCCAGACCATACTCCAGAGGTAAAATATCCTGTAAACAGACCAATGGTATGTTCGAAAGTTCAGGCGCCATCGGCCTATTCCGGTTTTTTCTTATGCCATTACGCCCTTTAGCTGTGGAATCTTTACACAGACAGTTCAGCATCGTTTAAGCAATCTGTTTATCCTTTCGGCTAATAAGTGAATCGCGCGGAAAAACAAGGAAAAACGTTATTAGGAGCCATTTTTATTTTAAATATCGCCAAATTGATTTTTCATGTTATTTCTATTTTTTTGTTTGCTGCTCTGACTATTTTTTCCTTTCAATTCATCACTCTGGTTATTAGCTGAAAAGCGCTGTTCTTTCCCATCAGACCGGTGATTCCCGTCATGATTTCACGCCTTGTTCATTAAGCCATGCCAGTTGCCGGACGATATCGGGGTGGTGCAGAAAGTCCCGAATACGCTGCGCCCGTCGAACGCCAATACCGGAAAACTGCTGCCATTCGGCTGCGGAACGCTGCTGCAACTGTTCGAGCGATGCACCATCCAGCGCGTGCCGGGCGCGGGATGGCACCGGTAGTCCTAACGCCATCAACCAGTTTCGCAACGGCTGGCGACGCGCGTGCTGAAACAGGCGGTGAATCCGTTCCGCCTGTTGTTCGCCGAAATCACCGGCCGCCGCCAACTGAGCCGGCTCAAGCGCCAGCCAGGACACCACATCGGCCAGCGCGCCGCGCTGTGTCAGTCGCCGCCAGGTGGCTTCGCTGATGCCGCTAAGCGACAACCCGTTGCGCCCGCTCATCCATACCAGTCGGGCCAGAAACTGCGGCTGGCACTCCCGGCTCCATTGCAAACAACTGAAAACATCAAAGGGCGACGACGCCGGGACGGTTATCGCTTCACGTACCGCACCGCGCCAGACCACGGCGTCCAGCCGGGGAATCCCCAACCCCGCCAGACTGACGCTGACCCGATCCCCCGGCAGCACATCCCATTGCCGCCAGCGGGATACCGAACCGAGATTGACCCGACTAACGGTTTTGTCATCCAGCACCACCGGCTGCAGTTGCAACACTACTGTCATTCTGCCGGTGCGCCCTACCTCAACATCGACGCCGGTGACTTCCGTCACCCGGTTCACCAACGGGTATTTCCAGGCCACCGCCCACTCCGCCGGGCTGTCTTGCCAGTAACGTCCGGCGGGTTCCCGCGCCTGGCGCACCACCACGCCATCGGTCACAAACGGCAGCGGCGCACGATACCAGCGTTCACGCCACTGCGCCGCCGTCTCCAGCGAGGAAACGGGTTGCGAGTAATCCGCTGTCAGCCCAAACCCCAGTTCCCGTAATTTCGCCAGTCTCGCCGGCATGTCCGCCGGGCCGTCCGGCCAGGCCCAGATAAATACGCCAATACGGGACAGCAGCGGCGAAGGCTGTTTGCGCCGCATTTCACCCGCCACCTGCGCCCGCGCGTTAATGCCGCCGACCTGCTGTTGACGGTGGCCCGCCACCTGTAAATACAATTCGCCCTGAAAAACCTGACGGCCGGACACACCGGAAAGACGCTGTGGCACCGTATTCATCTGGCGCACCTTGTCGGTCCAGTCCTCGCCCTGCCGGCCATTGCCGCGACTGATGGCGGCAACCAGCGTCCCTTGTTCGTACACCAGCGTCACCGCCACGCCATCGATCTTGGGCTGCACCCACAAATCATGATGCTGTGCGATCCACTGCTTCAGTTCGGCCGGTTCCGACAACTTTTTCAGGCCGGTGTGCGCCACCGGATGCTGCCGTTTGCCGGTGGTAGGCAGAGCTATCGCAAAACGCCCGACATCCGTCTGAAAACAGACTTGCCAGGTCGCCAGCGTTTGACGCAGTTGATCGTAAACCTGATCGTCCACCGGGCTCTGGCCCTGTTCGTAATAGGCGTTGTCCCACTGCGTCAGTTGCTGCCCCAGTTGGGCGATCTCCTGTTCAGCCCGCGCCGACGACCATGCCGGACAAGACGCCGCTTCGGTCAGCCCGCTCACAACAAACAGCGCCGCCGCCAGCACGTATCGATATCGCATCGCCTTTCCTCCTTGAGCGAAACTCCTTGAGCGAAAACCAGGGCATTAATACGCAGGCGGTCAGGAAATACGAGCACAAAGACAAGGGAATGCGAAGCATGCCGCACGGCATCGCGCCGGTTGCAGCAACCGATATAAAAGCAGGAAAGTGGTTCGCAAAATGAAAAGAGACGGGATGACAGACAGCTGGCGGAGAGTCAGGCTGTGTTTCACCACGCGACGGTTCACACAGCGGCGTGTATAATGCGGGAAAATGCGCGACTGGCCGCATCTCTCCTTTCATCTTTATCAGACACAGAATTCACTATGGCTCAAGGCACGTTATACATTGTTTCCGCCCCCAGCGGTGCGGGGAAATCCAGTTTGATTCAGGCATTGCTGAAAACGCAGCCGCTGTATGACACCCAGGTTTCCATTTCGCACACCACCCGCGCCATGCGGCCCGGCGAAGTCCACGGCGAACACTACTTTTTCGTGCCGGTAGATGAATTCAAACGTATGATTGAAGAGGACGACTTTCTGGAATATGCCGAAGTTTTCGGCAATTATTACGGAACGTCCCGCGCGGCTATCGAGCAGGTGTTATCTACCGGCGTCGATGTCTTTCTGGATATCGACTGGCAGGGCGCCCGTCAGATCCGTGAGCGTATGCCGCAAGCCCGCAGCATCTTTATTCTGCCGCCTTCACAGGAAGAACTGGAGCGACGCCTGCGCGGTCGTGGTCAGGACAGTGAAGAAGTCATCGCCCGCCGGATGAAACAGGCGGTGGCGGAAATGAGTCATTACGCCGAATACGATTATCTGATTGTGAATGATGATTTCGATCTGGCGCTGCTGGATCTGAAAACCATCATTCGCGCCGAGCGCCTGCGTCTGAGCCGTCAGAAAGTTCGACATGACGCTTTAATCACCAAACTATTGGCAGACTGACGGCTCTTTCAGTATGATGCCCAGTCATTTTATTTCCCCACTGGAGTACACACTATGGCACGCGTAACTGTTCAGGACGCTGTAGAAAAAATTGGTAACCGTTTTGACCTGGTGTTGGTCGCCGCTCGTCGCGCCCGTCAGATCCAGGTGGGTGGCAAAGAGCCGCTGGTTCCGGAAGAAAACGACAAGTACACCGTTATCGCTCTGCGCGAGATCGAAGAAGGCCTGATCAACGGCCAGATTCTGGATACCCGCGAACGTCAGGAGCAGCAGGAGCAGGAAGCAGCGGAAATCCAGGCGGTTACCGCTATCGCTGAAGGTCGTCGTTAATTCGAATTCGGTCGCGAGTCGCCCTTGTATCTGTTTGAAAGCCTCAATCTGCTGATTCAGCGTTATCTGCCGGAAGACCAGATAAAGCGCCTCAAGCAGGCTTATCTTGTTGCACGTGATGCTCACGAGGGCCAGACACGCTCCAGCGGTGAGCCTTATATCACCCATCCAGTGGCGGTGGCCTGCATTCTGGCCGAAATGCGTCTCGACTATGAAACGCTGATGGCCGCCCTGTTGCATGACGTCATCGAAGATACGCCCGCCACCTATCAGGATATGGAACAGCTGTTCGGCAAAAGCGTGGCCGAACTGGTGGAAGGCGTTTCCAAGCTGGATAAACTGAAATTCCGCGACAAGAAAGAGGCGCAGGCGGAAAACTTCCGCAAGATGATCATGGCGATGGTGCAGGATATCCGCGTCATTCTGATCAAACTGGCCGACCGCACCCACAATATGCGTACGCTGGGATCGCTGCGTCCGGACAAGCGCCGACGCATCGCCCGGGAGACGCTGGAAATCTACAGCCCGCTCGCACATCGTCTCGGTATTCATCATCTGAAAACCGAGCTGGAAGAGCTGGGATTCGAAGCGCTCTACCCCAACCGTTATCGAGTCATCAAAGAAGTGGTGAAAGCCGCCCGCGGCAATCGCAAAGAGATGATTCAGAAGATCCTTTCCGAGATTGAAGGGCGTCTGAAGGAAGCCGGCATCAGCTGTCGCGTCAGCGGCCGCGAAAAGCATCTGTACTCCATTTACTGCAAGATGCACCTGAAAGAGCAGCGCTTTCACTCGATTATGGATATCTATGCCTTTCGGGTAATCGTCCGGGAAGTGGATACCTGTTATCGCGTGCTGGGACAGGTACACAGCCTGTACAAGCCGCGCCCCGGCCGGGTGAAAGACTACATCGCCATTCCCAAGGCCAACGGCTATCAGTCGCTCCACACTTCCCTCATCGGGCCGCACGGCGTGCCGGTTGAAGTCCAGATCCGCACCGAGGACATGGACCAGATGGCGGAAATGGGGGTCGCTGCGCACTGGGCTTACAAAGAAGGCGAAAGCAGCAGCACTACGGCGCAGGTGCGCGCCCAGCGCTGGATGCAAAGCCTGCTGGAGCTACAGCAGAGCGCCGGTAGCTCGTTCGAATTCATCGAAAGCGTCAAATCCGATCTGTTCCCGGACGAAATTTACGTGTTCACGCCGGAAGGTCGCATCGTCGAGCTGCCTGCCGGCGCGACGCCGGTGGACTTCGCCTATGCGGTCCACACCGATATCGGCCACGCCTGCGTCGGCGCCCGCGTCGACCGCCAGCCGTATCCGCTGTCTCAGGCTTTGTCCAGCGGGCAGACGATCGAAATCATCACCGCGCCGGGCGCCCGCCCGAACGCCGCTTGGCTCAACTTCGTGGTCAGTTCCAAAGCCCGCGCCAAAATCCGTCAGATGCTGAAAAACCTCAAACGTGACGACTCCGTCAGTCTGGGGCGCCGTCTGATTAATCACGCGCTGGGCAGCGGCCGTAAACTGTCCGACATTCCGGAACAGAATATTCAGCGGGAGCTGGAGCGCATGAAGCTCGCCTCACTGGACGACCTGCTGGCAGAAATCGGTCTGGGCAACGCCATGAGCGTGGTGGTGGCGCGCAATCTGCTGGAAGAACACGCCGAAACCGGCGCCGCCGGTATCCGCAAACTGCCTATCAAGGGCGCCGACGGGGTACTGATCACTTTCGCCAAGTGCTGCCGCCCGATTCCCGGCGATCCGATCATCGCACACGTCAGCCCCGGCAAAGGGCTGGTGATTCATCATGAGTCCTGCCGCAACATCCGTGGCTACCAGAAAGAGCCGGAGAAATTCATGGCGGTGGAGTGGGATGAGGTGACCGAGCAGGAATTCATGACGGAAATCAAGGTCGACATGTTCAACCATCAGGGGGCGCTGGCCAACCTGACGGCGGCGATCAGCGCGTCAAACTCCAATATTCAAAGCATTAATACCGAAGAACGGGATGGCCGGGTGTACAGCGCCTTTATCCGCCTTACGACGCGCGACCGTATTCATCTTGCGAATATCATGCGCAAGATCCGCGTGATGCCGGACGTGATTAAAGTCAACCGTAACCGAAATTAGCCTGTTATGACCCCAGAACGTTATACACGCATCCGCGAAATGCTTAACAACCGTCAGCCCGACCTGACCGTGTGCATGGAGCAGGTGCACAAGCCTCACAACGTATCCGCCGTTATTCGTACCGCCGATGCGGTCGGCGTGCATCAGGTGCACGCCGTATGGCCCACCAACCGCATGAGGACCCTGGTGTCCACCGCTGCGGGCAGCAACAGTTGGGTGCAGGTCAAAACCCACCGTACCGTTCAGGATGCGGCCAGCCACCTGAAAACGCAGGGGATGCAAATTCTGGCGACCAATCTGTCCGCCAGCGCGGTCGATTTCCGTGAAGTGGATTACACCCGCCCCACCTGTATCCTGCTCGGGCAGGAAAAAACCGGCATCTCCGCCGACGCGCTGGCACTCGCCGATCAGGACATCATCATTCCGATGATCGGTATGGTGCAATCCCTGAATGTCTCGGTGGCATCCGCCTTGATTCTGTACGAAGCGCAGCGCCAGCGTCAGTTGGCCGGAATGTACCGGCGCGAACACAGTCCGCTGGATGAGGAAGAACAGCAGCGCCTGCTGTTTGAAGGCGGTTACCCGGTACTGGCCCGCGTCGCCAGACGCAAAGGGCTGCCGCGACCATTCATTGACCACACCGGTCAGGTGATTGCCGACGCGCCCTGGTGGGCGGCGATGCAATCCACGGAGCAATAATGGACAGCCGCCTGCTGCATACCCAGCCGTTGAGCACCCTTGCCGGCGTCGGGGCCAGCCAGGCGGAAAAACTGGCCCGCCTCGGTCTGGAAACGGTGCAGGATCTGCTGTTGCACCTGCCGTTGCGTTATGAAGACCGCACCCACCTTTACCTGATTAACGATGTGCTGCCAGGCATGTACGCCACCGTAGAAGGCGAAGTGCTGCGCAGCGATATCAGCTTCGGTCGCCGCCGGATGTTGACCTGCCAGATCAGCGACGGTAGCGGCATGCTGACGCTGCGCTTCTTCAATTTCAACGCTGCCATGAAAAACAGCCTGTCGCCGGGCCAGCGCGTGCTGGCGTATGGCGAAGTACGACGCGGCAAGCTGGGCGGCGAAATGATCCATCCGGAATACCGGGTACAAGGCGAAAGCACTGCGGTCGAACTGCAGGAAACGCTGACGCCGGTGTACCCCACCACCGAAGGCATACGGCAGGCGACGCTGCGCAAACTGACCGATCAGGCGCTGGAGTTGCTGAATACCCACCCGATTGACGAACTGCTGCCTCAAGAGATGCGCCACGGGTTGATCAGCCTGCCGGATGCATTGCGAACCTTGCACCGCCCACCGCCGGATGTACAACTGGCTGAACTGGAGCAAGGCAAACATCCGGCCCAGCAACGGCTGGTGATGGAAGAGCTGCTGGCCCACCACCTGAGCATGCTGGCGGTGCGAGCCGGCGCGCAACGTCATCATGCACTGGCGCTTGAACCTAAAGACAACCTGAAACAGCAGTTGCTGGCCGCCCTGCCGTTCAGCCCCACCGGCGCGCAACAGCGGGTGGTGGCGGAAATCGAACAGGATATGAACAGGTCGTTTCCGATGATGCGTCTGGTGCAGGGCGATGTGGGTTCCGGTAAAACGCTGGTGGCGGCGCTGACAGCGTTGCGGGCCATCGCTCACGGTAAACAGGTGGCGCTGATGGCGCCCACCGAACTGCTGGCTGAGCAGCACGCTGCCAACTTCCGCCGCTGGTTCGAGCCGCTGGGTATCGAAGTCGGCTGGCTGGCGGGCAAGCAAAAAGGCAAGGCGCGGCAGGCCCAGCAAGAGGCTATCGCCAGCGGGCAGGTATCAATGGTGATTGGTACCCATGCCATTTTTCAGCAACAGGTGCAGTTTAACGGTCTGGCGCTGGTGATCATCGACGAACAACATCGCTTTGGCGTGCATCAGCGGCTGGCGCTGTGGGAAAAAGGCGAAGAGCAGGGGTTCCATCCTCACCAGTTGATCATGACCGCCACCCCCATCCCCCGTACGCTGGCGATGACCGCCTATGCCGATCTGGACACCTCGGTGATCGATGAACTGCCGCCGGGCCGCACGCCGGTTACCACTGTCGCCATTCCGGATACCCGGCGCGATGACATCATCCAGCGGGTGCGCAACGCCTGCCTGCAGGAAGGGCGTCAGGCGTACTGGGTCTGCACCCTGATCGAAGAGTCCGAGCTGCTGGAGGCGCAGGCGGCCGAAGCCACCTGTCAGGAGCTGAAAGCGGCGTTGCCCGACCTCACTATCGGGCTGGTGCACGGCCGGATGAAAGCACAAGAAAAACAGGCCGTCATGGAGGCGTTCAAAACCAATCAGCTGCACCTGCTGGTCGCCACCACGGTGATTGAAGTCGGGGTGGATGTGCCGAACGCCAGCCTGATGATCATCGAAAACCCGGAGCGACTCGGTCTGGCGCAATTGCACCAGCTGCGCGGCCGTGTCGGCCGCGGCGCGGTCGCCTCCCACTGCGTGCTGCTGTACAAAACGCCGCTGAGTAAAACGGCTCAGATACGGCTACAGGTTCTGCGCGACAGCAACGACGGTTTCGTGATCGCCCAGCGCGATCTGGAAATCCGGGGGCCGGGCGAGCTGCTGGGTACCCGTCAGACCGGCAACGCCGCCTTCAGGGTGGCGGATTTGTTGCGGGATCAGGCATTAATTCCGCAGGTTCAGCGGGTGTCGCGTCATATCCATGAGCACTACCCGGAACACGCCAGAGCGTTGATCGACCGCTGGTTGCCGGAACGTACCCGTTATACCAACGCCTGAGGACGACCGGCATCGTGGTTCCCGTCGCCTCGTCTCGGGCTTGCATTTATCCCTATAGTTAACAAGGTATTCTAGCCCAGCGTATTCCGGCAATAAGAAAACCGCATTCCGCAATCGATTGCTTTTACAGAGAAGATGATTAAAATGCGCTTTTGCCGTTCAGGAGCGCCGCCATATCATGAGTCTTTCCACCACTGAGCTACCTCAGGCCGATGCCGCCACCCCGGCACACAGCGAGCTGATTTACCGTCTGGAGGACCGGCCTCCTTTACCGCAAACCCTGTTTGCCGCCTGCCAGCACCTGTTGGCGATGTTTGTCGCGGTGATTACCCCGGCGCTGCTGATCTGTCAGGCATTGGGCCTGCCGGCGCAGGATACCCAGCACATCATCAGCATGTCGCTGTTCGCTTCCGGCCTGGCATCCATTCTGCAAATCAAGACCTGGGGGCCGGTTGGTTCCGGCCTGCTGTCCATTCAGGGTACCAGCTTCAACTTCGTCACCCCGCTGATTATGGGCGGCATGGCGCTGAAAAACGGCGGTGCGGATGTACCGACGATGATGGCGGCGTTGTTCGGCACCCTGATGGTCGCTTCCTGCACGGAAATCCTGCTGTCGCGTGTGCTGCATCTGGCGCGTCGTATCATCACGCCGCTGGTTTCCGGCATCGTCGTCATGATCATCGGCCTGTCGCTGATTCAGGTCGGCCTGACCTCAATCGGCGGCGGTTTTGCCGCCATGAGCAACCATACCTTTGGCGCGCCGAAGAACCTGCTGCTGGCGGCCGTCGTGCTGGTGGTGATCATCCTCCTGAATCGCCAGCGCAATCCTTACCTGCGCGTAGCATCGCTGGTGATCGCGATGGCCGTTGGTTATCTGGCCGCCTGGCTGATGGGTATGCTGCCGGAAAGCGCCGGTACGTCCAGCCAGGCGCTGATTAACGTGCCGACGCCGTTGTACTACGGTCTTGGCTTTGACTGGAATCTGCTAATCCCGCTGATGCTGGTGTTCATGGTGACTTCGCTGGAAACCATCGGCGACATCACCGCTACCTCCGACGTGTCTGAACAGCCGGTCAGCGGCCCGCTGTACATGAAGCGCCTGAAAGGCGGCGTGCTGGCCAATGGCCTGAACTCCTGCCTGTCCGCGGTGTTCAATACCTTCCCCAACTCCTGCTTCGGTCAGAACAACGGCGTGATTCAGCTGACCGGCGTTGCCAGTCGGTATGTGGGTTTCGTGGTGGCGCTGATGCTGATCGTGCTGGGCCTGTTCCCGGCGGTGAGCGGTTTTGTACAGCACATCCCTGAACCGGTGCTGGGCGGCGCGACCATCGTGATGTTCGGCACCATCGCCGCATCCGGGGTGCGTATTGTGTCCCGCGAGCCGCTCAACCGCCGCGCCATCATGATCATCGCGCTGTCGTTGGCCGTCGGTCTGGGCGTTTCCCAGCAGCCGCTGATTCTGCAGTTCGCGCCGGAATGGCTGAAAACGCTGCTGTCGTCGGGCATTGCTGCGGGCGGTATCACAGCGATTGTGTTGAATCTGGTCTTTCCTCACGAAAAAGAGTAAGCCGCGCTTCCAGAAATTTTTCGTCTTACGTGATAATAAGGGCCGATGGTGTAACATCGGCCCTTATTTATTGTCTGTAATAAGTTACCTGTTGAGACGACTGGATAATTACGGCATAACACGATCATCCCTTGCGACTGGCGCGGACTTGAGCAATGAAACTTATCGGGAAACTTCTTCTCACACTGCTGTTACTGGCGCTGCTGGCTGTAGTGGTGTTGTACGTACTGGCCCAGACTGAATGGGGTGCCAGGCATATCAGTCAATGGGTTAATCAACGTAGCGAATACCAGGTGTCATTCAGAAAGATGGCGCATGACTGGTCCTCACCTGGACACATTCAATTACTGGACGTCAGCTTCGGCCATAAAAACCAGCCCGTTACACTGGTCGCGCAAAGCGTATCCGCAGGATTCAGCGTGCGCCAGATTACCGATCCGCGCCATTTTTCCAGCCTGATGCTGGAAGGCGGCACCCTCAATCTGGGTCAGACCGGTTTTACGCTGCCGATTGAAGCCGATGTTCTGCAACTGAAAGTCATGGCGTTGCATGCGCAGGATGGCGACTGGCGATTGAGAGGCGAACAGGTGACGGGCGGCATTACCCCGTGGCAGCCGGAACCCGGCTATCTACTGGGTAAAAAGGCGGCGTTTCAGCTCAGCGCGCACTCTCTGCTCCTCAACGACCTGCCGGCCAGCAAGGTATTGGTGCAAGGGCAGTTTAATAACCAGCAACTGACGCTGGAAAACTTCGGCGCCGATGTGGCGCGAGGCGAGCTGACGGGCAATGCTTCCCGCGCGGAGGACGGCAGTTGGCTTGTCAATAACCTGCGGCTGAGTAATGTCCGGTTGCAAACCCGGCAGTCGATGGCGGATTTCTGGCAACCGGTGACTCGCCTGCCAGCAGTAACCGTCAATCGCTTCGACCTGATAGATGCCCGTATCGAAGGGCAAAACTGGGCGTTCACCGATCTGGACGTCACCCTGCAAAACGTGACCTTTCGACAGAACGACTGGCAGAGCGACGACGGCTCGCTGTCATTCAACGCCACCGATATCGTCAACGGCAACATGCATCTGGTCGACCCGATCGTCAGTCTGGACTTGTCGAAACAGGGCGTGAACATCAAACAGTTCTCTACCCGTTGGGAAGGCGGACTGCTGCGCACCAGCGGCAACTGGCTACGCAGCAGCCAGCGGCTGACGCTGGATGAACTGGTGGTGGCCGGCATGGAATACACGCTGCCGGCGGACTGGCGTCAACGCTGGCAGCAGACGCTGCCCGACTGGTTGGCGGAAGTGGAACTTCGGAAATTCAGCGCCAACCATAACCTGCTGATCGATATCAATCCGGCGTTTCCATTCCAGCTTACCGCGCTGGACGGCTTCGGCAGCAATCTGTTGCTGGTGCGCAACCACCAGTGGGGCGTGTGGCAAGGCGCGCTGAACCTGAACGCCAGTGACGCCACCTTCAACAAAGTCGATGTGCGCCGCCCGTCGCTGGCGCTGAACGCCAATGACAACCAAATCACGCTGACGGACCTGAGCGCCTTCACCCAAAGCGGTTTGCTGGAAGCCAAAGCGGTGATTGCACAACAGCCGGCCCGAACTTTTACGCTGGATCTGACCGGCAAAGCCGTCGCGTTCGATATCCTGACCCGCTGGGGCTGGCCTGCCCCGGCCACCGCGCCCACCGGCAACACCAACCTGCAGTTACACCTGAACGGCCGGCTGGAAGCGGCAAGCCCGCTTAGACCGACGCTCAACGGCACGCTGCAAGGCATTGACAGCGCCGGACACGCCATCAGCCAGGCAATGCATCAGGGAACGGTGGCAGACAGCGCACCCGCCACGTCGACCCCGCCGGCGGCACCCGCGCCAGCCACACAGCCTTAAGCACAGGACGACATAAAACAAACAGCCACCGTCATGGTGGCTGTTGCATATCCGGTTTCAGGACTAGCGAATGGCAGAACCGCCCTGTTCCAGCAATTCATTCGGATCCGGAGGCAACACGATGTAGACACCTTCAAACACCGCGCCTTTTTTATCATTGCCAAACAGCTCCACCTGCAACTGCACCCGCGCTTTGCGCCCGCGCGCCAGCCGATCCAGATCGCCGCTCAACGACCCTAAATCCGCCACCGCGCTGGGGCGACCGGTCACCGGCGTGCTGTAGCGGATATGCGCATCCGCCAGAATAATGGTGCCGCCCAGCTGCCGCTCACGCAGCAGCAACCAGATCAATCCCCACCCGGTAAGCGTCGCCAGCGAGAACATGCTGCCGGCGAACAGAGTATGATGCGGGTTCTGGTTCCCCGCCTCCGGCATAGTGGTAATAAATTTCTGCCCGGTGTACTGACTGATGCGCACACCCATTTTTTCGCTGAGAGGAATGTGGTTGTACCACGCCTGTTGCAACTGCCCACACCAGTCCGGGCGATGCAGAATATCATCCAGCGTCGCCACCGGTTTAATCATCAAAAAGTGGCGCACCGGCGTGGTCATCGGCGTGGTGATTTCCCCCTGATTGACAAAGCCAAGGCGGGAAAAGAACGCCATTGCATCCTCGCGAGCGCTGCACACCACTCGTTTCACCCCTTCCTGGCGCGCGACCGACTCCAGCGCCATCGCCATTAGCGTTCCCAGGCCCTTGCGCTGTACGTCGGGATGCACCGCCAGAAAGCGGATCGAGGCTTCATTATCAGCATTAATAGAGAGACGACCCACCGCGACCAGCTTGCCGTGCCCATCGACAATGGTTTGATGGTGCGCCAGCGCATCATAGGCATCCCGTTCGGAACCGAGCGGCTGATGCAGCGGTTTACGCAACATTTCCCAGCGGAACTGGTAATAAGCATCCAGCTCTTCGGCGCTTTCAGGCACTCTCAGGTAATACATAACCGCCCCTCTCAACGCATGCTTAATTGCAGCTTAGACCTGCAACCAGAAAGTTACAGGCCCATCATTTACCAGAGATACTTTCATGTCCGCGGCAAAACGACCGGTTTCAGTCGTTAGCCCGCGCTCACGGCACTGGCCGACAAAATACTGGTACAACCGGTCGGCTTCGGCGGGCGCCGCGCCGCGGGAAAAGCTGGGGCGCATGCCCTTTTGCGTATCCGCCGCCAGCGTAAACTGCGACACCACCAGCAAACTGCCGCCGGCTTGCTGAACGTTCAGATTCATCTTGCCGTTGTCATCGCTGAAAATCCGATAGCCGATCACCTTTTCGCATAAACGAGCCGCTTTCTGCTCGTCATCGCCTTGCTCTACGCCCAGCAATACCAGCAGTCCATGATCGATTTCCCCGATTACCGCGCCCTCTACCGTCACACTCGCGCCGGATACCCGCTGAATTAATGCGATCATAACGACCTTACGACTCCTGCTTAAAAACCTGGCTGGCAAAAAAATCCGGCACGACCTGCCGATCGCTAACCAGAATGGAGCGGATGCCTAATGCATTCGCCGCGTCCACATTGGCGGCATTGTCGTCAAAAAAGAGCGCGTCATGGGCGTCAACGCCTTCTTCACGCAGAACATGGTGGTAAATCGTCGCCTCCGGTTTACGCTGGCCGATATCCTGCGACAGATAAAGCCGGTCCACGGCTTGCTGAACCTCCGGGTATTCGTCCGGCCAGAATTGACAGTGCAAGCGATTGGTATTGGAGAGTATTACCACGCGATGCCCTTCCTGCCGCAAACGATGCATGATATCGATCACATCTTTGCGTACACCTATGAAAATTGCCTGCCAACCGGTCGAGAACTGCTCAAAACTGAGCGTCATTCCCAGCTCATGACTCAAGCGCGACGCAAATTCCTCATCGCTGATTTCACCGCGCTCATGTTGTTCAAAGGTATGTCCCAGAACAAAACGTTCACGCAGGGTCGCCAGCGGCGCGCCGCTCAGATTGCTCCACACCCCCAAAACACGATTGAAATCAATATCTATAACCACATTACCCAAATCAAAGATATACAGCATGCGTCCTCCAGATTGGCCACCAGGGTTTTCACTGTAGCGAGAAAAATCCGTGCTGAATAGGGAGGATAAGCAGGATCATAATAAGGTCAAAAATGGTGCAGATTCGGTCCGGAGCGAATACCGGACGCGCAGAAAAAAATAAAGGCCCCAAAATGGGGCCTTATCGCAAGGCAGCACGGTCAAATACCGTATTCCACCTTATATACCCGTCTCAAGTTGCAGGTGCGTTGGCTGCGCTCGTTCACCTGAATCACTTCCTGAGTAAGCTCATCGGGATTCACTCACTTGCCGCCGTCCTGCAACTCAAATTGTTTGGGTATATATCACCGAAAAACAGTGAATTATTCTTCCTTGGCGCTGCGGCTGGCGCGGCGACGATCGTTTTCCGTCAGGTGACGTTTACGCAGACGGATAGAGGTCGGCGTAACTTCAACCAGTTCGTCGTCATCGATGAACTCCAGAGCCTGCTCCAGCGACATTTTCACCGGCGGCACCAGTACGGTAGCTTCGTCAGTACCGGAAGCGCGCATGTTGGTCAGCTTCTTACCGGTCAGGCAGTTAACCGTCAGGTCGTTGGAACGGGTATGAATACCGATGATCTGGCCTTCATACACTTCAGCGCCGTGGCCCAGGAACAGCTTGCCACGCTCCTGCAGACTGAACAGCGCATAGGCGACAGCTTTACCCTGACCGTTGGAGATCAGTACGCCATTCTGACGCTGGCCGATTTCACCCGGACGGATGTCATCGTAGTGGCTGAAGGTGGAGTACAGCAGACCGGTACCGGAGGTCATGGTCATGAATTCGGTACGGAAGCCGATCAGACCACGGCTTGGAATCACGTAATCCAGACGTACGCGACCTTTGCCGTCCGGAATCATGTCACGCATTTCGCCTTTGCGCAGACCCAGCGCTTCCATCACCGAGCCTTGATGCTGCTCTTCGATATCCACGGTTACTTGCTCGAACGGCTCCTGACGGCGACCGTCAATGGTGCGGAAGATAACTTTCGGACGGGATACCGCCAGTTCGAAACCTTCACGACGCATGTTCTCGATCAGAACGGACAGGTGCAGTTCACCACGACCGGATACGCGGAACGCGTCCGGGTCTTCCGTTTCTTCTACACGCAGAGCCACGTTGTGCACCAGCTCTTTGCGCAGGCGGTCCAGAATCTGGCGGGACGTTACGTATTTGCCTTCCTTGCCGCAGAACGGCGAGGTGTTAACGCAGAAATACATGGTAACGGTCGGCTCATCCACCGACAGCGCCGGCAACGCTTCCACGCAGGAAGTGTCGCAGATGGTGTCGGAAATGTTCAGCTCGCCCAGGCCGGTGATCGCGATGATGTCGCCAGCTTCAGCCAGTGTACTTTCGATACGCTGCAGGCCCAAGTGGCCCAGCACCTGGTTTACTTTACCGTTACGTACTTTGCCTTCGCTGTCGATGATGCTGACCTGCTGGTTCGGTTTCACCACGCCGCGTTTGATGCGGCCGATGCCGATAACGCCAACATAGTTGTTGTAGTCCAGCTGGGAGATCTGCATCTGGAACGGACCGTTAAGGTCAACGTTCGGCGCTTCAACGTGCTTCACGATGGCTTCGAACAGCGGAGTCATGTCTTCCGCCATGTCGTTATGATCCAGACCGGCGATGCCGTTCAGCGCGGACGCATAAACGATCGGGAAGTCCAGTTGCTCGTCGGTGGCGCCCAGGTTCACAAACAGGTCGAAGACCTGATCGACAACCCAGTCAGGACGCGCGCCGGGGCGGTCAACCTTATTAATGACAACGATCGGCTTCAGGCCATAGGCAAAAGCTTTCTGGGTCACGAAACGCGTCTGCGGCATCGGACCGTCCATCGCGTCTACCAGCAGCAGTACAGAGTCCACCATGGACATCACTCGCTCTACCTCGCCGCCGAAGTCGGCGTGTCCCGGGGTATCCACGATATTGATGCGGTAGTCGTTCCAGTTGATGGCGGTGTTTTTGGCGAGGATGGTAATTCCGCGCTCTTTTTCCAAATCATTGGAGTCCATAACACGTTCGGTGGCTTCGTTACGCTCACCCAACGTACCGGACTGTTGCAGCAGCTTGTCAACCAGGGTGGTTTTTCCATGGTCAACGTGCGCAATAATAGCGATGTTACGCAAATTTTCGATCACAGCTTTGCCTCAGGCATTTTAGAAATAGCGCGCTATTGTACACGTATTAATCGAGCGACTGAACAAGATCACAATCATCTTCCACAAACAACCTGCTGATGCCGGGTCTGTGATCCCTTTCACGGTGCAATAAAGCAGCACTCCTTAAACGAGAGAGCACCAATTAGGTGCAATCACACCAATATGGTGCACTATATTGGTGCGGTTAACTATCTTGGTGCAGTGGAGGAGGACACAAAAAACCAGCAGGAATGCCTGTTAGAACTATTCATAAAAGTTGGCACAGTTTTAGCTATAACCTCTGTACGGTAACAACATCATTCCACAACGATATTCGTTCCACGACGATAAATGACACAATCGGGAGAACCAAGTATGTCAGTAGAACACGTTTTGACGATGCTGAATGAACATGAGGTGAAGTTTGTTGACCTTCGCTTCACGGACACCAAAGGTAAAGAACAGCACGTCACCATTCCGGCCCACCAGGTTGATGCTGACTTCTTTGAAGACGGCAAAATGTTTGATGGTTCTTCGATTGGCGGCTGGAAAGGCATCAACGAATCCGACATGGTGTTAATGCCGGACGCGACTACTGCGGTTCTGGATCCGTTCTTCGAAGAACCGACCCTGATCATCCGTTGTGACATCCTGGAACCGGGTACCATGCAGGGCTACGACCGCGACCCGCGCTCCATCGCCAAGCGCGCAGAAGACTTCCTGCGTTCTTCCGGCATCGCCGACACCGTACTGTTCGGGCCTGAGCCGGAATTCTTCCTGTTCGACGACGTTCGTTTCGGCAGTAACATCTCCGGTTCTCATGTTGCTATCGACGACATCGAAGGCGCCTGGAACTCCAGCACCAAATACGAAGGCGGCAACAAAGGCCACCGTCCGGCAGTAAAAGGCGGTTACTTCCCGGTTCCGCCGGTAGATTCTGCGCAGGATCTGCGCTCCGCCATGTGTCTGACCATGGAGCAGATGGGTCTGGTGGTTGAAGCGCATCACCACGAAGTGGCAACCGCTGGTCAGAACGAAGTGGCAACCCGCTTCAACACCATGACCAAGAAAGCCGACGAAATCCAGATCTACAAATATGTCGTGCACAACGTGGCGCACGCCTTCGGCAAAACCGCAACCTTCATGCCGAAACCGATGTTCGGCGATAACGGCTCCGGTATGCACTGCCACATGTCTCTGGCCAAAGACGGCGCCAACCTGTTCTCCGGCGACAAATACGGCGGCCTGTCCGAAACCGCGCTGTACTACATCGGCGGCGTGATCAAACACGCTAAAGCCATCAACGCGCTGTCCAACCCGACCACCAACTCCTACAAGCGTCTGGTTCCGGGTTACGAAGCGCCGGTTATGCTGGCCTACTCTGCCCGTAACCGCTCTGCCTCTATCCGTATCCCGGTGGTGTCCAGCCCGAAAGCACGCCGTATCGAAGTGCGCTTCCCGGACCCAGCCGCCAACCCGTACCTGTGCTTCGCCGCACTGCTGATGGCCGGCCTGGACGGCATCATCAACAAGATTCACCCGGGCGATGCCATGGACAAGAACCTGTACGATCTGCCGCCGGAAGAAGCGAAAGAGATCCCGACCGTAGCCGGCTCTCTGGAAGAAGCGCTGAATGCCCTGAATGCAGACCGCGAGTTCCTGACCCGTGGCGGCGTATTCACCGACGACGCGATCGATGCTTACATCGAACTGCGTATCGCTGAAAACGACCGTGTTCGCATGACGCCGCACCCGGTTGAGTTCGAACTGTACTACAGCGTGTAATACCTGCGCTTGGACGGCAGGACGAAGAAAATGATGTTCACATTGCCGTCCGATAACCGTTTTCTGTTTATGTTTATTTTTGTTGCCGTGGAAACTTTTCAGCCCATCTTCGGATGGGCTTTTTTCTCCACAAGACATCTTACAGTTGCTACTTAAACTACAATCCAGAATAGTGTGCACTAAAATGGTGCGGGAGTCTGCGTTATGGCAACAGGCACGCTGCCCGATGCTGGGCAGATCCTCAATTCTTTAATAAACAGCATCTTATTGCTTGATAAAGATCTGGCTATTCACTACTCCAACCCAGCGGCGCAACAACTTCTGGCCCAAAGCTCACGCAAACTGTCTGGAACGCCACTGCCGGAGCTGCTCGGTTACTTTTCGTTGAATCTCGACCTGATGCGGGAAAGTCTCGACTCGGGGCAAGGCTTTACCGATAACGAAGTCACCATCGTGGTGGATGGCCGGGCGCATATCATGTCGCTGACGGCACAGCGCATTCAGCACGATTTTATCCTGCTGGAAATGGCGCCGATGGACAACCAGCGCCGTCTCAGCCAGGAACAACTGCAACACGCCCAGCAACAAGCAGCGCGCGACCTGGTGCGCGGTCTGGCGCATGAAATCAAGAACCCGCTCGGCGGCTTGCGCGGCGCGGCGCAGTTACTGTCCAAAGCGCTGCCGGACCCGGCGCTGATGGAATACACCAAGGTCATTATCGAACAGGCCGATCGCCTGCGTAATCTGGTTGACCGTCTACTTGGCCCGCAACAGCCCGGCCTGCACGTCACGCAAAGCATTCATCAGGTGGCCGAACGGGTATTCCAGTTGGTATCGATGGAAAAAGCGGACAACGTGACGCTGGTGCGTGACTACGACCCCAGCTTGCCGGAACTGATGCACGACCCGGACCAGATAGAACAGGTACTGCTGAACATTACCCGCAATGCCATGCAGGCGCTGGGGGAAGAAGGCGGCACCATCACCATCCGCACCCGCACCGCGTTTCAGTTGACGCTGCATGGCGTGCGTTACCGTCTGGTCGCCCGTATCGATATTGAAGACGATGGTCCCGGCGTGCCTGCTCATCTGCAGGATACGCTGTTTTATCCCATGGTGAGCGGCCGCGAAGGCGGCACCGGGCTGGGCTTGTCGATTGCCCGCAACCTTATCGATCAACATTCCGGAAAAATTGAATTTAACAGTTGGCCAGGTCATACCGAATTCTCGGTTTATCTGCCCATTCGCCAGTGAGGTTCACGATGCAACGAGGGATAGTCTGGATTGTCGATGACGATAGCTCCATCCGTTGGGTGCTTGAACGTGCGCTTACCGGGGCGGGCTTAACCTGCGCAACCTTTGACAACGGCACTCAGGCGTTAAATGCGCTGACCACCCAAACACCGGATGTACTGCTGTCGGATATCCGCATGCCCGGCATGGACGGATTGGCGTTGCTGCAACAGATTAAACAGCGCCACCCGATGCTGCCGGTCATCATCATGACTGCCCATTCCGATTTGGACGCAGCGGTCAGCGCCTATCAACAAGGGGCGTTCGATTATCTGCCCAAGCCGTTTGATATCGACGAAGCGGTGGCGCTGGTTGAGCGCGCCATCAGCCATTACATGGAACAGCAACAACCGGTGCGCAGTCAGCCGATTAGCGGGCCGACCACCGACATCATCGGCGAAGCGCCGGCCATGCAGGACGTGTTCAGGATTATCGGCCGGCTTTCCCGTTCATCGATCAGCGTGCTGATCAATGGCGAATCCGGCACCGGTAAAGAACTGGTCGCCCATGCGCTTCACCGCCATAGCCCACGCGCCAAAGCGCCGTTTATCGCGCTGAACATGGCGGCCATTCCCAAGGATCTGATCGAATCGGAATTGTTCGGTCATGAGAAAGGCGCATTTACCGGCGCCAATCAGATTCGGCAAGGCCGTTTCGAACAGGCTGACGGCGGCACGCTGTTTCTCGATGAAATCGGCGATATGCCGCTGGATGTGCAAACCCGCCTGCTGCGCGTGCTGGCCGATGGTCAGTTCTATCGCGTCGGCGGCTATGCGGCAGTGAAGGTGGACGTGCGTATCATCGCCGCCACCCATCAGAATCTGGAATTACGGGTTCAGGAAGGCAAATTCCGCGAAGACCTGTTCCACCGTCTGAACGTAATTCGCGTCCATTTGCCGCCGCTGCGCGAGCGCCGGGAAGATATTCCGCGTCTGGCGCGCTACTTCCTGCAGGCGACCGCCAGGGAGCTGGGTGTGGAGCCGAAAAATCTGCATCCGGAAACCGAAGCGGCGCTCACCCGTCTGCCCTGGCCGGGCAACGTGCGTCAGCTGGAAAATACCTGCCGCTGGCTGACCGTAATGGCCGCCGGACAGGAAGTCCTGATTCAGGATCTGCCGCCGGAACTGTTTGAAACCACCGCGCCGGACGCCACCGTGCATGTCATGCCCGACAGCTGGGCTACGCTGCTGGCGCAATGGGCCGATCGGGCGCTGCGTTCCGGTCATCAAAACCTGCTGGCCGAGGCGCAACCGGAAATGGAACGCACGCTGCTGACAACGGCATTGCGCCACACGCAGGGGCACAAACAGGAAGCGGCAAGGCTGCTCGGCTGGGGGAGAAATACCCTGACGCGCAAACTCAAGGAACTGGGCATGGAGTAACGGCGATTTGCCGTTTTTATCCGTCGCCGGTCATCGCCTGATAGTGGCGATAAAAAGTACAATATGACGTACAAATTCGCCACTATACCCAAAATAATTCAACACGCTCACGCGCTGAACACAGCGCGCTGCGGCCCCGCAGGAATAAGACCCATTTATGGGCCGGGTAAGAAAGCCAACGCATCTGCAACTTGAAGAATAACGAGTATATTTTGTACTTTACTTGCGCCGCGCCAGCAGTATGATCGTGTCGCTGACTGGAGAGGGTAACCATGCTGGAATCCATTTTTTCTGCCGTGACGCACGGCGCTGAAATCAGCAGTGCGGTGGGTCACTCATCGCAAACTGCGATTGCAGCCGTGTTGTGCGCGGCACTGATCAATTTCTTCAGCTAAATCATTGCTGACAAGAAACAGGAAAACAGCCAGTCATATCGACTGGCTGTTTTCTTTTATCATTCCAGATCGGCTCAGATAACCCGAGAGAACTGACGTTCACGCATCTTGCTGCGCAGATACACGTCAAAACACATGCAGATATTGCGGATCAACAGACGCCCTTTGGGCGTCACCTGGATACGATCCGGCAGAATATCCACCAGCCCGTCCTGCGCCATCGGCGCCAGCAACGCCAGGTCCTCGCGGAAATATTCGCCAAACGACAGATCATACGCCCGCTCAATCGCGGTGAACTCCAGTTGAAAATGACAAATCAGCGCCTTGATTACGTCACGGCGCAGACAATCATCACGGGTCAGGGCCAAACCGCGCCACAATGCGTGACCATGCTGTTCGACGTCAGCGTAGTACAGCTTCAGTTCTTTCTGGTTCTGGGCGTAGCTGTCGCCAATCATGCTGATGGCGGATACCCCCAGCCCCAATAAATCGGTATCGCCCTGGGTGGTGTACCCCTGGAAATTGCGATGCAGTTTTCCTTCGCGTTGCGCCACCGCCAGCTCGTCATCCGGCCGGGCGAAATGATCCATCCCGATGAACTGATAGCCCGCCGCAGTCAGGCTTTGAATGGTCTGCTGCAAGATCGCCAGTTTTTGCTCCGCATCCGGCAGATCGGCCTCTTTGATCTTGCGCTGGGCGGCAAACAGACTGGGTAAATGCGCATAGTTGAATACGCTAAGGCGGTCCGGGCGCAGCTCCGCCACCCGCTGCAGGGTAAAGGCAAAGCTGTCCGGCGTCTGTTTTGGCAAACCGTAGATCAGGTCGATGTTGGTGGAGGCGAACCCCAGCGCTTTGGCCCGCTCGATCAGCGCAAAAATAAAGGCTTCATCCTGCTCGCGATTGACCAGGCGCTGCACCTCTTTATTGAAGTCCTGCACCCCCATACTGAGGCGATTGAACCCTTCGGCGCGTAAATGATCGAGCACATCCAGTTCGATTTCCCGCGGGTCCACCTCCAGCGACATCTCGGCTTGTTCGGCAAAGCGGAAATGCTGGCGCAGCAACCCCATCAGGCGGCTAATCTGTGTTTTGTTCAGAAAGGTCGGCGTTCCGCCGCCCCAATGCATCTGAGTGACAATGCGGCCGGCAAACAAGGGCGCGCGCTGACGGATTTCCAGCGCCAGCCGGTCAAGATACTCATCCGCCTTGTGCAACTGACGAGTCACCAGCTTATTGCAGCCGCAGAAGTAGCACAAACGGTGGCAGAACGGGATATGCAGGTACAGCGACAGCGGCCGGTTAGGGTAACGGGCTACCGCCTGAGCAAACGCGGCGTTGTCGTAACTGTCGCTGAATTCCAGCGCGGTAGGATAGGAGGTGTAGCGCGGTCCCGAATAATTGTATTTCTGGATCAGGGATAAATCCCAGTCTATGGTTTGTTCGGGCATGCTGCTCACTCCTTCCGGTAACCGGTCCTCGCCGCACGGCGCGGGGGCAGCCGACGCTGCCCCGACAATACGGCACGCTGTAATCTGTCTTTCCGTTTCGACAGGCACCACAGTTTAACCAACAGACCGCCCAAAAAACACAGAACCAGTAAGGTTATGAGCAGAAACAGCGCTTTCAGCATCAATAGCCGTCTTTCGGATTATTGCGACGGAGCAGTTGCAGCATATCCTCTTCCTGCTCTTCGTCTTCCTCGTCATCGTCCAGACTGATGCCCAATTGCTCCATCAGAATATCGATACGATCCAACGTCTCATCCAGCCAGGACTGTTCTTTGGCCGGCAGCGTTTCGCCTTTCTCCAGTCTGTCCAGCAATTCATCAAGGCGCGGATCATTTTCCAGCATTTCCAGCTCTTCCTGCGGCGACAGGCGAGCGGGTTTCTCTTTCGCCGCCACAGGCGCTTTCACCGCTACGACCGCACCTTCCGGCAGCAACGACACCGGTTTTTTGCTGCCAATGCGCGGGTCTTTCAGCTTGTCGGAAGCGGAGTTTTGCTGGCGGTCGCCGGACGGCTGGGTACGGCTTCCCGCAACATGACCACGGTGCTTTTTCTGACGTTTGCGTTCGCGAGCTTCCAGATCCAACTGCTCACGGCTTTTTCTTTTGATCTTCGGTGCGGGGGCTTTGCGTCCCGCCCCTTTTGATGGTTGTTTCATAGCGTCAATCTCGGGTTCAGATGAGCGGATATAAGGAGAATTGCGGCGGAATCTAGCAGAAAGCATACCAATAAAAAAGTGCTCCAAGAGCTGTGTGCTGGTTTTATTTTTTTCAGTCTGTTAAGACGGTAACACCGCGACAAAAACAGATAAACGCCGCCTTTCTTATCGGTTGCAGGTATAATCAGCCACATAAAACCGTGATCCAGACAGAGACGCAAACTGTGACCCAACAATACAACTACCATGTGACCCATTTCGTCACCAGCGCGCCGGACATTCGTCATCTTCCTGCCGACAGCGGTATTGAAGTCGCTTTTGCCGGCCGCTCTAACGCGGGCAAATCCAGCGCGCTCAATACGCTGACCAACCAGAAAAGTCTGGCCCGCACCAGTAAGACACCGGGCCGGACCCAGCTTATCAACCTGTTTGAAGTAGCCGATGGCGTACGTCTGGTCGACTTGCCTGGTTATGGTTACGCCGAAGTGCCGGAAGAGATGAAACGCAAATGGCAGCGTGCCCTTGGCGAATACCTGCAAAAACGTAACTGCCTGAAAGGGCTGGTGGTACTGATGGATATCCGTCACCCGCTTAAGGACCTGGACCAGCAGATGCTGGAGTGGGCCGTTAATGTCGGCTTACCGGTGCTGGTACTGCTGACCAAAGCCGACAAGCTGGCTCAGGGTGCCCGCAAATCCCAGTTGAACATGGTGCGGGAAGCAGTGTTGCCGTTCATGGGGGATATTCAGGTTGAAGCGTTTTCTTCGCTGAAAAAAACCGGTGTAGATAAATTACGTCAGAAATTAGATAGCTGGTTTAGTACGTTACCATCAGCAGAGTTGCAATCTCAGCCAGAATCCGACCAGTAATACACCGACCAATCCTTCCCAACAGAATCGCTATCCCGATGACTACCGGCTGAGTGTTCCGCCGGTAACATAGGTTTTTGTTATCCAGCTCATCCGCCATTCAGACAATAAAAAACGCCCCGGTCAGAAACCTGACCGGGGCGGCTAACATTCAGCCAAATCCGATTACGTGAAGTAAAAGGTCTGAAAGATAGAACATCTTACCTCTGTACCCTACGCGTTTAACTCTACCCCATTTCCTTTCTGGAAAAAAGGTTTTTTTGTTGTTTAATTTCATAAAAATCGGTGATGAATTAAACAAACTCAAACCGGGTCACACAATCCTGTAGTTTAATTACAGGATTGCTTAGGATTCAGCTGAAAAAACCAACAGAAAAAAGAAAGGCGATATTTCTTATGGCATTCATGGCAAAAATCCGCATAACACCCAGAATCATTCAGACCCGCTTCTTTCACCAGACAGCTTAATGGGCCTGATCCCAGTTGCTGCCGGTGCCGATATCCACCTGTAAAGGCACGTCCAGCTGCATGCAGCCTTCCATCAGATTGCGTATTTTCGCGCTGGCTTCGTCCAATACGGAGTGGTGCACTTCAAACACCAGTTCATCGTGTACCTGCATCAGCATCGTCACCAACGGTTTTTCCTGTTGCAGCCAGGCATCAATGGCGATCATCGCTTTCTTGATGATATCCGCCGCAGTGCCCTGCATCGGCGCGTTAATAGCCGCCCGCTCCGCCGCCTTGCGGCTATTGGCGTTGCGGGAATGAATATCCGGCAAATAGAGACGACGGCCATCCAGCGTGGAGACATATCCTTGATCCGCCGCCTGCTGGCGAGTGCGCTCCATGTACTCCTGCACGCCCGGGTAACGCTCAAAATAGAGGTTCATATATTTTTGAGCTTCGTTACGCGGAATAGCCAACTGGCGGGACAAACCAAATGCGCTCATGCCGTAAATCAAACCAAAGTTGATGGCTTTGGCGCTACGGCGCTGTTCAGTGGTCACCCTGTCGAGCGGCAGACCGAATACTTCGGCAGCCGTGGCGCGGTGAATATCCAGACCTTGGGAAAACGCCCTCAGCAATCCGGCGTCCCGTGACAGATGCGCCATGATGCGTAATTCAATCTGCGAGTAGTCCGCCGCCAGAATGCAGTATCCCTCTTGTGCAATAAACGCCTGACGGATACGCCGCCCTTCTTCATTACGCACCGGAATGTTCTGCAGATTGGGGTCGCTGGAGGAAAGACGCCCGGTTGCCGTTACCGCCTGATGGTAAGAGGTGTGCACCCGCTTGGTCAGCGGATTGATCATCTGCGGCAATTTATCCGTGTAAGTGGATTTCAGTTTCGCCAGTCCGCGATACTCCAGAATCAACTTCGGCAGCGGATAATTCAGCGCCAGTTCGGCCAGCACTTCTTCATTGGTGGAAGGCGCGCCCTTCGGGGTTTTCTTGATAACCGGCAACTGCTGTTTTTCGTACAGAATGGTCCCTAACTGTTTGGTGGAAGACAAATTGAAGACTTCCCCCGCCAGTTCATGCGCCTGCACTTCCAACTCCGCCAGACGTTGTGTCAGCTCCCGCGAATGCTCCGCCAGAATAGCGGTATCGATCAGCACCCCAGTGCGCTCCATGCGCGACAACACCGGCACCAGCGGCATATCGATATTCAGGAACACCTTGCGCAGTTCCTGCTGCGGCTCCAGTTTCGCCCATAACGTCTCATGCAAACGCAGCGTCACATCGGCATCTTCAGCCGCGTAGACAGATGCCTGCTCCAGTGGAATCTGATTGAACGTCAGCTGTTTTTTGCCCTTACCGGCAATCTCTTCGAACGTAATGGTCTTATGCTGCAAATAACGCTCCGACAGGCTGTCCATGTCATGGCGACCAGCCACACTGTCAATCACATAGGACTCCAGCATGGTATCGAAAGCAATGCCGCGCAGATCGATGCCGTAACGAGCCATCACGCCTTTATCGAATTTCAGGTTTTGCCCAATCTTGCGAATGCTGTCATCTTCCAGCAGCGGTTTCAGTTGCGCCAGCACCCAATCGAGGTCCAGTTGTTCAGGTACATTTTCAGCGCATGTGTTCGGTGCGCTCATCGCTGGCGATACAGTACTGTTGTAAACGTTGCAGGAGTATATTCTCTGTGCAATTCCGTTCGGAAGTGTCTCCTCCGTCTGCGTACTCGGTGCACTCATCGCTGGCGATACAGTACTGTTATAGACGTTGCAGGAGTATACCCTCTGTGCAATTCCGCTCGGGGGGGCTTCTTTTGCGTACTCACCATTCAAATCATCATGACCTAATGGCAGGTAAGCCGCCTCACCCGGCTTGATCGCCAGTGAAATCCCAACCAGATTAGCTGTAAGGGTATCAAGACCATCGGTTTCAGTATCGAATGAGAACAGACCAGCGGCTTTGATTCGTGTAATCCAGTCCTGAAATGTCTGTTCATCCAGAATGGTGACATAACCGTCCTGAGACAGCACGCTGGCCGCTTCTTTCGGTTCGTCCTCCACCGTCGCCTTGACGAATGGCACGGCCGGTGGATTCTTTTTGTTGCCGCCTTGCAACCACTGCCCGGCTTCCACATCCACCAGCCAGCGTTTGAACTCATAACGGGTGAACAGTTCGCGCAGTTCCGCCACATCCGGCTCATTCACCGTCAGTTGTTCACACCCCTGCTCCAGTTCAACATCCGTTTTGATCGTAGCCAACTGGTAGGAAAGGTAAGCCACCTCTTTATTCTGTTCCAGCTTGGCAGCCATGGTTTTGGCGCCCCTGAAGGTCAGGCCGGCAATTTTATCCAGATCGGCATACAGGGTATCCAGCCCCCCCAGCCCCTGCAGTAATGCCTGTGCGGTTTTTTCACCCACGCCCGGCACACCAGGAATGTTGTCGGAGGAATCCCCCATCAGAGCCAGAAAATCAATGATCAGCGACGGCGGAATACCGTATTTGGCGCATACCTCATCCGGCCCCAAAATAGTGTTGTTCATGGTGTTGATCAGCGTGATATTCGGCGTCACCAACTGCGCCATATCCTTATCGCCGGTGCTGATCAGAACAGGTTTACCCGCACGTTCCGCCTGCTGCGCCAACGTTCCAATCACATCATCCGCTTCTACGCCGGAAATGGAGAGCAACGGCAATCCCATCGCTTTTACCATGCGGTGCAACGGTTCAATCTGAGCGCGCAGATCATCCGGCATCGGCGGCCGGTGAGATTTGTAGTGCTCAAACAAATCATCACGAAACGTCTTACCCTTCGCGTCAAACACCACCGCGACATGACTGGGATGGTATTGCTGCAGCAAACTGCGCAACATGTTGAGCACACCATACATCGCGCCGGTCGGTTCGCCGGCACCGTTGGTCAGTGGGGGGAAGGCATGATAGGCGCGGTAAAGGTACGATGAACCGTCAACCAGAATGAGGGGATTATCTGCTATTTGAACCATGATATTTCGCGATCGTTGTTTTCTGACATGAAGTTAAGGATGCCATAGCTGGCAGTCAGAGACGAATATTAACGCTCGCTCATTACGCTTTTTGCACAATGCCTCGCAAAAAACCTGTGGATAACTTTGTGCATAGAAATTGAAAGATAATTAACAGAGATACCGATAGAAGTGGAATGTATATGTAATTCATTGTTAATCATTGCATTAGAAGAAAAACATTGACATTGCAGTTATATCAAGACGTTGTTATTGATGTGGATATATATGAAATCAAAATGTTTGCCGGTAAGTAGAATTGTCCAGACATTACCATTAGCGCCGCAACAAAAACAAACGCCACACGCGGTAAGGCGTGTGGCGCATAGAAAAAGCAGAAAGCTTATTTCTGAGAGAGCAGGAATTTCACTACATCAGCATATTGTTTGACGTAGTTGTCCATAGAGCTGGTATCAAGCCCATCGCTTTTTATCATGTACTTGCCGTTCACGAACACGGCCGGAACACCCCGCAGCTGCAGATCGGCAGCAGCTTTCTCCTGCTGCGCAACCAGCGACTTCACCACAAAGCTATTCAGGGCGCTGTCATAATCTTCAGCTTTTACGCCCGCAGCCACAAAGACCTGACGAATGTCTTGCGGTTGTTTCACGGTCTGGGTCTTCTGAACAGCATCAAACATCAACGGGCTGACTTTATCTTCCACACCCAGAGCGATCGCTACCGCCCAGGCCTGGGTCAGATCTTTGCCCAACGGCCCCAGGAAATCGACATGATATTTGGTTAACTTGGCATCGGCCGGCAGCGCTTTCTGAATGGCGTCAGGAATATGGTAAACCTGAGCGAACTGGTAACAATGCGGACAATAGAATGAAAAGAATTCCAGCACCTGAGGGGATTGAGGAACCGGTTTATCCAGCGTGGCATACTGTTTGCCATCGGAAAAATCAGCTGCTGACGCACTGAACGCCAACACCATGCCAGCCAGCGCAAGCCATATTTTCTTCATATCAACGTTATCTCCATAAGTGTCAGTACATCGGTGTCAGCTGCAGCGGTGGTTCCTGCAACAGCCTTACCTGTTCAGTAAAAATAGTGGCCTGCTTTGCCCAGAAATCAGCTTCCTGCATCCATGGAAAACTACGAGGAAAAGCAGGGTCATGCCAACGGCGGGCTACCCAGGCCAGATAGTGAACCATACGCATGGCGCGTAGCGGTTCAATCAATGCCAGTTCCGCTTCATCAAAAGAGGCGAACTCACTGTAGGCATCCAGCAAAATATCCAGCTGGATGCGCTGCTCCTGACGATCTCCATGCAACAGCATCCAGAGATCCTGTACCGCTGGGCCATTACGCGCATCATCCAGATCGACAAACAATGGGCCGTCACGCCAGAGAATATTACCGGGGTGACAGTCGCCGTGCAGGCGCCTGGCTTGCCAGTTCGTATTCCAGCGCAGTTTCACTTCATCAATCAGCCGGGCTGTCGCCGTTAGAAACGACGCTTTTTGCGCGTCAGAAATCAGGGGACTGTCAGTTAACGTGACCAGCGGGTCATCAAGGTATTCCTGCAACCCGACAGTAGGGCGAGTTGAAAACAGATTTCGGCTACCGGTCTGATGAATTCTACCCAAATAACGCCCAACCTCTTCCAGTTGGTCGTCATTGTCCATTTCATACTGACGCCCGCCAACGCTTGGAAACACGGCAAACCAGAAACCATCATGCTCATGCAACGTGTTGCCCTGTAAGGCCAGCGGCGCCACCACCGGCACTTCATCAGCGAACAACTCGGCCGCAAAATGATGCTCTTCGCTAATCTGAGCAGCATTCCAGCGTTGCGGCCGATAAAACTTCACCACATAACGTTTACGGTCTTCATCACTAAACTGATAAACCCGATTTTCATAACTATTAAGCGCTGTCAGGCCGGAATCGACACGGATATCCACAGACCAGAGCGCATCCATGATGACATCCGGCGACAGGGTATGAAAATTGAATACGGAATCATGCATGACGGGCACAGCTCCATCGCATCGGGCTATGAGTGAAGCCGCTAATCCTTGATAACGCCACGGGCACGCAGTAATGCGGTTTTGAAATCTTCTTCATAATCTTTCTGCAAGCCAGGAATCGGCTGTGCGCTATCTGCGTCACGCAATTTTAAATGATAAATAAGGATATCATCAGTCAAATCACTAAGCGCCCCCTCGAACCCGGCTTCCTGTGCAAGTTTTTGTAAAAATTGCACCAAATTCAAATCCGGCTCTTTTTGCCAGGCCGGATGCAGCAGCTCAATCAATTCATTTACACGATGGCATTTCATTATCACTACCTCAAATATTAATGACTGTTTATCTAGTATGGGGAAAGGGCTTGGCCTTGCGCCATACTTTTCCGACAATAACGCATCAAATCATTATGGATGCCAATACGATGATAACAGGTGTGATTCTGGCTGGCGGCCAGTCATCCCGCATGGGAGGAAACGATAAAGGGTTGATTGAACTGGAGGGCAAGCCGCTCTATCAGCACGTTCTTGAGCGTCTGAAGCCGCAGGTCGATACCCTGCTTATCAACGCCAATCGCCATCAGGAGCGTTATCAGCAAAGCGGTTATCCGGTGATCGGTGATATTAACCGTAACTTTTCTGGTCCGCTGGCCGGTATTTTCACCGGGTTAAGCATCGCCAAAACAGACTGGGTCGTGTTTGTTCCCTGCGATGTTCCCGCGTTGCCTCTTGACCTGGTTTCCCGGTTGCTGCGGTTCAGTAATCATCACCTTGCCGCTTATGCCACGGATGGGTCTCGCGAGCATCCGATATTATTGGCGATCCACACTTCGCAGGCCGATAAACTGAAGGCTTATCTAAGTAACGGCGATCGAAAATTGATGCTTTTTCTGCAGCAAATAGAGGCAGAAGCCGTCTCTTTTGCGGATCAACCGTTATCATTTCGTAATCTCAATACGCCAGAGGATCTGGCTCGCTGGCAGGAGCCGCTCCATGACTGATATACCGCTTCTGGCTATTGCTGCTCACAGTGGTACAGGCAAAACCACCTTACTGAAGCAGCTCATTCCATTGCTGAATGCGATGAAGATTCGGGTGGGTATCATCAAACACACGCACCACGATATGGACGTCGATAAACCGGGTAAGGACAGCTATGAACTGCGCAAGGCCGGTGCTGACCAGACGCTGGTTGCCAGCAATACTCGCTGGGCATTGATGACTGAAACACCGGAGCAGCAGGAACCCAATCTGCACTTCCTGGCCAGCAGAATGGACAGCTCAAAGCTGGATTTGATTCTGGTAGAAGGCTTCAAACACGAACCGATCGATAAGATCCTGCTTTACCGTCACGAATCTGGGCGTGATATCGCCACGCTGATCGATGCCGACACGCTGGCTGTGGCCAGCGACTCCGCCTTAACGCTCGCCCTGCCCTGTCTGGATCTCAACCAGCCGGTACAGATCGCCGCGTTTATCCGTGACTGGCTGCGAAGGCGAACCGGGACAACCGGAGACTGAGCGCGTATTGAGGAGGTATTTTATCTGCCGGCAGGCACAAAAAGGGACAGGGTACACCGAGGAAGCATCGCGTAACGCCGGGAGACCGGGCCGCCGGCCATCTCCGCCCTGGCACTCGGTTCTGCCACCGCACCCCCAAAGCAAAAAACCCCCGGCATAACCGGGGGTTTCTTATGTGATGCCTGGCAGTTCCCTACTCTCGCATGGGGAGACCCCACACTACCATCGGCGCTACGGCGTTTCACTTCTGAGTTCGGCATGGGGTCAGGTGGGACCACCGCGCTCTCGCCGCCAGGCAAATTCTTTTCATTCCAACCGTTATGCCCACACTCATGCGCCGCACAACCATCAGAATCCATCCGTCGAACAAGCCAAATTCTTTCTCGTCTCTCTCACCAAAACACCTTCGGTGTTGTAAGGTTAAGCCTCTCGGGTCATTAGTACTGGTTAGCTCAACGTATCGCTACGCTTACACACCCAGCCTATCAACGTCCTCGTCTCGAACGTCCCTTCAGGGGCCTCAAGGGCCCAGGGAAGACTCATCTCGGGGCAAGTTTCCCGCTTAGATGCTTTCAGCGGTTATCTCTTCCGCACTTAGCTACCGGGCAATGCAATTGGCATCACAACCCGAACACCAGTGGTGCGTTCACTCCGGTCCTCTCGTACTAGGAGCAACCCCCCTCAATCTTCCAGCGCCCACGGCAGATAGGGACCGAACTGTCTCACGACGTTCTAAACCCAGCTCGCGTACCACTTTAAATGGCGAACAGCCATACCCTTGGGACCTACTTCAGCCCCAGGATGTGATGAGCCGACATCGAGGTGCCAAACACCGCCGTCGATATGAACTCTTGGGCGGTATCAGCCTGTTATCCCCGGAGTACCTTTTATCCGTTGAGCGATGGCCCTTCCATTCAGAACCACCGGATCACTAAGACCTGCTTTCGCACCTGCTCGAGCCGTCACTCTCGCAGTCAAGCTAGCTTATGCCTTTGCACTAACCTCCTGATGTCCGACCAGGATTAGCTAACCTTCGTGCTCCTCCGTTACTCTTTGGGAGGAGACCGCCCCAGTCAAACTACCCACCAGACACTGTCCGCAACCCGGTTCACGGGTCCACGTTAGAACATCAAACATTAAAGGGTGGTATTTCAAGGTTGGCTCCATGCAGACTGGCGTCCACACTTCAAAGCCTCCCACCTATCCTACACATCAAGGCTCAAGGTTCAGTGTCAAGCTATAGTAAAGGTTCACGGGGTCTTTCCGTCTTGCCGCGGGTACACTGCATCTTCACAGCGAGTTCAATTTCACTGAGTCTCGGGTGGAGACAGCCTGGCCATCATTACGCCATTCGTGCAGGTCGGAACTTACCCGACAAGGAATTTCGCTACCTTAGGACCGTTATAGTTACGGCCGCCGTTTACCGGGGCTTCGATCAAGAGCTTCTCCTTACGGATAACCCCATCAATTAACCTTCCGGCACCGGGCAGGCGTCACACCGTATACGTCCACTTTCGTGTTTGCACAGTGCTGTGTTTTTATTAAACAGTTGCAGCCAGCTGGTATCTGCGACTGGGCTCAGCTCCGTCCGCAAGGGACTTCACCATGCCCAGCGTGCCTTCTCCCGAAGTTACGGCACCATTTTGCCTAGTTCCTTCACCCGAGTTCTCTCAAGCGCCTGAGTATTCTCTACCTGACCACCTGTGTCGGTTTGGGGTACGATTCAATGTTACCTGATGCTTAGAGGCTTTTCCTGGAAGCAGGGCATCTGTCACTTCAGTACCGTAGTACCTCGTCATCACGCCTCAGTGTTGACAGCAGACCGGATTTACCTGGTCCACCCACCTGCACGCTTAAACCGGGACAACCGTCGCCCGGATGACATAGCCTTCTCCGTCCCCCCCTCGCAGTAACACCAAGTACAGGAATATTAACCTGTTTCCCATCGACTACGCTTTTCAGCCTCGCCTTAGGGGTCGACTCACCCTGCCCCGATTAACGTTGGACAGGAACCCTTGGTCTTCCGGCGTGCGGGTTTTTCACCCGCATTATCGTTACTTATGTCAGCATTCGCACTTCTGATACCTCCAGCAGACCTCACAGTCCACCTTCAACGGCTTACAGAACGCTCCCCTACCCAACAACGCCTAAGCGTCGCTGCCGCAGCTTCGGTGCATGGTTTTAGCCCCGTTACATCTTCCGCGCAGGCCGACTCGACCAGTGAGCTATTACGCTTTCTTTAAATGATGGCTGCTTCTAAGCCAACATCCTGGCTGTCTGGGCCTTCCCACATCGTTTCCCACTTAACCATGACTTTGGGACCTTAGCTGGCGGTCTGGGTTGTTTCCCTCTTCACGACGGACGTTAGCACCCGCCGTGTGTCTCCCGTGATAACATTCTCCGGTATTCGCAGTTTGCATCGGGTTGGTAAGCCGGGATGGCCCCCTAGCCGAAACAGTGCTCTACCCCCGGAGATGAATTCACGAGGCGCTACCTAAATAGCTTTCGGGGAGAACCAGCTATCTCCCGGTTTGATTGGCCTTTCACCCCCAGCCACAAGTCATCCGCTAATTTTTCAACATTAGTCGGTTCGGTCCTCCAGTTAGTGTTACCCAACCTTCAACCTGCCCATGGCTAGATCACCGGGTTTCGGGTCTATACCCTGCAACTTAACGCCCAGTTAAGACTCGGTTTCCCTGCGGCTCCCCTATGCGGTTAACCTTGCTACAGAATATAAGTCGCTGACCCATTATACAAAAGGTACGCAGTCACACCCAAAAGGTGCTCCCACTGCTTGTACGTACACGGTTTCAGGTTCTATTTCACTCCCCTCGCCGGGGTTCTTTTCGCCTTTCCCTCACGGTACTGGTTCACTATCGGTCAGTCAGGAGTATTTAGCCTTGGAGGATGGTCCCCCCATGTTCAGACAGGATACCACGTGTCCCGCCCTACTCATCGAACTCACGGCCTGTGCATCTTCGTGTACGGGACTTTCACCCTGTATCGTGCGACTTTCCAGACGCTTCCACTGACACACAAGCCGATTCAGGTTCTGGGCTCCTCCCCGTTCGCTCGCCGCTACTGGGGGAATCTCGGTTGATTTCTTTTCCTCGGGGTACTGAGATGTTTCAGTTCCCCCGGTTCGCCTCATTAACCTATGGATTCAGTTAATGATAGTGTGACGAATCACACTGGGTTTCCCCATTCGGGTATCGTCGGGTATAACGGTTCATATCACCTTGCCGACGCTTTTCGCAGATTAGCACGCCCTTCATCGCCTCTGACTGCCTAGGCATCCACCGTGTACGCTTAGTCGCTTAACCTCACAACCCGAAAGTGTCTCGGGATGCAAGTATTTTGAGAGACTCGAACAACATACGAATTCACACTCATATGCCGTCGTTTCAAATTTTCAGCTTGTTCCGGATTGTTAAAGAGCAGATAACATAAACCTGACTATCGCTAATCAGTTTTAGGTTAACGTCGACCGTGCCTTTCACCCACTGTCAGTCATATTGGCGTCCCCTAGGGGATTCGAACCCCTGTTACCGCCGTGAAAGGGCGGTGTCCTGGGCCTCTAGACGAAGGGGACATCACTTGTCAGCTTCGCAAGACGCTTTTGACTCTTTCTTATCATCAGACAATCTGTGTGGACACCACGCAGGCGCTTCAACTCGGTAAGGAGGTGATCCAACCGCAGGTTCCCCTACGGTTACCTTGTTACGACTTCACCCCAGTCATGAATCACAAAGTGGTAAGCGCCCTCCCGAAGGTTAAGCTACCTACTTCTTTTGCAACCCACTCCCATGGTGTGACGGGCGGTGTGTACAAGGCCCGGGAACGTATTCACCGTAGCATTCTGATCTACGATTACTAGCGATTCCGACTTCATGGAGTCGAGTTGCAGACTCCAATCCGGACTACGACGTACTTTATGAGGTCCGCTTGCTCTCGCGAGGTCGCTTCTCTTTGTATACGCCATTGTAGCACGTGTGTAGCCCTACTCGTAAGGGCCATGATGACTTGACGTCATCCCCACCTTCCTCCGGTTTATCACCGGCAGTCTCCCCTGAGTTCCCACCCGTAGTGCTGGCAACAGAGGATAAGGGTTGCGCTCGTTGCGGGACTTAACCCAACATTTCACAACACGAGCTGACGACAGCCATGCAGCACCTGTCTCAGCGTTCCCGAAGGCACGACCGCATCTCTGCAGTCTTCGCTGGATGTCAAGAGTAGGTAAGGTTCTTCGCGTTGCATCGAATTAAACCACATGCTCCACCGCTTGTGCGGGCCCCCGTCAATTCATTTGAGTTTTAACCTTGCGGCCGTACTCCCCAGGCGGTCGATTTAACGCGTTAGCTCCGGAAGCCACGCCTCAAGGGCACAACCTCCAAATCGACATCGTTTACAGCGTGGACTACCAGGGTATCTAATCCTGTTTGCTCCCCACGCTTTCGCACCTGAGCGTCAGTCTTCGTCCAGGGGGCCGCCTTCGCCACCGGTATTCCTCCAGATCTCTACGCATTTCACCGCTACACCTGGAATTCTACCCCCCTCTACGAGACTCTAGCCTGTCAGTTTTGAATGCAGTTCCCAGGTTAAGCCCGGGGATTTCACATCCAACTTAACAGACCGCCTGCGTGCGCTTTACGCCCAGTCATTCCGATTAACGCTTGCACCCTCCGTATTACCGCGGCTGCTGGCACGGAGTTAGCCGGTGCTTCTTCTGCGGGTAACGTCAATCGGTAAGGTTATTAACCTTACCGCCTTCCTCCCCGCTGAAAGTGCTTTACAACCCGAAGGCCTTCTTCACACACGCGGCATGGCTGCATCAGGGTTTCCCCCATTGTGCAATATTCCCCACTGCTGCCTCCCGTAGGAGTCTGGACCGTGTCTCAGTTCCAGTGTGGCTGGTCATCCTCTCAGACCAGCTAGGGATCGTCGCCTAGGTGAGCCGTTACCCCACCTACTAGCTAATCCCATCTGGGTTCATCCGATGGCGTGAGGCCCGAAGGTCCCCCACTTTGGTCTTGCGACGTTATGCGGTATTAGCTACCGTTTCCAGTAGTTATCCCCCTCCATCAGGCAGATCCCCAGACATTACTCACCCGTCCGCCGCTCGCCGGCGGGGAAGCAAGCTTCCCCCCGCTGCCGCTCGACTTGCATGTGTTAGGCCTGCCGCCAGCGTTCAATCTGAGCCATGATCAAACTCTTCAATTTAAAGTTTGATGTGTTTTCCGAAGAAAACGGTGCTCAAAGAATTTACCGTTAGTTCGTATGAATTAACTGTTGTCACTCTTCAAGACTTTTCACAAATATTTTAGTGAAGCGTCCTGCGAGTGCCCACACAGATTGTCTGATTGATTGTTAAAGAGCAGTGCGACCGGCTTACAGCCTGCTGTCGCGAGGTGGCGTATACTACGCTTTCCTCATTCAGAGTCAACGACTTTTTTCTCGTTTTCTCCGCCTCACACCGCGCCGGCTTATCGCCGTTGCCGTGTCAGTGGAGGCGCATTATAGGGAGTTCTTCTGGCCTGACAAGCGATAAATGCAAAAAAATCATCAACTGGATGGTTTTCAGGCAAAACGGGCAGGAATACATCAATATGCCGCTTTTCAGCGGTATAAAACGTCAGAATTAAGGAAAACAATCAGCCACTAACTTCTTTTGCCGACCGAATCCCGAATGATCAGCTCCGGCGTCAACACCAGTACATTGTGTTCCTCATCCGGGTGTTCCAGCCGGTGAAGCAGCGTATCAATCGCCAGTTCGCCCAGTTCATCTTTAGGTTGATGAATCGTCGTCAACGGTGGAGACAGATAGCGCGCCAGTTCGATATCGTCATAACCAACAACGGCCATATCGTCCGGGATAGACAAACCAGCGTCGTGCAAAGCACGATAGACGCCCACCGCCATAGCATCATTACTGGTAAAGACGGCTTCGGGCCGCTGCGGCAATGCCAGCAATTGTTGCATGGCGCGAAAGCCGGTTTCGAATTCGAAGTCCCCAACCACCTCATAACCGGGAAGGATCGACAACCCCGCCTGATGCATCGCTTTACGATAGCCTTCCAGGCGATTATGCGCGGTGGTTTTATCCTGCGGACCAGCGATACAGGCGATGTGGCGATATCCCTGAGAAATCAGGTAATGGGTAGCCATTTCGCCGCCTTGCAGCGAGTTGTCCTTGATGACATCGCTGCTGCCTTCAAAAGGCGCCCAATCCATCATCACGACAGGAATAGAAGGATAACGGCGAATAATATCGGGTGACGGCATGTGGCTTTCAGTACACATCAGCAACAACCCATCGACCCGTTTCTGCAATAGTGTTTCCAGACTGCGGCTCAGACGATGGTGATCGCCTTCCGTATTGCACAGAATCAGGCTGTAACCCCGTTCATAGCAACAACGTTCCACACCTCGCACCACTTCGGCGTAGAACGGGTTGCTACTGGCGGTCAGCAACATGCCGATGGTTCGGGTCTGATTGATTTTGAGGCTACGCGCCAGCGCTGACGGCGCATAATTCAATTGCTCAACCGCTTTCATCACCCGGTCGCGAATGATATCGCTGACATAGCGGTTATTGTTGATAACATGAGAAACCGTTGATGTGGATACCCCGGCCAGACGGGCCACGTCTTTCATCGTTGCCAAGGATCACTCCTGTGCATTCAGGAAAGCATCAATCTCTTCACGCCAGGGAACCGAAGGCTGGGCGCCATAACGAGTAACCGCGATAGCCGCCGCCGCATGAGCGAATTTAACCGCAGCGTCCATCGGGCGTGACTCCAGCAGAGCCGTCACCAGCGCGCCATTGAACGTATCGCCGGCAGCGATGGTATCGACCGCTGTTACGCGAAAACCGGGAATACGTTGCCCTTTACCCTGTTCACTTAACCAGACGCCGCGGCTACCCAACGTAATCAGTACGGTCGCAATGCCTTTATCATGCAATACCTGTGCGGCACGTTGCGCGTCGTCTTCCGTTTCGACCGTGACGCCGGTCAGGATCTGCGCTTCGGTTTCATTCGGCGTAATCATGTCCACCAGCGACAGCAATTCATCAGGCAACGAGCAGGCCGGCGCCGGATTGAGGATCACTTTGGTGCCATTGTCATGGGCCAGACGAGCGGCGGCCGTCACCGTTTCCAGCGGTGATTCCAACTGCATCAACAGCGCGGAGGCATCAATAATTTTCTGCTGATAGCGATTCAGGTAATCAGGCGTTACCGCCGCGTTGGCTCCCGCATGAATACCGATCATGTTTTCAGCTTCGCCATTGACGAAAATCAGCGCCACCCCGGTAGTCTGGCCGGAAATCGCCTCAACGGCGGAGACATCGACTCGGTCGTTGATCAGTTGCTGGCGAATACGCTCACCGATATCGTCCGCCCCGACACAGGCAATAAATTCGATATCAGCGCCGCTGCGCCCGGCAGCCACCGCCTGGTTGGCGCCTTTGCCGCCAAATGCCACGCCATACTGTTTACCGATCACCGTTTCGCCCGGGCGGGGAAACTGCGCCAGATTCAAAATATGGTCCGCATTGATACTTCCCAAGACTACCAGCTTGCCTGATTTCATTACCATGAACCCCGATGTTGATTACGCGCCACCCGTCAGGGGTGGCGCAGTACTGCACGTGCGGTATTACGCTTTGATTCTGTTATTGTTTGGTAACCAGTTTCAGGTCAACAGGAATGATCGGCTGTACTTTTTCGCCTTTCAGAACCTTGTCAGCGGTTTCCACGCCGATGATGCCGATTTGCTCAGGACGCTGCGCCACGGTAGCCGCCAGTTTGCCGCCTTCTACGGCTTTCACGCCATCGGCGGTGCCGTCAAAACCGACGACCAGCACATCGTCACGACCGGCCGTCTGCAAAGCACGCAGGGCGCCCAGCGCCATTTCGTCGTTCTGGGCGAACACAGCTTTAACGTCCGGATGAGCGGTCAGCAGGTTCTGCATGACGTTCAGACCCTTGGTGCGATCAAAGTCAGCAGGCTGGCTCGCCAGCATGGCGAATTTGTTTTTCTCGGCAGATTTCATGAAGCCGGCGCCGCGTTCACGGGCAGCAGACGTTCCCGCCAGACCTTCCAGCTGAATCACCTTGGCGCCTTCGCCCAGCTTTTTGGCGATGAAATCACCGGCGACTTTACCGCCGAAGGCGTTGTCGGAAGCCACATGGCTAACCACTTCGCCGCTGGCTGCAACACGGTCCAGCGTGATGACCGGGATTTTGGCCTGGTTAGCCAGCTTCACCGCATTACCTACCGCGTTAGAATCGGTCGGGTTGATCAGCAGCAGCTTGGCGCCGCGAACGGTCAGATCCTGCACATTGGAAAGTTCTTTGGCCGGGTTGTTCTGAGAATCCAGAATCACCAGATTGTAGCCAAGTTTGTCAGCTTCTTTCTGCGCGCCATCTTTCAGAGACACGAAGAACGGGTTATTGAGCGTGGAAACAACAAGAGCAATGGTATCCTTCGCCAGCGCATTGGCACTGACGGTGGCACTCAGCGCGACAGCGGAAACCAGAGTAGCAATCTTCTTCAAATTCATATTTCAATTCCTGTGTGAATGAAAAGTTATTTACTGCCTTTGTTATCTACCAAAACCGCCAGCAAAATAACCACCGCCTTGACGATCATCTGGTAGTAAGAAGAAACACCTAACAGGTTAAGTCCGTTATTCAGGAACCCCAGAATCAGAGCGCCGATTAACGTTCCCACCACGCGTCCTTTACCACCTGACAGACTTGTGCCACCCAGCACCACCGCCGCAATGGCATCCAATTCATAACCCGTCCCTGCCGTTGGTTGCGCCGATGACAGGCGAGCTACTTCGATAATGCCCGCCAGCGCCGACAGCAAACCACACAACGAATAAACGACCACTTTCACTCTATCAACGCTGATCCCGGAAAGGCGGGTTGCCGCTTCATTTCCGCCCAGCGCATAGATATAGCGGCCGATGCGGGTATGGTGCAGCATGTACCAGGTTGCCAGGAATACCACCGCCATAATCCAGATTGGCGTGGGTATGCCCAGAGGACGTCCGATGCCGAACCAGCCTAGCGCATCCGCCGCATCGGAAAAACCGGTATTGATCGGGCTGCCGTTGGTATACACCATGGTCACGCCGCGCAGCAGCAGCATCATCACCAGCGTGGCGATAAAGGCCTGCACCCGCCCCTTGGCAATCACGATACCGGTGCCGGCGCCGATGACCGCGCCCAGCGCCAGCGCGGCGAACACCGCCACCAGCGCATTGATCTCAAGCCCGACGATGGAAGCCGCTACCGCGCCGGTCAGCGCCAGTAGCGACCCCACGGACAAATCAATGCCGGACGTGAGGATCACCAGCGTCATTCCCACCGCCATGATGGCGTTCACCGAGGTCTGCTGCAGGATGTTGAACAGGTTGTTCAGGGTAAAAAAGTTGGGGCTCATTGAAGACACCACAGCGATCAAAATCAGCAGGGCGATCAATGATTTTTGCTCCATCAGCCACTCTTTGCTGAGCCAGCGCTTTGCTGTGATAGTTTGGGAACTCATGTCTGACTTACTCCTGCTTTACGCCGTATTGCTTACCAACGGCCGCAGCCATCAGCGTTTCCTGTGTCGCCTGTTCAATCGGGAACTCGCCGCTCAGACGCCCTTCGTGCATCACGATGATGCGATCGCTCATCCCAAGCACTTCGGGCATTTCCGACGACACCAGGATGATGCTTAACCCTTCCTGCTTGAACTGGTTGATTAACTGATAGATTTCTTTTTTTGCCCCCACATCCACACCGCGGGTCGGCTCATCCAGAATCAACACTTTGGGACGAGTCATCAAGCCGCGAGCAATGGCCACTTTCTGCTGATTGCCGCCAGACAGCAGCCCAATCGTCTGGGACATGGACGGCGTGCGGATATTGAACATGCGGATGAAATCACTCACCGCCTGCTGTTCATCGCCGTGCCGCAGCGACCCCGCGGCATTGCTGAAATAGCGCAGCGCGGTCAGGGACATGTTTTCCTTCACCGACATGCCGAGCACCAGCCCGTCGTGCTTGCGGTCTTCGGAAATATAGACGATGCCGCTGGCAAGCCCGTCCTGCGGACTGCGGGTCACCACATCCTTACCGTCCAGATGAACGTTGCCGTGGGTACGCGGCAGCGCGCCGTAAAGCACTTTCATCAATTCGGTACGACCGGCGCCCATTAACCCGGCGACACCAAGAATCTCACCCTTGCGCAGCGTGAAACTCACGTTTTCCACCCCCGGCCCGGACAATTCGCTGACCTGCAAACGCACCTCGCCGGGCGCCTGATTCAGGCGGGGATACTGATCTTCCAGCTTACGCCCCACCATCATTTCAATCAGCGAGTCTTCCTGCAATTCACTCACCGGGCGCTCGCCGATGAACTGGCCGTCGCGAAAGACCGTCACGTCATCACAGATTTCAAAGATTTCTTTCAGTCGATGGGAGATATAGACGATGCCGCAGCCATGAGACTGCAGTTCTTTAATCACGCTGAACAGCGACGCGGTTTCGGTATCGGTCAACGCATCGGTGGGTTCATCCATGATGATGACCCGTGATTCAAAGCTGAGCACCTTGGCGATTTCGACCATCTGCTGGTCGCCAATCGACAATTCGCCCACCAAACGACGACTGTCATAACGCAGATTCAAACGCTTAAGCAGTTTGTCCGCCTCGGCGTACATCCGTTTCCAGTTGATACGCCCCAAGCGGTTGGTAAATTCGCGGCCAAGGAAAATATTTTCCGCAATGGTCAGTTGAGGAATCAGGTTCAGTTCCTGATGGATAATACCGATCCCTGCTTCCTGAGAGGCTTTGGGGCCGCTGAAAGCCACGTCCTTACCTAGAAAATGGATACTGCCGGCATCTTTGCGATAAATCCCCGTCAGTACCTTCATCATGGTGGATTTGCCGGCACCGTTCTCACCCACCAGCGCCATGACCTTCCCCGGATAGACATTCAATGCCGCGCCGGAAAGCGCCTTAACGCCGGGAAAGGTTTTGGTGATGCCTTGCAATTGCAGTAAAGGTTGCATCGGTACCTCAGAAGGTGACGCCGGCACAAAGGATCACATTCGCATACGGAGAACATTCTCCAGTGCGAATAATGGCCCGGCTTTGGCCACTTTGCTTTTTGAAATCCTCATGGCTGACGTAATGCAGTGAAATAGTATTTCCCTGGTGTTGTTCAAGTTGTGCTAACTGTTTCAATAATGCGTCATGGAGTTGCGTATTCTTCTCGATGATTTCCTGCGCCAGAATCGCGGCTTCAACCTGCATTTCCGCCGTTACCACATTCAGCACCTGCAAAAAACCGGGCACATTATGGGTCAAGGCCAAATCGATACGGGTTGTGGTCTCCGGAATCGGCAAACCGGCATCTGCTATGACAATTTGGTCGGTATGCCCCAGCCGGGAAATCACCGATGAAATATCGGAATTAAGTAACGCACCTTTCTTCATTTTTATTTACCCTGATAGCGAAACGTTTCGCTTGTATGACAAGTGTAGAAAAAGAACAGGAGAAGGCAACGATTATCTTATGAAAATGTGATCGTTATCGAAACGTTTCGTTGGCGTAATAAAAGGAAGATTTTACGTTATTAAAACCAATAAAAATGCCCTGCCGGGAGCAACAGGCGGACCGCAGCCCGCCTGACAAGGCAGGCTATTTCTGGATTTTCCGTATCTGTTTCACATCCAGTTGAACCGAACTAAAGTCTTTGTCCAATTCGCCTTTCAACTCGACCCGATCTTCCGGGGTAATGGTCTGGCCTTCCCACCGTCTGTCATCAATGTCCACCAGGATGGTGCCGGTGGCGTCGCGAAACTGATAGTCATCTTTGCCAACACGCTGAATGATATTGCCCTGCAATCTTACCCAGCTGTCGTCACGCATGTCTTTAGCCTGCGCCACCGTGGTCAGGCTGCCATCCGGACCGGAAAAACCGCCAGTCGCAGAAGAAGGCGGCGTCGGCGCCGATTCGCTGGGGCCGAGAAATCCTCCGGTTTGAGCGGCGGATAACGAGGCGGAACACAACGCCGCAACAGCAACCAGTACAATGCGTTTCTTCATGAATTCTCTCCTGAGATCTTGATGGATTAAGCCGAATGACTAACTGCGGCTACTAAACCAAAAAGTTCTTAACAGGATCTTAAAGCCCACGGCGTTGCAGCGGTATTTATCCGGATTGCGGGCCGCCTCGCGTCGTGGCGCTGTCATCCTATTCGTTAGCAAAGGAAATAACGTATAAACACAGCGGAAAAAAGTAGGAGGGACGATGCGTATACTGTTAATCGAGGACGATCGTTTGATTGGCGACGGCATCAAGGCCGGGCTTATCAAGCTCGGTTTTAACGTGGACTGGTTCACCCAGGGAGACGACGGACTGGCTGCGCTACCCGCCGCACCTTACGATGCGGTGGTGCTTGACCTCAGCCTGCCGAAAATCGATGGTCTGGAGATTCTGCGGCAATGGCGCCAGCGTGGACACGACGTACCCGTGCTGATACTTACCGCGCGCGATGCGATTGAACAACGCGTTCAGGGGCTACAGCAGGGAGCGGACGATTACCTTTGCAAACCCTTTGAACTGACCGAGGTTGCCGCTCGTCTGCAGGCATTGATCCGCAGGCGTTATGGGCAGTTACAGCCGGTGCTGGCGCATGGCGCCGTCACGCTGGACCCCGGTTCCCGCCACGTGACGCTCAATGGGGAGCCGCTTACGCTGAAATCCCGTGAGCTGGCGCTGCTGGAACTGTTTCTGATGAACCCCGGCCACATCCTGACCCGTAACCAACTGGAAGAAAAACTCTATAGTTGGGACGACGAGGTCTCAAGCAACGCGGTAGAAGTGCACATCCATCATCTGCGCCGGAAACTCGGCAGCCATTTCATCCGTACCGTGCATGGCGTAGGGTACGCGCTGGGAGCCGCCGATGCTGACGCTTAACCTGCGGCTACGCCTGTTGCTGGGCTTTACGCTGCTGATGCTGCTGGTCGGTGGGGCTGCCGCCATACTGTCATGGACGCAAACCCGTCATAACATCAATGAGCTGTTTGATACCCAGCAAATGCTGTTTGCCAGACGGCTGGCTACTATCGATCCGCAAAATTGGCGTATCGATCCGCAAAACTGGCGGCAAAGCCCCCAGCCCTTGCCCAAATCGCCCAAACTGGCGCGCCACCAGCGCGGCGAACTGGACGACGACGCGCTGGCGTTCGCCATTTTTACCCGGGACGGGCAAATGGTTTTGAACGATGGCGAAAACGGCAGAGACTTTGTCTTTCACTATCAACAGAATGGTTTTACCGATTCCCGTTTGCGGGATGATGACGACAAATGGCGACTGATGTGGCTGGCTACCAAGGATAACCGCTATGTGGTGGTCGTGGGTCAAGAGTGGGATTACCGTCAGGATATGACGCTGGATATCGTGAAGACCAACCTGATTCCCTGGCTGGCGGTGCTTCCGATTATGTTGGTGTTGCTGTTCTGGTTACTCAGTTATGAACTGGCGCCACTGAAGCGAATCGCCGCCCGGTTGCATCAGCGTAATCCGGATGACGGAACGCCGCTCGACATAGCCCAGGTGCCGCCGGAAGTTCAGCCGCTGGTTAGCGCGCTCAACCAGCTGTTCGTTCGCCATCAGGACACCCTATTGCGCGAACGTCGCTTCACCTCGGACGCCGCCCACGAATTACGCAGTCCGCTGGCGGCGCTGAAAGTGCAGGCTGAAGTGGCACAGCTGGCGCAAGACGATGCCGCGGTACGCCAGCACGCGCTGACAAATCTGGGCGCCGGCATCGATCGCGCCTCCCGTCTGGTGGATCAATTGCTGACCCTCTCACGTCTGGACGCTGCCTCCGCCGCCGGCGAACCGCCTCCCGTGCACTGGCAGCCATTGCTGCAGCAACTGGTAATCGAACACTACCCCGCCGCCCAAGCCGCTCAGGTGGAGATTCGGCTGGAAGCGCCGGATTCCCCGGTCATCAGTCTGGGTAATCCATTGCTGCTGACCCTGCTGGTGCGCAATTTACTGGATAACGCCATTCGCTACAGTCAGACAGGCAGCGCCATCACGCTGACGCTAACCGCCTCCAGCCTTCAGATCGCCGACGACGGGCCGGGCGTGGATGAAACGATACTGGAACGTCTTGGCGAGCGATTTTTCCGTCCTCCCGGCCAGGAAAAGTCCGGCAGCGGGCTGGGCTTGTCGATAGTCAATAATATCGCCCGTTTACATGGCATGCGCACCCGCTTTGCCAACCGGCCGGGAGGCGGTTTTGTTGCGACGCTGACCTGGTGAAGAAACTCATCCGGTGAAAGGGAAACAGAGACTGGTGCAGACGACGAGACTGCGGTGACGAACGCGAAAGCGGGTGAGTTCTTACCGAATCTCACCCGCTTAACCTGCCGCGAAGTCAGGCGTCAGATTTCTACCTGAATGCCGAGTTCGATCAGCCGGTTCGGTGGGATTTCGAACTGGTCCGCCGCACGCAGCGCATTGCGACTCAACATCATGAACAGTTTGCCGCGAACTCGCAGATACCAGGGTCGATTCCCCATCATCAGCGATTCGTTCGACAGGAAGAAGGTAGTCTCCATCATCTGACAGGTTAAGCCATCCTGCCAGCAACGGTGGAAAACCTCTTCCACATTGGGGGTTTCACGCCAGCCATAGCTGGCGACAACGCGCCAGAAGGTCGGGGAAAGCTGTTCCACCGAAACACGCCGGGCGTTATGCACATAAGGCGCGTCTTCCGTTCTCATGGTCAGCAGCACCACGCGCTCATGCAATACCTTGTTGTGCTTGAGATTGTGCAGCAGCGCAAACGGAATCACGTGGGTGGCGCGCGAAAGATAAACCGCAGTACCGGTCACTCGCACCGGCGGGTTCTTTTCCAGCGAAGCAATCATCGCATCCAGCGAATTGCCATGCTCGTGGATACGGCGCAGCAGCCGGAAGCGTTCGCTTTTCCAGGTGGTCATGATGATAAACATCACCATCCCCAGCGCCAGCGGCAACCAGCCGCCGGAAATAATCTTCACCACGTTAGCCAGGAACATCGGCAGGTCGATAGCCAGCAGCGCCACCAGCAGCAACCAGACCAGATAGCGATACCAGTGCCAGTTTTTCAGCGCCACCGTACAGGACAGGATACTGGTCAGCACCATGGTGCCGGTCACCGCAATACCGTAGGCGGCGGCCAGATTGCTGGAGTGTTCAAAGCTGACAATAACGATCACGACCGCCACGTACAGCAGCCAGTTGATAAACGGAATATAAATCTGCCCGGATTCCATATCCGACGTATGCACGATGCGCATCGGCGGCAGATACCCCAGACGCACCGCCTGTCGGGTCAGTGAAAACACGCCGGAAATCACCGCCTGAGAGGCGATGATGGTAGCCAGCGTCGCCAGCACCAGCAGCGGAATCAGCGCCCAGTCAGGCGCCAGCAGAAAGAACGGGTTTTTAATCGCCTCCGGATTTTTCAGCAGCAACGCGCCCTGACCGAAGTAGTTGAGCACCAGCGACGGTAACACCGCGGAAAACCAGGCGATACGAATAGGCAGTTTGCCGAAATGCCCCATGTCGGCGTACAGCGCTTCCACCCCGGTGATCGCCAGCACCACCGCCCCCAGCGCAAAGAAGGATACCGCTTTGTACTGAATAAAGAAGTTGATGGCCCATTTGGGATTCAGCGCCTGCAGCACCTCAGGATTGGCGATGATACTGCGCGCGCCTAGCACCCCGAGCGACAGAAACCACAGCATCATGATCGGTGCAAACAGGCTGCCCACCCGGCCGGTGCCGTGCTTCTGAATCATGAACAGCAGCGTCAGCACCACAATCGAAATCGGGACGATGTAGGTATCCAGCGACGGCGCGACGATATCCAGCCCTTCAATCGCCGACATCACCGAGATCGCCGGGGTGATCACCACCTCGCCATAGAAAAAGCTGCCGCCGATGAGCCCCATGATCACCACCATGGCGGTCACCTTATCGGAGGTGTTGCGCCCGGCCAGCGACATCAGCGTCAGAATGCCGCCTTCGCCGGCGTTATCGGCGCGCATAACGTAGCTCAGATACTTAAGGGATACCACCAGCACCAGCAGCCAGAATATCAGGGAGAGAAAGCCAAAAACGGAATCGGGCTCAACCCCAAAACCAAACTGTCCGGAAAGACACTCCCTGAGCGTATAAAGCGGGCTGGTGCCGATATCGCCATACACTACCCCGATGGCAGCCAGCGTGATCGCCGGAAGTGAACGTTTATGTTCTGAATTCATAAACCCTGTCTTCTGTTATCAATTCATTAACAAATCGGGCCTTATTCTGGTTGGACTAGCCCGAAAACGCACAGTATGCACAAATCACGTTAAAAGCCCATTTTTAATATTACCTTCGTTCTGATTCAGGACAGGTGCCTTGGTTGATTAACACCGGTAATGGTGACAATAATTAATGTATGGCTAATGAAGAAAACGTAATCTTCCCAAGGTTCCTGGATAACTGTTTTTTCACGCTTCCCGACGGCGATTCACAGCAATGACGGATCTATTATGATACAACCCACAGCGCTGGCCGACCGTATCTCTCGTCTGAGCCATGCTCTCGAACACGGTCTTTACGAACGGCAACACGCCATCCGACTCTGCCTGCTGGCGGCGCTTAGCGGTGAGAGCGTCTTTCTGCTTGGTCCGCCGGGGATAGCCAAAAGCCTGATTGCCCGTCGCCTGAAATACGCCTTCCGACATGCACGCGCCTTTGAATACCTGATGACGCGCTTTTCAACGCCGGAAGAAGTATTCGGTCCGTTATCCATTCAGGCGCTGAAAGACGAAGGGCGTTATCAACGCCTGACGACCGGCTACCTGCCGGAAGCAGAAATCGTATTTCTGGATGAAATCTGGAAAGCCGGCCCCGCTATCCTCAACACCCTGCTGACCGCCATTAACGAGCGACGTTTTCGCAACGGCAACAGTGAAGAACCGATCCCGATGCGGCTGCTGGTCACTGCGTCCAACGAACTGCCGGAAGCCGACAGCAGTCTGGAAGCCTTGTACGACCGTATGCTGATCCGCATCTGGCTGGACCGGGTGCAGGACAAACACAATTTTCGCGCTATGCTCACCGCCTCACCTGGCGAACAGGACAATCTGGTCAGCCCGGCGTTGAGCGTCAGCGACGAAGAATACCAACAGTGGCAGTCTCATATCGATCATATACCGTTGCCGGAAAATTGCTTCGAACTGATTTATCAGTTGCGCCAGCGTCTGGACTCGCAGGACGGTTCGCCATACGTTTCCGACCGCCGCTGGAAAAAAGCCATCCGCCTGTTGCAGGCCTGCGCTTTCTTCAGCGGGCGTGAAACCATTACCCCGGTTGACCTGATCCTGCTCAAGGATTGCCTGTGGCATGACCTTGGCACCCACGATCTGGTGGAGCAGCAATTACAGCAGTTGATGAGCGAGCAGGCCTATCAGCAACGGACATTGCTGTACCGGTTGCAGCAACTGAATGTGAAACGTCAGCAATACCAGCAACAGCAGAGTGAGCAGCAAGCCTTCCGGGTTGAACGTCAGGTCAACTTTTTCGGCCGCAAACCGCATCACACGCTGCCGGAAAGCCTGACATCCACCGAACTGACGCTGATGCTGCAAAAACCGCTGCTGCTCAACGATTACACCGTAACCCACGTGGTGATCGACCGGGAAGCGCTGGCGGGCTGGCTGCAAAAAGGCGGCGAAATACGCGGCAAGCTCAACGGCGTTGGTTTTAGCCAGCGTCTGGATATGGAAGTGGATGAGCGCCAGCATCTGATCATCCGCGATATCAGTTTGCAAAGCGCCGCATTGTCTTTGCCGGGCGTAATAAAAGGCGAACTGCCGGAAGAGATGCTTCAGGAATATGAAACGCTGAAAATTCAGTTACGTGAGCAACGCCGATTGTTTGAACGTCATCAGCCTTGTCTGTTTGTGCCTAAAGAATGGCTTGCCAGGATTGAAGAAAGCCTGCAGCAGGTCGATGAACAAATAGAGCAGTCACAACGGGAGTAACGATCATGCTGACGCTGGAATCCCTGGAGATGCTGTTGTCCATCGATGAAAACGATCTGCTGGATGACGTGATTATCACCCTGATGGCAACGCCTCAGCTGGTGATGTTCTTCGACAAATACCCGCGTCTGAAAAACGCCGTCATGCGTGATTTGCCGGAGTGGAAAGAAAATCTCCGGCAACGGCTGCGTAATACCCAGGCGCCGCCCGAACTGGAGAAAGAGTTCACCTGCTATCAACAGACCCAACTGGTCAGCGATAACACCTTTCAGTCCAACCTGCCGGACATCATGTCCACCTTGCATCATGTTGATTCCCCCTTCCTGAGTCAGGCAGAAAAGCTGGTTAATTCCGCGTCGCATGCGTCGGAACTCCGTATCAGCAGCAGCCAGCACAGCCTGTTTATGCAGCGCTGGCGCATCAGCCTGACGCTGCAGACCCTGAATCTGCACCAGCAAATCATGGAGCAGGAACGGGATCAATTGCTGGACGAGATCCAAAAACGTCTGACCATCAGCGGCGCGCTTGAGCCTGTTCTGGCCGACAACGATACCGCCGCCGGGAGACTGTGGGATCTCAGCGCCAGCAAACGTATGAAGCAGCCATTTAATGCGTTGCTGGAAGTTGGCGCCTTTCTGCGGCAACAGCCGGAACTGCAACGTCTGGCGGAACGTCTCGGCCGTAGTCGGGAGACTAAATCGGTCCTCAGCCAGGATGCCCCAAAAGAAGCCTTTCAGATCATGGTGCGTGAACCGGCTTTTGCGCCGGAGCAGGTCAGCGGCATCCACCAGAGCGACGATATTCTGCGCCTGCTGCCTACCGAGCTTTCCACCCTCGGCATCAGTGAGCTGGAGTTCGAGTTTTACCGTCGTCTGTCGGAACATCGGTTACTGACTTACCGATTGCAGGGGGAGAACTGGCGGGAAAAAACGCTGGAGCGGCCGGTCGTCCATCAGCATAACGAGCAGCAGCCGCGCGGGCCGTTTATCGTTTGTGTGGATACCTCCGGCTCGATGGGCGGGTTTAACGAACGCTGCGCCAAAGCCTTTTGCCTGGCGCTGATGCGAATTGCGCTGGCGGACAACCGCCGCTGTTACATCATGCTGTTTTCCACCGGCATCGTCAGTTACGACCTGACGTCGGAAAGCGGGCTGGAGGAAGCGATTCGTTTTCTCAGTCAGACCTTTCGGGGCGGCACTGACCTGGCCAGTTGCCTGTCAGCATTGCTGGAAAAAATGGACAGTCAGTCCTGGCAGGATGCCGATGCCGTGATTATTTCGGACTTTATCGCCCAGCGTCTGCCGGACGATCTGGTCAATGAAGTCAAACGCCGCCAGCATCGGCTGCAACACCGTTTCCATGCGGTCGCCATGTCAGCGCACGGCAAGCCCGGCATTCTGCGCATCTTCGATCATATCTGGCGCTTTGACACCGGGCTGAAAAGCCGTCTGCTGCGTCGCTTTCAGCACGAAAAAGTCTGATAACTCAAACCATCTATTCTTCTTATATAGCGCTTTTTATATATAGCTTTCCCGAATACCCCGCCGGTTTGGTCGTTGATTCATTCGGCAATAATCAGTAAAACGCTTCAGATAGTTCTTCACGGAGCAGCACCATGGCAGCAGACACCTACACAATGGACGAACTCGATCGCGGCATCCTCAATGCGCTGATGGAGAATGCCCGCACGCCTTACGCCGAACTGGCCAAACAGTTCTCCGTCAGCCCAGGCACCATCCATGTCCGGGTGGAAAAGATGAAACAGGCCGGCATCATCGTGGGAACGCGGCTGGACGTGAATCCCAAACAGCTGGGATATGACGTCTGTTGCTTCATCGGCATCATTCTGAAAAGCGCCAAGGACTATCCGTCCGCGGTGGAGAAGCTCAGTAATCTGGAAGAAGTGGTGGAGGCGTATTACACCACCGGGCATTACAGCATCTTCATCAAGGTGATGTGCCGTTCCATTGATGCGCTGCAACATGTACTTATCAACAAGATTCAGACAATTGATGAAATTCAGTCCACCGAAACCCTGATCTCCCTGCAAAACCCGATCATGCGTACCATCGTGCCTTAAGGCTTTTTTACTATCCCCCTATTATCCACAGGTAGATCCCACCAAGATCACAGCGTACAATGTGCCGTCGTTCAATCAGGCGGGATCGCGTATGGCAGACATTACCCTCATCAGCGGCAGCACCCTCGGCAGCGCCGAGTACGTTTCCGAGCACCTGGAATCGCTGCTGCAACAAAACGATTTCACAACCACGCTGCTGCATGGTCCGGAACTGGATGAGGTCACGCCTGAAAATCTGTGGCTGGTGGTGACATCCACCCACGGCGCAGGCGATCTGCCGGACAACCTGCAGCCGTTTTATGACGATCTGCAAACGAAACGCCCCGATTTGTCCGCGGTCCGCTATGGCGCGATCGGGATCGGCAGCAGCGAGTACGACACTTTCTGCGGCGCGATCGTCAAAGTGGATCAATTGCTGCAGGAGCTGGGCGCTCGTCGGATCGGCGAAATGCTGAAGATCGACATTACCCAACACGACATTCCGGAAGATCCCGCGGAAGCCTGGCTGGGATCATGGGTAAATTTACTCAAATAATCTTATTTTTTAGATCTGCATCTGTGGATAAATAACTTTAAATGCCGGGGAAAACCCGTAGTTATCCAGATAACAACGTCAGATGCTTTTTTGAGCTGTGCATAATTACCCTTTCAGATCCCAGCTAATACAGACTGGGATCACCGATCATTCACAGCTAGTGATCGGCAATAACCCATTGATCTTCTTTTTGGATCCCGCCTTATCCACAACCAACCGGGATCCTAATAAGAGATCTAATAAAGAGATCTTTAAATAAAAAAGATCTTTCTTTAACTACCCGACGATCCAACACACTTGGTCGACGGCACAAACTTAAGTAGAATCCCCCACCCCAGGGCAAGTAACGATCGTTCGCAACCAGGCGAGGTGTAGCACCATGTTTTATCCGGATCCTTTTGACGTCATCGTGATCGGTGGCGGTCATGCGGGCACTGAAGCCGCTATGGCCTCAGCCCGAATGGGACGTCAAACCCTTTTACTGACGCACAACATAGATACGCTGGGCCAGATGTCCTGCAACCCGGCGATCGGCGGTATCGGGAAAGGTCATCTGGTAAAAGAGATCGATGCCATGGGCGGCCTGATGGCGCGCGCGATCGATCGCGCCGGTATTCAGTTTAGGATACTAAACTCCAGCAAAGGCCCGGCGGTACGCGCCACCCGCGCTCAGGCAGACCGGGTATTGTACCGTCAGGCGGTACGCACCGCGCTGGAGAACCAACCCAACTTGACGCTCTTCCAGCAGGCGGTGGAAGATCTGATTGTGGAAAACGATCGTGTCGTCGGCGCGGTTACCCAAATGGGGCTTAAATTCCGCGCCAAAGCCGTGGTGCTGACGGTTGGCACCTTCCTGGACGGCAAGATCCATATTGGCCTGGACAACTACAGCGGCGGGCGCGCCGGCGATCCGCCTTCCATTTCTCTGTCGCACCGTCTGCGCGAGTTGCCGTTACGCGTCGGCCGTCTGAAAACCGGTACGCCGCCGCGTATCGACGCTCGTACCATCGATTTCAGCGTTCTGACGCCGCAGCATGGCGACGATCCGATGCCGGTCTTCTCGTTTCTGGGCAAAGCCAGCGAACATCCGGCGCAGATGCCGTGCTACATCACCCACACCAATGAACGTACCCACGACGTGATCCGCAGCAATCTGGATCGCAGTCCGATGTATGCCGGGGTGATCGAAGGGATCGGCCCTCGCTATTGCCCGTCGATCGAAGACAAGGTGATGCGGTTTGCCGATCGTAATGCGCACCAGATTTTCCTGGAGCCGGAAGGGCTGACCAGTAACGAAATTTACCCGAACGGCATCTCCACCAGCCTGCCGTTCGATGTGCAGTGGCAAATCGTTCGCTCTATGGACGGCATGGAGAACGCGCGTATCGTTCGACCGGGTTACGCCATTGAGTATGATTATTTTGACCCGCGTGACCTGAAACCGACGCTGGAAAGCAAATTTATCCACAATCTGTTTTTCGCCGGGCAGATCAACGGCACTACCGGTTACGAAGAAGCCGCGGCGCAGGGGATGCTGGCGGGGTTGAACGCCGCTCGCCTGGCGTTTGATCAGGAAGGCTGGACGCCGCGCCGCGATCAGGCCTACATCGGTGTACTGGTGGATGATCTCTGTACACTGGGGACGAAAGAACCTTATCGCATGTTTACCTCCCGCGCCGAATACCGCCTGATGCTGCGCGAAGATAATGCCGATCTGCGCCTGACCGCGATGGGTCGCGAGCTGGGCATGGTGGATGACGAACGCTGGGCGCGTTTCAATGAGAAGCTGGAAAATATCGAGAAAGAACGCCAGCGTCTGCGCGATGTGCTGGTCCACCCGCAGTCTGAAGGCGTAGAGCAGATCAACAGCCTGCTGAAATCGCCGTTATCGCGCGAGGCCAATGGCGAAGAGCTGTTAAGACGCCCGGAAATGGATTACGCGCAACTGACCGGGTTACCGATGTTCGCGCCGGCGTTGTGTGATGCCGAGGCAGCCGAGCAGGTGGAGATTCAGGTCAAATACGAAGGCTATATCGCCCGCCAGCAGGATGAGATCGAAAAGCAGCTGCGCAACGAAAACACCTTGCTGCCGGCAGATCTGGATTATCGTCAGGTGACCGGCTTGTCAAACGAGGTGATCGCCAAACTTAACGATCACAAACCGGGATCGATTGGTCAGGCATCGCGTATTTCCGGCGTCACGCCCGCCGCCATCTCGATTCTGCTGGTCTGGCTGAAAAAACAGGGTATGCTGCGCCGCAGCGCCTGAGAAACGCTACCGCTTACGTTGACGCATGGCCGCTTTTCGCGGCCATGTTGCATTAACCGACAATCAGGATTCATTCGTGCTCGATACACTCAACAGCCTGCTGCAGCGCGCCGGAATGGCGCTGACCGACCGGCAGAAAGACCAGTTGCTTCAGTATGTAGCGTTACTCCACAAATGGAACAAGGCTTATAACCTGACATCGGTACGTGAACCGGAGCAGATGCTGATCCGCCATATCATGGACAGCCTGGTGGTTGAGCCGCATCTGGTCGGAAACCGTTTCATCGACGTCGGCACCGGCCCCGGCCTGCCCGGCGTGCCGCTGGCTATCGCCCGCCCGGATGCGCATTTTGTCCTGCTGGATAGCCTGGGAAAACGGGTTCGTTTCCTGCGTCAGGTTCAGCATGAGCTGAATCTGGGCAATATCGAACCCGTGCAGAGCCGGGTGGAGGATTTTCCGGCAGAACCGCCGTTTGACGGCGTTATTAGCCGGGCCTTCGCGTCGCTGCAGGATATGGTGAATTGGTGTCATCATTTGCCGTCGCGTCCGCAGGGGCGTTTTTATGCTCTGAAAGGCATTGTTCCGCATGAAGAGATGGGATTGCTGCCGCAGGGCGTGACGGTCGAGAACGTGTTTCCTCTGTCGGTTCCCGAACTGGAAGGGGAACGACATCTGGTGGTGCTTAAGCCCAACTGATTTTGTCATTTATCAAAAAAATCATGAATAGTTGTAAGATTCTCAGGCTGATAGCTAAAAATGAAATAATGACCTGAGTAATCTTCCGCATTCACTGAAATTTTACAACTCTGCTGTATAACCTTCTATCGCGGGGAAAGAAAATCGATCTGGCGGCAGAATGCTTTCATGTTTCTAAAGGGATTTGATGGCAAAACTGTGTTAAAAACATGAGAAAAAAATATCCTGCTTGTCAATAGATGGTTTTGAGGCTGTATTCGTGCTGTTTTGTGAATGTTCTTTTTTAAATTATTGAAATTAAAAAAGATAAATGGCTTTTTTTGCTAAAGACAAAAAAAAATCAATTCAGATATAAAAGCACTAGTTCAATTTTATGTGAGAAATATCACATATTGTCGGCGTCGGATGCGCCGGGTCTCCAAAATGGACTTCGGGGATAGTTGGTGAAAATAAGGCTTCGGAAATAAATTTAAATAATCGTTCACCTTTTTGCTACTTATCGATTGAATTCGCATGGATGACCCGTATAATTTGCTCGTTTTTCGCTGCTTGACTCGGTACTGCAAAGGCAGTTTTATACGGTCATTCAGCATACCTCTGAAAAGGTACGGAGAATCGTCATGTCTGTATCCCTTTACAGTGGGAAAATAGCCCGATTGTCACTGTTGTTGCAGCTAACGGTGATTCTCGTTGTCAGCGCGGTGTTTTGCGTTGGCGGCGTTAAGGCGGGCGTTTCCGCACTGGCTGGGGGGTTGGCAGCCTGGCTGCCAAACATGGTGTTCATACTGTTTGCCGTGCGGCATCAGACGGACAAGCCACCGGAAGGTCGGGTAGCCTGGTCGTTTGCCGTTGGGGAAGCGCTGAAAATGCTCTTCACCATCGTGCTGTTGGTGGTGGCGTTGGGTGTGTTTCATGCGGCATTTTTTCCGCTTGGCCTGACGTACTTAGTGGTGCTGATCACGCAGATCGTGGCACCGGCTGTAATTAACCGTTACCGTAGTTAACAACAAAAGGGTAAGAGACATCATGTCTGCATCTACTCCGCAAGAGTATATCGGTCACCACCTGACCCATTTGCAGGTGGGCACGGGATTCTGGGCGATTAACGTCGACTCGATGTTTTTCTCCGTGGTGCTCGGCGTACTCTTTCTGGCGATCTTCCGCAAGGTTGCCAAGACCGCGACCAGCGGCGTTCCGGGTAAACTGCAAACGGCGGTCGAACTGGTGGTGGGATTTGTCGATGGCAGCGTGCGCGACATGTTCCATGGAAAAAGCAAGCTGATCGCACCGCTGGCGCTGACCGTTTTCGTCTGGGTTTTCATGATGAACCTGATGGATCTGTTGCCTATCGACTTGCTGCCGCAAATCTGGGCGCATATCTATAGCGCTCTTGGTCATGATCCTGCGCATGCTTACCTGCGTGTGGTGCCTTCCGCCGACGTGAACGTCACGCTGTCTATGGCGCTGGGCGTATTCATCCTGATTCTGTTCTACAGCATCAAAATGAAAGGCGTGGGCGGGTTCGTCAAAGAACTGACCATGCAACCGTTCAATCATCCTGTTTTTATTCCCATCAACTTGATTCTTGAAGGGGTCAGCCTGCTGTCCAAACCGGTTTCTCTCGGCTTGCGACTGTTTGGCAACATGTATGCGGGTGAGTTGATCTTCATCCTGATTGCCGGTCTGTTGCCGTGGTGGTCACAGTGGATTCTGAATGTGCCTTGGGCCATTTTCCACATTCTGATTATTACGCTGCAGGCTTTTATCTTCATGGTTCTGACAGTTGTTTATCTTTCGATGGCATCTGAAGAGCATTGATTTTTCACAACACTACAACGTTTTAACTGAAACAAACTGGAGACTGTCATGGAAAACCTGAGTATGGATCTGCTGTACATGGCTGCCGCTGTGATGATGGGTCTGGCGGCAATCGGTGCTGCAATCGGTATCGGCATTCTGGGTGGTAAATTTTTGGAAGGTGCTGCCCGCCAGCCTGACCTGATCCCGCTGCTGCGTACACAGTTCTTTATCGTTATGGGTCTGGTGGATGCTATCCCGATGATCGCGGTAGGTCTGGGTCTGTACGTGATGTTCGCAGTGGCCTAAGTAAGCGTGAGCTTACCAGGTAAAAAGACATCGACTCATTTAACTCATGAAAGAGGCATTGTGCTGTGAATCTTAACGCAACAATCCTCGGCCAGGCCATTGCGTTCGTCCTGTTTGTCTGGTTCTGCATGAAGTATGTATGGCCGCCGATTATGGCTGCCATTGAAAAGCGTCAGAAAGAAATTGCTGACGGTCTTGCTTCTGCCGAACGTGCCAAAAAAGATCTGAACTTAGCGCAGGCCAATGCGACCGACCAACTGAAGAAAGCCAAAGCGGAAGCTCAGGTGATCATCGAGCAGGCAAGCAAACAGCGTGCTCAGATTCTGGACGAAGCCAAAGCGGAAGCGGAAGCGGAACGCAACAAAATCGTGGCGCAGGCGCAGGCTGAAATCGAAGCCGAACGCAAACGTGCCCGTGAAGAGTTGCGTAAGCAGGTTGCCATTCTGGCGATTGCCGGTGCCGAGAAAATTATTGAACGTTCCGTGGATGAAGCTGCCAACAGCGACATCGTTGATAAACTGGTCGCTGAACTGTAAGGAGGGAGGGGCCGATGTCTGAATTTGTCACGGTAGCTCGCCCCTACGCCAAAGCAGCTTTTGACTTTGCCGTTGAGAACCAGGCGCTTGATCGCTGGCAGCAGATGCTGGCATTTGCCGCCGAGGTTGCGCGTAATGAACATATTGCCGGGATGCTTGCCGGGGCCATCGCTCCCCAGACCATGGCGCAAACGTTCATTACCGTGTGTGGTGATCAACTGGATGAAGCGGGCCAGAACCTGATCCGGGTTATGGCTGAAAACGGACGTTTGCCGGTGCTGCCTGAAGTGCTGGAACAGTTTGTTCAATTGCGCGCGGAGCTGGAATCGACCGTGGATGTCGAGGTGATTTCCGCCGCCACGTTGAGCGAGCAGCAGTTATCCGGGATAACCGCTGCGATGGAACAACGTCTGTCACGTAAAGTGAAGCTGAATTGCAAAATTGATAAGTCTGTTATGGCCGGCGTGGTGATCCGCGCGGGCGATATGGTGATAGACGGCAGTATTCGCGGTCGTCTGGAACGTCTGGCAGACGTCTTGCAGTCTTAAGGGGACTGGAGCATGCAACTGAATTCCACCGAAATCAGTGAACTGATCAAGCAGCGGATTGCTCAGTTCAACGTCGTGAGCGAAGCTCACAACGAAGGTACGATTGTTTCCGTCAGTGACGGGATCATTCGCGTACACGGCCTGGCCGATGTTATGCAGGGTGAAATGATTTCCCTGCCGGGCAACCGTTACGCGATCGCACTGAACCTGGAGCGCGACTCCGTCGGTGCGGTAGTTATGGGTCCGTACGCGGATCTGGCCGAAGGCATGAAAGTAAAATGCACCGGCCGTATTCTGGAAGTGCCGGTTGGCCGTGGCCTGCTGGGTCGCGTAGTGAACACGCTGGGTGCGCCGATCGACGGTAAAGGTCCGCTGGAACACGACGGATTTTCTCCTGTAGAAACCATCGCGCCGGGCGTTATCGACCGTCAGTCCGTTGATCAGCCGGTTCAAACTGGTTACAAGTCCGTTGACGCCATGATTCCGATCGGCCGTGGTCAGCGTGAACTGGTCATCGGCGACCGTCAGACCGGTAAAACCGCACTGGCGATTGACGCCATCATCAACCAGCGCGATTCCGGCATTAAATGTATTTACGTCGCTATCGGCCAGAAAGCCTCCACGATTTCCAACGTGGTGCGTAAACTGGAAGAGCACGGCGCGCTGTCCAACACCATCGTGGTGGTGGCAACAGCCTCCGAGTCTGCTGCGCTGCAATACCTGGCGCCGTATGCCGGTTGCGCTATGGGCGAATACTTCCGCGATCGCGGTGAAGACGCGCTGATCATTTATGATGATCTGTCCAAGCAGGCTGTCGCTTATCGTCAGATTTCCCTGCTGCTGCGTCGTCCGCCGGGTCGTGAAGCTTATCCGGGCGACGTTTTCTACCTGCACTCCCGTCTGCTGGAGCGTGCCGCGCGTGTTAACGCCGAGTACGTGGAAGCCTTTACCAAAGGGGAAGTGAAAGGGAAAACCGGTTCTCTGACCGCGCTGCCGATCATCGAAACGCAGGCTGGCGACGTTTCCGCGTTCGTTCCGACCAACGTTATCTCGATTACCGACGGTCAGATCTTCCTGGAATCCAACCTGTTCAACTCCGGTATCCGTCCGGCGGTTAACCCCGGGATCTCCGTATCCCGTGTGGGCGGCGCCGCGCAGACCAAGATCATGAAGAAACTGTCCGGTGGTATTCGTACCGCGCTGGCGCAGTACCGCGAACTGGCGGCTTTCTCCCAGTTTGCTTCCGATCTGGACGACGCGACCCGTAAACAGCTGAGCCACGGTCAGAAAGTGACCGAGCTGCTGAAACAGAAACAGTATGCGCCGATGTCCGTTGCGCAGCAGTCTCTGGTGCTGTTCGCAGCTGAACGCGGTTATCTGGAAGACGTTGAACTGGCGAAAGTCGGCAGTTTCGAAGCCGCGCTGCTGGCCTATGCCAGCCGTGAGCACGGCGAGCTTCTGCAGCAGATCGACCAGACTGGCGCTTATAACGATGAGATCGAGGGTAAATTCAAAAGCATCCTCGATACCTTTAAGGCAACCCAGTCCTGGTAACGCCCCGTGGCCTGCCTTAACGGCAGGCCGCTAGGCATTGAGGAGAAGCTAAGATGGCCGGCGCAAAAGAGATACGTAGTAAGATCGGAAGCGTCCAGAACACGCAGAAGATCACCAAAGCGATGGAAATGGTCGCCGCTTCCAAAATGCGTAAATCGCAGGATCGTATGGCGGCCAGCCGTCCTTATGCGGAAACCATACGCAAAGTGATTGGTCACCTTGCGTTAGGGAATCTGGAATATAAACACCCGTACCTGGAAGAGCGTGACGTCAAGCGCGTCGGGTATCTGGTGGTGTCTACCGACCGTGGCCTGTGTGGCGGCCTGAACATCAACCTGTTCAAGAAGCTGCTGGGCGAAATGAAAGCCTGGAATGAAAAAGGCGCCGAGATCGATTTGGCGATGATTGGTTCCAAAGGCGTCTCTTTCTTCGGTTCAGTAGGCGCAAACATTGTTGCTCAGGTTACCGGCATGGGGGATAACCCTTCGCTGTCCGAATTGATCGGGCCGGTGAAAGTCATGCTGCAGGCCTACGACGAAGGTCGTCTGGACAAACTGTACGTGGTGAGCAACAAGTTCATCAATACCATGTCTCAGGTTCCACAAGTTGTTCAGCTGCTGCCGCTGCCTCCGGCGGAAGAGGGCGAGCTGACGAAAAAATCCTGGGATTACCTGTATGAACCCGATCCTAAGTCGCTACTGGATACCCTGTTGCGCCGCTATGTGGAGTCTCAGGTTTATCAGGGCGTCGTAGAAAACCTGGCCAGTGAACAGGCCGCGCGAATGGTAGCGATGAAGGCCGCAACGGATAACGGCGGCAACCTGATCAAAGAGCTGCAGTTGGTTTACAACAAGGCTCGTCAGGCAAGCATCACTCAGGAACTCACCGAAATCGTATCGGGAGCCTCCGCGGTTTAAATCAGGTTTTACGAATTACGTATTGTCGAATTACGTAGAGGATTCAAGATGGCTACTGGAAAGATTATCCAGGTAATCGGCGCCGTGGTGGACGTCGAGTTCCCTCAGGATGCCGTACCGAATGTGTACGACGCCCTTGAGGTAGAGAAAGAGGCTGAGAAGCTGGTGCTGGAAGTGCAGCAGCAGCTGGGCGGCGGTCTGGTTCGTTGTATTGCAATGGGTTCTTCGGACGGTCTGCGTCGTGGTCTGAAAGTCACCAACCTGGCGCATCCGATCGAAGTACCGGTTGGTAAGGCTACGCTGGGTCGTATCATGAACGTACTGGGTGAACCGGTCGACATGAAAGGGCCGATTGGTGAAGAAGAGCGCTGGGCGATTCACCGCGCGGCGCCGACGTATGAAGAACTGTCCAACTCTCAGGAACTGCTGGAAACCGGCATCAAGGTTATCGACCTGATCTGTCCGTTTGCGAAGGGCGGTAAAGTCGGTCTGTTCGGTGGTGCGGGTGTAGGTAAAACCGTAAACATGATGGAGCTGATCCGTAACATCGCGATCGAGCACTCCGGTTACTCCGTGTTTGCAGGCGTGGGCGAGCGTACCCGTGAAGGTAACGACTTCTACCACGAAATGACCGACTCCAACGTTATCGACAAAGTATCGCTGGTGTATGGCCAGATGAACGAGCCGCCTGGAAGCCGTCTGCGCGTGGCGCTGACCGGTCTGACTATGGCGGAGAAATTCCGTGACGAAGGCCGTGACGTTCTGTTGTTCGTCGACAACATCTACCGTTACACCCTGGCGGGGACCGAAGTATCCGCGCTGCTGGGTCGTATGCCGTCTGCAGTAGGCTATCAGCCGACGCTGGCGGAAGAGATGGGTGTGCTGCAGGAGCGTATTACCTCCACCAAGACAGGTTCAATCACCTCCATCCAGGCCGTTTACGTGCCTGCGGACGACCTGACTGACCCGTCTCCGGCAACTACCTTTGCGCATCTGGACTCAACTGTAACGCTGAGCCGTCAAATCGCATCTCTGGGTATCTACCCGGCCGTTGACCCGCTGGATTCCACCAGCCGTCAGTTGGATCCGCTGGTTGTGGGTCAGGAGCACTACGATGTGGCGCGTGGCGTGCAGTCCATTCTGCAGCGTTACCAGGAACTGAAGGACATCATCGCGATTCTGGGTATGGACGAGCTGTCTGAAGAAGACAAGCTGGTGGTATCCCGTGCGCGTAAGATCCAGCGCTTCCTGTCCCAGCCGTTCTTCGTAGCTGAAGTCTTCACCGGTTCTCCGGGTAAATACGTGACGCTGAAAGACACCATCCGTGGTTTCAAAGGCATTATGGAAGGCGAATACGACCACCTGCCGGAACAGGCGTTCTACATGGTTGGTTCCATTGACGAAGTAGTGGAAAAAGCCAAGAAACTGTAACGCCTTGATAGGAGGGTGATATGGCTGCTATGACTTACCATCTGGATGTCGTTAGTGCGGAACAGGCAATGTTTTCCGGTCTGGTGCAGAAGATCCAGGTGACCGGTAGCGAAGGCGAACTGGGAATCTATCCTGGCCACGCCCCCCTGCTCACGGCCATTAAGCCTGGTATGGTGCGCATTGTTAAACAGCACGGCGAAGAAGAGTATATCTACCTGTCCGGCGGTATCCTTGAGGTACAGCCGAACATGGTGACCGTGCTGTCCGATACCGCCATTCGTGGGCAGGATCTTGATGAAGCGCGTGCGCTGGAAGCGAAACGCAGAGCGGAAGAGCATATCCGCAATTCACACGGTGATGTGGATTATGCTCAGGCTTCTGCCGATCTGGCAAAAGCCATTGCCAAGCTGCGCGTCATTGAGCTGACCAAAAAAGCGATGTAACAGATGCAGATGTAACCATCATGCAGATGTAAAAAAGCCAGCTGAATCAGCTGGCTTTTTTTATGCCCGACGCGCCGTCGGGCTGGTGTTGACGGGCACCGCTTTTGGCGCCCTCAGATTTATGCCGGTTATTTCTTCTTCAGAAAATCACCCAATTGCAGATTGCCTTTTTCATCGCGACTGAAGACCGCCGGCACCGCGACGGATTTGTAATTCGCCGTGGTGATCTCCTTGCCCTGACTGTTGAGCGCACGGTTATTCTTGATGAAATAGTTGCTGGCATCCACTCGGCCCACCACCGCATCGTCATACTTACCGGGTTGAGTACGCAGCGAAACGTTGTTTTTGAAAATCCCTTGTTTTTCCGGGCCATAGTAAGGGCTTGGGCGGAAGATAAAGTTGAAGCGAACGTTATCCAGCGCGATGTTGTTGGTGACTTGCAGCGCGCCTGGGTTGAAGTTGTCGCTGAACCCGTCCATGTGGTTGCCGATAGCGATGCTATTTTTCACCTGATGAGCCACTGGCTGGCCTTCGCCCCCCAGTTTAAAGCCGTTGCTGGTGTTGTTGACCGAAATGGAATTCTCGATCACCACAACCCCGTTCGGGCCGTCTTCAATTTTGTTGAACAGGTCGAAGCCGTCATCAACATTGTCATGGGAGAATGCGCCGCGAATCACGTTACCCTCGCCGACGCGCATTTTCACGGCGAAGCCGTCCGCATCTTTTTTGCTGGGATCCTGATTGCTGTGCGATTCCGAGTTCAGAATCAGGTTATGGCTGGCCCACAGCGGACGACCCACGCTGTCGCTGGAGGAAACCTGAATACCGGTGTTGTCGCAGTGGTGCGCCAGCACGCGTTCAATCTGGTTGTAGCTGCCCTCAATACGGAAGCTTTTTTCCGTGATTTCAACGCCTTTGACTTTCCAGTAGCTGGCGTTGAGCTGTAGCCCGTGGAATACCGCTTTTTTGCCGGCCGGCATCAACGTTTTAATTCCGTTGGCGTTGCCGCTGGCGCTGACCGGAATCACGGTGGCGCTGTAATCGCCGTCCATCAACCACAGCGTGCCGCCGGCCTGCAGGGCGTTAATGGCCGTTTTGATATCCAGCGGCGCGTTCTTGCTGCCGTTGTTGTCGGCTTTGCCTTCCGGAGAAACATACAGATTTTTGGCATCGGCCAGCTTGATTTTTTCCACGCTGAACGAGGTTTCTTTCGCCGTTTTGTCTTCGCCTTCACCCGGCAGGTAAACCAGTTTGAAATCGGATTTAGGCTGCGTCAGCTTCGCGGTAAGAGAGAAATAATCGCCGGCGCGAATTTTTTGCGGTTTGCCGAGCGATTTGCCGTTCTGGAACACTTCAATAGTGCCGTTGTAATTGACCCGCGCCTGTACCGGGTAGGTCTCGCTGGCGGAGAGCGGGGAAGATGCAACCTGCAACAACGGCGCATTGACTTCTGCTTTGAATGGGGCGGAAGGTTTGGTGTTGGCCGGGCTGGTGGTCAGACTGGCATTGCTGATGGTGATCTTCGCGTTACGGGAGGCGAAGAACCCCACATAGTAGTGATTCTTGTCCTGATGAGTGACTAAATCCGCGCCTTTTACCGTCTTGCTGACCCACTGGTCGCTGCCCTTGGGCGCATAAGAGGTGATGAAGCCGTCATCCGTGCGTTCCAGTTTCAGGCGGAACGTTGGCGTTTGTTCCAGATTGATTTTTTCCTGATAGCTGGCGCGGGTGATTTGTGCGTTGGTATTACCCCAGGGCTGCGTAACGCCATCGCGGCTGATGAGCTGCATCTTCACTTCGGTTTTCGATTTTTTATCCTGCGTCATGATGGCGTTCATCACCATGTTCGATGCCGCCGGAAACTCTTCGTATCCCTCTTTCAACGGCTCCTGACGCGGTACGCCGAGAATATCGCGCACCAGCAGGCCGGCGCCTTCCTGAGCGTTGGGTTTGGCGTCGCTTTCCGGGCCGAACTGATCGACCGTCACATCGGATTGCAGCGTGAAATTCACGTTGGCGGGCAACTGCGTGTAGAAGAAGGTCAAGCCGTCATGCGTATTGGCGATTTTTCCTCCCCGGCTTTCGATAGTGATCGGCGCGGACAGGTCGACCTTGTCATTTACTGTCAGCTTTTTGCCGTTGATGGTGACGTCGTTGACGCCCACCTTGTCCGGCAGGACGTTGGTCGCGAAATTCACATCCGTGGACTGGCCGAACGCGATGCTATGCCAGACTGGCGCGGTATCCTGAGTGGCGGCAACGGCGGTATTGGAACCCAGAAGCAAAAAAGAATTTAGGGCGACAGAGAGAAGCCCCGAAGCAGCGTATTTCATGTTTTCCCCATCATTATTTGTTATTGATCGGCGCATTATGTCAAAAAATGAAACACTGTTTCTTTTGGCTGCTTCACAAACTGAACGGCAGAATTCACCTGATGAAACAATTAGTTTCATTTTGTTATCCCGGTCTCGATTTTATGAAACAGCGGTTTGTATTCCTCGCGTGTTTTATGTCTGAGCACGGTCGGAGAAAACCGGCGGCGAGCGCGTTTCGCATTACCCAAATCCTGCCGGGTTGGGTAAACTCTGATGACTGTATTTTTTCAGCCCCGGATTGGCTCTGAGACGTATTTTTCGCTGAAAAATATGTAGTAATCCGGCGCGATAACGGGTTTACTTTCGTTCGTCCGCCTTCAGCGGGACACCATTCAGTTTTTAGTCAGGATGCCTATGTCAAACAGTGCAATGAGTGTGGTTATCCTCGCCGCCGGCAAGGGAACCCGCATGTATTCCGATCTTCCCAAAGTCCTCCACCCTCTGGCGGGTAAACCCATTGTTCAGCATGTAATTGATGCCGCGATGGACGTTGGCGCCCGGCGCATTCACCTGGTTTACGGGCATGGCGCGGATCTGATCCGGGAAACGCTGACGGAAACGTCGCTTAACTGGGTATTGCAGGCCGAGCAGTTGGGAACCGGTCATGCGGTGCAGCAGGCGGCCGACGGTTTTGACGATAACGAAGACATCCTGATTCTGTACGGCGATGTGCCGCTTATCTCCCCTGAAACGCTGCAACGTCTGGTGGCGGCCAAGCCGCAAGGCGGGATTGGCCTGCTGACCGTCAATCTGGCCGACCCCAGCGGTTACGGCCGTATTGTGCGGGACAACGGCGAAGTGGTGGGGATCGTTGAGCACAAAGACGCCACCGAGCAGCAGCGTGCGATCAATGAAATCAATACCGGCATTCTGGTGGCGGGCGGCCGTGATTTGAAGCGTTGGTTAAGCCAGCTCAATAATCACAATGTGCAGGGCGAATATTATCTTACCGATATCATCGCCATGGCGGCGCAGGAAGGCCAGCGCGTGGTGGCGGTGCAGCCATCGCGGTTGAGCGAAGTGGAAGGCATCAACAACCGCCTGCAACTGGCGACGCTGGAGCGCACTTATCAGCGCGAGCAAGCCGAGCAGTTGTTGCTGGCTGGCGTCATGCTGCTAGATCCGGCCCGTTTCGATCTGCGTGGCGAACTGGAACACGGGCGTGATGTGACGATCGATGCCAATGTCATTCTGGAAGGCCGGGTGACGCTGGGTCATCGGGTTAAAATCGGCGCGGGCTGCGTGATCAAAAATAGCGTGATCGGCGACGATTGCGAACTCAGCCCTTACACCGTGGTGGAAAACGCAGTGTTGGAAGCGCGTTGTACTATCGGCCCGTTCGCCCGCCTGCGCCCCGGCGCGGTGCTGGAAGAGGACGCGCACGTAGGCAACTTTGTCGAATTGAAGAAAGCGCGTCTCGGCAAAGGGTCGAAGGCCGGTCATCTGACCTACCTCGGCGACGCTGATATCGGCGCGGGCGTGAACATCGGCGCGGGCGTCATTACCTGTAACTACGATGGCGCCAACAAGCACCAGACGGTTATCGGCGACGACGTGTTCGTCGGTTCGGATAGCCAGTTGATAGCGCCGGTCAAGGTGGCCAACGGCGCAACCATCGCGGCGGGCACTACGGTAACCCGTAATGTGGGTGAAAATGAACTGGTCATCAGCCGCGTCAAACAGACCCATATCACGGGCTGGAAACGTCCGGTGAAGAAAAAATAGTCTTACCCCCCTCGGATGCTGCGATCTTCGCTGACGCGTGGAAGAAAAAGGATCCGAGGGCGGAATGCGTCTTGAGATAAGACGGTTTTGGCCTGCGTTGCGCTGGCGAGCGCAGGCCAAAACATAATAATTCCCCATTCTCTACAAGGCTCGGGGAACCCGGAATAAACCGGAACAATCAGGTCTAAAGACATCGTGGTGACACAATATGTCACTTTTACAGGAATACAACCGATGTGTGGAATTGTAGGCGCTGTTGCGCAACGAGATATTGCTGAGATCCTGCTGGAGGGGCTACGCCGCCTCGAGTACCGTGGTTATGACTCTGCCGGTCTGGCGGTGGTGAATGGCGAAGGACAGGTGTCCCGCCTGCGCCGTCTGGGCAAGGTGCAGGTGCTGGCGCAGGCGGCGGAAGAACAGCCGCTGGTCGGCGGAACCGGTATCGCTCACACCCGCTGGGCGACTCACGGCGAGCCGTCCGAACAAAATGCTCACCCGCATGTGTCGGAGCACATTATCGTGGTGCACAACGGGATTATCGAAAACCATGAGCCGCTGCGCGAGCTGATGGTATCCCGTGGTTATCGTTTTGTCTCCGAAACCGATACCGAAGTGGTGGCGCATCTGGTGCACTGGGAACAGCAGCAGAACGGCGGTTCGCTGCTGGACATCGTGCAGCGCGTTATCCCGCAACTGCGCGGCGCGTACGGCATGGTGCTGCTGGATAGCCGCGACCCCAACGTGCTGGTTGCCGCGCGCTCCGGTAGCCCGCTGGTGATTGGCCGCGGCGTGGGCGAAAACTTCATTGCCTCCGACCAACTGGCGCTGCTGCCGGTAACCCGCCGTTTCATCTTTCTGGAAGAAGGCGATATCGCTGAAGTCACTCGTCGTACGGTACGTATCGTTAACCGTCAGGGGCAGGACGTTAATCGCGAAGAGATTGAATCAAAAGTACAGTACGACGCTGGCGACAAAGGCGCGTACCGTCACTACATGCAGAAAGAGATCTACGAACAGCCGATGGCGATCAAAAACACCCTGGAAGGGCGTTTTAGCCACGGCGAAATCAACCTGTCCGAGCTTGGCCCGCAAGCCGATGCGCTGCTGGCAAAAGTCCAGCATATCCAGATTATCGCCTGCGGCACGTCTTACAACTCCGGCATGGTGTCGCGCTACTGGTTCGAGTCGCTGGCGGGGATTCCGTGCGACGTGGAAATCGCGTCTGAATTCCGTTACCGCAAACCGGCGGTGCGCGCCAACAGCCTGATGATTACCCTGTCCCAGTCCGGCGAAACCGCCGACACGCTGGCGGCATTACGTTTGTCGAAAGAGCTGGGATATCTGGGCTCGTTGGCGATTTGCAACGTAGCGGGTTCATCGCTGGTGCGCGAGTCGGATCTGGCGTTGATGACCCGTGCCGGCACTGAAATCGGCGTGGCGTCCACCAAGGCGTTCACTACTCAGTTGACGGTGTTGCTGATGCTGGTGGCGCGTATCGGTCGTCTGCGCGGTATGGATGCCCGTATCGAACACGATATCGTGCATGCTCTGCAGGCGTTGCCGGCGCGTATCGAACAGATGTTGTCGCAGGACAAGCTGATCGAATCGCTGGCGGAAGGTTTCTCCGACAAACACCACGCCTTGTTCCTGGGGCGCGGCGACCAGTACCCGATTGCGATGGAAGGGGCGCTCAAACTCAAGGAGATCTCCTATATCCATGCGGAAGCCTATGCGGCGGGTGAATTGAAGCACGGCCCGCTGGCGCTGATCGACGCGGATATGCCGGTGGTGGTGGTCGCACCCAACAACGACCTGCTGGAAAAACTGAAATCCAACATCGAAGAAGTCCGCGCCCGCGGCGGCGAACTCTACGTGTTTGCCGACGAACAGGCCGGTTTCACCTCCGACAGCGACATGATGAAGATCATTCAGTTGCCGCACGTGGAAGAGGTGATTGCGCCAATCTTCTACACTGTGCCGTTGCAACTGCTGTCTTACCATGTGGCGCTGATCAAAGGCACCGACGTGGACCAGCCGCGTAACCTGGCGAAATCGGTGACGGTGGAGTAAGAAGGTTTTCCGTCTAAACGACGAAATCGATATTTTTCAATATCAACCTGAAAAACGAGTAATAAAAGCCCTGGGGTTTATCTCAGGGCTTTTTGGTCACCCTATCTAAGAATGACAGGACGATTAGGTAATAAATATCATTTTATTTTATTCGACAGTTCATTGAGTTTCTTTTTTATATCTTCGACTTCTCTGGTCAATTTCTCATTCTGATCTTCCAGCTTTTCTATTTTTTTCTGTAATTCATTGAAATCACGGATTTGAATTTCTGAGCGATAAATATCCCTACCGAACGTATCAGTCACCACTATGTATTGATAGTCTCTATCTGAAGTTTCAAGATCAATAGCACTGACCATAAACGATGTGGATAAAAACAGATCGACTATGAGTATTTTTTTGCTGCATGCATGTAACTCCTTTGGGTATTAGCTCTGTTTCACTTTATACCTGTAATTAACACTTAGCTAATCAGAGAAATCTGTCTCTATTGTTACTTCCATACCACCCGATTACGGCCGGCGTTTTTGGCTTCGTACAGCGCGTCGTCGGCCCGCTTCATATCGCTCTCGAAGCTGTCTTTCAGATTCTGAACATTACGGTGTTTGATAAACGTTGCGCCGATGCTGACGGTAAAATGGAAGGAATAGCCGTCAACCGTGAACAGGGTGTTTTCCACTTCGGTGCGAATCCCGTTCATGATGGCATCGACATTATCGAGATTGGCGTTGTGGACGATCAAACCGAACTCTTCGCCGCCCAGGCGGGCGACGAAGTCGTCGGTACGCAGTTTGCCGGTAATGATCTCCGCCAGACGACAAATCGCCACGTCGCCGACGTGATGGCCGTACTGGTCATTGACCTTTTTGAAGAAGTCGATATCGATGATCGCCAGTGCGGTGTTTTTCTCATGGTTGCGGTAGCACTTTTCCGTTTCCAGAATATAGGCGCGCCGGTTATGGATGCCGGTCAGGGCGTCGGTATTGGCCATTTCCAGCAGTTTTTCTTCCAGCTCTTCTCGGGCTCGCTGGGTTTCCAGCGCGTAGAACAGCGAGCCTAACGTGTCGACGAACGGGTTGAGAAAGCGCAACTGCCGCTCGTTGTAGCCGTCGAAGCGGTTACCGAGTCCGATCATCCCCACCACCTCGTTACGGAAATAGATGGGCAACCCCATGAATTGTCGCAGGATTGGGTGGCCTGACGGCACGCCGCGCGAGGCGGAGTGGGAACGCGGCGAGTTGGTGATGACCGGTTTGCCGGTGATCACCACATGCCCGAACAGGTTGTCCAGGCTGGTGAACTGCAGTTTGTTTTGCAGAAAAGTATCGTAAGAGTTCTTGCTGTCGCCGTTCCAGCTGACGTTGGAAATGGCGACGATGTGCAGCACTTTCTTCCCATCGTGTTCTCTGACCTGGCCGATAAAACCGAACTCCGATTCAGAGATGGAAAGCAGGTCGTCAAAGATGGACATGCAGGCTTCCTGGATGTCGGTTTTTTCCAGAAAGATCTTTTGGGCCCGGTTAATCAGCTCCAGCAGGCGTTTATCCGCTTCTTCCTGTAATTCCTTGTTTTTCTTCTCGGTAATATCCCGATGGGTGCCGGCGACCCGAATGGGTTTGCCTTTTTCGTTGTATTCCACCACCTTGCCGTAGGTTTCAATCCACACCCAGTGGCCTTTATTGTGGCGCATCCGGTATTGCTCGTTGATCAAGGTTGCCTGACCGGTGATGCAGGATTCCGCCGCCTGCACCATTCTTTCCCGATCCAGCGGGTGCATCAGCTGTTGCCAGTAATCCATTGAGGAGTCGAATTGGTCCTGCGTGACGCCCATCATTTCGCACCACTGTTTATTGACGCGAATGTTATGCCGCCCCAGATCCCAGTCCCAGGTGCCGAGACTGGACGACTCCAGTACCAGCCGCATTTGGTTGTTGGTATCCACCAGCAGTTTTTGCAGGTATTTCTGGTGGGAGTTATCGATCAGCAGCGCCTGCACGTGGCTGAGTCTGCCGTTGTGATGGTAATTGGCGATGGAAAGCTGGCGAATCCACAGCGTTTTTCCCCTGGGCGACAAAAAGCGGTATTCGCATTCCAGATTCGCCACGCCTTTTTTATGGTTATCCAGTGCAAACAGCAGGTTCTCGTAGTCGTCCGGATGGATATAGTTTTCTATCGCCGCAGTGTTATGTCTGATGTCTTCTTCGGTAATGCCCAGAACATGATGCGCATTAGGGGACATGTAGGAAATGTGCAGCATGTTGTCTTGCTGCCAGTTGATCAGCACCACGGAGGAGTTATTCAGCAGCCGGATTTCCTGTTCCCGATGCAACTGGTCACTGTGCAATTTGAACAGGGCTTCGGTAGTGCTGGCGACGAAGGCGGCGGTTTCTCGCGTCGTGTCATCCAGTGCCCGCGGTTGATAGTCGATGGCGGCCAGGGTGCCGACCACGATCTTGTCGAGCACCAAAGGTATGCCAAAGTAACTACGGATATGCGGAGCGCCGGTAACCAGCGGGTGCTCGCAAAACTGACTGTCTGTTAGCGTATCGGGAATCGATAAGGTCGTCTCGGTGGCAATCACCGAATTGCAAAATGCCAGTTCCCGGGTAGTACATTCAATATCGATACCTTCGCTGAAAATCAGCCATTGCTTGTCCAGATCGATAATCGAGATAAACGCCGCCGGAAAATTCAGTATCCGTGCAAATAATCTGACCTGGTTTTGAAAGGATTGCTGTAAGTGTAAGTCGAGCAAATGATATTCATTGATTTTTGCGACGCGCTGCTCATCGGTATTATGTTTTTTCATTGTCATCTTTCCCTTAAAAAACAAATAAAATCAGTGTATTGCACTCCTGGTAACAAAACAGAAAAATGCGTCTGCTAGGCTCGGTTATAAAAAGTGGAAACATCCTGTAGGGGAGTTGGGTCCTGACGTGAGAGCGCTGTTTTTTCAGCGACATATCTGAGTATAGAACAGGTTTTTTTATCGCTGGGCTATATAAGTAATTTAGTGTTTTAGTGCTTTTTGTTATTCATATTGGTTTTCTTGCAGGAATTAAATAAAAAAACCTCCCTGCTTCTTAAGGCATGGGGAGGTTTTTTTATAAACGCTATACTATTAGGTCAGGACTTTTGTGGTTTTACCCCACCTTTTCTGCCTAACCCAAAGCCAACACGATAGAGATCGGGCATATCAATACGCTCGCTGTTACGTTCTTCAAACACGCCTATTCTTAACAAATCCAGTTTTAGGCCCGGCCAGCCTTTCTGGGCATGCTGAGGAGGTAACTTGTTTGGATTTTCCGGCAGTCCTTGAGAAAACTCCTCATTCCAACGCTGTTGTATTACGCTGAAATCAATGGGTACGTTGAGCCCGTTCAAGGGAGTTAAGAACTCGTTTACCCACGGATAGTCTTCAGTCAGTTCGCTGACCCTGATTTCCGATGCCTTTTGAACCCCACGTTTAATACTTTCATAGTGCAACGAGTAGGTATAGTCCGGGTACCGCTCCATTGAGTCTTCGGCTGCTTGCCGTATAGCAGCTAAAAATGAGCGAGGAGACGTTCGCCCTTTTCCGTCTGCCAGATGACTAACGGCCCAGACATAAGGGACACCACGACGGCGATCCTTGCCCATCCACGGCCCGGCTAGCGCTTCAAATAATTCTCTTTGTGATGGCGTTTCACGCTTTACATCATCATGCGGCACAAAACGGGAATCGGAATGCTCAGGTGGTTTATTCAAGGTTCGGTTATAGCACTCGCGCAGCACATCACCATGTGATGTTTCACCATTAATCAGGTATTGCCATAGCAGGCCATGCAAGTCATGCCTTGCCCAGGATAGTTCAGCTTTGGTGGCAAGCAACTTGGAGGCATCAGGAAAATCGGTAACAGTTCTTTCCAGTTGGTCTTCGCGTAAAAAGACTTTGGCGGTAAGACGGCTGTATGGTTTTAGCCACAAGACAACCCGTAATAGACCACGCACGATATTATCCATTACCGACCAATCAGTACTGAGTCTGTCGAGCGCGTCAAACAAAATCAGGGCGTAGCGACCATTTCCCTCTAACGATTGATTGGCCTGAGACATGGCTGCTGCAATATTTTCCGGATTTTGCTGTACCCAAGATATTTTTTCTGACCACTTTGCCTGTTGAGCCAACAGTGGCTGCTGGGTTAGTTTGCCGATGCCTGATATGACAATCGTGCGCCAGATATCATAGGCATCAAAGCTCTCTACCAATTGAGAAAATGTATCTGAGTCTGGATACGCGTCATTCTGTGGCCGCTCTGAAAATCCGATATGAATGTCTGTAATATCCAATTGTGGAATTGATGAACCTAGCACTTTACGCAAAGCAGGATCGCCAAGCGCTGCCGTCCAAACAGATTTCCCGACTCCACGTGTGCCCACCACCAGTAAACTTTCCGGCCTTAGTGCTTTTAAATGCGCAGGCGGAATGTAGAGGTGTTTTAATGGCGGCGCAGACCCGCTGTATGAGGTATCCGCAGGTAAGGTTTCATAAATGGCTCGACGGATATCTTCTGCGCTACTCATCATGCTCTCCGGGATGATTGGTTAAACCTTGAATACCCTCAATTAACGTGCCGAAAATTGACTGAACTTCGGCGGAGTCTATCGTGTTTTGCGCAAATCGGGAATGTAGCGACGTTAGCGCGGAGAATCCTCTGTTCCAGCGAATCGCCCACGGATAGTGTGGTGCTGCTTCGTCGTTCATCTCGAAGCTGAACAGATTCTCCACTGTTTCACCCGGTGGTACTTCGTCATAAAGTGTGGAGGAAAACAGTTCGTAAGCGTTTTCACACAACCCGGAAAAGTAGCTCTCGCGTCGTTCGTCATCAGGAATCATGGCACCGATAAGTTGCAAACGCTCACGGATATCAGCGGCTTTGCCTGATCGGTTCCAGTATTCAAATAACACCCGATATCCTGACCAGGTTTGCTCGCCATCCAGTGTAAACAGTAACACGGTATTGGCGCCGATATCGGTAACGCAACTGGATGCGACTTCATCTATTCCAGAGCGTGAGTCGATCAAAATCACATCAGGCTTAATCGTTTCTTCTAACTGGTCAATCAGGCGATTGAGTCGGTGAGACCAGCTTTCCCGGTTTCCGTTACTGTCTATTTTGGGCATCCAGACTCTGCCCAGCTTGGCGATATATTCTCCCGGATTTTTGCCATGTGCCGGTATCACGTAAATGTCGCCGTCATGGGATAGCGTACTGGTGGCGATCATGTCATCAAGCAGGCTGTTGCCATTATCGACCAGATCTTCCACCAGCCAGTCGGCGATGCCATAAGTTGGGCGACGGTCTTCCGGTAGCAAGGCGGTAGATAAGCCAGGAGACTCAAGATCCAAATCAAGAACCATGACTTTTTTACCGGCTTGCGCCAGCGCCCATGCGCAAGCGGCCATCGCGGTTGAGCGGCCAACGCCGCCTTTGATAGAAAAAAAGACAATGCGACTGGCGCCTTCAGACTCTGGTGTGATCATATCCCAGCGGCTTTCCGTCGCTAATCTGTCAACCACATAGACGCCGGGAATATCGGCAAGCGCAAAATGGGCTGCGCGTTGATAAACCGATTCGACATTGGGTTCATATAAGACGGTGTTATCTGGAGCAAAGCTGTGAGGCGACAGTTCAGTTGAAAATTGTGCGGCAATCGTGTCAATCGCAGCCTGATGTTCGGGATTGTTCTGAATCGATTCGGAAGCGATTAACCTGACTTTACCGTTCAGATCTCGGTTGATTGCCACGGGTTCAATCTGACTGATAAGATCAGTGTGAGGTTTAAGAATGCCTTCAATAGTAGGCAAAAGCTGGTCGAAGGTTTTCATATCGCGCCGTCCGTTTTAGCTTGTTTAAGTATATTTTGGACTTGTTTGGCTCCGTTGCGATGTTTTTCTGCCTCAATTTGTGTGAACTGTTGTTGGTTGCTGTAACGTTGTGACGCTTTCCAGTTATCGAAAGGATTTAGTGAAGATAAAAGATACTCAGCTCCGGGGTAGCGGCCACTACGGTATGCATCGTAACGTGACCAAATAGCATCAATATGCTTTTGGTCGTGGCGTTCACTGGGCATGTCCCTATTCGTGTCAAAGGGCATACCAAACTCCTGCATCAACTTTTTTAACCCGCTCTCTGCCGAGAAGCCATAAAGATGATCGGCATTGGCCCAGCGTCCCAGATGAAACAGGATTTCTGCATCTCTCCAGTGGCGATGACAGGCGTCTTCAAAGTCGGTTGCCATGACTGTGCTTCACTCCTTTGGTCAGAGACGGACATATTCAAGGTCTAAATAGCATGTGTGACAAGCGATTTTACCGGAACTGGGGATTCATAGAAGTATATCGTTGAAAGTATTGTATAGATTGTTAAATAAATGCTTGCCTCTGCCAGGCAGGCATACCCAGTTCTGACTCGACTGTCACACAACTGTCATATTGCGTACATTTTACTGTCACCGAATTGACCTATTTTCTCCACCAGCAAACTACACTCTGATTAAACAATAGCTCCGGGTCTACACGTCTAAGTATCCCACAGGAGGGATTATGAAACTCATGCGTACCACTGTTGCCAGTATCGTTGCTGCAAGTTTTTCTCTGACGGCGGTTTCTGCTTTTGCCGCGGCAAACCTCACTGGCGCAGGTGCGACGTTCCCCGCTCCGGTTTATGCAAAGTGGGCTGATTCTTACGAAAAAGAAACCGGCAACAAAGTTAACTATCAGGGCATCGGTTCTTCGGGCGGCGTGAAACAGATTACCGCCAAAACCGTGGATTTTGGTGCGTCTGATGCGCCGTTGGCGGATGACAAACTGGCTCAGGACGGTCTGTTCCAGTTCCCGACCGTGATCGGCGGTATCGTACTGGCTGTCAACGTGCCGGGCGTGAAAGCCGGCGAGCTGACGCTGGACGGCAAAACGCTGGGTGACATCTACCTGGGCAAAATCAAGAAATGGAACGACGAAGCCATCGCCAAACTGAACCCGGGCGTGAAACTGCCGGATCAGGACATCGCTGTGGTGCGTCGTGCCGACGGTTCCGGCACCTCCTACGTGTTCACCAGCTACCTGGCTAAAGTGAACAGCGAGTGGAAAGAGAAGATTGGCGCGGGCAACACCGTAAACTGGCCGACCGGTCTGGGCGGTAAAGGCAACGACGGCATCGCGGCGTTCGTGCAGCGTCTGCCGGGGTCGATCGGTTACGTTGAATACGCGTACGCCAAGCAGAATAACCTGGTTTACACCAAGCTGATTTCTGCCGACGGCAAAGCAGTCAGCCCGACGGAAGGGTCTTTCAGCAATGCCGCCAAAGGCGTTGACTGGAGCAAGTCCTTCGCACAGGACCTGACCAACCAGAAAGGCGCCGATGTATGGCCGATCACCTCTACCACTTTCATTCTGATTCACAAAGAACAGAGCAAGCCTGAGCAGGGCAAAGAAGTGCTGAAGTTCTTTGACTGGGCTTACACCAAAGGCGGCGATCAGGCCAAAGCGCTGGATTATTCTACCCTGCCGAAAGAAGTGATTGCTCAGGTACGCGCAGCATGGAAAACCCAGATCAAAGACAGCAGCGGTAAAGCGCTGTATTGATTGCGGTTAGCAGGATCGGTTGTGTGAGTACCGAGAGGTGGATAAACCGGAAACGGGGTATCCACCTCTGACATTCATTGGGGTTTCCTCCAATGACCTGATTAAAGACGCAGTTATCTGAAAAACGCAGTTATCTGAAAGAAGAGAGACGTATGGCTGAACACAAGCCAACCATTACACCTCCGGGAAAACAGGGCGACATTCTCTTCGGGGCGCTGGTCAGACTGGCGGCCCTATTGACGTTGCTGTTGCTGGGCGGAATTATCGTTTCCCTGATTTTCGCCTCCTGGCCGAGTATCAAAACGTTTGGTTTCTCCTTCCTGTGGACCAAAGAATGGGATGCGCCCGCCGGGCAATTCGGCGCGCTGGTACCGATTTACGGCACCATCGTGACCTCGCTGATCGCGCTGATCATCGCCATTCCGATTAGTTTCGGTATCGCGCTGTTCCTGACGGAACTGGCGCCGAGCTGGCTGAAACGTCCGCTGGGCGTGGCGATTGAGCTGCTGGCCGCGATCCCGAGTATCGTCTATGGCATGTGGGGGCTGTTTGTGTTCGCCCCGTTGTTCGCCAAGTATTTCCAACAACCGGTAGGCAACGTGCTTTCCAGCATCCCATTGGTCGGCACCCTGTTCTCCGGGCCGGCGTTCGGCATCGGTATTCTGGCGGCCGGCGTGATTCTGGCCATCATGATCATCCCCTACATCGCCGCGGTAATGCGCGATGTGTTCGAACAGACGCCGGTGATGATGAAAGAATCGGCCTACGGTATCGGCTGCACCACCTGGGAAGTTATCTGGCACATCGTGCTGCCGTTCACCAAAAATGGGGTGATTGGCGGCGTCATGCTGGGGCTGGGACGTGCGCTGGGCGAGACGATGGCGGTGACGTTTATCATCGGCAACACCTACCAGCTCGACAGCGTCTCGCTCTATATGCCGGGCAACAGCATCACCTCCGCGCTGGCTAACGAATTTGCCGAAGCCGACACCGGGCTGCATACCGCCGCGCTGATGGAGCTGGGCCTGATCCTGTTTGTGATTACCTTTATCGTGCTGGCCTGTTCGAAGCTGATGATCATGCGTCTGGCTAAAAACGAAGGAGCGCGCTGATGGCGAGCATTGGCATTGAAAACCGTTCTGACTCGCTGGAAACCCGTCGCAAGATGCAGGCCTGGCGCCGTCAGAAAAACCGCATCGCGCTGTGTATGTCGATGCTGACGATGGCGTTCGGTCTGTTCTGGCTGGTATGGATTCTGATGTCCACCGTGACCAAGGGCATCGACGGCATGTCGCTGTCGCTGTTTACCGAAATGACGCCGCCGCCCAATACGGCTGGCGGCGGTCTGGCTAACGCGATCGTCGGCAGCGGCCTGCTGATCCTGTGGGCGACGCTGTTTGGCACGCCGCTGGGGATCCTGGCCGGCGTCTATCTGGCGGAATACGGCCGTAAATCGCTGATCGCCGAAGTGATTCGCTTTATTAACGACATTCTGCTGTCGGCGCCGTCGATTGTGGTGGGGCTGTTCGTTTACACGCTGGTGGTGGCTAAAATGGAGCACTTTTCCGGCTGGGCGGGGGTGATTGCGCTGGCGCTGTTGCAGGTGCCGATCGTAATTCGCACCACCGAGAACATGCTGAAACTGGTGCCGGACAGCCTGCGTGAAGCGGCCTACGCGCTGGGGACGCCGAAATGGAAGATGATTTCGGCCATCACCCTGAAGGCGTCGGTTTCCGGCATCATCACCGGGGTGTTGCTGGCGGTGGCGCGTATCGCCGGGGAGACGGCGCCGCTGCTGTTTACCTCGCTGTCGAACCAGTTCTGGAGCACGGACCTGATGCATCCGATCGCCAACCTGCCGGTCACCATCTTCAAGTTCGCCATGAGTCCGTTCAAAGAGTGGCAGGGGCTGGCGTGGGCAGGGGTACTGCTGATCACTCTATGCGTGCTGCTGCTGAATATTGTGGCGCGCGTGCTGTTTGCCAAGAAGACGCATTAGTCAGCAACATTAAAAAAATTACCAGCAACATTAATGAATATCCGGGCGTCGCGCAGGCGGCGTTCGCCAGATTCGCCAGAAGAGAGAAGTCTTGATGAGTATGGTCACAGAGACATCCGCCAGCAAAATCCAGGTGCGCAACCTGAACTTCTATTACGGAAAATTTCATGCGCTGAAAAACATCACGCTGGATATTGCCCAAAACCAGGTGACGGCGTTTATCGGTCCATCAGGGTGCGGTAAGTCCACCTTGCTGCGCACCCTGAATAAAATGTATCAGCTCTATCCGGAGCAGCGCGCCGAAGGCGATATCCTGCTGGATGGCAACAATATCCTGACCGATAACCAGGATATCGCGCTGCTGCGCGCCAAAGTGGGCATGGTGTTCCAGAAGCCGACGCCGTTTCCGATGTCGATTTACGACAACATCGCTTTCGGCGTGCGCCTGTTCGAGAAACTGTCGCGTGCGGAGATGGACGAGCGCGTACAGTGGGCGCTGACCAAAGCGGCGCTGTGGCAGGAAACCAAGGACAAGCTGCACCAGAGCGGTTACAGCCTGTCCGGCGGTCAGCAGCAGCGTTTGTGCATTGCCCGCGGTATCGCCATTCGTCCGGACGTGCTGCTGCTGGACGAACCCTGCTCGGCGCTGGACCCGATTTCCACCGGCCGTATCGAAGAGCTGATTTCCGAACTGAAGAAAGACTATACCGTGGTGATCGTGACGCATAACATGCAACAGGCGGCGCGTTGTTCCGACCATACGGCGTTTATGTATCTGGGCGAGCTGATTGAGTTCAGCGATACCGATACCCTGTTTACCGCGCCACGGCAGAAACAGACCGAAGATTACATCACCGGTCGTTACGGTTGATTACGGGAGTATCATGGAAAATCTCAATCTGAACAAACATATTTCCGGTCAGTTTAATGCCGAGCTGGAAAGCATCCGCACCCAGGTGATGACCATGGGCGGGCTGGTGGAACAGCAACTGACCGACGCCATCACCGCCATGCATAACCAGGACGCGGAACTGGCGCAGCGCGTGATCGAAGGCGACGCTAAAGTAAACATGATGGAAGTGAGCATTGACGAGGCGTGCGTGCGCATCATCGCCAAACGCCAGCCTACCGCCAGCGACCTGCGTCTGGTGATGGCGATCATCAAGACCATTTCCGAGCTGGAGCGTATCGGCGATGTGGCGGACAAAATCTGCCGCACCGCGCTGGAGAAATTCTCCCATCAGCATCAGCCGTTGCTGGTTAGCCTGGAGTCGCTGGGCAACCACACCGTACAGATGCTGCACGATGTACTGGACGCGTTCGCCCGTATGGATCTGGATGAAGCCAAGCGCATCTACATGGAAGACAAGAAGGTGGATAAAGAGTACGAAGGCATTGTGCGTCAGCTAATGACCCACATGATGGAAGACTCCCGCACCATTCCCAGCGTGCTGACCGCGCTGTTCTGCGCCCGTTCCATCGAACGTATCGGTGACCGTTGCCAGAACATCTGCGAGTTTATTTTCTACTTCGTCAAAGGCCAGGACTTCCGTCATCTGGGCGGCGACGCGCTGGAAAAAATGCTGGCGCAGAAAGACGCCGAAAAACCGGAATAAGTCTGGCCTGCTGCCGACGATGCTCTCAACGCCCCGCCTGTGCGGGGCGTTGTCATTGGTAACGTCGCATCTGTATCTCTGTATCGCCGCCCTGTCACCCGTGGTTGCCACCAGCCGGATATAACATAAGTTCATATTATGGGAGTTTATGTTATTTCCGGTGCGACAGAGCCGCTGTTAGCCTGCATTCATTGAGTTAACAATCGTTTATGAACAGCGGCTTATAGGCGGATAATAAGATGAAAAAATCTCTTTTGGCATTTTCTCTCCTGGCAGGACTGGTTTCTCTCTCTGGCAACGCGCAGGCCGACAAGCTGGATGACATCCAGAAAGCGGGCGTGGTGAAAGTGGCGGTGTTCGACAGCAATCCGCCGTTTGGTTATGTCGATCCGCAAAGCAAAAAGTTGGTGGGCTACGATGTGGATGTAGCTGAAGCCATCGGCAAGGCGCTGGGCGTCAAAGTAGAACTGCGCGCCACCAACCCGGCCAACCGCATTCCGCTGCTGAGCTCGAAAAAAGTGGATCTGATTTCAGCCAACTTCACCATTACCGACGAGCGCGCCAAACAGGTCAATTTCAGCGTGCCCTATTTCGCCACCGGCCAGAAGTTCATCGCCCGCAAAGGCGTGCTGAAAACGCCGGACGATATCAAAAATCTGCGTATCGGCGCCGACAAGGGCACCGTGCAGGAAATCACCCTGCGGGAACACTACCCGACCGCCAAAGTGATTTCCTACGACGATACCCCGCTGGCGTTCACCGCGCTGCGTAACGGCAACGTGCAGGCCATCACGCAGGACGACGCCAAGCTGGTCGGGCTGCTGGGCAACCTGCCGGCGGCGCAGAAAGCCGACTTTGAAATTTCTCCGTTCAGCATCACCAAAGAGTATCAGGGCATCGGTATTCCGAAGGGTGAAGATCGCCTGACGCAGAAAGTGAATGACATCCTGCTGAATCTGGAAAAACAGGGTGAGGCGGTGAAGATTTATAACCGCTGGTTTGGGCCGGAAACGCCGTCTGCCCAGCCGCGCGGCGATTTCAAAATCGCGCCGCTGGATCAGCAACCCAAGGTTTGAGTACGTTGCTATAGCATTCTCCATCCGATAGTTGTTACCGTAGTTTCTTACTTGATGGTTGTGATTTGCCCCCGGACCCATCCCGGGGGCCTTCTTGTTTATGATGATTGATGAATCTACCCGACAATGGCTGACCGACTGGCTGCTGGCGCCGCAGTATCTGCAATGGCTGTGGCAAGGCTTTCAGGTCACGCTCGGTATAGCCGCCGCCACCGTGGTGTTGGCGACCGCGCTGGGGCTGGTGCTGGCGGCCGGCCGCGATAGCCGTACGCCGCTGCTGCGCTGGCTGGCGATCGCCTATTGCTCCCTGTTTCGCAACACCCCGCTGCTGGTGCAGTTGTTCTTCTGGTACTTCGGCGCGGCGCAGTTGTTGCCCGCCGGGTTGATGCAGTGGCTCAACAACCCGCACGTGATTCCGCTACTCGGGCTAAACGGGCCGTCGTTTGAGTTTCTGGCCGGGTTGTTTGGCCTGACGCTCTATTCCGCCGCCTTTATCGCTGAAGAGATTCGCGCCGGCATCGCCGGCGTGGCGCACGGCCAGAAATACGCCGCCTGCGCGCTGGGGCTGACCGGCTGGCAGGCGATGCGCTATGTCGTATTGCCGCAGGCGCTGCGCATCGCGCTGCCGCCGTTGCTCGGCCAGTATATGAATGTGATTAAAAACTCATCGCTGACGATGGCGATCGGTGTGGCGGAGCTGTCTTATGCTTCCCGCCAGGTGGAAACCGAAACCCTGCGCACGTTTCAGGCGTTCGGGGTGGCGACGGTATTTTATATCGCGGTGATCGCCCTGCTGGAAGGCTGGGGACAGTGGCGTCAGCACCGGCAACCGCTAAAGGGGCACTGAGATGGATTTTGCGATCATCCGCGACAATTTTAGCTACCTGATGTGGGGCACCTTTCCGGATGGTCCGCTGGGCGGCGCGGCGCTGACGCTGGCGCTCAGTTTGATGGCCGGGATCGCATCGGCGGTGTTGGGCACAGGGCTGGGGGTGGCGCTGGCGATGTGTCGCGGCTGGGCTGGCGGGCTGCTGGCGATGGTACTGGGCTTTTTCCGCGCGATTCCGGTAATCATGCTGATTTTCTGGACCTACTTCCTGCTGCCGATCCTGTTTGGCGTCGATATCCCCGAAATCACCACTGTGGTGTGTGCGCTGGCGTTAATCGCTTCCGCCTACCTGGCGCACGGCGTGAAAGCCGGCATCGTAGCGATAGGGCGCGGCCAGTGGCAGGCGGGGATGTCGCTGGGGCTGGGGCGTTGGCAGACGCTGTGGCACATCGCGTTGCCGCAAGCGCTGCGCATGATGGTGCCGTCGTTCATCAACCAGTGGATCTCCCTGATTAAAGACACCTCGCTGGCTTACATTGTCGGCGTTGGCGAGCTGACTTTTCTGGCGACTCAGGTCAACAACCGCAGTATGGTCTACCCGACCGAAGTGTTCCTGTTTATCGCGTTGGTCTATTTTATCTTTTGCCTGTTGCTGGACCTGCTGGCGCAGGGCGTCAGCAGGCGTTTTCGCGCCGGGCCGAAACCCGCCCGGCGCCGGCTATTCGGCGGACGCAAACCGGCAAGCACGCCGGAATCGCTGTTGCACGAATCCGCCTGAGCCGTCAGGCGGCGGTCAGCGTCCAGCCGCGTGCCTGCCACAGCGCCGGTAACTGCGCCATGTCGTGGAACATCGTCACCAATGGGTGATGGATCGGCGCGTTATGTTCGTCGGCGCAGTAGTAGAACACCGGTATGCCGGCGGCAATGCCGGCCTGCGTGCCGGAGACCGAATCTTCCACCAGAATGCAGTTTTCCACCGTTACCCCCATCTGCTGCGCGGCGTGATGCAGCAACGCCGGGTCCGGTTTCCATTTGCCGATGTCGTAGCCGCTGTACAGGTGCTCGCCAAAGAACGGCAGCAGGCCGGTCAGCCCCAGCGAATGCTGCATTTTGCTGACCGGGCCGTTGGACACCACCGCGGTGGGCGTTTGCAGCGCCGCCAGTACGTCCCGCACTCCCGAAATCGGCTGCAGCGAGAGATCGAACAGTCGCGCGACTTCCTGGCGGAAATGGCGTTCCATCTGCTCGGTTGAAACCGTCAGGCCGAAACGCTCGCTGATGCGATCGATGATGTCGTAGAGCTTCATGCCTTTGAAGTTTTTGATCACTTCATCCAGCGGCAACTGCACACCGTAAGGAATAAAGATATTGATGTAGGCCTGGCAGCAAATGACTTCGCTGTCCACCAGCGTGCCGTCGCAGTCGAAAAATACGCATTCAATCCGGGACATGGGCATTCCTTGTTGAAGGACGAAAATCCCCACTTTACCTGACTGACAGGATAATGCGATGTTTGTGGAAATACGGGACTTGCTGACGCTTATCTCTGTAGCGGACAAACGTTTTCCCGTCGGGAAGTGAGGCGAAACCGCTGCGAACAGGCTGGAGATATAGAAAATTGTTATCGTCGGGAAAAAAAAGCCCGCCGGCGCGTTAACTGCTCCGCATTTTGGTATAGGATACCGGGCGATTATCTTTCCTTTCTTCTCTTTGGGTCATTTATCATGGATAAATCTCAGTCTGGTTCCGCTGCTGAGCAGGGGCTGCTGGATCGCGTGTTCAAACTGAAGCAGCACGGCACCACCGCTCGTACCGAGACCATTGCCGGGTTCACCACCTTCCTGACGATGGTGTATATCGTTTTCGTCAACCCGCAGATTCTGGGTGCCGCCGGGATGGACACCAAAGCGGTGTTTGTCACCACCTGTCTGATCGCCGCCTTTGGTAGTATTTTCATGGGCCTGCTGGCTAACCTGCCGGTGGCGCTGGCGCCGGCGATGGGCCTGAACGCCTTTTTCGCCTTTGTCGTGGTCGGCACGATGGGTCTGCCGTGGCAGGTCGCGATGGGCGCTATCTTCTGGGGCTCGGTGGGTTTCCTGCTGTTGACGATATTTCAGGTTCGCTACTGGATGATCGCCAATATTCCGCTCAGTTTGCGGCTGGGCATCGCCAGCGGCATCGGTTTGTTTATTGCCATGATCGGGCTGAAAAACGCCGGGATTATCGTACCGAATCCGGAAACGCTGGTGTCGGTCGGCAAGCTGACCTCGCATAGCGTGCTGCTGGGCGCGCTGGGCTTTTTCATTATCGTGGTGCTGGCGTCCCGCAACATCCATGCGGCGGTGCTGATTTCCATCGCGGTGACCACGCTGCTGGGCGCCCTGCTGGGCGATGTGAAATTCTCCGGCGTGTTCTCCATGCCGCCGAGCGTCAGCAATGTGGTCGGTCAGGTGGATCTGGCCGGGTCGCTGAATCTGGGCCTGTCCGGGGTGATTTTCTCTTTCATGCTGGTGAACCTGTTTGATTCCTCCGGCACCCTGATTGGCGTGACCGACAAGGCCGGTCTGGTGGATGCCCGCGGCAAATTCCCGCAGATGAAGCAGGCGCTGTATGTGGACAGCATCAGCTCGGTGGCCGGCTCGTTCATCGGCACGTCGTCCGTGACCGCCTATATCGAAAGCTCTTCCGGCGTATCCATCGGCGGTCGTACTGGTTTGACGGCGGTAGTCGTGGGGATTCTGTTCCTGCTGGTGATGTTCCTGTCTCCGCTGGCGGGCATGGTGCCGGCGTATGCGGCGGCGGGCGCGCTGATTTATGTCGGCGTGCTGATGACCGCCAGCCTGGCGCGCGTTAACTGGGATGACCTGACCGAATCCGTACCGGCGTTCGTGACCGCCGTGATGATGCCGTTCACCTTCTCTATTACCGAAGGCATCGCGTTGGGCTTCATTTCCTATGCGGTAATGAAAGCCGCGACCGGCCGCTGGCGCGACATCAGCCCGTGCGTCATCGCCGTGGCGGTGCTGTTCCTGCTGAAAATCGTGTTTATCGACGCCCATTAATCACTGGCGAGCCGGGATTGCCCCGGCTCGCTTGTTGGCGTCCTTTTCCGTTCTCCTGCCGGCTACATCGCGTACTGCGGCGGGGCGTTTTCCGTCGCGTGGCTGCTCAGTTTGATATAGCGCCGCGACTGACGCTGCTGCTGGACGATTTCGCCGGATTTCCGCATGCCGTAGGCCGAGGTGTAGTTCCACATCACCAGCCGGTCGAGGCGAGGCGTATGGGCGCAGGCCCAGGCCAGATAGTCATCAATATCACTGATCACTTCCACATCCGGAATATGCCGCGACCGCAGGCGACCTGAGGCCGGATGCAATTTCAGCGATTCCGGACCGCCGGTATTGAAACCGGGAATTTTCAGTACCGACTGACGAATAGTGCATAACTGGGTGGCGGCTTCCAGCGGATCAAGCTGGGCGTCGATCCAGGCTTTTTCCGCGTGGGTCTGCGTTTGCAGATGCGACGGCGTTTCACGACTCCAGACGCGGACAATTTCCACGTCCATGCCCACTTTCCCTTCCTCGCTGAGCAGGATTGCGATGGTGTTTCCTGCGTAGCCGAGGCTGAAATCAGGCAGATGCGGATCAACAAAACAAGGTCTGCCATTCGGCGAAACCATTAGTGGCGGAAGAACCGGATAACCGAAGAAATAAAACATCATCTCTGCCAGCAGCGCGCGGCTTTTCAGATAGCGCTCGCGGCGCTTCACTGAAAAGCTGTGCGTGGATGAAATCAGGTCATCCGATAACCGCTGCAGATCGGGTAACGCTTCCGTGCTTGCCCACCTGACGAAATGACAGGTCATATTCACTCCATGATGCCAACGAAAAAAACCTGATAATTTTTAGTAGAATGACTGCTCTGTGAAGTTCATTTCCGACGCAAATGGTCAGACAAATATCTGTGCCAAAGAGAAACTGGCGGATAAATCGGCGATAATTATCTATGTCCGAGCAGAATACGTCAAAAAGCACATTTTATTAAAACTGATTTTATTTTATTTGAAACCAAAATCGGGCTTACATCACATCATGTCAATAGGGCGCGGCGACACGGCCTGCGCCGCTTGCCCGTGAACGCATCCTGGCATCACGGGCAAAAAGGCATCAGCGCAAATGGATATCCGCGTGATGCCATGCGGAACGTTGCTGTTTTTCAAGAACCCGTTCGGCCAGCGCCTGCGTCGTTACCAGCGTCAGCGCCGACGTTGGGCACACGCGCACACAGGACGGGCTGTCGGCGACGCCGATGCAAAGATCGCATTTATGGACTTCACTGCCTGATAGCGATGGGGCAGGCGTCTCGTCATCGGATGACCGCGACACCACATTGATGGCGCCGAACGGGCAGGCGATGACGCAACTTTTGCAGCCAATACACCGCGACGAGATGACCTGAATGCTGTCTTGATGCTGCACCAGCGCATCGTGCGGGCAGACGCTGGCGCACGGTGCGTTTTCACACTGATGGCACAGCACGGGCGTGCTCACGTTAGCATTTTTAATTACTTTAAGGCGCGGAAAAAAATGCGATTTATGCAATTTTTGTTGGTTCCCGCCCGCGTGGGCGACGGCACAGGCGATTTCACAGGTGCGGCAACCAATGCATTTGGCGGCGTCCGCAATCACAAACTGATTCATGGCCGATTCTCCTGCTGAACCACCGTGTCGACCGGTAGCGACATGTCCTGACTCTCCAGCCCCATCACCCGCAGCATGCCTTGTGCCGCCTTGCGGCCATCGGCGATGGCGGTGACCACCAGATCGGCGCCGCGCACCACATCCCCACCGGCGAATACCTGAGGATGGTTGGTCTGGCAGGGGTGTCGGTTACCGGATTGCGTGGTCGTAATGTGGCCCCAGCGATCCTGCTCGATATGGGCGTCCTGCAGCCACGGCATGCTGTGCGTCTGGAAACCGAACGCGGTGATCACTGCGTCCGCCGGCTGAACGAATTCAGAGCCGGGCACCGGTTTCGGCCGGCGGCGTCCGCTGGCGTCCGGTTCACCCATTTCGGTTCGTATCAGGCTGATTCCGCACACTTCCCCGTCATTATCCAGGCAGATCTTGAGCGGCTGAACGTTGAACAGAAATTCCACGCCTTCTTCACGGGAGTTTTTCACTTCCTTACGCGAGCCCGGCATGTTGGCTTCATCACGACGATAGGCGCAGGTGACCGACGCCGCGCCCTGACGAATCGAGGTGCGCAGGCAGTCCATGGCGGTATCGCCGCCGCCCAGCACCAGCACCCGCTTACCCTGCATCGACACGTAAGGTTCGTCGGGCAGTTCAGGTAATCCCATTACCCGCTTGGTATTGGCGATCAGGAACGGCAGCGCGTCGTACACGCCGGGAGCGTCTTCATTTTCCAGCCCGGCTTTCATCGAACGGTAGGTGCCGACGCCGAGGAATACGGTGTCAAACTCCGCCAGCAACTGCGTCATGCCGATATCGGTTCCCACTTCGGTATTAAGCCGAAACTCGATCCCCATGGCGCTGAATATTTCCCGACGCCGGGTCAGCACTGACTTGTCCAGCTTGAAGGCCGGAATGCCGAATGTCAGCAGCCCGCCGATTTCAGGATGCCTGTCAAACACCACCGCCTGTACGCCGTGCCGCGCCAGTACATCGGCGCAGGCCAGCCCGGCCGGCCCGGCGCCGATGATGGCCGCCCGCTTGCCGGTGGGTTTGACCCGGCTCAGGTCGGGCTGCCAGCCCATGCTCATCGCGGTATCGGTGATATAGCGCTCAATGTTGCCCACGGTCACGGCGCCGTAACCTCTACCCAGCGTGCAGGCGCCTTCGCATAACCGATCCTGCGGGCAGACCCGGCCGCAAATCTCCGGTAGGCTGCTGGTGCGGTGCGACAGTTCGACGGCGTCGAGAATGCGCCCTTTCTGCACCAGTTGCAGCAGCTCGGGGATATTATTGTGCAGCGGGCAGGTCCATTCGCAGACGGCGTGCTGGCCGCAGTGCAGGCAACGGTTGGCCTGATCGAGGGTTTGTTCGGCGTTGAAGCCGTGATAAATCTCGTTAAACGTGCTTACCCGTTCTTCCAGCGGTTTTTTTACCGCATCCCGGCGCGGCCAGTTTTTACGCTTGTCCAGCGGGCTACGCGCTATCTCGGTAAAGGTAGGAACCGCGCGCGGCGTGCCGGGAATGGCGGTTTGCGCCATCCGCAGTTGCTTCGTGCGGCGCTGTTCTTCTAGTGAGCGTTCACTTACCAGATGAAGCGCCTGAGTGGGGCAGGCTTCCACACAGGCCTGTCCTTGCGGACGCCCAATGCAGAGGTCGCATTTATGGGCGGTAGCACCCTGTGGCTGGCTTTCGACAGTAATGGCGCCGAACGGGCACGCCAGCACGCAGGTTTTACAACCGATGCACTTTTCGGCAACCAGTTGAATGCCATCCTGCTTTCTGATCAGCGCCTGCGTGGGGCACACTTTCGCGCAAGGAGAATCTTCACAATGGCGGCAGGTCACCGCGGTATGTTGTTCTCCCTGATGAAACACCCTGATCCGGGGGTGAAAATCGTCCCTGTTTTCCGGATAACGCCCGTGATTATGGGAAATCACGCAGGCAATCTCGCAGGCATTACAGCCGATACAATCCTTCGCATTTGCGATAACAAACTGATTCATATCCTCTCCCGACATGTACAGCATGGGTGTGCGTATGACCCGCCGGTCATTTTCAGGCATGCCTTCATCAAATTAAGTAAGTGTGTGCTCACTTAATCAATGCGGGGTGTCTGTTGCGATTACAGGCTGCGTTACGCCGGAGCTGCCGGCCGGGCAGGCAAAAGGTGACGAAACCAGCCTGAGCGGGTCACTTAGAAAGTGATTCTGGAAGGGGCCTGGTACCTGTCTCGTCAGGAGAAAAAATAACGATCCCCTCAGTTATTGGGGTTTATCCTAGCGACTCGGGTCGGCATGAATCTTGATATAGAACAGATAATGTGGGGTAAAAATAACCAAAATTTTTCATGCAGTTATCAAAAAAGATAAAAATGCAGCCAGATATAGCAATACATGGTGAAAATTTTATTAATCGAAAAAGGATCGTGAGAATCTTTATGTTTTTTCAGGATATTTAATTTAGTTTTGGATGTGAAATATGTGGTTACTTATCTTAACGTTAAGCATAATGGTTCCCGCCGTTGGCTGGATGCTGGCGTTATCAGGCATCTACCTCATTCATGGGAAACGCTGACCGGTATAACAATAAATTGAATAAGGGATTGGTCTATGAATAAAAAGGTCGTTTTTTGTTCTATGGTCATTACCGCCACCCTGCTGGGCGGATGTGCCACAGAATCTTCACGTACCGTGGAAACTCCTAAAGTTGTGTCCTACAGCACGCCTTATCAAGGCGTCCGCAGCCCTATTTCGGTTGGGAAATTTGAAAACCGCTCCAACTATATGAACGGCATTTTCTCCGATGGCGTAGACCGTCTGGGGAATCAGGCTAAAACCATTCTTGTCAGCCATTTACAACAAACCGGCCGCTTTAATGTGTTGGATCGCACCAACATGGACGAGCTGAAAACGGAAGCTGGTATTAAAGGCCAGGCGCAGACATTAAAAGGCGCCAATTACGTTGTGACAGGGGATGTAACTGAGTTTGGTCGCAAGGAAGTCGGCGATCAGCAACTGTGGGGAATTCTGGGTAGAGGCAAATCACAGATCGCCTATGCCAAGACCACACTGAATATCGTGAATGTTCAGACATCCGAGGTGGTGTATTCCGTTCAGGGTGCCGGTGAATATGCGCTATCAAATCGTGAGATTGTCGGGTTCGGTGGCACCGCCAGTTATGATTCGACGCTGAATGGCAAAGTACTGGATTTGGCGATTCGTGAAGCGGTTAACAACCTGGTTGCAGGCATTGAAAGCGGCGCATGGCGTCCATCGAATTAAAGGAATGGGAAAATAATAATGTTATTCAATAAAAAGACAGCGCTGTTGTTGGCCGTAACTTTACTGGCAGGGTGTGCTTCAGCACCGAAGACCATCTATAGCTGGGATAATTATCAGACTACACTTTATCAATATTATCAGCAGGATAAAAACAGCCCTGAAGAGCAGATTGCTTCTTTGCAGAAGTCAGTAGAAGTTGCTAAATCACAAAACAAACCGGTGCCCCCAGGATTGCATGCTCAATTAGGTCTGCTGTATGCCAAAACAGGCCGCGGTGTGGATGCTCGTCAGCAGTTCGAGACGGAAAAATCATTATTCCCCGAATCCGCCCCTTTCATGGACTTTCTGTTGAGCAAGAACAAAGGAAAATAAGCAATGAACCGTTTTTTAGCATTAATCAGTCTGATGGGTGTGCTGGTTCTTACTGGCTGTGCCAAGCCACAACCTTATGATTATACTGCTTTCAAGCAGAGCAAACCGAGAACTATTCTGGTATTGCCGCCGCTGAACCACTCTCCGGATGTGAAAGCTGGGACCAGCTTTCTTAGCCAGGTGACGTACCCGTTAGCAGAATCAGGGTACTACGTGTTGCCTGTTGCCGTGACTGACGAAACCTTTAAACAGAATGGTCTGACAACTGCTCAGGATATTCATGCAGTTAGCGTAGCGAAGCTGCACCAGATTTTCGGAGCAGATGCGGCTCTGTATCTTGATATCACTGACTATGGCTCAAAATACATGGTCATAAATAGTGAAACCCGTGTTACAGCTAGTGCGCGCTTGGTGGATTTGCGCAATGGTAAGGAGCTATGGAAAGGCAGTGCGACCGCCTCCACCAGTGAACAGCAGTCGAATTCTAACAACGGCATTGTCGGTCTGCTGGTTCAGGCTGCCGTTGCACAGATTGCCAATACCATTACCGATAAAGGCCATGATATTGCGGGTATCACCAGTGTACGTCTGTTGACGGCCGGTGGTCCTTCTTCCCTGCTATATGGCCCGCGTTCACCGATGTACGGGAAAGAAGCTAAGTAATTATATTATTTTCCCGAACTGATAACTGAGAAAACCGTCCATGGCAGCATGGGCGGTTTTTTTACTTTTTATGCATAACGTTTCCTCTCTTAATTGTACCCCTAAATGACCAGCAACCCTGTTGCCATATCAGAAAACCTTACTATGCTTTGTTGATGATAATTAAAGAATATGAGAGAAAAGTGGGATGGACGGCGAGCTAGCGGTGGACGAAAAAGCGCTGTTATATCCGCGCACTATTTCATAGCAAGATAAGTAGTTTTTATGAATAAGATTTATTTCCGCATTGATAATTTTTAATAATATTGCAAGAAATCGTAATTCTTTTGTTGTTTTGATGTCAGTGTGATTCTCGTCACGAAAAAGATCTTATTTTTCGTGTGTTTATATACGGTTGAGGATGGATGAATGTTTGCAGTTGAACACCATTTTATTGATGATGGGTTTAAACATAGCTTGCTACTCTTCTCGCGGATTGAACATCAGCTAAAAAGAAGCGTCTTAATATTCAGCTAAGAAATCTTCGTTATGCTCGTCTGCCAATGGTCGGATGAACAACATTATTGATGGTCATATTACTGTCATTAATTGCTTTTCTACTTATCCTTCGCAAGGACTAAGGAGCGGTTTTCCCTGACGTACTTATCCCCAGATCCGATTCCGATGGCGGGACGGCGATGTTACCAGAGTGTATATACCCAAAATAATTCGAGTTGCAGCAAGGCGGCAATCGGATGAATCTTCAGGAGCTTACATGAGTAAGTGACTGGTGCGAGTGGCAACGCCGCCGGGAGCAGAGTTGAGCGCGGTTTGCCGCGGCTCCGCTGGGCGAGGCCCATGATGGGCTGCGTAATGAAGCCAACGCATCTGCGACTTGAAGGATGACGGGTATGAAGATTTATCTCGCCACACCAATAATCATCGATTTAACCTGAGAGTGAATTTTTACATGGCTGATTTTCTACCTTTCTCACGCCCCGCGTTAGGTGAGGAAGAACTTGCCGCGGTCGGGCAGGTTCTTCGTTCCGGATGGATTACCACTGGCCCCAAAAATCATGAACTGGAGCAACAGTTTGCCGTGCTGACGGGCGCGAAGCACGCCATTGCGGTCAGCTCTGCGACCGGTGGTATGCACGTCACCCTGATGGCGCTGGGAATTGGCGCAGGCGATGAAGTGATCACGCCGTCGCTCACCTGGGTTTCCACCCTGAATATGATTGTGCTGCTGGGCGCCGAGCCCGTGATGGTGGATGTGGACCGCGATAATCTGATGGTGACGCCGGAAGCGATAGAAGCGGCCATTACTCCCCGCACCAAAGCCATTATTCCGGTTCACTACGCCGGCGCGCCGGCAGATATCGACGCTATTCGTGACATCGGCCGCCGTCACGGCATTCCAGTGATTGAGGATGCCGCTCACGCCGCTGGCACCTACTACCGCGGTCGCCACGTCGGCGGCGAGGGCACGGCGATTTTCTCCTTCCACGCCATCAAAAACATGACCTGCGCTGAAGGCGGTCTGGTGGTGACGGACGACGACGAGCTGGCCAACCGCATTCGCAGTCTGAAATTCCACGGTCTGGCGGTAGACGCGTTCGACCGCATGGTGCAGGGGCGCGCGCCGCAGGCGGAAGTGGTTTCGCCGGGCTTCAAGTACAACCTGCCGGACATTAGCGCCGCCATTGCGCTGGTGCAACTGGAAAAACTGGCCGCCAACAATGCGCGCCGCGAAGCGCTGGCGCAGCGTTATCTGCAAAAACTGGCCGCTTTGCCGTTCCAGCCGCTGACGCTGCCGTCATGGCCGCACCAGCACGCCTGGCACCTGTTTATCATCCGGGTGGATGAAGCGCGTTGCGGCATCGATCGCGATGGTCTGATGCAGGCGTTAAAAGAACGCAACATCGGCACCGGTCTGCATTTCCGCGCCGCCCATACCCAGAAATACTATCGTGAACGTTTCACCAACCTGCACCTGCCGAATACCGACTGGAACTCGGCCCGAATCTGCTCTCTACCGTTGTTCCCGGATATGCGCGACGAGGATGTGGACAGAGTGGTGGATGCGTTAACTGAGCTGGCGGGGAAACGCTGATGTCGGACATGGAAGCAATCAATAAAGTCTCGGTGGTGATTCCGGTTTTCAACGAGCAGGAGAGCCTGCCGGAGCTGATTCGTCGTACCACCGCCGCCTGTGATCAAATGAACCGTGATTATGAAATTCTGCTGGTGGACGACGGCAGCAGCGACAACTCGGCCGCGTTGCTGACCGAGGCGGCGCAGGCGCCGGGCAGCCATGTGGTAGCGGTGATTCTTAACCGCAATTACGGGCAGCATTCGGCGATCATGGCCGGGTTCAGCCATGTGTCCGGCGATCTGATCATCACGCTGGATGCCGACCTGCAAAACCCGCCGGAAGAAATTCCCCGGCTGGTGGACACGGCGGATCAAGGGTATGACGTGGTGGGCACCATCCGCGAAAATCGTCAGGACAGTGTGTTTCGTAAAACCGCTTCGCGCATGATCAACCACCTGATTCAGCGCACCACCGGCAAGGCCATGAACGATTACGGCTGTATGCTGCGCGCCTATCGCCGCCATATCATCGACGCCATGCTGCACTGCCACGAGCGCAGCACTTTTATCCCGATCCTCGCCAATACGTTTGCCCGCCGCACCACTGAAATTATGGTGCGCCACTCCGAGCGCGAGTTTGGCGATTCCAAATACAGCTTCATGAAGCTTATTAACCTGATGTACGACCTGGTGACCTGCCTGACCACTACGCCGCTGCGTTTGCTGAGCGTGGTGGGCAGCGTGATTGCGCTCTCCGGTTTCACGCTGGCGCTGTTGCTGATCCTGCTGCGTCTGTTTTTCGGCGCGGCCTGGGCGGCGGACGGGGTGTTTACGCTGTTCGCCGTGTTGTTCTCTTTTATCGGCGCCCAGTTCGTCGGTATGGGGCTATTGGGGGAATATATCGGACGAATCTACAACGATGTCCGCGCCCGTCCCCGTTATTTTATTCAACGTATTGTTGGCAATGATCCACGATTTTCTGAACAGGACAATGAAGAATGAAAGCTGTTGTTTTTGCCTATCATGATTTCGGTTGCGTGGGACTCCGCGCGTTGGTGGCAGCAGGCTATACCGTGGAAGCGGTGTTTACCCACGCGGATAACCCGGCGGAAAATCAGTTCTTTGGATCGGTAGCCCGCACCGCGGCGGAGCTGGGCATCCCGGTATTCGCGCCGGAAGACGTTAACCACCCGCTGTGGGTGGAACGCATCGCCGCCATGTCGCCGGACGTCATTTTCTCCTTCTACTACCGTCACCTGCTGAGCGACGCCATTCTGCAGAGCGCGGCGCACGGCGCCTACAACCTGCATGGTTCGCTGCTGCCGCGCTATCGCGGCCGGGCGCCGCTGAACTGGGCGCTGGTCAACGGCGAAACCGAAACCGGCGTGACCCTGCACCGCATGGTGGCGCGCGCCGATGCCGGCAACATCGTGGCGCAGCAGCGTGTGGCGATCGACGAGAGCGATACCGCGCTGAGCCTGCACCGCAAGCTGCGTGATGTCGCCGAGCTGTTGCTGAAAGACAACCTGCCCGCTATCGCTGCCGGTAAAGCGAATGATATTCCGCAGGATGAGAGCCAGGCCACTTACGTGGGTCGTCGTACCCCGGAAGACGGGCGTATCGAATGGCAGAAGCCGGCGCGTACCCTGTATAACCTGGTGCGTGCGGTGACCGAGCCGTGGCCGGGCGCGTTCAGCTTTGTCGGCACGACGAAGTTCATTATCTGGCAGGCGAAGGTGCGTACTGATTTCGCCGCCGCCAGACCGGGCACCGTGCTGAGCACCTCGCCGCTGGTGGTTGCCTGCGGCAGCGACGCGCTGGAGATCGTCACCGGCCAGGGCGACAACGGTATTTATCTGCAAGGCGCACAACTGGCCCAGAGCCTGGGTCTGGTGACCGGCGCTATCCTCAACAACTCGCCGGTGGTGAGTGTGAAGCGTCGTACCCGTGTGCTGATCCTCGGGGTGAACGGTTTTATCGGCAACCACCTGACCGAGCGCCTGCTGCAGGAAGACAACTACGAAGTGTTCGGTCTGGATATCAGTTCCGATGCTATCGAACGTTTCCTCGGCAACCCGCGTTTCCACTTTGTGGAAGGGGACATCAGTATTCATTCCGAGTGGATCGAGTACCACATCAAGAAATGCGACGTGGTGCTGCCGCTGGTGGCGATCGCCACCCCGATCGAGTACACCCGTAACCCGCTGCGCGTATTCGAGCTGGATTTCGAAGAAAACCTGAAAACCATCCGCGACTGCGTGAAGTACAAAAAACGCATCATTTTCCCGTCCACCTCCGAGGTGTACGGCATGTGTACCGACCCGGTGTTCGACGAAGACAACTCCAACCTGATCGTTGGGCCGATCAACAAACAGCGCTGGATTTACTCGGTATCCAAACAGCTGCTGGACCGCGTGATCTGGGCTTACGGCGAAAAAGAAGGGCTGCGTTTCACTCTGTTCCGTCCGTTCAACTGGATGGGGCCGCGTCTGGATAACCTGAACGCCGCGCGTATCGGCAGCTCCCGCGCCATCACCCAGCTGATTCTGAACCTGGTGGAAGGCTCGCCGATCAAGCTGGTTGACGGCGGTCGTCAGAAACGTTGCTTTACCGACATCAAAGACGGTATCGAAGCGCTGTTCCGCATCATCGAGAATAAAGACGGCGTGTGCGACGGCCAGATCATCAACATCGGCAACCCGGACAACGAAGCCAGCATTCGTCAACTGGCGGAACAGCTGCTGGAGAGCTTTGAGAAGCATCCGCTGCGTAATCAGTTCCCGCCGTTCGCCGGTTTCCGCGAAGTGGAAAGCAGCAGCTACTACGGCAAAGGCTATCAGGATGTGGAGCACCGTAAGCCCAGCATCCGCAACGCCAAACGCCTGTTGCACTGGCAGCCGACCATCGAGATGGAAAAAACCGTGGCGGAAACGCTGGACTTCTTCCTCCAGACCGTTGAAACCGGCCGATTCAGTCAGGACAGCGAATGAGAAAAGTAGGGTTACGGATCGACGTTGATACCTGGCGCGGCACGCGGGTGGGGGTGCCCCGCCTGCTGGAGTTGCTGGACGTCTATGGCGTCCGGGCCAGCTTTTTCTTCAGCGTCGGGCCCGACAACATGGGGCGCCATTTGTGGCGCCTGATTCGACCGGTGTTTTTGTGGAAGATGCTGCGCTCGCGCGCAGCATCGCTGTATGGCTGGGACATCCTGCTGGCGGGCACCGCCTGGCCGGGCCGGGTGATCGGCCGCGGCTTGCCGGAGCCGATCCGCGCGGCGTCCCGGCAGCACGAAGTCGGGCTGCACGCCTGGGATCACTTCGCCTGGCAAACCTGGGCCGGGGTGTGGGATCAGGCCAAAATGGAACAACAGATCCGGCTGGCCTACGAGGCGTTGCAGTCGATTACCGGCGAGCCGGTAGCGTGTTCGGCGGTAGCGGGCTGGCGCGCGGATCAAACCGCGGTGGAAGCCAAACAGCAGTTTGGCTTTCGCTACAACAGCGACTGCCGCGGCACCGCGCCGTTCCGCCCGCTGCTCAACGACGGCAGCACCGGTACGGTACAGATCCCGGTCACGTTGCCCACCTGGGATGAAGCCGTCGGCCGGGAAACCAGCGCCGCCGATTTCAATCGCTATATTTTGGATAAAATCCGTCAGGATCAGGGTACGCCGGTCTATACCATTCATGCCGAAGTGGAAGGCATTGTGATGAGCGATCAGTTCGGCGAACTACTGGCGCTGGCGGAGCAGGAAGGCATTCGCTTTTGTCCGCTGAGCGAATTGCTGCCGGACGATCCGGATACATTGCCGGTCGGGCGCGTGGTGCGGGGTTCCCTCGCCGGACGCGATGGCTGGTTGGGATGTCAGCAGACCGTGGAGGCGGCCTGATGAAATACGCACGTCAGACAACGCTGTGGCTGGTGTTGTTGCTACTCTACTATTTTATTCCTCTCAATGGCCGCCTGTTATGGCAACCGGACGAAACCCGCTACGCGGAAATCAGCCGGGAAATGCTGGCGGGCGGCAACTGGATTACCCCGCATTTTCTGGGGATTCGCTATTTTGAAAAGCCGATCGCCGGTTACTGGGTGAATAACATCGGCCAGTGGCTGCTGGGCGACAACAACGCCGGCGTGCGCGCCGGTTCGGTGTTCTCCATTTTGCTGACGGCGGCGCTGATTTACTGGCTGACGCAGCGGTTGTGGCAACAACGGCGTACTTCGCTGCTGGCGGCGGCCATCTATCTGAGTTGCCTGCTGGTGTACGGTATCGGCACCTATGCGGTGCTCGATCCTATCGTCACCCTGTGGCTGGCGGCGGCGATGTGCAGCTTCTGGGGAGCGGCGCAGGCCACCACCCGCAGCAGTAAAATCGGCGGCTATTTGCTGCTGGGCGTGGTGTGCGGCATGGGCTTCATGACCAAGGGCTTTCTGGCGCTGGCGGTGCCGGTGATTGCGGTGCTGCCGTGGGTCACGCTGGAGCGGCGCTGGAAAGAGGTGCTGCTGTACGGCCCGCTGGCGATTGTCAGCGCGGTGGCGGTGTCGTTGCCGTGGGCGCTGGCGGTGGCGCGTCAGGAGCCGGATTTCTGGCACTATTTCTTCTGGGTCGAACATATTCAACGCTTCGCCGATTCCGCGAATGCTCAGCACAAAGCGCCGTTCTGGTACTACCTGCCGGTGTTGATCGCCGGGGTGCTGCCGTGGCTGGCGTTGCTGCCGTCGTCACTGCTACAGAGCTGGCGTGAGCGACGTCAGGAGAACGGCGCGTTCTACCTGCTGGGCTGGGTGGTGATGCCGTTCCTGTTTTTCAGCATCGCCAAAGGCAAGTTGCCTACTTACATTCTGCCCTGTTTCGCGCCGTTGGCGATCCTGATGGCCAGACGCGCCACTACCTTGCTGAGCCCGCGTTTGCTGACCCTCAACGGCTGGATCAACCTGGCGTTTGGCCTGCTGTGCGCGCTGATCGTGGTGTTGGTGCTGGCGCCGTGGGGGCTGTCGCATCGCCCACTCTATCAGCCGCAGGAAACCGTCAAAGTGGCGCTGGGCGTCGTGGCGTTCCTGTTCTGGGGACTGGTCGGATGGTGGACGTTGCGTCATTCGGCGGCTCGCTGGCACTGGGCGGCGGTCTGTCCGCTGGGCATCGCCCTGTTGATTGGCATGGCGATTCCGCAACGGGTGATGGAGAGCAAGCATCCGCAGTGGTTCCTGCGCACGACCGAGGTTGAATCCCACCTGTCGCAGAGCCGTTACATTCTGGCGAACAGCGTTGGTGTAGCCTCTGCGGTTGCCTGGGAACAAAAACGCGGCGATATTCTGATGTACGATAATCAGGGTGAGCTGGAGTACGGCTTGTCGTACCCGGACAGCGCCAGTCGCATGGTACCTGCCAGCGAGTTTGCCGACTGGCTGGCGGCGCATCGCCGTGAAGGCAATGTCTCGCTGGTGCTGATATTCTCTTCGGCGACTGATCCGATCACCGGCGTGCCGCCGGCGGATTACACTGACCGGCGAGGGCGAGTCGCCTTATTGTGGTATCGTCAGCAATGACCAATTATCTGCTGATTCTGCTGGTCAGTTTGTTGACCTGCGCCGGTCAGCTTAGTCAGAAACAGGCCGCCAGCTGGCAGAGCGGCGGCCGTTCACATCGCGCCCATATTCTGTTGTGGATGGGAATAAGCCTGTTGTTGCTGGGGCTGGCGATGGTGCTATGGCTGGCGGTGTTGCAGCGGGTGGCGGTGAGCGTGGCGTATCCGATGCTGAGCCTGAATTTTATTCTGGTGGCGTTGGCGGCGCGCTGGCTGTGGCGGGAGGCCATTAGTCTGCGTCAGTCGGTGGGTATTGTGCTGATTGTTGTCGGTGTAATCTTGATGGGAGGGATCGCGTGAAAGGCTATGGATGGGCGCTGCTGAGTGTGTTGCTGGTCAGCGCAGCACAATTGTCGATGAAATGGGGGATGTCCCAACTGCCCTCGCTGACGGAACCGCTGCCGTTTATGTTCGCCATGCTGGTGTTGCCGGTCGCCGCCGCCGCGGTACTGGTCGGGCTGGCGGCGTATGCTTTCTCAATGCTGAGCTGGTTTAACGCCCTGCGTTTTTTGCCGTTAAGCCGGGCTTACCCACTGCTGAGCCTCAGTTACGTGCTGGTGTGGGGGCTGGCGGTGGCGCTGCCGATTTTTCCCGATACCTTCAGCACCGGCAAACTGCTGGCGATCGCGCTGATTATTGCCGGCGTATGGCTGGTGTGCAGCCGACAGGCTTCGCATCTGGACGAAGAGTCCTGATATTCGCGTCGCCCTTCTTGTGACGCGCACGTTACCTGCAAATTACGCCGACGCGGCTGGCCGGGAAAGCGGCGCCAGCTGCTTAATCTGCGCCGCCAGCCAGCGATCGGCCGCTCGCCGCTGATGGCGCTGGTGGTAATAGATTTTGACGCGGTAAGGCGGCACCGGGAACGGTAGTTCATGGAGCGCGCAGTCGGTGAGCGCGGCAAGGTGGCCGGCGGCAAAGCGCGGCAGCGTCATCAGCAGGTTGCTTTGCCCGATAATAGCAGGCGCTGCCAGCAACGACGGCATCCGCAGCGCGATGGTGCGCTGTTTGCCCAGTTTATCCAGTTCGTAGTCGATGGCGCCGCGCATTTCATTCCAGGGCGTAATCACCAGATGACGGGCGTTCAGGTACTCTTCCAGCGATAGCGGCGTCAGATTGTCTCTAAACCGGGTTGCCGTGATCGCCACGTAATCATCCTCCATCCAGTCAATGTCATGAATGTCTTCATGCATGTGGTCAGCGAATTCGGTAAAACCGAGGGCGAAATCGACGCGGCCGGCCAGCAGTTCCTCAAAGGCGACTTTCTGATCGCTGTGAATCAATTGAAATTGCAGGTGGGGCGCCAGCGACTGGAGCGCGGCGGTTAATGCTGGAAAAACGCAAAACGCCGTATAGTCGGTGACCGAAAACGTAAAGGATTCATGGCTGCTGGCAGGGTCAAAACCGGGGCGCAGGCTGAATCCCTGTTCCAGCAAACGCAGCCCGTCGCCAATGGTGGCGGCCAGCTTTTGCGCGAAGACCGTCGGCCGCATTTCCTGACCGGAACGGTAAAACAGTTCGTCATTCAGCGTCTTGCGTAGCCGGCTCAGTGCATGGCTTAACGCCGAGTTGCTCATGGCGAGCTCAGCGGCGGCGCGGGTGACCGACTGATGCCGGAAGATGGCGTCAAAAACCAGCAACAGATTGAGGTCGAGGCGCCGTAACTGAGGATGCATAATATTCACCATGAATTGATAATATTGCACTTCATGCATTATAACCTGGCGATTAAGCTGGCAGCCTGACGAATCAATCACAGAGATCTTCTTATGACCTTACATATCCGTTGGGCGACGCGGCAGGACTCCGCCACCATCCTGAATTTCATTCGTGAACTGGCTGAGTACGAGAAAGCGTTGCACGAGGTGAAGACCAACCAGCAGGAAATCGAGCAAACGCTGTTCGGCGAAGGCGCATCCACCGAAGCGCTGATTTGCGAATGGAACGGCGAGCCGATCGGGTTTGCGGTGTTCTTCACCAGCTACTCCACCTGGCTGGGACGCGACGGCATTTATCTGGAAGATCTGTACGTATCGCCGCATTATCGCGGTCAGGGCGCCGGTAAGGCGCTGCTGAAATACATCGCTCGTCTGGCGGTTGAACGCGGTTGCGGAAGGCTGGAGTGGAGCGTGCTGGACTGGAACCAGCCTGCTATCGATTTCTACGACAGCCTGGGCGCCGCGCCGCAAAACGAGTGGATCCGTTACCGACTGGAAGGTGACAGCCTGCGACAGGCGGCGCAGGAATAGACCGGGTTATTTGTGACGGTAGAAAAACAGGCGGCGGTAAAAGAACACGTTGCGATAAAAGACAGGCTGCGGAAAACCCGCAGCCTGCAGAGGGAAAAGGGATAAAGCCTGGACACAGGAAACCAATCCCCGTCACATCGGGTGTGACTCAGTAGCCAACGGTGAAACGCTGGCGAATGTGCTGCGGTTTTTCTACTTCATCCACCAGCGCAATGGCGTAATCCGCAAACGAGATACTGCTGCCTTGCTCATTGGTCAGCAGATCGTCTTGGCCGAGGCGGAATGTGCCGGTACGTTCACCGGGAACGAACATCATGGACGGCGACAGGAAGGTCCAGTCCAGATCGGTGACGGTTTTCAGCAGGTCGAGAAAATCGGCGCCCTTGGTGGCTTCTGCCTTGTAAGCCTCCGGGAAGCCCGGCTGATCCACCAGACGCTGGCCCGGCGCGACTAACAGGCTGCCCGCCCCGCCGACCACCAGATAGCGTTTCACACCCGCGGCGCGCACGGCGTCGATCAGAATCTGCGGATCGCTGCTGGTAAAATGAACGGAGCTGATGACCGCATCGTGGCCTGCCAGCAGCGCCGTCAGTCCTGCCGCATCAAACACATCCCCTTGTCTGGCGGTGACGCCGGGCAGCGCGGCGATTTTTTCCGGATGACGGGCAATCGCGGTTATCTGATGACCGCGTTCAGACAGCTCTTTTAGAATCTGTGAACCCGCGTTGCCGGACGCGCCGATAAGTGCAATATGAGCCATGTTCCATTCCTTATAGTCTTCATTAAGGGAAAGGTCTAATATGTAGACCATTGGAAGGATTATGCGCAAAGCCCGATCGCCGCGCAAGAAGTCACCCGTTTGTTATCTGGTCACTGCAAGCTGACCATTGTGGAGTGTGCGATGCCGAAAACCGTTGCTGAAAAAGATGTTTTTGTTTTTGAACAGGCTTGTCCGATACGCGATGTGCTGGATCGCATTGGCGATCAGTGGAGCCTGTTGGTGCTGGAAACCCTGAGTGATGGCACGTTGCGTTTTAATGAACTGATGCGTCGTATTGGCGATATTTCCAAGCAAATGCTCTCCAAAACATTGAAATTACTGGAGAAGGACGGATTTGTCCGGCGTACGCTTTATGCCGAGGTGCCGCCGCGGGTGGAATACCAGCTCACCGAGCTTGGGCGCTCTTTTCTGCAGCCGATGAAGACGCTGGTGCAGTGGGCGGATGCGCATCACCGTACCATTTGCGAGGCGCGCAAAACCTATGAGCAAAAAAATGGGTAATCACCTGAAGTTAACTCATGACTAGGTGTCAGCCTCGGTAATGCCGTCTGCATTCAATCGGTGAAACGGCCTTGTCCACACAAGGCCGTGCCGATAAGCGCTATGCGGCCCCTGTGGCCTTGATTTCCCCGCGCGCCAGCTGATCGCGCTCCATGGATTCAAACAGCGCCTTGAAGTTGCCTTCGCCAAAACCGTCGTCGCCATCCCGTTCGATAAATTCAAAAAACAGTGGGCCGATCAGGGTTTCCGAGAAAATTTGCAGCAGCAGTTTTTTCTGCCCGTTACGGGTATTGCCGTCGATCAGAATGCCGCGCGTCTGCAGGGCGGCGATATCACGGCCGTGGCCGGGCAGGCGCTCTTCCACCATCTGGTAGTAGGTCTCGGACGGTGCGGTCATCAGCGGTAAACCCGCCTGACGCAACCGATCGAGCGTGGTCAGAATATCGTCGGTTTGCATCGCAATATGCTGGATCCCTTCGCCATTAAAGCGGCGCAGGAATTCCTGAATCTGTCCGTTGCTGCCTTCCGCCTCTTCGTTCAGCGGAATACGGATTTTACCGTCCGGCGCCATCATGGCTTTGGAGTGCAATCCGGTATATTCGCCGGCAATGTCAAAATAACGAATTTGCTGAAAATTAAATATTCGGCTATAGAATTCAGACCAGTAATTCATTCTGCCCTGATAGACATTATTGGTTAGGTGATCAAGGGTATGCAGCCCGAATCCTTTCGGCTTTCTTTCCACGCCGTGAATAAACGTAAAATCGATATCGAAAATATCTATGTCCGTGTGATATTTCTCGATGAAGTAGATTTTCGAACCGCCAATACCTTCGATCGCCGGCACCATGATTTCCCCCGGACTGGCGGGCAAGTCTGCCGGTCTGGCGCCGGACAGGATTGCCTGCTCATAAGCCTGAGCGGCATCCCTGACGTAAAACCCGATACCGCAGGCGCCTGCGCCGTGTTCCTGCAGAAAAGTTTGCGGAAAACCGGTAGCGGTATTATTAAGAAGAAAATTGATGTCGTTCTGTCGAAAGAGTGAAATATCGCGGTGGCGATGGTGCGCTACACGTGTAAATCCTAAAGAAATAAATAACGCCGAGAGTGTTTCCGGAGCGTCGGTAACAAATTCGATAAAAGCGAATCCATTCAATTCTAGCGGGTTGGTTAATAACTCATTCATATTAGTTCCTTTGTCCTTAAAGGAGATGAATAAAATAAACCGATGGCGGGTTTTCAATAATGAATATAGCGTGATCGTTCATTTTAGGATAACAAGTTTTTCTTATTATAAATTTAATAGATAAATATAAAGTAATTCCGTTTATTAATATTTATTGATGGCGATATTGGCTGGTCGCCGGCGAACTGCGGTTCGTTGAAGGCGCAATTTGGCCCGAATGTATCGATAAATGACCTTCGGGCCGCTGCCGGGCGTATGGTTTTCCGAGCACAATGACGGCCATCCGCAATATGCTTAAGACCAGGGAACATCATCATGAATATTACCCAGATCAGAAACGCCACGCTGAAAATCAGCTTTGCCGGTAAAATTTTTCTCATCGACCCGATGCTGGCCGAAAAAGGCGCCTATCCCGGTTTCGAAGGCACGCTGAACAGCCACTTGCGTAACCCGTTGGTGGACCTGCCGGTCACGCTGGAGAACCTGTTTGCCGGTGTGGATGCGGTGATTGTCACCCACACCCATCTCGATCACTGGGATGATGCGGCTAAAATCCACCTGCCCAAATCATTACCGATATTTGTCCAGCACGCGCAAGACCGGGAAATGATCCGGGCCGCCGGGTTCGGCGATGTTCGCCTGTTGACCGAACAGAGCGCATTTGGCGATATCACGCTGATCAAAACGCCGGGTCAGCATGGCAGCGACGCGATTATGGACGCGTTGCACGACAGGCTGGGCGACGTGTGCGGCGTGGTGTTCCGTCACCCGCAGGAAAAAACGCTGTATCTGGCAGGCGATACGGTCTGGAATGCAGATGTGGCTGAAAACCTGCGTCGTTATGCGCCGGAGGTCATTGTTCTCAATTGCGGCGATGCGCAAATCGTCGGGCTGGGGTCGATCATCATGAACCAGCAGGATGTGCTGGCTGTGGCGCAACACGCGCCTAATGCGACTCTCATCGCCAGCCACATGGAAGCGGTTAATCATTCGGCGCTAAGCCGTGCGGCCTTACGTGAATTTCTGCAGCAAAACGGCGTGGCGCCTCAGGTGTTGATCCCGGCGGATGGCGAGTCCTGTATGCTGTAACGGGTATCTGGAACGGGTGATGACGAAGCAGGAGGAACAAGACGTGAGCATGCATATTCCGTCGGTCGCGGTGGTGGCCTGCAATCAGTTCAGCCCTTTTCATTTATCGGTGCCCTGCATGATTTTCGGCGATGTGCTGCCGGGGCAGCCGCTGTTCAGGCTGCGAATTTGCGCCGGCGAAGAGGGCGTGCTGCGTTCCGCACAGGGGTTGCAGGTTGATACCCCGTTCGGGCTGGACGCGCTGGCGGAGGCCGATATCGTCGTGGTGCCCTACTGGCGTAACCCGCAGGAGATGCCGAATCCGGCGCTGCTGGCGGCGTTGGCGGCGGCCTATGCGCGCGGCAGCCTGCTGGTCGGATTGTGCCTGGGCACCTATGTGCTGGCGTGGGCCGGGCTGCTCACGCAGCGCAAGGCGGCGACGCACTGGGAACTCGCGCAGGATTTTCAGCAGCGTTTTCCCGATGTCCATCTGGATACTCACGCGCTGTACGTGGAGGACGAGCGGCTGATTACCTCGGCGGGCACGGCAGCCGGGCTGGATTGTTGCCTGCATCTAGTCAGGAAGTACCACGGCAGCGCGATCGCCAACAAAGTCGCCAGAAGAATAGTGATCCCCCCGCATCGGGAAGGCGGCCAGGCACAGTTCATCGAGCGGCCGGTGCCGGTATCCACGCAGGATGCCAGAATCAACGCGCTGCTGGACTACCTGAGAAGCCGCCTCGACCAGCCCCATCACCTTGATGAACTGGCGCGTCGGACGCTAATGAGCCGCCGCACGTTCACCCGACAGTTTCACAAGGCCACCGGCATGTCAGTCGGCGAGTGGCTGATGGCGGAGCGCCTGCAACAAAGCCAGACGTTGCTGGAGTCCACTACGCTGTCGATCGACGCCATTGCAGAGCAGGTCGGCTTCGGTACCGCCACATCCTTGCGCCAGCACTTCCGCCGTCAGTTCAACGTGACGCCCGGCGAGTGGCGCCGGACGTTTCTGGGGGGATGATACGGCATCAGGTTTTCGGTAGCCTTCGATTGGTTGTGGGGTTATTTTCCAATATAGAAAATGAAATTTCTTTATAAAACAATGAAATTATTGTTCTTTGAGGCGGGGAGAGGAAGGATTTATTATGGCGTTTACCTCATATTGCCCATATCCTTATTACACGCTACAGCAGGTAATTATACGATTAACGCCTATAGCGTGTAATCATTGTTTTACCTGCTAAAGCGTGTAATATTTATCCTACCGCCTACAGCCGGTAGGATAAAATGATGAAGGTCACCAACAGCAAACAGCTTAGCAGCTATCTGAAAGATGTTCGTATCACGCAGAAGCTTTCACAAGGAAAAGTAGCCAGTAAAGTGGGTATTCGCCAGGACACGGTATCCAGCTTCGAACAACACCCTGATTCCACCAAGCTGGAAACATTCTTTAAAATCCTGTCGGCATTGAATTTAGAACTTACGATTACTCCCAGAAACGCAAATGCCGCCAATAACGAGGCTTCTGCTGCAACATCATCCTGGAAGGAAGAATGGTAATGGCTGCGCTCGATGTTTACATGAACGGCTATCGAGTGGGGACGTTGACCAAAACGGGTAGCGGCGCTCATCATTTTTCCTATGATGAGAACTGGCTTGTGTTGCCGGGGAGCCGCCCCATCTCGCTCTCGATGCCGCTACGCCATCAGCCCTATCAAGGTAATGAAGTTTATAATTTCTTCGACAATTTATTGCCGGATAACCCGGATATCAGAAGACGGATTGTCGCCAGACATAACGCAGATTCTACCCAACCGTTTGACCTGCTGGCTAAAGTGGGGCAGGACAGTGTCGGGGCGTTGCAATTGGTGCCGCAGGGTACACCTGTTGGCGATATAAAACAGATCGAATACAAAACTTTATCCGAACAACAGCTTGAAAACATACTGGCGGGATACCTGGCCGATGCGCCACTGGGGATGATTGATGCAGAAGATGATTTTCGTATCTCTATTGCTGGTGCACAGGAAAAGACGGCGCTGCTCTATCTGGGGGATCACTGGTGTTTGCCCTTCAATACCACACCAACTACCCACATCATCAAGCTACCGATTGGTAAAATCGAGAGTCATTCTTACTCAATTGATATGTCTGACAGCGTTGAGAATGAGTATCTGTGCATGCTCGTGGCCAAGGCGTTTGGGCTGCAGGTACCGCACTGTTTTATGATCACAGCAGGCAAGATAAAAGCGCTGGCGGTAGAACGTTTTGATCGTAAATACGCTTCGGATGGTCGTTGGATTATGCGGTTGCCGCAGGAGGATTTTTGCCAGGTATTAAACGTTCCTTCCGCACGGAAATACGAAAATCACGGTGGGCCGGGTATTTCCGCCATTATGTCGTATCTATTGGGTGCGGTTGATCCAGAAAAGGATCGTTATAGCTTCATGAAGACTCAGGTGCTGTTTTGGCTATTAGCCGCAACAGATGGGCATGCGAAAAATTTTTCCCTGTTTATTGAATCTGAGGGACGATATCGTCTCACGCCTTTCTATGACATTCTCTCGATGTACCCGGCGATGGGCGGGCGGGGAATTGACCGTAGAGAGGCCAAACTGGCGATGGGATTGACTGGCTCAAGAGGCAAGAAATATGCGATTGAGCAGATCTTCCCACGCCACTTTTTCCAAACGGCGCAGGCAGTTGGATTTGCCAGAGAATCGATGGAGAGTATTCTGACGGAGTTTGCGCAATCGATGGATGCTGTTGTGGTGAACGTCAGAAATCAGCTGCCTGCGGATTTTCCTGCACCTATTCGTGATGCGATTCTCGAAGGTATGCAGGCCAGGGCAAGGCGATTAATGACCGGGTGGGAATAGGCACCCGGTGGGTTTCTCTCTACGTGTGGGGCTGCTATTTCCCAATACAAAAACTGGAAAAAATCCGTCCCAGCAGGTCATCGGAGGTGAATTCGCCGGTGATTTCGCTCAACGCCTGCTGGGCCAGCCGCAGTTCTTCGGCCAGTAGTTCGCCGGCGTAGGCGCCGACCAATTGTTCATGCCCTTGTTGCAGATGCTGCGCCGCTTGCTCCAGTGCCTGTAAGTGGCGGCGGCGGGCCAGAAAGCCCCCTTCGGTGTTGCTGGTAAAACCCATGCTTTGCTTAAGATGGTCGCGCAACAGGTCTACGCCATTGCCGGTGCGGGCGGAGAGGCGGATAAGTGAGTAAGTATTCACATCTTCAATGCTCAGCGGTTCGCCGGTGACATCCGCTTTGTTGCGCACCACGGTAATGGGCAATGTTTTCGGTAATCTCGCCATAAATTCCGGCCAGATAGCCGCCGGTTCCACCGCGTCGGTGGTGGTGCCGTCCACCATGAACAACACCCGGTCCGCCTGTTCGATTTCCTGCCAGGCGCGCTCGATGCCGATGCGTTCCACCTCATCGCTGGCGTCGCGCAGCCCGGCGGTGTCGATGATATGCAGCGGCATGCCGTCGATGTGAATATGTTCGCGCAGCACATCGCGGGTGGTGCCGGCGATATCGGTGACGATGGCGGCGTCGCGCCCGGCCAGTGCATTCAGCAGGCTGGATTTACCGGCATTCGGCCGGCCGGCTATCACCACTTTCATGCCTTCGCGCAGCAGGCTGCCCTGACGCGCTTCGGCGCGTACCGCGCCAAGATCGCCGATCACGTCGTTGAGCATGGCTTCGATTTTGCCGTCGGAGAGGAAGTCGATTTCTTCATCGGGAAAATCAATTGCGGCTTCCACATAGATTCGCAGGTGAGTAAGTGCTTCCACTAATTGGTGGATGCGGGTGGAAAACACGCCCTGCAGCGAGTTGACGGCGGAACGGGCCGCCTGCTCGGAGCTGGCGTCGATCAGGTCGGCAATTGCCTCGGCCTGCGCCAGATCCAGTTTGTCATTCAGAAACGCCCGTTCGGAGAACTCGCCGGGACGGGCGATGCGCACGTCAGGCAGCGCCACTACTCGTCTGAGCAGCAGATCGAGAATCACCGGGCCGCCGTGCCCCTGCAGCTCCAGCACGTCTTCGCCGGTAAAGGAGTTCGGACCGGGAAACCACAGGGCAATCCCCTGGTCGAGCACGCTACCGTCGGCGTCATGGAAAGGCAGATAATCGGCGTAACGCGGTTTGGGCAGCTTGCCCAGCACCGCCTGTGCGACTGCCGAGGCTTGCCGGCCGGAGATGCGCAGAATACCTACGCCGCCGCGTCCCGGCGGGGTGGCTTGGGCAACGATGGTGTCGGTATGGCTCATGGTGTTCTCTCTACATTCTCGCCTGCTTTCAGGCGCTGTTATGGGATCGTATTTATATAAAAAATAAGGCGGTCAGTGACCGCCTTATAGTGAGATTGATTGGGCAATCAACCGGTTATTTCTTCTCGCGGCTATGCAGGCCGCGTTTTTCCAGCCCGCGATAAATCAGCTGCTGCTGGGCGATGGTCACCAGGTTGCTGACGATATAGTACAGCACCAGACCCGACGGGAACCACAGGAAGAACACGGTGAAGATCACCGGCATGTAGGTCATGATCTTCTGTTGCATCGGGTCGGTAACGGTAGTCGGCGACATCTTCTGAATGAAGAACATGGTCAGACCCATCAGGATCGGCAGCACGTAGTACGGGTCCTGCGCCGACAGGTCATGAATCCACAGCGCGAACGGCGCGTGACGCAGCTCCACCGAGCCCATCAGCATGTAGTACAACGCCAGGAAGATCGGCATCTGGATCAGCAGCGGGAAGCAGCCGCCCAGCGGATTCACTTTCTCAGCCTTGTACAACGCCATCATTTCCTGACTCATGCGCTGTTTATCGTCGCCGATACGCTCGCGCATCGCCTGCAGTTTCGGCTGCAGCATGCGCATTTTCGCCATCGAGGTGTACTGCGCTTTGGTCAGCGGGTACATGATGCCGCGCACGATAAAGGTGATGGCGATGATCGAGAAGCCCCAGTTGCCGATAAAGCCGTGCAGGAACTTCAGCAGTTTGAACAGCGGCTGGGAGATGAACCACAGCCAGCCGTAATCCACGGTCAGGTCCAGATGCGGCGCGACCGTCGCCATCTTATCCTGAATTTCCGGGCCGACCCACAGGGTGGCGTTCAGGCTCTGCTGGCTGCCCGGCTGTACGATAACCGGCGTGGCCTTAAAGCCGATGGCGGCTAAGCCATTGCCCAGATTGGCACTGTAGAACGTGTTATTACCCGCGGCCGCCGGTACCCAGGCGGTGGCGAAGTACTGCTGCAGCATGGCGACCCAGCCGCCCTGCGTGTTGATGTTCAGGTTCTCTTTCATATCGCTGAAACTGTATTTGCGATATTTGTCGTCGCTGGAAGAGAACGCCGCGCCGCGGTAGGTGTGAAGGGCGAAGTTATTGCTGCCGGTGTCGCGGTGCGACGGCAAATCAATGGACTGTTTCAACTGGCCGAACAGGGTCAGTTCCAGCGGCTGGGCGCTGGCGTTATTGACGCCGTATTCCACGTTCAGCGCGTATTCGCCGCGTTTCAGCACGAAAGTTTTGGTGAAGCTAACGCCGTTGGCGTCGGTGTAGGTCAACGGAATCCGCAGTTCATTCTGGCCGTCGGCCAGTTCAAAGCGATCCGCCGGCGCGGTGTACAGCGGGCGTGAACCGTTGGCCGGGTTGTCCGGGCCGTTTTTGCCGGTCAGGCCGCTCTGCGCCTGATAAGTAAAGGCCGGGGTGGTTTCCAGCAGTTTGAACGGCTGGCCGGAGCCCAGTTCTGCCGGGTAGGCCAGCAGGTCGGCTTCTTCAATGTCGCCGCCGCGAGTGTTGATGTTCAGCGACAACACGTCGGTTTTAACGGTGATCAGTTTACCCGTACCGCTGGCAGGTACGCCCTGGTTGGCTGCATCGCTTACAGCGCCATTCGCCTGTTGCGTGGTCTGGGTCGCCGCGGGTGGATTTTTGTCCGTTTCCCACTGCTGCCAGATCATGAACGTTACGAATAGCAGAGCGATGAGAAGAAGATTGCGTTGCGAATCCATCGTTAGTGTTCTCTGTTATTGTCGGGTTTTGGCGGTACGGGATCATCACCACCAGGGTTCAAAGGGTGGCATTTTAATACGCGTTTAAGCGTCAACCAACTGCCTTTTATCATGCCGAACCGGCGTATTGCTTCAATGCCATATTGGGAGCACGACGGCTGAAAGCGGCAGTGCGGTCCAAGTAGCGGACTGATAAAGCGTTGATACCCGCGTATCAGGCCAATCAGCAGGCGTGAGCCAAACGACAGTGACGGCGCCATAATTTTTCCAACGCTTCCGTTAGCGTACGGTTATCCAGTTCAGACACCCCTTTTTTGGCGATGACGACAAAGTCCATCGCGGGCAGTTCGTGCTGGTGCAAACGAAAGCTTTCACGCGTCAGGCGCTTGATGCGGTTGCGTTCATGAGCCCGTCTGACGTGCTTTTTTGCGACGGTAAGACCAATACGAGGGTGTCCCAGCGTATTTGGGCGACCGAGGATAGTGATCTGCGGCGTACCGGCCCGTTGTGGCTGCTGGAAGACGAAAGAGAAATGGCTGGGAGTTAACAGACGTAACTCCCTGGGAAAAGCGAGCGTAACCACTCGAAGGGTTAGCTTTTATTACTTGGAAACAGTCAGACGAGTACGGCCTTTCGCACGACGGCGGGCCAGAACCTGACGACCATTTTTAGTGGCCATACGAGCACGGAAACCGTGGCTACGGTTACGCTTCAATACGGACGGTTGGAAAGTGCGTTTCATGGCGATTTCTACCTAAACTTGATTTAAGACTTCACAGTAAACGCGTTTGGCTACTCGGCGTGAAAAGTGACCGACGCCTCTATCGCATAATAAAGAGGCGGGATTGTAATAATTGTACAGTCCCGAGTCAATTAACATCCGCGTTTTACCCGCCTGAAACTTTCCGGTTGTCCCGGACTTTTCGTCTGCTAAGCACAAAAACTGTCCGCTCAGCACAGAAAACAGGCGCTACGCGCAGGCCGGGAATTATACGGACTCTGCGACAAAGCGCAAGGATCCGCCTGCGATCCTGTCGGCGGGATCATGATCCGCATCACCGCTGATCGTCCCGATTACGTTTATGCTTAAGACCTTTTTGGGATCTACAGGCGGGTTGTGGGTAACCGCACGGACGGCCCGTATGGAAAGCCGGAGTTGGCGCATACTATAAGAAGAGCCTGTGGATAAAAAGGATCAAAACTGTGTGGAAAGGGGAGATCTCTGGCGTGGTTTAGGTTATGATCCGCCGTCCCGCTAGCGATCCCAGGATCGGGATCGTCACGGTAAAGCCGCTTTCCGCGCGGCGCACCCCGGCGCAGCCTTATCCATGCGTA